>JACZRS010000021.1 GCA_022574595.1 Planctomycetota bacterium | reverse complement strand
GATTTCGGTCCCGGTGGAGTCACCCTTGAAATACCACCCTGTGCTGGTTTGTGGCCTAACCCCGATTCCCATGAAGCTGGGCGGGGGACCGTGCATGCTGGGCAGTTTGACTGGGGCGGTCTCCTCCCAAAATGTAACGGAGGAGCGCAAAGGTTAGCTCAGCGTGGTTGGAAACCACGTGTCGAGTGTAAGAGCATAAGCTAGCTTTACTGCAAGACATACAGGTCGAGCAGTTACGAAAGTAGGCTCTAGTGATCCTGCGATCCCGTGTGGAAGGGTCGTAGCTCAACGGATAAAAGGTACCCCGGGGATAACAGGCTCATCGCACCCGAGCGTCCATAGCGGCGGTGCGGTTTGGCACCTCGATGTCGGCTCATCACATCCTGGGGCTGTAGGCGGTCCCAAGGGTTGGGCTGTTCGCCCATTAAAGTGGTACGCGAGCTGGGTTCAGACCGGCGTGAGCCAGGTCGGTCCCTATCTGCTGTGGGCGCTGCAACATTGACAGGATTTCTCCCTAGTACGAGAGGATTGGGAGGGACCCACCCCTGGTGCGCCAGTTGGACCGCTCGGTCCATCGCTGGGTAGCTAAGTGGGGCAGTGATAACCGCTGAAAGCATCTAAGCGGGAAGCACCCCTGAAGATGAGTGTTGCACCCCGATTTATCGGGGAGAGACCCCTGAAAGACTATCAGGTTGATCGGCCGCAAGTGTAAGTGTGGAAACACATTCAGCTAAGCGGTACGAATGGTCGATTACTTTGTCACTTCGACCGGATTCCGGCTTAATTTAAGCCCCGGTTGATATGAATAGATTGAAGCATCTAAAATGCTTCGGCTCTCACTTTTTCTTGGTAATAATTGACAATCAATATATGACAAATCACCCAAGTGTGGATGAAAATCCACACTTGGATTTGTCGGTGACAATAGGTCGGGGGCGACACCTGATCCCATTCCGAACTCAGCAGTTAAGCCCCGGCCGCCGATGATACTGCCATGCGGGAAAGTAGGTCATTGCCGACGCTTTGGCCCTTAAGAGGTAAACCTCTTAAGGGCCTTTTTCGTGCGCCTCTATACGTACCAAGACGCCGCCCGCTCAAGCGGGGGGCGCCATGGCGCGCCCCGCTTAAGCGGGGCGCGTTCCCCAAGCGTGTGCAAACCACAAATTTCGCATAAAATCCCCTCATGTCCAAACCAATAACCAAACTCTCCAGAAGCGGACATAAATACTATAAGGAAAAACATCGCTTTGAACACTGGTATGTTGACAATCAAATCTATTTCATTACCGCACGTTGCCGCAATAAATACCCCGCATTCGCAAGCTCCGAAGCAAAAGCAATCTTCTGGGATCGCTTCGATCATTACACAAACCATTACGAATTCAAACCCTGGGTAACTTCATTACTAGATAACCACTATCACACCCTAGGTTACCTTCGCCAGGGCAAAAACCTCCAAACTATGATGCAGCGCATACACGGCTCAGTATCAAAACTAGTAAACGACATCCTGGAATCCCAGGCGCGCCCCGCTTCAGCGGGTCGCGTCCCCCGATCAACCAACCCCGCCCGCCTCCTCCCATTCTGGCGCAACACCAAAGGCCGCGAGTACTTCGATGGATGCATCCGCGACGAAAAACAATGTCGCCTGGCTTATAGGTATACACTCACGCAATCAAAGCGCCACAATGCTTGTTCAAACTGGAAAACCTACGAACACACTCATGTATTAATCGATCTTGAGCGAGGCTTAAGAAGAGCTCATGAATTATCCGCATTTATGGAAGATGTGCCATACAAGCGGTATGAGCGAAAGTGAAGCTCCAAGACGCCGCCCGCTGAAGCGGGGGGCGCCACGGCGCGCCCCGCTTCAGCGGGTCGTGTCCCAAGACAACTATTTTTACCAGTTCCGTAACAAAAGCCAGCCTTCTCCGTATAAAGTTCGATAACCTATAGTTAGCACGGAGCTGTTTAATTATGTTCAAACTGAGACTTAGCCTGATCACCTTGCTTGCTCTGAGCATTACCACTTTGCATATAAGTGCATTTACATATGCGCAAGATAAACCTGCCGACAACATCGTGCGTATCGAGATTCCACTAAAAGATGGCAAGCTCCCTGTACGTGACATACTAAATAGCATGTGCCAAGCAGCTGGCATTGATCCTGGTGAGCGCTTCGACAACATCAAACTATCCATCAATGTTTCTTCAACGCTTGGCAAGTTGCAACTAAGAATATTAAACAAAGCCACCGGCGGCGCCTTGAATATGGATGTCCAAGATGACCGAGTAGTTCTTGAGATCGATCGGAATGTAGTTGCTAAGCAAATCGATCTAATCTATGGACAAATTCAAAAATGGATATCACCGCCGAAAAAAGCCAACAACAATCATCCAAGATATGGCCTAACCATTGTTACCAAAGATGAAGATCGCGCGCCGATGAGCACCTTGCCTCAAAACGCAACTCAAGCGGTTGTACTTATTCATGGCCTGGATGATCCCGGTTGGATGTGGCGAGATCTAACACCTTACCTACTTGATGCTGGCTATGTGGTGCTGCGGTTTGAATATCCCAACGATCAACCAATAAGTGAATCAGCAGATTTATTAGCGAGTCATTTAGCGACATTACCTGCCCGAGGAATTAAGCAAATTAATATTGTTGCTCACTCTATGGGCGCTTTAGTTGCACGGGATACACTTACGCGCAAAGCGTATTACAACGGCGATGGCATAGGAAGTGAGCGCTATCCAACTGTAGATCGTTTGATAATGATAGGCCCGCCTAACCATGGCTCGAAGTTGGTTTGGCTACGGGGCATTGCAGAAGTTCGTGAACAACTATACCGCTGGATCAAAGGCAACGGAACATTAACCAATGCACTAACTGATGGCATGGGTGAAGCTGGCCGCGACCTTCATCCTGATTCTGATTTCCTGCGCCGCTTAAATGCGCGAAGCAATCCATCGCATACAACTTACACAATTATTGCTGGTCGAATTAGCCCGATTGATGAGCAAGGTCTTGACAAATTGATTGAGCATATTAAAAAAATCTCAGAATCGGATAATTCCACAGATTGGCTGCGCAATTGGGTGCGTGAAGCTGAAGCTAATAAAGCTAAGTCTATGTTGGCCGCAGCGGTGCGCGGGTTAGGTGACGGCATTGTGACGCTAAAATCCGCAAAGCTTGAAGGTGTTGAGGATATTGTTGAGGTAGAGGCCAATCACATTTCGATGATCGCCAATGTCTTTTCTTCAAAGACTCCGCCCGCTATAGGAATAATCATCGATCGACTTGGGTCCGACGCTACAAAGCCGGATGATTCTTCTATAGAAAGATAAAACTCGCAAAAATAGCGGCCATCCGCTGATCTTTCTTGATCCCACTGGCGCCCACCAGAACTGGGCAAGATAGCCTCGACAAATAAAGCCAGAGCAACGGATGCCGCCATAGAGGAGGTAGCCACCCATCTATACGCCGTTTTGTGAGAAATCTTGCGCGCCTTTGGAAAAAAAAGTTTGTTAGACATCAAAATGTCCGATTTTGTCCATACCAAGGCAGTTTTCTAACTTGTTTGAGATAAGAATTGGTTGGCTGAGCCGAGCAATAATCGGTTGGGATATATACTGCCAACACTATTTGACTTGGAGGATGCTCTCGTGGCTCAAGCGACCAGCAGTGAACAGCGACCACAGCTTTATGATGATGATGGCGATTTGCTGATGCAGGCGGACCAACGATCGGACCGTGTGGTTATTTTGCCTTCGGGCGATCCTCGTCGCGCTACAGCCGATCGTGATCGCATCCGAATTCAATGGGGCCAACACCTCCTAGCGGATCTACTTGCAGGCCGGTATAGAGTTTTTGTATGTGGCGTTAACACTGAAGATAACAGTCACTCGATCATTCATCAGGTAATAGATCAAACAGATTCGAGTCAATGGACGCAAGATGCCATCACCTCCTACGCCCGCATGTTTTCCAGTTCAGTTGCGGTTCATGCTGCAACGGACAAGGAGCCGTACATACTCAAGTATGATCTGGATAGCTTATTAATTTTAGCGATCCTAAGGCCGCAAGGGCGTTCGCATTTTACGCTTGAAGATTTATCGCGCGGCTTTGCAACAATAACAAAGATGCTCAAAGGTAGGCGTGAGAGATTACCCGTTGCAAGTGTTTCGTTCCTAGGCGGCAAATCAAACCGATTAGTAGCTAACGATGGTAGAGAAGCGACATTCGAATCAGTTCTACGGGTAATGTACGACACGGGTTATCGTGGTGATGTGTACCCATCGCCTGCCATGTGGGAATTAGCGCCAACTGGTGTGTTTGCAAGTTTTCCATTTCCAGAAAGCCTGGATGTAATGCGCAAAGGTGGATTTTAGTGATCGAAGACGCCCACGGATAGCAATCCGTGTGGGTTTGTTGACACCGTTTAGCCGGCGGGCTTGACCCGCTGCGGCATGGAACAAGTGCGTAGAAGCTGCTCGCCAAATTATTTTGCGTAAGCGGTTAGTTGGGGTGATGTGGGTTGGCGATATTCTTGCAGTCTGGAACTTGCCAGATCAATTGCCATTGGGTTAATATCAATACCGACATATTTCCGATCAAGATTTGTTGCTGCAACTAATGTCGTTCCGCTACCACACATTGGATCTAAGACTACTGAATTAGGCGGACAGCAGGCTTTGATTAGCAGTTCTAACAACGCAACAGGTTTTTGAGTTGGGTAGCCACGACGTTCATGGGCCATGTTGTTTAGTGCTGGAATCTCTATTATGTCTGTAGCCTTTTTGAGCTGCCCTTTCATGCGATTACTTGTTGCAGGGACCATTGGCGGATCAAAGTAATATGCATCGCTTTTAGAATAATAAAGTATATCATCATGCTTACGCGCAAAGCGGCGAGGCGAAGAACCACCCAGGCCATAGGACCAGATCAGATGATTGACAAAGTTTTCTTCACCTAATAGTCCATCAAGCATGATGCGCAAGTGATGGCTGGTTCTCCAATCACAATGCAGCAGTATTGAACCGTTAGGTTTTATCACACGACAAATAGTCTGCAAACGCACATGCATAAACGCAAGATATGCGGCTAGGTTCGGCCAGATATCTTTGTATGCACCATTATTCGCGCTGTGGGATCGCCCAGTATTAAAAGGTGGATCAAGATATACTAAATCTACAACGCAGTCATGCCAATCGTGAAGCACATCGTGGCAGTCGCCGAGAAAAACTTGATTAGATGCGAATTGCATAGTCCAAGACGTATCGGCAATTTGCAGAGTTTTGGGGTAGGAAAAAGATGCGCTTGCAGACATTGAAAGCTTTATGAATTTTCCGGGGGTCCGGGGGTTGGACCTTTACGGTTTATGGACATGATTAAGCCACTTAGGGCGCTGATGGCTTCACGCACTTCCTTAATATCCAAATCGCTGATCTGGCCATCGCTTATGGCTGCAATAGCTTCTGCACACTCTTTTACCGCGTTTACTGCTGCGGTATCCATTGCTTCGTGCCTGACGAAGTGGCCACCGAGTTCCTGGCAGATGTAATCAATCGCTCCATCCCCAGCTTCGGGTTTGGCACCTTGCAAGCAGAGAATAAATCTTTCAATGGGGTTTGGTTGAGAGCCTGCAAGTATGCGATTGATTTGGCGTGTCGATAGTCCTAACGCATTGGCAAAGCTTTTAACTCCGACGCTTTCGACCATCTCGGCAAAATGTGCAAGAGCTTCGCGGCGCAGCGGATCGTTGTTTGGTATGTCAGTCATTTGATCTATTAAAGGGATTCTCCATGTCCTAATAGTTGTTAGCGTACCGCGCCGAGTCCGATTCGTCAGGCCCATTTTTGATTGCAATCGTATCTTGTTTATTGACAAACACTTACAGAAGTGGGCCAACCATCCCCACCGCATTATGTACTAAAACCTTTGGCCAAGGCCGATTACGCCAAACCGCTTCATCTACCTGCGTAGAGTCTTCGATATATGACCGTTGCATGAATCGAAGTTGGCTGGCAAAGTCGGAATCGTAAACCACGATACTGACTTCGAAATTCAGCTCGAAACTTCGTCTATCCAGATTTGCCGTACTGAGAAACGCTAGATCTCGATCAATAGTCATAGTTTTGGCGTGCAATAAGCCCTTATTGTATTCAAATATTTTCACCCCCGCATCAAGAAGTTTTTCATAGAAACTTCTACTTGCCGCTGCTACAAGAGGTGAATCATTTCGCGCAGGAACGATCAGAGTAGTATCCACACCTTGGCGGGCTGCGGTTCTCAATGCTATTGCGGTAGCTTCATCAGGCACAAAGTAAGGCGTAGTTAAGATCAATTCTTCGCGCGCACAATGAAATGCTGCTTGGGTTAATTGACGAAGTGCATCGTTATAAGAATTTGGGCCGGTCCCTATAATCTGAATGGTTATTCCATCACTAATTACCGGCGGGTCTATTTCAAGTAGCCCATCCAATGCTTCATCCGTATCTAGATACCAATCTTCGATGAACAAAGTTTGCAGATCGCGTACAGCTGGCCCAACAATACGCACGGTAGCATCAACCCAAGGCCCGTAACGCTTTTTGATTAGAAATTCCGCATCTGCAATATTATGGCTGCCTGTGTATGCGACCTTTCCATCTATGATTGCGATTTTACGGTGATTGCGCAGGTCAATGCGCGCAAAGGCCATTCGAAGAAGATTAGCGGGCAAAGCTCCAATGATACGCACTCCTGCTTCTTGCATTTGTGTCATTAACTTTGAATTTAGGAAATTACGTGAGCCAACACTATCAACTAGAAGTCGGCAAAGCGTTCCTTTCTTTGCGGAGTGGATTAGAGCTTCACCTATTCGCCTGCCGTTACGATCAGGCAAGAAGATATAAAACTGCAGGTGGCAATGGTCCTGGGCTGATTGGATATCTTCTACTAGAGATTCGATAAATAGATCAGTATCACCAATGAGTTTTAATGAATTACCGCTAAGGGGTATATTTGACGCAACAGCTTCTGCGAGCGTTGCGATTGGTTTATAAGTTTCGGGCAATTCAGTTGAGTATGCTGGCCTGTTAATGATTGAGATTGCAGCAGGTGAATGGACACGAGAAATTATTTCTCGATGTCGAGCAATGCGTTTTCGACCAATACGAGTTTCACCAATGAGAAGGTACGCAAAAACTCCGAGAATCGGTACAGCAAGGATTAATACAATCCAGGTTAGAGGTGCAGAGGGTTTCTTGTCTCCCCTTTTGATAAGGATCATAATAATGAGGGTGAATTTCACAACAAATTCAGCAACAAAGACACTGATAGCAAGCCAACCGCTAAGCATGAATAAAGTTATACCGCGCAGATAGAATCTTTGTATTACTCAAGGCCGATGCCCACGGATAGCAATCCGTGCGGGTTCTTATAGAAGAAGGCACTAGGAACTAGGGCAAAGACTGTTTAGCCGCGACCTATAGGGGAGCGTTTCTTATTGGCACGAATAAAAGTGATAATGCCTAATATTGACCAAGCTAATATTGCCGCCATAGTGGGGATCAGGATCACGATCCACTGCTGTGAAGTTACACGCGAGTTGCCGCCTTCTGATGCGAGTTTGTATACGGAGACGATTGGTCCGAATTGGACGATGGAAGAAGCAGAATTACTTGCAGATGCTATGAGTAGTGCAATTGCTGGTCCAAGCAAACTCATGACGATGCAGCCTAAGATCGCTAGATTCCTAACGCCGAACCTGTTTGTACCAATCGCAGAAGCAATGATCGCACCCGTAAGCAAAGTCCAGGCAGCCATCGTCGCATCCAAAGCTGCGGTTCTATCGAGAGCCCAATAAGTTATGAGGCGAAGAGGCCAAATCACTACCTGTATTAGTGATAATAAAACCACCATATCCAGAATTGTCTGACTTAGCGGCCAATACCTTGGCGCTTGGCTTAATCGAAGTAGCGGCCAACCAATCATCAACCCAATGGTGATATACACAAGCATTAACCTAACGCCGGGCGTGTAACTTGCGGAGGATGCTTCAACGGGCGGCTTCAAACCAACGGAAAGAAGCCAGGAAAAGATCAGCCAGGCTGCGGCTGCGAGGATTAGCCCTCGTGGAAGTAAAAGTGGCGGGGGGGCGTGCTTCATTACACGATATTGTACTTCCCAAACAGACTTTGCGTTTCTATTGGCCGGTCACAACTGGTCCGCTTATATCCAAACGATTGGGAAAACCACGATCAATGTGGCCGTACTCGCGGAAGTGATAGTCCAAATACGCCAATTTCTGTTGGGCGGTTACTTCAGCTGGAATCGCGTCATTTGGCCCTCGTCCCCAGATAATTTTGCATCCGCTATCGGTAATTATCTTCAGCGGCTGATTGTCAAAGTAGTTAGAGATATCTATCTGAACTACTTGCTTGTGCCAATCCGCTTCGGTGACATATGTAAGTACATCTAATGCTGCTGTTATATCAGCCCCTTGCCAAAACTGCCCGGGACTCAATGGGCGCTCATATAGTGCGCCTACGATTGGAGTTAATTTTGCAGACCGCCCTATGGGAAAAGTTCGAGGCATCAATCGGCCATCTATATCCACAAGGTGATCGCCTTCATTATCCCGTATTACTGCATAAGGCTGGGCAAACTCTGCACTGATTTGTATTAGCGTAGGATTAACCCGCCTGACCTGAGCTATATCTCGAAACCAACCAGTATTAAGTAGGGCTGTGCGAACGTTTGCAAGGTCTTCTTGCTTTAGTGGGTCGCCGGTGAGATTCGCACCAGCTGTTCGCATCAAGCTGTCTTGAATTTCATCCTTGATCCAGGCAGGTCTATCATCAAAGCGGATCTCGATTTCTGATTCATACTGAGTTTGAGTTGCGTATGCTTGCAAGCGAGGCACACCCATGATCCAAAGCGTTATAACACCTGCAACTAATAAAACCCACGCGGTTGGAATCAGCATCCTGCCCGGCAAGCTACCCTTAATTAGCACTAAGGGGCTTGGGTGTTTAGATAGCTTTCCCTTACGTTTATTAACCATACAAAACTTTCTCAAACGCCCGGCATTTTTAATCTTTGATGCACTATCACAACAATCGCTCCAATCGCTAATGCTGTGGGCTTCTTGAATCGGCATCAAATTGCTTTGTGCGTTGAGAAACGCTAGGTTCCGATAGTCTTGAGCGTGGAGTCTGAGAATTCGCAAACTAAACCGTTGCATGCGCAGAACGCGCAAGAGCTGCCTGAACTAAATCGCTGCATAGCTCAGGCATCTTCATTCCAATATGAACAGCAGCCATGGGAACCAGCGAATGAGTCGTAAACCCCGGCATGGTATTAATTTCTAAGAACCAAATATCAGCCTCATCACCCCCTGAAAGCATGAAATCTACACGAGCAACATCTCTGCAACCAATGTGGTGATAAGCCTGCATCGAGATATCTATACACTTTTCCGCAACTCCCTCAGGTAACTGCGGATCAAAGATGTACTGTGTGTCGTCGCGAACGTATTTCGCATCGTAATCATAAAATTCGGTCGCAGAAACAATCTCGATTATCGGTAGCGGTTTATCCAGTGCAATCCCAACAGTAAGCTCACGGCCGGCGATGTATCGCTCAGCCATAAGCCGGCTGCGCTTGGGTTGTAATTCCGTTCGAGCCTTGCCGATTTCTTCGATTGTTCTGCAAATCCTTAGATCAACACTCGATCCATCATCGACGGGTTTTAATACTAATGGCGGATCAATCTCGCAATCATCATCAGCTCCAAGTAGCTGCGACTCCGGCGTGGCGATGCCCTTATCTGCCAGGATTTTCTTGGTTGCTAACTTATCCATGGCTAACTTTGCAGCCGCCGGCACAGAACCAACATAAGGCAGATCAAGCTCTTCGAGCAATTCCTGTAATGGACCACCCTCACCCCATGGCCCATGCAAAACTGGAAACACTACATCGCCGCCAAGAGCGCGAAGTTCATCAACGCTTGGCTTATCAATAACATGCTCAAGCACATTAAATTTATTACTATCTCGCAGCGCCTGAGCGACCTGCTTACCCGACATGATAGAAACATCGCGCTCAGCGTCCGGCCCACCCATAAGTACCAATACATTTACGCGATCAATAGTCAAAATCAAATTCCTTAAATTCGAGAAGGCGTAATCATATCATCGGTTATGTATGGGTGTGGAGTCCCATGTAAAGCCGCGACCAGTGGTCGCATTCTTCGATCGGCATTGAGCATATATGGAAAAGGCAAAGGGGAATTTCACCACAGAGACACAGAGACACGGAGAAGAAATAAATAAATGTTTAGCGGCTGGCGTCCCGCCAGCAGTAAAGTACCCAAGCGGGCGAGAGAGAGCCCCTTCCACCGTTGACTTACTGTCACAGCTTGTCAAGTATTACGCATGAATCGTGCGCTTTTCCTTATAAGTATGGTGTTAGTTTTGTTGAGTGGTTGCGGATCGAAGTCTGATGCGCCGACTTATAAGGCTGCTGATCAGTTCATTTTGTACTCGATTGATGGGAGGGATTCACGTTTCGCTCCACCTGCTGATATCGAAGCATTTCGAGGCATTGCTGTTCTTGGGAAGACAGCAATCGATGATCCAAAGAAGCGAGCTGAGTTGATGAGCGCGTTGTATGGGGGTATTGATAAAAATGATGATACGATCGCCGATTGTTTCATTCCGCGGCATGGTATTCATATCGTTCAGGGCGAGCAGATTATAGATTACCTTATCTGTTTTGAGTGTTTGCAAGTTAAAATCTATCGAGGAGACAAGCGGAGTAGTGAACTGACATCAGAGTCGCCGCGCAAAGTATTTAACCAATATCTAAAGGATGCGGGGTTGCCGTTGGCTCCATAGGTGCCGGAATTATTAGAGAAGATAAGACCCTCACCCCTAGCCCCTCTCCCGGAGGGAGAGGGGAATAAGAGTTAGAAGAAACCCACCCCCTAGCCCCCTCCCTGAAAGGGAGGGGGAATAAGAAAAATACTCCGTGGCTCTCCGTGTTTCAAATTCCCTCTTCTTCCCTCTTCCAGATCACTACTTCGGTTTGTAGTTCCAGGCCGGCGTGGTCGAAGACTCTTTGTTTGATTAGGGCTAATAGCTGCATTACATCATCTGCGGTGGCGCCGGGTTGGGTTACTATGAAGTTGGCGTGTTGGGTGCTTACTGATGCTCCGCCTATGGTTTGGCCCTTTAAGCCGGCTTCGTCTATTAGTTTGCCGGCGGGGACGCGCTCTTCGGTTACTGGGTTTATGGGGTTCTTGAATGTGCAGCCGGCGGAGCTGTCGGCTAAGGGTTGTGTGCTTTTCTTGAAAGCAAAGATTTCCTTGACTTTATCACGAAGTGCAATTGGATCAGTTGGCTCTAAATTAAAAGTTGCAGCAACTATAACCGGATCGGGGATATTGGTTTTTCTATATTCGAAACGTAGTTCGGATGCGGGGTAGGTTACTAATTCGCCTCGTTTGGTTATGCAGGTCACGGATGCTACTGCATCACCTACGCAGCCATAGGTTCCGCCTGCGTTCATTTTAATTATTCCGCCGACCTGGCCCGGTATGCCGGCTAATTGGCTAATGCCTGCTAGACCCTGGCGCGTAACATCCATGAGAGTCTTAGGCATATCCGCACCGGCGTAGGCGCGCATGGTGTTGATCTCGCCTTGACGGTTGTATTTGATTTCACGAAATACAGGCGAATCGAGGCTGATTACTATGCCATCTACTCCTTCATCTGCAACCAGGAGATTTGCGCCTCCGCCTAGGACTCTTAGTGGTGTTCCAGATCGGTCGCAACGCTTAACTAGTGTTGTGAGATCTTCGATTGTATTTGGTTTAATTAGCAGATCAGCTCGGCCGCCTATGCCGTACCAGGTTGTTGCGCCTAGCGGTGCATCGGTGGTTGCTTGAACGTCAAGATCGCTGAATAGTGCGGCAGGCATGGGAAGAAGGCATCTTGGCATCGAGGTATCAAGGCATCAAGGCATCGAGTTTAGCCGTAGGGCTTGACCCTACGTGGTTTGTGAGAAGGCACTAGGCATGTTAAGAAAGAGAAGACCCTCACCCTAGCCCTCTCCCAGGGGGAGAGGGGATCAGATGGAGGAAAAGAAAGAAACTCCGTGTCTCTGTGTCTCTGTGGTTCAAATACTTAAGTAGTTTAGTCTTTCAGGAAATCTCGTGCGACCTGCCAGACTGGGCCGGCTCCCATTATTACTACCAGGTCGCCATCGCGGCAGATTACCTGTAGTTGCTCGACGATGGCATCAAACGGGTATAGGTGCATTGCCGCCACGCCACGCTTTCTGAGTCGATCGACGAGGTCGGATGCTCGGACTTTGTGCTTTTCAATTTCGCTATCGCGGACGAAGTAGATATGCGGCACGATAACGATATCCGCACTGGAAAAACTCTTAGCGAAATCCTCAAGCAGAAATCGAGTTCGGCTGTGTTGGTGCGGTTGAAACACACAGATTAAGCGTTTGGGATGTTCGGTTTCGCGAAGGGCATTAAGTGTGGCATCGATTTCGGTGGGGTGGTGGCCATAGTCATCGTAGACAATTACTTTTCCATCGTTATCAGTTTTTCGCTCGCCAAGTCTCTGCATTCGGCGAGTTACGCCTTGGAATTTTCCGAGGGCATTGGCGATCACTTCCCAATCTCCGCCGAGTGTGTTTGCTAGGATTGCTGCAGCTGCACTGTTTAGGGCGTTATGTTCGCCGGGCATGGTTTTGTTGAACCACGATGCAACGACTGTCCCTTGTTCGCGTACTTCAACTTTGCAAGTTTCGGGTTGGAAGTTTATGTGATAGTCCGCCTTCAGGCTGAAGCCGAAGGTTTTAACTTCGCAGTCAAGGTTGTTGGTGACTTGTTCGCGGTGTGCATCGTTATGAGAGATAAGCAAAAGGCCGCCTTGTTTGGCTGGCGGGAGCAACTTTGCAAAATCTGCGAAGGCTTCGATGATTGCTTGCAGGTTGCCATAAGTATCTAAGTGGTCTTCTTCGAGGTTATTTATTAGTCCGATGACTGGTCGGTGGTGGTGAAATGATCGGTTGAACTCGCAAGCTTCAGCTATTAGCAGGCCGGGTTTGCCTGCGTAGGGGCCGTTTTGTGGGACTGTTTTTGAGCCATATCTGCTCCCACCCCCGATTTGTTGGCAGTCTGCACCAATTATAAAGCTAGGATCGAGATCACACACCAGCAGGGCGTGACAGAGCATTGCTGCTGTGGTGCTTTTGCCGTGGGTTCCGGCAATTGAGACTCCGGTATGAGTGGTTTGAGCCATACCTAGAGCTTGGGCGTAGGTCAGAACTTGGATGCCTCGTTGCTTGGCAGAGACAAGTTCAGGATGCTCCGGCTCGATGGCCGCTGAAGCTATTACAAGATCGCAGTTCGTTGGCAGGGATTTTGCGGTCTGCTTCTTGCTTATGCTGATGCCTTGAGCCTGCATTGCCTTGGTGAGATCAGAAGGTGTGCAGTCAGAGCCGCTACATATCGCACCTTGCTCCTTTAGCATCTTGGCCAGGCCGCTTAGACCACATCCGCCTATACCCACGAAGTGTATAGCTTTACCTACAAATGTAATTGTGGGATCGGACGTCGCCGGTGAATTTTGGCGTGTTTGTACTACTTGTGTTGAAGCGGTTGCCATCAACGCATTCTATCGGCGTGTGCAGTGCAAGCTGATTAGATTCGTCACTGTTTATGTATTTGGACGAGTTGAGAGCAGGCTTTGCGCGGTTATTCTATTTAGAGTCTTGCTTTGTGGGCCTTGTGAACGAAAATTGAAACTTTGGAGAAATGGCTTCAAACTGCTCATCAGAGAGGATTGATTTGAGCTGATCCTTATAGCGTTTTCCTAGTTCAATTCGCTGTTTGTAACCTTCATGCATAGGACTAGTTGGCGGTCGCATGAATTTGCCTTCGCCGGCTTTGAAATTGGCCATCATCTCAGCCATCTGCATTTTCTGCTTAGGCTCCTCCATGTGTATGGCATCGGCGAGGCGATCATTTGCGATCTCAAGCTCCTGGAGATATCGCTGACTTAGTGTTTCAATAGCTTCGAGCAGGGTTTCATCGAGATCTTCTAGCTCGGCAGCCTTACTATAGAGTCGTTGGGTACGGGTTGGCCTGTAGAGAAACTTGTGAGCTTCTTTTTTAGCCTTTGCTTGAAACTCCGCTGCTTTTTCATCATCAAGTAGAGATGCGATATTCTGCAAGTAGTCATCGTTGACGGTACGGACCGCAACACGAAGATCGGATTCCTTGCGCATAATATCGAGAATTTCATCATTGTCCTCTTGGGTGAAGGCAATGAAGTTCTCGATCTCCGAATCGCTGAGATAATCGTTTCGTTCTTTTAGCGCAATGTCCAGTTGCAGTTTGTACTGATTAAGTATGGAATCTATCTTTTGATCTGAACTTGGTTTATCTGGGTAATCAGTGACGAACCTAACAAGATCAAGTTTTTCGCCGGCAAACTCACCATGGGGGATGGTGTTTACGCGCCTAAGTGTTCGATCGGTGGCCGGCCAGGCATTTAACTGCGATTCTGAAAGCAATAGTTCCAGGTCGCTTATAAATGATAGCGCCAGTAGAGCCTTTTCATCTCGCAGTTTTCTAGCAGCTTGGGCTACTTCATCTGCAGTAGCTTTTTCCACATCCTCCTCATTATCATCCTCTTGTTTTTGCTTGTCTTTAAGCGTTTGCGATTCTGTTTTATACTTTTCTAGAAGAACCTCAAGGCGATTACGCAAATTTTCTTTGAGTTTCTCTAGAACTTCCGGGGGAATTGTGTGTAGTATATTTTCTCCCTCAGCTTCGCCATCTGGTGTCCCTATCATTACAATAGAATGCAAAGTTCCGCCTGCTGCTTGGGCTGCCCCAGATTGCCCTGAAATGAATACACCTGTTTGGGCGTCGCCAATATCTATTGTGGTGGTTGCCAGGCCAACCATATGTATCCCATCACCCTCTAATTGAATGACCTGAGCATTATCAAGATTATGAAGAATATCCTCGGTAAAGTTTTCTGCATGATTATGGCCGAATGAACTCATTCGAGGCCATTCATATCGATCACGAACATCCTTGAATTCTTCAACCATTTCATTGAACTGATTGGTGTATCCATCCATGAGAATTTCCAAGACGTAGCGTTGATTCTGATCGATATCCAGCCCGCTAAACATCAATTTTAGATCACGGCGAGAGTAGTCCGGCCGCATGAGATTT
The DNA here is from genome assembly GCA_022574595.1 of Planctomycetota bacterium. Taxonomy (GTDB): domain Bacteria; phylum Planctomycetota; class Phycisphaerae; order Phycisphaerales; family SM1A02; genus JACZRS01. Next base: position 59,990 of record JACZRS010000021.1, on the reverse strand, counting down.
CGAAAAGATCCAGGTGACATCATTCGAACTGATGAGCTTGATGTTGTAAATGACATGTTCTGCGCCAGGGCGGGGGCTGCGAGAACTGCTGCCAGGCCTGCTGCTATTACGCAATGTAGTACTGATGTGATTGGTGTTCGAGCTTGGAACTTAAACATCCTGGAAATCTCCTTGCGGTAATAATCTACTGATACCTATAAGCTACCAGACGATAGGATGCTTAATCGAGCAAAATGTGTCGTAGAAACCGTCACAAGGAGTGATTTTGCTGGGTTTGAGGCCATTTTGAGCGGATTTGCCCTCGATACCTAGCGTGAGATAAGATTCCAGCCTTATGGACCAGCAGGAAAAACCAGACAATCTACACGCCCAGGTACTGATCGTTGATGATGAGGTTGATCACGCAGATGCGATGGCTGAGGCTCTTAGAAAGCCTGGGCATGTTTGCACGATTGTTAGCACTTACGCAGACGCTGAGGATGAGCTTCTGCACGGATCTTTTGATGTCATAGTTACGGACCTGGTGATGGAGGATGATACGACGGGGCTTAAGGTCTTAAAACTGGCGCAAGAGCATCAAACGGATGCGGAAACAATCATGGTCACAGCCCATGGCGATGTGCCGACCGCCAAGGCAGCTTTGCAAGGCGGCGCCTACGACTTTATAGAAAAGCCACTGGATCTGGATGTGTTCCGCAATCTAGTAAACCGCGCAGCAGAAACAGTATTGCTGCGTCACAAAAACGTGCGACTTCAAGGTCAAGTTGAAGCAGCGTACGGCTTTGAAGGGATCATCGGCGAATCATCAGCAATCCGTAAGATCATCAGCACTATCAAGCAGGTAGCAATTAGCGATATACCTGTTTTAATTATAGGTGAATCAGGAACGGGAAAGGAACTGATAGCAGCAGCCATTCACAAACATTCCAAGCGTGCATCTAAGCGTTATGTTACTTTCGATGCAGCATCGCAAAGCGAAACGCTGCTTGAGGATCAGTTGTTTGGACATGTACGAGGCGCATATACCGGTGCGGATCGGGACCGAGAGGGTGTCTTCGAATACGCAGATGGCGCCACTTTGTTTCTCGATGAAATCGGAGATATGCCCCTACCTATGCAGGCAAAGCTACTTCGCGTCCTGGAAACCGGCGAAATAGTTAGACTCGGTGCCAACGATAAGCGCAAAGTTGATGTTCGCATTGTTAGCGCAACAAATCGTGATCTTAAAGTTGCAATTTCCCAGGGGATATTCAGGGAAGATTTGTACTTTCGCATAAAAGGGGCAGAGATTCTCATACCACCTTTGCGAGATCGACGTGAGGATATTCCACTGCTTGTAAATCACTTGGTAGGGCGATTTGCCAAGGAAATGGGCAGGGCAATTCCAAGCATTACCCAGCCGGCGATGATGCGGTTAGTGAGCTATTCCTGGCCGGGCAATGTGCGTGAACTACTTAATGTGATTCAAAAAATGATTGTGATGTCTAGTTCAGATGTGGTGGATGTCCGTGATGTGCCTGAAGATATCAAGGCTGATCAGGCAGATACATCAACAGGAATTGGTAGTTTAGCCGGCGTGGGGCTTGATCGGTTGGAAAAAGAAGCGATTCGCCAAACCCTGGCCATGACAGGTGGCAATCGAGAGCAGACTGCAAACTTGCTGGGAATAGGTGAAAGGACGCTATACCGGAAGCTCCGCGAGTATGGCATCCGATAACTTTAACCATGTCCAAAAACTAGCCTGATTGATAATTAAGCGGCTTTTGTCGTTGTGATCGAATATCATTAGTTAACTTAGGCAAAGTCCACATGCTTGGTTTGGGTAATTGACAAATACCTTTATTATAGTGGCAAAGCAACGACTCTGATGTAAGCTTAAGTAAGTGCTATTGCGCTAGCATCATCTGAACAGATTGCGCTATGTGGTAGCCAAGAGATTCATGGCTGAGGCGCCAGCAAAGAGAGCGAACATGCGAGGCTATCTAATCAAAACACCTGTGGGGTTAGTGTTGGGTATAGCATTGGCTATGGGGATGGGTAATTCCGCAAGGGCAGACATCATAAATATCGTTGCTGATACTAATAACAGCACTGAAGGGTTAGGCGATTTTTCCGGTACATTGCAATATGATTATCAGATGGGGGATATGGGGCTGCTCACGTTAATTATAAACAATACTTCCGATGAGGCCAACGGCGGCTGGATCACTGGAATTATTTTCAACTTCGCAACTAGCGATGAAAATGCTACTGCGGATCTTGCTGATGCAACATACCCATTTGATAATGCTCCTGGGAAAAGTGGTGCGCCTTATGGTGATCCATTTATGGGTGGGGCAGCACTTGGAGGTGATTGGTTAGGGGGTCGTGACCCTAGCTTAGGTATTGGTGTCAGTGAGAGTGGAACATTTAACTTTGACATTACTGCTACTGATGCTGGGCTGCTTACTGCGGGCAGTTTTCTCCAAGGGCCTTATGATTTTAATTTCCTCGTGAGATTCCGTGGATTTGAAAATGGTGGCTCAGATAAAGTTCCAGCTTTACCAGCACCTGGAGCAATCGCACTACTTGGTCTTGGCGCTTTAGCTCATCGCAGACGTAAGCGATAAGTGGGCTAGTCATTTGGTAATAGTAAAGAAGCGCATCTGCATTTAGCACAGTTTTCATGCGTCATAGGCAGAAAAGGGGCATCATTTATTGATGGGGTGGTTTATTTGGCCAATACCGGCCATAATGAATCAATATGCCTTGGCTCCTCTATCGTTACATCTTGGGCGAACTCCTGCGTGTCTTCCTGCTATCTGGCGCAGTGTTGGTCACGGTCATCGCATTCGGGGCTGCGATTAAGCCTCTTGCAGCTGATGATCTTTTTGGTCCGGCCCAGACAGCAAAGTTCATTGCATTTGCCACAATACCAATGCTTCAGTTTGCTCTGCCATTTGCTGCGGGGTTTGCTGCGACTATAGTTTTTCATCGGCTGACAAAGGACAACGAAATTCAGGCTGCATCTGCCAGCGGCATCAGCTACCAGCGAATTCTAATGCCCATATTTTTATTGGGGATTACACTAGTTGCGATTATGGTAGGGCTGACCCAATACGTCATTCCACAATTCTTGGCCAAGATGGAACAGAGTTTATCTGTGGACGTTACTCGGCTGTTTCGAAAAACGATTGAAAAAGGAATTCCTTTTCAAATCGGTGACATTCAGATATACGCAGATAAGATCTATGAGCAGCCTAATCCGGAAACCGGCGCTCAAACACGGTTGATTCTTATAGGTGTTGCGGCTGCGGAGCTTGATGATTTGGGGCGTATTACAACTGATGTAACTGCAAGCACGGCGATAGTGGATTTTCATCTCCAAGGGAATCACAGATATATTCAGCTCGAGCTGCGCGATACTGTGGCGTATATCCCCAAGAAAGGAGAGTTGTTGGAGGCGCCGGTTATGCCCATTGAACCTATTCTCATTCCCAGCATTGCGCATGATGATCCCGAGTTTATGACTCTTTCTGAGATGCATGATCTACAAGATGATCCAGGTCAATTTAGCGAGGTGATCAAGGCCAAAAACGAGTTAGCCAAGGCCCTGCGAGAAATAGAAGTTTGGCAGCAAATTCGAGAAAAATTAAGAACTCAAGGGCAGATTAAATTAATTGGTGAGCTGCGCACAATCACGGTTAAAGCGCATGAAGTTATAAAAGGTGTATTTTCAAATCCTGAAAATGAACCGATTACTGTTCAAGTTACCGAACAATCGGGCGTGGTTGTGCTTTTTTCGGCCAAAGAAGTATCTATTGCATCTGATGATGGATCTTCTCTTGCCCTTCCAAGCTTTGAATTAGTTCTAGAAGACTGTGATATACTCGATGTAAGTACAGGCGAAGTAGTTAACCAACGCGTTCTTGCAGAATATGGCGCGCTTGAAGTAGATGATCTGAAAGAGACGAAGCTTGCAGCACAGTCGTACCGTTATCTTCTTAAAGAAGCTCTAGGAGCTAACGGGAATGTCGTTGCCAAAGCGGAAATTCTTAACCAAAGAGTTGATGAGCTGCTTTTACAAATAAATAGTAAGATACAAAGAAGGTATGCACTATCCGGGACTGCAATTTTGTTGCTGCTTTTAGGCGCAACCTTAGCCATGATGCTGCGCCAAGCGCTGCCCTTGGTGATTTACGCTTGTGCATTCGCACCTTCGATTTTAGATATAATTATGATTTCCGGTGGCGGACATATGGTACGCGATGGAAGCGTAGTCTCAGGTACGATTGTGCTTTGGTCAGGCAATGTATTGCTTATTGCAATGATAATCGGCACACTTCGCCGTGTGATGCGGAACTAACTAATTAAAGATGTCACTAATAGATAGATACATCATTACTCGGTTTCTCACGAACTTCGTGATTCTGTTCCTGATGCTATTTATATTTGCTGCAGCCATAGATTTACTTTTGCAATTGGATCGCTTTGTGGAAGTGGTTAATTTAAAAGCAGAAGATGCTGGTTGGTTTACGCGAACAATAATACTTATCAAAGTAGTATTGAATTTTCATGGCCCGCGCATTTTTCAGTTTTATGCTTACATGCTTGGACTTTTGTCAATCGGGGCAATGGGATTTACCTTAGCGCAAATGCATCGGCACAAAGAACTGGTCGCGGTCCTGGCATCTGGCGTCAGGCTCCATCGCATTGCAGTCCCAATAATTTGTGCAGTGTTTGCCTTAAACTTATTACAACTGATAAACCAGGAATTTATCTTGCCTAAGCTGGCGCCGCTGTTAATTCGAAATCATGGGGATATTGGTAAGTCAGGCATTAGCTCATTTGCCATACCGTTTTCTGCGGATAGCAAGGGGAATCTGATTCAGTCGCCGGGGTTTAATGCTCAAGCTCAAACACTAGAGTATCCTACGATTCTATTGCGGGATGAAAGTGGGCGCACCATACAACGAATTAGTGCGAAGGAGGCAGTATGGGATGAACAGGAAGAAGGATGGAGATTCACGGATGGGCAGGTCATAACACCCAGCGCCCATGGGAAAGATGGCGCGACATCATCATCATTTATGCAACCAGCAAATGAAGTGTTTCATACCGATTTATCGCCTGATGTATTAACCATGAGGCAGCATCGCCAATATGCAGCCATGCTCAGTATGCGCGAAATCGGGCAGTTAATGGAGTCGGGACAGCAGGAAGATACGGATATTTTAGTTCGGTTTTGGCTTGCTCGATTTACTTCTGTGGTAGTTAACATGCTTTTGTTGGTTATAACCTTGCCCTTCTTTTTACTGCGCGAGCCAGCGAATTTGCTCAGGCAGAGTTTCTTGTGTGCTTCTACCGCGATACCGGTGATGCTTGGGGCGCTGATTGGGTTGACGGTGGATTTGCCGGGAATTGAGCCGGCTGTAGAAGTCTTTCTGCCCGGCTTAGTGCTGATTCCCATCGCAATGTTTCAAATCACATTGATCCGCACATGAGTGAACAAGCAGAGTGAACCATCTCTTGGCTCGGTGTTAGGAATAGCCTTTGTGGTGTTTCTCAATAGTGTGGTCATTGTACTCTCTATAGCGATGTTAATTTTTACTTTTGTAAGTTTTGTAGCTGCGCCAAGACTCATTGAAACAATTCTATTCATCATAGTTGCCATCTTAAACCTGATTGCGGTCACAGTTGTACGCAGTAGTAGGTTTCTCATAATTGTGCGCCGCATTGCAATTGTTGGCAACGCACTGTTTATCTTTTTAGCCTTCCAGATGATTATGTCTGACGATCCTGCCGTGTCGTTGTTGTGCTTTAGCGCGGCTGCAGCAAATATTGCAGGCATTATATATGCACCAATAGAAAAGTATCAACAGAACATGATTTGCCCGGATTGTGGCTACGATTTGCGTGGGTTAAAAAGTCGAGGCTGTCCGGAATGTGGGTGGGAGCGTAAGACTTAAGCTATACGTTTAGATTGTGAAGATACGATCCACGTTGCGACGGCTAAAGAAGCGCCAGCGAAGGCGAGTGCAGCTAGTAAGGGGATGATGGATGTGTCTCCCATTAGTGGGCCGCGTATTGATTGGGTGCACCAGGAAAGTGGGTTTAGTTTAACTAACCAGCCGAGCCAGGCTGATGATCCGGTTGGCGGGAAGAGTGAGCCGGATAGTAGCCATGCGGGCATAAATACGATATTCATAATTGCGTGAAAGGCTGCGGTGGTTTCGGTGCGCCAGGCAAAGGCAACTCCGACTGCGGTCATGGCAAAGCTGGTTACGCCAACACCAATTAATGAAAGAACTATCGTAGTTAAGCTCAACTGTATATCAAGTAATGGTGCAGCTGCGAGTAGTAGTGCAGCTTGGGTCCATGCGACTACTGTTCCGCCGAGGATTTTCCCTAAGGCGATCGACCAACGAGGTGCGGGCGAGACCAGCACCGCTTGCAACCACCCTTCGCGTCGATCTTCAATGATGGAGATGCTGGAAAAAATTGCAGCAAATACAGCTACCAACGTCATCATTCCCGGCAATAGATATGTGCCATAGCTTGTATCACCGAGATGTTCGGGTTTTAATGATTGCGCAAAACCACTAGCCATAAAAAGCCAAAATAGGCATGGGGTGCCGATTGCGGCGGCTATGCGCGCCGGTTGACGCACAAACAAGATAAGTTCTCTGCGAACAATCACTAAAGTAACTAACCAACCTGGTGATGATGATGGAGTCATGTCGCTGACTCCTCAATATCGATTTGGTCATCCAAATCTAGTTGCCTGCCAGTAGAATGTTCAAACACATCCGCAAGAGTAGGGGGCGCAACAGAAAACGAACATCCCAAGCGCGTAAGCTGGGATACGACGTTTTCGACTTGCTGCTCATCAATATCTAATGGGGCCGACCAACCGGTGGAGGATTTTTCCCAATTCAGATCCGCAATGTTCGGCTGATCCTGCTTGTTATGAGTAAAAACCGTAATTCTTCGCTGCCCCAGGGTTTCTCGCAAAACTCCAGGCTGACCGTCCGCGATAATGCGACCCTTGTGCATCAACAATACACGATCGCAGCGATCCGCTTCATCTACAAGGTGAGTACTTAACAGCACTATCCGATCAGGATTTTCTTCCTGTTGCTTCTCTATAAGTTTTAGAAACCCTTGGCGCGCAATTGGATCCAGCCCAACGGTTGGCTCATCAAGTATCAACATGTATGGATCATTAAGCATTGCGCGGGCTAAATCTACTCGACGAGTTAAACCTGTTGAAAGCGTTTTAACAAGATCAGATTTGCGATCGGTTAAGTTGCCTTGCTCAAGTTGGTGCTTTATGCGCTCTTGTGCATCACTTTTAGTAATCCCATACAAACTAGCCTGGTCACGCAGATTTTCATAAACACTCAGATGACGATCCAGCCCGGGTGTTTGGAATACAACACTTATAATTGGACGAATATCTACAAGCCTAGTCTTGGAAAAAACTTCAATAGTTCCTTTGTCAGGGCGCAATAGCCCGCAGATATTCTTCATAAGCGTGGACTTACCACAGCCATTTGGCCCAAGCAGCGCTACTCTTTGCCCGGGCAATATTTGTAAATTGATATTGTCGAGTGCTTGGCGCTTGGGTTGTTTACGTCTTGCGGGATAAGCGAACGACACGCCGCTTATTGTTAAGCCTTGCGCGATTGGAGTTGTCAAGATTGAATCAGAGCCAGCCATTAGCGCAATATCATACCGATTTATGCAAATATAAACTAAATAGAATTTATGCCTGTCATTTTGTGGACTGTTTCTATTGGATGAAGCGACTCCGCCGCCAATTATCATTTAGCTCTTTATCATATATTGTAACGCTTGCTTGAAAGAGCATTTGCCTGGCAAGCTGGTCCATTAACAAGCGTTCGCGATCAATTCTCGCTATGCGCTGAAGCTCAGGCCTAACCTCTTCAATATCTACATCTGTGCCATCAAATTGTTTTTCAAATAGCAGTAGCGCATACCCGTTTTCCATAAGTATCGGTGCGGACAATCCCATTGGTCCCAAATCCCAAAGAGCATCACGCAGGGCTTGCGGGTAGCTCAGATCGCCTCTGCTTATGGGTTCGAGCAGACCACCACGGGCTGCGCTAACATCTGTAGAAATCTCCACAGCAATATCGCTAAAGGATTCACCGCTGCGAATTCTGCTAACAGCCTCTTGTGCACTTCGCAGTGAGGGCAGCATGATTAATCTTGCTTGCCTTCGTGGGCCATACAGTACTTCGAAAGTTCTTCGAATTGATGATTCGTTTACTTTAACTTCATTACTTACTAAGGCGCGCAATGTGGCATTACGTCTGAGCAAATGTTTGAAGCGAATTGGTCCTAACCCCTGGCGGGCTCGGACTTCACTTGATAGACGAAGAGCCGTATCGGGATCCAAACTCAGCGAATCATGAAAAAGTTTTAGCTCTCTTTGAATATCATCCTGGGAAATGAATTTACCCGCCTTGGCCAGGGCTCTATAGGTCATTCTGTCCAGGATCACTTCCTGGAGGACGGTTGCCCCCGCAGCTTCATTTAACAAGGGACGTAATTCCCCCCATTCCAGCACATGACCATTGATGATCGCAACAGGCCTGGCGTCTATGAATGTTGCTACCGGCTCAGTTCCCAGCGGCAAACGCCTGTTTTGGACCGGTTCAGGTGCTGAAATACCCAGAGGCCTGGCAAAGGTTTTAGAATCCGAAGTGGTCTTGCATGCGAATAAAAGGCAGGAAACTACTGCTAGAAGCAGATATACCTTGATATATGGTGCTGAATATTCTTTCATAACTGCTTAGACGACCCCCAAATGCTCTGATTGTCAAACTCATGGCCAAGACAAAGATACTTATATGCCCTTATTGTGGCCAAACGCAGCCTCAGGCAGAGAGTTGTCGCAACTGTGGAGGTTTTTTTGAGCCGTTAAGCAGGCAGGCAACTCATAACGCTATGGGACCTTGGTTCGTTCGTGAAGCAGATCAGCCGTTTCAGCCCGGCTGTAGCTACGAGACACTGCTCAGGCTTATCGAGCGAGGCAAAGTCGATAAATACACCATCGTTCGTGGCCCAACAACCAAGCAATTCTGGACAGTTGCCAAGCGCGTGCCCGGCCTGGCGCATTTACTGGGATATTGCCACAACTGTGACGCTTCAGTTGATCCGGAAGATCATGGCTGTCATTTATGTGGCGTACCATTTGGCGCATATCTTGATCGCAATTACATGGGGCTTCCTGACATACGATCACTTCCCTGGGAGGCTCAGGTTGATGCTGATGAAGCATCGCAATTTGTCGATCCAGCTTCGCATTGGAGTCGAACGCCGCCAAGCGCTTCGGGTATCTCCAGTTTCGCCAGCGATGATGAGCTAAGAGGCTCTAGTCATCCAGGCCGCGGATCAGCTCATGCAGGAGGAAGCCGAGGCATTAGACCGTCAACTGAGGGTGATACAGCTGTAGCTTCTCCGCAAGGATCCGCTGTTAGTGAAGCTGAGAGATTAATTAACCCTTCAGGCGCATCAACCAGCGTATTTGATGAACATACTTTAACTGCACAAGCTCGCTCTTTGCAAAGGCAGGTAGTGCATCAAAAGCGCACGATAACAATGTTAGCTATAGCTGTCGTGGCAATAGTATTAGGATCCGCAGCCATCGTTTTAACTTCTGTGAATAGCAATGATGAAAAGATTGAAGAAGCTGCCACTAAATCCGTTGATACCTCAGTAAAAGATGAAGCTGTTACAAATCCGAGCGCAAGTATTGCTGATAATGAAATTCCTGTTTTGGAGGACGATGCAGCAGTAGAACCTGCATTGCCAGAGGAAATTGAGCTACCAATTGATGTGATGCAGCAGGAACTAAAAGAAAATTACGATGAAGCACTAAAGTTAATTGAGCTGGCTCAGTTGCAGGAGCGCTCAGCTCAAGCGCGCATTGAGGATTACAAAGCAGCGATAGAAATTCTTAAATCGATTGATGTCACAGCTAAGCAAGAATCAATACCAGCAGGTTTTAAAGAACTGTTGCAAACAGCGGAAAGGGAATTAGAGCGATTGGAAGTAGGGGAATTTTTAGACCCTGAAATCGATGATGGGAATTAGTCTATTTATGTTCCCATGTTTAGCCGCGACCCGATAGGGGAGCGTTTGGGTGGAACAGGCTTCAGGCTTCAGGAGCCAGGAGTCAGGGGTAAGAGAAAAAGAAAAGGCCCTTGTATGACAACAGCTAGCCGCATCAAGTAGACGCATCAGTGGGTAGATTATTCTCATTTAACCAAATGGTTAAGTATGTTTCGGGGTGATTGTACTCGGAGACCCGGCTTTCATAGTTTCTTATCCGATCCAATCACAATTCCGCCGTTCGCTTTCTTTTCGAGTGGAAGCTATTATTGGAGTCAATGTTCAAGAGTTGCATCGTATTCGCTTTGATTATGTCGAGCTTGTTTTTACCTAGTTGTGACAACAGGGAAGAAACCGGTAGCTATCCGCAGTGGTTGAGGCAACTAGTAGATACCCAGCAGGCAGCCCAACAAGACGGGCCAAGGCGTGAGGAATTCTATGATCGTATAGCGTCTCTCAAAGAGCATATACATGTAATAGAACGCAATGTAGGAACCTTCTCAAATCACGAAGCAGTGGCTCTTACAGTAGGTCTTACAGAATTTGCGCGGCGGGAAGCACGAAGTGACTATCTGAGGATATGTGATTTACTGGAAGCTCGCTGGTCTGGCTTGCGCTTCGATACGATCGTCGTGTATGAGTACTACGATATTGAGTTCGTTGGTTCGCGGTATGTGGCAATACTGCAAGACAACAACATGCCATGGGGCATCCGAGACGAAGCTGCCGAGAAAATAACCTCAAAATGGAAAGTAAAATCCTATCTTCCCCTACAACCGGAAGTCTTGCCCGTCTGCGAAGGCGTGCTTGTTGAGGAAGTTGCCTTGTGGCTTAAGGTTCGTGTTCTGATCTTGATGCGAGTGCTTGAGCTAGCCAGTTCCCCTGAGTGTCTTGTTCGCCTGGACGCTGCGATTCGAGATCACCCGGACGAAATAGAACAAGCTGAGGAACTGATCCAGGAACTTAGAGCTCTCTGCGAGCAGCAGGCAGGCAGCTAAGAATACTATGCTGCTATATGTCGCATATAGTGAAACAAAAGGCTAAAGCGATCCTGTCTAAGACAATGCAAATACTAATGCACTGGCTGACAAGACGAGCACTTCTCCGAGTTCTCGTCTCGGTTTTCTTGGGCCTGATCACTACGATAGTAGTGGCTTGGGGATTTGCGGACTTAATGGTAGCGAATAGAAGTACACCTAAAGCACTCTTGCCGGTGAGCCATCTTAATAGTTGGAGTGTCGATATATGGCATCGAACAGGCGCGGTTACCGTTAGCGCTATGATCTCTGGAAAATCGTCGGACGCCATCGAACTCCTCGATAGCGATGTGCCGAGATGGAGCAGGGTCAGATTCCTGCCTGCCTACCGACAGGGAGAGCCCATGCCGATCGTGATTGATTATGCGTATGGTTGGCCAATGCTCAGCATGTGGTACTCTAAGGACGCTAAACGAGACTGGCAAACAGGTACGGTAATTTCGCAGCGCACTTCTGGTACTCTTGGAAATTTGAATCTTCCTACCAAGATTATTGTTTGGGGTTTTGTAGGAGATGTTATTTTCTTCGCGCTGTTATTCTTGTTAGGTCTAATCGTAGTAAAAAGCGCTCGAAGACGGTGGCGAATCCAAAAAGGCAAGTGCCCGATCTGCTGCTACAATTTACGAAGTGATTTCGCAACCGGTTGTCCTGAATGTGGCTGGCAGCGAGCCGAATGTGATAGTGTGGTGAAGATCAATCACCCATAACATAAATATCCTTTTTGCTGATACTGATTGTCGAGAAGTTTTCTACGGAGCATACTTTTTTCCTTTTCTTTTCCTGGCTTCAAGCAAACGCTGAATATAGGGGGTTTTGCAGAGCATGTCATATCCTTTATTGCAAACGATATAGCGCTAAACCAAGATGATTCCAATGGCCTTCCACAGCTAGCTGCTTTGTGAGCAAATCCATATTTGCTGTATTAATTAGTGGATCATTCCACTGAGCTTCTTCCCAACGCTGAATCATTATATGATTAATCAGTATATGTGTAAACCCAAGTTCACGGAGTTGTGCTATCCAAGTGGTTGGTTGATCTGGGTTTAGGCGTATTATTTCAGATAGAGGACCGCGATCCCACGTGGTTTGGTAAGTAATGTTTGCTTTATAGTAAAACGGCGCAGCTTCACCAAGAAACAGCACTTTTGCGCTATCGGGAAGTAAATGATTTACTGTGATAGTTGGCGAGTTGCTGGCGAGTTCAGTTCGCAGTGTTGGGGTTAGCGCATCGCCTGTAATTATGTCTATTCTTCCTATCCGTTGTGCGGGCGCTTTCATGCCTTCATCTGCGAAGATAAATGCAGTTTGAATTGACCACAATAGCAACACTATAACAAGAACAAGCCGAGCAATAGCTACACTAAAATGCTTTAAGGATAAGGTAATAGCCATGCTTACAGCTAAAACCGCAGGGATGGCAACAGGAAGCACAAAGCGTGATTTAATGTGCGTGAAGGAAAGCCAAAATAAGATGCCGATTAATATCGTTATTGTTAAACGCAAAGCCAATTTTCGCCAAGGTTTTATTGCGGCAAGTAATATGAGGCTGAATATGGTAAGCCAGGGAAGGATCGACCATTGGGCCCGCCAAGGTTCATCGGTATAGGGATTACTGCCAATTCCATAGCGCATTAGTTGGTGCCACAATTCACTTAATCGTAAGCCCAATGATTTTGGCGGAGCATGTCCATTGCTGAAAATCTGCGCTTGTTCAGCCGTCCAGTGCGCTGATCCTAGTATATCAGCAGCAAACGGGAATATGGGATTGCCTGAGTATATCCAATTTCGTAAAAAGTAGGGGAGCAAGATAAGTAAGCTTGCAATACCAACCGAGAGTAATAAGCTTATCCAGCGTTTAGGGGGGACTATGATTAGCGCAATTGCAATAAGCGGTGCTGCTACAAGACCCACAGCGGTAAGCTTGGAGCCGCAGGCAGCAGATATCAGCAAGCCTAAAGCTGCTCCTTCACGCCAGGTTATTTCGTGGCTTTGAAGCAAAAGACTTAATCCACAGGCAAATAGCAAGGCCACGGCCATTTCGTTATAGCCAAGCGAGCCTACGACAATGATCCAAGGCGTGCCCAGCAATAGCGCTGCTGCAATAATCCCTGCCAGGGTTCCGCCAAGCCTTGTTGCAGTTCTGCCTACAACTAATGCGGTTAACAAAGTTAGCCCCGCATGTAGCAATTGGTTTGCGTAAGCTGAATTAACGCCTTCACCAGTAAGGACCGCAATGTGATAAAATGCTGCTTCTACGTAACCAGGCAGATAGCTATAGACATTGTGCTCTAATGGCTGAAATTGACCTAGTGCTAACCACTCCTTGGGCAATTGCAGGTGATAGCTCAGCGCATCGTAACCGCCAAATTCAGATGCCCACAACCAACCGGGTGCAGAGCAGGCAGCCAGAAGTAATATGGCAATTGCCGGCGTGATTGCGCAAATCAACCACACGTTCTTACTTGGCTTTGAATTATCCTTTGGTTTTGTTATCAGCGTTTGCGTTATTGCCAGAGCTATTCCAATCGCAAGCAACACCCACCCGCCAATTGATCCACCCCACTGAAATGCTCCGATTGCTCCCAGGCCTGCATCGGCGGTGAGCATTGCCGCAACGCCCAGGCCGACTTGAAGTGAAAATTTATCTTCAGCGTCAGGGGTAAGCCAGCTTTGTAGTGGCCAACCTAAGCCTGTGGCTGCAACTATCCATGCCAGCGCCCAAGGGCCGGAGGTCAGCAGAACCCAAAGCGTATCTTTCGCAGCACTAACTTGGCCAGCGCCTGTCCATCCTGAGAAAAGTGCAATGAAGGCAACTAGAGCGAGGAGCCCTATCGCTAGGGGGGCCAAGTGGAGGGCAGATTTGTTGTTTGAAGCAGCAGTTGGCACGTGATGATTGTATCGCAGTTGAGCCGCAGCAAGTGCTGGCCCGCTATTTGCTTATTGACTAGCAAGGATATAGCCAATGGACAGGAGGTCCCCTATGGCGGTGGCAAGACAGTGTTTAACAGCAGTAATTACCTGCGCGGTTATTGCGCTAGGCGCAAACTACGCTCAGGCAACAAGTATTCAAGACCTGATAAGGATTAAGGGTCATGAAAAGAACGTGCTGACAGGCTTAGGGATAGTAATAGGCCTTGACGGTACGGGTGATGAGTCAAAGAAATCGCTTATAGCAGCTCGGCCATACGCTCAGCTTCTTAGAAATCTGGGCAATCCTGTTAGCAGTTTAGAAGAGCTTGCCAAGGCGGACTCTTTCGCGCTGGTTACGGTGACCATGGTGATTCCAGCCACTGGCGTTCGCGAAGGTGATCAACTGGATGTTTCGGTTGATACTATGTTCAATGCTGAGAGTCTCGAAGGCGGACGTTTGTTCATGTCGCCTTTACGCCTGCCTCTACCTGATTCTGAGGGTTTGCAGGTATTAGCAATAGCCAACGGGCCCGTTGTTATTGAGGGAAGCAACCCGCGAAGTGGAAAGATTCGTTCGGGCGGGAAAATGCTGGTTGATATTCGCACTCATCCAGTTTCCTCAAATGGTGTGATGGGATTGGTGCTAAACGATCATTATGCGGGCTACCCCAATTCTACGATGATCGCAAATGCTATTAATGAAGAATTTGCCTTAGATGGTTACCCCGATGTAGCGGTAGCGGAAGATGCCAAGAACGTCAAGATTTTGTTGCCTCCCGGTGAAAGGCAGATTCCAGCAAATTTCATAGCTACGCTGCTTACAATTCAGGTTGACCCATCGTTAATACAATCCAAAGCCCGCATAGTTATAAATGAGAGACAGGGGATAATTGCCATATCAGGCAATGTTGCGATTTCACCCATAGGTATTGCGCACAGGGGTTTGTCCATAACCACCATCACGCCTGTTCCCGCAGCGACTATTGCTGCCCCAATTTATCAAGAGTCTCGGTATGTAGGGATGGATACATCTGATGGTACTTCAAGGACATCGACTCGGCTTCAAGACTTATTAGCAGCTTTTGATCAGCTTAAAGTGCCAGTCGAGGATCAGATTGCCATTATATTTGAGATGAAAAAGACCGGGGCATTACATGCGGAGATCATAACCCAATGATGCCAATGCCAATAAATATAGAAGCTCAAGAAATCCTAGCTGCACCTAAAGCGACAGGCATAGGTGCATCGGGGTCTACTACTAAAGCTTTTCAGGAAGCGCTTGCAAAGCTTGATCCTACTGAGCGAAGGCAAAAAGCAACTGAAGCGGCAACTCAGTTGGTTTCAACTGCATTTATTCTCCCGATATTGGAAGATATGCAGGAAGGTTTTTTCCGCGCGGAGATGTTTGCAGCTAATACGGTAGAAAAACGCTTTGCACCACTGCTAAATCAGCGAATTGCTGACAGCATTGCTATTGCCTCAAATTTCCCGCTTGTTGAAGCGCTGGTGAATCGTTTAGTCGGGCCTGAAGTATCTGATAAGGAAAAGCCTGAGGATGATAAATCTCCCAAGAAGGAGGCAGTCGATGTCACAGCATGATAAAACGCAAGTTGCAACACCTGAAATTGTCGAGCTTGTTAAGGTATTAGAAAAAATATTACGGGCTCAGCATGAGGATTATAAGAAAATAGCAAATTTCATAGAACTCAAACAAGAAGCCATCCGCAATGCCAATATGCAGGAAATAACAGGTATTTGCCAGGATGAGCATGTGGTTGCGCAACATGCAACTCAGCTTGAAAAGCAGCGGCTATTGCTTACAGGTGAATTAACTTCTAAATTGCAGCCAAATGCCAGTGAACCTTTGACGGTATCTCAGATTGCTGAGGTGCTTAAAGACCCGGATCGTCAGCGTATCTTGGAGCTTGCAACACAGCTGAAACAAACCGTAAAAGAGGTCAGGCAGGCAAGTTCTATTGTGCGTAAAGCTGCAGATGTTCTTTCAGCTCACATGGGTGGGTTACTGCAAACTATGCAATCGGTTTTGAGTAAAGCACAGGTTTACAGCCAAAAAGGACGGATATCGGTGGTTACCCAAAGTCAATATTGCCTGGATTTAAAGAGCTAATTGAATCATGAGTATTGCAGGCGCATTACAAATTGGAAGATCAGCATTAGCTGCAAGCCAGGCGGCAATGCAGGTTGCGGGCAACAACATGGCAAATGCTGCGACTGTAGGTTTTCATAGGCGAACTATACATTTAGCAGCTGCGGGCGATGAAATAATTGGTCGAAATGCTTTTGTGGGCCAGGGTGTGCAGTTGCAGTCTATTCGCCGCGAGGTGGATACAGCATTGCAGTCGCGCTTGCGTGATGCAATTAGTCAGGAAAGCACATCGTTAGTCGATCAACGATTCTTAACAACAATTGAAACGCTGCAAAACGAGCTGACTGATCAAGATCTTTCAAGCTCACTTAGCGAATTTTTTAACGCGTTTTCTGAATTAGCCAATAACCCTGAGGACCATGCAATTCGCTCGCTGGTTGTGCAAGAGGGATTAACTTTAGCCAACAAGATAAGCTCTTTGCGTGAAAGTTACTCCGGAGTTATTAAGCAAATTGATCGTGAGCTTGGGGCATCTGTAACTGAAGTCAATGATATTCTGGATAGAATCTCGCTATTAAATACTCAAATCACACAAACCGAACAAGGGGTTGGTGAAGCAGCAGCACTGCGTGATCAAAGAGATCTGTTAATCAATCAATTGTCTGAGCAGCTGGATATTAGTGTGATCGAACAAGGCAATGGCGCAATCGACATATTCGTAAACTCCGTACCTATTGTCTTTGGAGGCTCATCGCGGGGCGTGGAATTACGAACAGAATCTGTCAACGGGCAAATTGAAGTATCAATTCGTGTCAAGGATGATGGGACTCTTTTGAATGTGAATTCAGGCAGAATCGGCGGATTAATGCGCCAACGCGAGGATTCTGTCCAACCAGCCATTGATGATCTGGATCTACTAGCTTCAGAGCTGATCTACCAGATTAATCGTACTCACTCACAGGGCCAGGGTAAGTTTGGATTTGATTCTGTTACAGGTTCATATGGGGTTGATGATGTAACGGCTGCGCTTAACTCAACAAACGCAGGGCTTGATTTTGACACGGATAACGGTAGCTTTTTCATACATGTAACAAATAAAGAATCTGGAATTAGAACAACCTATCAAATTAATGTTGATGGTTCAACAGATTCACTAAATGATCTAATAAACGAGATTAATGTAACAGTCGGGGTTCCGAATGTTACAGCAAGTGTAGGTGTAGCCAATACTCTTAGTCTTGCTGCTAATAGTGGGTATGAAATTAGTTTTTCTGATGATACAAGCGGCGCTCTAGCATCATTGGGTATCAATACCTTCTTTGATGGTGCGGATGCAGGAACCATAAAAATAAATTCAGTTGTTGAAAATGATCCTAATTTTGTAGCTGTGGGAGCAGGACACATTGCTGGATCAAACGATACAGCCTTGGCGTTAGCGGGCTTAGAGGATGATCAGCAGACGAATCTAAGTAACAAAAGTATCCGTCAGTTTTGGCAAGATTCAGTTACACAGTTGGCTGTAAAAACTAGTGCTGCAAACTCTGCTGTTTCATCGTCAAATTTAGTTCGTGGCAGTTTAGATGCCCAGGTGCAAGCGTCATCTGGAGTTTCGTTGGATGAAGAAGCTATCAACCTTTTAACTTATCAGAGACAGTTTCAAGCTGCGGCTCGGTTCATTGCAGTAATAGATGAAACTTTACAAACTCTCTTATCAATTATTTAACTTATTTATTTTTAGTGTTTAGTTCATTCCATGAGTAGCATTCCTTCCAATTTGACGCGTATCCCGACTCTGCTCGGCGCAAATATATTACAGGCTTCGATTAGTCGAACTCAGCAGGATATTCTACGATTACAGATACAGCTTGCATCTGGAAAAGCGGTCAATAGGCCGTCCGATGATCCGATTGCCACAAGTTCCATTAGTGTACTTGATGATGTAATAGAACAGCATGAGCAGCGTTTGCGCAATCTTTCGCATGCAGATGCGGTAGTTAACAATATCGATGCATCGATCGGAGATGCATCGGATTTAGTATTAGAAGCCAAGGGTGTAGGCGCAAGTCAAATCGGATTTGGAAGTGACGCGGAAACTCGAGCCAATCAATCTCAAGTGATAAACGCGATGCTGAATCAGTTAGTGCTGATCAGTAATCGTCAATTCCAGGAATTGTTCTTCTTTGGTGGGAATAAGACAGCGGAAGCTCCCATACAGGAGTTGCTTGGGGGACTTAGATACAACGGCCAAGGCGAGGGCATGATCAATGATTTGGGGCAAGCGGGTAAAATTCCTATTACTATGTCCGGTGAAGATGCGTTTGGAGCGTTAAGCGCCCGCGTAGAGGGACAATTAGACTTAGACCCAACTATGGTTGGTAATACGCGGCTTCTTGATCTTAATGGTGCAAGAGGTCTGGGGATTACTTCCGGTTCTCTTAGTGCAGATATTAACGGCACAGTAATAACAATAGACTTATCAACTGCTCACTCAGTGCAAGATGTCATTGACACATTGCAAACTGAAATTCAAACAGTAGACGCGGGCGCAACAGTTGCTATCAGCGCAGGTGGTAATGCATTTTCCATCGTTCCCAGTGGTGGAGTTACCATAACCTTCTCTGATCCGGGAGGCCAGAGTACAGCTGCTGATCTTGGTATCGACCTGGCATTTGATGGCGTTACCATCAATGGTGCAGATGTAGATCCTAAGCTCACAGAGCTTACAGCAGTGGCAAATCTGACCGGCATCACTGTTCCTATGGGAACAATCCGCATCATAAATGGTGGGCAAACTCGTGATGTTGATCTTTCAGGTGTTAATAATGTTCAGGGCATTATCAATGCCATTGAAGGATTAAATATTGGCGTTCGTGTTGAGATCGCGGACACTGGTGATCGCCTCAATTTCATAAATGAGCTATCTGGCAGCAATATGGCCATTGCGGAAGTTGGTGGAGGCAGCACCGCAACTGAGTTAGGCGTTCGTTCCTTAGCAACATGGACGGATCTATCTGATTTCAACCATGGCAAGGGAATTCAAATCAGAAGTGGTAGTGTGGATCCAATAACAGGGCTACCTGATCCAGCTGCAGATCTTGATTTTAATGTGACGCTAAAGGATGGGTCTAGCTTTGATGTTGATCTGGTAGGCTCGTTAACGGTCGCTGATGTTCTTGCAGCGATAAACGCAGCAGCCACAGCAGCGGGGATTGCGGTTCCTGCGGACTTTAACGCAGCCCTGGCAGCAGATGGCAATGGTATCGAATTCACCGACAGCACTGCCGGGGTAGATACCACCGTTACTGCTCTTAATGGTTCATACGCAGCAGGCGATCTAGGAATACTTGGAACTACGACAGGCGCAACTTTAACGGGAGAAGATCGCGCAACAGTTGCGGTTGAGAGCTTGTTCTCACACATGATCGCCCTTCGCGATGCGTTATTGAATGATGATGAGATTGGCATAACTATTGCGACAGGAAAACTTGAAGATGACATCAGTCGGTTGGCTGAGGCGCGTGCCAAAGCCGGTGTCCGCAATCGTCGGGTGGCTGATGCAATCATCCGTGAAGAAGATTTACAGATACAGGATTTATCATTGAGAAGCCAAGTACAAGATTTAGATTTCACAAGTGCAGCAATTCGCTTCTCTAATTTACAGCAACAGTTACAAGCCGGGCTTATTACTACGAGTCGGGCGTTTTCGTTGAGTCTGCTTGATTTTCTGTAATAGCAGACAAAATTGCGGGCGTTGATCTTCCGGCCAGATCATCGCTTGGACAGGAGGTCCAGCCTCTCTTGGAGTTGAGAGTGGCGTAAGACCAGACATCTGGTTGGCCGCAGGAATCGGAGCGTTCTAATGAACGTCGAGACAACCCGCTTTGGCGTGGTAGATGTGGATGAAAACCGCATTATCACATTTCCGACCGGCTTGCTCGGGTTTTCGAGTTTCACGAGGTATGCCTTGCTCCAACCGGACGAGGACGCAGCTTTCTTTTGGCTGCAATGTATTGATGCGCCTGAGTTGGCGTTCGTGGTAACTGACCCGAGTTTGTGGGTACGCGATTATCAAGTTCCCATTCGCCGCGAGCAGATGGACGAATTGGGCCTGGACAAACTCGAAAATGCGCAGGTGTTTGTGATTCTAAACAAACATGATCGCACATTAACGGGCAATCTCCAAGGTCCGCTGGTGATCAACATCGTAAGTCGAAATGCCATGCAACTTGTATTGGCAGACAAACGATGGACGACCCGGCATGAAATCGTTCAGCTTAGCGAACCGGCGAAAGTGGTGTCCGCATAGTGAGCGGGCAAGATTTCCCTGTGTCACCCTAGGTTCGCTTTATAGCGTGCTAAAGGTGGTGGTTTAGAGCGAACACCTTCGAGTCATGGATGGCTCGGGCGGGATCTGTAATAGCAGTTATTGCAGTTCCACAGTCAGGAAGGAGCCTGCACGTGTTGGTGCTCTCACGTCAGCGCGACGAAACGATAATGATCGGCGACGACATTGAGTTGACCGTCGTAGATATTAGGGGTGACAAGGTACGCCTTGGTATAAAGGCCCCTCCAAATATCGTCGTACATCGCAAAGAAATATACGACGCAATTAAGCGCGAAAACGAACAGGCTTCCCACCTTGTTGAAGGTGAAGTCGAAGCGTTTCGCCAAGCAATACAACCAAAAAATATCGTATCAATAGCTGTTCCCGTTGCGAAATTGAATCGTCCGGGATCTTCACAAGAAAGGGCAAGCGCCTAGAGATACAGCCTGAGAATATCACGCTTTTGCGAGCTGATTTCAACGTTGTTTACAAACGTAAGCCCATTTAGAAAACCAAGGTCAATCAAGGAGGATTGCCATGGCTCGAATTAACACGAATATTTCTTCATTGATCGCACAAACTAACCTAGCAAGATCCAGCGATGATCTGGCGCTGAGATTGCGCAGATTATCCACAGGATTGCGCATCAATCGCGGTGCTGATGATCCAGCTGGTTTGATCGTTTCAGAGCGCTTGCGCAGCGAGATACAGGGAATAACCCAAGCGGTTAAAAACTCTGAACGTGCTAGTTTGGTTATTGCAACGACTGAAGGATATCTAGCTGAAGTTGCAGACCTTCTTACCTCGATCAGGTCACTGATCGTAGGTGCAGCCAACACTGGCGCTGTCAGCAAAGAGGAAATTGAAGCTAACCAATTGCAGGTAGATAGTGCGATTGAATCAATCACACGGATTTCAAATACTGCCAGCTTCGCAGGGCTTCAGCTTCTAAATGGCTCAATGGAGTATTTGACTTCGGGTGTCGCTGCAAGTGCAATTGCCGGCGTTGACATCTTTAGCGCTCAATTCGGCAACAATACCACCATTAACGTCAATGTAGAGGTAGTCAGCTCTGCACAGACTGCTACTTTGTTCTTGTCCGGTAATGTAACAGGGGCCTCTGGTGAGATTCTTAGCTCAGTAACCATCGAAGTTGCCGGATCGCTAGGCGTTCAAACGCTTTCGTTTGTGTCCGGCACCAATTTAAGCTCAGTAGTAGCGGCTGTGAACACTCTTCGTGATTCTACGGGAGTTAGCGCAGTACTAGTAAGTGCTGGCGACCAGACCAGTGGATTGACATTCAATTCTATTGGGTATGGTTCGGATGAATTTGTTTCGGTCAACAAAATTGGCTTAGGTGGCAGTTTCTTCAGTGTAGCGGATGAGCAAGATGGCAACATAATTAAGCGCGATGAGGGTAGGGATGTCAAGGCCATCATAAATGGTGCTTTGGCGGTAGGTAACGGTCTGGATATTACACTTAACACCCCAACTCTAAGTTTGAAATTAGAGCTGACTGCCTCTTATTCACAAATCACAGGCGTAGCCAAGGCATTTGTAATTACAGGTGGTGGCGCCAACTTCCAGCTAGGGCCTGATATATCAGCTTCACAGCAGGCAGGATTTGGTGTTCAATCAGTCGCGGCTAGTAGGGTTGGAGGCACAACCTTAAGTGGTACGCGCTTCTTCCTGGACTCTGTAAAATCTGGTGGAGCTAACTCATTGATTAATGGGCGAACTTTCCAGGCAGCAGAGATTCTAAAGAGCGCCATCACCGACTTATCGGTCCTTAGAGGTAGGCTCGGTGCCTTTGAGAGGAATACCGTTCAAACAAACATTCGTGCATTGCAGGTTGGCTTGGAGAATATCACCGCCAGTGAATCTGTGATTCGTGATGCTGACTTTGCTGCTGAAACTGCTGCCCTTACTCGGGCGCAGATTCTCACTCAAGCGGGTACTTCGGTGCTTGCAACAGCAAATTTATCGTCCCAGAATGTTTTACAACTACTGGGATAAGTACGTCCGATATACTTCAAAATTCTAGCTAAGTTCGCTATATATAAGGATACACAGCCCCCGATTTGCCATCGAGGGCTTTTTTTGCGCGATGAAGCTCTAATACAACTACAGCGTTGTCAAGCAATTTTTATTTGTTTTGTTAAGGGGAATGAAGTTGCCCTGTTTGTACGACGATACTGAACCATCGAACCGGACCAGGTTGGCGCAACGCGCCAGATCCGGGGATTGGATTTTTACAAGAGGCCGCAATTAAGCGGCAGCAACTTAAAAAAAGGTTGCGCCCTATATCAGGATGGGGCAAGTCGGATTCGGTAAGCGACCATGTTTGACGTGAATCGAATCTAAGGAGGACGCAATGACATCAATAAACACGAATGTACCATCAATGCTCGCTCAGCGCGTTTTGAGATTTCAGAACCACGCGCTGACAACTAGTTTGGAACGGCTAAGTACCGGTCTGCGAATTAATCGCGGTAAGGATGATCCAGCCGGTCTAATCGCTTCAGAAAACCTTAGAGCAGGCATGAACGCCATCGGCGCAGCGATCAAGAACGCTCAGCGTGCTGAGCAGGTAATCAATGTTGCGGAAGGTGGTCTTCAGGAAATCAGTAACCTGCTCGTTGACTTGCAGTCCTTGGTAGGACAGTCAGCAAACGAAGCAGGTATTTCCAAGGAAGAAAAAGACGCGAATCAGTTGCAGATCAACTCGATTCTGCAAACCATTGACCGTTTGGCTGGTTCCGCTAGCTTCCAAGGCATTAAGCTGCTTAACGGTAACTTTGACTACACCACATCCGGTGTTAACGCATCGCTGCTCAGTGATGTGTCTATCAATTCGGTTAAGCTTGCAAAAGATGCGAATTTGACGGTTTCGGTAACGACACTTACTTCAGCACAAACCGGCGCAGTCTACTTGTCAACTACTGGCACTTATACTGGTGGACCCTCGGGTGGTGGCGCATTGACAATTGAAATCACTGGTAACGACGGTGTGCAGCAGTTCACATTTGCTTCTGGTACTTCCCAGGCCAGTATTATTACAGCCATCAACTCCTTTAAGGATTCGATCGGTGTGTCCGCCATTCAAAACACCGCTAACACCTCTAGAGTGGAGATACATTCACTAGGGTATGGCTCAAACGCCTTTGTCCGTGTTAAAGAACTGGACGGCCCCGATGGCAGCGATTTCATATTCGATGTTGAAACGGGAGGTTCTGCAGTAACTGACCTTAAAGACAAGGGTCGGGACGCCACAGTCCTGATCAACGGTATCCAGGCCACTACGGACGGCCTTGAAGCTGGGGTTTCAAGCGGTGGATTTGATATAGAGGTCACTCTTGTTGGAACCAGCAATCTGAACAAGACCAACGGAACTGAAGAATTCACAATTACCGGTGGTGGTGCCAACTTCAGCCTTTCGCCTGAAGTGAACTTGGCAGGTAAGGTTTCCATCGGCATTGAGACTGTGACCACGGGTAACATTGGTAAGGCCTCCATTGGCTTCCTTTCAGCCCTGAAGTCCGGTGGTGATGCCAACGTCGTCAACGGTAATCTGACAACTGCTCAGAAGATCGTAAGCGAAGGTATTAAGCAGATCTCCAGCCTTCGTGGTCGATTGGGTGCCTTCCAGGCAAATACCATCGGATCCACAATTGCCAACCTCGGTAATGCTCTGGAGAATACAGCAGCGGCTGAATCTTCAATCCGTGATACTGACTTCGCTGTAGAAACAGCGGAACTCACACGAAGACAGATTCTGGCACAAGCAGCATCGACGACCTTACAGATCGCCAATGCACAGCCACAGTCGGTGTTGGCACTTCTCGGTTAATAGTAACTGAGATACCATCCTGATACTTCAAGCGGTGGCCGGTTTTCCCCGGTCGCCGCTTCCTTTTTGCGCTTGTTATGTCTTTCACGCCCTTCAATTAATCCGCCGATAATGTGATATTCCGGTTCTTAAAGCAAATGCAAGTTTATTAATTACGCGCGGAGCCAAGTGATGCAAGTTGTGGCCGTACGCAAAACCTTAACCGTCCCAATTGATTATGGACGAAGTCAAATCAAGCTCGAAGCTGGGCGTCGCTATGTGATGCACGATGAAGAAGTTGCAAGCGGACAAGCAGCTGGGGTTTGGAAAACCGTCAAAGACCTACCAGACCGTCCCACAGGGTTTGTAGGGCCGGGCAATCTCACCGGTCGATTGATCATTCCTTTTATAGGTGAAATGAGTAGTGCCTTTGCATTGTTACCTGTCCTTGCAAGCATTCACCAATACAACCCGGACCTTAGTATTGAATTATCAAGTACGCCCGGACCTGCGGAGCTATTTTCTCTTGCACCACAACTTGCCTATGTTCGGCCATATCCACTTAAAGTTGAGGCTTGGAGCCAATACGATCATTTTATAACTATGGAGGTATTGTCGAAGGTTGCATTGCAATCTGGTCTATCTATGCCTGAAGCATTGGCAAAGGCGCTTGGGATCGAGTTGGGTAAGCGATCGTTTGAACTCAAATTGCCGGATGAGTTGGAAAAGGAGATAACGCATGATGGTAGCACGCCTTTGGTTGCGTTATCTGTAGGCGAAGGAAAATCGCTTCGTGCCTATCCTGCGGCCTTGCTGCGCCAAGTAGTCAGTTCGCTTGCAGAACAAAGCATCGCTTGTGTTTTACTAGGCCAAAGAGATCCAAATTGGGTGATTCCAGAAGCGCCACCGTTTATTACAGATCTCCGTGGAAGAACATCCAGCATACTTCAAATGGCTGTGTGGCTAAGAGCAGCAAATGTGATAGTAGCACACGATTCATTGGCTATGTACCTAGCAGGTTCATTCGGCAAGCCGACCATATCACTGTTCGCACCGACTAATGGAGTGAACGCAAAGCTTTATGGAAGTCTTATAAGTTTACAAAGCAAAGCCGACTGTGCGCCTTGTCACGAAACAACAGATATATGTCCAAAAGGATTTGATCGCTGCGTAGCTTGGGAAAATGAATCTGTTAAACCACAACTTGTGATTGATGCAGTATTGGAGCAGCTAACGGAACAGGGCATTGAGTTTGGCGCACAAAAAGATGCCGGTCGCGCATTTGTCAGCACTCTAGAGATTAATAGTTAGCGTTATATAACTCGATCCGTTTGACCCAGGCGTTCTGCTACCTTGGTTTTCCATTCTTCGTAACCAGCGCGTCCCATTAAGCCGAACGTTGCTGCCTTACCGGTTTCAACCGCGGGCTGATCATAGGCATCGATATTAAGTAATAAGCCTGCGTAAGAAGTTGCAATCTCCCATAGTGTGATGAACTCCCCAACATGGTATGCGTTTAGTTTGGGGAAGGTGATCGTGAAGTTGGGTCGCTGCGATTCTACCAGGGCAAATTCTGTTGCGGTTTTTTCCGCTGCAAGAAGCTGGCTTAACTTTATGCCTCGTAGGTAACTGAGATTCTCCGCTTGAAGATCCGAGGGTATTTGGACATCATTTTCAAAGTTCAGTACATCCACAAAGCCAATGACTTTATCATTAGGGCCTTCGCGGTAAAGTTGAACCTGGCTGTGCTGATCGGTTGTTCCGAGTGCTTTTATTGGAGTAGCACCGGCAAAGATTTCGTTGCCGTTTATATCCACGCGCTTCCCTAGCGATTCCGCCCACAACTGCCTGAACCAATCTGCCAGGAGATATAGAGAATTGCAATAAGGCATTAACACATGATTGATCTTGCCTTGTTGGGTCAGCTGCATCAGAAGCCATGCCAGCATTGCCGCAGGATTTTTCGTTAATTGATCATTACAGCAACGCTTATCCATTGCCGCGGCACCATCAAGCAAACCGTTAATATCAATCCCACACATTGCAGCACTAAATAAGCCAACGGGTGAAAGAACACTAAATCTTCCTCCCACACCATCGGGTACAGGTAATGTCGCATATCCCTCATTATCGCAAATCTCGCGCATAGTACCTTTAAGGGGATCTGTAACAGCGACTATTTTGTCCTTATGTGCATCACCCAATGCAGCCTTGAGCATTGAGCGAAATATCATAAACAGTGCTGCGGTTTCTGCTGTTTCACCAGATTTACTGACTACGTTAACGACTGTGCGCTTAAATGACGGATCGTCTTTGCGCACGAAATCCAGCGTTTGTCCAACTAGTAGTGGATCAACGTTATCCAAAACGTAAAGTCGGGGGCCGTTTCGTTCTGATCGATCAAGTAAGTTGTAATTGTGCGCATTAAGGGCTGAATGCAGCGCTATATTTCCCAGTGCGCTTCCGCCAATACCTAGGACAATTAGATGTTCGGTATTGTTGCGTAACTTACTGACGAGTTTGTTTACCGCATCAACATGTTCGCAGCGCATGGGGTCGAATGGCAGCGAACGCCAGCGCTCCCAGCCGGTCCCCTTAGTTTGGTTGAGCTTTGTTGTAAGCTCAGCCATATTGGACTGGGCAGCATCTAGTACATCAGGTTCTATGCCATGTTTACCGACGCGGTCGCTTAAACAGTTAGCGTAGTCAAGTCTTAGTTCGCTCATTGCCCCAGCGTATCCGAAGCATGCCGTCCTCGCTTATTTTGGTCAAACAGTGTCCAATGCTCGATCCAAATCCGCAATCAGATCATCACAGTCTTCTATACCCACAGAAATCCGCACAAGATTGTCTGATATCCCAAGCGCTTCTCGCTGCTGCAGTGGTACGGATGCATGTGTCATTATTGCGGGATGTTCAATTAGTGATTCCACTCCTCCTAATGATTCTGCTAGTGTGAACAGGCTGAGACTTTCTAAAAATCTTCGCGATTCATCAATACCACCCTTGATAAAGGCTGTTACCATCCCGCCGCCGGTGGGGGATTTGCCAAGTTTCATTTGCTGCTGAGATATGGAGTGCTGCGGATGACTAGCAAGTCCTGGATAGATAATACTTTGGATTTTTGGATGATCATCTAGCCAAGTAGCAATGCGCTCGGCGTTTTCACAGTGCTGCTTCATTCGTACTGCAAGAGTTTTTATTCCTCTTAAGAACATATAGGAATCGAAAGGCCCTAAGACTGAGCCGATCGCGTTTTGTAAAAATCGCAATCGTTCTGCAAGTCCTAAATCGCCTGTAACTAAAACACCACCAACCCCATCACTGTGCCCACCTAAGTACTTAGTGGCTGAGTGCATGACAATATCAAATCCAAACTCCAAGGGCCGTTGAAGAATTGGTGTTGCAAAGGTGTTATCGCAAACCGTTAAAATGTCGTGCTTCTTTGCCAGTTCACAAACACCTGCAAGATCAACAATCTTCATTAGCGGATTGGTTGGTGATTCCACCCAGATCATTTTTGTCTTACCAGTTGTGATCGCACTACTTAGCGCATCAAGGTCGGTCATGTTGACGTATTTAACACTTAATCCCTGTGTACGCTTGCGAACATTGGTTAGTAAGCGATAGGTGCCGCCATAAAGATCATCCATGGCGATGATTTCGTCGCAACAATCCAATAGTTCAAGGGTTGTTGATGTTGAAGCAAGTCCTGATGCAAAGGCGAATCCGCCGAATGTAACGTCTTCAGATTCGCTTAGAGTGGATCCTTCTAATCGAGCGATGCAGCGTTCGAAGGCATAACGCGTAGGGTTGTGGCTGCGTGAATATTCAAATCCTTGATGAACACCTGGTGATTCTTGAACATATGTGCTAGCTAAAGAAATTGGCGGTATGACCGCACCTGTTGTAGGGTCCGGCTTCTGTCCGCCATGGATCACCAAAGATGCTAGTTGCAATTCTGTTTCAATTAATTGTGTTGCCATAGCCAAGATAATAGCGGCCCGAAATGAAAAGGGCTGCGTCCTTTTTGGACGCAGCCATTATATAGTTACAAATAAGTGAAATTGACCGGCTAGAACTATTGCTCGCTGCCCAGCGTATCTCGACCAAGAGCTCCATCCGTTGTGAGGATGTGATAGCTGGTCGATGTAAAGTCGTAGCCGTAAGAGGAGTAATAACCATCACCAGATCCAGGTGCGTAACTGCCGTTAAATGGGGTGTCTCTGCTCCAGAGGCCGACTTCCGTGTTGCCAAACACTCTACGATTGGCATTCATGGCTTCTTGTGTACCCATCAGCCTTGCTGAAGAATCGTAAAACAGTGTGGCAGGTGCTGATTCAAAGCCGTGATTGAACCAATAAGGCTCACAGGCATTGCCCCAGGGCGAAGTGAATGAAGGATTGCAGATTGTTCGTACATTCTGTAACCACGGATGCTCGAGCATGTGAGTCTTAAGCGTTGGGTAACGAATTGAACCCATCTTGGGTGTGCGGTGGCCGGCTGGGATAGACCATGGTTCCTGCCAACCAGCGTTGTGATCTTGTGGGTCGCCGGGATTTTCAGCGCGCATTACTGCTGGCGAAAACAGCGCAGCCGGGGATAGGCAATATGTTGGCCAGATTGGGGGATTACACAGATCAGAAAACTCACCTGGCTCATCCATGCACGGTTCAACCACATGTCGAGATGGATCTTTAGGTGCGTAGAAGATGTCATCGTAAAAGCGGCTGTTTACATAGGAACTCAAATGTTTGACATTGGGGTAACGGAACCAGCCGAAACCATCAACGCCATGACTATTTGGAAAACCAATCGGTTCTACACACCATTCATAACCACCTCTATTTGGCCAATACCTGAACATGCGTGCTTCGTCATCGTCAAAACCATCATCGCCGTGGTCTACACCCCAACCAGCTATTTGGGGTGGATGGCCTTCTATGTAATTAAATTCGCCACTTGCTGGCATTCCAATCGCTATCCCGTATGCATGCACATTGCCATAGGCTGAGATGTTGTATCTACACAACGACATCTGTGAATCTTCCCAGTCACCGGCATAAGCGTTATGCGCAACCCCGAGTTGTCGTAGATTGCTTATGGATGTACTGGTTCGTGCTTTGTCTCGTGCTTTGCCGATTGCCGGTAAGAGGATGCCGATGAGCAGCGCGATGATCGAAACCACCACCAATAATTCGACAATTGTAAAGCCCCTACTTGATTTGTATTGCTTCATAAGTGACCGTTCCTTCCTGCGACGACCCGCTCGACGCAAAAGCAAAGGTAATGCATTAGGTAGCCAGTTGCCCCAACCGGCCTAGATTTGATGTGATCATTATACCAAGGATGTAAGGCGAATTGTCAACAATTGCAGATAGAAAGAGAAAAATTGTTCTTCTAGGCTCGGATATGCTCTGATTCTGGTAAGAGCTGGCCTCGCCCTGAGACTATCGTGGCTATGGCTTTTCCCGTTATCTCCCAACCATCAAATGGGCAGTTTTGGCCTTTAGAGGCGAATTCCTGGCTGATAATCGTCCATTTAAGCTGTGGATCGATGACCGTCACATCACCTGGCCCGCCAACTGATAATGAGCCTAACCCAAGCCTGTTTAAACCTACTAATCGGGCAGGATTTATGGTCATCATCCCTAACATCGCTGGCCAATCGATCACGTTATCCTCGATCAGAGCCTTAAGGTAGAGAGGAAGAGCGCACTCGAGGCCGACGATTCCGAAAGCAGCATTTGCGAAAGTGGTTTGTTTGCGGTGCAATGGATGAGGCGCATGGTCTGTGCCGAGAATGGTAATTGTGCCATCTGCCACGCCTTGTTTTAGCAAATTAATATCAGTCTTACTGCGAAGTGGCGGGTTCATCTTCGCCATGGTGTTGTAATCATCACACAAGTCTTGGGTAAGTAGGAGATGATGGGGACTAACCTCCGCTGTTACGCATTGATTGCTAGCTCTTGCTTTGCGAATAATGTCAACCGAGCCGCCACTTGATAGGTGTTGTGCATGGTAGCGGCAGCCGATTGCTGAGTTAAGTCTAATATCGCGTTCGATTATGCCTTCTTCTGCAATACTGGGCCAACCTATGAGGGCTAACTTAGTAGCCATTACTCCCGCATTCATAACAGCATCAACTGTAAGTGCAGGGTCTTGGCAATGTTGCATAAAGCAGCCATCTACTTCTTTTACTGTCTGAAGTACTTTTCGCATAATTGCGGAATCCGCAACGCAATCACCATCATCGGAAAAGGCGATAGCGCCAGCGTCGGCCATGGCTTTTATTTCTGCCAGTTGTTGGCCGAGCCTGCCTTGGGTAGCGCAGCCGACCACAAATACCCGTGCAGCATTCGCTTGTTGAGCTTGGGTTTGAACAAACTTAACCATGCTTGGGGTATCTAAGGGGGGATTAGTATTAGGCATGCAGCAGATGGTGGTGAATCCGCCTTGGATTGCGGCTGCGGTACCCGACTTCACAGTTTCATCGTGATTGGGATCAGGCTCTCTTATATGTACATGTATATCTATAAGCCCGGGGCAGACTATGCATCCCTCTGCATCAATGTGTTTAGCATTAGCAGGCTTTGATATGCGCCCTATTTGAGCGACCACGCCATTACTGATCAGGACATCTGCTGTCTGATCAAAGCCGCTCTCTGGGTCGATTACTCGGCCGCCTTGGATGAAGATATCCGACATTCGCGGCGATTGTAGCATTGGTTGATCGTCCAGCATAGGCAAGGCATAAATAGCCCAAAAACGAACATCGCCCACCGTGAAATCACGATGGGCGATGTGTATGAATCTTAGTTGAGGCGGCTATTAGTTGGTGCAGCACGCCTTAGTGCAATCGGGTCCACACCCGCTGATCGAGCCAAGGCTGATGGTCGTGGCGACGGGCTTGGTTTTGATAATGGCGTTTGCGGTTTCGGTTTGGTAATTGGCCATCATTTCATTGATGACGACAGCAAGGGTCTTGCTTGCAGTATCAAGAGAACAGCCTGAAGCACCGGAGGCTTTTTGCAATTCGGTTACAGCTTTTAGGTATGTCATAGCTGCTTTGCGGACTAGTTTATCGGCTTTATTGCAACCGAATGCGACGTACTTTGCATTTACTGATGTGCTCTTTATCTGTGCAACTTGAGCGGCCTTGGCAGCAGCACACTTTGCAGCACAATCTCGGCTTTTTATCTGAGCGACACGAGCAGCTTTAGCGGTTGCCGAGCATTGTGGTGCAGCATCAGATTTAACTTGTGCAACTTTAGCAGCGGCGGCACACTTGGCAGCACATTCTTTACTTTTTACTTGTGCAACTTGAGCGGCCTTGGCAGCACATCTTGCTGCACATTCCTGGCTCTTTACCTGAGCGACTTGAGCAGCCTTTGCAGTTGCAGAACATTGTGGTGCAGAATCAGATTTAACCTGTGCAACCTGAGCAGCCTTTTTAGCAGTAGCACAGCATTGTGATTGCTTGACTGATTTGACTTGTGCAACTTGAGCAGCCTTGGCAGCGGCATACTTTGCTGCACAATCCTGGCTCTTTATCTGAGCGACTCGAGCGGCTATAGCTGTTGCAGAGCATTGTGGTGCAGCATCAGATTTAACCTGTGCAACCTGAGCAGCCTTTGCGGCGGAAGCACAGCATTGTGATTGCTTGACTGATTTGACTTGTGCCACTTGAGCAGCCTTAGCGGCAGCACAGCAGGCTGACGTCTTATCAGAGGTCACCTGGGCAACCTTGGTCTGGCTGTACTTGCATTGCTTCTTACCATCACAAGGGGCAAATGCACCTGCTGATTGTGAAAGGGCAATTACACAACAGACAAGCACCAGACTGGAAATTGTTCGTTTTAGCACCGTGCGTACCTCCGTTTTGAATTCGGTTTTTTAGAAAAGTGCACCTTTTGATACCATATGGGTGCATTGATATT
The DNA here is from genome assembly GCA_022574595.1 of Planctomycetota bacterium. GTDB lineage: Bacteria > Planctomycetota > Phycisphaerae > Phycisphaerales > SM1A02 > JACZRS01. The sequence continues at coordinate 27,721 of JACZRS010000021.1, read as the reverse complement.
ACTCTGAACTGTCATTGATCCTACAAAGCAAACGCTAATTATGCTCGATGTATTTCATTAACAATTGTGAATTTTACATCATTTTTGGATATATCGAGCAATATTTGGAGAATTGGCCACCGCGAATTCAGCATATATCCCATCCATCTGATGAAAATTGATCAATTGGACTGCTAGGATCAACCCGCATGAGTTCTCCATCTGACCAAATTTTTGAAAATATCGCCAATTTGGCTGCCCAGGCTAGGGCTCTTCCAACCACGCCTGGCGTCTATTTGTTGAAGGATGACAAAGATGTAGTCCTTTATATAGGTAAGGCTAACTCATTGAAAAATCGGGTGGGTTCATATTTTGTGCCTTCCGTTGATCTGGGCCCACGAAAGCAGCCCATGCTCAAACATATCGTCGATTTCGATGTAATTGAATGTGAAAGTGAGTGGGAAGCTTTGCTTACCGAAGCAAGACTAATCAAGGATCTGAGGCCTCGCTTTAACGCAATGATGCTCGATGATCGAACCTTTCCATATTTAGCCATAACCATGCGCGATGATTTTCCCGGGGTGTTCATTACCCGCACACCTGGCGATCCTCAATATAAAGGTGCAAAGGTATTCGGCCCATTCACTTCTGTCACTGCAATGCGTGAATCAGTGCAGCTATTGCAGCGGGTTTACAAATACCGCACTTGTACGCTGGATATCAAAGCGGAGGATCCGAAAAACTACTCGTTTCGGCCTTGTTTATTGCATGCGATTAATCAATGTACTGCTCCCTGTGCCAACAAGATCACAAAGGATGATTATCGAAGGGATATAAAAGATTTCACACGCTTTCTAAATTCTAAACGTAGTGTGATGCTGCGTGAGATGAGAAAGGAAATGGATGAAGCATCTGAAATTCGTCAGTATGAACGGGCTGCGGTGCTGCGCGATCAGATCAAAGCTATAGAAAAGCTTGATGATCGCGATAAGAAAGCGAGAATTGATAGCAAGTGGCAACCGGAGGTCACAGTCTTTGCTGCGGATCCAAGTGAGGGCTTGCAATCATTACAAAAAATACTTGGTATCGATGAAGCAATTCGTTGCCTGGAAGCTATTGATATTGCGCATCTTCAAGGTGGGGAAACTGTTGGATCAAAAGTGTGCTTTATCGATGGGCGTCCGTTTAAGGATGGCTATCGCCGCTACAAAATCAAGACAGCTTCCGCCAGCGATGATTACATGGCTATCCGTGAAGTTGTAAGTCGGCGCTATCGTGATGCAGGCGATGGCAACGAGTTATATCCCGATGTGATTCTTATTGATGGCGGGCTTGGACAATTGCACGCTGCATTAGAAGCGTTTGAGCAACTTGAAATGAAACCGCCCATGGTGATTAGTCTTGCGAAAAAGGAAGAGCTGATCTACGTGCAGCAAAGGAGCAAGCCGATCAAGCTAGGCAGGGAGAACGCGGGATTAAAATTATGCCAGGCAATGCGCGATGAAGCTCACCGGTTCGCCCAGCATTATCATCATATACTGCGTAGAAAAGCTACGTTGGATGAATAGGTTTAGCCGTATGGGCTTGACCCTACGAACGTGGTCACTGAAGTGACCACGCCTAATGTGATTGATTTAGCAGATATGCTCGAACTCTCTGGGAGAGATCTCGCCCGCACCGGACTTCAATGAAAAGTATTTTCTGTTCTAGTTTGGACAACTCTGGATTTGCTTTTGCTATTGCCTGCATTGCACGCCAGTGTGCCTGGTTGCTCATCTGCGATGCAAGCTGTCCGCGGCGATCAGGTCCGGCTTGACGGAGTAATTTAATCTGTACGCGCTGCATTTCTGGGTGCGTATCGTTCACGTAATTATTATACTCTCTTTGCTACAAATCTTGTTACGATTTGAGGATATTATCGATTTACGCATCGAACAATCTGGTGATGATGTTCGCATCTGGATCAAAGCTGTGCCGGGTGCTTCGCACGATGATATTGCGGCAGTTGTTGGGGATCGGCTAAAAGTGCGAATCAGTGCTGCGCCCGAAGCCAGCAAGGCTAACAAAGCCATCTGCAAACTCATCGCCAAGGCTCTAAAGGTTAAAGCCAATCAAGTCAGCATCGAATCGGGGCATACCAATCCCCAGAAGATAGTTCGTATCTCTGAAATCAATATTGAAACGGTTAAGCAGGGCTTGGCATAACGTCGCGGGTTGCCTCATCGCCTCGGGTATCTTCCTTGGCGGGTTCAACCGGAGGCTTGGTATCTGTGGTCTTCTTTGCTGCTTCTGCTTCAAGTAGCTGCGCGACCGTTGGTTTATCCAGCCTTTTGCCGCGCATGAGTAGCTTTACTTCATCAGCTTGCAATGTTTCATAAACCAGCAGCGCTTCAGCCACAGCAACGATTTGATCCCAACCTTCTGTTATCATTCGCTTCGCATCTGCATAAGCATCATCGATTATGCGTTTGACTTCTTCATCAATGATTCGAGCTGTTTCTTCAGAGTATTCTCGCTCTTGTATGTACATTTCGCGAGTATCGTTTCCGCTATAATTTACGAAACCGAGCTTCTCGGACATACCCCATTCCAGAATCATGTGACGAGCAAATTGCGTGGATTGCTTGATATCCATCGCAGCACCGGAAGATATGTCGTTTGTCTTGCGTTTCTCAGCTATACGTCCGCCACATAGAACTCGCATGGTTGCCAGCAAGAATTTGCGGCCCATGCCGTAACGATCTTTTTCCGGCAGGCTGAATGTTGCGCCTAAGGCCTGACCCCGTGGAATGATTGTTACCTTATGCAGTGGATCGGCATGTTCTATAGTAGCTTGAATGACCGCATGGCCGGCCTCGTGGTAGGCGGTCGCTACGCGTTCATCTTCTTCTATTCTTCGGCTTTTCTGGGCCCGGCCGAAGCGAACCTTATCACGCGCTTCTTCCAGATCACTTATTTCCACATAGTCTTTTTCAGCCATGGTGGCAATGATTGCTGCTTCGTTGACGATTGCTTCCAGATCAGCACCTGAGAACATCGGCGTTCCCCGCGCGATACGCTCCAAGTCCATGTCAGGGCTTAATTTTATCTTCTTGGCGTGAACTTCGAGAATCTTCTTGCGGCCAACCAGATCAGGTAACGGCACCACAACTTGCCGATCAAAACGACCGGGGCGTGTCAGTGCAGGGTCCAAAATATCCGCTCGGTTTGTGGCGGAGATAACAATGATCTGGTCATTTGCCTCAAAACCATCCATTTCAACTAGAATGGCATTTAGGGTTTGTTCACGCTCATCGTGTCCGCCGGTACTAAATCCACCTCCTCGACGGCGACCAACCGCATCAATTTCATCAAGGAAGATAATGCAGGGTGAATTATCCTTAGCTTGCTTGAATAAGTCTCGCACGCGGCTGGCACCTACGCCCACGAACATTTCCACAAAGTCCGAGCCGGAGATTGAAAAGAACGGCACATCCGCTTCGCCAGCAATAGCTTTGGCTAGTAAAGTCTTGCCGCAACCGGGAGGGCCGATCAGTAAGACACCGCGCGGAATTCTTCCTCCCAGTCGTTGGAACTTCTTGGGGTTCTTGAGAAACTCGACGATTTCTTCGAGTTCTTCTTTGGCTTCTTGAATGCCTTGAACATCGTCGAAGTTTACATTTATATTTTCTTTGGTTGAGATGCGGTGTCTTGATTTACCAAAGCTGCCGAGCATCCCCCCGGGGCCTGCACCTGCGGAGCGCATAGATCGCGCGATGAAGAACCAGATGATCAGTATTAATATTAGGAAAGGTGCTACAGCAATCAGCAGTTGTACCCATACACTTGAGCCGGTGTCATCTTCCCATTTAGCGTCGAGCAAAAGCAGCTGATTCAGATAGAATTCCCGATTTTGTGCATCTATTTTTACCCAAACCGCAGCACCTTCTTTTTTGGCCTGTGGGAATCCCGGTGTGTCTTCCTTAATAATACCAGTGATTCGGCCGTCGAAAATAGTCAGCGGTTTATCAGAGACGAAGCTATCGTTTTCGATATAGTGAGTAAAATCACTCCAAGTACTAATTTCTACGCCTCGTCCTTTTGTGCCGCTCAGCAGTACGAACAACATGATCAGCACCGCCAAGATCATGACCCAGCTCATAAGCCCCCGGCTTAGCTTCGCGGGTGGTGGGGGTGTTGGACCACTCTTGCCATCTTTTTTCTGTGATGGCTCTGAGCCACCGGAGTCCGGAGAGTCAGAAGGCTTGTTTTCAGATTGCTTTTCGTCTTTAGGCATAACTTTGGTAATGATCTTTTGCAGGTCTTACCAGTTTGCCTGCATCTCGTTGACTATGTCCCGAGCTAGGAGTTGAACCACGGCAAATTCGCCAAGTTCTATCAGTTCCCCGGTCGGTCTGGATGGGAAGAATGGAGCGTGTCCCGTAAATGACTTTCTTTCTACCAGTGATCGGCCGGTACGCTGATCAGTCCACTTAAAGTCGATCGTCACAGAAAGTAGGACCTCTTCAGACAAACCGGTCAGTCGTGATTTTGAGAGTTGATCTCTCTGAACATTGCGGACTGTTCCGGTAAGAATAGTATCCGCACGAGATGAGGAGGTCACCTTATATGGGCTTCTTGCCTCTATTTCTTTCACTAATGCATCTGCAAGTTCAAACTCTATTTCACGCGAAAATGAGTTATTCTTGAATATATTCACTGCCACGGTTGAGATATTGTCAGGATACACAGAAACAGGTGCATATCCCTGCGTTGGATCGCTGGCACATCCTGCAATTAAAAGCATATTCATAAGCAATATAAGTACGATTAGTCGGGCAAAGCGGTTCATTTCTCTTCACCATTGGCTAGGACTGTCTTGCTGGATTCTTCCTTCTCGCTAGACATTTGTGATTTATCACTCTTATAAAATGCTTCATAGTCCGGGGCTTGATCTCTAATACTTTGTGGCAAACTTGGGAGAATCTCACGCATCAGATTGATGCCTTTGATGGCTGATTGTGAACGTGGATATTTCTTTATGAGCCTGCGAATAGTTATTTCAGCAGCTATCGGATCATTAACCTTCCAGTACCACTGTGCGTTTTGCAATAGCTTGCTGGCATTTGATTCGTCAATTCGGTTAATAATTCCCTCTGCGCCAATCTCTCGTGCAGTTGCAGGTTCAATTGCTTGAAGTTCAGTAAGCTTGGCACGCGCTTTTCGCAAGCCTGAAATATCAAATTCCGGACCTTTGAATGTTGCTAGATGCGCGCCAATGAGTCGTACACGAGCCTTGGTAAGCCAGCGTGAATCCGGATAGTTTTCGATAAAGATAGAATACATATCTACTGCAAGGGCCATCTGTCTGCGCGAATAATAAAAGTCCGCAAGCTCCATGGCAGCTTGTTCAGCTAGTCGACTGCCCGGCAAACGCTCTTGTACTCGAATTAATAATTCCTCAGCTTCATCAGATGCGTCGAGAATGCGCATCCCCCACAATTTGCGTTTTTTCCCCCGCGCAAAAATTCTTGCGATCTCAAATTCCCGTTGTAGTGCAGCAACAAAGGCTTCACTGCCTGGAAAGCCTCTTGCGACAAACTCATAGTCAAATAATGCTTCGTAATAGCTTTCTTGACTTTTTAATGCATCGGCGCGAATGAGATATGCATCAGGTATATGTGGGTCTGCTTTGTTGTGTTCGATCCAGATGCTTGCAAGATGCTCAGCTCGCTCGAAATCACCTTCAGCTAATGTGCGTCGAGCGACTGCTAGCTGCCCTTGAGGAGTTGTCGGATCAGTTTCCTTTGTGTTCTCCCATTTGTCCTGTGCGGAAAGAATGTACTGATCCTGGCCAAGTAATGGCGGACTTGTTGTACTGAGCAGAATAACAGCAACGGCGAATCGCCTTTTGCCACGAATCATAATCATGTACAGATAGTACGGTTAAGTTAGTCAACGCTCAACGTGGCTAATCATGCCTTTTAGCTATGATCCTGCGAGAAAGCCTAGTTAGAGGTAGAAAAAGAGTACTTGGGACATAATTTTGTAGTTGTAATAAACTGTAAACAAGTGCGAATCATCATCCTTTATAACCCGATCGCTGGAGCGGGCAAGGCCGCAGAAGCTGCCAAAGAGCTTTGCCAAACTCTTTCTAGCGCTGGGCATGAGCCGCAATTGGCCCAAACTTGCATCAAACCTGGTTCAGATTGGCTAAATGATGAGCTTAAAGATGCTGGCGCGCTTGTAGTTGTCGGAGGTGATGGAGCAGTTAGGCTTGCTGCGGAGCCTGCAAAGCGAAACCAAACTCCGATTTATCACTTTCCGTATGGAACGGAGAACTTGTTTTCACGCAACTTCGCAATGGATCAAGAGCATGAAACGCTGCTAAAAGCTGTTGAACGTAACCAACCGCGCATGATCGATATGGGCAATGCTAACGGGCAATCTTTCCTATTGATGGCTTCAATTGGATATGATGCCAATGTTGTCCACGATTTGTCACAGCACCGCGGCTCTTCTATTAGCCATATGACATACCTAATGCCCATGGCGAGGCAGTTTCTAGCGTGGAAGCCGCCGAGGCTTAGAGTCAAGGTCGATGGGAAGGAGATACCAATAAGCGATCCTGCCATGATTATTGTGGCTAACTCATGCCAATACGCGGCAAGACTCAATCCAGCACCTTATGCGGACATATCGGACGGTCAGCTTGATGTAGTTATTCTTCCCATCAAGAACAAACTTCAGTTAGTGACTTGGCTAGTTAAGTGCAGGCGTGGCAGTCACTTAAAAGATAGCAGGCTGATTCAGTGCAAGGGTAAGCATGTCGAGATTTCTTGCCAGGAGCCTGAGCTTTATCAGCTTGATGGCGATCCTCCTTCCGTGGCTGATAACTCAGAAACTGTTGCAACTACACAACTAGAAATAAAGGTATTGGAAGCGGTCTTGCCGGTTCTTGTTCCTTAGAAATACCCCATCGCTTATGAGCGGAACTTAGTAGCTGTATATATGGACCACGTAGCGGGGACCCTTAAGTCCACCAAAGCACACTCCGATGACCACTGGGGAACCCTTTTCTCGGGTTGGAGGCGTTTTTTGCGCCAGGGGAGATCAAAGTGGACATTGCCACACTAATAGGGCTGGTTCTTGGCGCCGCATTGGTGCTTATGGCTATTCTTTTGGGTGGTGATTTGATGGCCTACGTCAATATCCCTTCTGTATTGATCGTGATTGGTGGAGGATTTGCTGCCACCATGGCCTCAACGCCACTTAAAAAATTCCTCCAGATGCCCAACGTTCTCAAGAAGACTCTTTTCTCAAAGACAACGGACACTCTCACTCTAATTCGTCAGATTGTGGAGCTTGCAGAAGTTGCTCGCCGCGATGGCATTCTCGCTCTTGAAGGCATGGTTGAAGATATGGATGATGATTTTCTAGTCAGTGGCATACAAATGGCTGTTGATGGAACTGATCCCGAGATCATTCAAACCATTATGGAAACTGAGCTTGAGAATCTTTTAGAGCGTCACGAAGTTGGCAAGAGCATGTTCGATGCATTAGGAAGATACGCGCCCGCTTTTGGAATGATCGGAACCCTCATCGGCCTGGTTGCAATGCTTAGCAATATGGATGATCCATCTAAGATCGGTGCGGGCATGGCGGCTGCACTATTAACCACTCTTTACGGTGCGCTACTTGCAAACATTCTCTTCCTACCCCTAGCGGACAAACTTGCTATACGTTCCGCAGAAGAAGCGCTAACAAAAACAATTGTAATTCAAGGCGTTATGACTATTCAATCGGGTGACAACCCACGTGCGGTTGAGTCCAAGCTTATGACCTTCCTGCCACCTGCTGAACGTCCCAAGGAAGAAGAGCAGGCGGCCTAATCATGGCTAAGCGCAAGAAGAAAGCAGCACGTGGTGTTCCCGAATGGGTGGTTACGTTTGGCGACATGATGTCACTACTTCTTTGCTTTTTCATCCTGCTGCAAATGTTTTCCGAGATTAAGAGAGATCATGAGTATCAACGGGTCATCACTGCAATCAAAGAAGCCTTCGGATATTCAGGTGGTGTTGGTGTGTTGCCGATCGACGATCCGCCTGTGACATCCATCATTGAGAAGCTTGAAGAAATGATGGTTGCAATGCAAGAAAAAGAAGATGCAAGAAGCCAGTCTAATACTAATAGCATAGATGGTACGCGCATGAGAGTGCGGAAGCTAAGAGAAGGTGTGGTATTTACAATTGGCGGCCCAGCTATGTTTGATGAGTTTTCCGCTGAGATAAAACCATCAGCTTATAAGGAGCTTAAGAAGCTTTCAGTACTGCTTGCTGGCAGAAATAACAAGATTGAAATCAGAGGGCATGCAGCTTCGAAATATCTAAAAGATTCATCAGCTTTTAAGGATTTAGATGATTTGTCCTATGCCCGTGCCAAGAACGTGAAAAATTTGCTTGTCGAGCTTGGTCTTGAGGACCGAGTTTTCAGGATAGAAGCGGTGGGGACACGTGAGCCTGTACGCCCAAGGGCCATAGATCCCACTTTTGCTGCTGAAAATCGCCGAGTTGAAATTATCTTGACCGAACAGTTGGTCGAGGAAAACAATACTGACTCGAACTATACCAACCAAGATCTCGCCCGGGGAGAATAGCTCATGCCCGAAGAAACACCAGCTCCGGAGACTACTAAAAAGAAGTCTCCAGTAAAAACTTTGATCCTTGTATTTGGCATCGTTGTCATAGAGGCCGTGGCTATTATTGGTTTCTTTAAGATAACCGAACCAGACCTTGTTTCGGCCGCACAGAGTGGTGGTGCTGTGATTGTAGTAGACGAACTCGACAAGATCGTCGAGCTTCGTGTCATTGATGCGCGTCTTCCCAATAACAAGGCTGGTGTAACCTACTTGTACGATACGCAGGTCTGGCTTCAGTGCAAGCAACGATACGCTGATCAGGTTAACGATGTACTTGATCGTCATCGAAATGAAATTACTGCTGAAGTTACAGCAATTTGGCGCACTAGTGATCCAAAACACTTCAAGGAACCCAAACTTGAAAATCTAACGCGCAAAGTTAACGCCTTGATTGATGCACGGTTTGGTATTGATCCTGAACTAGGTCAACCATTCGTTACAAAAAGTTTGATAGTCATGCAGCCAGGTTTCCGCATAGACGGGTAACTATTGCGCATCATCTTCACTGTGTAGAAAGATGACTCAAACAACCGACTTGTATTGAAGCGCTCATCGGTTGGTGATGCGCTGTTGTATGTTTTTAAGTCAATACATTGAATTTGAGAGCCACGGATGGCTGACGAAACACCAGAAACTGATCAACCAACATCTGCTGAAGATGAAATTACTTCATCCGAAACACCAGAAGCTGAGAAGCCAACATCTGTAGAAGATGAAACAACTTCATCTGAAACACCAGCTGGGGAAGCAGCTGAAGAGGCGATCGACAAGGCGCAGCAAGCAGCCGAATCTATCGCTACTGAAACTGCGGAATTGGATCCCGACACCGAAGCTGTAAAGTTGCCGGACTTTGAAGCGCCTGATGAAGATAGTGAAGATATCAGTTCAAGTTTGGGGTTGCTGCACGATGTAGATCTCAATGTCAAAATTGAACTAGGTCGTACGCGCATGTATGTAGAGGATGTGCTCAGGCTTAACGAGAACTCAGTAATCGAATTGGATAAAGCAGCTGGCGATCCTGTTGATGTGTACGTAAACGGTCGTCATGTTGCGCGCGGTGAAGTTTTAGTGCTTAATGAAAATTTTTGTGTACGCATCAGCGAGATAATTCAGCCCGCTGAAGCTGGAGACTAATCAAGGGCCGTAAGCCCAACTAACTAATTGCGCCTGCAGGATGCGGACGCTCGTCGGAGGATCCGGCGGTACTTGCCAAGGATTGGCGAAATGTCTATTCGGTTTAATCTGCTGTTCGCAGCAGCTATATTCTCTGTCGTTTGTGGACAGAGATTTGCATATGCAGCCCAAGACAACGGCGGTCTTGTAGCTAATAAGAAAGCTATGCTTAGCACTGATGAGTTAATCGCTCAACCTGTGCAGCCGCCTGCGCCAATCGAAAAACCTAAAGATGAAAATGCAGATTCTCCTCCTGCTTCAATAGTTCTACCTGGCAGAGAATCCGCATCGCTAGGTAAACCCAACAGCGTATTCAGCTCGCGCCCAACTTCTGAAACTGACCAATCAAAGACAAATCCGCTTACAGCGTTGGATCCAAGGGAAAATGATATAACCCGCGCCATCTTAGCGCTAGGTATTGTGATGTTTTTGCTATTAGGATTGCGTGCTGGATTGCGGCGGTTTGGCGGGCCATTAACCGGTGGTAGGCCTTCGGGTGTACTTGAGGTAATAAGCAGATTCCCAGCAGGACGAGGTCAGCATCTTGTTCTCTTGAAGCTGGGAAGGCGCATTGTTCTTGCATACCAAACAAAGGGATCAATGTCGCTTCTGAGCGAAATATCAGATGCAGATGAAGTTGCGGATTTACTTGCGAGAATTGAAGCAGGATCGCGCCAAACACGCAGCGGAAAATTCCAATCAATACTTAGAGGCATTACTTCGGAGGAATCGAAGGGACAATGGGATGAAGTAAGGCTTGGCAGGTCAGCGAAGGTCGGCTTTGGCGGCAATGAAGTAATAGACCTTACGCGCCGGCCTCGTAAACGTATTAGTGCAGACGATCGTAAGCGAGGCGTTGCATTATGAATGCATGTGCCAAGTTGCTTTGTTTTGCAAAAAATCTTTGGCGAGTTCGAAAAGGACTCTCTCCTGTATTTATAGCTGTTGCTATTGCGCTTCCTTGGATACTTGCAGAGCAAGCCTCAGGCCAATCTAGTGATTCCTATCTTAATCCAATTTTAGTTTTAGAAGGTGCATCGGAGGCGCTTCCTGGTGTTGAAGGTGGACTAAGTAGCGCACTTAATATTCTCCTGTTGTTAACAGTACTTAGTCTGGCGCCAGCTATAGTCATACTTTGCACATGTTTCACACGCGTGCTAATTGTCATGTCACTGATGCGTCAGGCTATGGGCGCTCAAGGTCTGCCACCTGCGCAAATTATGACAGGCCTTGCGCTATTTATAACATTTGTTGTTATGGCCCCAACATTCCAGAGGATGTACGATGAAGGGATTCAGCCCTACGCATCCGGTGAGGTGAAGGACGCTGCACTTACCTGGCAAAATACTAAGCAACCTTTAAGAGATTTCATGTTCGCGCAGCTGGAGGCGACAGGCAACTGGTCAAGTGTTTATATGATTCTTGAATACCGAGGTGTCGATGTTTCTGAGCCTGAAAACCTGCAACGCAAAGATGTAGACATGCTCACTTTAATACCAGGCTACATTTTAAGTGAGCTAAAAGTAGCGTTTTTAATGGGGTTTCGTGTGTATTTGCCCTTCCTGGTTATCGACATGGTTATCGCAAGCATGTTGATTTCCATGGGCATGCTTATGCTGCCCCCGGTTCTTATTTCGCTCCCGTTTAAGCTGCTGCTTTTTGTGCTTGTTGATGGCTGGCAGTTAGTTGTCGGTTCGGTTATGCGCAGTGTTGCTCAGCCTGATGATGTATTGCAAATAACTTCAACCATCATGGCCGGTGGGCCTTAGAGCAATTTTTGATGCTATAGAATTTTGTTTCTTGTGATTATTGTAAACAGTTAGAAAAGTTGAGTTCATGTAATGGATATTGACCCGGTTGATACTGTGAAAACTGCGTTGATGCAAGCACTTATTCTTGCATTACCTATTCTAGGAGCAGGTTTAGTTGTTGGTCTGTGTGTCAGTTTATTTCAAGCTGTTACACAGATTCAGGAGCAAACTCTTACTTTCGTGCCCAAAATAGTAGTCATGATCCTGGTTGCTATCGCGCTATTGGGGTGGATCTCACAGCGCTTGGGAGACTTCGCTTTTGAAATGTTTACAGGCTTGTGACCGTTTTATTATTTCTCTAAATTTAATTTGAATTCTGAGTAACGACTTGACTGATTTGCTTTTTGATGGATTGTCGTGAATCAATTCACAGCTCTTTTGGAGCATTTTCCCGCAGCATTGTTGGTTATCTTTCGAATAGGAGGATTGGCCATCTATGCGCCGGTTATTAGCTCTCAGATAATCGCAGTTCAGGGAAGAGCATTGTTTGCGATTGTCTTGGGGTTTGCTATTTACCCAATCCTTTATGTAGAGAATCTGGTATCTGCTCCGGTGCATCTGGACATGTGGACGTTAGTACCGCTACTGGCTTTGGAAATCTTGATAGGAATGGTTATTGGTTTTATTGCAAGTCTGCCAATGATAGCGGTTCAGATTTCTGGGTTAATGATGGGGCAGCAAATGGGGTTAGGCTTTGCGAAAATCTTCAATCCGACAATGGGGAGCAGCGCAGACATAATTGGGCAGATGTTGTTTTTCATGGCCCTGGCAGGATTTCTTTTAATTGGCGGTCTCGATGCAACAGTGCTTGCAGTATTAAACACTTTTCATCACATGCCCTTAGGTACCAACATCGCAGATGGCTCACTTTTAGAAATGCTCTTAGGAGTGGTCTTAGCAGCGTACGAAATCGCCATGCGCATCGCAGCGCCTTTGCTGGCACTGATTTATCTCCAAACTATCTCGTTAGGTTTTATTTCAAAGAGCGTCCCTCAGCTAAACATCCTGAGCCTGGGTTTTCCAATGCGAATTATTGCTGGACTAACCATCATCATGATCTCAATCGGAGTGATAAATGAAGTGCTACTGGTTTGGATCGAAGACGTGTTGCAATTGACACTTGATTGGGTTGAAAATTACTAGATGTTTTTTACTAAGAGAGTTTGACCTCAAATATGGCTGATGATCTGGGCGAAAAAACAGAAGACGCAACTCCTAAGAAGAAACAGCAAGCAAGGGAATCCGGCAATATCCCAAAGAGCCAGGACTTGTCTTCCGCACTTATACTCTTAGGCGCATCCATCTTAATGTTCATTGTCTTAATGCCAACTCTAGGCCAATTCAAATTGTTTATGCAAGCCGTTTTGGATGGGGATGAGTTGGGTAATCCTGTAAATCCAGACGACGCAGTAATTGTGGCTTCGTATGCAGTTTCAACACTTATGCGCTTAGCGGCTCCAATTTTGTTGCCCATGTTTGTGATTGCTTACGTGATTGGCTTTTCGCAGGTTGGTTTTCTACTAACAACCAAGACAATTCAGCCCAGCCTTAGCAAGCTGAATCCTATCAGTGGGATCAAGAAACTCTTTGGCTTAACCGCGTTAGTTAAAGCGGTCATGGATGTAATGAAAGTAATCGTTGTTGTGCTGGTTGCAGTATTTACGATTCGGCAATACTTGGATTCAATCCTTGTTCTACCATTTCTGGAGCCGATTCAGATTCTCCAGAAGGTTGGTTGGTTGATGGTTGACTTAGCCATGAGGCTGGTTGCTGTACTGATTATTTTAGGTCTTATTGATTTTACATACCAAAAGTGGAAGAACAAAGAAGATATGAAAATGACTAAGCAACAGGTCAAGGACGAAATGAAGCAGACTGAAGGAGATCCCCAGGTAAAGAAGCGTCGTATGCGCATGCAGCAACAAATCGCAATGCAGCGTATTTCTGCTTCGGTACCAAAGGCGGATGTAATTGTTACTAACCCGGAGCATTTTGCAGTAGCTATTCGATATGAATCGCAGGAGATGAACGCGCCCAAGGTCATTGCAAAAGGTGCAGACTACCTGGCATTGCGAATCAGACAAATTGCACTATACAACGGCATTCCCATAGTTCAGAGGCCGCCCCTTGCGCGCGCGCTTTACAAGCAAGTTCCAGTTGGAGGTGAAATACCTCCGGATTTCTTCAAGGCTGTTGCGGAAGTATTGTCATATGTCTATGGACTGGAAAATAGGAAAGCTGGATGATAGCAGTAGTTAAAACTTGCAAGGTGACATTGTGGGAGGTGATTTATAGCTGAGCCTCAACTCAATCTGAAATTGCCTGCAGCATTCCATTTGATTGCAAGATTTAAGCATCTATTGGTGCCGCTGTCGTTCTTGTCGCTACTTATCGTTTTGATCATCCCATTGCCGCCTTGGATGATGGACTTAATGATATCGGGCAATATTGCGCTTGCTGTAGTCATATTGATGACAACGATTTACATGGCCCGCCCGCTTGATTTTTCAGTATTCCCCTCATTGCTGCTCGCGACGACGCTGTTTCGCTTAGTCCTGAATATTGCTTCGACTCGATTGATACTGTCCGCAGATGCAACAACGCCCGCCGAGGCAACAGCAGTGGCCGGCCACGTTATCGAGGCGTTTGGAAATTTCGTAGCAGGCGATTCGGTGATCGTTGGCGTGATAATCTTTGCAATCCTGGTATTGGTGCAATTTATAGTAGTCACAAAGGGGGCAACGCGAATGTCCGAGGTGGCGGCCAGGTTCACCTTGGATGCGATGCCCGGCAAGCAGATGGCGATTGATGCTGATCTCTCTGCTGGAATGATTGATGAAGCGCAGGCTCGGGCTCGCCGTGATGAAATCACCAATGAAGCGGATTTCTACGGTGCCATGGATGGTGCCAGCAAGTTTGTGCGTGGTGATGCAATCGCAGGAATCATCATCACAATAATAAACATCGTTGGCGGATTTGCAATTGGAGCCTTGGACAAAGGCTGGACCATGGCCGAGTCGCTGCAAGTCTTTACCAAACTGACTATCGGTGATGGTCTTGTCAGTCAGATTCCTTCATTTGTTATCGCAATAGCAGCTGCTTTGATTGTTGCGCGAACAAGTGATGGCGAAACAATTGGCGAAGCAATTCCCAAGCAATTAACCTCTCAACCAGTCGCGCTATATCTGATCTCAGGTTTTCTTACGGTCCTGGCATTTACGCCTTTGCCCACAATGCCGTTGATGATTGCAGCTATTGGTATAGGATTGCTTTCCGGTGCTCTGGGCTATATTAAGAAGAAAACAGCTATTGCGTCTGAGGAAGAAGCCAGAGCTGAGGCAATTCGTAGTCCAGCTGAAGAATCGCCAGTTGAGGATCTATTAAAGGTTGACATTCTGGAAATCGAGGTTGGTTATGGTCTTGTACAACTCGTAGATGCCTCGCGTGGCGGCGACTTGCTTGATCGTATCTCTATGATTCGCAGGCAGTTAGCTGCTGAAATCGGGCTTGTCGTACCCCCGGTAAGAATCCGTGACAACGTCCAACTCGATTCCAATACATATAGAGTAAAGCTGCGCGGTGCTGTTATTGGAGAAGGAACTGTATATCCGAATCTACTTATGGCCATGGATTCTGGGCTTGCTAGTGGTGAAATCGATGGTATTGCAGCAAAAGAACCTGCGTTTGGCCTTGATGCGCACTGGATCGAAAAACAACTAAAGCAACGTGCGGAAACATTGAACTATACCGTTGTGGATCCAACTAGCGTTCTTGCTACTCACCTTACTGAGCTGGTTAAAGATCACGCAGAGGAGCTTTTAACACGAGAAGAAGTCAATAATCTCATTGAGCAACTCAAATCCAGTTCGCCCAAGCTTGTTGAAGAGACGATTCCGACCTTGATCAAACCGGGTGAGCTGCAAAAAGTGCTGCAGAATCTTTTGCGCGAGCGCGTACCCATTCGTGATCTGGAAGCGATTATCGAAACCCTAGGCGATTGGTCGGTGCATACCAAAGATATTGATGTTCTTACTGAGTATGTACGCAATACCTTGAGGAGGACGCTTTCCAATGTATATGCGGAACTTGATGATGAAGGCAAGCAGAAACTGTATTGTGTAACGCTTGACCCTGCAATTGAAGACATTTTAAATGGGTATATTGATAGGGGGCCGAGCGGTACGACGGTTTCGGTTCCGCCTCAGGTTGTAAATCGAATTGCTTCTGCTGTAAATGACACAGCTGAGCAGTTAGTAGCAGCTGCGCATCAACTGGTGGTGCTTGCTTCACCAACTGTAAGAGCGCAACTTAAGCAGATACTTGAGCCCCATATGCCAGGGGTTGTTGTGCTTGCCTACAATGAAGTTGTAAAGGGACTGGACGTAGAGTCGATGGGTCTGGTACAATTAACAGAGCCAGTTGAAGCTGGCGCGGCATAGGATGCCGTGATAACTTATTCTTGCGTTAATGGATTAACGCTAGGGCCGAGGCAATGGAGTGCAGTCAATGGCCGTGAAAACCTATCAAGCATATACCATGAGCGAAGCGCTTGATGCTGCTAAGCGCGATCTTGGCGCTGAGGCAACTATCCTCGAGACCAGATCGTTTAAGCGTGGAGGCATTCTTGGTTTTGGTAAGAAAACAATCTTTGAATTAACCGCAACCGAAGCGGACAGCGCTCAACTTTCGCGCGCAAATAAGATTGTTAAGAAAAACCGTATAACAAGCAATGCAGCACAAAAAGCTTACTCAAAGATTGCATCACCATCAAAGGCTATTGATCAACAGTCTTCAATAACTGTAGTTGATGCAGATGATCAAATTAGAACTCGACGCTTGGCACAAGCTCTAGCGGAAGCACATGGCAGGCGGCAGAAAACGGCTGCAGAAGCAGGTCAAACAATCGCAGCAGCTTCAATTTCTACCAACAGAATTGCGGACCAAACTCCTGCATTTAGTAATTCGAACACGCAAGTATCAGCAATATCGCATGGTCCGCCACATTCGAAAGTCATATCTAAAGCTCCACCACCAATAGTAATTCCTGTAAGAGAAAAACCAGACCCGCCTCAACCGCAAATCGAGTATGTAGGCGGTTCTCAAAAAGTCGCAAAGAGATTTCTCTTGACATCCACTGATGAAAATGAACAAGATCGGATGGTTGTCAGCGCTAAAGAATCTATGTCAAAATCAATTGCGCATGATGAATCTCCTGTAAATAGAGAGCGCAGAGCTGCGGATCACCATCCAATGCAGGAAGAGCTAAGCGCAATTAAGCAAATGGTCGGGAAAGTTCTAAAGCATCAAGCCCAAACGCCAACAAATGCAATTCCCAGTATGCCTCCCAAGCTGTTTGACATGTATCTGACACTTCTTGGGCAAGAAGTATCTGAGGAACTAGCGGAACAAATTCTAGGAAAAGTCCGCGGTGAATTAGATTCGCAGCAAATAGACAATGAAGTAATTGTGCGAGAAGCAGTTTTGCGCTGCTTAACTGAATATATCCCCACAACAAATTCTACTATTGCTACTAAAAGTCCTGATGGTAGGCCACTTACAATTGCGCTGATAGGCCCGACAGGTGTTGGGAAAACCACTACGTTGGCGAAACTTGCTGCTTCATATAAATTGAAGCATGGCCTGAATGTAGGAATGGTCACTTGTGATACTTACCGAATAGCTGCGGTGGATCAGCTTCGGACTTACGCAAACATTATTGGTTTGCCGTTTGAGGTTGCGCTAACACCAGCACAAATGAAAAGAGCGGTTAATTCACTAAGCGATTGTGATGTGATTTTGATCGATACTGCTGGCAGAGGGCAAAGAGATACAAACAAGTTAATGGAGTTAAAGAGTTGCTTAGAAGCTGCGGATCCGCATGAGGTGCATTTGGTTCTATCAAGTACTTCAAGTGAAAAAGTTCTATTACAGGAAGCGGAAGCGTTTTCTGAAGTTGGAGCTGACAAGTTGCTGCTTACGAAACTCGATGAAGCAGTGAGCTTTGGGATTCTTGTCAATGTCATGATAAAAGTTGGGAAGCAATTGAGCTATATCACCACCGGCCAAGAAGTACCAGATCATATTGAAGTAGGAAGTCCTCAACGGCTTGCGGGACTGGTATTGGGTGGTGAGGTTCGCTAATAATGACAGATCAGGCCACTCAACTTCGGGAATTAGTGCAAACTGCAACGATTTCACAATCGCCGGTGATTAGTTCCTATGTTCCACCAAGCGTGCCCAGCGGAATGGTCAGCTATCGTCCGCAACCAAGCCGCCATCGCCGTTCTCGCCGCATCACACAACGATCTCCAAGTCTTGCGCGGGCAATAGCTATTACTTCAGGTAAGGGCGGTGTTGGAAAGACAAACCTTGCCGTAAATTTGGCGGTTTGTCTAACAAAGTTAGGGAAAAAAGTTTGCTTGCTTGACGCTGATCTTGGTTTGGCAAATGCTGACGTTTTGTGCAATGTAAGTCCCAAGCTCACTTTAGAGCATGTCGTTAGCGGTCGATGCAGGCTTGCTGAAGCAATGCTCCTTGCACCTGGGGGATTTCAGTTAATTCCAGGAGCTTCCGGTGTATCACGCCTGGCAAACTTAGATGCCCATAGGCGGCGGCACTTGCTTGAGCAATTAGCGGTGCTGGAGCGAGTTGCGGATATTGTGTTAGTTGATACCTCAGCAGGACTTAGCATGAATGTCTTGGCATTCGCCGCTGCTGCAAATCGTGTCATAGTGATTACAACACCAGAACCAACTGGAATTACAGATGGTTATGGAATGATTAAGGCAATTCTTGCGCCTTCGCCCAATGCGAAAATTGATATCGTTGTAAATATGGTTGCAAGAGATGGTGAAGGCACCGGCGTTCATTCAAGAATCAACCGAGTTACCAGTACTTTTTTAAGACGATCCATGGGATATGCAGGGGAAATCCCTATGGATGATCAGGTTCGTGATGCTATCCGTCAGCGCGTGCCGTTTGTTTTGTACGCTCCAGATGCCCCAGCAAGTATTGCCATGCGTAAATTGGCGTATCGAATTGCAGGAATCGGTCAACCAAAATCTCTAGAAGAACATCAAGGTGGTTTTTTTACACGATTAGCGGCTTGGATGAGTCGTTCTGATAGTCGACAAACACGTTTTACAGGATCTCAAGGATAAACCGAAATGCATAAATATCAGGGGTTTAGGCTAATTTTTATTGTTCACATGCCGATAACATCCATCGGCCTGAGCCGTTTGCTATGAGTAAGACACCAAGTTCTGCTATTGCTGGATGTTTTGCACTTTCTGCGTTTGCAGTTGCGGTCGTTGCAGGCTTAGCAGCTCAAAACCCAGCTTCATCCATCTTATTTCGTGCATTGATTGCAATGATTGTGTGTTATCCAGTGGGATTGATCATTGGTTTGATATGTCAACGCCTGATGTTCGATCACATTGATGCTCATCAAAAAGCAGCATCTATAACTATGCCCAATTCAACAGAGAATTCGGATCAATCTGATGATGCAAATTCGCAGGAGGAGCCTAGCGATGTTCCTATTGTTTGAACAGCCGACTTGCCGTATTGCTAAGTTGTGCTATATATTGATCGCGTCTTCTGCCACGGAACGGCAGGGTTGCTAACACAAGCAAGGTCAAGGAGCCGACCAATGCCAAAGACGAAGACGAAGTCTGCGACTGCTACTAAACGTAAAACAACAAAAAAATCCAAACTACCCACCCCTCTAGGCGACTTGCCCATACTAGAAGTATGGCAGATGTACGCTGATGGTAAAACGGAAATGCTTCGTAATTTCCTTATGGAAAATTACCTGCACCTTGTCAAGAGCACCGCGGAAAGAATGCACATGCGCTTGCCGGGCGAGGTGGATGTTGAAGACTTAATGTCCGCAGGCCTCTTTGGACTAATGGATGCGATCAATGCATTTGATCTATCGCGTGGGGTTAAGTTTGAAACATATTGCACTCAACGGATTCGAGGTGCGATCTTCGACGAGCTTCGCGCCATGGACTGGGTTCCGCGCCTGGTTCGGTCTCGAACAGCGAAGCTTGATCGTGTTCGCAAGAAATTCGAGATGCAGTTAGGCAGAAAACCAACGGAAAAGGAATTATCAGATCGCCTGGAAGTTTCCGGAGCTGAGTTTAAAAAGCTCTCAAAGGATTCCAAGCCTGTAAGTGTGGTATCTCTGAATCGAAAGTGGTTTGAGACCGATTCGAGCAAAGATATTCGAGAGATTGATGTAATTCAGGATACTAAACAGGAAGATCCACTCTCGGAACTTCAGAGGCGCGATCTGAAGCTTCTTATAACCAAGGGCCTATCCCGAGCTGAACGCTTGATCGTCGTTCTCTACTACTACGAGGAAATGACAATGAAAGAGATCGGCATCACGCTTGATCTTTCTGAATCGCGCGTAAGCCAAATGCACAGTTCGATACTTGCTCGACTACAGGCACAAATGCAGTTTCGTGATAAAGAGTTCTAAGCCTGCCTCACGTTGTTCTTACGTGAACAAATTTAACGCGGGTTATATTCCAGTTCTCGGACTTTGGTGATCTGTTTTTTATGTTTCGGTAATATATGCGTTTCTTGCGCGTCTGCTACCTTTACAGGCCCAGCTAAACAACCGATATCAACTTTACGTCTGTCTACAGACTGCCTGAAACATCAAGCCTGCGTTATCAAAGTCTAGAGAGTTGGGAAGAAGATGTCGACATCGCGAGGCCTGCGCGTCCGACAACACGAGAGATGGGATATCAAACTGACTGCAGAATTCGTAGTCAGCGATGATCATGGTGCGCAAGTAAAATTCAGCTCAAGCGCATCCGTTATATCTGAAAGCGTAATCCAAGGCGAAACTATTGACATTAGCCCAGGTGGACTTGCGTTCGCCAGTAGACAATTCCTCCCCCTTCGTTGTGAAGGTATTGTAAGAGTCTTTTCGCCAACGCCTGTAGCAACCAAAGGTGATGGCAAGCCGATTCTTCAGGTGCTGTTTGAAAGACAAGCAAGAGTTCAACGCATTAGAACTCTTGATCATCAACCCAGTTATAAAATTGGTTTATCGTTTGCTGAGCTTGATCTAGAAATCGAAATGAAGATTGCTGAAATTCAGGACTCGATAGCGCATCGTTTCCCTGCTGCTAAAACAGCAAAAGGGGAAAACCATGCATGAGCGCGATTTGTTTCTAGAGCGCGCTCTTCTAGAGGATGCACGTATACCAGATACCAAACTAGATGCTGCACGCCAGCACGCGCGTCAAAATCAGGTGGATCTTGAAGATGCGCTGGTAGCAACATCGGCTGTGACAAGTACTGAACTTGCTTTAATCAAATCTGATATTTGCGAGGTACCATTTGTAGATCTGTCGGATTATGAAATCTGCTTTGATAATACAAAAATAGTTCCCCAGACTGTTGCGGCAAGATTTTGTGTATTTCCGCTATTTATCATCGATGGCGTATTAACCCTGGCCGCTGACGATCCGCTGAACCTGGATGCGATTGACCAAGTGCGTCAAGTATCCAAATGTGAAGTTGATACTGTCATATGCGATCGCGAAAAACTGACTAAGTTAATAGATCGAGCGTACAGTCTTTCGCATACTGGGGATTCGGGCCTAGCTATCGATTCAGCGAAACTTGCTGATTCGGATTCTGATGATAAATCACAACCTATTATCGTAATTGTAAATCAATTGCTGGCAGATGCTGCTGCTGCAAGAGCAAGTGACATACATATAAATCCTGATGAGGATGTGCTTCATATTCGTTATCGCATCGACGGTGTCTTGCGCGAACAACCTGCTCCAGCGCTTTCCTTACATGCGGGCATTGTTCAGCGCTTAAAAGTAATGGCGAATCTCGATTTGACACAGACAAGACGCCCTCAGGATGGCAAGTTCAGATTTACTCATGAAAATGTCCCGGTCGAAGTTCGAATGTCAGTCGTTCCTACGGTTTGTGGGGAAAATGCGGTTTTGCGCCTGCTCGCAAGTTCGCAAACAATTCTTGATTTTAAAGGATTAGGATTTCCCGCTCATTTGTCCAGTGGTGTAGAGGAACTGATTGCCAAGCCATATGGGATGTTGTTGGTTACAGGCCCAACTGGTTCAGGAAAGACGACCACTCTTTATTCGATACTTCAGCGAATAAACGATCCATCACTGAACATTATGACCATTGAGGATCCGGTTGAAATACGCCTGCCCTTTGTTCGCCAAATTCAGGTTCATCATCAAATTGATTTAACCTTTGCAACTGCATTGGGTTCTATGCTCAGGCAGGATCCGGATATAGTGCTTGTTGGCGAAATTCGCGATACCGAAACAGCTTCGATTGCTTTGCAGGCAGCACTAACCGGTCACATGGTGCTTTCATCCCTGCACACAAATGATGCAGCGGGAGCTGTAGCGCGCTTGAGAGATTTCGGTCTCCCACCGTTCGTTATCAACTCAGCAGTGCTAGGAGTAATAGCTCAACGTCTTGTACGCAAAGTATGTCAAGATTGCATCGCGCCTGCAAAGGTAGATGAGCAAATGCGCCATGCCTTTGGGCTGGATAAAAATGCAAAAGGCTTCGTTAAAGGGGATGGTTGTCGTCGCTGCGCACAAGTTGGATACAAAGGTCGGCTTGGAATATTTGAATTACTGCGTTTTACGTCGCAAATCCAAAGTGTCATCGAGTCCGGCGGATCAACCAGGCAAATCCAAGAGCAAGCGCAAGAGACAGGAATGCGTTTGATGTGGCGCGATGGTTTGGAAAAGGCGGTTCTTGGACAAACCACATTAGAAGAAGTTCTCAAAGCTGCTGCAATTATTGCAACTAGTAGCGAACAATCGCAAGTGAAGATGAGTGCATGAATCAACAAACCTTCCAATATCGTGCGATTAATGAATCGGGTGTGCTGAGCAAAGGTGTATTACAGGCAACCGACCGTAACGATGCTTATCACCAGATCGTAGCTTCTGGGATGAAACCTGTGAAACTTGCGCTTCGCAGGTCAATGACATTTGGTCGCAAAGGTAGCAAAGCTAGCGTAAAGGATCTGGCACGGTTTACTTATCAGTTTTCGGTACTAATGGAAGCGCGTATTCCCATAGCAGATGGTCTTCGTTCAATAGCAGAGCAAGAACAAAACCAACGCTTTGCGATGATACTAATCGAAATTGCAAAAGAAATCGAAGCGGGTAACACAGTAACTGATGCACTCTCGAAACATCGTAAATTATTTGGGGATGTCTACATTGAGACTATCCGTGCTGCGGAAGTTAGTGGCAACATGATTAAGGTGCTGGCGCGCTTAGCTGAGATGCTGGATCAGCGCTACGAAACTTTAAAGAACATTCGTGGCGCAATGATTTATCCAATGTGCGTCGTGGGCGTTATGTGCCTTGCGGTTACCTTTTTGATGGCGGTGGTATTGCCACGGTTATCGGATATGTATGGAAGTCGTGGTGTTGAACTTCCAATGATTACACAGTTACTTATGGGTTTCGCTCATTTTGTGCGCAGTTATTGGTACTTACTAATTGCCGGAGGCATAGGTGCTGTATTTGGAGTACGAAAAGCTTGCAATAATCCTAAGTCTCGCGCTACTATCGATATCTGGCTGCACAAGATTCCAGGCTTACGAGACATACTTGTGGGCTTAGCGGTGAGCAGGTTTACACATGTTCTAGGACTTTCCCTACAAAGTGGTATAGGACTCATAGAAGCCCTGGAACTATCTGGAAGGTCATCTGGCAGGCCTTTATTGGAATCGGATTCTCGGAAAATGCGCGATCAGGTAAAGAACGGAGGCAGGCTGTCCGAAGTTTTATTGGCCTGCGACTATCTTCCAGGATTTGCCAAGCGGATGGTTGCATCGGGCGAGGAGGCAGCAGAGCTGCCGCGAATGTGCAGGATCGTAGCTAAACACTATGACCGAGAGGTGGAACATTTAACTAAGAATCTATCAACGATGATAGAACCAATAGCAGTGGTAGGGTTAGCAGCAGTGGTGCTGATAATCGCATTAGCAGTATTCCTTCCCATGTGGAGTATGGGAGCGTTGCTTAAGTAAGAAAGCAACAACAAACTATCCCAATGCAAGTGAGCTTTGGGGCAACTAACAGGGAATGGACCGGATAGTTCTTATTTTAAGGATTAAGACAATGAAACGTGCATCAGTGATACGACGTGGTTTTACATTAATCGAATTGATTGCAGTAGTAGTAATTCTCGCGATCCTAGCGGGAGTGGCACTACCCAGGTATTTTGATTATGCCGCCCAGGCAAGAAACTCATCCACCAAGGGAACACTCGGTGGCGTGCGAGCTGGGGTTGCAAATTACTTTGCCAACGGCGCAATTGCAGGTGCAGCTGCATATCCCACATATGCTCAGCTAACTGCAGTGGGTACGGTTATGCAAGAAGCATTCCCGGATAACCCATACAACGATGACAACAACATTCTTGATGCCGTTGGTACGTGGGTAGCTGGACCTCCTGTAGTGCAACCTGTTGTAGTAATTGGCGGTGAAGGTTGGGCATATGACTCGGCAGTCGGGAAATTCTGGGCCAACACCAACACGCTCGGTGAAAACGACTGGTAAAGCAGCTAGGTTGATCGCTATTGCACATGTTTCATTAACCCGCCGCCTGCGGAGGGGTGGCGGGTTTCTTTTTATTGAGCTGCTTTCGGTAATAGTTGCTGCCAAAGTAAGTGAATCTTGGGGTAATTAACAGGGAACGGATAGTTTTTTTAAGGGATTAAGACAATGAAACGTGCTTCAGTATTGCGACGTGGTTTTACGTTGATCGAATTGATTGCTGTTGTAGTAATTCTCGCGATCTTGGCGGGAGTGGCACTACCAAAGTACTTTGATTATGCAGCGCAGGCAAAAACGTCATCCACAAAAGGAACACTGGGTGGTGTGCGCGCCGGTCTTGCGAACTTCTATGCTAACGCTGCCATTTCAGGTGCAGCTGCGTATCCAACATATGCTGAGTTAACAACGCTTGGTACAGTTATGCAAGAGCAATTGCCGGATAACCCATACAACGATGACAACAGTGTTCTTGATGCAGATGGAACATGGGTAGCTGGACCTCCAGTAGTGCAGCCTGTTGTAGTAGTTGGCGGAGAAGGTTGGGCATATGATGAGACAGCCGGGAAATTCTGGGCCAATACCAACACACTTGGTGAAAACGACTGGTAAGTCGATCAGGATGATCGCTACTACACATGTTTCGTTTACTCGCCACCTGCCCAGGAGCGGCGGGTTTACTTTTATTGAACTGCTTGCAGTAATGGTTGTAGTAGCAATTATGGCGCTTGTTGCTATTCCAACTATAACCACATTAAGCGCAGACAGATCCTCCATCGCAGCTCGGCAATTGCTGCGCGATCTAAGCTTTGCCAGGCAGCGCGCAGTTGCAACGGGAACACGAAGTTGGGTTGTATTCGATACCGTAGCCCATACTTGGACAATTCTAGCGGAAGATCCCCTGGCGCCTGGCCGTGCTGGTGCTGCGGTAATACAGGATCCTGCAACCGGGCACGATTTCGTTCAAACACTAGATGTCAATGAGTTTGCCGGCGTGCAGTTTGTAATAGTTGATTTCGATGGGAATCTCGAAGTTGGCTTTGATTGGTTAGGGCAACCATTAAATGACACCGAAGCTGCACTTGCTGCGTTGGGTTCTGTAACACTTTCGGGAAATGATGTAGTAGAGGTTCAAATTGAGACCGGATACGTAACTTTCACACCACCGCCATAATCACCAAGACTCATGCAAACAAAACGTTCAAACAAAAGAGGCTTTTCACTGATCGAAACGATAGTAGCTATTGTTATAATGTCGATTGCGGTTCCGGGAATGCTCTGGACTGTACGAGAAGCTCACATAGATCGCGTGAATCCCACACTAGCATCTACTGCCCGTTGGTTAGCAATCGAAAAGCTCGAAGATGTTATCGCGGATCGACATAGTACAACGCGTGGCTATACGTATTTAATACCAGGAAATTATCCAGCTGAAAATCCCGTTGCTGGATTCGCAGGTTTCTCTCGAACCGTATCACTAAATGAAACTCTTGCGGATCTAGTAACCGCTGGTGCTGGCTATATGAACGTAACAGTCCAGCTCAGTTGGACAGATGGCGAAGCTCAGGCGCAAACTCTCGATATCTCAACTGTACTTACGGATTACGCACCTTGAATAAGTTGCAAAAAAATTTCAGGCATGCCAGGCGCGGCTTCACTCTAATCGAGTCGATCGCAACTATCATTATCCTTGCGATAATTGGGTCAATGGCTTCGATGATTATTGTTAATGCGGTTGATGGGTACGTAGATGCTGCAACTGAAGCGCAGCTACATATGGAAGCGTCGACTGCTATGGATCGTATTGTGCGCGAGCTGCGCAAAATACCTTTAGATGCTGCAGCCGCTGGAATAGCGCCTGATATTGATGATGTAACCGACACATCTATCACTTTGGCGACCGGCACGCAAATAATTTTAGTTGGTAACAAATTGCAAATTGCTAATGCAGGCCCCCCGCTAATTGATCTGCTTGATGATGTAACCGCATTTTCAGTACAAACGTACGATGAAAGTAACACAGATCTTGCGGCTACATTAACAGGAGCAGCTTGCGATCCAATCAGACGTATTTCTCTTGACTTAACCTTGCAGCGAGCTGGCGCTACCGCAACTTTACGCACTAAATTATTCATTCGACCAACTATGATTGGGGGTGGAACATGAATCTTTCACGGTCAAGTAATAATCGCCGTGGTACTGCTGCGGTATCAATGATTATGGTTCTAATGTTATTAGACTTGATCATTGTTGGGATGGTGATAGGTGGCGCACGTGATCATGATCTGACAATTCGCCGTATCGAGACGATTCAGTCTTTTTATGCAGCCGAAGCGGGCATGAACATGGCTATTCGTGAGATGATGAACAATGCTGATGAGGATGGAGACGGCGGCATAGGCACAATTTCCGACGACGCCAATGATGCCAATGATCCAACATTTGGCCAGGCTCAGGTTCTAGTTACTTTCATCGTTGTAGGACCTCCAACGACACTACGCAGTAAAGGACGGTCTGGTAACGCGCGGCGAGAAGTTGAAACTGTGCTCGAATAGGACCCAAGCAATGACTACCCCTTACAGTTGTCGATTGATTCGTTTAGCGCTCGTGATTGGGCTGCTGAGCATGGTCTCGCCGGTGGTTGGCCAGAACATCAACACCTTCGCGGGAACGGGAACTTCCGGTTACACAGGCGATGGTGGGCCGGCTACAAGCGCACAGATCTTTACACCCTACGGCGTTGCAGTCGCTGCCAATGGCGATGTCTACTTTGCAGACCGCGATAACAACGTCATTCGCAAGGTGGACAATGCCACAGGTGACATCTCAACAGTGGCGGGAGGCGGAACCCTGCAAACCGGGGACGGTAATCTTGCGACCTCTGCGTGGACTTACATGCCCTATGACGTCGCGGTCGATGGTGCCGGCAACATTTATATCGCTGACACGTTCAATCATCGCATTCGCAAAGTAGATATCGGCACCGGACTCATATCCACGATTGCCGGAACAGGAGTGCAAGGCTACGGTGGTGATGGAGGCGCGGCCACGGCCGCTCTGCTCGACGAGCCACACGGTCTCGACATTGACTCTGGCGGAAACGTCATTTTCACGGACACCAACAATCACCGCATCAGAAAGATAACACCCGGCGGCACCATCAGCACTATTGGTGGTACCGGAGCGGGCGGCTTCGCTGGCGACGACGGACCTGCCACGGACGCTAAGGTCAAGTTTCCTCACGGCATCTCCATCGACGACTCCGACAACATCTATGTTGCCGACACCAACAATAACCGGATACGCAAGTTCACGGACGGAGGAACGATTACCACTGTCGCGGGCAACGGCCAGGCCAGCTATGACGGCGACGGTGGGTCGGCCACCGCAGCCAAGATCAACAAGCCCAAGGGCCTCTGGGTCGTTGACAATGGCGGATCCACCGGCACGGTTGGTTTTGACACGATCTTCGGCTCGACCCAGAGCGG
>JACZRS010000005.1 GCA_022574595.1 Planctomycetota bacterium | reverse complement strand
GCGCGCAATTCCTTGCGCGCTCAAGAACTCACACAGCAAGCAGCTGATCTAATCGAACACAATCCAGAGAAAGCAGAACGATTACTGCGCGATGCACTAACTGCTGATTTATACCACGGACCTGCCCACAATAATCTAGGCGTTATATATCTATCACAAAGCAAACTTTATGAAGCAGCAAGCGAATTTGAATGGGCTCGCAAACTAATGCCCGGCCACCCCGACCCACGAATGAATCTAGCCCTAACACTAGAGCGCGCAGGTCGAATCGATGAAGCCTTAGCAACCTACGACACCGCACTGGAAGTTTATCCCAATCACTTACCAACAATCCAAGCCCTCACGCGCCTACAACTCCGCCACAACCGCGCAGATGATCGCACCAGCAACTTCCTCAAAGAAATCTCTCTACGCAGTGATCAGCAATGGCAGCAATGGGCGCGAATACAAATGCCGCGCTATTCACGCTAGGTGTGGTGCGCCATTATAGATGATGCAGGCTCTCGAGTGATCGACAAGGGAATTCATTGTAGTCTTTGTCTTCACAAGCCTATCCTTATATATATGGAGAGAGATGGACTAACGACAGTAGAAAAAAAACGACATTTCCTTGCGAAATCAGTGCAATCTACAGCGCCCCAAATTGCGCCGTAAACAGCTGGAATTGGCTAGTTGTGCGCGATTGCGCGCCCTCTACAGTAGGTAACAAGTGGGGTTGTAGTAGGGTAGTAGTGGGGGTTTTGTGGGAATCTCCCAAAATTTTGGTGTTCTTGATAGCACCAAGGCGGCTTGCATGCGCTTTCGTAAAGCGCAGGTCGCGGGTTCAAGTCCCGCGGGGGTGCATGCGTTGTGAACATCATAGATTGGGCCAACGGGTAAAATGCCTGCGCTATAGTTTTGAAAATGCGGTTCGTGATTCAGCTGGATTTTTCTACAAGGACTGGTATAGTGCAATGGTCCACAGGGTCCGCGAACGCCAATAGACAAGCGGCTGCTTAATCCTGATTAGAACATTGACAAGCCCACGTTGACCTAGAATCCGTATCAAAAGAAGGAGGACACCGAGATGAGTGTCTTGACAACACCCGAAGCAGTTGGAGCCCAAGTTTTGGATGGCATCGAGAAACGGCTCGGTCCGTATCTGGAAGGTAGGAAGTTCAGCACCGAGATTGCGACGACGTTCAACTTCGTCTTGTTTGATGAATTCAAGAAACTCAGGGAGTGTGACAGCGGCACGCTCAATCTCAAACCAGTGTTTGTCGGCGAGTATTTCGTTGACCCAGAGAATCCGGAGCAAACACGTGTTTATTCCCATCAAGGATCAGAAGCATGTTCGCCCATCCCTATCACAAGCGGTGTAATTGGACGAGCTGTTCGGACAGGAGAAGATCAGTATGTTCCTGATGTTCGCGAAGATCCGGAACATGTCGGATGTGACCCTAAAATGGAAGGCACCGAACTTGTCCTAATCGCGTGGTCTGAACCTTATTTATCAGGAAGCCACAAGGGGTGCACTGTTCCTCTCGGTGTTCTGGATATTGATCTGAATGTAACAGATGCGCTGGCAGCCCCTGAGCGACTAAGACTCCGAAGCGTGTGGGCCAAGTACTGCAACTCAATCTTTCCCGGTGAGCCATCGTTCCAACCACAAGGTGAGCTCTTCGTTGCCCAACCATAATCCTGTAGGTGGCGAAAACCTCATCCGGGCCTTTGTCGGGTATTGGGCGAGTGCGTACATCGCTACTTTGCGGTTGCTATTTCAAATGATTAGGCGATCCGAAGCCGAGTTATCGCCATTCCTGCATCCGGCGCACGCCGATAGCGCTCAGACGCAACTTAGAACGAGCCAGAATCAAGGTCTGGTTGTCAGGAGGCGCTTGGATCGCGTCATGGACGAGACTGCTTATCTAGTCCTTCTGCGGGAGAACTACTTTAATGTCAGGATACTTCTGTTTCATGAATCGTAAAGCAAGAACTGTATGACACCGGTAGACATCAGGATTCTTTTGCGTTGGGCAGGAACAACCCAGCCATATATCTTCTACGATGGCTTGTTCCGCTAACTTATCGAAGAAAGTTCTATCAGAACTGAATCGAGATTCTAAGAGAGACAGGTACTTCTTCATGAACAGCTGCCATGTCTTACCAGAAGGATTGGCAAGGTACTTCTCGACGTGTTCTTTCCCTGGCCTAAGGCAGTGCTTCGTCTTGTACCTGGTATCACAGCGGATTCCCTGAGGCAATGGATCATCCAGAGGGCGTGTTCCACGATACATCTTGTAACGGGCCAGCATGTTTGACTCCTTGGAGCTGTCGCCTTCGATTCAGCAAGTGTAGGAACCAACGCACTTCATGCGAAGCAACACTCACTGAAACACATAAAAGCGGACAGCAAGCCGCATTTTAGGTGTTTCGCTCTTCGAGCACACTCGGTCACTACGCTTACGCCCGGCTCTGCTCGGACGACGCATGCCATGCTTCAGCATGGTGAATTATCTCAATATGCCCTGACATGAGGGGTTATGAGGTGAAAGGAGGTGATGTAAAATGAACGGTAAAGATATACAAATGAAGGTCGACTTTTATGCTGATGCGTTTGAGAAAGCGCAGGCACGAGTTGGAGATACTGAACTAGCTTCTCTGATTGTTCGGCAGATTGGGAAAGATTTGCGAACAGCTCAGATACAAAATGCGAGTGGTAACTCTGCTAACGGCAAAGGCGATGTACCAGCAACTCCCAAGCAACTGGCGTACTTGAAGAGGCTTGGAGTTCTTTTTGAGAAAGGAATTAGTAAAAAACAAGCTTCTGAAATGATTGATGAAGCAGTGGGGCAGGAGTAATTTCCTGTCTCTCTTTGACTCTGTATGAACATACCGAAAGCCTTAAATAATGTTGTATCCATTGATATAACATGAAAACATCACAATCATCTCTGCATGAAATCCTGCGCTACCCAAGGCTAGACACGGTCTTAATGGTAGAGAACTTCATCAGGAAGCACGACGGAGAATTCAAGAAGCGAAGTCTGTGGGAACATCTCCCAAAGAAGATGATGTATCAAACATATTGTGTGATTGTCGATTATCTCTTGCATTCAAGAAAGATCTCTGTTGATTCAGAAGGAAAGGTTGGATGGATCTACTATCCAGATTCAGCTGAGTATTTTCATAAGCGAAAAAAGCTGGGGAGAAAGTGAGGCTGCTATCAGAGGTTCGATTTATCGACGAGAAGCTCAAGAAAGCATTCTACAAATTGGAAGAAAGCGACAACTCTGAAAAGCAATTATTCAAGTTCATCAATCAGGCACTCACCAACATCGAGGAGAACGCCTTCTGTGGAACGCAAATCCCAAATAGGTTAGTTCCCAAGCAATACGTGAAGAAGTATGGAATTACAAACCTTTGGAAATATGACTTGCCGAACGCATGGCGTCTCATCTACTCAATCAGAGGTGGAGAGGTAATTGTTGTCTCAATAGTCCTGGAATGGATGACGCACAAGGAATACAACAGAAGGTTTGGATATGGCTAGTAAAGAGAATTACAGAGTCATGAAAGAACGGATGTTCTTAACTAGATTTGAATGTATAGTTGCTCAACTTTTTCTGGTATATAGAATCCTCAGAATGATTCCCGGTCAGAATGAAATCATTAATGAGTTGATAGTTTGTTGGAAGAATAACTATTGTCAAGCCAATCAGCCCAGAATCGTATTACAAGCATTCAGCGAGAGATCGAATCTCTTCAGAGACGCCTTACAGATAAAAGTAAGAAGCAAGCTGCAAATTCAAAACGAATCGCTCAGATCAACACGAGCATGAATCGCTATACAAGTGAGACGATGCTCCAAAGTAAGATGCGTGAGATTGAACGCAAAGAGAATGAGAGCGCAAAGCTTCAAAGCGATCAAGCGAATCTCACTAGTGAAGTTGCTAAGAAGACTGCAAAGCTACATAGATATCAACAGGAACTCTATAAAGAACAAGGCCGAGAACAAAGCAAACTTCTAGATAATTTAGAGCGCAAGAGAAATGAAAGTGAGCAGCAGCAAAAGCTATTGCTGAAACAATTGAGTGCTTCAACTAGCCAACCAACTGGTACGGCTGTTACCCAGCCGGTCAATTCAAGAGAGCCTAAATACGATGCTTTTATCTCCCATGCAACAGAAGACAAAGAAGAATTAGTTCGCCCTCTGGCCGAAGCACTACATCAGAAAGGCCATTCGATCTGGTTTGACGAGTTTCAGTTGAAAGTAGGAGATAGTCTCAGGAGGTCAATCGACAAAGGGCTGGTTCAATCAAGATTCGGGATTGTGGTTCTTTCTCCAGCGTTCTTTGCCAAGAGTTGGCCTCAGTATGAACTGGACGGACTAGTTGAGAAAGAAATGAGCGGTGGTAAGGTAATCCTGCCTCTTTGGCATAAGGTTTCAAAAGACGAAGTGATGAAATACAGCCCACCACTTGCTGACAAAGTTTCTTTGAATACAGCACAATACTCAATTGATGAACTAGCAGAGCTTTTAAGTGAGGCAATTAGAGATGTCTAAACATCCTCTTGAAACTATCAGAGTCAATACTTCATAAACGTGCAAGGTAACAATGACATCAGATTCCATGAATTAGATGGAAAATCAAACATGAACACAAACGAAGTAATCGAGGGTATTTGCAATGACCTTACAGAGTTAGAGGAAGAAGGTCATAAGCAACTTGGCATTAAGGACTTGAGACTTTTCAACCTCAATGACACCGCTGCCGCGTTCGAGCACGCGCTCAGGGAAGTACTCGCTCTAGACGAGGTCGCTCCAACCGATTTTTTCCATTCGCAAAGCGATTGGCGTCGATTCGTTTACAGTCTTCTGGAAAAGGCAACCACTCAACGGCGGCAAACGCGAACCTGCATCTGGCCGCAATGCTCCCGCCTGGCCAAGATGTCCCACACGCTTTCAAGACGAGGGCCTCTCCACGCTATCGCTGAGAACGGACACGTTCTTACACCCAGGATCAACATTGAGACCGGTCAATATGAAATGCACAAAATCGGAGTAGGAAGGGCCAGTACGTTTCCTGGATTCTGTTGTAACCACGAACAGCTCTTCGGCGCGTTCGAGAATCGTGGTCAGCTAGCGGCGCCAGCCCACATTTCGATGCAAACTGTGCGCACCATTTTCCGGGAGATCGTCACAAACGAGCTGGGTCTAACGTGCTTAGATTGTACGTTGCAAGCGTATCAGAGCTTGCTTTGCGAGCGAGGGACAGAACTCCTACAAGCCGCCATGAACAAGTACCTACCGCAATCGCTACTGGGAAGAATGCACATCACTTCCACTGCCAGCACCGATGGCGCTATCGCAATAGTCACAAGAGAGATCAGCGAGAGGAAGGCCTATCTCGACCTTCTCTGGCACTTTCTTAATCGCGCGTTAGATGATCTCAGCGGGAACAAAGAGTGTCTCATGCACGTCGCCGTCACAGTGAATCAGCCTTTGCCAGCATGCCTGGCAGGAATGGGCAACTTTGATGTTCGAGATGGCAAGACAAGCCGACGGATTCATGCCGTCTTAAATACATGGGTCACAACTGATAACTCAGTCATTTTCATCACTGTGAAGCGGTCCCACAAAAGATATCTGTTGCACTACCTTAGCAACTACCTCGATGGTCAGCTATTCGGACCCTTGTCGCTGATCGAATCGTGGATGGTCCACGGGACTGACCATTGGTTCGTTCAACCAAGCATGTGGGAGCAACTCCCCTTCTCAAGACGTCGGCGTATTCTTCGTGACATGAGCGCTGACAAATACAACCTTGGTGAGCAGTATCTGATACCGATCTTTGACGGAATTCGCGCGGACACGCTGCGCCTCTCTACCGATGATACTCGTACGTAATAATATCACGGCTCGCACAACAAAGGAGGTGATGTGAAAATGAATGGTGAAGAGATACAAATGAAGGTTGACTTTTACGCTGATGCTTTTGAGAAAGCACAGGAACGAGTTGATGATAGTGAACTAGCTTCTTTAATTGTGCAGCAGATTGGAAAAGACTTGCGGACAGAGGCGATTCTGTCGTAGAATTAAGGTGCAATTGCAACAAGTAGCAATTATCTCGTAGCATATGCGGCGTTTATCGCTGGAGGATTTATGGTCAATGGTTCATTTGCTGCAAGTTAGCATCTACTTAGTATTCCACAGTTGAATTGCTCCACATATCAAATAGCCGTAGAGTGTCCTGTGACTGAACAAATTGATGGTGCCTATGACTAGAGAGAGATCTTTTTGTATAATCAGGTTATCAAGAGAGTGAATGAGAAACTGGGTCGAACAAGACTATGAGTAAATTGGGTGACATAATAGTTGTTTGGACTCTTCAGAAGAAGCGCTGGCCTCTTCTCATCAACGTAGCTATCCCTTTCGTTGTCGGTGCTGTACAAATAATCCAAGGCATCACCTTTAACGAAGCCGTCCTGCACCCACTCTCTGGGACTGTATGTGGACTTCTCATCATGACATCAGGTGGTCTGTATCTCTGCATTGCAACTGATCAAAGGAAACTGAGATGGTCATTGTCAATTCCAATGATTGTTGTTGGTTTAGTATCCTTGCTTGTAGGTGCAATTTCGTTTCAACCTGTTCGACATCCATCTGACAAGCTTGCAGTACTTATCGTACCCTTTTTTCCAGTTGGTGAGTCAAGTGACGCCGCCAGCAAGATTACCCACCGCATTGAGGAGGAGTTACGTCAACGGCAGCAAGATGGTGCACCTCTCATCGTTATGAGATTCAAAACCGAAGTAACCGGCAAAACACTGGATGAGAGGCACGAAAATGCAGCTGCTATAGGACGCGCACGAGACATAAACGCTCAAGTGGTACTTTGGGGGGAAGTGCGTGTAAACGAACCAAATGATATCCAAGTGTTCGCGTATGCCATAGTCGTCGATCCCATTGTTCCATCAGAGTCTGATCCATCAGAGACATCAATTACTTCTGGTTCACTTGAAGAAAGTTCAATCTTCAGTCCTTGCAAATTCAATGAGAACATATATTCCTTATCGCTACTTTTGGCAGGCCTTGCCCATTACAAGAATGGCGATCGTAAAGAAGCCTGGGAATTCTTTGGCAATGTAGACCTTGGCCTAGAGCTTGAAAAACTGGTATCTGATCTTGATCCCCATCGAACACTAACTAGTATCCAAGAACCTCGAATTCCAGGACCACTCCAAGAGGCAAGTCCTGCTATTGCTGAAAGCAAGTTCATTCTCTTCGGAGTACCTCATGCTCATTCAAAGTTATCTGACGATGTAAGGGCGGACGACACTCTTATGCCAATTCGGGCATTCCAGTATGCCCACAGATCTGGACTCGACTTCCTTGCCATAACAGACCATCACAATGCTATCGATTCAAACCGTCGCCTCGCCATGGAAGAGAACGAATACAAAACATTACTGTTTGATGTGGCTATGCAATTTAACGCAAGTCACAATGGTGAGTTCATTGCCATACCTGGTATCGAATGGGGCACTATAGCAACTGGTAATCATATAAATGTGTTTGGCGCAGCAGAGCTTCCCCCGGACAGTATTCTCACGGCCGAATATGACGAGCTATTCGCTTGGGCCGCAAGCAATGCGGAATTTGTACAGTTCAATCATCCCAATAGCTGGGGCGTGAGATCCAACCGCAACAAAAGCGTGGGGAATTTTGGAGAGGCCTTGTATTCATCTACCAAGGAATTCGTCGATGCAATTGATCCTGTTGTGAAGACTGTATCCGTTATTACAAGTGTGACTGGAGGTCATTTGACCGGTTTATTTGCTCAAAGCGAGAATAAGACTCACCGAGATGCGAGTGAACAGAATCTTGCGACCTACCGACGCTATTTGAATTTGGGTCTACATGTTTCGCCTGCGGCAAATCAAGATACTCACTCCGCGAATTGGGGAAGTGTAACAGCAGCTCGTACAGCAGTTCTTACAGATAATCCAACGTACCAAAGTCTGATGCAGGCTATCAAAGAAAACCGAGTTTATGCGACCGAAGATGATGAGTTGGCAATCTTGTTTCGTGTGCGAGTGAACGGTAATACTTATTGGATGGGAGATACTGTACCGGTTAAAGAAGGCGAGAGCGAAATAGAACTATCTGTACGTATTTGGCAAACCATGGGGAGCGACGGAGATACTGTCAATGAAGGGCCCTACACAATATTCTTATATTATGATTACGACGGCATTGGGGGCAGTGAAGCCAGTTTGAAAGATACGTACTATGATATCGAGTCACATGTAGAAACTGTGTTGCCAGTCACTATTTCGCCAAACGAATACATCTATCTCCGGGTGACTGAGCAGAACGGTAAGGATAATCCGATCGGGGCGACGGTGTGGATGAGTTCGACAATACCACAGGTGCTCCTGGTGCTGACGGCCTTCGAGATGACATGAATGACTCTGCCTGGACTTCTCCTATATGGTTTGTTGGACAGCAGCTCTCGTTTATTTGGTCGATAAGTTCGAACTTATATCACGATGTACGTTGTTGGGCTGTAGAAAGAATTGGAGCGGCCAATCGTCGAGAAGGTGCTACACCGCCGACTGGGAAGACGAAGCATGACTGTCTGTCGTCTATGCCGTAGGTAGATAACAAGTGGAGGCAGAAAACTATGCGTCTTAGTGCATCAGATTTTCAAACGAAATTTCGGCCGTCAGAATGTGATTTGAGGATATACCTTCGTAATCAGAACATACCGGAGGCAGAGCCAGGGCCCTATGAACAGGTGCTGCGAATATTGGGTCAAAGGCATGAGGAACGGCACCTAGCCACGTTTGAAATAGTTGTAGATCTCAGTCAAGGCTCCGAGGATGAACGTTTCGCACAATCATTAAAGGCAATTGAGGCTGGAAAACAAGTTCTTTATCAACCAGTGTTGATTACACAAAGCGTCATTAACAACATTGATTGTATCATACGAGGTGATCCGGATTTCCTAATAAATGAGAATGGTGAATACGTTATTCGTGATTGTAAGATGTCACGACGAATCAACAACAACGACCATCCAGAGATACTCCGACAGCTTGAGTTGTATGGTTGGCTCTATGAAAAAGTGATTGGGAAGCCTAGCCGAAGATTGGAAGTGCTTAGTGGCGCCAGCGAGATTGTCGAAGTGCCCTATGACGGTGGGGCTGCAGCACTTGAATTACTAGGTGAAATTGCAGAAATAAAGCAATGTGAAAACGAGCCCTTCAGCCCGGTCGGTTGGACTAAGTGTGGAAGTTGTCCGTTTCACAATCGATGCTGGCCTCAGGCGGAACAGCGACACGATGTAGCGTTGGTACTAAAGGTCGATAAAGGGCTCGCAAGAGCACTTCGGGATGAGGGAGTGAATTCGTATGAAGAACTCTTAGATCACTTTGATGAGAAGGAACTAGCTGAATTTAAAAGACCATGGGGAACCCGTATGCAAAGGGTTGGAAAAAATGCAGATCAAATAATTCGATCCGCACGCAGTTTGGCCACAGGCAATGCTCTTATGATGCAGACTCCAGAAATACCGGCATCACCTTACTATGTAATGTTCGACTTAGAAGGTCTTCCTCCCCAACTTGACGAACTTGACAAAGTATATTTGTGGGGACTGCAGGTATTTGGAGAACAATCTGGTGAGTTTATCGCCGCTGTTGCAGGTTTTGGTGAGAGGGGCGATGAAGAAGGATGGAATGAGTTCCTGCAGGCAGCGGACCGAATCTTCGATGAGCACGCCGATATTCCTTTCGTGCATTGGCACCACTATGAGCGTGTGAAGATCGATGCATATGTCAAGCGCTATGGCGACACTCAAGGTATTGCAGCGCGAGTGCGGTCTAATCTGTTAGATTTGCTACCGATTACTCAGAAATCAATTGTTCTACCTCTCCCGAGCTACAGTTTGAAGGTAGTTGAACATTACGTTGGTTTCGAACGAAAGGAAGAGGAATACGGCGGGGACTGGGCGATGGCTAAATACATCGAAGCTACAGAGACTGAGGATGAGGGATTACGAAAAGAAGTGATGGATCTGATTCTCGCGTATAACCGAGAGGATCTAGAAGCTACATGGGCAGTTTTTCAATGGCTAAGATCACAGTAGCTATTGGGCGTGACAAAGTAGAAAGCAAAGAGAAAACAACAAACGATAAGATCCTCCGAGAGATAATACTATCTGAGGTGACTTCATCGTCATCGCTGGCAGGTCGTTATCCAGAGTTTGGCAACATGAAGCGTGATGGCATAACCCCTGAAAGATGCAAATGGCAGTCCCAAAGTCAGCTAATCATTTGGATTTATCGGTTCGGGAATTCAGCGCAGAGTGTCATGAAAAGGTCACTTATAAGCTCTTTGATCACTCGCTGTTCAACAGAGCGAATAAACCAGCACCAGCAAGAATCCCAAAACCAGCAATTGTTTTAACTTGTATGCTTTCCTGTTTCCCCAGGACGACGTACCTAGCGAAATGTTCACAGTTATGGAAGAGAGGGTCGTAGCGCAGGGTTTCAGCACGATCAATGATGTAGTTGAGGCGCCGAATAGCAGCATTAATCAGTCGCGGATGACAAATCGTGCGGAGAAACTCCACGGCGCGGTCATTTGCAAAATCTCGAAGTGTCAGCATGCGCAATCCGTCGCGATGAAGTTCAATGATAAACAGGTATGCAGGTTCTTTGTACTCAAAGGCCGCTGCCAGATGATATCCAACCGGTATGCATGCTTTGGGACGGCTAACGAGGTGAACTGCTATTGGTTTATTATAGGAAGAATACATAGTAATCCTATCGGTTGAGTGATTATGCTTCTTAATGATATATGCCAGCCAAAGTGTTATCAAATCCCCGCACATCCTACGAAGCAACACTCACTGAAACACGTAAAGGCTCCTTGACTAGGCCTAGTCTGACATAGTCACATTTTCATTTACTTCGACTTTCTGTAAGTTAGATACTTGGATGTCACCTGTTCAGGTGTCAACTAACTAGGGGAAACCTAGGTTAGCTAGCCATTTCCTTGTTTAGAAATCGCGGGCATTTGTGCCAGATAGGAGTGCGAAATGTGGATTCCTTCACGACCTCTTTGCTTTTCACACAATAGTCTTGTTTGCAATCTGTTTGTCACCTGCGCAAGGGATACTCGCCTGCATGTCTTTGAGTAGTTAGTTTCTCCAATAACAAATTGCCAAGTAATCACAGTGAAAAGAGCTGCTTAATCCAATAGACTGATGCATGAATTCTAGCTAATACATTGGGAGAACTAGCTAATGGCTAAGAGGAAAGACGAAGGTCTCGGATGTCTGCTGCTCATATTGATTGGTGGGATTATCTATCTGTGGTCGCAGAATACCATCTGGGGTATTGTTGCCCTTATCATCGGTCTTGTGCTATTCTTTGTAGCGGCAATAGTTGTTGCAATACCTAAGACTT
This sequence comes from Planctomycetota bacterium, assembly GCA_022574595.1. GTDB lineage: Bacteria > Planctomycetota > Phycisphaerae > Phycisphaerales > SM1A02 > JACZRS01. The sequence continues at coordinate 205,019 of JACZRS010000005.1, read as the reverse complement.
GTGATATATGCAACGCCGCACTCAAAAGAGCATCTTATTCATGGAAACTTGATGGCAAAAATCAACGTGTCTGTCCAAACTGCAATCGATCGCTTGAAAGGCAGACGAGTCGAGCGGCTCTAAAAAAGAAGGAGTTGATTTGAAGCTAATTCGCAATATAAAAGCTGGTTAGTTTCTATTGAGCTATTACTTGTCATTGTCGAATAGTTCAAGTCGTAACTCAGGTATGCACTTAACCCTTTAGTATGGAGTGTCCGAAGCACATATCGTTAAAACCCAGAGAGGCAGAATATGGCTCACTATCGTCCACCCAAACCACCAGATCGCTTACAGAATCCAAAGACGCCTCGTCCGCCTGGCAAAACACAATGGGTAAAGGCTCATTGGCGTTGGGACTGCGAACATCGTCAATGGGAGTGGGTTCGTGGTCATTGGCGTAAGTAATGTAAAGTATCGTCTCACCCGTATACGAGAGTTAGACTACAAAATCATCATGAGTTGAATCATTCATGAACAAACTCAAAGAAGCAATCGAGGCAGGGCGGATCCGCCGGGATAATGACGGGTACTGGCAAGTCCATACAGGCGATTCGTGGGTAACATGCGAGAACGAACAAGATGCCCTGGCTTTGGATGCAATTCATGCGCTGTATAGGTTATGTCAAAGAAAACAAGAAGTAGCAGACGCGACAATCGAGGAACTTGAGGTGACGGTTCGGGCATGCGAACTTTATGGTGTCAACAATCCGGCATATCGGTCATTGAATAGGTGGTTGAAGAAGAAAAAAGCAAAGGGTGCTTCCGAGACTCGCTGAAGCAGAGAATGGGTACGGGTCGGGCCATCGGAACTCTCACAATGACTGGATCAGCTTTCGGGGGCAGTTGTTGTTCCATATCTTTAGGTTTCCCACTATGTTCGAGACTATGATTAGTAACAGGTCTGTAGAGGTCCCTTATATGCACATAGAAAAAATCAAGATAGAAGGATTTAAGACTCTTCTTAGTTTTGAAGTTAATCTGAATAAGAATCTCAACATCATCGTCGGTGACAATGAGACTGGTAAGACGACTCTGTTGGAAGCTATTAACTTGGTGCTCTCATGTCAGCTTGATAGTCGCAATATCCAATATGAATTGAATCCGTATATATTCAACAGCAAAATGGTGAAGGATTATTTTGAGGCTGTCGCAAAGGGCGATAAACCATCTCCTCCAAAAGTCCTAATAGAGGCATATTTTAATGATGATAACAGCCCAGAAATAACTAAGCTGAAAGGAACACATAACGAAGATCGCCTCGATTGTCCTGGTTTGTCCTTGCTTGTGCATTTAAACGAAGAGTTTGCCGACGACTTTTGGGTGTACATGATGGTGGAGGATAATCCTGGCCTCCTTACAATAGAGTATTACCATGTCACATGGCTCTCGTTCGCAGGAGATTATGTGGCAACTCGAAGTCTACCTTTCGGCTCTACAATAATCGACACGAGCCTGGTTAAGGGTCAATTTGGACCGAACAAATATATTGCCAAGATTATCAGAGATGTTTTAAAGACGGAAGAACGATTGCTCCACACGTTGTCCTTGGAATACCGCAAACTCAAGAATGCGTTCATAAAAGAAAAAGGTGTCAAGGTAATAAATGAGTATTTAGAAACACTAAAAGGTGATATCACTGAAAAGACTTTGACAGTAGCGATGGATATGTCTGCCCGATCAACATGGGAAAGCACTATTACAGCTCATTTGGATGAGATACCTTTTGATTCAATTGGGAAAGGAGAGCAACGCAGGGTCCAAATGAAGCTTGCTATCGAAGCTGCAGGTAAAGCAAATGTCCTATTGATAGAAGAGCCTGAGAACCACTTGTCTCATTCCAATATGGCGCGATTACTTGAGGAGGTTGGGCACAAAAGCGATGGTAGACAAACCATTCTTACAACTCACAGCAATTTTGTTTTAAACAAACTTGGTATGGACAAAATGACGCTTCTGTCCGCAGGCAATCCAATTACACTGGGTGATTTATCCACAGAAACGCGTGATTACTTTATGAAGCTTCCCGGCTACAACACTTTGAGATTGATACTGTCATCCAAAACCATTCTTGTGGAAGGGCCATCTGATGAACTGATCGTCCAGAAGGCCTATCTTGAAGAGCATGATAAGCTGCCGTTAGAAGATGGTGTAGATGTCATTTCAGTAATGTCTCTTTCATTTAAGCGATTTCTTGAGATAGGCAAATTGCTGAAACTGAATATTCGAGTTGTGACCGACAATGACGGCAAAGTTGCTGCTCTCAAAAAAAAATACACAGAGTATATAGATCGAAGAGTTGAGAATATACGGATTTGTTTTGACATAGATGAAGACTACCCAGATTTGGAAGCTCAGTTGCTAAAGGTCAACACACTGAACACTCTAAATGAATTGCTGGACAAGGACTTTGCGAATGATGAGGATCTTCTAAGTTACATGCGCAACAACAAAACCGATACTGCTCTCAAAGTATTTGAGGCTGTCAAACCAATCATCTTTCCGAAATATATACTTGATGCAATTAACTAGAAACAAGTTGATAATTTCCTCTGCTGGCTCTGGTAAAACAACATTCTTGGTTAAAGAAGCGTTATCTAATTCGAATAGTAAGATTGCGATACTTACCTACACAAACAATAACATCCTTGAGATCAAGAATAAATTTTGCGCCATCAATGGTGTAATTCCCTCTCGTGTGAACGTGGTGCAGTGGCATCACTTCTTGTTATGCCATTGTGCTCGACCTTACCAGTCGTTCGTATATCCAGATCGAAGGATAAGAAGAGTTGCTTTCCTAAATGGTCGTTCTTCGCCATTCGCTCCGAAGTTGCAAACTCAAAGATACTATTTATGGAACAGTGAGGAAATCTACCATGACAAGATTTCAGAATTTATAATTGAGTGCGAAAAAAACTCGAATGGGCGTGTGCTGAATAGGCTAGCGGGCATTTATGACGAGATTTACGTTGATGAGTTCCAAGATATGGCTGGTTGGGATTTTGATTTCATAAGAATTTTATTGCAATCCAGAATTCGCGTACTTCTGGTTGGTGATCCTAGACAGTACACATATCGAACGAACGATGCTAAAAAGAATAGTCAATACTGCGGTATAGGAATTCTGAAGCTAGCGAGCGAGTGGGCAAGCGAGAACCTTTGTCAGCTTGAGAATCATGCTCGAAGCTATAGGTGCAATCAGAAAATATGCGACTATGCTGACACGTTGTGGCCCGATCTGGAACCCACGTTATCGTTGAATTACAACACAACAAGCCATGACGGGATATTTGTTGTCGCAAGTACCGAACTACACGAGTACATAAAAACATTTTCGCCAGCGATCCTTAGGTATGACAGAAGGACGCCGGCTTATGGGTTTAGTGCATCGAATTTCGGCGTTGTCAAAGGCATAACTTTTGGCAGAGTTCTGATTCTCTCCCACGGCAAGATAAAGAATTATCTCAAGAGTGGTAATGTAGAGGATGTCGCAAAGTCTATCGAGAAGTTTTATGTAGCCGTTACAAGAGCAAGATTTAGTGTTGCGTTCCTTTATGATGGAGTCCATGGAGCTGCCTACACCAAATGGGAGCCTGACAGCACTGTGCCAACAAGGTTAGCGACCGGGTCTAAAGATCCTGACTCCTAACACGTCGTGTATATTTACAAACACCGCGAAGTTGTATCCAGTAATCAACGCCGGAGGGTAGAAGGCACAGCCAATAGAACATCTAACCGCAACCCGAATAATCAACTTGGCCTTCTTACATAGCCGAAGACATTGCGCTCGTTAAAGTCGAGTAAGGCATCTTTGGTTAAACGGGATTCGCCCTGAGCTCCTGGTCGATTTGCCCGTGAGATCTTGCCAGACAACTTGCCGTTCCCCGCAAGGCCGGTGACGTGGACGTGGATTGGGTTCTTGTCATCAGGGTCGTCTTTGAGATACAGGACGACTTCGTCGCCGAGTTCAATGCTGAGTGAAGCAGGCGGCTTTCCCACATCATAGACCGTGATAGGCGTGTCGTAAGTGCGAAGTTTGAATTGCAGGCTCATAGAAACCAAACTTATGAATTGTTACAACGACATCTCAAATAAGCACTTCGAATTTGTTTACTTATAGGTGTGATGGCTCATGAAAGCGGATACAATTGTTAATTTCGATCGAACGATTGCCCTCAGCATACCATGTCCAATACAATGTACCATGAATCATCACACTGCTGTTCCTCTGTATGACGATTTAGGGATGCCCTGATGATCCTTGTATTAGTACAGGAGTACGGTTTTGCGTTTTCTTCCTTTGATAACTCGTCTGCGAAGACAATTCCTCCGAAGGCATGAGATTTGGCTAGTGGATGACGAGGACCGATGGCATACTTACATCAATGAAACATATGGCCTCCGCCCCGATTTCGATACGAGATCATTTCACTCACCAAGTGAAGTAATTCAAGCTCTAGACGACGGCTATAGACCGGATCTTTTACTTATCGACATCTTTTGCGCTAAAGAAGACGCTGATACTACGGAAGAGAATTTTGATCAAGAACTAGAGAAGGTGGGGGAGACAGCTAACGAGATCTGGAGCAAGTATAGCCACAGTTACAGCGCAGACGGCTTGTCTCTCGCCGCACATGTTCACAAACGCAGAATTCCAGCGTGTCTCTACTCAGCAAAGGGAGCGCCGCTATTTCCTAGCTCAAGCGTTGGTTTGCGAATACTGCAGACAATGCGCTACGTCAGCTTTTTGGCAAAGAGCGAGACTCCGACAATTGAGGAAGAGGAACACATCCTAAGGCTAATTCGCCAGCACAGAGTTCTTCGAAGAAAAACCGGGCGAGTGATACTGACAACATGTGCGTTTTTCGCATGTGCGGTTGTGTCAGCTTATATTAGCAACAAATGGGAAAGGATTGGCGATTGGTTACACATTTTCATAGATTCCCTTTTTGGATAGGTTGAAATGATAAGATGCGACGATGTGGGAAACACACCGACGAATTTCAAGTAATGCGCATCGTATGAAGCAACACTCGCTGAAACACGTAAAAGCGGACAGCAAGCCGTATTTTAGGTGTTTCGCTCTTCGAGCACACTCGGTCACTACGCTTACGCCCGGCTCTGCTCGGACGACGCATGCCATGCTTCCGCATGATGAATTATCGCAATACGCCCCGACAGTGGGGTGATGAGGTAAAAAGGAGGTAAAGTGAAAATGAATGGTGAAGATATACAAGCACAAGTTGACTTTTACGCTGATGCGTTTGAGAAAGCGCAGGCACGAGTTGGAGATGGCGAATTAGCTTCTCTTATTGTGCAGCAAATTGGAAAAGACTTGCGAACAGCTCAGATTCAGGGAGCAAGTGGTAAATCAAGTAATAGCAACGGTGATGTACTGGCTACGCCGAAGCAACTGGCGTACTTGAAACAACTCGGAGTTACTGTTGAGGAAGGAATCAGTAAGAAACAAGCGAGTGAGTTGATTGATGAAGCTGTGGCTTCAGCGTAGGCGATCTGCGTGATGATCCCTCACCCTTTTGGGGGTGCGGGGTTCATCCGCTCGCCAAATGCACAATTCAAGCAAATTGCATAATTCCCAAGTGAATGACACACTGAGACTGCAGGCAGGCTTATGCCTAGTTGGCCGTCCGTAGTCTATACGACAAAGCTCCAGACAACTGAGTTTGTGCGCATTGCAAGCTAAGTCTTTAGACGTCACCTGTGTATGAGTCAACTAACTAGGGAATACCCTAGTTACCTAGCAAATTCAGCCCCGCGACCTCTTGTAGTAGCATTCATACATCACTGAACTCTGTATAGTACCAAGAGACAGAGATAATTGATAGATTCTGCTGCCATTCAAAGGAGATGTCAATGTTGATTCTTGCGATTTCGATTCTCATTGGCACTGGCTTTGTGTGCGGTGGTGCGTTTGCTGGCCTATTAGTGTCGCTGTTTTTGCGACCAATTATGTCAGCTGACAAGACAAGTCTTGATTATCTGAAGAGCCTTAAAGCAATCATTACTTACTTCGTTTTCGGAGGAGGGATAGCTGGAGCCGGTATCTTCGCAATGCTTGGACAGACCAAGCCCGAAGAGGTGTGGGCTTGTTTTCTTATTGGGCTTCTCATTGGTTTTGTAAGTGGCTTGTTGTATTTACGTGGCTCTGATGGTGATATTCGCCGTATTTATAGGAACTCTCCCCCCAGCAGCCAAGATACGATCCGTGATGGTCTAGACCACATACATGACTCGAATGACGAGCAATTTGCCGAAGAATACGAGGCCGCGATCGATTCACTTTTAAAACAACTTCCAAATGAGAACGGCAACGAGCAATGACGAAAGAACAGGCTCGGTCTGAAAAAGCATCGTGGCCTCCCAGGGATTCCCTGGAGTATGTGCAAAGTCAAGGCTTTCTACAGCTTCTCACTGACACTGCGATGGATATGACAAGTATTGAAGAAATCGGTGGTGCGTTTGCGCTTGTGTTAGATTGGATGGAGCGAAAATGTTCGAGCGATGCTGAGTACCTCAAGCAGTTTCTAACCGAGGAACACCTAAAGAGGTATCTCAGAACAGCTTTAAAGAATAAAGCAATAGACGTTGCACGTCGGTGGTCTCAATCCCTGCCCCTTGTACCTCTAGTCGATACGACACTCGTTGCGCACTCGCTTTCACCACTTGAACAAGTTAGCAATGATGAATTGATTGAGCGTGTGGGGAAAGCTATGGAGAGCCTTACACCAATACAGCAGCAACTAGTGAAAAACATCATTATTAACGGACTTTCTTTTCGGGAAACCGCCTTGATGCTTGGGATCTCAGTTTCTGCGGCTCACGGCCATTTCAAAATGGCAATCAGTGAACTTGCTAACCGAATATAAGGTGCGTAAGAGTTGGAAATTTGCTTTTTTCACAAAATGACTGTTTTCTTTTGAACGGAGAAGCCTTTTCCCGCGCCTTATAAGTGGAAAGCCGATGTACTGAAGTAAGAGGTGGAAAATGAGATTTTCTAAGAACCATCTCGATTAGGAATGTGCGGACTCGTTTTTGGAAGACGTCTGTAGCCAATTTGCTTCAGCCATTGATTAGCGTTGTGTACTAGCATCTGTTTGTGCTGGTTTAAATCATGTATTCGTAGCGGAGAAGGCAAATAGTCATGGGATCCAAACTGATCGAATTTACCAACATTCTTAAGAAGTACGGGTGGGGTTCAAGGCAGGCCAAGGCGTATCGGGCAAAGCATGCCAATGATGAGATTTTTGAGAATCGAGCTGAAGTAGTCGAATTGTTATTTCGCAACCGGAAGTCCCTTGAGAAACCGGTAGGTAGGCGCAAGGTATTGGTTCACGCTCGTTCGAAGAAGAGTGGTTTGCGCACAGATCCAATATGATCTAACAGCTCCTGTCTCTAGGTTTGGCTAATGTGTGGTGTGAAGATTTAAGCCATACTCAGCAAATGTGTTCCGAGCTATGGTCCCGTGGCCTGTTGAGGGCTGCGGGGCATCAACTCCTTAAGAGCCTTAAATTATCACTCAATATTCACAAATTCATATTTCACGATAATTCATTGCCATTGTTTCCTAGAAGAAACAATCGCAAACGGCTCTTTTCTTTCGACTCGCAAAAACAATTTCGTTTCTAAAGAAAACTCATTGTATTTGCTTCGGCTCATAATTCTCCAACTCCTCGTTGGAATAACGCCAAACATCCGCTCGTATTTTAACGAGATATGGAGGGCCGCGAATTCGTCCCTCTCGTTGGCCAATTTCGTACTCCCTTAACACACGCGTGATCGTTTCTGGGTAGAAGTTAAGAGTGAGCATTGAAGTTTGGGCAAGAAGAGATGTAGCAACAAATCCATCAATAAGAATTTATCACGATCCAACAAATCGAGCCCAATCTCTATTTGGAAATGGGAGCATCACAACACATGATACAACATTAATAATTGACATTCCTTTCTGGATTTGGCTATAAGCCGCTGCCTTCGGCACTCTTGGTCGGAGGGACAAATAGTCTCGTTCCTCCTGCTAGACTCTTGGCTATTTAGGTTTTTGGCGTAGCAACTCGCCTAAAAACGTAAATACCAATCGTCTGTTCCGCAGCCCGTTCACTCGCATCCAAACCTCCTCTAAAACTGACGCAAAGGAGGTTTGCAAAAAATGGAAGAAATAAATCAAGAACAACATAAAGAATTGATAGAACTAGGCATTATTGAGCTAGAAGGTTTAGAAATTCTGGATGCTGATGAAGATGATAACTAGATGTAAAAACCATAAAGAGCTTGGTTGGGATGATGAGGACTGCAATACTTGTAAAAGTTTGACTTATCATAAAGAGATTTATAAAAATCTCAACAAAACTGAGCAAATGGAAGTTTTCAAAAAAAGATGTCTTATAGCATTTCAAAATGTTATGTGAGTTTTGCGTTCTTCAGGGTTTAAAAGATCCTGAAGGTTTGGAAGTGAGCGTTATTCTAAGAGATAACGGTTACATAGATTTGAGATTTTGTGAGGTCTGTAAAGGAGACCTTAAGATTTGTTTAGATTGTTAATGGGTTTAGCAACCCTGTTTTTGCTGCGCTTAGTGTCGAATGGGCTTCTCTCTTATGCTTACAAAAGAAAGTAAGAGAAAGGTATGTGAAGATATACAAATGAAGGTTGACTTTTACGCTGATGCGTTCGAGAAAACACATGTACGAGTTGGAAATGGTGAATTAGCTTCTATGATTGTGCCGCAAATCGGAAAAGATTTGAGAACAGCTCAGATACAGAATGCGAATGGTAACTCTTGTAAAAGCAATGGTGATGTGGCAGCAACGCCAAAACAACTAGCGTATTTGAAGAGACTTGGAGTTTCTTTTGAGGAAGGACTTAGTAAGAAACAAGCGAGTGAGTTGATTGATGAGGCAGTAACTACAGGCTAAGTGTTCTTTTGATAGCCCCGTGGCCTGATGGACGGCAGTCAAGGCCGGCCATGCCCCGTTCCTTCCTTGTTGCGAGGACGGTTTACGGCACATCCGAGCCGGTATAGCGCACGGTCAAGATCTCGATACGTAGCCTCACTGGGCTGCTTGGGATCTTGGGGAGTTGAAAGGCCGAGTAAAGAGAAGGCCTGGCCAAGCAGGGTTGGGAAGTTTGAAGTCGTGGGATATGTAGCAAACTGTTCAACAAGTACATGTGCGGCCGTAGCTTCAAGGGGAGCAATCCGGTCTCGCCGAACGCACGTATCTACTTACCTTTAGTCGTCTGGCAACCAAACGTGACGTAGCTCACCGGAAGGCGTAAATATGGTTTTCTGGAGTAAGTGTGCTTTAGCAAAAAACTCTTCATTCTCCCGTTTGATCGATCTGAAGCGCTCTTGTCCGGATTGAATGAGTTGCACCCTGTCAGCGAAGGTAAGAACAGAGCCCGACTGCTTCTGCATTTCTTCGTAAACATCGAGGGCAGTTGGGTAGGACGCTACCGTACTTTTCTTAGGAAGCGCGCTGATTCCTGTCCGGACTGCATCAAGCGCTCTCAATTCGCGAGGATAGTACGGCGGCGGCGGCCTGGTGTCGAGAGGCACAGGATTGATCGGCCGAAGCGGAATCGGTTGGGATGCGTAGCACATAGTAGAGCCGTCTTTCCGAAGATGCTGAATATCAAATGATATCCGCGCCACAACCCCAAAGCTAGTAGCCTTTCCAGTAGGCAAGTTTCTCACAACTAAGTCCTAGTGCTCCACGTACTTTATTCATCGCCCGTTTTGGCGCCGGCATGGATCGTGGCCGCCTTTGGTCTCGGACCTGAACCGCTTCCAGACGGTCGCCCTGTCCTAACAGCCGAATCAGTCCCGCGCTCAATCAGACATAAATCGCGTTGTCTCACTATCTTCTTCGCGATCGGAAAGGAAAGCAAATCGAGTGTTGCGAAGGCGAAAAGCCGACCGAAAGGTTTAAGAACGTGGAATGCAGCCTAGGACTATGGCGCACGATGAGCAGCAACATACTCAGGATGGACTGCCCGTAGTCTCGGAGGGAGTCATAGACGTATTCCTGCGAGATGCAACACGGAGAAGCGACGAAGGATCAAACGTGGCTAAAGCCTATGGAGTAGAATTGCAGTCACGACTAGAGCGCGACAATCCTCATCTATCAGAATTCTTGGTTCGATATGCCAATGCTAGTCTTGCTGGCGATCGTGGTGATTACTTCATGCAAGGTGCCGTGTTCGCATACGAGCTGCTGCGTCGGCAAGCAAATAGTACCTAGGCTACTCCCCAAGCAAATGGTTTACTTGAAAAGACTGGAGTTCTTTTTGAGGAAGGAATCAGCAAAAAGCAGGCAAGTGAGTTAATTGATGAAGCTGTGGGTGAGCAATGATTCAGTTTGTAGACTCCGCGGCCTTTGGGCTGCGGGGCATCAACCCGAATTGTCAGGCTTATCGCTGGAATCACTTTCGACTCTGTATAGATATCCGTACTTGTGTTGTTGACCTGGTGCGAGCGTGAGGATCGCGATGATTGTGCCCCTTCCACTGCGCCCGTAGCTGGAGAGCTCGATTTTGCATCCGTGCTCCAAGTTGTCGTCTGTGAAGAATCCTCCATCAGCTTCGTCAAGCACCTTTTGCCAGGTCGAATCAAGTCCAGACATTACATAACACCTCCACGGACATTGCACTCTATACCTTCATTGGTTGGTTCCCAGCGCTTTACTGAGGAAAGTAAGCAGTTGTCGAGTGCTTTTGGATCATACGTTGTTTGATTGGGATCTTTGACGCCGCAGGGGTAGCAGATCGTGGGTTTCTCGCACAACATCTACAACTCCACTTTGTCATTCGGCACTGGCCCGGGCATGAGCAGGACATATTGAGCATTAGGACTTTTTGCTAGCATTTGGTGAGGCTCGCCAGGATCAACAATAAGCAGGTCGCCCTCACCTACCGTCAGTTTCTCGCCGTTCACTGATAGCTCAATGCTTCCCTTGAGAACGAGAAAATACTCGTGCATCGATTTATGGTAATGGGAATTGCCTTTGGGTGAATCGCCAAACTTCACCGCGAACTGAATAGGCACATCATCTCCTGTGATGTGCCAGCCTTGCTTGTTGAGGATGCCCTTGAGGAGTCTCACGTCGCAATCTCCAATGCTTTTCCGGGGTAGTCGAGGAGGCCTCCCTCCTAATGGATTACCGTTATTATACTCTTTGCTGACAGACAAATGGGCTAGCCTCGTCGGCGACTGAATAGAGGAGAAAAAGATATGGCCAAGAAGATTGAACCCTACGAAATCGAACCATTTCTCGACAGAATGCTCTCCCTCGTGCAGCAAGGAGATGAAGAGAGTAACGCTCAGGTCTGGAAAGAACTTCTGACGTGTGCCGAAGCGGCACGGAAGCCAGCGTATCACCAGCTTCTGCGAGTTCTATACGCTGATGTTCCGAAACTCGACCATCCACATGAATATGCATGTGCAGTTTTCCCAGCCGAACCACATCAGAAAGCTGATATCAACTCCATCCTTGCCCCCGACATCGTTGAACCGCCTGAAGCCCATTTGGTGCAGGAGCAAAAGTACGCAACATTAATGAGTTGTCTGCCAAACAAAAAAGGCGAGAGAGCATTCGATGGCAAGGCGTTTTCCATGACCCGTATCGAAACTAATCCATTACGGATCACATGCCATCGCTCATCGTACTTCAAGTTTCTCGCAACATGCCAGTCACTAAAGATCGAGCTACAGAAAGCTTGGAATGAAACAGCGATTTCGACAGTAAAGATAACTGATGCTCTAACGTTCTTGAAACAGCGCAATGAGCTGCATCGACTTGTGCAAGATCCCGTAACTGATGGTTCCCACAGAGCAGCATGCATAGGTGTTTCTACTCTTATCTGCTGTCGAGTAGGCGCAGAATACCAATTTCTGCTACGTCAAAGATCGACAGAAAAACATGCTAGTGGCCAGGAGTCATTTCAAGTATTGCCGTCAGGTCTATTTGAACGTTCTGAGAAATCCAAGAAAGATGAAGCATTCTCCTATTCTGTTTACGAAACAGTGTTGCGAGAGTATTCCGAGGAACTATTCAGCCATGGTGAACCCGCCTGGAAGACTTCTGAAAGATACTACCGAGATACTGAGGAGGTGCGACATTTAGACCACCTCATTACCTGTAAATCTGCTCACGCGTATGTGACAGGCATTGCAATGGATCTGTCAATCTTACAGCCAGAAATATGTGTTCTTTTGTTAATCCATGATCCTCGATGGGCCAAGGAGTGGATACCACGGATGAAGCTCAACATTGAGTATAAAAATCAAAAACCAGGAGAATCAGGGGGTCTCATGATTCCACTCGAGAATGATGAGATACTAGTCAAGAAATATCCACAGTTAGCTCCTACGAATATGGTGATTGATAGTGCCGGTGCGTTTTGGCTTGGGATTGATGTGGCAAAGGAAGAGATTGAGAGATACGAGAAAAGAAAAAATTCAGGCTCATCGGATGCTAGAACTCGATCAGAGGTTTTGGCTCGCGATGCGAATAAGACCGTCTACATAACACGGCTTGCTAATGGGCAAGTCGATCGATCGAAGCCAACTCTGAAGGACGATATAGAGAGGCTTCTTGAGGAAGATAAATCTGACATCGTAGTTGATGAAGTGTTTCAACACAAAGTGCGAGTTATGAGCAAAGACCCAGCTGCAGAGCACATTTCTGAACTTAGTGAAATATGTAGTGTTATGCTCTGGCTTGTGCTAACGAATATTGGTGGTTACGTGCAACACAGCACAATCCGGAAGTTGTTCGGATGGAAACCTCCCAAGCAAGTCAACTACTTTAGAAGAGAACTTGCACGATGGCTTGGCCTTAAGGCGGATGCAGTGATTCCGAAGGTAAAAAAAGGAGCACGAGCAAAGAAGTGGCGCGTTCCATTGGAAGGCTGGTCATGTTGCTGGGTCCTTGATGATCCAGATGCAAACAAGAGTGAACTAATTAGAGACATACTCAAGGAGCAAATGGTGACGTCAAAAACAGAGAGGATTTAGACTTCCTGATAGAGTGCAGGATCAGGCACGACTCTGCCAAGCCAATAGCGGTGATTGGTCTGTTGTATGACGTTTTCGACTGCATAAGTTCCATCTCGATACGCGTCCAACATCTTGTACAGGAACGGTATCGCAACCCGCTTAATGTTAGCATACTTGCCGCGTCGCCGCTGAATCCTAAAGCTCCCACATCTATAGGACCATGGCCACAAGCCAGGGAGTGGAGGGCCAGTATCACGGTGGATGATTACTCGAAGATTTGTGTTCGGAGATTCGACGTTAAACCACTCTGCAAAGAGAGTTCCTTCTTGTGTGGGGGTATCCAGCACCCACGTATCGAGTGGCGTAGTCATGGCTGCCCTTGTACTGCCAAAATCATGATACGAATGAAATGCTCTCATGCGAGCTCTAGCTGTGAGCGTGTACGCTGCTGCTTCCTCCTGGCAACCGAAATCCCGAGCAAGTGACTGAAGAAATTTTGGCCTAGATGGCCACATATTTGTGATTGTAGTAACGCTTGGTAGATATGCTCCAAATAGCGTTACGCAATTATTGCCATCGCATGCGTCAATTTCTCCCATTCTCTTCTATTGAAGAATTGCCTTTTAACCTTACTTGTTCTGTAGGGCATATATCACTTATTACCGCACTACAACTCACTACAACTCACTACAACTCACTACAACTCACTACAACTCACTACAACTCCTACACTATTGTCGAAATAGATATACCAATATTCATTCCATATACAGCCAGAATTGTGATAGAACTACTTGCACCGCACGCAACATCTGGAGGCACAATATGGAACGAATCAGCAACATCTGGGAAGTCTTGGCCATGGAAGGCGAGTCGGCCTTTCCTGATCAGTTGCCTGCCGATGGCAATGGCAGCGGTGCAAAACAAGTAGTTCAGGGAAAGAAGAGATTAAAGTTGTCGGATGATGAGCAGCTAAAAGCAATTGTTAAGTTAACGGACAAGACATTGGAGTTCGTCGTTCGACTCAAAACTGAAAGATTGCGCTACATCACACAAATGTTAACCAAGCTTGCAGCAGAAGCGCGAGGGAGGAATGAAAGATGACAATGCTGCAAAAACCGACTGATAAGTGGCTGAAAATTCAGGAGAGACTTCGGTCACTCGTGCGACTACCTGCCATCATGCTTTTAATATTCACGAGCGCCATGGCTGCTTGGCTGGGCATGTGGGCTGTTTGGCGTCTGTGCGAATTCATTTTCAATGAATACTTGTTGGAAAGTTGGGTCGGATGATGACGCGATTGCCGAATCCAAATCAACAGCGAGGTACATGGCGGGTTCAGCCGCAGACGTCTATACCAAATCCGCTTTCTGCTGCGCCTGGGCGTGAGATCTATGAGGTAGTTAGGAAAACCATGCCCAATGGGCGTGTGTTTGAATGGATTTATCAACAAGGCACAGCACTTTCTCCTACATCTGTGTGGGAAACCAGAGGGCTCCTTCAATCTCCAACGGGTGATTGCGGGTGTGAATTGCTTTACCCAGACGACGTCGTGTGCTGCTCGGATGTCGAGTGCCAAGCTGCCGTTTGTGCGCGCAGACATAGTGCTTCGTGCCAAAATTGCGGGAAAATATTCTGCTCGGCGTGCTTGAAGGGAATTGTTGTTGAAAGCGTTCCCGCGATTTGCTGCCGGCCGTGTGCAGAAAAGTTGACTTCACCTTTGATTCTCAAAATCGGCAAGGGCATCAAGTCCTTGATTTGGAGCGAGTAAATGAATAGCTGGTTTCATCAACATAGTTTTCCTAGGCCAAGGCAGGATTCTCGGCAGCAAAGGCTTCTACAGCCCGAAGAGATCTGGGCAATTACGCGAGAGCCGATGTTGCGCTGGCCAGATGTTCCCTGCGGTGAGCTTCTTGCAGCTCCGCTGATGGTTGAACCCGAAGATCCAGTGCTGCAGGAACTATTCGGGCTGACAGCTCGAGAGCAGATGGCCAAGGCCATGATTTCCGAAGATCCGTATCACGGCAATTATCCGCCTGGCGGTGAAATGCCTGTGCTTGTCCCAGGGCGCATTCCTTTATTAACAATGCCCACTGGCGATGTGCTATCTGCTGACGTGGCGGGATTGACAAAGAATATCCTTGTCGTCGGCCCAACCGGCGGTGGAAAAACAAATTGGCTGCGAGTTTTGATTGGAGCGGTGATCAGTGGCAATGTCAAAGTCACGCTCATTGCATTTGATAGAAAAGGCGACCTCGTCGATTGCAAACTGCTGGCGAATCCTTCGCTGCCGATTGTCGTGTTGCATTGGCACGAACTGATGCTGGCAATGTTACAGCCAGTTCCGGGCATGGCGTTGAATGTGTTTATCAACGTATTCGTGCAATTACTGGCTGCTCATTTGAATCTCTTTGCCAGCAGACGCCTCATGTTAGAAACGATGCATCTCCTCTATAAAAGAAAACGCTCTAGCGGAGTATGGCCGACGCTTTGTGAATGGATTGATCTTATAGATAAAATCCGCGCAAACGCGGCTTCACGTTTAGGACAATACCGCGAAGCACTTCTATATTCATTGAAGCAAATCACCAACGAATTCGGCAATGTTGTTAACTATGCGTCCAGCAACTTCATGGAGAAGCTGTTTAAGCAGCATGGCTGCTTCGTCATAAACACTTCTGGTTTGAGTGTGGAGATGGCATCGCTGCTTGCGAGCCTATTTGTGTTCTGGGTGTATGAAAAACGAGGGCTTCCAAATACGACAGTTGGTCACCCAGTGGTGTTTGTCCTCGATGATGCTTTGCCGCTTGTTAAAGGCAGCACAGCATCTGAGAGTGAAGGTGGAATCAATCCACTTTCAACTTGGGCATTTATGGGGAGGTCGCGTGGCATTGGTTTTGTCGTTTCAGCACAAAACTTTTCTTTGATTAGCCCGGCATTACGGAACAACGCTGATTCCTTGCTTTGCTTCGGCAGCTACGGCCGTGATGCCGAGGAGCTAGGGCGACATCTTAATCTAACGAATGAGCAGCAAGCACTGTTACCGCTGCTCCGTCCTGGAGAGTGTGTGGCTATTGCACGAAGTGTTTGGCCATTGGCTGTTTACGGCAGAGTGCCGGAGGTTTTGTGAATGTGAGGAGCGTTGGTTTGAAGCATATGACAGAAGAACAGCGACTGCAGCGAGCATCAGCATTCTTGAGTGATGTTACAGCCGTCATACAGCCACAAGCAGCGGCAGAAAAATCTGACGTCAATGAGCTTTCTTCTACATCGTTGAAGGTTCTCATTAAAGCCGCTCTAGAGCTAGGTATTTGGCTTGTCGGGATGTATCGAACTCTCGGCTTACATCCTGCTGAAGGTAAACAAGCTGTTGACGACTTGCTTGCTCGGGGCCTTGTTCGGATTCATCGACTTGTTCGAAAAGGCAGAGGCGGACAGCCTCAAGTTCTGGAGTTGTTACCTAGAGGTGTCGCTGAGTTAGAGAAACGCGGTATATCGCCGGCGGAGAAGAAGGTGAAGCGCGGCGGCTTCAAGCATGATGTCTATTCAAGGCATATTGAAAAGTGGGCGCGAGCGAACGGCTACAGGCAAGTGTGGTTCGAGCGGACATTAGGAGTCAAGGCGTTTGATTTAGTTCTGGAGCGTGAAGATGGTGAGCTTATTGGAGTTGAGGTATGTCTGACAGGCTTGGCGAAGTGGAATGCTTCCATGGCGATAAAGGGGGCGAGTGTGACAGGGATCTCGTTGGTGATTGTGGCGTGTGAGGATAGGCAGCTAATGAAGGGTATTGAACATGAGCTGGCTGAACAGGATGGTCTTGGACTTTTCAGAAAGAAGATTGTTCTGAGGCATTTGAGTGAGTACATGACTGAGGAGTGATTGTTATGAGGAATACATCAATTATGGCTATGGCGATTAAGTGTGGCTTTGTCGGAAGAGGCGGCTGGGCGTTGGGGCGGCATGGTGTGCCGGGCACGGCAATTTGGGCGGCTCCGTGCCCGTTGGGCAGGTGTAGATTCGGAGGAATGAGGAAGTGGATGAGAGGAAGAGTAGGGGATTGTTTTAGAAGGTTTATTTGGTGATGTGATCTATTTTCGAGTTGAGGAGGAGTAAAAACAGCCTGAAATGGAAATGGAACGAGCTTAATGGCGGCAATCTAACCCAACAAAAAGGACTTCGATATGACCCAATTCAACCAAAACAATCGCCAAGGCCCAATACGTAATACACGTTATCCGCAGAATGTGGAAGATGATCCACTCCGCTATCAGCCCATCTTTCCTCCGGCAAGGGAAGATCTTGAGCAATCAGAAAACCTGAATCAGGAGATAAGGCAACTCCAACAGGCTCGTCTATTTCATCGCCTGCGGAATCTCTTTGCCCTAGCTTTCATCATATTCGCTGTGGTGCTGGGGCTGACTCACCGCAGTGAGTTAAACACGTTCTTCTTTTCAATGGAACTCATCGGCCCAGGTCATTCACCTGAGGAAATGACCTGGGGTCTTATTGTCTTCGGCCTTGTGCTCGTAAGCATCCTGGCCGCAATGAAGATTGTCCTTCATGGGAATCAAAAAAACGACAGGTGATGCACTTTGATAAGGCATCACCTCTAAAGAGAAACAAAACGCAACCAACTTCAATTTAAGGAGAAACCTAATGGCATACGAAAAGAAAATCAGTCGGCAACATCCAGGGCTTATCGTGTTAGTGCTTGATGATAGCGGGAGCATGGACGAGAATCTGCAAGGTACATCAGATGAAAAATTTCAATGGGTAGAGCGCTACGTAGGACTAATTCTCAAGGAACTGTTAGCATGCAGTACTGAAGTTAAGGGTGATGATGTTGTAATCAAGCCTCGATATTACTTATACGTCATCATCTATGGCAGCAACCCGAAGGTCTGGGGTAATGGGGAGATGGATATCGAAGCTGTTGTTGAACTTTACACGAACGCAGGTAATTCGCTTGGCCTCGGTGGACATCTCGAAGGAACCGATACTGCGTCCGCCATGCAGATGGCCTACGACTATCTCAAAGGAGCGGTACAGCAAGAACGGTTCCTTGATTCCTTCCCGCCAATGATGTTTCACCTAACTGACGGTGAGAGTCAAACTGACGCTACATCAAGCGTTGAGCAAATCAAAGATCTCGCTACAAGTGATGGTAACGCCTTAGTAGTCAACGCATACATCGGCACGCATACAAGCCTCAACTACCAAGGTCCGGAAGACTTTCCAGGTTACGTTGATGCCAACGAAGCTGGCTCAAGTGATGACAACATCAGAATGTTCGATATGAGCAGCAAGTTGCCGGCGTGTATCTCCCAGAACCTTGTCGATGATGGGATTTTTCCTGAACTGCGGGATGGTGCACGTGCATTTTTTGATGTACGAACAAAGGAAATGCTCAAGCACGTCATGCAAGTCGTTGGAAGCATTGGTTCACGGGCAGAGCGACAATATGCGAGGTAATCAAAACATGCCGCAAACACATAACAACGAATTCGCCGCAATCACGATAGTGTCGCCAGCTTGCTTTGGTGACGAATCCAAGGACCAAGACCGTGCTCGCTGGTTTGGGTGTTCGCATATTGCATCTTTATGTGATGGAGTTTCATCATCGCCTCATGCCGCAGAAGCGGCAGAACTTGTTACGAGCCTAAGCCCCATGCTTTTGAGGGGGGATATCAAGGAAAGGCTCTACGCGCTGAATGATGTTCTTATAGCTCGACGCCTTGAAGCTCAGCAATCAACAATACATCTTTCCACCGATAGATCTGAAGCCATGCAGCAGATGCTGTTGGAAACTGCACGAGAACATTTATCGCACTCATTCCAAACTACATTAGTTGTTGCTTCGTTTGTCACGTCGGATAGTTGCGTTATTGTTGAAGTTCTGCGATGCGGAGACTCAATGCTTTTCGCCTTTTCTCCAGAAGGCGAATTGTTGGTCTCATCCCCAAAGTTGGATGGCAGTACAAATTCAAAAGAATCGATTGGAAATCCTTATGAAGAAAAAATTCGGTTTGGCCCAGGAGATCAGCTTCTGGTCAAGATTATTGGTAAAGCGTCGGATGAGTCTCAATTTGTTAAACAAAGCGGAATTCCTCCAATACATGCAGACAAATGGCTAATTTGTTGCCCTCTTGATAGATGCGGCAATCAGAGTTTAAAAACCTCGCTTGTCAATAATGAACCTCATTGGGCGCTGGATAAAGATGAGATCCTTCTTGTTCCAAATTTCCTTGTTGAAGAAATTGCACTGCCAGAAAACCAAAGCTATGGCCGTGTTCTTTACTCAACTGTCATAAAGCGGGTTGAAGCGTCCACGCCGACAATAAAGTTCAATAACAAAGGAACCGTTACTGCGGTCATTCCAGATCACATACACAGTCAGCAGTGGGTTCATCAACAAGATCGCTTTCCATCGGATACGCATTATGTCCTGGCAAGTGATGGTTTTTACGGAAGCTTTGACAGCGCCACAGATCTTTGGGCATGGCTCGTAGAAAATGAAGCTCAATTCCGTAATGCAAATGAGAAATTGCAAGTGATGAATGAACTTCACACCAAACTCCATTCTAAAAGTGGCGATGATGACATTTCGTTTATTTGGGTTTATCCGTCAGGTTGGTTGACAAGCTCGAGAATTGGATCTGAACTCACCAACAAAGATACAAGGAGAAAAGAATGTCTGCCGAGGCGGTCGAAACCTGGCTAAAGAGCCGTAAGTATGCACAGATTGACGGCAAGAGACTAAAGCCTTTGCCACATCGCGCTCTCAAAGGTATGCCAATGGCTGTTCAAAGAGGGCAAGCTGAGGTTTTCTTTCTCCTAGCAGATGATGGAAAACAATGGATTATCAAGAAATTCCATCAAGGACGCTGTCCTGAAGAGTCCTATCTCAAATCAGTTAGCAGGATGCTTCCTAAACACAAAGGATTTCGTTCAGGAATAAACCGGCGAGTCTTGACGGCAAAGCATTTGAAAAAGATTAGTGGTTGCTATTACAGTCGGAATCTTCTGCAATGGCTGGATGGATCGATTCTCATGCCACGGATCAAAGGTATGGACTGGGCTGCTGTTGCTGATGA
Organism: Planctomycetota bacterium; assembly: GCA_022574595.1. GTDB lineage: Bacteria > Planctomycetota > Phycisphaerae > Phycisphaerales > SM1A02 > JACZRS01. Next base: position 184,876 of record JACZRS010000005.1, on the reverse strand, counting down.
AATTCGTGATGGAGATCGACAATTAGAATATGAACAGCGGCTGTTACTTTGCAGAAATCTCTCCGAATTGGTTTGCCTTCTTGAAAATAATCAATGCGCGCACCGAGACCTGTCATCGGGTAATACTTTTATCATTCCCGATACATGGGAAGTAGCACTGATTGATTTCGATTGTTTTTATCCTCCCAGCTTATCAATGCCTAAATCTACAACGTGTGGAACAGAAGGTTATATCCCAAAGTTTGTATGGCACAACGGCACACCTTCATTGAATGTCACTTGGTGTCATTACGCCGACCGCTTCTCTCTTGCATTGCTTAATACTGAGTTCCTCGTGTTGGACAAAGGAACATCACTGACAGCCGACGGAGGTATGTTTGATCAGGATGAGCTACGCGCTCGCTCTGGCAAGATCATTCGCCACACTGTCAAGAAGCTCAAATCAGAATACCCAGAGGCTGCAAGTTTATTTCGAGCTGCAATCAACAGCCGCAGCTATGTGGACTGCCCATCTCCCCAAGATTGGATCGCATTCTGTGATTCTTATTGCGCGACGAAGCAGCCCTTGTTGCGCAGATTGGAGGAGATCACACCAACGTATTTCTATCGACAACTCCAACAACGCAAGCGAGTAGAACCAACTTGGTCAGCACCGCGATTGGATGATTTGCCCAAAGATCCAATAAGGCTATGGCAAAAGCAAAGGCAAATCGTTTCATTACCTTTAGATCCTTGGAGACCATAAACATGATTGTAATAACTAATAGTATTCTCAATTTACCTTTGATTCTGGCGATTTGGGCGATCGACGCTTACATATTCGTTATGTCTCTTCGCTTCTTTCTTGGCCAAATCAAAAGCATACGCACTGGGAATTTCTATGTGAACTTGCAGCAGTTCACAGATCCATTTCCACAAGCAGTCGGGCAATGGCTATCTCAACATAGAGAGATACCAACGCCAACCTGGATAGGATGGTTAATTGTGCTTCTTGGATTGTTGATAGCTCGGTATTTGCTGGTGTGCGTGTTGATGTCAATGATATAAGGATACTCGGAAATCTGTGGGTATAAGATGATATGAGTAAATGGCTTACAGTCGAGCAGATACGTAAACGACTCCGAATGCGCCGGGAGCGGGTTATTGAAGCTATGGAGTCCGGCAAGTTGCCATATGACAAGCGGGGTAGAGTTCGATACGCCCGTGAGTGTGACGTTGAAGCATGGGAACAATCAAGACTCAAGAAGGCTCCAGATGCTGTGCGTAGGCACGTGCATCCTGATTTGGAAGACTTCCTATGAAGTCAATCTGAGGGAATAGTTTAGATTGTTGGAAGCCAGACGGCTCCTCACCCACTCAATCAGCGTTCTATTTTCTGGTGCAATTGGCTTCATATAAATATCAGCGACACGAGAACTGGCTGCATGGCCAAGCCATCGTTTCATATCACTGATTGAGCAACTAGGACGAGAGCCGAATTCAGTTGCCCCCAAATGTCGAAGAATGTAGAAGCCGCTAAGCGTTTCTTTGGTTTCGCCAATGTTTCGACGAAGGATATTCCACCATTGCTGGATAGCATCACTGCGCTTATGAACCAGCGGCATTCCTGTGCGGGTAGTGAACATAAGATCACTGTCTTTGCGGGGAGATTCCTCAAGGTAAAATTGAATATATGCCCAAACCAGCGGCGGCGTTTTTCCGAAACGTTCAACGCCTGTTTTCCCGCGACGAAGATCATAACTCTCACTATCAATTTGCCTGACACGAACCGCTGCTAGATCGTGTTGCCCAAATCCGAGACCTATTGCCATCCATACCATTGTTCGTTCACGATGTTCACAGTTCTTGAGAATCTGTATGAGCTGATTCAGTAAAGGAAAGCGTCGCTCTTCAGTTGGCTTTCCGTGGGCTATATCCTTGGAGTCCCAGTTCCAAGCTAGAGTTTGTAGTCCGTGCTCCGGTCTTCCTGCACGGTTGATCAGTGCCTTCACCATCTGCATCCGCTTGGTCACTTGGGATGCAGAGTAACCAGCATCAACAATTGTCCGATTGAATCCTTCAACATCTGCCATTGAGAGATCAGCGAGCTGCATTTTCTTCAACGTACCTTGTCCGTGCTTCTGATTCATGTAGTCAAGAAAGTCGTGGAGATGTTTCTTTCGATCAGAGCAGACTCTTGAGTCAATAGTGCCCCTGGCTCGCGGTTCACCATCTGTACGAGTACGGGATTCTTCAAAATTCAATAGATTTGAGGCTACTTGAATCAAGCTGCCTGGGATAAGATCACTTTCAACCAACTTCGGAGTTGTCAGACGAACCGACTTCTTTGGAACCGATTTCCGTACGTTGACTATCGATTCTCTATTATCATTAAGGTGTTCTGCCAGCCATTGGTGATAAAGTACTCGAGCTTTATGTTCCGGCATCATTCCGAAACGATGCTTCTTGGGCATACCAGTGGAAGCATCACGGTAAGAGACATGCCAGCCGATTCCACGATTCTTGCTATGACTCAACTTCGGTACTCGCTTAAGTCGATGCATTGTCATTAGTTCAATCCTGCTATACTTTAAGAGTCATGTATATCTGTCAGGTTGAATTGTAGTGTATTTTGTAATAGAAATGTAGTGAAAAGCCCACTTTGCGGGCGTAGCTCAATGGTAGAGCGTCAGCCTTCCAAGCTGAATGTTGACGGTTCGAGTCCGTTCGCCCGCTATTCTTAGTTTTCGCTGAAAAGCATGCTTTGTTAACGATTTGATTAACTCCCCACTCGATTGGGGAGTTTTTGTTTGGTTGGGAAATGGTATTGGGGTATGCTGGATAAGCCAAATTGCGACGACTTGGATTTGAGTTATTGAAATTGGGCAATAATTAGATAGGCCAGAATAGAAGGATGCTCAGATGAATTGTAAGAAGGCATTAGCGGTGTTTTACCATCGCGTTCTTGCATCTATAGCTATTGCGATGGTTTTACTCACGACTAATTCTGTGCAAGGCCAGGGCGCGTGTTGCTTATTTGATGATTGTGTTCAGGTGAATAGTGAAGCTGAGTGTTCTTCACTGGGTGGCGTTTATTTGCCGCGCGAAAATTGTGACGATGGCGCATGTGGAGTTGGAGCATGCTGTTTTGAAACTAATTGTAATATGGCAGATGCGTTTTCATGCATTACATCGGGGCGAGAGTTTGCGGGTGCAGGTACTACTTGTTTAGATGATCCCTGTGATTCGGGAATTGGTGCTTGCTGCTTTGGTGAAGATTGCCTGGATCTTGCGCCAGAAGAATGTGCTGCTAAAGGGGGTACTTGGTTAGGCGCCGGTACCAATTGTAGTACTGAACCGTGCAATATAGGTGCGTGCTGTATTGGTGATGATTGTTTTATATTGACCCAATTAGAATGTCAGGCAATGCAAGGTAAATTTCTTGCAGGCGGTGATTGTATTGGTGGTTGCATACCTTTACCGGAGTGCCCTGACAATATACTGTTTGGTCAGCAGCGCGATGGTCCCGAGGACTTTTTTGCAGGCACTTCTGAGTTAGGCTCGGGCTTTGCTCGTTATGAGAATTTTACTAACGCCGCAGGCATGGTCGAAACTGTCAGGTGGTGGGGGCTTGATCTGATTTATTTAGGTGGAGGCAAATGGGCGGAATGTGCGGAATCTGATCCTACCTTTGAAGTATCGTTTCATGAAGATGCTGGCGGTCAGCCTGGGGATTTAGTTTGCACATATACACTATTAGCTCAGCGTACTCCACTGGGAATTTTCTATCTGGGAACGGAGCTCAATCTTTATGAAGTTCAGCTACCTGAGTCATGCTTCTTGCTGAATGGCTGGATTAAAATTGTTGGGATGGGAGATCCTGATTGTTGGTTCCTTTGGATAAGCGCTGGTGTTGGTGAATCATTCTGTGAAGGCTGCCAAGGACAGAATGAGAGTTACGACTTGGCAATATGTCTAGCAGGACAAGTCGGAGGAGTGTTTGGTGCTTGCTGCGATGAAGAAACATTATTCTGTTCAGACAATGTTGAAGTTACGGATTGCGTGAGCCCCACTCAGAGATTTGTAGCCAATCAAGCGTGTAAAGAACTGGATCCACCTTGTGGCGAAATTCTGGGTGCGTGCTGTCTTGATGATGCAACTTGTCAATTCATAACGGAAGAAGATTGTGCCACTGCAAAAGGATCGTGGCTTGGAGCTAATACGGCTTGCAATCAATGTCCGTGTGTTGTACTTTGCCCACCGGATAGTACCACTGAAGGTGAGCCGACTTGCCAAGACAATTACAATGATCTTTTTAATGGCGGATGCGCAGCTGAGAAAGTACATTTTTCGCCAATAGATTTGGGTGAGACAATTTGTGGCGAGACAGGCATATTCTTTAATGGGCAAGATAACGTGCCGGACTTCGATTGGTATCAAGTCGAAGTGCCTTGGGCGATGCAAATTACCTGGACAATTCAATCCGAATCTATAATTGGTATTTGGATTTTAGATGGCAACTTCGGTTGTCCAGGTGAGATATTAAGTGAAGCGGCTGCGACCGAATGTTTTGAATTTACAATCGCAGCCGATGTCCAGCCGGGGAATTACTGGTTAGTTGTTGCGACGGTTGTGTTTAATGATTTGTCTGCATGTGGTGCTAAATATGTAGCAACCGCAGGGCCAGCACCGTGCATAGCTGATCTAACTGGCGATGGCATTGTTAATACTTCAGATTTACTCGAGCTATTTGCACAGTGGGGGACCGCCGGAACTGCCGATCTTGATGGTAGTGGGGCAGTAGATACAACCGACCTGCTCATTCTATTCGCCAATTGGGGACCGTGTATATAGATTCCCAGACGCCAATGGATCGCAATTGCCCCCAGACGCCCATGGATAGCAATCCATGGGGTGTTGTGTAAGAAGGCATCAAGGCATCATGGCATCGAGGCAATTTTGCAAGATCCCCTAAATGCGTTACGCTAACGCCATGTCTGATTCATCAAGTAATGCTGTTGCAGATCGACTTGCACCCTTTGGCTCAACCATATTCACTCAGATCAGTCGATTGGCGATCGAGCATAATGCCATAAACCTAGGCCAGGGGTTTCCTAACTTCGATGGGCCAGAGTTTATTAAGCAAGCTGCGATTGATGCCATAAATAACGGCCATGGACAGTACGCCAGAATGTTTGGCATACCGCAACTCAATCAAGCAATTGCAGAGCGATTCCAAACCGACACCGGACTTTCTATTGATCCTGATGCAGAAATAACAGTTACTAGCGGCTGCACTGAAGCGTTGATCGCAACATTCATGGGCTTAATCAATCCCGGCGATGAAGTAATCCTGTTTGAACCTTACTACGATTCCTATCCTGCATGTGTAGCCATGTCGGGCGCGGAGGCGAAGTTTATAACACTTAGGCCACCAGACTTTGAAGTTAATGAAGCAAAACTTCGTGCTGCATTTTCAGATAAGACCAAAGCGATTCTGGTAAATACGCCGCACAACCCTACTGGGAAAGTGTTCACTAAAGCAGAACTAGAGTTGATCGCAACTTTGTGCAAAGAGCATGATGCCATCGCCATTACTGATGAGGTGTATGAGCGGCTGGTATTTGATGAAGAGCATATTAGCCTTGCTACGCTAGATGGAATGTATGAACGGACGGTGACACTATCATCGTTGGGGAAAACATTTTCACTTACCGGTTGGAAAATAGGGTGGGCGCTCGCACCTGCCAGGCTTACAGCAGGCGTAAGAGCAGCTCATCAATTTATAACATTCGCAACCGCAACTCCTTTGCAACATGGTGCTGTCGCAGCATTGCGTACAGATGATTCGTACTACCAGGAATTTGTAGAAACCTATCAACGCAGGCGAGATATCCTGGCAGATGGGTTAGATAAAATCGGATTTGAAGTGTACTTACCGCAAGGGACATATTTTGTTCTTGCGGATCACACTCGCTTTGGGTTTGCTGATGATGTTAGTTTTTGTGAGCATCTAATCAAAGAAGTGGGGGTGGCAGCGATCCCTCCCAGTGCTTTTTACAGCAATCCATCTGATGGGAAAAACCTTGTGCGCTTTGCGTTCTGTAAAGATGAGCAAACACTAATTGATGCGCTTAAGCGAATGTCTGCGTTAGGTAGTTGAGGTATTAACTGATCTACGACCAACGCAGCAGACCGCGAAGCTAAGCGATGTTGCAATTAACATCTGCCAGGGCATGGATATAGTATATTTGACTATGTCGATGTTAAACCACGGCGCCCACTCCTTCCATGCAAATCCTTGCATCAATAATATACAAATAAAACCTGTACAAAGAGCAGCGATCACACTTACTGCATTACCCCGCTTGGTAAATAGGGCTGTGAGAAATACCGCAAGCAAACCGCTATAAGCAAAGGTCATAACGCCTAAGGCGAAATCGATGAGTGTTTTTTTAGACGCGCTCTGCCAATATACACAAAAACACGCAAAGCCTGCTAATAATAATGCCCACACAAAGATTAATATCCGTGATAATCCAAGTTCTCTTTGCTGAGCCTTTTCACTTTGTTTCCCATTTATTGTTGTAAGCGGCCTGTAGAAATCTGTAATTGTTGTTGATGCCATTGCGTTCAGGGCAGAATCTAAACTGCTCATCGCAGCTGCAAATAACCCCGCAAGCATTAATCCTCTTAACCCCGCCGGCATTTCGTGAATAATAAACTCAATAAATATCTTTCTAGTATCATCTATATTGTCAACAATCGCAGCCGAACCCATTAAGTCGGGGCGTTTGTAAACAATAAAAAGTAGTAATCCCAAGAATAGAAACAATGCGGTAATCGGCCAACCTATTAAGTGTGATAGTATGGCGGACCAACTTGCGGATTTAGCGCTCTTGCAAGTAAGCATTCGCTGAGCAAGATCTTGATCTGTTCCGAAAGCCGCAACATTAAATATCGTCCAACCAATAAGTGCGGTCCAAAGCGTATACCACTTTGACGGATCCGTACTAGTATCGATTACAGTTAGTTTATTTGTGTCACCTACTTTAGTATCACCAAGAACTGTAAGTATCTCACCGAAATCAAGTGGGATCTTATTAAGCAAAACAATTAATGCAGCTGTCACCGCAACCACCAAGAAGATTGCTTGCAGCACATCAGTCCAAATGACTGCTCGTATTCCGCCAACCATTGTGTAGAGTGAAGCTGCGATTGCGATGATTAAAATTGATGCAATGAGGTGATTTGGTTCAATATCACCAAAGGTTATAAGTGCGAATGGTATGGCAACCATAAACAGCCTAGCGCCACTTGCGAAGATTCTACCAAGCATAAACATTGCGCTGGCGCAGCGCTGTGATGTCCCGCCGTATGTGTTACCAATTAATTGGTAGACCGTTGTTACACCCTGTTTGTAATAAGCTGGCAGGAAACCAAACGCTACGATGAAGATTGCGATGATTCCGCCGATGGTTGCGGATAGGTATGTGAGATTTGAGGTATAGGCTTGTTGCGGTCCGCCGATGAATGTTGCAGCGGAGAGGGATGTTGCCAGGACAGAAATTGAAACCGCCCACATAGGCATTGATCTACCTGCGAGGAAGAACTCATCGCCGCCTCGTTTTTTTCTGCCAACGAAGATTCCCAGTGCAATCACCGCAGCCATATAAACTGCTAGAACCATCCAATCCAGGGGCGCAAACGAAGCTGCCAGTGTGAAAATCACGCACTTGCTCCATATTAAAGATAAAGCTGCAATTACGAGTTGTAACGACATTTGCTCGACTTTGCCGATCTTGGCTTTGAAATGGCTTCTGCTAGTACACTAGTAATTGACTATGGAGATCTGCCTTCGCTGGTAGCAGTTGCATTGCAGCGGGATCCGATGCAGATGGTGCTGTGGCATCCTTCATATGCGACTGATGCCAGTGAAAAGCTGCTTAACGCAGCCAAGGAGCATGGGGAAGTCTTTGGCATCCAGACAGTATTCATGTCCAAAAGACGTAATGAGCTACCTAGTAGCCAAAAGCATGCACTGGCTCTTAAGGAGGCCGATTTGCTTCTAGCTGCATTGATCGCAGCCACCGAGTCAGGATGCCAAAAAGTGGTGTGGCCCAAGCAAGTCGGGCCTGATCCTAAGCAAATTTGCATAGCGGTTGAGCGGGCGAATCTAGTTGTTTCGCTGGCCGAGACCGGCCAAACCTCTAGTTTGCTGATGATTGATCTGCCCTTAGTAGACCTGTCTGAGAAGCAGATCGTGGATTTGGGCGATGATCAGGGGATGCTAGATCAGCCATTTTGGCCATGCGAAGGGGGACAAAAGGCTCCTTGTGGTACATGCATAGATTGCAGACGCTGGGCCAAAGGCTTCGAGGCAGCAGGTCAACCCTGGCCATGGGCAGCTGTTGCGGTCTGAGGGATAGCTCTATCAAAATAAAAGGTGGCAGCCAGCACTTGGCAATTGGGTTTGGTGCGATAGAATCCCCGACTCCAATTTTCTATTCAAGAGGACTATCAGCCGTGTACGCAATATTTGAAGACAGTGGAACGCAAATCCGAGTAAGCCAAGGCGATGTGATCGACATCGATCTCAGAGACCTTGGCGACAAGAAGAAAAAGCTCAAATTTGATCGCGTACTGGCGCTAGGCGATGCTGAGGGTAAGAAAGCAGCCAAGATCGGCACTCCCTATATAAGTGGTGCTTCGGTCACCGCAGAAGTTCTTGAGCAAATCAAGGGTGAGAAGATCGACGTGATTAAGTTCAAACGTCGAAAAGGCTACCGCCGCAAGACAGGCCACCGCCAAAGCTACCTTCGAGTGAAGATCGACAAGATCACAGGCGGGTAATTGACAACTCGGTAGAGGATTGAGGGGGATCGAGGCGGTCCCGAAATGGTTCCGCTACCTCTGAGAGTTTAACATAACTAATTTTCTTGCTTTGAGCTAATAAGTCTTATTTGTTCTTAATTATTCTTAATCTTTGTTAAATCAAGCTAAATTACTTGCGAAGAATCCGCCCGTAGTAGATGAGAAAAATGCCAACAATCAAGCCGCCCAGAGCATAAAGCAGTGGCACAAAATCACTCCAGCCGGGCGGACTTGTTGAATTTCCCACCGCGCTTGCAAGCAACACTAATCCCAAACCAACAAGGATTAATAGAGCCCAAATTACCGCCAAGCCACGTTCGTTAGCCGCGTATCTTATCCCCCTCTCCTCTGCAACAAACTCGCCAAGAAAAAACGACTGCCGTCGGCTTTTCTTCTCTACTACTTCAGTTGTTCTTCTTTCAGCAGAACGATCAACGCTTCCAGTCGATATAAACGCCACCTTACAGCATCCGGAATCATATCCACCATATCTGCCATCTCAGTCGGACACACCATGCTCGCCCGCTTGATGAACACATTACCTGCGGCACACAAATACTTATCTAATCGCTTATCAAATAATTTTAGCGCGCATTGCCCTAAACCATCAGCACTGCTTGGAACACGGTCTTCATTTGGCGGCTGAATAATATCCCGCATGGTTGAACTCATCATTCGCAATTCAGGTAAACAACCCAGCGCTGCGGTAAGATCGTTAATTTCATCTACTATATCTAATAGTGCCGAACACGGCACGCGAACACTCGGCGTTGAATTCGTCTTTGTCTTTCGTTTTTTCTTCGTCTTAGCCATTGCTTTGCCCCTTGTGATTATGCAAAAACACCTGACCCTCACCCAACCCTCTCCCAGGGGGAGAGGGCTTTCTGACTCCCCTCTACCTTTGGGAGAGGGGTTGGGGGTGAGGGTTCTTTATTCTTTGTGTATACCTACGACTTGATTGCTTCTTCTGCGATTGCCGGGTCATTGAAGCGGGCGTAGGCCAGCACAATTTTCCAATCCAGCAGCGGCACAAGTTGGCGCATATGTCGTTTCATCCAACGATGCATGCCTCGTGGATCTGGATACCTTTGTATCAGTGCGTTCATACATTGCTTTAGGCGATCCGGTGTGCAACTTTTAATTGGAAGCAAAGCTGCTCTTAGTAGTGGGTCTACTTCGAGTATTGAGTGCCAATAGATGTTGAGGTACTTGCCTACTGATATTGACGTTTCCTGAATAGAAAGTCCGGTCAGTTGCAGACAATACTTTTCGTTGTACAGGTCGCTGGCAGTCCCCCTTGTCCCGGGATCGGGATCGGGCGACTTATCAATTGCCATAAACGCTTGTGTTGGAGGGGTTTGCGCCCCGGAAACTTCCGGGGGAGTGCTTGACGATACAAATGCAGCTACAGTAGTCACGGTCGGACTCCTTTATCGGGTTCGATCCACGCCCCCGGCTGCTCTTACAGCGCGGGGGCAATTTTAGTTAAAGGCCACATTGGCCAAGAAACAATGTACTGCCTTAGAAGGTTCTTGTCAAGCGATGTATCGGACAATTCCGACAAAATTGATTAGAATTCGCTAATGGCCAAGAAAAAGCAATTCCGTAATTATGATCAGACTCTGCAAGTTCGCCTCACTAAGAAGCAGTTAGATCTCCTTCGTAAAGCTGCGGAAGCTGAGGATCGACCGCTAAGCAATTGGGCACGACACCACTTGGAAAAGATCGCAAATCGGGTTTTGAAGAAGTAGGAATGCAATGGCGTCCATTCCCTACTGCACTTGGATTTCAAATAGATCATCCTTGCACATTTGTTTGACCTACTTTTTGATTCTGTGGGCAACAACGGTCGGATGCAACTTGATCGACATAATTTGTCCAGAGTCGCTATTACTCTGTACTACTCTGAAATAAGTCCGTTTCACTTCACACATGTTGCCATCTTGAAGCTCTATCCGATCGCCTGTTCGAGGCAGAAAAGGTACCAATGCAATGAATGTGACGCCATCAGGGTCTCCTACCTTTGCGCCTTGCTCATCGCAAATCACATTGACCAGTTGGAGTCTAAGCTCTTCTGCCTCCTCGAGCATTTCTTTTGTTACTTCTGGCTTGGCATCAGGATCATAGTTTATAAACATTACGATCACCTTCACATCTTCTGTACATGGACTTCATTCAAGCTCTCCTGCACGGTCACTAGCATGATGATTTTCCCAAAATCCTCATCGCTTCGCTACAAGCAGAACTACTCTGCCATTGTGGGTTTGTAAGGTCATTCTTTCATTAGTTAGCCCCGCGGATATCTATAGCTTCCTCCACAGCATTTGCCAGATTCTTTGTTATCCATGCATATCGCTCTTTACTATTGGTACCCGCTGGATTGTAACATTTGACAAGCGTAGATAGTTTTTTTTTGGTTGGAGTATGAGTTACATGATCGAATGGATTGTTCCCCTTCGGCGCAATTTTACCGTCGGTATTCTTGAGTCCATGTATGTGAATTCCTACAACCCCCATGTTAGCATTCCATGATTGTATAATCTCGTAATTTATCCATTTCCGATTGGCTGTTTGTTGCCCCACAAGAACGACTGTACATGATCTCTCGGACATCTGCCCAGCAATCCACTTCTTGATAGCAGCTACGCCCCCGCCGACTACCTTTTCCCAGTCATTGTCAGAGACTGGTCTGTTTCCTTCAAGCGCGCCGATTTGCCGTACAAGCGATGCCCGCATTGCATCAGGTTTGTAATGAAAACTGTAGAATACTCTCCTAGCCATGAGCTATGTTCCTTTCGTTACAAAACACTGTAGATAGATATAAAGACTGGCCAATCCGATAATAATAGATAGATACAACGTCAAGATGGTGACAGAGGTGAAGGTACTCCAATAGGAGTATTTTCCTCCAGTGTATAGATCAGGGCGCATCGCAAATATCTTGATTTGCTTTGAATGTTCCGAAACCCCAGCTACATCATTGTATAGGCCACGGAATTTTCGCTCTTGCATAAGATAGTAAGAGTCGAGAAACCACAAGACGACAGCAGGAAAAACCGCAACAAGAACAAAGCAGTCATTCTTGGTTGATGCAAATATAGCCAGAAGGGCTGAGACTAATGTCACTGTCCATGCCTTGATCTGAAAAGAATTTGTGTTCATACGGGAGATTATGCTTTGAATAAACTCTAAGTGTTTCACTTGCTCATTAGTCATGCTCTCTCCTCCCGTTTAATGGCATGGCAATTAGCTGCCTGTTCCGTGACTCGCCATTTTATATGGCGGAACCTCTTACGTGATAATATCCTCAGCTGTAGTTGTAATCGCATCAGTAACGACTTCCTTAGTTTCGAGCAAGAAATCCTGAATTTCTGCTGCAGGAAGTCCATGCGCCCTTGCCATTGCGTTTCGTGTGATTCCCATCATTTCACGAATCAGAACAAACATCGGTTTTACATCTTCTGCTGCCTTACCCAATACAAACGCTGCATCGCCAATGAATATCCACATATTATCGAGGTTGGACACTGTCTTATGTAATTCTTTCTGTAGGCGCTCAAGTCTTCTTAGCAATCTATATTGGTGGTTCGCTTCGAGTGATGCACATCCGGATATTTCATCCCGAAGCTCATTTATCAGCACCTGCAGTCGAGCAATATCATCTTCATGAAACTCAATCCGCAAATCGTCAGCGAACATAGCTTCATAGCGTTCACTCGATGTTGTGAAATTATAATCCGCAAAGCGGTGGCCAAGGGTCTGTTGAGCCAAATCGCTTATTTTTTTGAATTGTGAAACAATGTTATTTACGTTGTCTTGGGGATTGTGCTGAACCTTGAATGCATTCGGGATGTCTTTTAGATGTTCTTTGTGCTGTGATAATACAGTGCGCAAAAGAGCGTAGGCATCAATGATCTGTTCGTGATGCTGGATATGCGTACCTCCTGCTAACTTTCCGTACCACTCATTGAAGTAATTACAAACTTGAGCTAAGCGATCCCATGGATCATCTGGCAAATTTGCGACAAAAGCATCATCAAAGATTGGATCTTTTTCATTCATGCGGAAGGATCCTTCGTGTTGGATTTGTCCATACTCTTGGACATTCTAGCAGAGATTTCGGGCGATTGATCCTCCGCACGTCCATCCGCAATGATATTAAGCGATTCACGGAACATAGCTACGACTAGCCCGGTTCCTATCCCCTATTTAGGTGACGCCTAACTGGTTGACTAGGGGAAACCCTTGGGAGTGGTGAGGTATAAGAAGACCATGACTCATAAGCCAGGAGCGCGGCCATTCCCGATGGAATCGGGACGACTTTACACGCAGATGTCTTGATGCCATGATGCCATCTTAAGAATACCCCATGGATTGCTACCCCGGAATCCATGGGCGTCCGGGTTTTTTTATTTACACGGACCCCAATTGGCGAAGAGGATGAGTAGATCGCTGATGTGTTCACCCGGGGCTAAATGATTGAATGTGGTTGTGCAATTGTGCGCCATTTGCCCGGCGAAGCCGGGCGCTAATGGGGGTGAGTTTGACATGTTGTGTTTTTATTCGATTGTAAGAAGCCCCGGGTGTGTTCACCCGGGGCTAAATGGATTATCCAGGTTCGGCTTGTAGGGCGTACACATTCTTGTCATCGGCTTTGGCGTTCCGTGATCGAGGCAGGGCTGAATTAATAATTCTTCTAAGTGCGGATCGCATTTGCTTAGTTCTTTGGTCATTTAACGTTGCTGTAAAATTGCCTGTAAGGCTTGCGGGTGTGAGTAAATCTACAAAGCCGGATGTTGATTCCGTTAAGGCTAGCGATGCGCTTCGAAGATCAATGGTTACCAGATCACTACCCATTTTGTCTTGTGGTAATGCGAATCCTGCTCCGGTATATAAGCCTAGTTCGCCATCAGACATGATGATGTAGCGAATGGATACGTTTGTTGCAGATGAATCCATGGGCGTTGATCCCGGTTTAGGCACCCAGAGCATCTGCACGTGGAGAATGTGCCCGTTACTAACTTTAGATTTCAGTAATATTTCAAACGGAACATCAGATAGAATGAAGGACGATTCTAACGCTCCCCCATGTGCATAAAAAGCAGTTGAGTACTTTGCGTCAATAGCAACCGGATCAGCATTCAGTGATTGGGCGCGCATGGATCCGACCGGTTTAATTAATTCGCACGCTGATACTATTGATATAGCAACAAGCGTAATTACGCTAAGTAAAGCATGTTTAATCTTTAATTGCTTTGTTATGTTCATACGCCCTCGAAACTTCACCCGGAACTACCCCCGAAATTACCCCCGGAATGTCCTTCCGATGATTCTTCCAATCGCCCATCAGCTGGAGCGTAATCATCCAAGGTCATTCCTTCATCTTCATCTACGTCAGCTCTGTGCGAAGCTGCGGTAATTTCAGAATCAATACCAAGGCATGCAAGACTATCGCGCTCAACAATCGAGCGTATAGATGCGCGCGCCACAGAGGGAAGTTGAGTACCGTGACTGAATGCGTTGACGGTATATAAAGACTCGATCGCTCTTGCGGGAGTTTCTAGTGGGAAGCCTGAGCCGAATAGCAATTTGTCCATAACCTCCATGCTAAAAGCATTTAGTAATGCGTTGTAAAGTTGCCAGGGACGAGAGGCCACGAGGGAGATATCTGCAAAGACACATTCGTGTTTGCTAAGCAACAGTAGCGTTTCATCAATCCACGGATGACCAAGTTGGCTAATAACGATTGGTAACTTTGGCAAGGCTCGTGCTACTTCATCCCAGCTTGCGGGTCTGGCGAATTCCAACTGAGCTGCTGGGGTTAATGGCTGCTGAGTTATTACAAATAGCGGCAACGACAAATCAGCACATCGTTCGTAAACTTTCATTGCATCGGAATGTGATGGATGAAATCCCTGGCAAGTGGGGGAAACCGCTATGCCGGCTAGACCTAGTCCAACAGCTACATCTATTTGATCCATACAATCATCGCTCATTGGATCTATGCCTGCAACACCTACCCTGCGGCTGGGATCTTTGGCAACATATTCTGCAACAAATTCGTTTGGTATATGTGCGCCAAGCAGTTGGGATCTAAAGCCAAGTATTACAGAGCCATCAACGCAGGTGGCTGCTCGCTCATGAGCAGCAGAACTGCCATCGATTGCTCCGCCTACTTGGTTTGATTGTGTGCGTACTTTCCCTGCAAGCTCTTTTCCAAGCTGATCGAGATTTGTCCAAACTTGTGTGTTTAAATCTATGATCATCGCCAACCATCCACGGGCAATGAGAAAGGTCATATCCTAGCGTGTATTAGTAAATTAGTATAACTCGTAGGGAAGATTTAAGTGATCTACCTCGCTTATTGGTAAATATGATCCCTTAAGCCGTCTGGAGTGTTTTATTTACATTTGTCAATACATTGGGAGATAAGCAGCCTGCCAGCCTAGTTTGCCTATTTACTAAAGTGAGGCATGGCATCGCGCTTAAATCTACCTGCCCATGTTTTGTATTTTGGATTTTTTTGAGTTTTAGCGTACTTTCCTTTAAGCAGTGCTCTTACTGTCTTTATGCGGCGCTTGGGATCAGGGTGTGTAGATAATATCTCAAGCTTAGTCGAACCTCTTGATGCCTTTTCAAGAATCTGCAATACCTCAAGCATTCCATGCGGATCGTAGCTAGCCCGAACCATGTACTTGATACCTTGTGAATCTGCTTCTTGTTCTTGATCACGGTTGAATTTTAGTAGTGTGCCTTGAGTGATCATTTTTGCAGCTAGGTTGGCAAAGTCAGACTTCGACGCTTGGCCGAGCATACCCAATCCAAACTCAGCCGCAACGACATGGCTTAATCGTTCATCAACATGACGTGCAGTAACGTGGCCGATTTCATGTCCGAGGACACCTGCAAGTTGAGCTTCTGTTGTGAATTTTTCTATTAGACCTCGGCTGACAAAAATCTTTCCGCCGGGCAATGCAAAAGCGTTAATGATATCTGAATCTAGCGTTATGAATTCCCATTTGATATTTGAGTACTGCGGCTCAACTCGTTTTGCAACACCTCTGCCGACCATCGTAACGTAAGCGCGCAGTTCAGCCGATGCGACCTCGCCACCATACTGTTTAGTTAACTCGGGCTTGGCGGCTTCGCCCATTGCCCTAACATCTCCCGACGAAACGAGGATCAACTGATTGCGGCCAGTCGCAGCGTTCTTGGAACACCCACTAACGAAGGTGAGTAACATTACCGTTAAAAGTAAATTGAGGTGTCGCATGAAAAGCTCCATCAAATTATCTTACTAAGTCGTTATCATTTAATCCATATTCTATGACACAACCTAAGACATCTTCTTCCAAAAATGTTTGGTCTGCAAATGACCTCAAGAACAACCCCCACGAGGCGGCTGACAAGGCTGTTCGCGTTGAACAAATGTTCACAGCCATCGCTCATCGATACGATTTTAACAATCGTGTTCACTCGCTTTGGCGCGATCAGGCTTGGAGAAGAAAAGCCGTGTTGCTGAGTCTGGTTAAGGCCACGGACGATGTTTTAGATGTTGCCTGCGGAACAGGTGATTTGACCGAAGCGTTTGCGGCTGCCGGAGCTAACTCAGTAGTCGGCTTGGACTTTACTGCCAAAATGCTAGAGATCGCAAAGCACAAAGCTAACAAATCCAAACGGCGTTCGGTGATACCTTCGTATGTTCAAGGAGATGCTATGGATTTACCATTTGAAGATGCGAAGTTTGATATTGTATCAATCGCATTTGGCATTCGTAACGTTACCGATCCGCTAAAAGCCTTAGCGGAATTTAGGCGTGTGCTTAGGCCAGCTGGGCGCTTAATCATTCTTGAATTTAGTCAGCCGAGCAATCCAGTTCTGCGATTTCTTAACACGCTGTATTGCAATCACATCATGCCGTTTACTGCCACGTTGCTATCGGGTGATCGCAGTGGCGCATATCGATACTTACCCAAATCAGTTGCAACGTTTGCGGATCGAAATCAACTCTCAGTTATGATGACCGATGCAGGTTTTACGGAAATCAAACAGCAGGCAATGACCTTCGGTGTATGCACCGGTTCGCTTGGATTCGTCAAGCAATAGATAGCGAAAATAGCCCGGCGTTTTCTGCTCACGTGGTCCATTTGGACTTATCGGCCTGTGGCAAGGTCACATAATTAACTGCTCTACTGGTCTGTAGGTGCGATTTCAGATTGGATTTGTAGTCCCAATATTTAGTTGAGCCAAACGTATTGCAAACTCGATGTACCAGGTCAAGGGCTAACCGCTACGCGCAGTCGGTGTGGCTATGGCGCAGCGAGTGGATCGTTGGCGTGGATTTGTCATAGAGCCAGGTTTGTATATATGGAGATAGTCACGTGGACCAGGAACTTGTTGTTGAACATCTTTTTCATACGTTAATCACAGGCGATAGGCTCAACGCTCGACGGATAACCCAAGAGCTGCTCAATGAAGAAATCGCACCGGAGCAAATTTCGCATGAGATCTATTGGCCTGTGCTTGAGATGATTAACTCACTATTTCGCGCTGATCAACTTTCAACTTTAGCGCATCATTACGGCATTAGATTGCTGCGAAGTCTTTGTGATCAAACACAAGTTAAATACTCGCTGCAGCCGTCTCGTGGGCGCAAAGTTTTGATGTTCTCAGGCGCAAGTGAAGCGGATGAATTGGCCGGCCAATTAGTTTCAGATTTGCTGGAAGCAGATGGGTACGAGATGTACTTTGGCGGCGGCGGAATTGCCAAAGACGAAATCCTGGCAGAGACTGGCGAACGCAATCCGGATGTGCTTTTGATGTTCGCATCAGGTCCGGATGATGCGCCAAACATTCGCCAACTCATCGATCAGATTCGCAGTGTTGGGGCATGTCCGCATCTACAGATTGTTGTTGGCGGCGGTATATTTAATCGTGCGGAAGGATTGGCAGAGGAAATCGGAGCGGATCTTTGGGCCAAGGATCCAGCCGAGCTTGTTGGCAAGCTTGCATCCGATACACAAAGGCGCGCACCGGCTGAACAGCGAACAGTCGGAAGGAACCGCAGAGTGAAGGCTGCGTAAAGCGCTTGGAGATATCACATCGGTATGATCCGCCGATGCGATCTCAAGAGTTTCCGGGATATCCGGGTGTTCAGGGCAGGAGGATGAATGGCTTGAAGGGGTCATGGCCAAGAATGCCACCTCCTAAGCCGATGGGAAATTGCTTACGATTTATGCCGCCCTAGGCTAAGCTGGGGAGGCTTATTTTTTAGAAATACAACCTGGAGGCCACTAGGAGCGCTGACAGCAAATAAGTTCTTGCACATTTATACCGATTAGCAACCCCCAATCTCGCCAGCGGTATGTACAATAGTTGCATCGTGATGAACAAGGTGGATGAACACGAGTTAGTCCGCAGAGCAAAAGCGGGCGATGCCACAGCAATGGAAGCTCTCATCAGAGCCCATCAACAGGGGTTATACGCTTTCATTCTGCGCATGTGTGGTCGGCCCGAAATAGCTGAGGATATTGTTCAGGAGGCGTTCGTTAGAGTGCTGGCCAATTTGAATCGTTTTGATACTCGCTTTCGCTTTAGCACGTGGCTGTTCACGATTGCTAAGCGTTTATATATGAACTCGGTGCAGAAGCTATGCCCCAACTTCGATTCGGAAGTATTGGAGCTTCATCAAAACAAATCAGCTGATCCACACAGTGAAGTAGCAAGAGAAGAGTCAATGGGCAACGCTCATGGGATTATCGAAAGTGCGCTTGACACGCTTGGTCCTTTGCAGCGCGAAATCGTAATGATGTTCCATCAATTGAATTGGCCCATAGCTGATATTTCGCAGCATCTTGATATGCCACTGGGTACGGTTAAAAGTCATCTGCACAGAGCGCGTAAACGAATGAGACAATATATCGAAACTGATAGCCAGATGAATGAACGCGTGCAGGAGGTGTGGGCTTGAGTACTCCAAAGCCAACAACACATGGCCAAGGCGCAGGTCCGGATCTGACATCATCAATTATGAAGCGCCTTGGGTATAAACCCATCACCCCTACATCTGCTCGCACTAGACGCATTCGGAAATGGACCAGTCGTACTGCATTCTTAACACTGGTTCTTGCAGCGATCATTGTTGGCAGCAAATTGCAATCACAAAGCCCAGGCGCGCGCCTTCCAGTTGGACCAACAATACCAAGCGCTATTAACCATGACTTAACATATCACGGAGCAACGATTGATCGGGCGATTCAAACAATAAAGAATCTATCACCTCGGTTTGATGTTGCGCCAGTTATGGATTTACCAAAGTCGGTGCCGATTGATGATCAGCCAGTTCCCGTACAGGTTGGTTGTCTACCACAACAACAGTTTGGTTGGGCGTAACCAAGTGATGATCTCATTGGCAGGTGTGTTTGTTCTGGTCGTCTCGCAGATTGGATCTGATCCAGTTAATACTGTTGATCGCCACGATCCATTTCAAGCAGCTTTAATTACACCGCCTAGCGTTCGACTATATTTGCACGTTCATGATGCAGCCAGCCTTCGCGCTGAAATATCCGATAGACCATTTGCTCAGTGGGCATCAAACTTCCTATCAAAGGGGCAGATACCGAGGGCTTGGGACAATATTGCTGATGATGTACAACTTGATGCAGCAGAACTATTTGACGCATTTCTCGGGAAATCTCTCACCCTGGTAGTCCGTGGAAAGGGCCAAGCTACGCAATGGGCTGTTCTTACTGAGGTTGATCCTGAGCAAACCAAGCTATTGCTGGCAAAGTTGCAGCCGCGTGTACTTGCGCCAAGACATAGATTGGCGATCATGCAGCTGCCCGAATTTGAACTGCTATTAGCGCATAGCGGAAGAATGCTGCTCATTGGCCCAACACCTCAGCCAGGCCTATTTGATGAAATGGTACCGAATTTATCCTCGCCGCCAATTGATAGCCTTGCCAACCAACCCGCTTTTGAAGAAGCGCGCCAATTAGGTGGTGGGGAAATTGGGCTTTATATGCGACACGATCAGCCCATGGGGGGGTGGTCGGTAGCCGTTGCCAGGTTGGATAGTCCGCATATGAATCTGCGCTATGCTGCGAAGTTTGACAATGCGCCATTTACGCGCGCCCCAACCAAGCTCAATTGGGATCTTTCGCCTATTCATAATTTTCGCGATGAGACCGCACTAGCGATTATTGAACCGACGGATACTGCTACCGGCCAATTTGATGCATTCTTGCAAGTAGTGCTTGGTCCAGCTGCGTATACGCCTGCAATGAGGCAGAATCTTGGATCTCGACAAATTACAACTATTGCTGAGCTTGATGGTCTAATGCAAAAACCTGCGTTTGATCTGATGTTGCCAATAGCGGCGCGCATTCGTGAGGTTAAAGACGCTAAGCTTGCTTGGGAACATCTCGATCAGCAACTGATCGGCTTGGCTAAATCGGTAAACGAGTTAGGTGAAGGTCAAGTGAGCGTTCTAGTCCCTGACCCTTCAACCTTTATACCAGGCCAGCCTCGACAAATAAAATTCGGCTCAGCAGCTAAATGGTTGTTTGGTGATATACCCGGCCTTGAGCAGCTAACTTTGAATTGGTCGGTTGTAGAAGGCCCGCTCGGTGCATGGAGCGTAGTCGCAACCGATTACCAGCATCTTGAGGAGATAACCGCAGCACTTACAAATGAGCCAGTTGAAGATCCTGACGTTGGAGTTTGGGAAAGCTGCGGCTTTGCAAATGGCCCTCGTCTGGCATCGCTTACTCGCTCATGGGGAAATCGAGCTGATGTACTTGCAGAGCCAGAAGATGTCGAAGCTCTGCGAAACGCTTTTCTCTTAATATCAGACTTTGGCCAAGGCGTAGAGAAATTGCAGTGGCAAATGCAACGACCCGCACCTGACCGGGTTAGGCTAGATGCCAAAATCACATTCAGCCCGCCCGATTCGTCTCGCTAGCTGTTCTGGATCATAAATCAAACCTACGATTGGTTAAGAACGCCAAGATTTCACAATTGAAGGACCATTCATGCGCCACGATTATCTTCCTAGTGATATCCCTATTCGCCAAGCTACATCCTATGAAGCATTTGTTAGTAGGCGAACATTTGTTGCAAGCGCAGCAGCCGCTATCGGCATGATCGCTGGGCCTGGGGCATGCGCGCAGCAGGAGCGATCATCTACGTTTAAGACCGATGAGAATCAAGACAAGTTAATTCCGCCATTTGAGCGCCCGGATGTATTCCCAACAAAGCGTTCTGAATCGTTCTCATTACCCGATGATATTGACCAAACAATTACACCGCGAATGATAGCTGCATCGCACAATAACTATTACGAATTTCTATATGGTAAGGGTGGTAATGTTTGGCCGCGCACTAAGGATTTTGTTGTAGATCCATGGTCTATCCAAATTACTGGTGAATGTAACAAGCCCACAACGCTTGATCTGGATGCGATATTTAAGTTTGAACACGAAGAGCGTTTATATCATTTTCGCTGTGTTGAGCGTTGGGCCATGAACATTCCCTGGAGTGGTTTTCCTTTACGCAAATTGTTAGAGCAGGTTGAGCCCAATAGCAATGCTAAGTTTGTACGCTTTGTTACTGCTAACTTACCCGAGCAAATGCCCGGGATGCGCAGTCGGCCAGACAATCCCTGGCCGTATAGCGAAGCAATGCGAATCGATGAGGCGATGAATGATCTGGCGATGGTGGTTACGGGTGCTTATGGCGAACCACTACTAAAACAACATGGCGCACCCGTTCGGATAATCGTGCCTTGGAAATATGGATATAAGAGTCCAAAATCGATTGTGAAAATCCAACTGTTAAAAGAGCAGCCTGAAACTTTCTGGGCCAAACTTAATCCACCTGAATACGGCTTTCTTTCCAATGTCAATCCCAATATTCCTCACCCGCGTTGGAGTCAGTCCCGTTCATATTGGGTCGATCGACAAGGCGAGTGGTTTGCCACACCGATCTTTAATGGGTACAGCAAGTATGTTGCGGACCTTTATCCAGATGAACCAAAGACCAAGCAAAAGCCACTAGTCGCAGGGCAAATTGCTCGTTAATTTCTTTATTGCCCTACAATAAATCAAGCATGTCAATTATCGTTCAGAAATTCGGCGGATCCTCGCTCGCTGATGCCAAGTGCATTGAGCGCTGCGCCCAACGTGCAGTTAAAACCTTTCAGGAAGGCCATCAAGTTGTCGTTGTGGTTTCAGCCATGGGGGATACCACCGATAGATTAGCGAATTTAGCAACACAAATAACAGGTAAGCCTTCTAAGCGCGAAATGGACATGCTGCTTGCGACCGGTGAGCAGGTAAGTATCGCACTAATGAGCATGGCTTTAGATGCGTTAGGTGTTGACGCAGTAAGTATGACGGGAAGGCAAATAGGCCTCGTCACCGATCAAGTGCATACTAAAGCCAGGATTCGTTCTATTGATACTGATCGGCTTAAAAATGAGTTAGATAGTGGACGGATTGTTGTTGTTGCGGGATTTCAGGGTGTATCAGAACAGGATCAGATTACCACGCTAGGTCGGGGTGGATCTGATACAACTGCGGTAGCTATTGCGGCTGCGCTTGGGGTTAAATCTGGCAGTGGGGGCTGCGAAATTTATACCGATGTGGATGGTGTATATACCGCTGATCCTAGACGAGTTAGAAACGCCCGCAAGTTAGATCAGATAAGTTACGATGAAATGTTAGAATTGGCCTCACTGGGAGCCAGCGTGATGAATAGCCGCGCCGTAGTGTTCGGCCAGAAATATGATGTACCAATTCATGTCAGATCCAGCTCTAAGCCTGATGAAGGAACTATCATCACTAAGGAGACTCCAGCGATGGAAGATATTAAAGTCGTTGGCTGTGCGCTTACGCCTGACCTTGGGCGACTAAGTCTACGCGGTATACCAAATAAGCCCGGCATACAAGCGCTGATCTTCGGCCATCTCTCCGATGCAGGCGTATTGATTGATGACATTATGCAAACTGAAATTGGTGATACTGCTACGATTTCGTTCACTGTTGAACATCAAGACCTTGCAGAAGTAAAGCCATCAGTGCAAAAAGCTCTTGAGGAAATCGGGTCAGGTGAATTAGCCATCGAGGTAGGTTTGGCCAAAGTCTCAGCGGTTGGTCTTGGTATGCGCACACACACCGGCGTTGCTGCGGAAATGTTTAGCGCGCTTGGAAAAGCCGGCATACACATCAATAACATTACAACCTCAGAGATCAAGATTTCCTGCATCGTTCCCAAAGAGCATGGCGATCTGGCGCTGCAGGTAGTACATGATGCCTTCGGTTTAGATCAACGCGATCAATCATCCGATTCGTCAAAGACGATTAATAAAGTGCGTAAACCGCTGTAAGGTTGCCACTGACAACGAGTCTTCGAGTCGTCAGTGCGATTGAAAGTTAATCGTAAGTTCGCACGCACGACTCGTTCGCCTTCCGGCTCACTCACTGTGCGTGGCACCCAATTATTTAGCGAGCACTTCTTTGCAGCGCTCGACAACTTGATCGAGCTTAACTAACTCAGCTTTAGATTTATCATCAACTCTGCGCTTAAATTCGACGCTGTTTTCTGCTAGAGCTTTGTCGCCGATGGTTAATCTTATTGGGAAGCCTATTAGATCTGCATCGTTGAATTTTACACCCGGCCTCTCATCGCGATCATCTATAAGTACATCCATCCCTGCATCTTCGAGTTGCTTGGCAATTGATAGGGCGGTATCGCGAACTTCACCTTGGTATTTTATGGGGACAATATGTACTTGATAGGGGGCAATTGCTGCCGGCCAAATTATGCCGTTGTCATCGTGACTGGTTTCGATTGCGGCTGCAATGATTCTTCCTACGCCGATTCCGTAACACCCCATGATGACGGACTGGCTGTTTTGATCTTCATCAAGTACGCTAAAACCCATTGCATCGGAGTATTTGCTGCCTAGTTTGAATACGTGACCGACCTCAATAGCTTTGTATTCGTGAAGTATGCCGCCGTCACCGGTGGGGGAGGGATCACCATCGGCTGCATTGCGGATGTCTGCGACATAGGTTATGTGGTCATCAGTTACATGATCGCTGAGCCACCTCCGCTCGCACTCGCGTATCCAGTTGAAGTGCATCACATGCTGATCAGGCTTGTTGGCCCCTGCAACCCAGAATCCTGGCTGGGCCGCCTCGTGATCAACAAGAATCCGGGTACGCGCCTTGGAATCGGCTGGCAATGAGAGATACGCGTGTGGTCCCACGAATCCTACTTCGAATCCAGCTTCCTTCGCCTTGCATTCTTCCATGAGGTGAAGCCCAGGCGCGCTCTTTGGCGTGAATTTCATCTCGCGCCTGTGGACTTGCTCAACCTCGGTCTTCACCGCTCCCTCGTTTACTTCGTGATCACCTCGGACGACAACTATCCAATAGAAGTAGAATCCACCATCAGTGTACCCGAGCGTTGCCAACTCCTCGACTTCCTTCTGCTCCTCAGCTGTCAATTCTCCTTCGAAGCGATAAACGAGAGTCTTAAGCACGTTCTGTGGCTTTAACTTGCCGCCGCCAAATTTCTGCCACTGTTTGCACAGATCCGTAATCGTCGTGCAATCGGGAGTTGATACAATTCTGAGATCGCCTGTCGGTTCTCCGGAAAAGTCTTGAGCAAGATCACGTTTGCCAATTCCGCATTTTTCTACATTTGCAGAATAAGTGCCTTTATCTGATTTGAGGATGATATCTTCGCCGGTATTACAAAGAACCATAAACTCATGGCTGGCGGAACCACCAATTGGGCCTGACTCTGCTTCTACTATTTCGTATTCTAAGCCGCAGCGAGTAAAGATACGGCAATATGCATCGTACATTGCCTGGTAACTTGAGTCGAGCCCATTGAGATCAATGTCAAATGAATACGCATCCTTCATAATAAATTCACGAGAACGCAGAATCCCAAAGCGTGGCCGAAACTCATCACGATACTTGGTCTGAATCTGATACAGATTCAGCGGCAGTTGGCGGTAGCTTTCAACATAAGCGGCCATAAGCTCGGTGATGATTTCTTCATGTGTTGGCGCAAGTGCTGCCTTTCGGCCATGCCGGTCTGTTAAAGTAAAAAGGTTGTCGCCATATTCAACGTCGCGCTTGGTGTCCTTGAACATCTCCAAAGGTTCAAGTGCAGGCATTAGAACTTCACTAGCACCAGCTGCGTTCATTTCCTCGCGGACAATTTCGATAGCTTTTTTTAGTGCACGCCAACCTAAAGGAAGGAATGTGTATAGACCGCTACCAAGTTGGCGAATCAGACCAGCTCGAAGCATCAACCGATGCGATGGAACCTCCGCATCCGCAGGATCCTGGCGTAGCGTTGGTATCAGCGTTTTGGACCAAAGTGTGGGCATTTAAGGCTCGTATCTCAATTGGTGGCTCTATTTAGTAATTAACGGGCTGGGCATGGTACATCGTTCAGCTTAGTAAGTAAGCTTGGATTGCTCACAAGCTTGAATTTAACATAACATGCATTATCGGCTCAGGATGGGGGGCTTTCAAGGTGATCTCAGAGTCAAGCTTTGACAGCTTGCTGAAGTAACTCATCTATTCTAGCAACTGCATTTGCTGCTATTGCAGGCTTTAAATGTGCTGCGATATCACGAAGCACTCTTGTACTATCACTTGGCGGATCGTATGGACTTAGATTTGTTGCACTAGCTGGCAGCAACTCTGGATAGCTCAGGCGATCGGGAAGCCATGGTAAACATCCCGCAAGTAAGGCCTCCACCACAGCTATTCCAAAGAACTCGTGCTTTGCTGTAGATAACACCCAATCACATTCTCGTAAGTGCTGCCAGTACTTCTTGCGATCAGGCTCAAAACCAATGTGATCTATTTGGTTTGCAAATTTATCACGAAACTCATTTAGAGCTTTAGGCACCTTGGAAAACTGTTCGCCAAGAATCGTCCAACGCAGATTCAAAGGCTCGGTGTATTGATTAGCAATATCCAGTAGCTCATCAACCCCCTTGTCATGTTCCCATCGATGCGGCCAAACCACACGGATAGAGTTATGTAAAACTCTCCCGCCCTCGGAAGATTGACCAAATGATTCCGGTGGAAGTTCAACCGGCGGCCAGGCTATATGACTCTTTGATTCGATTTGCTCTAACCAATTACCAGCCGCAAGATCGGGTGTATTTTTTAGTATGTCTTTGAGGCCTATCAAGAATGATTGGCGGTTGTATACGCTATTAAAAATTACACAGTCAGCTGCGAGTGTTGTTGTGAGATTGGTCAGTGCGAAATGTACATCACGCTTAGGATCAACCTCGTTGCGATCTGAATAGGGATACGCAGCTTGATTTTCATGCATATAAACAACAAGAGGAACGCTACGAAGCTCAGCTGGCAGTAAAGCTCGTAAATCCGCAGCACTAAGCAGCGAAGTAACAAAGATCAGATCTGCAGGAGTATCAAAAGCACACTGCACATGGGCTTGCTGAATTAGCTCTATCGCAGCCAGTCGCATCCGCCACTTCCACGCTCGACCAGGCCTGGTTAGCCAAGTCCAGTTATGCCTGGAATGCTGGCTAATAGATTGGCGAACAGATCGGTGAGAACCGCTATCAAACGGCTCAAATGCCAGTATTTTCAGCGATGAAGTAGTCATATCGTTGCTCGAGGATCATTAGAATCTTATGTATTTATAGTGGGATACACTTGTAGCATGAATCGCAAGTCAACACCGAATCCCCCTGACCCACTTGATCCCCCTCCCCCCCCCACTGCTTCGCCTATCGACCCGGGTGATCCGCAGATTGTGGTCATGGCTCCGCTTTGTTCGGTTTTTAGGCGATATCTCAAATCTCAGAACCTCAAATATACTCCCGAACGGGCAGACATCTTAGAAGCAATCATCGAACGCGATGGTGTTTTTGAAGTTGAGGATCTAATGTCTCAGATGCGCAAGCGCGCTGATGGCGTTTCAACCGCTACGGTATACCGCACAATCAAACTCTTGCAAGAAGCGGGAATTATCACCCAGGCGTTATTCGATTCTAAGCTAACGCATTATCAACTGATTTACGGCAAACAGCAGCGCGATTATATGGTTTGCATGAAAACGGGAAAGCATATTGAGTTTTCAGATAATGAATTGACGGCAATTAGGGATCGTATATGTAATGAACATGGCTGGGAGCCGGTCGGCCATCGGTTTCAGATTTACGCTATAAGCCCGGAAGGTCGCAATTCTAACGGGGCCAGTTGATTACTCATCGGGATAATCATCTGCATCAGCTTGGCGACTAGTCATGTAAGATTCATCAAACCAAGAACCCAAGTCCGCAAAACGACAACGATTGGAGCAAAAAGGATATGTATCAGCAGTTGAATATATAGGCTTGCTGCACTTTCGACATTTTTCGCTGGTGGCAATATTATTTTCAATACCCTCGAAACGATCTGCAATTTCATCAGGGACATTGATGGTTATTTGCCTTGAGTTTTCGCCAGTGTGTTCCAGCGTAACCTCGATTCGGCAATCGGGTAGTGCGGACTCTATTAGTGAAGCCCATTCAATTGCAAGAACGGTATTTGGCGTTTCGCAAAGTTCATCCCAGCCGATGGTTTGTAGTTCATCCGGGCCCGAGAGGCGATAGGCATCTATGTGAGCTAGCTTTAGAGTACTCTGTCCGTTGTACTCTTGGCAGATTACAAAGCTAGGGCTTGAAACCATTGATGGATCTATACCCAGCCCTTTGGCTAAACCGCGCACAAAGCAGGTTTTCCCAGCTCCTAATGGCCCTAGCAGACATACAACATCTGATGCACGCAGTTTGTTGCCGAGCTTTGTGGCAAGCTCAATCGTTGCTGCTTCGCTATGACTTTCGCGGAGAAGTTTCATGAATTGCCATGCTCCCACCCAAGTGATGCTGCGTCAATCTGCGTTGATCCATCTCGGACAATTATTGAAGGTTTAAGTGAATCGCTAAGAGCAACAATTCGCCCGATTTGTGTAACTTGTAATTGGCATATTTGATTTGGCACATCCCCTTCAGCTGCAAAGCAAAGTTCGTAATCTTCACCATCAGACATGGCTCGGCGCCAATCTAAACCATGGTTAATTGGTAGCGAACCAGCATCTATTTCAATTGAAACGTTAGATAACTCAGCAATATGAGATGCGTCACGTCCAAGCCCATCGCTGATATCTATCATTGCATGCAGTCTTGGGCCTAGTATTTCAGATAAAGCCAGCGCTTCATTTATGCGTGGTTCAAACGTTAGGTGTCTGCCCAAGCCGTTTTCATCAACAGATCCGCCTAGCGCGCCTGTAACATATAAGTTATCCCCCGCCTTAGCGCCACTTCTGCGCAGCGGAGGATTCAGCCCTGGTTTTGCCAGCACAGTAACAGTGCAAACCATTGGTGAG
This sequence comes from Planctomycetota bacterium, assembly GCA_022574595.1. Taxonomy (GTDB): domain Bacteria; phylum Planctomycetota; class Phycisphaerae; order Phycisphaerales; family SM1A02; genus JACZRS01. The sequence continues at coordinate 156,589 of JACZRS010000005.1, read as the reverse complement.
CCTGTTTCATGATGAATTGCTACATCGCCACCAATTAGCGGGCAGTTATACTGGTCAGCAGTTTCATTCATTGCATCAAATAGTGCAGCGGCCCATTCATCATGGGTACTAGGGCATGCTGTAATAGTTCCAAGTGAAGCGACCGGAATTGCCGCCATGGCTGCAACATCGCTAAGGCTGCGCGTTATGGCTTTTCGACCGATCAAATGAACCGGAGTAATTGAGATATCGAAATGGCGAGCTTCGACGAGCTGGTCAACAGCAGCAAGTAAATTAACTCCATCGACCTGAACCATAGCCATATCATCGCCGGGAGGTATGAGAACAGATTGGCTCTTGCCCGTGGCTTGAAAGACATGTTGTAATAATTCAAATTCACGCATTAAGGCATAAGTCTAGGCTTAATAGGGCTTATTCTTAGCTGGAATTGGTCAATCAAAGCACTATTTGTGGGTGCATTTTCCCTTTTTAGGCTTTTCAGGCACCATACAAGGGTATATGTAAATTTCTTGATGGATTATAGAGTTTGTCAGGGGCATTACCCGATATTTTTGCAGTACCACCTGGAAGTGGATTTGGAGCGGCAGGATGGAATATGGATCCGTCATAACCCTCCGGAAAGGGGCCAATTGCATAGCAAAAGCTATCGTACCGCCCCTATTTGTTGCTGCGAACCTTAATAATACAACTAACGTAATAAATATGGAGTCGGAGGGTGCTATTTTGTTCACTGTGTGGTTGTAAAACACAACAAGAACTCAAATTGCCTTTTCGACTCTTAAGATCCTTCTTTCTCCTTTCTTCTTTCTCCTCCTCCGCCGTTCTGACACCGTTAGGACGGCGGAATTTCTTTTGTACTAAACCCGACTGGTTTTATATAATAATTCAATAACCAGGTTGGCGTTACGATCAGTAGCGCCCTGCTGCTCTTGGATCACATCTCGCGCGTTTGCTGCTAGCTGCTCTCGCCTGTTGGGATTGTCTAGTAGTTCTCTCAGGACATCCGCCAGATCATCACGCGTGGTTTGTATGATCCCATCTCCATTAACCAATGCATCAACAGAATCCTGAAAATCTGAAACTGCTGGTCCTATGACTGTTGCTTTACCCAGAGCTACCGCTTCGCTGACATTTGAGCCATATAGATCTACGAAGCTTCGCCCGACGATGATGATGTCCGCTAAAGCATAAGCTTGTCGTAATTCACCTATTGAATCGAGTAGGAAACGCCCGGTTGGACTGCCTCTTGTGCCTTTGGATCTTCTAGCGCAGCCAGGGAGCGACGCTGCTGCCTGGTCGAACCACTCTGGTTTTCTTGGTGCACATAGCAATTGAATATCACCAGGAATACATGATGCAAAAAGTTCGTGCTCACCTGGTGCCGTTGAACCTGCAACGATCAAAGGCCTATTTCTATCTATGCCTAATTCCTGTGCAAGATCATCTGCTCCATCGACATGATCTGTTATCTTGGCTGCATCCCATTTCATTGAACCTGTTACATGGATGAGATCATTATTTACACCCATTTCTTCAAAGCGTTTTGCGTAGGTTTGGCTTTGAACTGCTGCAAACGCCAATCTATTAAATGAAGGTTTTACCAGCGAGCGAATTTGCTTGTAGCGGTTGAAGCTGCGTTGGCTTAGTCGGCCGTTGACGACGCATATTGCAATTCCTCTGCGCTGACAAGCTGCGGTAAAGTTAGGCCAAACCTCAAGCTCAAAGAGTGCGACCGCATCCGGCTCAATTGATTTGAGAAAACGACTAACACAAAAGGAAAAGTCAAAGGGGTATCGGACAATCTTAAAGCGATCTCCCAGGAACGATTTAGCCCTGGCGAAACCTGTATCGGTAGTGGTAGAGATGATGATTTGCGGGGCATATTTGTTATTAGTGAGCTTTTGAGTTAATTGCTCAATAGCGTTCACCTCCCCCACCGAGACTGTATGGATAAGCAGGCGTTTGCCATCTTTAGGACCTAATTGGGTAGTACGCCCAAATCGGCCTTGCCAATCGGTCTTGATCTTGCCCGTACGGATCATTCGCAGGAGCCAAATGGGCGATGTGAGGACCAACGCTATGATATAAACAAGGTTTACTAGCCAACGCATTATCAGAGAGTGTATAGGCAGAGTTGATTGTTTGAGATTTCTAGAGTTAGTGCTTGGCAAATGACCGCATAGAACCAACAATAAGGATAGTGCGAACGCCCATCGTACTCTCGGGAAGCCTACCGGAGACCATGGTTATGATGGAGCTACACGTTTGTAACAAGAGCGGCCAGTTGCTGAAGGCATATGCCTTGGGTGATTTCCAAGAGATTATCATTGGAAGAGATGAGACCTGCGATGTTTGTATTAAGAGCCAATCTGTTTCTCGAGAGCATTGCTGCATCGAGCGTGATGGACATGATCTGGTGCTCAGAGATCTTGGATCTACTGGCGGCACCTTTTTAGACGGCGAGAAAATAAATCAAATTCGGCTCAGAACGGGTATGTCGATTCATGTAGGCCCAGCTGTACTTAAGTTCCAGGATGATGAAATGTAGCTGGCAAGTCCTCCAGCGGATTATTTTTAAGCCTAATCTATCAAGACCAATGTTTTTCCACAGCAAATAGCTGGAGTGTGTGTACCCTTGCGCCGAATAAGCTGGCTAACTTTGGCTGGCAGATACAAACCTATCAAACCATAAGCCTGACATTTGGAGGATTGCAATGATTAAGCAGTACCGTTTTTCCCTAATTGGACTTGCTTTACTGATTAGCGGTATAGCGAATGTAACGTTCAACCAAATTGCGCAAGGTCAGGGCAGGGATCTAATCCCTCGAAGTGTGCTGTTTGGGAATCCTGATAGAGCATCAGTTCGCATAAGCCCCGATGGGAAACACATTAGTTACTTAGCGCCTCGTAATGGTTTGCTTAATGTATGGGTGCAATCTCTAGGCCAGGATGATGCCAAGCCGATCACTAATTCCACAACGCGGCCAATTCGCAATTACTTTTGGATGCATAATAACAAGCAGATTATTTACGCTCAAGATTCTGGCGGGGATGAAAATTTCCATCTCTATGCAGTAGATATTCAAACAGGTGATCAGAAAGATCTAACACCGTTTGAAGAAATTAGGGCAAGAGTAGTTGCAACCGATCGCAATTTCCCGGATGAGATTCTTGTCGGTATAAACAACCGCAATCCCCAATACCACGATGTTTGGCGAATTAATACGTCAACCGGCGAAAGCCAACTTGTTTATGAAAATAATGTTTTTATAGGCGTAATAGCAGATAGCAATTTTCAAATTCGTGCGGGGATTAGATACACATCTGATGGTGGGAAAATAGTTGAAACTCGAGATAGCTCAACTGATTCCTGGTATGAGCTTGTCCGTTGGAGTCGTAACGACTCGATTACATCCAGTCTTATGGGTTTTACAAGAGATAACAATACTATCTACCTACTAGATTCAAGAAACGCGGATACTGCTCAACTTTACCAATATACAACAGGCGAAGACGGTTCTTACGAGCGCATTGCTGGTAATGAAATAGCGGACTTGAGTATGCTTGAAATGGATCCAGCAACTGGTCGACCACAGGCTGTTGGATATGAATATAAGAGACGGCAGTGGGAGATTCTGGATGATTCGATCCAAGAGGATTGGGATTATCTTACACAACTGCGCGATGCTGATATGTCAATTATTAGTAGAACAGAAGATGACAAGACTTGGATTGTAGCTTACTTACGCGACGATGGGCCTGTGGAATATCACCTATATGATCGCCAAGCCAAGCAAGCGACTTACCTTTTTTCAAACCGTGCCGCACTTGAGGGTTATTCTCTTGCCAAGATGAAACCAGTGGTTATTAAGGCAAGGGATGGCCTTAAGTTAGTTAGTTATCTCACAACTCCGCTCAATGGCAAGTCAACAAATTTACCAATGGTTTTGTTAGTGCATGGTGGGCCGTGGGCGCGCGATAGTTGGGGGTATAACCCTCTCCATCAATGGTTGGCAAATCGGGGGTACGCAGTGTTGAGCGTTAACTTCAGAGGATCGACGGGGTTTGGTAAGCACTTTGTCAATGCGGGTGACCGTGAGTGGGCGAGGGCTATGCATGATGATCTTATTGATGCTGTACTTTGGGCGGTTGATGAGAAAATCGCTGATCCGGATCGTGTTGCCATTATGGGAGGGAGCTATGGCGGATATGCAACTCTAGTTGGCTTGACTTTTACGCCAGATTTCTTTGCTGCTGGCGTTGATATTGTTGGCCCATCGGATGTAAAAACCTTGCTTGAAAGTTTCCCACCATATTGGGAGCCCATTATTTCTCTGTTTGAAACTCGAGTTGGTGCATTAAGTGAACCGGAATACTTGGCTTCAATATCTCCAATTAATCGTATTGATGCCATAAGTAGGCCATTACTAATCGGTCAAGGAAAAAATGACCCACGTGTTACCGAAGAGCAATCTCAAATGATCGTTGATGCCATGCAAGCGAAGGGTTTGCCAGTGACTTATGTGCTATTCCCGGATGAAGGGCATGGATTCGCCAATCCTGCAAATAGATTGGCGTTCTTTGCAGTTACCGAAGTGTTTCTTGCTCAGCATCTTGGAGGCGAAGCTGAACCATTGAGTGATACCATTACTAAATCAAGCGCACAAATTATGGCCGGTGCGGATCTGATTGAGGGGCTTGGTATTATAAGTGATGATTGAATAGTAATTAGGCAATTTAATATGTCTATGAAAAAACCGCTTGGCTTTTCGCCAAGCGATCTTTATATCAACGTTTACATGTTAAATGAGAAAATATTTCAGCGACGGCGCTTGGCCTTTTTCATGTCCGCAAGTGTTTTACGCAATTCTTTGAGTTCGCGTTCAATTATCTCTCTAGGCAGACCGAATTTGTATTCTGCGATAAGAGGAGCGACGTCAATCCATTTGAGCAACTCAAGATCAATTCGGATAAGTGCTCCGATTCGAACTTCCGCATCACCAGATCCTGTCTTCCAATAGCCACGGCGTGCTAATAGCCTTGGGATCCTATCTATAGCTTTTTCAACAGTATTCGTCCACCTCTTTGCGATCTTACGACCGTAATCGTTTACTTCATTCCACCTTGGGAGGTCAAGCAAGTTTGCAAGTTCATCTTTGGTATCAGCAGTACCATCTGAAAATCCACAGTGTAGTGCATTATCTGAATTGAAACAGAGGTTACTCTTTTCATCAGAAAGAATAAACTCTCCAGACAAATCACCATAGATAGTAACTTCACCTGTTTCTGGATCTACATCATAAGAACACAGATATTTCCTTAACTTCATAGATCTTGCAATATGTTCACTGTGTCCTGCTTCTTTAGCAACACGAACTAAAAAGTCAATACCAGGTTGTGCTTCTTTTTCAGATACAGCTGTCTTTCCCATGACCGTTGTGACTGAACCTGCAATACCCTCAGTCATCATATAGATTTCATCACATGCCATAGCCGTTGAACAGCCTGCAGAGATTGCTTTTTCAATCCATGCGATCACACGATGTCTTTTCTTAAGATCCCAGATAGCCTCAGTAATAAACTCCGATTCGAAGACAAAGCCTCCATTAGATTTGATTTGGAAAACAATTATTTGGCCCGGGCCATATTTATCCGCTTCCTTACCAATCATTTCGATTTCATTATGCCTTAAGGTCTCACCAACTGGTCCTTTTAGCGGCAGAAAGAAGATTCCTCGTGACTCTTGATCATCTGGGGAACTTGAACTAACAGCTTGGGATTTGGCTTTATTATTGCGTGGCAAATTTGCTGAAACTAAATCACTAAGGGATTGAATTGAACGTATATCCCCTTTGTAGATCACCTTTTCTTTAAGCTCACCAGCAATATCACCTTCAACAACGATATACATTTTTGCGGTTTTTACCAACTGGCCTTTGAATTCAATTTGGAGATTCTGATCTACAAATTGAACTACGACATTATCGTTGAGTTCACCTCTCCATGCCGAGCCATTCTTAAGCCTAATTTCAACACTGGTTCCAGCGATTGCAATACTTGCAAATGAAACGGCAAGTACACACATTACTATTTTATTGATAAAGCGATTTTTCATTTCAGCGTTGTCCCATCAGTAATGATGTAGTAAAGATTCCAAAAGTTCTTCAAAGAGTATTTTTTAATAAAAGCGCACATAATATTAATAATGTTGGCTAAATCAACCTCCGCCCAATCCGCCTCCACCACGCCGGCCCCCACCGCCGCCACCGCCACGTTGGCCTCTCCTTAATGCTTGAATTTGTTCTTTTAGCAATTCTAAGATTGTAGTTAAATTGAATTTGCTCAAGCCTAATTCCACTCCTAATCGGATTTCAACAGCTTGATAACGATTCATAGCTTTGAGGATATTTTCGATATCTCTCTTGGCTCGTCCTAGCCATTTAAGTGTCTCATCACCACTTGCCCATCCCAAGTGCATGCCATAGTCATTCCAAAGTGCCTTGCAGTTTTTTAGACTTCTTCTCCAGCCTGTTGAATATCTTTCAACTACTTCATCTGCACGCCCATCTACTATTCGGTACTCTCGCAATCCAACTAGCAGTGCGACATCATCAAACGTTTCAGCTGTGCCATCGCTTATAAGCAGATCCTCAGCTTCCTTTGAACGAAAATATACTGTGGCTTTTTCATTGCCATCAACAAGGAACTCACCATTTCTCGATAGATCCCATATTACTTCTCGACCTTTAAATGAAGCGCTTAAAGTATATTCTGGTATTACCATGGCATCGATAATTTCAAGAGCATACTGACCATTTAAAGCAAACCCCTTTAGCAATGCCATGTATGCCTCTCTATATTTGGCATGTACTTCTTCATCAGGTATGTCAAAATGAACCGCTACGCTGGCAATTCCGCCAAACCTTGCTTCGGGTTTCATATACATATTCGGCCAAGCCGTTGCTAGGACTGAGCTAATACCCATAGAATCATGAATCCACATCACCTGAGGGATGTCACGTAGATCATCTCGGAAAATATTTACAATGTCTCGATAAACATCCAGGAACCGGATGTCGTTAAATCCCCACTCCTCTAGTTTCAACGGTGAAGACAATCGATCATCAATATCCTGACATTTCATCTCGATAATAATGTAATCTGGATTCACTTCTCTAATATCTTCGATGAGATCTTTATAGAGCTCCGCATTGATATCAGTTCCCATCTGTCCCTTCATTGGAACGATATAAAAGCTGGGTACATCCTCAGCATCGCTTGAAGCCCGAAGTCGTCCAAACCCTCGTTTATCAGTATCATCTTCTGAAGATGCGAGTGTTCGATAAGTTTTCTTTTTCTTGGCTGCTTGACCACTCTGTCCATCAAAGGAAACATCACGTTCGATGCTCTCGATATCAGCCATTGAGAAAGTCATTTTGGCAAATAGGTTGGCCTTTCGATTAACAGTGATATTGAAAACAACTTCATCTTCTGTTTCGCTAATAATTTGACCGTGTAGGACTCGGCCATCCGCCAAATACAGAATGTCCTCTGTATTGCTATCATCATCAGCTTGGGCTAAGGCCTGGTTAGTTGTGGGAATGAGTAACGCAACGATAGTTGCGATCAAGGCAACGTTCATCCAAGCAGTGAATCGAGACATGTAATTTCCTCACTTATGTAAACGGAGACTTCCTTGACTGATCCGCAAGGAGTAAATTCTTATTGGCAATCAAAGCCGAGCCTATACCTTGGGCGCGACAAAAAGTGACCTTACATAGTCTATACGACGCTAGGGCCATCTCAAAGTTCCAATCCAGCAGCTTTTAACTACCTAAATTCCCCAATGCGGCAAAGTGATGCTGGGTTAGGCTGAGTCAGCCTCAAAATGGCCGCTTTTAGCTTAGAATCCTAGGTTTGACCTAGTCTCGTTCCATAGTAGTTGCTATAGACTCGGCCAATGCCAAGGCTGTTTTTTTGTCAGAAATATTACCTTCAAGCTGGGAATCATAAACGCTTTCCAGCACGGTCTTAAAGTCAGGGCCGGGAGTCATGCCTAGAGCCATCAGATCATCTCCGGAAATGAGTGGATCAGGGCTTAGGCCTGATTGGGCCAGGAAATCAACCCTCTGACGTATATCTACAAATGTCTCAGGTTCCACCGTCTGCAAGATCATCAAGGCCTGGGTAAACACATCAGTCGAGGCATGACGCTTTTGGGCGGCTACGCCAGCTTTGGGCCAGTCTGTAATTAGCATCTGGTAGGTGCTTAGACATCTAGTGAAGTCCTGCTGATCGGAGTTTGAGAGCATGAGCTTTGCGCCCCAATTTCTAGACGTAACATGGTGACTTGTCTGACTGCATTCGTCTCGATCTAACAGCCATGCTGCTAGAGCCGTAGGGTATGGAGCATCATCTGGAAGCCGACCCACTCTTGTGGGAGCGACGGTTATATTCTCTTCACCTAATACTGTCGCATCTAGTCCAAGGTATTGAAGCTCCCAAACTGCCACCCCACGATTAGGATGACTTAGCATCCGCTTTAGTTCTTGGCCGATTCGTTCACGGCTGACGCCGGATATATCGCCAGCGGCATCGCGTATAGCTTCTGCGGTCTGCTCATCAATGGTAAACCCAAAGCGCGCTGCAAAACGCACTGCACGCAACATTCTCAAGCGATCTTCCAGGAACCGTGCTTGTGGATCTCCTATTGCCTTTAAAAGCTTTGCACTAAGATCCTCTTGACCATTTACGTAATCAATTACTTTTCCTGTAAGTGGTTCTTCAAATAGGCCGTTGATTGTAAAATCTCGCCTCTGCGCATCATGCTCAGCATCTGAGTACGTAACAGATTGAGGATGGCGGCCATCGCTGTATACGCCATCAGTTCTAAATGTTGCAACTTCAAACTGATATCCAAGCGTTGATACCAGAACTACTCCGAAGGCTTCTCCTACTAATTGCGTCCGCTCAAATAATTCACAGACTTGCTCCGGGCGTGCATTTGTCGCAATGTCATAGTCCAAAGGTTCGTTGCCCATCAGCTTGTCGCGTACACAGCCTCCTGCAAAATAAGCGGTATAGCCTGCATCAATCAGTGTGCGCGCAACATTAGTAGCTGCTTCTCTTAGATCAGCAGTTGATTTAGGATCAGGATTTTCAGATGACTGTTGCATGAGATAAGTGCACCTAACGCTAATCAACAGTTTACTTTATTCACCAGCCGACTCATCGTCGTCTTTTGATGTTGATGTTTGATCGGTCGCAGGTGAGTAAAGAAAAGCCCACATACTCTTTTGGTATTGGTGAACCTCAGGCCCATCAAAGCCTGGAATAGAAAAATCTACATCCTCAGGGTTAACTGGACTGCGCAGCACAACAAATCCTTTATCACCCATAAGCGATCGGCACAGATGTAGCTGGTTTAGAATTCTGGCGCGGCCGAGTTCATCCTGCATCATCCGGTAAGGCGGATCCATGAAGATCAGATCTATCGGTTGAGGCGCTCTTAGCAAGCAGGTCTGAGCAAGAGCATCTGCCTGCATGGCAATTGCACGATCGCTGCAATTAAACATCTCTATATTCTGCTTCAATATAGAGAATACCTTTGGATCTTTTTCGACCAGCAAGACTGATGCTGCGCCTCTACTGACCGCCTCAAGACCCACTGTTCCAATCCCCGCAAATAGATCCAGAACATTGGCGCCTTCAAACCATTCATGCAGCATGCCGAACACAGATTCCTTAACTCGACCCAGGAACGGTCTTGTCGATAAATCATCCGGAATGTTTATGAGCTGACGAGATCTAAATTTACCAGAAATAATCTTGGGCATTATGAAGCCTTAAACTCATATGTTAAACATGCTATGCTAATAAGTATCGATCGTAGGCGTCTTGTTAATATATTGAAGACAATTTGCCTCAAACCGTTATTTATTATAGAAACTGATCGGCTAGAACTATTCGCCGAGCGAATACCTGACAGTTAACACGGAAAATAACATGACAGTATTAGAAGAATCGAAACTTGATGCGCTACTCGGGAAAATGGTCTGCGATATGGGTGCTGCAGCAGTAGCGCCGCTGGTAATCATCGGAGATCGCCTGGGGCTTTATAAGAAATTGGCTCTAGATGGACCGTTAAATACTCAAGAACTAGCCGAAAAAACAGACACAAACGAGCGCTACATTCGCGAGTGGTGTGCTGCTCAAGCCGGCTCAGGTTACATCGAATACGACTCTGCAACTGAGCGATTCAGTATGTCGCCCGAACAACAAGCTGTGTTTGCAGATGATGACAGCCCAGCTTGCATGACCGGAGGATTCTACGCCATCGCCTCGATGACCATAGACGAACCAAAGATCGCTGAAGTGTTTAAGACAGGTAAAGGCGTTGCATGGGGTGATCACAGTGAATGTCTATTTTGTGGAACTGAAAAATTCTTCCGCCCTGGGTATAAAGCAAGTCTAGTTGATGAATGGTTGCCTGCTCTTGATGGCGTGATAGAAAAACTCGAAAGCGGTGCCAAAATTGCAGATATTGGTTGTGGCCATGGCGCATCCACAATCGTCATGGCCCTAGCGTTTCCAAACTCAACCTTTGTTGGCTTTGATTTTCACGAACCATCTGTAGTAAACGCTAATAACCGCGCAGCTGAATCGGGATTAACAAACATCAGCTTTGAAGTTGCAGCCGCTAAAGACTTCCCCGGCACTGATTACGATTTAATAGCATACTTCGATTGTCTGCATGATATGGGTGACCCTGTTGGTGGAGTAGCACACACTCTTAAAGCGCTAAAACCCGATGGAACTTTGCTCATCGTTGAACCGTTCGCAGAGGATGAACTGGAGAAGAATCTGAATCCGGTTGGAAGGTTGTACTACGCATTTTCAACAATGATTTGTACGCCTGTCTCGAAAAGCCAGGAAGTTGGTCTTGCCCTTGGCGCACAAGCTGGACCAAAACGGCTAGAAAATGTTGTGCGCGAAGGTGGATTCACTCACTTCCGTAAGGCTACGCAAACACCCTTCAACCTGATTCTCGAAGCGAAACCTTAGTTGATTGCTATGATCTCGCTTCATGGTTGATCTTGCAGGAAAAATGCCATCAATGCTGCGTAAGCAAGCGCGCTGGGAACGTATTGGTACAAATGCTATTCCCGCACTGCTTGCTCATCCGGATTGGGATTCGGGTGAATCGGTTCCATTTGTGATTTGGATGCATGGGCGCACTGTAAACAAGGAACTTGATCCGGGGCGATACCTGCGATGGATTCGAGCGGGAATAGGCGTGTGTGCAGTTGATTTACCAGGTCATGGTGAACGCTTCATTAAAACAATGCAGGAACCCGAAGCAGCACTGGAAGTAGTGCTTCAGATGACTGAAGAGATCGATCAGATTGTTGCAACCATAGGCGAGATGAAAGAATTTGATAGCAAACGCATGGGTATTGGTGGAATGTCAGTCGGAGGCATGGCGGCGATCGCTCGGCTATGCAGCGATCACCCTTTTCGCTGCGCTTCCGTTGAAGCGACTAGTGGTTCTTGGAACGATCAAAAGCACAGGCCTATGTTTAGGGATTGCGATGAGAATGATATCGCAACATTGAACCCGCTTAACCGACTAGAGCATTGGCGCGAAATTCCATTCCAGGCCTTCCATGCACGCTATGATGAATGGGTTCCATACGAAGGACAAAAGCGGTTCATAGAGGCATTACGAAATCATTACCTGCAGCCTGAGCTTGTAGAGATAATCACTTACGAACACACCGGCGCACCGTTCGAGCACGCAGGGTTTGGGAAAATGGCTGCGGATGCAAAGCAGCGGCAGACGGAGTTCTTCGCCTCGATTCTGCTGTAACAATCCTGGTTCGTTGCAAATGGAGGGAATCTACACTATAAGTACACATACAAGGTACGCTGTATGCCGGTTTTAAGGAAGGTAAATCAATATGAAATGTCCGAACTGTCAAGAGATTTTAACCACAATCGATTACGAAGGCGTTGAAATAGAAACGTGTTCTAGCTGTCATGGCGAGTGGCTTGACAGCGATGAGCTAGGCAAAATTGTGCAACTTCGTGAGGTGAAATTCGATGAGGGTGCGAGAAGAGCCATCGCGGAAGCGACCGCGATCACCGGAGTAAAGCTAGAGAATGTCGATCGTGATCTTCTATGCCCAAAATGTGGCGGCACAACTGATGCTATAAACTATGGAAGTGATAGCGGCATCATTCTCGATCGCTGCACACAGTGCAAAGGATTCTGGCTTGACAATGAAGAGCTTGAGAAAGTCCAAATGCTTGTGGAAGGTTGGGAGGATCTACTGCCTGAGGATCTAAAGGAATACAGCCCAATGCTGCACGACATCGAAGTCAAGCTCGATGATGAAGATGATGTGAAGTTAAGTCGACTCCCCTTTGTTGGTGGCTTTATCAACACTGTTATGAATGGCATCATTGATCTTACAGGTAATTGACCAAGCATTAGAAGCATTTGCTCTAATGAGCGGCCTAACTACACTTGTCACATCATGACTACTCTTACAACTGTTCCTGATGAGGCTGGCCGCTTTGGAGAGTATGGCGGGCGCTATGTGCCGGAGACTCTTGTTGCTGCACTCGATCAATTAGCTGAACAGTACCAGCAGGCAAAGAAGGATCCAAAGTTCATAGCGGAGCTTGAGGATTTGCTTAAAAACTTTGTAGGTAGGCCCACGCCGCTCACTCATGCAAAGAGATTGACCGAGCATGTTGGTGGCGCACAGATTTACCTTAAGCGCGAGGACCTTGCGCATACCGGTGCCCACAAAATCAACAACACCATTGGCCAGGGTTTGTTGACTGTTCGTATGGGAAAAAAGCGTGTGATTGCTGAAACCGGTGCAGGGCAGCATGGCGTGGCAACTGCAACCGCATGTGCGCACTTCGGCCTCGAATGTGAAGTTTATATGGGGGCTGAAGATGTTCGTAGACAAAGCCTTAATGTGTTTCGTATGAAATTGCTTGGCGCAAAAGTGATCGTAGTCGAAGCCGGTTCGAGAACGCTAAAGGATGCTACAAATGAAGCCATGCGCGACTGGATGGGATCGGTTGAAAATACACATTATATTTTAGGATCAGTAGTTGGGCCGCATCCTTTTCCGATGATTGTGCGCGATTTCCAAGTGGTGATAGGTAATGAGTGCCGTGAACAATGCGATAGAGATTTAGGCGGACCACCCAACATAATTGTTGCGTGTGTAGGAGGCGGATCTAACGCAGCGGGTATATTTTATGCGTTTATTGATGATGTTGATACTAAATTAGTCGGTGTGGAAGCTGGAGGGCGATCGCTGAAGTTAGGTAATCACGCTGCGCCATTATGCTTTGGTGAACCAGGCGTTTTGCATGGGTCGTTAAGTTACGTTTTGCAAGATGCGTTCGGCCAAACCGCACAGGTACATTCGTGTTCAGCCGGGCTTGATTATCCCGGTGTTGGGCCTGAACATTCTTATTGGAAGGATGAGGGGCGCGTTGAATATACGACGGTCTCAGATGATGAAGCGCTTAATGCGTTTTCACTATTAAGTGAATTAGAGGGAATTATGCCTGCGCTGGAAACAGCGCACGCCATTGCAGCTGCAATAAAGATCGCCAAAGCCATGTCGCCGCAACAAACGCTTGTGATTAATTTATCAGGGCGGGGTGATAAGGATGTACAGGAAGTGGCGAGGCTGATTGAGGGGCGGGGATAGTCTGCGCGGTTCGAAGAGGGCCGCTGCGCGTCACCCGCTAAACTGTCAAATCCGCGTTGTTTCCACGTTTAGCGGGTGACGCGAAGCGTCCCTCTTATTACCCATACGCAGTAACAAACGACCAACGCTGCGAATTGAATCCTGCTCGAATAGGATTATCGCGAACATATTTCACAGACCGCTGAATATCTACATCACTGTCAAGATAAACCCACCAACCCTTCCTTGCCCATGGTGTAGGAAGTCGACCATTGTTATAAGGTTCATCTATAAAAGGATGCAAATTTTCACGATTGAGTTGTGCTGTTGCTGCCCCTTTGAGTTGTTCGCAAATGCGTTCGATTGGTAGACGAAAACGGTTAATTACTAGGTGTGCATGATCCGGCATAACAGCGCAGGCGTAAACTTTTAATCCGCTGCGTTTAATATAATCAGAATATCCCATTGCAATTGCTCGAGCTTGATTGCCGTTAAAGCACACTGACTCATGTGCTAGTGAAGCCCGCATTGACTCACGTCGAGAATAATCAAACCTATGAGTTGCAACAGATCTTCTAGTTGTTGTTTTGGTTGCAGGACCGAATTGGGCTAATTCGTATGCTCGCACAAATTCCGACCATGAACCACGCTCATCGTTAGGGAGCCAGAATCCGTATGCGCTGATTATTAGGTGGTATGCGAGGATCATGTGGTTAAAAGTATATCAAGAGGGACGCTTCGCGTCACCCGCTAAACTGCGGGTGGACGTTTGTGCCATACGTTTAATTGCTTTTCTAATGCCATGCCTATTCGACACAATGTTCCTTCATCGAATAGTCTGCCGAGCATTGTTATGCCGTGCGGGGTGCCATCATCGTTGAACCCGCAGCGCATTGTCAATGAAGGATGACCGGTGTTATTGGTAATAAGTAATAACCGTGCTGCAAAGCTGGGTGAAATCATCACATCAATGTCTGCAAATTTATCATCCATCATTTGCATGACTTTGCGTCTGAAACGCTGCGCCTGAACAAATTCAATTGCCGGGGTAAAGCGTGTTTGCCTGAACGAATTTGGCCAGGCTTCTGGTTTCTGCCAAACAAGTTCATCATCAAGGTTACTTAATGTTAATTCCTCAAACGCGGATGCGGCCTCCGACATGAGAATTGTCATTAACATCCCATAAGGCCATTTTGGTAATTCAACTTCGACAAATTCTAGTCCTAGCTTTTTTAGAGCATCAAGGGCTGCTCGATCGTTATCAGTCGCACCACGACCATCAAACCATCCAGGTGAATAACCTACACGCAGACCACTCACTGATTTAGTCGCATCAAACTCAAACGGCATATCAATTGATGAAGCGTCCGCTGGATCATGCCCTCGAATCACATCGAGCACTAGCGCACAATCTTCCACAGTTCGGCAAATTGGTCCAACCTTGTCAAGCGACCAGCATAAAGCCATTGCTCCAGCGCGTGATACTCGGCCGAAGGTAGGGCGTAGGCCTGTTGTTCCGCAGCGCATACACGGTGAAACAATCGAGCCTAAAGTCTCAGTACCGAGACTAAACCCAAACAGCCCCGCCGCAGTACCAGCGGACGATCCTGCGCTTGAACCACTCGACCCTTGATCAAGTTTCCATGGGTTATTAGTTCGTCCACCAAACCAGATATCGCCATACGCCAATGCACCTAGGGTTGTTTTTGCTATCAAGACCGCTCCCGCTTCATCCAGGCGTTTAACCACTGCTGCATCTTCGTCGGGAACACGATCTTTGTATGGAGTAGCGCCCCAACTTGTTGTTATGCCAGCCGTATCAAATAGGTCTTTAGCTCCCCAGGGGATACCATGCAGCGGGCCACGATAATTTCCCGCTTTGATTTCCTCATCGGCGCGAGCTGCTTGTTGGCGCGCCAGATCATTTGTAATTGTTACGACGCACTCGAGCTTTGGGCCAATTCTTCTAAGACGCCTTATGTAAATATCAGTTAATCTTCTGCTTGAAATTTTGCGATTCTTAATCCAATAGGAAAGCGCAGTAACGGGCGCAAATGCGATATCTTCACTAGCCCGAGGTAACGGTCCTGGGTTAACTGTTGATCCGATAAATTTGTTTTTGTTTGCAACCAGCTTTACGCCTGGGAATCTAGGATCGAAAACAGTTGCGGGCGCAAGCGCATTTTGTAACTCCTGTGATCGTCTGTTTTTGAAACGCTTGGTATTATCCTCCATCCCCTGAAGCATTTGCTCGCGCTCTTTTGGCGTAAATTCTACTCCTACGAGTTTTTCCGCCTCAGCAAGTGTGGCTTGGGTTATTTTACTGACATCAGCGCTTTGCGGTTGCGATTGCGTTATTTGTATAGGAGTTTTAGATACAGGTTTATTCTGCGGATCACTAATTGCCGCACTTGGCAAAGCTGCCGCTGCTGCGATGGCACTTGTTGATACGAAGAATTGCCGCCTGCTTTGAGTAGATTTATCAGTAATTGACATGCTTGATTCTCCTGCTTGTTATATACCCCTAAACGCAGAGTTTACACAAGAACGAAGAAAAGTGGTGAACCCATAAGCCGCTCTTTTATTGGGCTTTTAGTTGGTTAAAAGACCTATGGAATATCCATCTGGGCAAGAGTCTATGGCTGAACGGATCAGGCACCTACCCAATACGCGTGCTTTAGGAGATGGCGTTATGCCCATGCCTGCCTACGTCGATTTTCTTCTGGGGTAGTTCTTTACTGAGATATCTCAGTCAGTGGCGAGGGGATATGAGCCAACAATTCAAACGACTCCTAACTATGCCAATCGTTATCGGCATACTGCCCATGACTCTTATTGCACTTTCGATGCAAAGCTGCACTACGCCTGCTCGGGATCATTACATGAATCTCACGCACAGCGTTGTAGAAGTAGGCGCACCAGACCACGATGAGGTCGCATTAGCGTTTGGGCTGCCCTTATATCAACCGCCGATCGAACCTGATGCTGAACCTGTATTGGTTAAAGCACCTTCTACAAAGCAGCCATAAAAGCGTAACTCTTAAACCAGTAAAGTTGCAGGATTTTCAATTACCTTCTTGAGAGTTTGCAGAAACTTTGCTGCGGACGCACCGTCAATTACTCGATGATCGAGGCTTAGCGTTGCTGACATTTCGTACCCAACAGTAAGCACACTATCGCGCACAACAGGTTTTTGCAGTGCTGCGCCAATCGCAAGTATCGCACTATTTGGTGGATTGATGATAGCAGTGAAATGCTCAACGCCAAACATTCCTAGATTAGAAATCGTAAACGTTGCATTAGACATTTCGTCCACGGTTAAGCCGCGCGTTCTGGCTTTTTCTGCTAATGCTTTAGTATCCGCTGATATTGCTCTTAAGCTCTTTTGATCTGCGTTATATATTGTAGCAACCACAAGCCCCCCACCACGTTCTGCAGGCAGCGAAATTGCTACACCAATATTTACCTGGCCGTGTATATGAATGTGGTCCCCACCCCATGAAGCGTTAAATTCATGGTGTTCATACATTGCCAAAGCGCAGCATCTAACCAAAAAATCATTAACTGAAAGCTTTACGCCTTGATCTGCTAGTTGCTCATTGAGCGTTTTTCGCAAATCAAGTAGCGGATCCATATCAAATACGACTGTAACCTGATAATGCGGGATAGAGGTTTTAGATTCTACCAATCTTTTTGCGATAATTTGCCGCACATTCGAAAGTGGTATTGCACGATCTTCGAGTATTGTTGGAACCTCGATGATCTGAGTTTCCATTGAAACAGGCGTAATTGGCAGAGCTGGCTTGGGGGCGGCGGATGGCGGAACCGCTGCGGCTGTCTCGACGCCTGCTTCAACTGCTCGCAACACATCGCGTTTAACAATACGCCCAGCCGGTCCTGACCCTTGTAAAGATGCAGCGTCAATACCATGATCTTCTGCTAAGCGTCGTGCTACTGGACTTATACGCGTTCGACCATTGCCGTAACTTGGTACTACGGTATCTTCTTGAGTCTGTATTGAAGCTGCAGGTTCTGGTTCAATTGCAACAGGTACAGTTTGCGTCGGAGAATCAACTTTTTCTGCTTTGGGACTGGACTGAGAATCCACCTTAGCATCAGGTGCTGAAGCAGCAATATCAGATAATTCCTCATCTTCTTCAGCAACAATCGCAATTAATGTTCCGACTTCTACGGTTTGGCCTTCGCCGATTATGATCTTGGCGATAGTGCCATCATCGTAGACCTGCATTTCCATTGTAGCTTTATCCGTTTCTATATCCGCAATCGCATCGCCCGCAGAGACGGTATCACCCTCTTTGACCATCCATCTAATGATGGTGCCTTGCTCCATGGTATCGGAAAGGCGGGGCATTGTGATTTCAATCGACATTAAAGTAATCCTGCGCTATCTTGCGAAGTCAATATAAGAAAACAGTTAAGCGTTATAAGTTGCGGATCTGACCGCCTGGCATATCTTGCGGGCGTTTGGAAGCATTTCCTGCTCTAAGTTGTAAGCGTAAGGTGCGGGCACATCATCAGAATGTACGCGCATAACATGATTATCTAAATCATCAAAGCAGTATTGGTGAACTTGTGCTGCGATTTCCGCACCTAAAGAAGCAAAGGGCCAGGATTGATCAACAACAACACAATAATTTGTCTTGCGCACTGATTTAACGATTGATTCGATATCTAACGGTCGAATTGTTCTGCCATCAATTACTTCGCACTCTATGCCTTCTTTAGCTAATTCTTGAGCAGCTTCAAGGCAAAAATAAAGCGCTCTGCCAAAGCTTACGATTGTGCAATCATCGCCTGCTCGCCTTATTAGCGCTTCTTGAAACGCAACCAGATACTCTTGCTCAGGCACTTCGCCTTTGACTGATAGCAATCGCTCTGATTCTAAAAAGAACACGGGGTTTTCATCACGAATGGCGGTCTTTAACATTCCCTTAGCATCATAAGCATCAAAGGGCATAACCATTTTTAATCCGGGTACGTTGGAAAAGAGTGATTCAACGCACCATGAATGTGTAGAGCCTAATTGCCCCCCCGCTCCACAATTACCGCGAAAAACGATGGGGCAACCAAACTGCCCGCCGGACATATACAACATCTTGGGTGCGTTATTTAGAATCTGATCCGCAGCTACCAAACTAAACGACCAACTCATGAATTCGATAATGGGGCGCAGGCCTGTCATTGCTGCTCCAATACCAAGTCCCGCAAAGCCCGTTTCAGAAATCGGCGTATCTATAACGCGCTTTGGTCCAAACTCTTCTAACATTCCACGTGAGACTTTGTAAGCGCCGTTATACTCCGCAACCTCTTCACCCATAAGAAACACACGCTTATCGCGATGCATCTCTTCGGTCATGGCCTCACGCAAGGCTTCGCGGAATTCTATCTGTCTGGTTGCGGTCATTTCTCTGGATCCCCAAGCATTGAGGATTCGCTGGTACCGGTGTAAGGCCCCCACTTGTCAGCATATACATCGGTGTAAAGCTCACTTATATCAGGAATTGGCGAAGCTTCAGCCCATTTGATGGCAGCTCTTACTTGCTTTCTAACATCCTTCACCATGGCATCGTGATCCGCTTCTGAGAAACCCTTTTCCTTAATCAAGAAAGCTGCGTGCTTTTCAATGGGATCCTGCTCTTCGTATTGCTGCTCTTCTTCTTTAGTGCGGTACTTTCGCGGATCCGACATTGAATGGCCTTTGTATCGATATGTTCGTATTTCCACAAAAGCGGGGCACGAATTTTTCCTACAATCATCTACGATTGGCTTCATTTGGTTGTAGACATTTACAACATCCATACCATCGATAGATGCACTAGCCATTCCATAGGCATCCGCTTTGGCGGTAAGTTGATGCGCCATTGTCGTGCCACGGGCAATTGATGTACCCATTGCGTAGCCATTATTTTCACAAATATAAATTACAGGCAGATTAAATACACCCGCTAGATTCATTGCTTCATGAAATGAACCTTGATTAAGCGCTCCATCTCCGAGATAGCAAAGAGTTACACCATTTGATGTTTTCTCTTCAATCACTTCATCGTGATACTTTACGCTAAACGCCAGCCCGAGAGCTATTGGGCATTGCGCGCCGACAATACCGTGTCCGCCGTACATATGGTGGGCTTTGTCAAACATATGCATGGATCCGCCCTTACCTTTAGCGCAGCCATCGATTCGGCCAAACATCTCAGCCATACAATGCTTTGGGTCCATTCCCCGCGCTAGTGCGTGACCATGATCGCGATATGCGGTGATAATTGGATCAGTAGGTTTAACAGCAGCAATTGTGCCAACTGCGACGGCTTCCTGGCCAATATAGATGTGGCAGAAGCCACCTATGAGTTTATTTTGATATGCCTGCATTGTCCGCACTTCAAGTTCACGGATAAGTAGCATGTCTCGTAGCCATTTCCTGAGTGTTTCATCAGGCAGCTTGGTTGCAAGATTCTCTAAGGCTGCGGGTCGCGTAGTCATCGTGGTCATAAATTCATTCTCAGGACAACGGATTCTCCCATTGAATCTCTGCAATCATGCGGAGAAACCGATACATCGTCCCCAGCCCCGGGTATGCAAATCTGAACTTAGACAGCCCAGATTCAATCTTTATCGACTATTGCAAGAGCCTCAATTTCAACTGGCCCTTGGGCTCTATCACCGGCCATCGCTGCAAGAGCTTTGGCCTGGAGTATTAATAGCGCAGTTTCTAGCTGTGGATCAAGACCCTTGGTTAATATCTCGTTAATATCAGGACGAACGTGTTCCTCTTGATCGACTTCGTTCTTATCCTTTTTTGGAATCATATCAGCATCTTGACGCAGGTTGTAAATGGCAGTTTGCTGCTGTGGAGTGATCTTAACGACAATATCTGGTTCCACACCCCAAGTCTTGGCTCCGGGACGCTTATGAACCAGGCGTCCTTTCAGGCCTTGAGCTTTCTCCTGAGCGGTTGCAGGCAGACGGTAGTACTGCGTGGTTAGCTTTAAGAAAGCCTCACTAGTCAGTGGATGAACTGTTTGAACACTACCTTTACCATAGCTGCGACGGCCAATTATTACTGCTACTTCATGCGCTTGAAGGCAGCCAGCCACGATTTCACTAGCGCTTGCTGAGCCTTGATTGACAAGTACCACAGTCGCCACGCCTGAATCAAAAATAGGAGCTCGATTGGGATCTGCCTCACGTTGTCGCAAAGTTTCTCGCCCGTATTTGTCTTCGCCTGAAACTATCATGCCTTTATCAACAAATAGGTTGCTTATATCCACAGCTGATGAAAGCAATCCGCCGGGATTGAATCTTAGATCAAGGATCAGTCCGTTGGGTGTTTTAGCACCATTATTTGTGATTTGCTTCCAAGCTGCAAGTAGATCTTCAAATGAATCATCACTAAACCCGGTAAGTCTGATGTACGCGATCTCACTAATAGGATCGATGTACCAATTCCATTTTGGAATACCATTCTTACTAAGGCTTATCTTCCACCACCCCTTGACTGAGCGGAGTTTGATTACATCTCTCTTGAGTGTGATATTTATAATTTTGTCAAAGCCTTCTCTGCGTATACCCAGAACAACCAGGCTTCCTTTAGGTCCTGTGATTCGATCGACCGCATCATTAAGTGTCCAGCCAATTGTTGGAACGGAATTGACCTGGACAATGCGGTCATCAGGCTTAATCCCGCCATAATATGCTGGTGTACCTTCAAGAGGCGATGCAACCATGATCTCGCGTTTTTCATCGTAACGAATAAGGATGCCCACACCGACAAAGCTACCTTGTGTGGATTGGCGGAATCGTCTTAATTTGTCCGGCCAAATGATCTCGGTAAATTGATCGAGGCTAAACATAGCACCATCGCCGAACTCTCTATAAATTACCTCCGGCGGAAGTTTTATAGATCGCATTGAAGTTTCTATAAGCCCATCAATCAAATCACGGCATCGGCGCCAGTTTACTTTCGACTCGTCATCGGTTCTCAATTTCTCAAGCTTTTCATCAATATGTGAAACCCATCGACGCACTCTTATTTGGCTTGCTAGTTCTGGAAATGTTTCTGCTAGATCAGGCGTTGTTGCAAAAAGTCGCAAGTGTTCAAGCCCACCTATTAGAAGTGGTCTCCACCCCTTATTTTCAATGTGATCCCTGGCGGCTTTGCGCAAAGCTCCTCTAACCATCGACACTTTGACCCCATCAATTCTTTGACGCCAATCTTCAGCAGCAGCCGGGTTAAATTCAGCAAGAGGTTCCTGACCTAAACGCTTGGCTGCTCGTGCTCGCAGATCATAAAGCATGCGTGGTGCATACTGAGCAAGCATCATTACTCTGCGGTTTACTTTATCAAGCTCATCTTGATATTCATCCGTGTGCTCAAACAGAATGTTAAGGCGATAAAGAAGATCACGAACAAGTAGCCAATCTCCAGAGGCTTTAGCCTCAGGAAGATGCCCGCGAGCCTTTGCAATCACTTTGGCAATGTCAATATCATGGACCGCTGCGGGAAGATCATCGCTTAGTGTCTGCACCATTACCGCTTCTGATAAAGCTTGCGAGATTTCGTTAGCAGCCATGTGCTCAGTAATTTTCTTGTGAGCTTCAGCGCGCGCTTCATCACGAGTAGCTAGTGCTTCAGTTAGATTGTCATTGTGACGCTTTATGGTCGATCGCAGCAATCTCGCCTGTGCGTTATCCACATCCTCAGGCACTTGTCGAAGATAGCTATGAAGTGCTGCTGAATCGCCTTGCCTGGCGGATTCCCAAACCAACTTTGACCAGTCGGTAATGGATTTAGTTGCTATATACTGAGCAGATGTCGAGGTAGTGATTACTGCTAGAAAACAAGCAACAGCGATAAGGGTTTGGCAATTATTCAGACGAATGAGCTTGGTCATAATTTTCTCTAGGTTTGTGTTCATAAATGTGCTTGGGAGCAGGTTTGATTAAATGATCTATAATTAGCTGCTTGCCCAGTTAGGCGTTTGGTCTTGGCCGAGTCTGTACTCGCTTCATTCGCATCGGTTATCCTTTTAGATTGCTTCACAGGATTGGCTATTCTGGTACTTTGCTGACGGTAACCACTTCGTCTGTATGGATTTGTCGCAATCCGATAACCTTATTCGCAATCTATTGGGACTTAGCTTCTAACAATTTATAAATCCTAGGCACTCAAAAGGACATTGTTCATATAAGTCTACTCTGCCAACCGATGCGTATACTACTTTATGGCATTATGCCTTCTGTCGGCCACGCCCGTACCTAACCATCAAACTGATGGCCCTGGTACATTTTTGGACGCTGCCTTAATTTTTGGCGTTATAGGCCTTGTTCTCTTATTGTTCTTTCTTGGCCTAATTATGCTGGTACGAGCCCATTTTCGTCGCCAGAAAGCATCTAAGAGAAACGACCAGAATCCGCTCAGTACAGATCCCTGGCGTGAGGCTGGCCGTAGAGTTCTGCCTGATGACTATCAACACAAGCAAGGCCGCGATCGTGATCCGTGAGGATTAAGCTATGGCAGAGTTTGTGATCCTATTCACAAACTTTGAGCAATTGCTCACCTTTCTGAATTCATGCTTTGTAGTTGATCTCGAAGTGAATCTAGTACAGGTGAATCAGGTTCTAGTAAGGATGCTTGATCTATCCATCGCAAAGCATCCTCGTACCGGCCTGCTCTTATGCATGCTTCTGCTACCTGGATTGCTGCGAGGAATGTCTCTGTAATGTCGTAGCGATATTCCCATGCTTCAACTGCTTTCAGCGGTTCATCTAAAGCAAAGTAACATTCAGCGATCTCTTCTGTTACCGCAGTCTGCACTCTAACTTGATCATCTAGCAATATCAGTAATTGGATTCCTCTAAGAGGTTGGCCTGCCAAGCGGCGAATCTTGGCTTCCTGAATGCGCAACCCCAAATCCCTTGGAGCGATCTTTCTAGCAGCTTCGATTCTACTAATTGCCATAGCATAATCTTCTCTTTGTACAGCTACCGCTGCAAGAGAAGCAAGTGCGTAAGGCTGATCAGGGTCTATCACCAATACTCGCTGTAGCTCCCGCTCGGCTTCATCAAGAAGCCCCTTATCCATTAGAAACTGTGCTGCGTATAAAGCGTGCTTGGGATTGGCAGCTGATAGTTTGCCTGCCAGCAGGAAATGCTTGAGCGCATCGTCCGGCCGCTTAGCCATCGAGGCAATTTCGCCTGCACTTTGATGTAGGTCAGCCGCCCATTGGGAATCATTTGATAGAGCTTGTGTTAACTCAGCTGCTTTATCATATTGCTCATAAGATTGGTTTAACAGCTTAGATTTTTCATCAGGATCAGTCTGGGCTTCGGGCAGTAAAGCTCGTGTTAATAGCGACTTTCCATAAAGTTCATAAGCTCGGCCTTCGCTCGGTGCCTTTTCAATCAGCTTGCGGAGAATAAGCTCTGCACTTGGATAGTCCTGGCGATTCAGATATTCATCTGCCGAAGCCAAGGCTATGTCAATCGATTGGGGAGTAACCTCTGGCTGTGATGGATTATTAGCCGTTGCTGTAGATGAAGCTGATTGCTTATCGCAACCGATCAAAGCAAGTAATAGAAGCCCTAGCGAAAGAATTTTGAATTGATCAAAGCTCATCTATGGTTAGGTTCACTCCCAGAGGCATGTAAGACTATGATGGGCGGCCCATGATGTTGGCCGAACTACCCAAATCGTATGCACCCGCTGATGCTGAGGGGCAGGTCCAGTCCAAATGGGAGGCTGCAAATGCCTTCCATTGTGATCCTGCTGATGCTGGAGAGCCGTACTGCATCGTTATACCTCCGCCAAATGTGACTGCTCCGTTGCACTTGGGGCATGCTTTAAATAATACCATTCAGGATTGTTTAATCCGTTACCACCGCATGTGCGGTTTCAACACGCTTTATATGCCCGGCACCGATCATGCAGGGATCGCTACTCAGACTGTCGTCGAGAAAAGGCTGCTTCAACAGGGAAAGAAGCGAACTGATTTTTCGCGCCAGGAATTTGTTGCCAAAGTCCAGGCTTGGAAGGACCAATATGAAGTAACAATTATAGAGCAGCTCAAGGCTATGGGCTGCTCATGCGATTGGCAGCGGCAACGATTCACCATGGATGAGATATGCGCAAGGTCTGTGCGCCAAGCATTCTTCCAATTATTTAAGGACGGCTTAATCTATCGCGGCAAACGCTTAGTAAATTGGGATCCCGTAACGTTAACCGCACTCGCCGATGACGAAGTAGAAATGCAAGAAGTCGCGGGCCACATGTGGTATCTAAAATACCCCCTGGCGCCCCTGGCGCCCCCCGCTTCAGCGGGCGGCGTAAACGTAAAATACATAGTAGTAGCAACCACCCGCCCCGAAACCATGCTGGGCGATACCGCAATTGCTATGAACCCCAAAGACCCACGCGCAAAGGATCTTGTGGGCAAAACCGTACTATTACCAATTGTTAATCGCGAAATCCCCATCGTCGCAGATGATTACGTAGTCATGCCCACATCGATGGGAGGCAGTGCCGATGACCCCAAAGCTGAGTTTGCAACTGGTTTCTTAAAGGTAACACCAGCACATGACCAAAACGATTGGGACATCGGCCAGCGACATGATCTGGAAATTATAAATATCCTTGCCCCCGATGCATCTATATCTACAGATCATGGTTGGGTTGATTGCTCAGACGAAGCGAAACAATTCGTGGGTTTGTCGCGCGAAGATGCGCGCCAAGCGGTTGTTGAATGGTTTAAGAAAAATGATCTGCTGGTAGATGTTAAGGAATACAGCCACAGCGTAGGTCATTCATATCGATCACACGTTCCGATTGAACCGTACCTCAGTGATCAGTGGTATGTTGCGGTATCGAAAGATCGCTTATGTGGCGAAGCGCTGCGAGCACAGTCTGATAAACAATTTGAAGGAAACAAACCGGATCGCGAAGCCGCAAGCGGCACATCGCTTGCGGCTTCGCGTAACGGTGATAACGATTCTCTTACAAGTGGCACGGGCGTCTCGCCCGTGCGAACAAACAAACCAGCGACTTCTCATCTTCAAATTCATCGCCGCAATTTACCTCATTGGGAATTAGGTGGTAGTACATATTTCGTTACTTTTCGATTAGCAAGCGGCAATTTAAGCGATAATGAAAAGCAAATAGTGCTTGATTCCTGTCGCTATTGGCATGGCAAAAAAACTCATGTGCATCTGGTTACAGTCATGCCCGATCACATCCATATGCTAATTACTCCTCAGAAGATTGATGATGATAATTGGTATTCACTATCGGAGTTGCTACAAGGTATCAAGAGCTATTCTGCCCATGAAATAAATGCGGCAAGAGAGTCTAAAGGAACTGTTTGGCAAGAAGAGTATTTTGATCGCATCGTACGAAATGATGATGAATTTTATGAGAAATATAATTACATGCTGCAGAATCCGGTGAAGGCGGGGTTAGTTGATAGAGCTGAAGAATATAGATTTACTCACAGGCCGGGGAATGATTTGGGTCCGCACGGGCGAGACGCCCGTGCCACTGAAGAAAGTGGTGATTCTCTTACAAGTGGCACGGGCGTCTCGCCCGTGCGCACTAATAGAGAAGGAGACAGCGAGCTTTCGTTCTATCCGGCGCGCTACGCTAAAACCTATCAATCCTGGCACGAAAATCTCCGCGACTGGTGTATCAGCAGACAACTCTGGTGGGGACATCGCATACCGGTGTGGCGTAGTGCCACAATACAAGGTGAAAAGCAAGAATTAAGTCGCTTTGAAGCGCAGCTAGATGAATGGGAGTTGGAGGATCGTATTGCAACGCAGGGTCGAGAACTAGAATGGTTCACACTATATGGTAATGAAATTCCTCTCGACACATTATTTGTTTGTTTGCGAAATCCAGATGATGATGAGATAGCTGAACAATTGGAAAAGTTTGGAATGCACAGAGATCCCGACGTTCTCGACACCTGGTTCTCCAGCGCACTCTGGCCTATCTCTACTATGGGGTGGCCAGACCCTAAACTTGCGCCGGAAACTGAAGGTCTTTTAGAAACCTTCAATCCCTCATCCGTTCTCTGTACCGGTCGTGACATCATAACCCTTTGGGTTTCGCGTATGGTGATGTTCAATCGTTACTTCCGCGAAGGTACACTTCCATTCCGTGATGTCTATATTCATACCATGATTCAAGATGGGCACGGCCAACGGATGAGTAAATCCCTTGGTAATGGTGTAGATCCGCGCGACATTATTCACACACACGGCGCTGATGCCATGCGCTACGTGCTATTACAAATGGCCACAACAACGCAGGATGTTCGCCTTAGTGTTGACATGATTTGCCCACATTGTCAGCACACATTTCATCCGGAAGAAACACGCAGTCCCACAGGTTATCGTGTTGCAACTCCCCAGCCAAAATGCCCAAAATGTTCTAAGAGCATGGTGAGCAGTTTTGGAGCAGCTTCTGGTTTAGCTACTCCATCCGATGAAGAACCATTAGCTCGAATTACATCAAATAAATTCGATCTGGGTCGCAACTTCGCAAATAAATTGTGGAATGCAACGCGCTTTGCGCTGGGACAGCTTGATGGTGATATCACATCAGAAGTAAAACTAAGTGAAATGCCGATGGTTGACCGCTGGATCATTGCTCGTTTGCATAACACTTTGCGCAAGGTAGAAGCTGCGCTAAGTGAATATCAATTCAATGTTTACGCAGACTGCATGTATGATTTTATATGGGGCGAATTCTGTGGCTGGTATCTGGAAGCGATCAAACCCACAGTAAAAGACAGCCACGCACAGCAACAGGTTCTGCGAACTGTTCTTAACGCAACTTTGCGAATGTTGCATCCGATCTGTCCGTTTGTTACCGAAACGCTTTGGCCACACGTTCAGGCAACAGGCGATGCTGGTTTTGAAGGAATATCACTTCCTGCATCAGAGCTTCTTGCGACGGCAGCTTGGCCAACCATTGATGAAAGTATCGTCGATAAGCAAGCGACTTTAGAGTTTGCGAAAATTCAAGAACTAATCGACACAATTCGTAACATACGCGGCGAACACAATGTTGCGCCTAGAAAGCGCATCGGACTATTCGCTAGCGCAAAGACGATTCAGTTAATAGAAAAAGCTCAAGCTACTGTTGAAGCTCTTGCTGGACTAACATGGGCTAAGCCGATTACTCATGCAACGGATAACATAATTAAGTTTACCTTTGCAGGTGAAGAGCAAGCATTAGCGGATGTTATTGAAAAACAAGACAAGGGGGTTGAGCGCGATAGATTGCAAAAGCTTATTGCGGATTTAACCAAGAGCAAAGCCGGCCTTACTGGGCGTTTATCAAACCCGGGTTATGTAGATAAAGCCCCCGCACATTTAGTAGATGAAACTAAAGCCCAATTGGTTGCTATTGAAGCGGATCTTGAAGCCGCGCAGCACACATTAGGAGCGTTATGAACAAATTGATTCTAACTGCGGTGTTAATTGCATCAATGAGCGGATGCTCTTCCTCACCGCGACATTTGAATCGCTCTGACATTAACACTCAAAGCAATAGTGTAGTTAACCCAGGTGCAATAGCTCCAAGAACAAATTCATTAATGTTGAAGCGTCAGGATTGGCGCTTTGCGGGTGCGGACGGCCAAATTATCACCACCCCGCATTACCAGATTTACACAACATTGACAGACCCGCCCATTGTGGACAAATTGCTTTCCTTTACAGAACAAAGCCTGGAGCATTACGTTTCAGAGCTAGCTGATCTGCCTCTACCAGCAGGAAAGCTTGAAATATATTTATTTCAAAAGCGCCAACAATGGGAGGCAAAAACTCGACAAATTCTGCCAACCCAAGCTGAAACTTTTTTAAATCTGGGTCGAGGCGGTTTCACTACGCGAGGCCGATCTGTCCTTTACTATATCGATAGTCACGGAAGAACAAAGGACACATTTGCGATAGTAGCCCACGAAGGTTGGCATCAATACGCTCAAACCATGTTGCATCGCCAATTACCAACCTGGCTGGAAGAAGGTATCGCAACATTTATGGAAGGGTACATTCAAAATGAAGAAGGAGCGATTGAATTTCTTCCCTGGGCTAATCGAGAACGATATAGAACCTTGCGCCAAGCGGTACGCAATAAAACTCTAATTGAAATTAGAGAATTGCTCACGCGCACTCCGCAGTCATTTCTAAAATCCTCCAAAGTTGACCTACTGGTTTATTACGCGCAGGTTTGGGCTCTTGTGCATTTTCTAAACGAGGGTCAAAATGGAAATTACAAGCAGGCTCTATCACATTTGCTAGCGGATGCTGCTAAAGGCGTTACGCCCATGCCTCCAAAGAATGTGTCTAAATCGCAAGCAGCAACCGGATCCAGAGCGCGTCTTTCGCCTGGTGTAATCCTTAAGTACCTGGATATTGATTTAAATGATTTTGAATTGCAGTATTTACAGTTCGTTAAGAAGATAGTCGCAGATGGTGGTTACGAGCGCATGGTAAAAGGGCAAAGCCCAGTAACTCAATAGGATCTTCGTTACTAATGTTAATTGGAATACTTTCAGATTCACATGGCCATGCTGATACCACCGCTCTAGCAGTTGCAGCATTAAAAGAGCGCGGTGCAGAAGTATTGCTTCATCTTGGTGATATTGGCAATGAAAAGGTGATTGATGAACTTGTAGGATGCAATGCACGAATCGTCTTTGGAAATTGTGATTGGGATTGGCAAGCCCTTCAAAGATATGCACAACTTGTTGGAGTAGGCATTGACCACCCCCTGGGTATTCTTGAAGCTCAAGGGAAGCGCATCGCCTTTACCCACGGACACTTAGCAGATGTTATGAACCAAGCCCTGAAAAACCAGGTGGATTACCTTCTGCACGGCCATACGCATGAGACAAGTGACCGCAGGCATGGTAAGACGCGTATAATTAACCCAGGGGCATTATTTCGAGCTTCGCGTTATACTGCGGCTGTACTTGACCCACTTGGCGATGATTTGAACTTCATAGATATTCCCAAGCCTGCCACTGTTTAGCAAAATGAACTCTGACAAGCCTGAAAAATTCGACATCGGTAACGTAGCAATACTACCTGCTCAGGAAGAAGATTTCGCTGAGATCCGCGTTCTTTTTAGAGATGGCTTGGATGAAGGACTTGTGCCGGATAACGATACCGGCGCAGACATTGAAATTCTTCGTGAAGCGTACTTGCCAGAAGATGGGCATAGCAACTTCTGGGTTGCCAAGCATAATGACTATGTGATAGGGATGGTCGGCGTTCAAAAGACATCTCCCGACGCAGCAGAAATTCGCAGACTCCGTGTACGAAAGGGTTATCGTAGAAAAGGCGTTGGCGCAAAGCTTATGGAGGAAGCTTTGGGTTTTTGCCAAGTGCAACACTATTTGAAAATAATTCTTGATGTGCGCATAGAACGCGAACCTGCGATTAAGTTATTTGAGAAATTCGGATTTCAACATTCGCGCAGCCGCGAAGTGAACGGCAGAAAGATGTTGGATTTTTACGTAGATCTATATCGTGAACCGGGTTCTTAACTCATAGGGCTATAAGACAAATTATAAATAAAAACCCCACCAATACTGGCGGGGTTTTTATTACTACCGGGTTTGGAAGTGTCCCGAAACTTTAGGGGCTTCATTCTTAACAGCAATTAAATGTCTGAATCATCGTCTTCAAGTGTTCTAGCTTGTTCGACTAGCTCATTAAGCAATTTTTGAAGTCTTTGGATATGTTCATGAATCGCTTCCGCACGTGATTCTTGAAGCTCATCTTCGTTTGGAATATGCATACGCAGCTTCAATTTTATATCATCGCCGAAGTCTTCGCCTAGTTTTTCCAGTAATATATCGCTAAATTCGAAGTTGAAGTCTTTCTCACCAAACCATGGGCGAAAAACATTACCATGAAGTGGATCGATAAGGATCCCACGTAATTTCTCAGGATCCCTCTCCAAATCTATTTTGATATCAAAGAACGGCTGCGAACCGAAATGCAAATTTTCGCCAAATCCTTGGAATTGAAGAGTACGAAAGCGCCCCCGGTCATATTCCTTTAGCTGGACATTAGCCTTTCGTTTCTTGCCTTGGTGAATTACGCTTAGTGTTATCTCATCGCCAGGCTCTTTGTCAGCTAGTAGCGCGCGAACACTCGCTGGATCCGCAGGCGTTTGGCCGTTGATAGAAACAATAATGTCATACTTTTGGAGCCCCGCTTCTGCAGCTCCCAGGTCTTCAAATACCTGGGTAAGCATCGTTGTAGTTCCAGCATCAAGACCCAGGTGATACTCCAGAGCTTTGCTGGTTTGGGATAGCTGCACACCTAGCATCACCTTAGGTGGTGTAAAGTCACCGCCAAACCACTGCATCATCGTATGAGCATCGTTACCTTCACCCATTTGATTTCTTAGGTTGAACAACATCCCTTTGCCTGCTTTGCCACCACCGATGCTAATACCAAACATGGGAAGTTCATTGCCATCTTCATCAAGAATTTTAATCTTGCCGCCTTCTTTCTTGATTTGATCAGTGGGGATTTCTTTCCCGTCTATTACGACGGTCAATATTCCATTAACATCACGAATCTCAATGGTCTTGCTTGTGGAAAATGTATGGTTCTCTCCATCGGGAGAAAAAACAAAGCTGCGAATCACGCGGCGTTCTTGTTCATCATCAAGACAAGCCATTACAGTTGAACTAAACATCGCAGTGCATATTGCAGTACTTGTTAATATAAATCTTAAATTATTGTGCATGATGCTAATCCTTGAAGCGGGTTGTAAAACTCTTAAATCGATTTGCAAATAATATAATCACTTACAAACATGCGTTATTGATTGTTGTTACGAATTGCTCTATTTGCCAGATCTGTTACACGAACTAATACTGGACTCCCATTTTCATCCTCGGAACCCAAATGATATAGATTTGGGACAACTGTTTTTTCAACAATTAAGCGAACGTAAAGAATGTCGAAGCCTTTGCCCGATTCAGCTTCCTTACTATCAAGAAAAATCTTTTCAGGCAATTCATCGTAAACCAATCCTTCTTTTTTACCCTGCTCTTTGTACTTATCAAGGTATTCCGCAGCAGAAAGATTGAGGCCTGTGTTTAAGCCATTTCCAGTTGTTCCTGTCAAGTTAATTCCACCAACCCAGGCCAATGCAATCATTGCTGCTACTGCCCATCCGCCCCAATGTCCTACCCGGCGAGGTCTAAGTACAGGATCCTCAGGCGCGAGATCAAAAGAAGGTTCAACTATATTTTCCGGTAAAGGGATGTTATCTGCCGCTGCAACAGTTGCGTTTACCCCTCGTGAAAATGATTGGTGATCGCGCAATGTATTAGCAAGTTCGCGCCATACCAGCGGATTATTCTCCGCTAATTCATTAAGCTCATTCCATTGATCACTTGAAGCATCGCCATCAACAACATGTGAAACGAGATTTTCTAATTGTGAATTACTCATGGTCGTCCTCGTTGTAATTTTCCACCAGAAATCAAAGCAACAACGCTTGGGCTTGGCTCAGACATAATTGGATTCTCTGCAAGCTTTCTTAACATTTTCCTGGCACGGGCAATACGCGTTTCAACGGTTGCTTCGGTTAAGCCCAGAATCTGTGCTATGTGTTTGCCACGCATGCCATGGATTGCTCGCAGCATTAATGGTTCGCGGTATGTTTCGGGTAATTGCTTGGAAAGGCCCATTAGTCTCGTCGCTTCTTCGTCGATTTGTCCACCCATATTAGCTTCAATTGAATCCGCTTCAGCTTCATATTCTAATGAGCTTGGGCGTGGCCTGGACCTGCCTCGCCTGGCAGATGCACGGGCTGCGTTGACCGCAACGGTTCGCAGCCAGGCCCGGATATTGCCGGTCTCTCTAAGTGTGTCGATTTTGCTGACTAGTGTCATCGCAACATCCTGAAGTAAATCATCCAAATGGTCTTCTTGAGTCTTATGTACCAGCAGAACCGCAGCGATCCAGCGCCGATGCTCCTGCCACAGCGATTCCATAGCCTTGCGGTCGCCAGTCATGGCGGCCGCTACCGTCAGGTCTCGGGATGTATTATCCTGCGTAAACCTCAAAGTAAATCCTGTGCTGTGCAATAAGATGCGCTAGGCCCAGTCTCTTGTCATGCGTATTCGTAAGAAACGTAAAATTGGTTGATTCAGCCTATTTCACACCTCATAGGCCATCTTACAAGCTGCATCCCAATCAGTTATATGTTAATCGGCCGCAATCGCGATAAGTTTTGTAATTAGACGCGCAACAGCATATTTTGCTTAGGATATGGCCATGGCAGATGATCCTCATATTGAAGCTTTCGGCCTAATTTGTCATAGCTGCTCAAGTGTGCTTACTTGTGGTGAAGGTAGTTTCTATGTGGTTAAGATCGAAGCATTCGCAGACCCATCACCGCCGAATCTGGATAGCAATAAACCTAGTAAACATTTGTCAACAGAAATCAATGAACTTATTGAGCAAATGAGTGATCTTTCAGAGCAGGAGCTAATGGACCAGGTGTATCGCCGGCTGATCCTTCTAATGTGCCGCCCTTGCTATGAACTGTGGATTGAGGATCCGACAGGCACGTCCGCCAGCTAATCCAAATCAGACCAAGAGATGTGCCATTTCAGAGGTGATCCGACAAGCTCGGCAACCTCGGTTTGGAGCAGCAAGATCGCTTGGTTCTGTTTAATTTTAGAAGACACGCCACGAGTGTAAGGTCCTGTATTTGCTGCCACAACATCTCTGGGTACAGTGATGCTGATCTTGATCTTGTCGCCGACTCGTTTCATCTTGCCATCGGCTGCAAATGCAGCAGCGGCGGCAGTACGATCACGTTCGGATGGCGCCAGCATCTTTGCCCAAGCAGCACCCTCTTTCGGGACAGTGACCACGAGCAACTCGCTTCCGTCCTTGGCCGTATGCGAAAATGTGATGCCACCGATATTCAGCGATTCGATGTTTGAAAAAGTGCCTATCGAAGCATCGAACTGCACACGTCCACGATCGTCGAACCCAACACCTTGGACGTGTTGCTCGAACACTGCGGGCCGCGCTGGAACACGCAATCCCGCCAGACGAACAGTTCCAGAACCATCCGCATTAAATGTGATGGCAATCGAGGTCAACTCCTCTTCGCCGCATCCCGTGATGCACAGACAACAAGCGACAATACCAATAAATGATTTGACAATAGCACGGGACATCTTGCCCACCTCCACAATAAGAGTTGTTATGAATGTACCAGCAGAGCTGAAGATAGTCTAGTTCGCTAGATGAAATGCGTATCCAATGGATTCAGATCATTTCCTTGCGGCAATGTCGTGTTCTCGGAAAACTGGCTGGCAATTCCTATAGTACCGCATTAGGTATGTTACAATTTCCATTTGATCTGGGCGGAATGATGTTTTTCAATAACCAGGATGAGTTCGAGGCATTTATCCAAAAACAGGGGAAGGTTCTTAAGGGGATCGAAGACTATGAAGAATCGACACTGCCCCCGGCCGGTACAAACTTCATTGGAGTCTGGCCATCGACTCCCATCGGCCGTATCAATATCTTTCACTCTAACGGGCTAGGCCAAGTTGATAAAAAGCAGCCCGCTATATTTCTATAGCGGGCAACGTTGCTCTGCGATGTATTGCTTTGCCTTACTGTGTAACGCCTACCACATTACCTAAAGGAAAGCCATCATGTTAATAGCAACACAACTAGAGTAATAATTGATAGATGGATGTCAAGCTTTTAATAAGCTGGCAGATTAGCATTGTCCGCGTACTCCACTGAGTTAACCCGTACGCACGCGAGATATGTATGCAATTCAGGCAACTTTATCAGCTTAATGTGCATTGTTGGTATCGCCAAGGCTGATTGCCATGGGCTACATAGTCCGACTAATTAGGTTTTGATTCCAGGTCTATTTAATTCTTATATTTCTTGTGCGCATGCAAATCCCCGTCCTTGCGGGAAAAACGGGGGATTTGCTAGTTGGTAAGTAAGCTGGCTGCTGGGGGCCTTGCGCCAGCTACCAACCAATTAGCAGCCTTCTGAGCGAAGCTGCCTTAAGGTGTCATCAACACCTGGGTACTCCAAATAGCCCCAATAGGGGTTATGAAGGATCCAGAGGCAGGTCTAAGTAAAGGAGTGCGATGACACCGATATAACTTTTCAATATGCCAATCTGCAAAGCGCAGATGATAAATAGTAAACTTTTCGTACTGTATTGTTATTCCGTACAAAACTCAGAAGTCTGACAAGAAATCATCAGAATTGTTTTTTAAGTGAGAAGATAGGTAGATTAAGCCAGTATTTGTAGTTGCTGCGCAATACCGATCTCACTTGACTTCAGATGTCAATGCAGCCTGCGTCGCTCTAGTGCGCAACATATCAATCATTGAGCCAACTTCAGCAGCCATTTGCGTATTGGGAAATTCATCGATAATTGTCTTACCCAGCAAAGATGCTTCGGCCCATCGATGTTCGTTGACCGCAATTTTAAATTGCGCTCCCAAGTTATCACGATGCTTGACAAGTACCCCTTGGGCAACTTCCGCAAGGCGCTGGGCTTCCTCGCGTGTTAAATACCGATCCAGCTCCTTTAGAGTCTTCATTGCCTCTTCAACATCATCACGTTGAGCAAGCTGTAGGAAACGAGCTTCTAATTCGCTGCGATGTTCCTCTCGTGCGTGCATTATACGCCCATCAAGGTCTTCAATAATATGTGAATCAGGATATAGCCGACGGATTCTTGCAGCTTCGTGATGCGCAGCCGACCAGTTACGCTCGCCAAGTAACACATCTAAACGCTCAAGTGCAGTATCAACATGAGCTTCATATTGCTCATCTCTAATTTTATCTATTCGAGAGCGAAACGCTTCTGCTTCTTCGCGGTAACCAAATTGGTTGGCCATATCTTCACATAAGGTAATTGCAGCGTCGTAATCGCCTCTGTTAATATCTTCTTCGATTGATCTTCTTAACAACTCTAATTCACGCTCTCTAAATAACACTCGTTTAGCGTTATCTGAAAGCATGGAGTTATCCAATATACGCCCAAGTAGATCATCGGTACGAGATGCTGAGGGTGTTGTAGCAGTATGAGGTTGCTTATAAAAGTTCAGATTAATAGCAATTGGCAGAGAGCTTCCTATTACGAGCAGCCCCAGCACACCTGCAGCAGTAAGTACCGAAGCATCATCGAGCATTATGCCAGCCGAAATTGCTGCTGCTCCGCAGAAAGCGAGCAAGCAATAAGTTGCTATAAACCAGAACTTACTCATTATGTTGGTTTTCTTGAGTACACAATCGGTCTAACTTCCGGGGGTTAACTTCCGGGGGCTAGCTTCCGGGGGTGGGCTTTCCACAATCGAAGGTTACTGGAACAAAGCACAAGAATTGAAAAGGCTCATCACCGTTATTTACAAACTGGTGAAGAACGTTCGGCTTAATAAATACGACGTCCCCGCCTTTAAGATCCGTAAATTCACCATCATTTTCCAATCGAGCATATCCACCCACGATATAAACTTCATGCTCATAATCGTGGCTGTGACGGGGAGAATGGCCGCCCGGCTCGACCGTAAAATGCCTCATGGCAAAAGTAGGAGCACCATCAGCTCTACCCACCATCATCCGCATCTGAATACCTTCGGCTCCCTCCATCTGCATGGGTATGCCAGGCATCTCATCTGCCCGTCGTTTTAACATGGTTGGATTCCCTACTCCAGGTTTGGTAAAAGCTATTTTATCTATCGGCCTATCCTAAGGCGAGACGTTTTTCTTTATCCATCATAGATCCGGCAGAGGACCAACAGTGACAAAACCACAAATAACAACATTCGTGCTCGGGGAATTCCAAACCAACTGCTTCATCGTTACAACTGAAGGAAACGATGAATGTTGGATCGTGGACTGCGGTTTTGAGCCCGAATCCATGCTCGATTATATCCAGTCAAATGGACTAAAGCCCTCTGCATTGCTACTTACACATGCTCATTCAGACCACATCGCAGGCGTAGATTTAGCTCTCAGCAGATTCGGCTCAATGCCCATGTATATCCACGAAGCGGAAGCTGGGTTTTGTAGCGATCCTATGCTGAACCTAGCTGCGCACATGGGGATGGATCTTCGCGTATCTGAGCCGGATAACCTATTAAAACATGACGACACACTAACGTTAGGCGAATCAACCTGGCGAGTAGTCCATGCACCGGGGCATAGTCCGGGAGGCATTTTATTCGTACACGACAAATCCAAACAAGCCATAGTCGGCGACACCTTGTTTGCCGGAAGTATCGGACGATTCGACTTTCCTACATCTAACGCAGACAATTTGAGGCAAACGATTAGTGAAGTGTTAATGTCCTTACCCGATGATATGACAATTCATCCCGGCCATGGCCCATCAACAACAATCGGCCACGAAAGAACAACAAATCCCTTTGTCTTACAGGGTTTCTAAATTAAAGGGGACGGGAGTCGTTGTTTTCGACTCCCGTCCCCTTTAATTTCCTGTGGCCATTTACCACTTCCTCGATGCATATATATAGAACCGCTCACCGATGATCTTCGTCGGCCGCGACCGGTACTCGATCTTCTTGATCCCCCGCAGGTCTCCGCAGGCGACTCGCCGTGGCGAGATCAGCTCGGCATAGGGTTGGCGGATGGACAAGGCTCGCATGCAGGGACTATCGGCCGGATGGCTGAGGCGGTGAATGATTGAACATAGAACTCCGCACACAACGGTCTCGCGGTTGCATCGATCGGAATCCACCGATAGCATGTCAGACATGGCTACCCCAAAGAAAAAGCTCGACTTGCTCATCTCAGAGGGAGAGAGATTCTCCTACATTAATTTTGCATCATCAATGAGCGAACATGGCTATCCGCAAGGACTAAGTCCAGAATGGGTAGGCTGGACACGCCGGGTACGGCAGGTGGTCAAAGCATTGGTGGGTACCAATTCTGCACCTATGGCCATGCTGGAAGAGGCGCAAGGAGTGCCTTTGCTTGGCAACGGGCAGGACAAGTTCGATCTTGCGAAAAGCCAGTATCTGGGCGCCCTCCGGGCTGTGCGTGAAATGCTCGAAGACGACCGTTTTGATGAACTGACTCCGACTACTGTCGGCCCTCCCAGGACAACCAGGAGCGAGTCCGGCCCACCGGCTCCCAGTCCGGCCCCTGTTGTCACCCGAACTCGGGATGTGGTTCCGAAACTTGTCCGAAACAAGCGCCTCGACAAGTACGAGCTCATCGATCGTCTCGGGAGTGGATTCTCCGCCGAAGTCTGGAAGGCGAGATTGCTAGAGCCGATCTTGGGAGTTGACTTGGAGCAAGACGCCATTGTTGCAGTGAAAGTCTATAGCGTCGGAAACCGTGGCTACGAGACGCTGCGTGTCGAGCGTGAATTTGGAATCGCGTCTCAGCTTGTACACGACAATCTAGCCAAGGTGTACGATCTGGTCCTATCTCCGAACCGACCGTTTCACACGTTCATGGTTATGGAATACGTGCCTGGTCCGACTCTTAAAGATTTCATCGAGTCGCATGGCACGCTGGACCCATCGATGGTGTTGGCCATTGCTACACAGATATTCCGCGCAATGACCGAATTGCATTCCCTTGACGCGATCCATCGTGATATCAAGGCAGCCAACATCATCATGCCCAAGTCCGATGTGAACGATCTGCAAATCAAGCTCGTTGATCTCGGTATCGTCTCCATTGCTGCGCAGTCGCAGGTAACAGCCGCAAGCGCATTCATGGGCAGTAAGCACTCGGCCCCGTTGGAGCAACTTAAGGGCGAACAACTCGATGCCCGTGTAGATGTTTATGGTGCAGGTTCAGTCCTCTTCCACTCTCTGCTAGGAAGGCCCATGTATGATCGGATCGGACCGGAAGGAGCAATTGTCGCACAAATGTTGAGCAAGGACAACGAGAGATTGCCCGCCAATCGTGCTGAACCAGAATGGATCCAGTCGCTTCATACATTTACAAATAAGTGCATAGAAGTTGATCGAGATTCGCGGCCTAGGTCCGCTAAAGAATGCCTGGAAACGGTTGAAGCGATCGCACGCATGCGTGAGGAATCTAAGTCACCCGATGCGGCGAAGTCGCGTAGCGTGCAGCGCAGGAAACACAAAAAGCCGGGCAAGAACGCTGTGTAGATAGCAGCAAATTCCACCGCGATTATGTATACCAGACGATGATTTCATGTCGCAAGAGGCCTTTTTCGCTCCGAGCAGGCCTTTCCTCGCTTTGGGGGACTCCTTGGTTGCTTGGGGGAAGGCTTTTCTTCGGGCTGGCAACTGCTTGGCCGATTCGCGGGACTGCCCAAACGCTCCGGGGCCTTGCTTTTACGCGTCCGGCATGTCTTTGCTCCTTCTTAGCACCTCTTTCCTGCTTATAAGGAGTCCCTTTCTCCTCTTAAGCAGTTCCTTTCTGATATCAATAGTCCGGTTATGCGGGCTTATCGTTGTGCGCTACCACAAGCTAGTTGTTTATTGTCGAAATTAAAGGGGACGGGAGTCGTTGTTTTTGACTCTATTCTCCTTTATTGATCCGCTATTTATCGTGGTATAATGTTTACATGATGAATATCGCCAAGCAACATGCAACCTATATTCTGGCTATCTTATTAGCGTTTTGCCTTTCAAGTTGGCTAGAAGCTGCACAAGACCCTTCGCAGCAGTCGACCACGCAACCTGGCTCTTCGGATGCGAATGCTTCGGCTGAAACTATTCGTGTGATGACTTTCAACATTCGTTACGGCACAGCAAAGGATGGTGAAAACGCATGGTCACATCGGCGTAAAATGGTTTTTAATATTTTGCGAGACCATCAGCCGGACGTTGTGGGGATGCAGGAGGTTCTCGAGGGCCAGCGCCGTGAACTTCTTTCAGTGCTACCGGAATATAAATCGCTTGGTGCTGGCAGATTTGATGGACTTTTGCGGGGAGAATTTTCTCCGATTTTTTATAGAATACAGCGTCTTGAAATTCTTGAGCAAGGTCAGTTTTGGCTTTCAGATACGCCAAAGGTTCCAGGATCTAAATCGTGGGGAAATGGTATTACGCGAATTTGCACATGGGCGAGAATGCGCGATCGCGAGACAGACAAGTCGTTTTATTTCTACAACACACATTTAGATCATCGTTCACGTCCATCACAGCAGCGAAGTGCGGAACTTATAGCTCAGCGAATTGCTGCACGTGTTTACCAAAATGACCCAATCATCCTCACCGGCGATTTTAATGCAGCTGAGGACACCAGCACTATTCGCTTTATAAAAGGTGAGATCGAAAAGGCGTTCGAAGAATCCGAAACTCCCCCACCATCGCCAAAGCTGCGTGATTCGTTTCGTGTATTGCACAAAGAGGCAACAGCCGTAGGCACCTTCAATAGTTTTCGTGGCGAAAGCTCCAAGGCTAAAATTGATTATGTGTTTGTATCAAATGAAATAAAAGTGCTGAGTGCTGAGATTATTCATGATAATGATGAAGGCAGGTATCCATCCGATCATTTTCCCGTTAAAGCTACAATCACATTCTCCGCAATAAATAAAAAACACATTAGTAATGAGCACTAATTCAAAAACCAACTCGATGATCCCACAAGAAAAGACATGGTCCCATTCACCCCAAGGCGCGCGCGAAGAATCGGTCTATCGTTTACCGCAAAGTGAAGTTCTGCCGTTTCTAACCACTCAAACTGATTTCATGCAGAAATCAGCTAGTAAAGCAAATAACAAATACCGCAGAGTTATTTATAAAGAGCAATATCCTCACTTAAATGATCCGCATGATCCAACTTCGGGCAATCCCAATTGGTCTAGCGAAGATACTAAGCGCAAAGTTGGCGAATTTGTTAAAGCATACTCCAAAGAACACCTGCAAGATCGCCTGGTTAAAGTTGGCTTCACAGATGTGCTAGCAGATCATGTCTATACCAACGGGGAGCTTCAATACCCCCGCGCAATAATACTCGGCTTACCCATGCGATTTGAAGAAACCAATGCAGCACCAAAGCCCAAAGCCGGTGAAGAAGTAACACGAAACTATATGGAATTAGGGAGTTTGACATTAGCGTTAGGGACTTGGCTTCGCGCGCAAGGTTACTTCGCTCAAGTTCACCATCCCCGTGGCAACAGTGACATGAACTGCGAAGCCCTGTTTATTCCCCACGCAATCGCAGCCGGCTTTGGTGAGCTGGGCAGGCATGGCTCTATGATTTCACGCGAATTTGGGCCACGCATCAGACTTGCGATGATTACAACTGATGCACCTATCCCTAATGAAGCTATTAAAGATAATGGAGTTGATGAATTCTGCACTTGGTGTACAAAGTGTTTAGTTGCATGCCCCGTAGATGCAATACCAGCTGAGCGTACAACTCGGCGCGGCAGCGAAAGATTTATCGTAGATACAACTAAGTGCTTGCCTTACTTTGCAGAAACTGATGGCTGCGGCATTTGCATCGCAGTTTGCCCCTATAACAAACCGGATGAAGAACGTTCAATTAAATTCACCGATCAAGTTCTTTCACTTGACTGGGTAAAAGAAGCAAACAAAATTAAGCAGGCGGAAGATCTTAAAGCCATGGAGCAATATATCGCTACCCAAAAAGCCGCACAAAAATCAACTCCTGATTAATATGTAAAACTAGTCGAGAAAGAAAACTATGGAGTGTCACTACTATTACCCTGCAATCGTGCGGGTTTCGGTGCATCTGCCATCATTAGAGCCTGGATTGCCATGGCTGTGCTGTAGTTTGCGGTTCTGGGAAATACGCGGTCATTCCATGAGCCGTCATCGAGTTGGACTGAAAACAACAATTCCTTAATGTGATTGCGATACTCCTGGCGTTCGTTTTCGGGTAGTAATTCAACAGCCTGTGCAGCGTAGTAGTGGGCGTAATAAAAATAATACGGGGCTATGCCGTATGGCGGTTTATGCGTGTCCTTTTTAGCCCTGCGAGCATCGAGCCATTTCCAATGCACAATAAATGCATCGACTGAACTGCGCACACGATCTATCGATGATCGACCGGCAAGGTACAAAGTAGATTCTGCAATAGCCATGCGCCCGGTAGCGCCCGGAACCGCTGCTCGACTGCGATTGCCTTGATCGCCTGAATACACAAAAGATCCTATAGGCGTTCTTGCCGCTTCTAGTGAATCTAGCCCATCAGTAATAACTTTATCATTTACACGATAACCTTGAGAAACCGCTTCAAACAGAGCTTGCAAAGTTGAACCGGTCATAAATGGAGATGGTGCGCCGGGCTTATCAAATCCAGCACGACGAGCATAATTCCACCCACCCCGCTCAGGGATCGATGTAGTTTCAATACCATCAATAAAAAAGCGGATCGCAGCTTCAACCTGATCGTTAAGGCCTTTGGGAACTAATTTGAGTTTCTTTAGTAGAAGGAGGTGGTTTAAGCCGTAAGCGTAACCCCAGCCGCGTACATCATATCTCGCCTCAAAATGATGAGCCATAAGTTTATGATCGATGCTGTTTACAATAAATGTTGCGCCTCTTTTAATCGCTGCTTGACGATCGGGGTCATCCCCATAATCAGGCGCAAGCAATAGTGCATTACCCGCAATAGCCGTTCCGCCAACTTGATAACCAATAGGAATAGCGCCTCGGACTCGGTAAACACCTTCGTACGGCCACTGATCCTTTCCCTCACCTTCCTGCATAGACAATATGATTTCAACACCGCGCGCTATTGCCGCTTGACTATCTGTTGACTTAGTCTCCTGCGCAATAGCTGAAACTTCAAGAAGTGCAATCGAAAGTAGAAGTTTAAGTGAAACATTAAGAAGCATCTTGCTCTCCATCAATTACAATCATCTACTTTTGTGAATCAATCCATTGGTTAATTCGAGCTTCAAGTATAGTTAGTGGCAGCGACCCTGCTCCAAGAATAACATCATGAAACTCGCGAAGGTCAAAGTGTTTACCGAGTGCTTTTTCTGATTTAGCGCGCAATTCCCTAATTTTCAGTTCGCCAATTTTGTAAGCACACGCCTGACCTGGCCAACCTATGTATCTATCAATTTCATTTTCGATATTCAATTGACTAAGAGCGGTATTACTTAGCATGAACTGAATTGCCCGATCGCGTGACCAACCCAGTGCGTGCATCCCGGGATCGACGACCAATCTACAAGCGCGCCACATCTCATATAACAACCTGCCGAAATCATCGTAAGGGTCTTCATACATCCCCATTTCGATGCCTAATCTCTCAGAATAAAGCGCCCAACCTTCTCCGAAGGCGATGAAGTATGCGTTCTTGCGAAACTCCGGTAAGCCTTGTATTTCTTGTGCTAAAGCGATCTGTAGGTGGTGGCCGGGAGCCGCTTCATGTAAAGCTAGTGGAATCATTTCGTACTTCGGCCTTTGATCCAACGCATAAGTATTAGCTACAAAGAAACCCGCCTGGGCGTTACGAATATCACCTTGCTGGTAGTACGCAGTTGTTTGCGTTGGTGCGATGAACTTCGGCATCTCGGAAACCCCATAGGGCAGACGAGGTAAAGTTCGAAACAGCTTAGGCAAAGAGCCATCCACG
Organism: Planctomycetota bacterium; assembly: GCA_022574595.1. GTDB lineage: Bacteria > Planctomycetota > Phycisphaerae > Phycisphaerales > SM1A02 > JACZRS01. The sequence goes on along the minus strand of JACZRS010000005.1, from coordinate 113,246 downwards.
CGTTTGCAAATATCTCGATAACCCGCTAACAACGCTTCTTCTGATGTGTGATAAAAGCGCGGATCATTGCGAAGATATTCTACAAATGCTGCAAATAGTTCATCATCGGTAAGCGACTTTGTGCTTGGATCAAGGTCAGAAAAATCACTACGGCGAATTACAGTCATCATTTCTGATCGGATTCGTGCCACTTCACTTAAGCCTATATTGTGAATCTCAACGGCGGTCAAATCAGTGGTTGTATATGTGCGCAATTTATGATTGTAATAATCTATGCCATCAGGCAAATCAGTTGCTGCAATTGAGTCTCTACAATTTGGAAGATAATCATCGGTGATATAATTAAGGTAACGGCGAAGTGCAGCGCGCAATGGTGGCAAGGCTCTGTCGAATGATGTGCGAACAGATTCACGATCCGCAGCTGGTATATGCTTAGGAAAATTGTCAAAAGGCTTTGCCAACTCATCTAAAGCGCTGCCTTCGACTATTGCCTCAACTTGAGCAGGCACACCAGCTAACGTGATCTTTGGTGGCGTGCGCTTTTCGCTAATACCAAGCCGCATGAAACGAATCGTGTCGTCTATTGCTTGAGGCTGCTTCTCTAGACGCCTTACATAGTTGCGGTAATCATCAATGTTGGCAAAACGAATTCGATCCGCAGATTGGGGGATATCCTGGTGAATACCCTGGAGGCTGCCAATCGGCATCAAATGTTCATGAAAACGATGCCCATCAATTGCGCGTGACAATTGCAAATCAAATAAGTCATAACTAACTCGATCAGTTGAACCAAGTTCGTTTCTTTTGATTAAGTGAAGTCGATCCAAAAACTTAATAGTCTGCTTGTGTCGAAATCCGACCGCTTTTAAGCTTGTATCTACTATTCGATCAGCATTGGAGTAATCGCCCTTGGCCATAGCCATGGATGGATACTGCTGCATTTGCCAATTGTAATGATCTTCAAATAAGCTGTGCAGCAGGCTGGATTCGCTACTTTGATCGCCTAGTGCATTTGCAGAAATGGCCCATACGAGTAGTAGTAATGAGTATGTGTATCTATTCGTGCGCATGCATTAGAGTACCATACATGAGCTAACTGTTGCATCTTTAGATAAAAGTGGTCACCATACGCTTGTCGTGGAGGTGCTTAATCAAGGATTATAGATCATGGAGGTTTGCTGATGGCCAAGTCAAATACTGTGTCGAGGCGAAGGTTCTTACAAACAACAGCTGCTGCGTCTGTCGTGATGGCTAGCCCGGCTAGTAGCTGGGCAAGAGTATTGGGTGCTAACGATCGGCTTAATATGGCTGTGATTGGTACGGGAGGTCAGGGAGGATGGCACACAAGGGATTTGGTTGGTCGCAAGGATAAAGAAAATCTGAATGTAACTCGCGTTTGTGATGTATATCGCAGAAAACTGAACGAGGCAATAGGATATATTGGAGGCAGCGAATCAAGCGGCACAATGGAATATCGCAAAATACTAGATGATCGCGATATTGATGCAGTAATAATAGCAACGCCTGATCATTGGCATACAAAGATTGCTATCGAAGCAATGGAAGCGGGCAAGGATGTGTACTGCGAAAAGCCACTTTCATTAACAATCCAGCAAGCGCTCGATTGCCGCGACGCGGTTAAGCGCTATGGAAAGAAACTCCAAGTTGGTCCACAAGGAACCAGTGAAGATCGCATGTGGAAAGCTCAAAGTGCCATCAATAGAGGAGCAATTGGCCAAGTCACTTGGAGCCAGGGAAGTTACTGTCGCAATTCTCAAGGCGGGCAATTTAATTGGCCAATCGCGCCCGACGCTGGACCAAACAATGCACATGATGCAGATGGTTATGTCTGGTGGGATCGCTGGTTAGGTCACAAATGGGGACTTGCAGAAAACATCCCTTGGAATAAGGATCACTTCTTTAGATTCCGTAAGTACTTTGCATATAACGGCGGGGTAGCTACGGATTTACTCTACCACCGACTTGCCCCATTATTACTTGCTATAAGCGGGCCAAACGGCGAATACCCAAGGCGAGTTGTAGCATCAGGTGGAAAATACCTTGAAAAAGACGCGCGCGACATTCCAGACACATTCATGATGATGGTTGACTATCCATCTGAGCATACGGTCGTATTAGTTAGTGTGATGACAAACGACGTTGGCATCCCATACATAATCCGTGGCCGACACGGCACCATGGAATTTGAAGGTCATGAGAAAGTAAAGATTAAAGAGCAAAGAGCATGGTGGAAAAAGTTCCGTGAAGCAAATACGGATTATGTCGAACATAAAATGGTTACGAATGATAAAGGCAAGCAAGGACCAGAACCAAAGCCCGGCACAGCATCGTTTGAGATCAAAACCGAGTCTCGGCGCGATCACATGGGCAATTTCCTGGATGCGATCAGAGGCGAGGCCGAGCTACATTGCAACGTCGATCTGGGCTGCTCAACCATGGTTGCCATAAAAATGGCTGTGGAATCCTACCGTCAGGACCGGGTAATGCTATGGGATGCTGAAAATGAGCGCGTAATTACTCGATAAAGGATATATGTGACCGATACGGATTCTCAGGTTGAACCAGCTATCTTGAAGCTGCGTATATCCACATGTGAATCATAAAGTGGCTGGAGACTAGCGAATGGCAGAAGAAAAGACTGAGGGAAAGACTGACGAGAAAAAGCCGTCGCTGCTAATGCGATTTTGGAAAGGTTGGGTTAAGCCCTTAGTCATTATTATTTTCGTGGTTAGCACATTTCGCTCAGCTGTTGCGGATTGGAATGATGTACCCACACAATCGATGGAGCCGAACATTCTAGTCGGCGATCGGATTTTCGTAAATAAACTTGCCTACGATCTTAAGATCCCATTCACTAAACAGCGTATTGCGCGATGGAGTACACCACAGCGCGGCGCCATTATTGTCTTCTTTCATCCGGACAATGGCGAACGAATGGTAAAACGTGTTATTGGAACGCCGGGTGATAGCATTGAACTGCGCAACAATAAACTTTATATAAATGGATCTGTTGCTTCATATCAACCAACGAATTTACCTAATGATGAAATTGTTGATTTAAGCGACCCCCCACCTCACAATTTCCTGATAGAAACATTCGATGATGAATCACATCCTCTGATGCTGCAACCTAAAAGACGATCCAGACGCTCATATTCTACGCAAGGTAAGATCCCAGATAACATGTATTTTGTAATGGGCGACAATCGAGACAACAGTGGCGATTCACGCTTTTGGGGTTTTGTCGATCGCGATCTTATAATGGGAGAAGTAATAGGCTTGGCGTTTTCGCTTGATTACGACAACTACTATCTCCCGCGCTGGGAAAGATTCTTTCGCGCTTTGCCGTAAGTACTATATTTCCCCTGTAAAGATCTTATTGGCCTATGCGCCTTCCTATCACACCTTTGTAAATATGCGATTCAATCACACCAGAAGCAGGTTGTGCTGGCAAACCCAATATATTGTCTTGCTTATCCAAGAGCAAGAGCTGATTTAAAGTTAAAGAGTTTGCAGAAATATCTTGATGGCTAACTATTGTAAAGCCGCTCGAATAAATCGCATCCCCATTTAGTGCAATTGTAGAAGGAACAGAATTTATTGTAAATGAACTGCTAACAGTTTGTACTTCTATCAATGTCTTACTTAATGTGGGAACTGCAAGAGATATTGGCAATATGCCATTAGTTGAGGTAGTTGCAACACTGTTTGCCGTTGCTGGTTTATCTGCGGTTAAACAACAGAATCCAACAATGCTCAAATTGATAACCGTCAATAATGAGCCATGCATTATCTTTGGTATTTGCAGTCTGTGATGGCCAATTTGTATGCCACCGACTCGCGCTAAAGTTACTCCACACTCAGGGCAGCGGTTAGGTCTTGTTGTATGTCCCACCATGTCATACATACAATTGCCGCAAAGTGGATGCCTATCAATAGTCTTTCCACGAAGGCCTGACCAGATGAGCAGCATTCCTAATCCTAACAGCCCTGTTATACACACCGCTGCTATGAATATGATGAGCATAGACAAAATCATACATCGTCCTCAACCGCACAAGAAGAAAATTCTCTTGATACATCGGGCCAATGGTGCTGTTTGCTCGTTTGTTCTATGCACAATTTGGTTAAGAGCTATGTTTGGCCCTACATTTAGCCCCCGGTGAATACACCGAGGGCGAACGACGTGTGATTTCCAATCATCATTGGCAAAGCAGGAAGATGTTGGTTGGCGATGGATCTTCCAGAGGCGGACGCGATGTGGTTTGCCAGAGTTTTTCGCCCTGGGTGTATTCACCCAGGGCTAAATGGGAAATTTCGAAGAACTATTGTTTCTAATCAATCATCATCCGAGTGTGGCTTGTATTTAGCCACAATATCAGCCTGGACGTTGGGGGGCGCTGGCTCATCGTGGCTGTATTCCATGGTGTAAGAACCGGCGCCCGCGCTTATAGATTTGAGTTGACTTGCATAAGTCATTAGTTCCGCTAATGGCGCTTCTGCTTTGATAATAGCTATATTACCTGGAAGCATATCAGTGCCCTGAATCCTGCCGCGCCTGCCAGAGATATCCGATGATATATCGCCGATCATGCCTGCTGGCACAGTAATTTCTAGTGAAACGTACGGTTCAAGCAATACTGGCTTTGCCTTTTGAACCGCATCAATAAATGCTTTGCGACCGGCTGTCATAAATGCGACTTCCTTTGAGTCGACCGGGTGGTGTTTACCATCGTAAACAGAGACTTTTACTCCGCCCAGTGGATATCCCGCAATTGCTCCACCGGCTAAAACCTTTTTAATACCCTTTTCAATAGCAGGTAAAAACTGTTTGGGAATCGAACCGCCAAATGTCTCATCCACGAACTCCAATCCCTCTGCTTGCCCATTATTTTCCACAGAAATCGGTTCTACGCGCAGATAGACCTCACCAAACTGGCCCGCACCACCCGATTGCTTTTTGTGTCGATGATGCCCCTCTGCCTTTGCCGTAATAGTCTCTTTGTACGGTACCGTAGGCGTATGTGTATCTACTTCAACGCCATATCGATCCTTAAGTAGTAGCAGTTTGATGCGAAGATGTTGTTCGCCCAGACCGCGCAAAACCGTTTCGCCCGTTGCTTGCACTCTTTCCAGCTGGATAGTCCGATCTTCGGCAACCAGCTTACCAAGAGCTTCTCCCATTTTCGTTTCAGCGCCCTTGCTCTTACCTTCAAGCGCAAGTCCATACATTGGCTTGGGCATAGCGTAGGTTGTAAATTTGAGATCAGCTCCAATAGACCCATCATGCAGAACGGAATCTGTGCGGATTTCATCAATCTTTGCTACCGCGCCAATATCGCCTGCAATAATCTCACTTACTTCTTCGTGATTCTTGCCCATCAGCTTAAACACGTGGGCTATTCTGGTTGGTCGCTTGGCCTCATCAATCAGGGGGTTGACCGATGAACCAATTGTCCCTTGATGAACCCTAAAAACGCACAGCTTGCCAACAAACGGATCGGATGACACCTTAAACACGTGAGCAATCGTTGGTTTGGTTTGGTCTGCTTCTACAACATGATCCTGAGGGTCGCTGTCATTGTTATATGTAAAAGTTGCTTTAGTTCCTTCACACGGACTTGGACACAGCTTTGCAATTAGATCTAATAATTCACTAATGCCGACATCTTCACGCGCTGATACAAAGCAGATTGGGATCAAATGTCCCTCACGAAGTGATCGTTCAAATGGATCGTGAAGCTGGTCTACACTCACTTCACCCTTTTCCAGATATTGCTCCATTAAATCTTCATCGACTTCTACAACTTGTTCGACAATCGCAGTGTGATGATCCTCGATATCACCAAGATCACTAGTGCCCGAAGTATTTTCAAAGCAATCAATTACCGACTTGCCGCCATCAACTGGCAGGTTAACTGGCCGACACTCGGTTCCAAAGCTCTCTTGTATGGTTTCGAGGAAAGCTGAGAGATCTTCACCCTGATCTATTTTATTTACAACAATCATGCGCGGAAGATTGCGCTCTTGAGCGATCTTCATGATACGCCGGGTAACAGTGTCAATACCTGAGGTAGTGTCGATAACAACCATTGCGGTTTCGACTGCGGGTAATGCGCCAATGGCTTTACCGAGAAAATCCGGAGCGCCCGGTGTATCAATTATATTGATGTGTTTCTCAGCATGGGTGAGGTTAACCAGTGTGCTGTCGAGACTTTGTTTAAATTCCTTTTCAAGATCATCGTAATCGCATACGGTGTTGCCATCTTCAATGCGCCCGGCTCGGCCAATCACGCCAGCTTTGAACAACATGGCCTCAACCAGAGTGGTCTTTCCAGTTCCAGTAGCGCCAACAATGGCTAGGTTGCGTATGTCATTGGTCGTGTAGTTGGCCATTAACGAAACTCCTGATTGCGAGCGTTTGGCTCGTGATATCAATATTCAGCAGATTGGCAAGATTTAGCCACGCATCATAGCCTAGAAGATGGCCTTTTGCAGCCCCCTATACATAGAAGAACCTCTCAGCCTAGCCAAGCTACACTGCTATATATGCCCGAACCTCGACTCCAGATCGTTTTGCTGAGTCCGGAAATTCCCAACAATACGGGAAACATAGGCCGAACTGCCGCCGCTACTGGCTGTAGGCTTCATATCATCCACCCTATTGGGTTTGATATGTCGATAAAAGCCGTCCGCAGGGCGGGACTGGACTATTGGCATCTGGTCGATTGTAGAGAGCACGAATCCTGGCAGGCATTCCTCAAAGCGGAGCAGCCTGAGCGTTTGTGGCTATATACCACCAAAACCAACCGACCACATTGGAAAGCTAACTTTAAGATTGGTGATTACTTGCTTTTTGGAAAAGAAACAAAGGGCGTACCTGATGAAGTACGCGATTGGGTGATATCAACCTTTGGCGAAGATCATCGCATTACCCTGCCAATGATCGATGATCCCGCAGCGAGAAGTTTGAACCTAGCAACCGCAGTTTGCGCCGCGGTATATGAAGGATTGCGCCAATTAAACATTTAGCCCCGGGTGAATACACCCGGGGCGAAATGTGGATTCAATGTGGCAATGGAAATTGCGCGCATATCTCCCGCACTTCTGCGTGCACCGCACTAATTACAGCTTCATCACCTTTGGATCGAAGTACACGATCGATAAACGCGCCAACTTGGCGCATCTCATTTTCCTTAAAGCCACGCGTGGTTACAGCCGGCGAACCAAGCCTAATACCACTGGTTTGAAACGGCGAGCGCTCATCATTGGCAACCGTATTCTTATTAACAATAATGCCCGCATCATCCAGCCAGATCGCTGCTTGTTTTCCTGTCAACTCAGTATCAAATTTGCGCAGATCCATCAACATCAGATGATTATCCGTACCATTGGATAGCAGATGATGACCACAGTTCATCAAAGTATCAGCCAGCGCCTTGGCGTTTGCGACAATTTGCGCTGCGTAAGTCTTAAACTCCGGCTTGAGCGCTTCAGCAAACGCAACCGCCTTTGCGGTAATTATATGCATCAACGGCCCACCTTGCGTGCCGGGGAATACTGCTTTATTTATAGCTTTGGCGAGTTCTTCATCGTTTGTAAGAATCAAACCACCACGTGGGCCGCGCAAAGTCTTGTGAGTTGTAGTTGTAACAATATGACTATAGGGGAACGGAGATGGATGGGCGCCGGCGGCACAAAGACCCGCAATATGCGCAATATCCGCAACAAGAGTCGCTCCAACCATATCTGCAATTTCGCGGAATCGTGCAAAGTTTATTACACGCGAATAAGCGGAATATCCACATAGAAGAATCTTCGGCTCATGTTCGATTGCAAGTTTCTCGACGGCATCGTAATCAATGTAGCCATAATCATCACGCGATTCATCGTAAATGAGTGGGTAATGTATGGGCTTAAGCCATTTGCCTGAGATCGACACCGGCGAGCCGTGGGTTAAATGCCCACCATCAGAAAGCACAACGCTCATTATGGTGTCACCGGGATCTAGTAGAGCGAAGTACACCGCAAGGTTGGCATTAGCGCCGGAGTGCGTTTGAACATTTGCGTACTTGCAGTCAAAGAGTTCCGTAGCCCGATCAATCGCAAGCTGCTCAGCACGATCATAATTAATGCAACCGGAATAGTAGCGTTTGCCGGGGTACCCCTCCGCATACTTGTTGGTCATCCACGAACCCATAGCATGCATCACAGCCGGGCTGACATGATTTTCCGATGCGATTAATTCGATGGTGCTAGCCTGACGATCCGCTTCATCAGCGAGAATCGAAGCGACCTCTGGATCGTTCCTCCTAAGCAGTTCAATCAAGCCTTCAGATAGTACATCCAGGTTGGCGGAGCCGGTATTTATTGAGGTTTGCGTGGTCATGCTGACAGTGTAACTGGCCCAGAGCAAATCGCCCAGTCTAGGCTTATTCTAATCTACAAACATTTTGAGAAGAACAGATGGAAATAGCAGCCAAAACAAACTTATATAGCCCAAAGCCAATATAGCAGTAAGCAATATCGCAGTCATCCAACCATGTGCAATAAACATATACCGTTTGATCGCTACCGCCCACCAGATGATGAGCATTGGCAACATAAAATAGCGTTCAGAAAAATGCGCCATACCTAAACATAAATCGGAGATACCGCTAAGTAGAAAACCAAGACTGGCTGAAAGTAGTGCAATACATATAACCGTGGAGGGGATAAAAACGCTATAACAAGTAACGCGCAGCACATGACCCCAACGTACTTTGGCGCGCTTACGAGAAATTGGCAGAAATATAAAAGTAAGTGGAAATAACAGGCAAGTCCAAAAGCCCAAAAGTGTAAATACCAGCGTTTTAGGAATATCTCCATAATCGTTTTGTAGATATAGCCTGAGTTTTAGTGGTGGTGGATAAGGTTGAGTCACCGCACCCGCACTTATGCTGCCAAATGATGTATTACTCCATGGCATGAAAACCGCTTCTGCAATTGCAGCGATATATGATTGATCAATAGACATCGTAGCATTGGATTGTTGTAATCTCTGCGCTTGTACTTGTACTTTTTGTTGCGCCCAGGCATCTAAACCTTGTTCATCTACTGCTTCAATCCACAACTTAGTTTCTTCAATTAAGGACAGCGTATCTTCATCAGGATTCGTTTGATCCTGCAAACTTTGAAGCATAGTTAATCGCTGCTGATAATTATCCTTGTAGGTCTGTTTGATCCTTTGTCCAACTGCGCCAAAAGATGCAATCTGTCTTTGAATTGAAACTTGTGCTAGATCGAATTGTTCCTGCAAATACGATCGAACGCGAATTGCTGTGGCAGACTGCACACAAACGTAACCTATTAAAATTGGAAGCACTAACACTGCCATATATAGAGCTAACCGTTTCCAACGAATGTCAAGTGACATTTTCAGCATTGACCAAAAACGAAATGGCCAGAACGATCTAATAAATGTTTTGCCGCATGAAATTAGAATGCGTTTACCAGACGGCGCAAACTCAATACACCACTGTGGCTCAAATTTTTCAGGGTGAAGAACCTCAGCCCATTTGACCTCCAAACCGCATTCTGTACATATTCCTAGTAACGGGCATTGTTCTCGCCATGTATCGATTGCTCCGCGCAAGTCATACCCACAACGTGGGCATTTTGCGGTAAGTGTAATTGGATTAATTTGCTCAGTCATTGAAACAGTCTTATAGCAAACTTTCCTTAACTTTATTGTAAAGCAACTTGAAGTTTAGCAACAACCAGGAAATATCCGCACATTTGTGTCATTAAATACGCACAGCTTACTGCCGCTGCTGCAACGCCGAACGCATGCGGCATGTGCAGGTATCTCTTTGCGGCCATCCACCACCACACTACTAACGCAACGGGAATGAAAATAAACACCAAGTTTGCCCAAAGCTCTACAAATTCATTTACGCGCCAACCTATGAAAAAGCGAATTACTTTGCTGACGATTGAGTAGATCGTGGGAAGGACCAACAGCGGTACACTGTATGCGCCAACTCTTAAAAGGTGTTCCCAACGCACCTTGGACTTGCGTCTGGTTTGCGGTAACAAAGCGAAAAAAGCAATGCACAATGTGCCGACAATGATGGGAAATACGTTCATTATCAGCATTGGGTTGGGTATAGGTAATCCCAGCCTGTAGGAGAATCCTTGCTTCCAAGATTGCAAAATAGTATATATTTTAAATAGTTCAATAGGCGTGCGATGATCAAGAGAAGCAGGAAGCGGTGGCAGAGTTCCATCAGATAAGTATTCTACATAAATTACACTATTAACCTCATTCCCAGTTGCTGGCTTACTTGAAAGCGGCATCTTTCCTGGTGGGGTTTTCGACCATGGAAGAAGGATTGCCTGAGCAGTTGTCCAAACTGCCGACGAATTGGCGGCATAATTACCGACTTGTTTTGGTCCGCGGCGTGCATCAAATGGCACATAATGCTGAAGAAGTATCCCATTCCTGTAAACAAACCATTCATGCAATGCGACACTACCATGCCCTATTGCAAACACTGCATAAATCATTGCCAGATATAAACCCAAATAGATGGCAATTCGCCGCCAGTTCGGTTTGTGCGACATCTTCAGCGATTTCCAGAATCCCCAAGGCCAAGCTGTCATCGCCAGAGTCTTAAAACAGCACCAAAGTACACCCCGCGAATTCTGTGCATATTCCACACACCACTTCGGCTTGCGCACTTTATTACTAATCAGCTCCGCCCACTCAAAATCAAGCCCACACTCAGTACACTTACCTGTAAGAGAGCACTGTTTGGTCCATGTTTCGATCGTACCGCGCAGGTCATACCCACAGCGCGGGCATTTTGCTTTATTGGTTATTGTCGAAATTGATTGCTTTGTCCCTATTGCTGTCATGCCCGCTTGCCGTATCATGTTTTAGGTTGTGAGATTCTACCCTTTAATTTCGCTTATATGTTGCCTGGGGTTCTTGCTGATTGGAAGAATTGCCCAGGCTAATGCTCAAGCAGCCTATATTGTAATCGATGGCAGCTTTGATGACTGGAAAGACATCCCGCACGCTGTGCTTGATCCTGTGGATTCTCCAAACGCGGAAATTGATCTTGGCAGAATATCAATCACGGATAACGGGCAGTTCATTCACCTGCTGGTCGAGTTAGGCCGGGATGTAAATATCCAAAAACTCGATGGATCTCTACACCTCATTTTTGACATTGATGCCAGGGAAGATTCAGGGCAATTATTTATGGGTTTACAAGGTGCTGATATTGATATTATTTTGAGTCCGCATGATCCCAACCAGCCAAATAAATCAATTGGCGGCGTTGATGTTGTATCTTTTTCACAAAACTTTGCAGATATAACTGCTTACAAGATTGGTTTTACGTTTGGGCCTACTTATGCGAGCAATCTATTTGAGCTTCGTATAAGTCGCAATTTACAATCGCCTAGCCTAACACCATTATTTTCACACAAACATCTTCGCTTTAAGATTGTGTATGAAAATGCACAAGACAACCTTCATGATGAAACCGCAATCATATTTCATGAGCTATCGCCATTAACACAATCAAGCATTGTTCAGGATCAAGACCCCCTTAATAAAACAGATGGAGCTATCCGTGTAGTAAATTGGAACATAAAAGATGGTTCGATATTTAACACTCCGGATCCATTTGTGCGCTGCCTAAATGCTCTTTCACCTGATGTAATACTCTTTCAAGAACTTGCGGCTGACAATTCTTCGTCGCAGTTACAGGATTTTTTAAATGAAAACCTAAGACTTAGAGACTCACAATCGTGGAATGTGGTATTCGGTTTAGGCGGAGGCAACCTGCGATGTGCTATAGCTAGCACAAATCCTTTACAAATCCAGGAACACTTTACTCTCGTGGAATATCCTGATTGGCCTGGCCATTCCTTGCGCGTAATTGGCGCAATCATCGAAATATCAGGCAAACGACTCTTATGCGTATCGGTTCATCTTAGATGCTGTGGCCGTTTAGGCGGTCGCCAGGATTTTAAGCGCATTCTTGAAGCTGAAACAATCCGCTATCAGTTAGCCAAAGCCTTGCAATATGAACAATTTGATGGTTTGATTGTTGCAGGCGATTTTAATCTGGTTGGCTCACGCCGCCCCTTGGATCTACTTACCAAACATCTCGATATAACGGGTTTAACCCTGTCACCAGTTGATGGGCAGCAGATAGATGAGCTATCAAATGCCACATGGTCTGATTCAAAGGAATCGTATGTCCCAGGCCGATTGGATTTTCTGCTATATTCGATTGACAAGCTGCAAATAGCCCGAAGCTTTGTTCTTGATACCCACGATTTAGCGCCGAAATGGTTGAATCACCATAGCTTAAAGGCGACTGATACATCTTTAGCCTCGGATCATCTGCCGCTTGTTGCCGACATTCGATTGGCACAATAGCGGTTAAAAGGTTTGCAAGTGCTTCAATTCCTGTACAATAGTCTATGTTGTTTCACAGAAAGGAGCAGCGCATAGCACAGCTTAAAAACATCACGATTTTCAATATTCTAGCGCTAATCGTTGTAATTGTCGGTATCCCGCTGACAATATTACAAGGTCGAGCAGCATTGCAAAATTGGGCGCAAAGCGGCAAACGATTTCCCCTTGGTGTATGGCATGTAGTTGATCTAAAAGAAACAGACACGCTGGTTTACTACGAATCACCGGATGCAGTCCCTACAGAATATGTGATGCTTACAATCAACGACATAAACAACAGCGAGATTTATGTTTCTACCCCGACAGATAGAAACGATTTCAGCTATAAGGATAAACAGGGAGCAGCACTATTTAAATTATCTTTGTCGCAGCAGGGTAGTTATAGATTTATTTGTAACGATGCCATGGCCAACAGCATCGCAGATAATCCTGAGCAGGATGAAGTTGTATTTGCCAAAAGCCCAAACTCCAAAGCCCAGGCACTGAACAAGTCTACATGGACCTATATAATTGGTGGCGGAAGCACTCTCGGACTAGCCGCGATCTTGTACATTATTCATGGAATCTGGCTGCAAAGAAAGGAAGGCACATCAAAAACACGAGCCCCAGCAACATTTGCTGCCAATATCGGTGTACCCGAAGAATAAACAAGGCAGATAAATGTGTTATGATGTAGCAATAGGAGATCATATTACCGTGCTGCCTAAAAAGAGAATGCGCTACCGAGTAATCGACACTTTCACAGGCCCATTTGCTATTGTTCAGGATGCAGATGGTTGCTTCACAACTACTTGGCTAGATCTGAGTAATGATGATATTCTGCCAAGTAACGCAGTTCACGATTATTGCATACGTCCGGAATTAGCTGCCAGGCTTCAACGATATTTTTCAGGCGAAATCGTTAATTTTATAGATATACCCACGCCTCAAGGCCCACGTTTTGTACAGCGCTGCTGGGAAGCCTGTCGCAAAATCCAGCGAGGCCATACCTGTAGCTATGCTCAACTATCAATCATGGCCGGTGGCACAGCTTCCGCTGCACGTGCTGCTGGTCAAGCAATGAAGCGTAATCCTCTGCCAATCATCATTCCCTGCCATCGCGTAGTAGCCGCAAGTGGAGATTTACATGGGTTTTCTGGCAGCAATGATGCCGATGGCCCTGAAATCGCAGTTAAACGAGGACTCTTGCAAATGGAGGGGGCAGCCGGTTTTTCCGACCTTTCTGATCTGCAAATGCAGCTTCAATAACGCCAAGCAATCATTTCCCACCATAAGATAATATCTCTGGCCTGTTACTATTATTGATGAGCCGCAACTTAAGTATTAAACGTATATATATCGGCTTAACAGTTTCTGAGACTTTCTAAGGACCACAGAACATGAAACTCACGATGGTTGGTGCCGGATACGTTGGATTGGTCAGCGGCGCAGGCTTTGCCAGCACTGGAAACCACGTTACCTGCCTGGACCTTGATGAGAAAAAAATCGCAACACTAAAGCGCGGCGATTGTCCTATCTACGAACCAGGACTCAAAGAGTTAATTGCTAGAAATGTAGCTGCCGATCGCCTTGATTTCACTACCGACAAGAATAAAGCTTATATCAACGCACAAATAATCCTCATATGCGTAGGTACGCCAGCTTCCGAGATTGATGGCTCAATAGATCTATCGGCCGTGATGAGCGCTGCTAAGGATATTGCAAGTGCAATAGATCAATGTCCAGCTGACTCGCAGCCCAAACTTATCGTTGTAAAATCAACCGTCCCTGTGGGTACTACTCTTCGTTTGGGCGATCTAATCCGCTCCAAAACCAACCACCCATTTGCTATAGCTAACAGTCCTGAGTTTCTCAAAGAAGGTGCAGCAGTAAACGATTTCCTTCGCCCCGATAGAGTTATTTGTGGCGTTGAAGATGAAGCAACCGCCCAAACATTGCGCGATCTTTACGATCCGTTTGTGCGTCAAGGCAATCCTATCATAATCACAGATATCCCCTCATCGGAGATGATCAAATACGCATCAAACGCAATGCTTGCTTGCAAAATCAGCTTCATTAACGAGATCGCTAATCTTTGTGAGTATTACGGTGCAGATATTCGATCTGTGCGCGAAGGTATGACTGCGGACAAGCGAATCGGCAACCAATTCCTTCACCCAGGCCTGGGCTTCGGCGGATCCTGCTTCCCTAAAGATATCTTGGGCGTCATGGGTATGGGAAAATCCGTCGGCTATGAATGCAAAGTTGCCGCTGCAGTCCACGAAGTCAATCAAGATCAACGACAACACTTCTGGCGAAAAATCTCAGAACATTTCAGCGGAAATCTCAAAGGCAAAAACTTGGCATTCTGGGGTGTAGCATTCAAACCAGAAACCGATGATATAAGAGAAGCGCCTTCAATTACACTTATGAAAGAAGCTATCGCAGCAGGCGCTTCAGTAAGAGCATTTGACCCAGCAGCTCTTGAAAATCTTGCCAGGGTATTGCCAAATGTAATAGCAGTTAGCGATATGTACCAAGTGTTAGATGGCTGTGATGCTCTGGTGATTTCTACGGAGTGGAGTGAGTTTCGACAGCCCGATTTTACGCGCATGCACTCTCTACTTAAAAAACCCATTATATTTGATGGCCGAAACATCTACCGACGAGAATCCATGCTCAACCAGGGTTTTACATACTACTCAGTAGGCCAGGATCCCGTAGGTGAAGATGCCAACAGGTTTAACCGATCAAAAACTCAATCGCCCATCAATCCACGATAAGCTATTTGATCCTCATACATTTTCATAAATACGCGATACTTTGCAGCATGATATGCTGCAATTTTCCCTTTTGATGGTGAAATAGTCTTACCTCTACTACTCATTGCGCTCATTGCTTCAAGTACAGTTGAATACTCACCAGCCGCAACCGCACCTAGCATTGCTGACCCCAATAATACAGCTTCAGTTTGCTCCGCCAACACAACATCGCAACCAGTTATATCCGCATGTTCGCGTAAGAAAACAGGATTCTTAGTCCCCCCGCCACAAGCGAAGATGGTATTGATCTTATACCCATGATGGTTAAGTGTAGAAATAATGTGACGCGTCCCGTGAGCTATTGCCTGAATTGTCGCTAGATAAATAAGTGCTAAATCATCGACTGTATCTCCCAGTGATAAACCGCTGATCATGCCGCGCAATGTATGATCTGATCGAGGCGAACGGTTGCCATGAAAATATGGCAGAACGTGCAAATCGCGTGTGAGCATTGCAGGATAATCTACGGAAATTGCTAAAACCTCTAGCCGCTGGTTAAGTAATTCATAAACCGTGCGATTAGTGCTGCTTGCTTCTTCTTTAAGTTCAATTGAACGCGCATGAGAATTAATTACATGATCAACCAGCGATCCCGTTGCCGACTGCCCTGCTTCATTAAGCCACAAGCCAGGAATCATTGCAGAAAAGTACGGCCCCCAAACCCCTGGAATAAATCGAGCATCTTTGGCAACAGTCATGTGACAACTTGATGTTCCCCCTATTAGCGCTAAACGTGTTTCCATATCTTTTGCTGAAGGCGCATTTCCATTTATCGCAGCCCCAATTACCCCAATTCCTCCCGCATGGGCATCGATTATCGAAACCCCAACAGGTGTGCCAGCTTCAAGCCCCATTTCTTGCGCTGCCTGTTGAGATAGTCCCTTACCAATCGCTTCACCCATAGGGCGAATTTGTTTTCCTATGCGGGTATAATCTTCATCAGCCAATTGACCTAAACCAATCTCTCGCCAAAACGAATCATCCCAACGACCAAACGAATCACCATCCTTTTCATGACCTAGATATGTCCATTTACAAACAGTTGTGCAAAGTGAGCGCGTCTCGCACCCCGTTGCTTTGAACGTAAGAAAATCAGGCAGGTCAAAGAACTTCGCGGTTCTTTGCCACGAGCCTGGCAAATTCTCCTTAAGCCAAAGCAGCTTGGGTGACTGCATTTCCGGCGAAATCACCCCTCCGACATACTTCAGCACATCATGATTGGTCGCATTTATCCTCTCAGCTTGCGCAATAGCCCGATGATCCATCCAAACAATGACATTCTGCTCATCACTACCTGTTGGGCTTACAGTAACAGGCTCACCGTGATCATCCAGCGCAACTAGCGAACAAGTAGCATCAAACCCAATTCCTTTAATTTGATCCCCCTTAATTCCCGCTTCTTTAACGGCACTATTTACTACATCGCAGCAAGCACGCCAAATATCATCTGATGATTGCTCAACAAAATCCGTTTGCGGCTTCCAAGTCTGAATCGCCTTCGTAGAACATCCTAAAAGTGTACCCTGCTCATCAAAAACTCCAGCTCGAACACTGCCCGTCCCTACATCAATTCCAATAAAAGTGCTCATCATCCTCCTCTCATTATCCGCACTTTAATCCCCAACGCACGACTTAACGCAATCATCTCATCAAATATATCCCCATAGGCAACTGCAATGTGATTCGACATGTAATGAGCCATAATCGTTTCCTGCGATACCCCAAGATCCGCAGCCATAAACGGCCACTGCCTTGTTGTACCCTCCCACCACGCATCACGCTTTTGCTTCGGCAACTCAATAACCTCACCTTTGCCAATATCCATCCAAAGCTCACCCCCACTTATATAGCAGCGCGACCAAGTTATCTCGCCCGGCAAACTCTCACCTGCAAAAGTTCCGCCCGCAACTGGAAAGTAACCGGCCGGCTGACGATAAGAATGTACACCTTCAAGCGTATGCGCATCATGATTAAATGCATAAGCACCACACGAACCGGAATTAAGCAGAACCCAGACAAAACGCCCATCATGTTCACCCCCCCACCTGACATCATGAAACATCACCGCTTGATGCAAACCCTTTTCCTTAAGCAGACGTTTCATCATCTCCATCGGCACCAAATTACCCTGATCAGCCTCGGTCGCTGTGGCAATCGTATCTCCGTTCGATTCCGGCCGACACGTCGAATTAAATAGCCCCTCCGCAAAATCTGATGGTGGTCTAAGCGACAATAATCCAAGCTGATACTGCCAACCCAGACAATCAGCCTTAAACTCAGCAATCAAATCAAGCACAACTAAGTAATCACGAAGCTGTTCGCACGTGGCATTCTCATCAAAATCCTCCGCATCCCCCTTATCCATCTCACCCCAATGAAACTTCACACCCGCTTGCTTGACAAACTCAAACGCTTCATCAATTCGCTTGCGATCAATTCCCTTGCCACGATCAATTATCCATGCTTGATCAACCTTATGCTCGGTAAAACCAATCGGATTAAGTAAGCGTGGCCCAAAATACCCATTAATCATCCCCATCGAAGTGTCGCCTAGCATCAACGCTAGCACTCGCCGCTTCTTAATCTGATTCGCAACTCGCTTTGCAATTGTATTTGCATCATCATTGACAGCTACTTCTGTTGTAATTTCATCAACACGATATGTAATCTTCCCACTATTACACCACTGCTCCAGCCGCTGCATAAATTCATCATCTTCCGACCAATTCTTAGCACTTGTCCAGATGCGCGAAAAAACTCGATCAACACTCGCCAGACACGCTCCGGTATTAAGCAAACCAACCAATCCCGGCCAAGTGCCGGAAAAATTACTCGCAAGTAATAGCGGATTGTCCTTCCCCACCACGCCATCGGTTGTGTGCGGGCCATAAAACCAATGCACACACACGCCGATCATCGGATCATCAATCGGCCCAAGCTTCTCAATCGCCTGGTGCGGCTTCGTAAGAAACCCCCCAACGCGATAACTCCCACGCCCCAGCTTGGTTAAAGCTGTCTCCAACTGCACCGTCGCCTGTGTAACACTCGCTAATGCCAATTGGTTAGGCTTGTCTCGATAATCGCCCGGCCAAAATAATGCAATTTTCTCAGCCATACCCGTGCAAATCCTCTCTATAAGGAATGATAGTTTTCTAAGCAACCATCATAATGACTTGCAGGTGAGTTTGACGGCTGAGCTTTGGCATCTACGATGATGCTGTCCATCACAAGCGTAATCCACGGTTTGAGTATGTTGATTGCGCTTGGTTTGGGCGTTTAGCTCAGTTGGCTAGAGCACCGCCGTTACGTGGCGGGGGTCACAGGTTCGAGTCCTGTAACGCCCATTAGTGTCTGCGTGAGTATGACCTGGAATTACTTGCACTAGTCTTGTATTATCTACTGCATATATCTGGACCAACTGATGACCGAACGACATGCTTGGGACGATAGATGGGAGTTCGTCAAGAATCTGCCAGGCGGAGGACAAGGACACACAATCCTCGTGCTCGAGAAGAATGACGGCTCACATGCCGTGGTCAAATATCTCAAGAACCAAGAGAGCCGTCAAGCGCGACGTCGTATCGCGCAGGAAGTAACAAACCTCAAAGTTCTTCATGATGCCGGTGCAAAAGTTCCCAGAGTGTTAGATGGGAACACAGAGAATTTTGATGATCCGTGCGCTGAGATGTATTTTGTTATGGAGTACATCGATGGGGAGGGTCTTGCAAAGATTGTCAATGATAGCGGCGGTCGTCCCGCTTGAGTCGGCCGTCGCCATTACACAAGAGCTGTGCCAAACTGTACGGATTGGAATCTCGCAGAGTATACAGCACCGCGATATCAAGCCCGACAACATCATCGTAAGGTCGTTGGAAGCGCCAGATGTCATAATAGTAGATTACGGATTGTCATTCAACGAAGCTGAAGATACTCGTATAAGCAAGGTAGGAGAGAGGATTGGCGGTGCATTTTTGACTGTACCAGAGCGCCATATACCCGGTGGTGATCGTCTCGTCTCTTTACGACATGAAGAGTCGTGCGGCCAAGGAACGCATGATTTGCCGCTCCGACATGACTTAGGGTTTCTTCCGTTCCGGACGAGATGACCAATGAATGTGCGCGATCTTTGGCTTGCCAGAGTGATCGACGATCAAGTAAGTCACAGCCATTCGATACTTACGCAACTCTTCTTTGACCTCCATCGAGAATGTTCCAACTTGGCGAACTAATATCGTTGAGCCAAATCTAGTCTCGGTTTCTTCGGTAACACTAACCCGAAAATTGGAGGTGGCCTCCATCTCGGGTTTGAGATGATGGTCACGATAGTGCTCCCAACTTCCCTCATTCGAGGCGTTCTCTAGAATATTACTTTTTCCATCTGGAAGGAACAGTTTGTTCAGATCATCGAGTTGGCCAGTTTCCATTCCTTTCATATAGGCGCGAGCAAGCGATAAGCCATCTGCTTTCGATGAATCTGAGGGGCGAGATTGGGCGATCAACGCCAGGCTGACAATTGTGAGAACAACAAATCCAAGTACACGAAAACTCCGGGTCATGATGACGCTCCTTGATTAGAGGTTTGATTTGATGTAGGACGCGAAGGGACCTGTGAAGTTTGGTCGTCAGTCGTTCCCGACACAGGAGTAAGCGTCCCGCCAACGGCATACTCAAGATCGATCATACTACTTGTCGCGGTAAGTTCCAATTGGTTAAGTTCTGATTCTGCCTGAATCAACTGGCGCTGGGTTTCAAGCACAACGGTCATATCTACTTGCCCGGCATTGAAAGCCTGTTGGGCCAGCGTAAGGTTTTCCTGAGCCAGTGCGATAACACGCTCACGAAAGAAAGTTACCAGTTGTAGATTAGCTCGAGCGTCAAGCCAGGCTGTGCGAGTTTGTGTAACCGCTCGTTGGAGAACTAAGTCGGCTTCGATCTCGGCCTGCCTTAGCTGGGACATAACCTTGGCGACATTGGCTTTATTGTTATCGAAGATGGGAATCTCGATATCGAATTCAGGGCCTAGTTCCTCACGCCGATCTTCATCACGCTCGAAAGCAGCTCCTGCTTTAACCTCAGGAATGGAGCCAAGATTTGCAACTTTAAGTTCGTGGCGTTTGCTTTCGTATGCTTTGCGAGCTGCGGCGACGTCGAGCCTTTGGAGAGCTGCTAGATTCATCACATCAGACTCTAGCAATTCATACGACCAAGCTTCTATAGATTCGTTCTCGTCCTGAGCCTTCCAATTCGCAGCCGACTCGGCCAAACCGAGCGTTTCGAGTAGCTCACGTTTTTGCTTGTCGAGATCAAGTTCTTGCAGAGTAAGTTCTGTTTCAAGAGAAAGCAGGAGTTGGTGCAGTCGATTTACATCGAGTTGAGAGGCTACACCCGCAGCAATGCGCTGCTCAGTGATTTCGATGGAACGTTCCACCAATTCACGATGAGATTGCGTCAATGCTAATGCACGTTGAGCGTAGATGAGGCCCGTGTGTGCTTGGCGCACATCTGCAACAAGACGCAGTGCCTTGTCGCTCACCCCCAAAATCTGTTCCCGCAGCGCGCTGGCGGCTGCATCCTTTCTTGCCGGGCGAAGCCATAAATCGGTCAGTTGCTGAATAAGGCTTATAGAGATGGAAGTGGCGCCGCCATCCCCGTTGAGAGCCGGACCAAACGTGGCGCTGAGTACTGGATTCGGTAGCAGGCCTGACTGTACGAGGTCTGCGCGGGCCGAGGCAATTCCCTCAACGGCCATACGGATTGGACGGTTATTAGTCAAGGCGATGGTGACTGCTTGATCTACGCTTAGGGGCGCTTCTCCATCCCATGCTTCTATTGAACTGGACCATGGCGCATTCCAGTCTGGTCGCCAACCACTTCGTTGCTCAACCAGACCCATTGCTTCATCAAAATCGGCAGAGGGATCAAGTGATACGCAGCCTATTGCTAATAGCGCGGCAAATCCCAGCGGCCACATCAGCACATTTCGGTATGGTATTATCTTCATCATCGGCTCCCGAAAGAGGATCGCCCCGCGACGTGCCAAGGCGATCACTACAACAATTCATCAATGATCATAATGGTCATCGTCATCATGATCCGGCGCGTGTTTCTCGAGTGTTTCAAACAGCGCGACCATCTCGTCATATACTTTCTGAGTTCCGGCCGAATCTCCCGAATCACCGGCTTCATCTATCGGGCCGAACTTGGCTGCAAGATCTTTGGCAGTGAGATTGATCTCGCGCACGGCATCGCGCGGAACACCGGAGCCTTCTTTCAAGGCAAGCCGACCTATCCCATTGGCGATATCTCGGATGACGGCAGCTTCTGCATGGACGCGGTTGAGTCCCCCTGTGGCGATGAGCTTCTCGATCTTCTCAAGTTGTGCGTGGATTGCCTCAATGGCATGGCCATAAGTTTCCGGAACGGAGAAGTCTACCGGCTCTCCGTGTCCACCTTCGGCATGGTCATCTTCGTCATCGTGATGGGCGTCGCCGTCATCGTCGTCGTCATCATGATGGGCATCGTCATCATCATCGTGTGCATCGGAATCGTGATCGTCGGCCTCGCCATCATCATCATGATTGGCGTCATCGTCGTGGCTCACATCGCCGTTGTCAGCGTGGTCATCATCAGCGTGCTCCGCCTCGGAGCAACTCTGAACTAAAAGCAAGCCAAAGGTCAGGACGAGTACCCCCATAATCGCCTGTAATGTCATAAGGTATCGTCGTGAAATCATCATTGGGTATCCTTTCGTGGAGGAGTTTTGGGTTCGGTAGGTGATTGTTTATCCGGCATGTTATCGCCGTTTGCATCGGACTGTTTTTGGGCTGTTGGAGTAGCTTTGGCCGAGTCAGATTTAACCTCGTCGGTAGTTGGTTTTTCTTCGTCCTTCTTGGGCTTACTGGTCGAGCTGGGGACCTTTGGCGTATCGCTTGTAGTGATATCCATTTGATCCGCAAGGCTTTCACTACCACTTTTCAGGCGCTCTAACATTCGGCGTGAGGCATTTTCGGAGAATTTCAAAAACGCAGCCGGTCTGACGAAGAAATCGAGGACCGTGCTTGTGAGCAGGCCACCAATCACCACTACTGCAACCGGGTAAAGCAATTCTTTTCCCGGTTGTCCGGCAGCCAGAGCGAGCGGTATCAAACCCAGGCCGGTGGTGAGAGCTGTCATTAGAACCGGCGCGACGCGCTCCTGGCTTCCGCGAATCACCATTTCCTTGCCAAAGGGCATTCCCTCTACGGCCATAAGGTGGATGTAGTGGCTGATCATGAGCACGCCGTTTCTGCTGGCGATGCCACAGAGGCTGATGAACCCTACAAGGCTTGCCACGCTGAACGGTTGATCGGTAATCCACAACGCCGCGACACTGCCGATGAACGCAGCTGGAATGTTCAGCATCACTTGCAGCGCCATCACCAAGTTCTTGAAGTAACTATAAAGGATGCCAAGCATCAGCAGTAGTGAGAGGCTACCCAGGATGAAGATCACCCGCGTCGCCTTCTGCTGCGATTCGAATTGCCCTTCGAGACGAATGAAATATCCCTGTGGGATCTCAACGTCCATCTCGATCGATTTCTTGATATCTTTGACGGTGCTGCCGAGATCGCGTCCTTGAACGTTGCAGGAGACAACGATCCTTCGTTGGACATTTTCGCGCGCGATCTGGTTCGGACCCGGGATCTCGGTAATCGTTGCGGTATCGGACAGAAGAACCACGGCTCCTGTTGGAGAGATTAGCCGAAGATCACGAAGCGCGCTGAGATCGCTGCGCCAGGGATCGTCGAGCATGACGACCAAATCGTACTGCTTGATTCCATCAAGTACCTGGGAGACGATGGTTCCATTCATCGCAGTTTCAAGGGTTTCAATCAAATCGCCGACACGGAATCCGTATCGGGCCGCTTCATTAGGATCGACACGGATCCGAAGTTGTGGAATCAAAACTTGCTTTTCGATCTGGAGATCGACAATGCCGGGCAAACCGTCCATGGCCGCCCGAAGTTCATCAGCAAGGCGGCGCAGCTCTCGCAATTCCGGGCCAAAGATCTTGAGGACGATCTGAGCCCGAACCCCCGATTCGAGATGGTCGATCCTGTGACTGATCGGTTGACCAATGTTCAGGGATATGCCTGGAAGGTCGGTGAGTTTATCGCGAAACTCAGCCAGCACGGTTTCTCGCGGCCGCAGCTCAGATGGCGCACGCCGGCCATCATATGTAACATGTTCATCCGGCTCATCGGCTTCGTCCTCGGTCCAAAAATCAACATCGATCTCGCTGTAGTGGACCCCCTCCGCATGTTCATCCTGTTCAGCCCTGCCAGTTCGGCGACCGGTACTCTTAACCTCGGGAATCCCCAGCAGTAATTCCTCTGCTCGTACACCCAGCCGATTGGACTCGACAAGTGATATCCCGGGTTGGGCAATGAGCGTGACGGTTGCTGTACCTTCGTTAAAACTAGGCAAGAACTGTGTTCCCATAAACGCTACACGAATCCCGCTTAAAAGAACCAATACAGCGCAGATACTAATTACTGTCCACGGCCGAGGTATCGACACTTGATAGCATTTCAGAGCAAGTTGTTTACACCATCGCAACACGAAGCTGTCATCAGTGTGCGCCATGCGTTTTACATTGGGAAGCAGGTACAGCGCTAGCACCGGAGTTACTGTGAGCGATACAACCATCGACGCCAGGATTGAAACGATGTACGCAATGGCAAGCGGTTGAAACAACCGTCCGGAAAGCCCGGGCAATGCGAATAATGGAAGGAAGACGAGCAAAACAATCGTCGTGCCGATCACGATTGGACCTCGCACTTCAGATGTGGCCTCAAAGACAACGCGCAGGGGAGGCTTGGGATTGGTCGCGCTACGATTCTCGCGCAGACGGCGAAATACATTTTCCACACCGACGATAGCATCATCGACAAGCTCGCCGATGGCGACAGCGATCCCTCCCAACGTCATGGTGTTGATCGATTCGCCCATCATCTCGAACACGATGAACGTCGTCAGCAGAGACAGCGGTATAGCCGTGAGTGTGATAATAGTTGTACGGAAATTCATGAGAAACAAGGCAAGAATGATCACCACGAGAATAGCGCCATCACGCAGCGCCTCAACGACATTTTCGTTGGCGTTTTCGATGAAGTGCGCTTGACGAAACAGATCTGCGTTGACAATGGTTCCTGCGGGGAGGCCTGGGCGCAGTTTGTCCAGCGTCTCGTCAATCAATGTGGTCAGTTTGCGTGTGTCGGCGTGAGGCTGCTTGGAGATCGCCATGATGACAGCAGGTTTGCCGTTCATCGATCCGTCACCGCGCTTGATGGGAGAGCCGGCCTCGATAACTCGGGCCACATCCTTAACGCGAACAGGTACTGTAGCACCTTCGCTCGTTCGCGCAACTACCAAAGCGTTCTCGATGTCCGCAACCGATCGAACCCTTCCGAGATTGCGAACGACGAGTTCTCGATTCTCATCGGTGATAAAACCGCCGCCGGAGTTCTCGTTGCTTTCCTGTACAGCTGCTTCAAGTTCCTTCAGCGTCAGGTTGTAGATGCGCAGCTTCTGGGGGTTAGCCCGAACTTGAAACTGCTTCAGTTCGCCCCCCATTACCGTTACCTGAGCGATGCCCGGCACCGCGAGCAGAGCCGGTCGGATGGTCCAGTCAGCGAGAGTCCGCAAATCCATTGGCGATACGCCATCGCCCGTCACCCCCACCAGCATGATCTCCCCCATTATCGAACTAATGGGCGCCATGAATGGCGTGACCCCCTCGGGCAAACGCTCGGCAGCCTGATTGATGCGCTCCTGAACGACTTGGCGGTTGAAGCGGATATCCGTATCCCAGTCGAACTCAACAAAAACGACCGACAACCCAATCCCCGAGACGCTCCTGACTCGCTCGACGCCTGCTGCACCGTTCATCACCGTCTCAATTGGATAAGTTACCTGGACTTCGACCTCTTCCGGTGCGAGTCCCGGCGCTTCGATCAGAATTGTAACAGTCGGTCGGTTGAGGTCAGGCAGAACATCAACGGGGAGCCGAAGAGCGGTCACCACGCCGTACACACAAATCGCCAGCGTAGCTAGTATGACTAGCACGCGGTTAGTGAGTGAGATTCGGACAATTGCCTTGAGCACGGATAGACCTTTCGTAAGTGTTGCGATCAGCCTGCGTTATCTGTTTCGCTAGCAGCGGAGTCGTTTTCGTCAGCGGCTGTTTCGGCCAGGGTCTCGACCTTGGGTCGCAGTTGCGTGAGGCTGTAGGCGCCACGCGTGACTACGATGTCACCGGGGAGCACACCCTCAAGCACCTCGACAAAGCGGTCATCTCGGTATCCGGGGTTGATATCCTGCTTCTTGTAGAAATCACCGTCCTTGACAAATACGAAGTGCATTGGGCCGTCAATGACCACAGATGACACCGGCACGACGACCGCAGAGGTTTCCTCACGAAGCACGATTGACAGATCAACATACATCCCGTCTCGAAGTAGCCCCTGCGGATTGTCAGCCTCGACAAAAATATGCGTGGTTCGCTTGATAGGATCAATCACGGGGCTGATGAAGCGCACGTGACCAGTGGCGATCACGTCGCCATTTCTATCGGAAACGCGACGAAGGCGGACCTTGTTGTTTGTCCCTGACATCGCTCGCTCGACGAGAGATTCTGGCAGTTCGCCTTCAATCTGTACACGCGAGTAGTCCGCTATCTCGACGAGTGCTTGACCGGATTCCACTCCTTCGCCGGTATTGACATTTCGCGTGGTAACAATACCGCTGATCGGAGCGTACAACCGCATAAGACCTATGTGCCTCGTTCGTTCGTCGCTGTTTCCCCCCATAATCAAGTTCACATCACCAGTTGCCACAATGCGTGTCTCAACTGCTCCATCGCGAATCAGTGCAATGACCTCCCCCAGAGCATCCCTCGAATCCTGCATTGATTCAGCTTGTTTGTTCATCGATTCCAATTGCTGTTCTGCCAACGACAGCTCTATCTCGCGAAGTTTGGCTTCACTGATTGCCTGGACCGCCGATGCCTGCTTTTCACTGAGAACATTGACCGCGATCGCTCCTTCATTGGTCTGCAACCGTTCGTATTCGGCCTTCACAATCGATGCGTGTTGCGCCGAGGCTTCTACCTGAACCAATAGCGCTTCGACTTTTGACGCAGCTCCGGAGACCTCGCCTAGAAGCTCGAAGTACTCTGTGTCCAATTTCCGTGCCTCAAAGATGAATTGTGCCAACTCAGGCGAGTCTATTTCCGCAATCAAATCGCCCCGCTGAACTGTGTCGCCGACCTGCACAACTATCTTCAAGACGGTTCCAGCAATCCTTGGCGAGATTGCTGCAATTGAGTTGGGAAGTGGCTTAACTACGCCTACCAACCTGAGGACCTCTTCGACACTGCCAAAGTCGACTTCGGCGGTCTGAAGCCCGATATGCGCCGCGGTTTCTGGAGAGACTTTGCGCGGTGTGTCAAGATCATAAGGCGCAACTTCGCCCTTTCCGTGACCTTCGTGTGCTAATATTGGCAGAGTGAGAACTATGAGTACCACAACCGCCAGAGAGATTGATAACAGAACTTGTGAACGATTCATTTGAACCTCCAATTCTTCAAGGAAATTCCGAGCGACCGATTTGATAACTTTGCATGGCGCTGGACGGATCTATTTGCATAGACATCGCGCATAACCACGATCACGGCGGAGCCGTACGGGAATCTATGCAGTTGTCTAGACGATCAGCGCGCAGTGCATGCGCACAAGAGATGTTAGCGGGAGTGGAGGATTCGTCGCAGGCTCTTTTGGACGTACTTGCTCACTGAGTGCTATTGTCAGCCAAGGAGGTACAACCAGCGAAAATCCGAGTGATACATCGATTGATACAGTCTTCTGTATGGTGAAAGACCCGAGACCCGAATTGTCACACTCGCAGTCACAGGAACCGTCATCGTGCCCGGGACAGGATGGGTTTGATTCTTGGTGATTATCGGCAGGAGCTTGTTTATCGTGTCCGCCATTATGTTTGGAAGTGTGCTCGCCATGATCGTGCTCATGATGCGCCTGCGAGAGTACGGTCGAATCATTTACTGGTGTGCTGCACTCGGTCGCAACGGAAGCGTAACAGCAGCACAACGGCATCATGAGTGCCAAGTATCCTGCCAAGACCCATTGGATTGTTTCGTGCTGTCTCATCATTATGCTTCATACCCGTCTGTTCAACCAGAACTTCACGTAGTATATTCCCCTCGGCCCTGTACCGAAACTACTTTAGCAAAAATCGGCATTAAAGGCCTTCCCGAGCCTGTGATAAGACTGCATGACCTATAGGATAGCTCGTGGCAAGGGATTGTCATGCAACCTCAAAGTACGGATCCGCCCGCCTCAGAGCCCAGTGGAAATGACTAATCCGACTATCATGTCATGTTTCTGACCGCAACAGGTTCACCTTCTTAATTCCTGTGGCTGCCGCTTGGCCACGCTCTGCGACGAGTATCCACGCCACCTCAACGACCGGAGGGTGATTCGGTTCGCCTACGAAGTAAAGAATTCTGATGCAATGTATTCCGTTCACCTCAGAACTGAACGCGGAAACCGATTCCGACTATGAAGTCGCGCTCCGCCCGATGATTCAGATCCTGCAAGATAGGAAGCTGAACCGTGGCTTCGATGATCCAGCGTGTCGTAACATACTGAAGGCCGGGCGATATGAAGAGTTCGTTATCACTGTTGGTTTCGTATAACCCGTTTAGTTCCAAGGAGCCGAAGAGCGCTGCGGGATTTGTTGAAGCGAAGGTCTCGGGTGAGAGACGATAGCTGTATGCCAGGTCATACTTGAGCAGATCCTCACCGGGGTCTCCTCCGCCGGTGTTGAAGTTCCAGATAGCATCCGCGTGAAACGCATGACGGCCTTCGATGTGTGTGAAGACGCCGCCAAGGATTGGATCGATGGAGTCTGAACTGAACTCATCTCTACCGGTTGGAAGCTCGAATCCGCCAATCAAGTCGAAGCGCGTAGTGTCGGTTGTGCCAAAGTCGTCTCGGTACAGACGGACTTTGGACAGAATACGCATATCGGCGAATCCAGAATCTGTGTCGTCACTACCTGTCGTCTTGTTCTCAATCCTGCGAGAAAGGACGAATGGAGTATCGAAAATGAGCGTCAGCTCATCCGAGACGCCGTAGACAAGTGTCGTGATTGCTGTCGCCTGTTCAATATCCAGTTCACCCTTGGAGCTGCTCTGTCCCGCCTCGGTATACCGGAACTGCTGACGGTAAATCAAACCACCCTTGGACGGTTGGAGGGCGACATTGGAATTGATGGGTGCTTGAGCATGGGCGCTCACACCAACTCCAGCCAGCACAAACACGGAAAGCAGAATCATTCGTCCGAGCCGCGTCATTGTGGCATCTCGATACGATCAAGTGTGAAGCCACTATCATCGATCGCATTGACAAGTTGTTCTCGAGTCGCAGGGTGTTTTGCAACGAGCGCCACGCGAACCTCGCCTGTTGGAAGATCGACATGGACACGCTCGACACCTGTCATCTCTGCAAGCTGACGATCGATGTTGTGAACACAATACGGACACGCAAGCCCTTTGACCCAGAGGGTCGCGGTGCGGTGCGCCGGAAACGCTGTGGCATCATCAGTCGGCGAACTGTAGATCTGCGCGCTATCTGTAGCTTGTGGTGAACTCTGACAACCAGCGACTAGAAGAGTCGCTAAAGCCGTCGGCACAATAAAGGAATGTTGCTTCATGTAATATACTACTGTGAAACCTGAATCAGCTCGATGTCTGGCAGCAGCTTGGCAGCACTGTTCGCTCTTCGATTTTCTCCTTGCTAAGCGGGCAGCGGTTATTGCACACGAGTTCACCGGTCAAAGGACAGACGATCTTGCCAGGGCAATCCGCGCGGTTAGTGTCAGTTTCCGCCAGTACGCCGCAGCTAGCAAATGGTGTATCGGCGTTCGCAAATTCGTCATCCGACCCGAGCGGGCATCGATCTTTGCATACTGGATCACCGGTGATCGGGCAGAGAATCTTGCCCGGACAGTCGGCGCGATCAGTGGAAGACGAGGATGAAACTGAGTAGGCGGTTGCGGCGATGGCAACTGCGGCGATTAGAGCAATGGGAGTCATGAATTTCTGCATGGGTTATCCTTTGAATGTGGTGACAAGGTCGTTTACATAAGTTCAAGAGCATTATCGCCCTTGAACCTAAGTGCAAGGTCAAGAGTATTCTCAAACTTCTTTACATTTTTTTTCTCTGGGCGCCTGCAGACCCTCGATTACACCACAGCAGCCTGATTGTTCTGCTTCATGACAGATCTTCATCCAATCGCGGAGCATGCGATCAACATCCTTGAGGTGTTTGATCTGCTCAACCACTAAGTTGAGGCGCACAGCAATCAGGTCCTGAACTTCCTTGCACGGAGCAGCGTCACTTTCTCGGAACTCCAATAGTGCATCGATATCCCCGAGCGTGAAACCAGCAGCCTGTGCCGAACGCACGAATAAAAGCTTTTCAAGTGCGGCCTCGCTGTAAACGCGGTAGTTGCCCTTACTCCGGCTGTCGGGGCGAAGCAGACCACGCCGCTCGTAGTAACGAACCGTAGAGGTGGGAACACTTGCTTCGCGGGCCAACTGGCCGATTGTGTAGCGGTTGGACATAGCTTTACTCCAAATAACAACATTAAACCATGATTCAATGTTCCTTGGGGATCATATTTTTTTCTTGCATGCATATCGAGCCGTGTAGAGGTGGAATCTAAGCCCGAGGCCATGTTCGGCGATTCCTGTAAACCGGAGTTCGGATCCTGTATCTATGTGATTCCCAGAATGATCAAATCCTGATCGCCCTGAATCTCAGAGCATTAGCGATCACCGATGCCGAGCTTAAGTTCATGGCCCCTGCCGTGCTCCCTACCCGGTCATATCGCTTCACCAGGTACCCTCTATCATTGCGATATGCCGAGAGGTATAATCCCAAGGCCGTATTCAGGCATGTTCCGCAGGAGACCGCGGTCCCAATTGTGCAATTCGCTTGTTTGACGAACCGAAAAGGAGAACGAAATGCGATTTCATCAATGGCTGAATGTCAGTGTCGTGTTATTTGCAGCCGTGGCGTCCTTGGCGATAGCTAAACCCGCCTGTGCCCACGTAATCCTCGACTTGCCAAACGGCGGAGAAGATCTCGTTGTCGGATCCACCTACACCGTCCAATGGCATATTGCCATTGCACACAACCTACAGAACTGGGATCTATGGTACTCCACTACGGGAGCGACAGGTCCATGGATTCCGATAGCCATGAACCTTCCGCCAGGCAGTGGTGCTGTGGGTAGCGTCCACACCTATAACTGGGTTATCCCTAACGCCATTTCAAACCAAGTACGAGTGCGGGTGCGCATGGACAACAGCGGCACTGATTACGAAGACATCAGTAATAACAATCTCTCGATCATCTCCGCCAGTACCCACGCAGTCGTCGATTTACCAGACGGCGGAGAAGTGCTCGAGGTCGGATCCATTTACACCATCCAGTGGCATATTGTAGTTGCACACGACCTACAGAATTGGGATCTTTGGTATTCCACGACGGGAGCTAAAGGTCCATGGATTCCCATAGCCACGGACCTACCGCCAGGCAGTGGTACTGTTGGTAGCGTCCATACCTATGACTGGGAGATCCCTGACGACATTTCAAACCAAGTACGAGTGCGGGTGCGCATGGACAACAGCGGCACTGATTACGAAGACATCAGTAACAACAATCTCTCGATCATCCCCGCCATCATCGAATGTATCTGGGATCTCGACGGAAATGACACAATAAGTACAACTGATCTGCTTATTTTGTTTGGCAATTGGGGTCCTAATCCCGGTCACCCTGCTGATTTTAATAAGGATGGATTCGTTAACACAAGTGACCTTCTAATCCTATTCGCCAACTGGGGGCCGTGTCCGTGATGATCTAATTGCTTTGATGCGTTACCACGAAAACACCCCACCTAGCTACCCCTTTAGCGATTTGCATTGCTTAGACGGCCTTTGAGTCGTTTAATTGGCTTGGTGTCAGAAAATGCGAGCTAGGCTGGACATTTTCGTGCATAAGAGGGATGCTGTGGGTAGAACGAACAGCAATAAGACTCTCAAATCACCGCATTTGCTGAGGAACCTTCCAGATACCTGTCTGGCACGTTAGTATAGTGTCGGTTGCTAGGGTGACACCTGTCTCCCGGGGGCGACCAAGAACCTACGGCAGGTGCTACCACTGTGCGACCTCTACCTGTAAGGAGATTCAGCCATGTCGTTCAAGTCGAGCTTTACAATTCCAGCGGTTACTGCCATTAGTTTATGCTTCATTGGCGGGAAAACACCGGCCTACGCCGACCTCGGCGATCAAGTTGCCAAGCTCCTGCCGGATAACGGCGCGGCGTTTGATAAATTCGGCCACTCCGTAGCGATCAGCGGCCCCACCGTCATCGTCGGGGCATGGGGCAACGACGAAAATGGCGAAAGATCCGGCTCGACTTACCTCTTCGACACCACCACGGGCCTCCAGATCGCCAAGCTCCTCCCCGATGACAGCGCGGAGCAAGACGAGTTCGGCGTCTCCGTCGCGATCAGTGGCGCCACCGGAAAGGAAATCGCGATCGTCGGGGCCCGGGCGGACGACGATAACGGCGACAACTCTGGCTCCGCTTACCTCTTCGACGTCTCTGACCCCGCGAACCCCACCCAGATCGCCAAGCTCCTGGCCAACGACGGCGCGAAGAGCGACGGCTTCGGCATCTCCGTTGCGATCAGCGGCACCACCGCCATCGTCGGGGCCTGGTTCGACCGCGACAACGGCCACGACTCCGGCTCCGCCTACCTGTTTGACACAACCACGGGCCGCCAGATCGCCAAGCTCCTTCCCAACGACGGCGCGGCGGACGATCGGTTCGGGTTCTCCGTCGCGATCAGCGGCCCAACCGCCATCGTCGGGGCATGGGGCAACGACGAAAATGGCGAAAGATCCGGCTCCGTCTACCTGTTCGACATAAGCGACCCGAACAATCCGGCCCAGATCGCCAGGCTCTTGGCCGACGACGGCGCGGCGGGCGGCATTTTCGGCTACTCCGTCGGGATCAGCGGCCCCCCCGGCAAAGAAGTCGCCATCGTCGGGGCTTACGGTGACGACGACAACGGCGACTTATCCGGTTCGGCCTACCTCTTTGATGCTGCCGGCCCCCGGAAAGTGCCCGTGGGATCTCGACGGCTCCGGATCCGTCGGCACAAGTGACTTGCTTGAACTGTTCGCGCAATGGGGTACAGCAGGCCCAGCCGACTTCGATGGAAGTGGAGCCGTCAATACAGCCGATCTTCTCATCCTCTTTGCCAACTGGGGGCCGTGTCCTTGATATTGGCAAAAGTTGTTTATAGTAAAAACCCATGGGATTGCTATCCCATGGCGTCGAGGGTAGGCTAGTTAAACACAACTCAGCCGCCGATCTTTAGTGGAACACCTTCATCACGGATTTTTTGAATCAGCAGGTGAAGCTCGGTCAGGGCTTTATCCAGACGCGAAGCTGCATCGGTAAGTGACATATATAGGTCAGGGTTATTTAACATTAGTGCTACTGATCCTTTACCCTCACGGGCTAGGATAGCCACTCGTTTTACTTCTTCCAGTGTCAAAGCCAATGTGTCGGCCATTGGCAAAAGTTTTTTCGTTAAAGCGTTTGCATCAGTTTCCAAAGATGTCGCCAATGAGGAGTATTGATCAATGGTTGCAGTAGCCTTGACAATCAGCGTATTAGCGTTGTTTACAGCTTGGGCAGCGTTAAGGCGCAATTGATCATCTCCAAGCCAGGCTTTTGCCAAATCCAGCGCTTCATGGACATCAGTTAGAACAGTATTTAGCGTTACCATTGCCGATCTCAGATTCAGTGGTTGCTGATCTTCTGGGATATCAGGATCAGGCGCAGCCAGCAGTTGGTTTAGGTTCTTGCCTAGTTCACCAAACTGGGATAACGAATCCAATAATGGAGCCATGCGCTCGCCGAGTTCAGTCGTGATCTGCTCGATAAGGCGACTGCGAATTTCACCATTAATCATTGCTGAACCATCTGTAGGCAAGTACTTTCCATCGCTATTGGGTGTAATAGGAGCAGCCTCAAGAACAAGAGTTGCGCTACCTCCTAATAGTGATGAATCTGCAAATGGTTGAACATCAACAGGAATACGCTGATCGGTATCTATGTGCGCGATGATTTGTACGGCGTAATGAGAATCACGCTTGGTAACTATTGTATTAATGTTTCCAATAGGAACGCCGTTTAGCTCTATTGCACTTCCTTGGCGCAGACCTGATGCGTGGTATGTGTTGATAGTGACTTGATAGCGTGGATTGAAGAAGCTATCCAATTCACCAAAGAGCATTAGCAACACTACAATACCCAGCAAGGCAATGATCGAAGTGATTCCGATGAGAAAGTTGTGTGAGCGTTCGTTCATGCAATATATCCAAAGCTATTAACTACAATATTACCAAGTAGCGAAATCTCCAGTACCGTGAGCGTTTAAGAACCGTTGCACCGCTTGGTTAGATGATTGGCGGAATTCCTGTGGTGTGCCGCGCATTTGAACATGACCATCATAAAGCATTATCATCGAGTCGGCGATCTTAAACGCACTAGCTAGATCATGCGTGACAACAATACTTGTAATAGATAGCTCCCGCTGCAACTTGATAATCAGATCATTAATCGAATCAGCCCGTATTGGATCTAATCCTGTAGTTGGCTCATCATAAAGCACAACCTTGGGCTGTAAAACAATAGCCCGTGCCAAGGCAATACGTTTTTGTTGTCCGCCTGATAATTCAGCCGGCATTTTTGAAATTGACTCGATCATGCCAACCATGTCAAGAACCTCTTTAACTCTAAATAGTCTTTGGTCAGCTGAGAGATCGGTATGCTCACGCAGTGGAAAGGCTATGTTCTCGCGCACATTCATGGAATCAAACAGCGCCCCATTTTGAAAAAGGAATCCGAACTGTCTGCGAATTGGGGCAAGCTCTGATTCGGCCAGCATATCAACTCGTTTGTCCTCAAACCACACTTCGCCTCTGTCGGGTATGAGTAATCCCAATAAATGCTTAAGCATTACAGATTTACCACATCCACTAGGACCTAGTACGACAGTACATTCACCTTTGGCGAATTCTATATTGATACCATGCAGCACATCCTGCTGGTCAAAGGCCTTGTATAGGCCAACGATCCGAGCGATCGGTTGAGCGGTATCTTGATGGTTGTTATCCATATTCATAGCAACTGCCCCTATGATCTTAACCATGGATCTAACAAAGTGCATACTGGAGGCTATGAGGGTCGATTTGGTGCTAAAGTGTGGGGATAAATAACCCCACGCAACTTTTCCTCTACTGCCATTCCCACAATGCTATTAACACCCAATCAACGCCGAACTGGTTTGCCAGTTCACAAATTGCGTGGCTGCTCAATGTAGGAAGCCCTAGTCAGACGAGCTAGTTCAGGCAGATGCCAGCTATTGCGTGCCATGTCGCGGAATCCTAAGAGTAATTGGCCAACGGCTAATCCCCCTAAGCCCCATATTGCAGCCGAAGGAAGGTCAACGGTAGTAATCCAGCTATCAGTTTCGCCAGTGCTGAAAATTGCAACAAACAGATATACTAATGCGCCAATTACAAACAACACAAAAAGTGCGCCACCAGAAACAAAGTAGAGCTGGCCAAGAATCGTAAGCCAGAAATATCGAGGTGGTTGTGTTCCAGGTATCAAAGGAGGTCTTCGATTCAAATCCGATATTCCCGCAATTGCTTCCGAAAGTGTATTGATTTGTTCGTCCGGCAGTGGAGTGATCTTTGAAACAACAAGCCCAAGTTCAATAACTTGTTGAGCAGCGTCTGTTTCATTAGTCGCCTCAACCGTTATGTCCAAGCTGCGCCCTGTCTCGCGGTTCTCTCCTGTAACACTGTATTGCATGGTCGATCTCCTTCATTGACACTATCCTAATTGTATCTGCCGACCAGACATAGCCAACTACATATCCGCCCAATCCACCCCTAGTAGCTTCGCCAACTCCATAACCGCATCTATCAGATTGTCTGCTTGCATAGTGAATTGCTCGAAATTCTCTAGGTCGATTGCTTCGAGGGTTTGGTTGGCGCAGATATCGGGTTCGGTGTGCATAAGGGGGGATTTTGGGCATTAATACCCTTATTATTGAAATAATGCCTATAATAGCCCTAGTTATAGTTGCCCCCCAAATGGTTTAAGAACTACTTTTAATTAAGCTTGCTCATGGTGGCTCCGAATGTAGTATAGAGCCAGTGGAGAAACGCTTATGATTAAAGTCTCAAATTCCAATCCTAAAGATGCAGCCTTGAATCAGCAGCAAGCCACAAAACTCTTGAAAGATGCCCTCAAGCAGCCCGGCGTACGTGAGCTTTCAGAGGTATATCAGGCATCGCTTCGCTACACTGCTGCAGCAGCTCTTTACCAGCAGGCATTGACGCCAAAAATGTCCGTCACGCTTTCAGATGTCACTTCGGCAGCGATCTGATTATCTGGTAGACTGCAAGGATGGCTACTTGGAGTGGTATTCTTGCCGAGCTGAATGAATATATCAAGGCCGGAAAACCCCCGAGCTTTGATGCTATTCGACGGAAGTATTTAGTTGCAGCCCACAAACACACAGGCCGTAACATCATCCTTTACGCAACAAAGTTCACGCAGCCAGGAGGCGATGTCCCACCTGGTCTGATTACTATCGTGGATGAGGACCTCCAAGGGTTTATGGAAGTCGTACACGGACTTAAAGGAGAGAAACTTGACCTCATCCTCCATAGCCCTGGGGGGTCTCCTACAGCAGCTGAAAGCATAGTCGCTTATTTGAGGTCGAAGTTCACGGATATCCGTGTCATCGTGCCGCAACTTGCAATGTCTGCTGCGACAATGATCGCTTGCGCAGCTGATAGAATCGTGATGGGCAAACACTCGTTTCTTGGTCCGATTGATACACAGTTTAACTTACCCTCGCCTTTGGGCGCTCGCATGGTTCCATGCCAAGCGATACTAGATCAGTTTGAACTCGCAAAGCGTGAATGTGCCGATCCGACTAAGTTGGGCGGCTGGATGCCTATCCTACCTCAATATGGACCAGATTTACTAATTCAATGCCAGAACGCTTTGGATCTTTCAAGCGATCTGGTTGAAGATTGGCTGAAGTCATATATGTTTGCAGGTATGCGTGGCGGAGCCAAGAGGGCTAAGGATGTTTCAACTTGGCTCAGCAATCATGCAAACTTTAAAAGCCATAACCGCCATCTTTCGCGCGACACCTTGGCTAGCAAAGGCTTAGTCATCGACCATTTAGAAGATGATCAAAAAGAACAAGACCTCTTCCTCTCTATCTTTCACGCCTCTACGCACACGCTTACTGGCACACAGGCAGTCAAAATAATCGAGAACCATCTTGGCAAGGCGTTCATAAAGATGCAGGCAATTCCGATTAGCGGCACACCTGTAGTGCCAGTCGTTCAACCAGCAGACGAGCCAAAACCAAAAAAAAAGCGTAAACAGCAATCCAAGAAAAAGAAAAAAACATCACGCTAATCCCTCCCCCCTTGCCTTCTCCCCAGCTTTATGCCAAAGTCTGAGTTCCCACCAAATCCAGCGAAGTTGTAGCATACATATTGCCTACCCCGTCGTAATTCGTATTCACAGCAATCAGCACTTTTCTTGCGCCCAATCTCTCAAAGCCTAATCTGGATTGGTACGCACATTGTTAGGCTGTATCATGCTAGCTATGGATGGATCTTTACGAGTGCAATCAGTTCATCAAGGTAAGCTTTTAGGTGTAGAGATACTTAGCTGGGCCGATGATCAAGGCCGGGTTATCCAGCGAGAAGTAGTCCGTCATCCTGGTGCGGTGGTAATTGTTCCAAGGTTAGGCTCAGATCGCGTAGTAATGGTGAAAAACCATCGTATTGCAGTAGATGAAGCTCTTTGGGAGCTACCTGCTGGGACGCGCGAACCAGGCGAGGAGCCGATTATTACCGCTAAGCGTGAGCTTGAAGAAGAAACGGGCTATCGTGCCGGCAGAATCGAAACTACCGGTAAGTTCTTTACCTCACCAGGGTTCTGTGACGAATTGATTCATGTGTTTGTAGCTGATGACCTGGAATTTGTGGGCCAACGATTAGAACCTCACGAGAAAATCGAAGCTCATGAGCTATCCTGGGCGAAAACTTTAGCAATGATCGATGATGGAACTATTTGCGATTGCAAGACCATAGCTGGCCTACTAATGGTGCTAAGGCGTGACAAGGCTAAACCAGAATGAGCTGGAAGGATTCCAACTACAACGGTGCGGATAAGAATCCCATGGAAGGCTTCGGCCGACTTGGGGGCGACTGGCAAGGTATGCGTTTCAGCATGGATAATCCGATGACCTGGTCGGTCACGCTTGGGACATTTGCTGGGATCGCAGTTCGTATACACATAGCTTTTATTCTTTTTGTAATTGTTCAACTAGCCATTTCAGCATTTGGTGCGGGCGGTAAGGACAATTCACTCGGTCATGGGCTTGGCAATATTTCAATTGCCATGGCTGTGTTATTTGTAGTTGTGTTGATGCATGAGTTTGGCCATTGCTTTGCATGTCGCAAAGTTGGTGGCAGGGCTAATGAAATACTAATGTGGCCGTTAGGTGGTCTGGCATATTGTCAACCACCTGATCATTGGCGCGCTCATCTTGTTACGGTACTTGGGGGTCCTGGCGTAAATGTTCTTATATGTGCGTTAGTAGCACCAATACTGGGTTTGTTGACAGGCATCTGGTGGGGGGTTGCGATTCCTAACCCGCTTAATTTCGGAGCGGGTCTTTATCACCCGGAAGTAGCCAGATCGTGGGCGCATATTACGCTTTATTGGATCAACTCCATCAGCTTTATTTTACTGCTTTTTAATATGTTGCCACTGTTTCCCATGGATGGTGGGCGAATTGTTCAAGCGCTACTTTGGCCTAAATATGGTTACGCAAAATCCATGCGCTTTTCGGTTCGCGTTGGTTTTGTAGGCGCGATTCTTCTGGGAATGTTTGGACTGATAGCTGGTCGTCCGATACTTATTTTCATAGCAGTCTTTGGCGGATTCGTCTGCTATACCACAGGCAAGCAGTTGAAATTTACCGAGGAGTTCATGGGTTATGAAGGTAAGGATTATTCAGCAAGTGTTTTCGCCAAAGATGATGAGCCTCCTGCTAAACCTGCCAAGCCAACAAGGGTTGAACGTCGCCAAGAGCGTGAGGCTGAGAAAGTAAAAGAGGAATTGCGTAAGGTCGATGAGATTCTCCAAAAGATCGCACAGTCAGGAATGGAAAGCCTGAGCAGTGCTGAGAAAAAACTCCTTGAGCGAGCTACCCAACGAAAAAAACAAGGTAAATGATGCTACTAGATGGTTCATGCCTCAACCATGGATAAATTATTGCGAACTAAGAGGTGACCTTCCGAATAAGGCTTAGCAATGGGTGTATCTGAACGCGACTATATTCGAAACAGGCCAACACAAAGGGGAGGGTACGGAGGCTCCGGAGGCGGGCCGTTATCTGCAATGAGCATGTGGTCGGTTAACACCTGGATAATTGCAATATGTGTTGTAGTGTTTGTGATTGATCCTGTTTTACCTTTGCGCGATGTGGCAATGTATGTTGAACCGACAATTTCGCAGGAAGATTGGGACTTATTAGATCAATCACTTTTGAAGGTGGATGGACAACGCAACGAAATCCTATCTGATAGAAGAGGCAACATTGTATTGGGATACCACGTTGTCTATATCGAATCACCTCAAGGAAATCTTGAAGTAGCGAAACAACACTTTCAAGCAATGCCTCTGCTACAAAGCTTAGGGCATTTTTCAACAAAGCGAGGGTTTTTGCACATAGAGTTTTGGCGATTGATTGGTTTCCAATTCCTACACGGTAGTTTTTCTCATTTATTGTTTAACATGATTGGACTGTATTTCTTTGGATCAATGATTGAACGATATCTTGGATCTAAGCGCTACCTTGCGTTTTATCTTCTGTGCGGAATTTTCGGTGCGCTAATGTACTGCCTTCTAAACCTTGGTGGCGTGCTTGCTTCAACTCTATCGAGTTCAGATGTACAAGTCCCCGGCTTATTGTTCAACGAAACTTCAACACCATTAATTGGTGCATCGGCCGGAGTGTTTGGAATACTAATGGCAGGTGCCTATTTGGCGCCCAATGTGACTGTACTATTGTTCTTCATCTTGCCTATGCGCTTAAAGACGCTTGCTTATGCGCTTGTTGTCATCGCATTATTTACAGTCATAACCAATGGTAATAATGCCGGCGGTGAGGCGGGGCATCTTGGCGGTGCCTTTGCAGGATTCTACTTCATCCGCCACACTCAGCACTTGCATGGCTTCTTTGATTTCCTGGGGCGCATCGATCCAACCTCGCATCACTATCGCAAAAAAGTCCGAGGATTAAGGCCGGGCGGAAGAAATAAAAGCCATAAGGAAATTGATCGCATTCTGGATAAGATAAGCGCTAAAGGATTACATAGCCTCACAGAAAAGGAAAAGAAAATTCTCGGCCAAGCTTCGCAGAATGAGTAAACTCTTTTTCTTATCCCCTCTCCCCTTGGGAGAGGGCTAGGGTGAGGGTCTTTTCTTCTCTTTTTCTTCCCTTTCTTTTTCCAACAAAGATCGCGGGGCAAGCCCCGCGGCTAAATATTTCGAGGTTTCGACTTTTTGACGTTTTCTTTTTTCTGCTCTGACTCCCGACTCCCGCCATAGGCGGATTCCGAGCAACCTGACTCCTGACCCCTTCTTGCATAACTCGGCGAGTCAAGCCCGCCGGCTAAACGAGTCAATCTCTTATGTCCGCACTTAAGTTTGAAATCCTGGCAAAATGCTCACGCACAAATGCTCGTGCGGGCATGATCTCGACTATCCATGGGTCGTTTGACACACCTGCTTTTATGCCGGTCGGTACGCGTGGATCGATCAGGGGGCTTACGCCAGAGCAGATTAAATCGACGCGCTCACAAATTATTTTGGCCAACGCGTATCACTTGATGCTGCGCCCCGGCCCTGAACTTGTAGCTGAGCTTGGTGGGCTACATAAGTTCATGGGATGGGATGGGCCGATCCTTACAGATTCGGGCGGGTATCAAGCGTTTTCCATGGCTGATATCAATTCTGTGGATGATGAAGGAGTAACTTTTCGCTCAATTGTAGATGGTTCAACTGTCCATCTTGGCCCTGAGCGAGCAATTGAAGTCCAGAATTTACTCGGCCCTGACATTATCATGGCGTTTGATGATTGCCCGCCTGCGGTTGATATAGATGGGCAGGATGATGAATCTGGCAATATCAAGACTCGGCCTGTGGTAAACCCTGCCGATTACGCCAAGCGACTGCAAGTAGC
Source organism: Planctomycetota bacterium (assembly GCA_022574595.1). Taxonomy (GTDB): domain Bacteria; phylum Planctomycetota; class Phycisphaerae; order Phycisphaerales; family SM1A02; genus JACZRS01. Next base: position 72,442 of record JACZRS010000005.1, on the reverse strand, counting down.
ACATGATCGCACTATAAAGTGGTTAGCTCGTTGTAAAGATGCTCATAAGAGGGTTGAAGATCAATCTCTATTTGGCATAATTCAGGGTGGAACCGATTTTAGTCTAAGGGAGAAAGCGGTCGAGGCAGTTTGCAATATTGATCTGCCTGGATACGCCGTGGGTGGGGTGGCAGTGGGCGAAGGGCCAGAATTAATACGAAAAATCGTTGAGCATACTGCCCCTTTGATGCCTTGGGCCAAACCACGCTATTTGATGGGGGTAGGCTACGAGAAGGACATAATTGCGGCTGTCCAGGCTGGTGTAGATATGTTCGATTGCGTCCTGCCCACCCGAAACGGCAGAAATGCCCTGGCTTTTTGCAAATCCGAGAGACTTCACCTTCGAAATTCCCAATACAAAGCGGATCCGACAGTTATAGAAAAGGGATGTAGCTGCCTATGCTGCTGCGGAGGGTTTTCTCGGGCATATTTGAGGCACTTATTTGCTTCTAAGGAAATGTTGGGGCCTATCCTCGTCAGCATACATAATATCCACCACTTCCAGAGCCTCTTACTGGACATACGCAAGGCAATCCGGGAAGATTCCTGGCCCAGCCTTGAGCGCGACTGGCCGGTTTTAGAGGCGACAGAAGCTAGGCCGGTTTCGACAGACACACTTACCTAAGGTTTTTTTATTAGCGATCCAAATTATGTTTGATATTGAATTACACAATCTCGTCTTAGCTCAATCGGAAACTGCCCAACCAGCAAGTGGCGGGGAATCACTGCCACCAATAATTGGCGAATCATCATCGGCAGGTGGTGGTACAGTTTCGTCGAGTGGCACTGGTAGCACTGGTAATACTAATACAAACCCATCTATATTTGATGGTTTCCTGCCCATCATTCTCGTCATGTTCGTGGTCATGATCATTTTTTCAATGATGGGGAGTCGTCGCGAACGCAAGAAGCGTGCGGCTTTAATCAGTTCAATTTCTAAACATGACAAAGTGCAGACAGTTGGGGGAGTTATTGGTTCGGTCGTCGAAATAAAATCCGACACTATTATATTAAAGGTCGATGAAGCTGCGAACACAAGAATTACCTTCGCACGATCGGCAATTCAACAAGTTATTACCAGCAGCGAAACCGTGGGTAAGGCTCCATCTCAGGAATTAACGCCTCAGAAATAGACGCTGGTAACTTTTAAGAGAATCGGAACGCAAACCCATGCGGAAAGTCGGTTGGAAAATCGCTCTCATCCTATTTGTGCTGGCTATGTGCACTTGGTCGATCATGCTCAAGGAAATACGCCTGGGCAAGGATCTTCGAGGTGGTGTGAGTCTGATTTATCCAGTTCACATCCCGGAAAATGTTGCTGATCCACAGCGAATGCTCATGCAGGTTATCACGGTATTGCAAGATCGTATTAACCCAGATGGTATTATGGATATCTCGATGCAGCCTTTGGGACAAGATCGCATTGAGGTAGTCATGCCTCTTCCTAACCAAAAAATACGGGAATTAAAGGCTGAGTACCGCAAAGCCCTTAACACTCTTTTAGAAAAGGCGCAGATTCGCAGAAGCGATCTGGTAAACGCCTTAATAGCAAATTTGGCAGTTAAGCAATTCGGTGGTGAAAACGAAAAACTTGGCATAATCCAGAATTTACAAGATGCTTACAATTTAGAAGTAAATGCAAGAGATGCACTGACAAAAGCTGAGACTTCCGGTGTTTCGGAAGAAGCTTTGTTCCCGTTGCAACAAGCAGTTGCAGATACCGGTGCTGAATATGACAAACTTTTTGCAGATGCGTTGCAGCTTAATCTAGAAGAATCGCGCATCGCCCGAGCGCTAAGATTGTCTAAGGACAATCAAAGAGCGGTAGATATTGAGGGCGATCAACTAGAAGATCCTGATACCGGAGAATTGATGTGGATAGATAGTCCACGTGATATTGAATTGCTGAATATCCGAGGCGAATTCCCACATCTTGTACCACTGCTGAACAATGTCGTTACAGCTTACGATGAGTTCGCGAGTAAGCGCAAAGGTTTCGATGACGCTGAAGATCTAATGCGACTGTTGCGCGGAGCGGGTGTGCTGGAGTTTCATATCGCTGTGCAAGCGCGGCCTAGGCCATCTGATGTGAATCCAGACATAATGCGCGATCTATTGGCAGAACGAGGGCCGGAGAATACTGATTCTCTTGTCGCCAAGTGGTATCCAATTAACGATTTAAAGCAGTGGTACAAAAAGCCTGGAGAATTGGCGGCATTGCAAGCTGATCCCATTGGCTATTTCTCAAATCAAAACCTACAAGGCGCAGAGTATGGTGGCGAATACTTCCTTCTGGTTTACTACACAGATGCTCAAAGCATCGTTCATAGCGAATCCCAAAAGTGGAGCGTTGTTGATACAGGCGCAGCCATAGATAGCTTCGGTCGACCAGCAGTATCGTTTAGGTTAGATGCGGTCGGCGGAAACTTGATGCGAAAGTTGACAACAAACAACGTCGGCAAACCCATGGCAATTTTGCTGGATGGTCAAGTTTATTCAGCTCCTATTATTCGTGAAGCGCTTGGAACCACCGTTAGTATCTCTGGCAACTTCTCGGAACAAGAACTGAATTACCTGACGCGCGTGCTTGCAGCAGGTTCTCTTGAAGTCACCTTGGGATCTGACCCAATTGCTATAAATACCATGGGGCCATCCATCGGTGAAGACAATCTTAAGCGCGGAAAATCAGCATTTATTATTGCCATCATCGCCGTCATGTTGTTCATGCTGTTTTATTATTTCTTTGCGGGAGTAGTTGCAGGCATAGCTCTTATGACCAACGGCCTAATCATATTTGGAACTATGTCGCTGATTGATGGCACGTTTACTTTGCCGGGCCTCGCGGGAATTGTTCTAACCATTGGTATGGCTGTTGATGCTAACGTGCTTATCTATGAGCGAATACGAGAAGAGATATTTGCCGGCGAAGTAGATCTTCGTATTGCCATTCGACTTGGTTATCAAAAAGCTCTTAGCACTATTCTCGACGCCAACGTCACCAACCTGATTATCTGCGTTGTGCTTTACTATTTCGCAACCACTGAGGTAAAGGGGTTTGCTCTGACCTTGGGAATCGGAATTGTTGCAACTCTTATTACCGCACTATTTGTAACCAGAGTTATTTACGAACTCTATACCGACATATTTGGATTCAAGCGGCTGAACATGTTGCCCACAGTTTTTCCCGCGATTCACCGAATGTTAGCACCGAACATCGGTTGGATGGGAATGCGCAAAGTGTTCTGGACATTCAGCATACTTGCGGTAATTGGATCAATATCACTAGTATCGATTCGCGGTATTGAGATGTTTGACACCGAGTTCCGTGGTGGTGTTGCGGCAACAATGCTTACTGTACCAATTGATGCTGATGGTGATGGACAGCCTGATAAGATAGAAGGCGCAAGCGATGTAACACGATTAATGCTCCCCCATACAGGTATTGAAGGAGTAGAGCAGCGCATACATCACCTGGCGGAGAAATATAACAAGAACTCAGCTGAATTTGATCCGCAGGCGAATTCACGTTTCCGCAATGCTTTAGCAGCAAGTGGTTCAGACCTAAACGAGCAAACAGTTGACATGATCATTCGTGAGTTTGCCATCGCTAGCGTCCTTACCGTAGGCGAAACGGAAAATCGTGATGGCGTGGTGTACGCCTCGGGTTTTCAAGTTAAGGTGCCTAACGCTAAAGGCTTGCCCGAAGAAAAAACTATCAGTGATGTAATTATCGCAGCAGTCGTTACTGAATTTGGCAGCGAACTGGATGTAACACCTCCACTAGACTTTGACGGAGCTGGATCTACGGACCACAGGCCTTATACACACCCAGTCGAGCATTCAGCATTGGGTGACAACATTGGAATGCCACGCTTTTCAGCTCGTGTTACTGATTTTATTGGCGGCGTTGCAGTAGTAATAGATAATATCGAACCAGCAGTTTCCCCTGAAGAAATTGACAAGCGCATTGATAGGATGCGTCAGCAAGAGGATTTTGCTCGGCTCCTGGGTCGTAAGTCAAAGACCTTCGGCCTTGATTTGGTAAATCCAGATGATCCCAGCGAGGGTTATTCATCTGTTGCTGTCCTGGTGTATAGCGCTTCACTAAGATATGACAGAGTAGATTTCGATATTTGGAATCGTGAATTAGCCAAAACTGAGTGGGAAATAATCTCTCAGGCATTGCAGAGGCAGACCAGCCTTGAGCAAACCACAACCTTTTCACCAGCAATAGCTGAGTCTCTAAAGGACAAAGCAATTGTTGCGGTGGGGCTAAGCCTATTAGGCATCCTTGTTTACATTTGGTTTCGGTTTGGCTCGCTACGATATTCGCTGGCGGCTTTAGTAGCATTAGTCCACGATGTATCCCTAGCTTTAGGGCTGCTGGCAGCCACGGCTTGGATTGGCGGCACGGCTTTAGGTTCAATGCTACTTATTGAAGAATTCCGAATAGACCTCGGGGTCGTAGCAGCATTGCTTACTATCATTGGGTACTCGCTCAATGACACCATCGTGATCCTGGACCGTATTCGTGAAAACCGAGGCAAGTTGCCGATACCAACAGCAGCTATCGTGAACAAATCTATCAATCAAACCATTAGTAGAACTGTGCTTACATCAGTTACCACCCTGCTTGCGGTGGGGATTATGTACGGAGCCGGAGGAAGCGGAATTCGACCGTTTACATTCTGTCTACTTGTAGGACTGTTTGTTGGTACTTACAGTTCTGTTGCAATAGCTGCACCTTTGGTATTTAAATCAGATGATAGTGACTCCTTGTCATCCGAAGAAAGTCAAAGTGTGGTGAGCTAGCTTTTTGGACGCGCGGTCAAGGATGGTGCTGCTTGGATCAGTAGCTCGCGCAAATATTCGAGTCATGGAGGCCTCGAGATGTCAGTTGGTACAAAAGTTTCACTCGTTGTTGGTGTGTTGTTTGCCGCTGTGTTGGCTTTTTATTACGGCGTAGGCTCACCTGTTAAGAATGATCTTGAATCGGCATCCAAGAACCAGGCATCAGAAAATCTCAAACAAGTTGCAGCTATAGATAAAGCTACCGCCCAGCTACCTACTAAAACTCGCCAGACAAACAGGCCATCCCTGCGCGGTTCTACAAGTCAGCGGCGTGGGATTCTTAGTGAATCTGTGCAGCGAACTCTGGGTTCAAGCCAATCTCTTGAGGAAGCGAATATAACTCCGCTTAGCGTAAATCGTATGCGCAGGAACAAGGGGTCAGGGGGATCTAAAGTTCAGGATAATCTTGCAAAAGATTCGGGACAGAATTCGGCTCCCGTTAAAGCTGAACCGAAAGCTGTTGATCCTCTTAGGAGAAAGGTTGCTGAAAAACCTCGATCCACTTCATTCGGTAAGCCTAGGACAACTCCCTATTCCGTTAAGAAAGACGACTCGATGTGGACGATCGCTAAAGCGTGGTTCGGCGAGGGAAGCAAATGGAACTTGATTGCCCAGGCTAATCCCTATGTTGATCCGGATCGCCTAAAGCTTGGGCAGATATTACAACTACCACCTAAAGGTGCAGGTCCGCGACCTAAACCTGCGAGAATTGTGCGCGATACCCCAAATACCTACAGAGTCAAGCATGGCGATTCTCTATCTAGCATAGCCGGCAAATATTATGGCGATGAAACAAAATGGCGAATCATTTACGAAGCCAATCGAGATGTAATAGGCAATGATCCAGGCGCACTTGAGCTTGGGGCAAGGCTAAGAATTCCGCCAAAGTCCAGTTGATCTTTAATGCTATAGATAATTTGCCAGCTGTAAATTTGCCTGTAAGTGCTTTAGATTCAAAGATCCAACAACCATGCTATTTACACCCTGCGTTTTTAGTGCGAATGGTATCGCTTGTGCTGGCTCGATCACACCCGATGCCAGGCCTTTTTTAATAACAACGCCAATTCCTTTGCCAGCAGCATCTGCGATTAGCTGTTTATGCGTTTGGTCTTGCTGGTTGTACTGAACCATGAGGACATCAACCCATACCAATGATGCCTGTGCGCCCTCTACGGTCTTGCCAGAAAAGCCTATTGCTCTAATTAACCCATCGTTGCGAAGATCAACAAGCGTAGCAACTGCGTCCGTTTGGTTTAGGATTTCTAAATCTTCGCCATTACTATGAATTAATACAACATCAAGCACGTCCGTTTGTAGATTCTTAAGACTTCGATGAACACTATCTCGAATCGCTTGGACAGAAAAATCATAAGTTGATTTTCCATCAACAAACGTTTCGCCAACCTTTGTTGATAAAACATAATCATCACGTCGATGTGTGATTGCTTTGCCAATTCGCACTTCACTAGTTCCATACGCGGGTGCGGTGTCTATGTAGTTAATACCTAAGTCTAGTAAACCGTTTAATAAACGTTCAACTTCTTTATCACTTGGCAGATCATAATTCTGCTCATACTTTGTCCCCACATTTCGGCCTATCTTAAACGCACCGAAACCAATAGGACTAACGCTTAACCCAGTATGTCCTAAACTTCGGTATACCATTGAGTGGCAGTCTCCCATGGTGGCAGGGCGGTTACAGGTCTCGGCCAATCCTTTACTTGAGAAAGACAATCGCAAATTTCTTGAGTTGGTTCGTCGAGCATAGCTACGATTTGTTCAGCCATTCTAGGTGCTAATGCAAGTTTAGTAGGCCAGGCAGTTATCACATTACCCTCTTTAACTATGCAAACATCTTCTGGCCGTTTGCCTGCCGCTGTTGCTTCGGCACGCTGACATCGGTAACTCGCCCACTTGGTATTCGCAAGATCAAGATTTGGCAGAACAGACAGCAATTCCACTTTAGCATGTTTGATTAGGGATTGTTCATCAAGCGCCACTCCATCTTCTGCAAGTTGCCCGCCGATCTGCCAAATGGTATTACTATTTGAATCCTCAGCCGAAGTGATAGTCACGCGCGTCGCAGTACCATCTACACAGTGCCCATTTAGCTGCGGCATATCACCACAAAGCATCACCATGTGCAGCGGCCTAAGCTGCATTAACTCGCTTTGTAAACCCGCAAGTTTCCGTAACTCCGCATTTCCTGAGCCAGCAGTAAGTATCACATACTTAGGCTGAATTTCTAGCTCTTCTTGCGTATCACTATTTATTAGTTTGATATGTGTGATACTGCCTGCTTCGCTTAGCTGAAATTCATAACCATCAGCTTGGCCAACTTTTAAAATATGCGACCTATGTTGTGTTGCCAGGTCTGTAATAAAACTTGTTGTATCAATCACCTGTTCATCAAGTCGTGCAACAACACCAGGACAATCGCGCAAAATCTCTGGCCGCTCGTGCATCTCAAGTTTTTTCGGCGTAACTCTCAAACCCGCGCGCGCACCCACCATACCCAACTTCGACATCAAAGAAGATGTCTGCCAAAGGTAACAGAACTCAGAACGTAATCGAGTTTTTGTAAGATTTGGTGTCCGCTCACCTGCAAGACTAGCCCGCCAACGCCCAGGCATTTCGCTGATTGCTGTCGCCGAAGGCGTAAGAAAACCACTAAGCGTATATTTAAGCCCACCGTGAATTATGCCTTGCGATGCAATAGTTTGACCTTTTCCAAGCTCAGCCGTCTCAACCAGCAAAGCCGAATAGCCCCCAGCTATTAACTCATCCAAGAGCCATAATCCCGCACCACCTCCACCAAAAATCACAGCATCAAGTAGTAACGGCCCGGAGCTAGACATGGGACAATCCTTCGGCCGATCGGACCAATCGTCAACTAAAACGAAAAAGCCCTTCCTATGTACTCATATCACACAAAACCTCATTGCCAGGGCTGGAGTATCGCGATCAGACAGCTATTGTTGCACCCCAATATAACTCCCAATGAGAGGTTTTCAGCAAATGCCCCATAGCGCAGTTCTTATCCCCGGCGATGGCATTGGCCCGGAGGTCGCACAAGCAGTCACCAAGGTCCTCGCAGCAGCCGATGCCCCTATCAAATGGATCGAGCGTCAAGCGGGTGTCGCAGCATTGAAAGATGATGGAGATTCAACTCTGCCTGATTCAACCGTCGATTCTATAATCGAACATGGCATAGCACTAAAAGGCCCATGCACAACTCCAATCGGAGGCGGATTCTCATCCATAAATGTTGAACTGCGCAAGCGACTGAATCTCTATGGCGCCGTTCGCCCCATCCGTTCTCTAGATGGCGTACCTACCCGTTATGAAGACGTTGATGTAGTGATAATTCGTGAAAATACCGAAGGCCTTTATTCGGGAATCGAGAATGTCATCACTAAAGGGGTTGTCACCTCGCTTAAAGTAGCAACAGCCGAAGCCTGCGAACGCATCGCGCGCTTTGCGTTTAATTACGCAGTTACTAGAGGTAGAAAGAAGATCACAACATTCCACAAAGCCAATATTATGAAGCTTAGTGATGGAATGTTTATCCGCTGTGCCCGCAAAGTGCATGAAGAAGATTATCCGAACTTTGATTATGGCGAACAAATCATTGATGCCGGCTGCATGAGAATGGTCCAAGACCCTAGCCAGTTTGATATTATTTTATGTGAAAACCTATACGGCGATGTAATGTCAGATCTCTGCGCAGGCCTAGTAGGGGGGTTGGGCGTAACACCCGGAGCAAACTTCGGCGAAACAATAGCAGTCTTCGAAGCAGTACACGGCTCAGCCCCAGATATCGCAGGAAAAAACATAGCAAACCCCTTAGCCCTAATAATGAGCGGCGTAATGATGCTGAATTACATCGCGGAAAGTCGTGATGACCAAGATGCAAAAGCATCAGCATATCGAATACGCGACGCCTACAACGCATGTCTACTAGCAGGTGAAAAAACCCAGGATCTAGGCGGAAACCTGGGCACCAAAGAGTTCGCTCAAGCAGTAATCACGCGATTGAAATAACAACCCAGACGCCAATGGATAGCAATCCATTGGGTTCTTTACATCACCAATCCATGGGTTTCTTCCAATATAAAGCCTTGACCGCCGCACGTGTTCTTACCCCCTCTACCTTTACGGGAGCGAAGGGGCGCGTATATCTAGTGTTAAACGCCGATTTATCTCACAAAAAACTCTGGCCAATATAGCTATGACATGGTAGTCTGTTGACTTGAGCCATTCGGTAATGCACTGTCACACGCCCCCTTGGTCTAAAACAACTGATGGGCAGTGCATCGAAAACGGCTTGGAGGTATTGAACGATGATTCGAAAGTACATCTTAATTCTCGTGGCCTGTGGTTTAATCGCATGGCCGGCGACACCTGCTAATAACTTTTTCCACCTCATGCAGATCGAGCAAGTTATCGGAGGCGTCAACGGCGACACTTCTGCCCAGGCGATTCAGCTACGAATGCGAGGCGCCTTTGAGTGTTTCATCACCAGCTCGAGGCTCTTGGTTCGCGATGCTGCCGGCAATAACCCCATTCTTTTGATCCAATTCCCCGGCGACGTTCCCGGCTGCATGACCGGCGACCGAATACTCATCACCAGCCCCAGCTTTACGAGCCTGCTCGATAACCCCATCACGCCGGACTTCACCTTGACGAATCTGATTCCCCCAAGTTATCTTGCCGCAGGCTCGTTGACGTTCGAGGATTTCGGAGGCATCGTGTATTGGCGGCTCTCTTGGGGCGGGAATGCCTACACCGGCGATACAACCGGGACACTTGACAACGATGCCGATGGAGAGTTCAGCCCTAACTACCAGGGACCACACCCATCCGCCAGCTTGCAAGCGCTGCTGTTTCCGGGCACAGCGACCGCTCTGAGCACCAACAACCAGGCTGACTACTTGCTCACCAAAGGCGCATCAACCTGGACCAACAATGCCAACAACAGTGGTACGCTCGTCGAAGCAAATCCCTGCCCCTGGGACCTCGATGGAAGCGGCGCCGTCGGTACAGGTGATCTATTAGAACTCTTTGCTCAATGGGGTACAGCAGGCCCAGCCGACTTCGACGAAAGCGGAGCAGTAGGCACCAACGACCTATTAATCCTCTTCGCCAACTGGGGGCCGTGTAAATAAAAACCCCCAGACGTCAAAACCCCCAGACGCCAACGGATAGCAATCCGTTGGGTTCTTAGTATCAGCAATCCGTTGGGTTTCCTACACTATAAAACCACGACCACCGGTCGCGGTCTTCTCTTTTTATCCCCCTCCGCTTTAAGGGAGGGGGCCAGGGGGTGGGTTTCTTCTTATCTTTTTTCTAGCTGACTCCTGATACCTGCAACCTATTCTCTTCCCGCGACTCCTGACACCTGATTCCTTCTTCATTCCCAATTCCGACGTTTTAACTTTTAAATCTCCATGCCTCAAGACTAATCCCCCAATATTGCCTCGCCCTTGGTCAGCCAGGAAATACCAAAGGCTATAAACGCTATTGATTCCAACCAGAATACCGGTTTATATTCCTTAAGACTCGACACCGATGACTCTGGCAGAATCTTGTAAATAGCTACAAGCAATATGCAAATAAGCATGATGTAGCCACATGCTCTGTAAACTTTATTTCTTTGCAGTTTTTCCTTTGAAGGCGTTTTATTCGGGTCCGTTTTCGTGAACAAGCAAAGTGAGAAAATAATCAGCGTCACGAAGAATCCACCAGCACAGGCTAAATGAATGTACCCACTAGCGCGCGAAACATCTCCGAGCGCATCATCAGGATTGTTGGGAAATAACGCTAAGCCAACAGCGAAAAAGCAAGCAAAATCGCCAACTAAGTCATCAGATTTTTCGTGGCCTTTATATACAAATAGAAACACGCCAATCACACAAGCAGTTCCAACCAGTACATCCCCCATACCTGTATGGTAGTAGCTGCTTATAGAACTCTGAATACCCTTATCAAACAGCAAGAGTGCGCCCAACGCCAAGATGAATGGGAGCGCGATTCCCAGAAGCCCAACTATTTTTCTAAGTTCTAAATAAGAAAAAGCCAAAGTCTTTTCACTTGCCGATGTATTATCCATTTGAGTACCCTGCGCTTTCTAGTGTAGCCAGTAATACGCCATTCATGCCGAACCTGGGTTCGCGTTCAGTATAACAATCTTTGAGTTGTCAAGCCGAGGGCAATCGGGTTGGATATCTACCATGCCTTATGTAAAGCCGTCCCGAAAGAATCGGGACCGGCCGCGTCTCAAATCCCAATTTCGACTTTTTGACGTTTACCTAACCATAGATCGTCACTTTACCAACGTGAATGTCGGGCGTACCTCACAAGTCGCTTAGTACTCACTCGCGCTACCGGTTCGTATCTATTTATACGGATCTTAGAATGTGTAGCTGAATGCAGAGCAGAATTTGTTTGGGATATTGCTGTGCCAAACGCAAGTAGTGGTATGATGTGGGCCATAAATTGGTGATTAGGAGATCGCTAGATGCACTGCGGAAAAGAAGCTGTTCTTGATGTAGAGGATTGCAAATGAGCAAAGAGCCTGAATCTTGGAAAGAAGTTACTGCGGAAATGCTTGTCAAGCTTCCGCATGCGGCTATTGCTGCCTGGGCTGGAAGATGCGCTATGCGCGCCCAGCCTCTGATCACACCAGATTCATTTGGCCCTACTCCTTTGCATGAGGCTGCTAGCCATATAGAAACTCTTGACATTGCAGCAACTTTAGCGCTGGTAACATTCCCAAGTGACCCGTATATAGCTGGTACTATAATCGCTGCGGCCACTAATGCTACTGAGGACACTTTAGAAAATCCCGCCTATGCCGCTGCAAGCGCAGCCAATTCTGCCGCCCTTACTATTAACAGTACCAATACCGTGGATGCCGCTAAAAATGCCATGAGTGCGTACGATTATGCAACCAATGCAATTGGTCAAAAGGCTAGTATCAAGCTTCCTGCCGCCATTGTCGATTATGAGTATCTTATTCAATCTAGTAATGCTAATGATCTAAAGATGTTCAATACACAACCGCTTTGGCATTCGGGTGAAACTCCAAGTTGGCTAAAGATAGTAGATAAGTGGGGAGACGATCTTGAATTTCTTGATTCCCGAATCCCTGAATTGCATGGAATTTACAACCGCCATATGAAAATGATTGAAGGCATGGGTGTAGATTACAATGATGCTCGAGAGCGGATAGATCGTTGGTTGGATCGTAACGATCTAGTCATAGGCAAAGTTGATCCTAAGGAAGGGCATGAACAATCCTCTGATAGCGAGAAGCAAGATGAACAATCAGATGATCCAGTAGAACAATCTATTGAATTACCTGCAATTGATAGAGGGGGCCCTCCCACCGCTATACATGATAAAGAGACAAAAGAAGATCTCCTTGGCCGCGAATCCTTAGTGCGATCACTGGCAGCAATGTTTGCTGCACCGAAGCAGGCGACTCCCTTCACATTAGCTTTACTGGGCGATTGGGGAGCGGGGAAAAGCAGTGTTATGGCTCAGCTACAAGAGAAGCTGGAATCTAACAAATCCAATGCACGCAAGTTTGATTTTCTCTTCGCAAAGTTTAATGCGTGGGAGTATGAACACACAGATGACATCAGAGCAGGCCTTGCCCAGGAAGTTGTGAAGGGATTATCCGGGGATTTGAGTTTTTATAAAAAATTCGATCTTAAGATCCAGTTTGCTATTAAAGAGCACCCATGGGATTTCCTGAAAGTTCTAATAGGTATTGTTTTTGCAGCCAATGTCGCCAGTTTTGTATTATTATTGTGCTTGTTCAAGATCATAATTACCATATTGGAATGGCAATATTCCTTAATGTTTTGGGAGGGCGATATTGTATTAACTAGCTTGCTTGGGTCACTTACTTCGATGGGAGGGTTTATTTACTTATGGAAAAAATACAAGCCTATTTTTGATCACCCATTAACAACTGAGCTCCAAACATATCTCAAATTGCCAGATTACGGCAAGCTCCTCGGTATTGTTCCCGTGATGAAAAAGCACATTAAAACGATTTGCCAATTACGTGGTGTGACTGAGAAGGATCCGGCGAAACGCCTTATAGTGTTTATAGATGACCTCGATCGGTGCGGACATAAGTGCATAATGCATACACTTGATGCAGTGCGCCTTGTGATGGACATTCCAAACGTAATCGTTGTGATTGCCATCGATTATAGAATCGCATTCGCTGCGGTTGCTAATCGATATGCTGATCTTGCGGATGACATTCGTTCAGACGGCGATATTGCACGTGATTATTTGGGTAAAATCATACAACTTCCAGTGGAATTACCTGAACCCACGAGTATGTGCCAATTCATTCGCGAACGACTATTTTCAACAGCAGATAAGGAAGAAACTGAACGGCTTTCACGCGATAAGAACTGGCAATCTTTGGGCGAAAAGCTTGAGTCATATTTTCCAGAAGACTACGAGGGGAAAACAGAATCACCTGAACAAACAACAGCAGAAGCAGAGGAGAATACAATAGACGCCTCGATGTCAAGCTATCCTGCGGACGATAAAAGAGACATCTCTGAGCCGGATAGTGATTTGATTCCAGAACTTATGCCAGAATCCCCAGAAGACTGTAGGAGGTTTGAGTTCTGGACGGGCAACTTTGAGTTCAACAATCCCAGACAGTTGATTCGACTTCGAAATGCCTATCGATTGTTGACGCAACTTGATAGTGATCGTCACGAAGAGAATACAGATAATCAGAGGATGGCTATGTTGTTTTGGCTAGAATTCTTACATCAGAAAAGTACAACAGAACAGAATCAGTACGAGGATTTACTCATAAAACCCAAAAAGCCCCATAGCCCTGTAGTTGAACGCTCCGAGCGTGAACGAATTAACAAAGATATAGGTCTCTTTGGGATTCACCCAATTATTGGGGATGGTCTTGACAAAAACATCAAGAATCGGCGCCTAAAATATTCGAGTCTCAAAGAGCGTGTAAGTAGATTCGTACTTCCAGCTATACGCACACGAACTAGTAAAGTAATTGATAGTTCGTTAGAAGGTGAAGATACCTCTGGTGCCGATGAAATAGAAGAATGAGCAATGAGGCATAACCTGCATTCTTACAGCAGGAAAAGCAGGAAAAGGTGTCAGGTTGATTTGTTTTGTTCTTGGAGATTGGCTATGAGGGGGGCAGGTATAATAAAACAAAAACCGCGTCTCTCCGTGGCTCAATAACGACTTTTTCCCTATGATATGCTAAGTTGATTTCTCCAATAAAACTCTATATGAAACACTTGTTAACCTTGTTTCGCGGAGCTGCTGATCCATGCAGATGAATCTCGATGCCTTCACCGATGTTGCGAGGTTCGTGATCTTCGACCCTACGGTCGTAGACTCGATGACCGGTGATCGTGATCGCCTTGAGGACATGATCGAGTCCGCGACTTCGACCGGCTCGGCGATCGTCTATTCGTACGCAAGTGACGGCGAAGCAGCGTTCCGTGTACTCGTGAATGAACCGTTGCCGCCCAAGTGGGTAAAGAGGCGTCAGTGTGGGATTGAAGGTGCTCGGCTCCGCGTTCCAAGCGGCCGAATTATGGCCGCGGGGGCTGAGTACGTCTGGCCGGAAGTCAACACCGAGCACGCGACCGAGGCGGCCATCCCACCCGGTGACTACCTCGTCGATGCCTTCGACATCGAATGGGATGGGGTCGTTCTTAATAAGAAACTGCGAGCGATGGTAGGTGTGAAGAACATCCGTATTGCAAACGTCCTCGGAGTTTCTATTGGCTTCGGCTTTGTTTGCACATTAATCGGATTGTGCTCTATCTTATGGTCGCTATTTGAGCAGTCTTGGTTGCCTCTGAAAGTCGCTGGTGTATTGGTCGGAGGATACTGGGCGATCCTGATTCCGGTATTGCTCTTGGCACGTTGGGGCAAGGCAACCGAGCGGGTCGGACAGGCTCAGGATGAACTCGCCAAGGAGTTTCCCTCAACGGTGCTGTGGTTGCGACCGGCCGAAGGAGTCCGCAACTTCAATGTCGGCAAGTTCGGCATGGGATATGTCGAGCAGGCCGTCAAGGAAGACGCGGTCGGTCGGCCCGTGCGGGGTTGCATGGGTTCGGCGGTCGGATTGTTCGTGATTTGTTTTGTGATCGCGCTTATCATCGCTCTGTTCACGTTCTGGGTATCGGGGACCTTATCGTGATGAAGGAAAAGCCGTCAGGATGATTTGTTTTCGACGATTCAAAACTGCGGCTTTATATCTCTCTTACCAAAATCATAACTCCATCTTACCTCCGTGGCCCTCCGTGAACTCCGTGTTTCAAAATCTTCTCCGTGCCTCTGTGTCTCTGTGGTTCAAATATTGAGAAGGCATCAGGAGTCAGGTTGCTCGGAATCCGCCTATGGCGGGAGTCAGGTTTCAGGGGGGATAAGAATAAAAAAATTCTCCGTGGCTCTCCGTGATCTCCGTGTTGAAAAATCTTAATCCCTCATGGCCTCATATTCTCTACCTCATCCAATAACCAATCTGCGAACTCGGATTTGGACAATTTTTTATCCGGCCTTAGTGTTTTTCCATCTTTTAGAATCAATGTCGCTTCGATCTCGTTGCTGCCCATAGTCTCGAGACTGTTGGCGACTATGGCGTCCAGCTGTTTGGATTCGAGCTTTTTCTGGGCGGATTCGAGGAGGTTTTCAGCGGCTTCCAGGGCGAAACCTATCACCGTTTGATGGGGCTTGGCGTTAGAGGAAATAAGCTGAATTAAGTCGGGGGTAGGCTCTAATTCCAGATTTAAGGGATTTTTAGTGCGTTTAAGCTTGGCGTCTAAAACCGCGGTTTTTGGGCGAAAATCGGCCACCGCAGCGGCCATGATCAGGATGTCGCAACTGGGGAAATGGTCATTTAATAACCCTTGAAGGTCGCTTGTGGTCTGGAACCTTTTTAGGGTAAGCTGCGAATTATAAGGCAGTGGGAGCGACGTCGGGCCTAAGAGCAAAGTAGTCGGCCATGCACGATTTAAGGCAGATTTAGCGATTTTAAGGCCCATTAAGCCTGAAGAACGGTTGGCAAGATATCGGACTGCATCGATAGGTTCCCAGGTAGGCCCGGCAGTAATTAGCAGTTTTGGCAGGTTGTTGGGCTGATATTTCATATATATAAGGATATTGGGGATTTTGTAGCAGTTGGTTAAGCGTAGCAATAGTATCGAGAGTTAACAGATTTGATGCTCGGGTTTGTTTGATTCATACTAAGATAGTCGTTTGGGTGTGTGGAAATTGGTCCGTGCCAAACTGGTAGAAGCTTTGGAGATTTCATGGCTCGAAAACGCAAGAAACTCGGTGAAATCCTGCTGGAATGGGGAACCATAAACGCTCAGCAGGTCGAGCAAGCTATTGGCGTAGCGACAGGAACTGGCAAGCGCATTGGCGAGTCCTTAATAGAGACGGGCTTATGTAAGGAAGAGGATGTCGCAAAAGCTTTGGCTGCACAGTTTGATATGGAATATATCAATCTGGAACAGGAGGATGCGCGCAATAAGGTGGATATCTCCTTGATACCTGAGGACTTAGTCAAGAAGCACCTGGTGCTGCCGTTGGGATCAAGTAACGGGCGGCTCAAGCTGGTAATTCACGATCCCATGGATTTGGAATTGTTGGACCTATTAAGATTTCGATTGAACCGAGAGCTTGATACAGCAATCGCTTCAAAGAGTGCGATCAAGTTGTTTATTGACGGAGCAACTGGCAAGACGGGGGGAATGTTCTCAGATGAGTCGCTGGTCACTGAATCTGTAGATGTAACGATGGATCGATCAGTTGATGCATCGGTTGATATCACAGCGGGCGATGATGCTCCGATCATTAGGCTAGTCCATCGCATGATTACCGAAGCAGTTCGCACTAGAGCATCGGATATCCATGTTGAACCGATGTCAGATCGTGTGATTTTGCGTTATCGCATTGATGGTGTTTGCCACGTTCGTGATAATTTGCCTAAGCGAATGCAACCATCCCTGATTGCCAGGTTGAAGTTAATGGCGGGTATGAACATCGCCGAGCGCAGAATTCCTCAGGATGGACGCCTAAGAATGCCGGTTGATGCGGAGCAAATCGACTTTCGTGTTAGTTGTTGTCCGGCTTATCACGGCGAGTCGATTGTGCTGCGAATTTTGCGGCCAGATTCTGTGAAGATCGGTTTAAGGAATCTAGGTTTTGAACAGGACAACCTTGATCAATTTAACAAGATCATTCGAAGGCCTAACGGCATCTTCCTGGTTACCGGGCCAACTGGTTCGGGTAAGACAACAACACTTTATTCAGCGCTTGATGTTCTGAATCGGCCGGATAAGAAAATCATCACTGCTGAGGATCCTGTTGAGTACAATTTTACTGGAATCAATCAGTGTCAAGTTCGAGAATCTATTGGTTTGACATTCCAGGCTATTTTGCGGGCGATGTTACGTCAATCTCCCAATATTGTGCTAATTGGTGAGATCCGTGATAAGGATGTTGCGGAAATTGCCATTCAAGCAGCCCTTACCGGCCACTTAGTCTTCTCGACTTTGCATACAAATGATGCCCCATCTGCAATTACCAGATTGCTGGATATGGGTGTTAAGCCGTTTCTTGTTGCAAGTGCGATACAAGCAATTATGGCGCAGAGGCTGGTTCGAATACTTTGCGATAAATGCAAGGAGTTAGACCCTGATCCTGATCCAAAGTTGATGAAACTAATCGAGATTTCGGATGAGGAATTGCAAAAGCATGGCGTGCATAACCCGGTTGGATGTGGGGCGTGCGGGAATATAGGGTACCGTGGACGCAAGGCTATCTTTGAAATGATGACTATGAATACGGAAATCAGAGAGCTTGCATTTAAGCGTTCGACAGTAGGTGTTTTAAGAGAAGCAGCGATACGCTCTGGAATGAAAAGTTTATTACACGATGGAAAACGTAAAATCCTCCGTGGCGAAACTACTGCTAGTGAAGTAGCAAGATTCGCTCAAACCGAGCAGGAGTTCTAAGCCTAGTATTTTTTTTAACAAGATCAATTCAGCTATTAAGTAGTATTTAACAAGCAAAACGAGTTTTACCATGTCTACGATACAAATTGACCGATTACTTGACACAGTCATACGACAAAACGCATCCGATTTGCATTTGACCACAGGTCGCAAGCCAACGCTTCGACTTCATGGCAAGTTGCGTAATCTCGAAACCAAAGTTCTGGATGCAGATGATATGGTTGCACTTATGAAGGCGATCACACCTGAGAGAGCTCAACAAGAACTTCAGGAAGAAGGAAGTTCGGACTTTGGATTTGCCTATGGAACCGAAGCACGTTTTCGTGTTGCGGTTTTCCGACAGAGAGGTGATGTGGCGATAGCTTTACGACTGATTCCTAACAAACTATTGACATTTGAAGAGATTGGATTGCCCGAAATCTGCAGGGAATTGATTCGCAGGCCACGTGGATTGTTTATTGTCACGGGTCCTACTGGATCGGGAAAGACTACATCATTGGCGACAATGATTGATCATATTAATGCGAATCTTGATCGGCACATTATCACAGTTGAAGATCCGATCGAATACTATCACTACCACAAGCAATCGATAATCAATCAGCGTGAAGTTGGAGTAGATGTGCCTAGCTTCTCAGAAGCGCTAAGACGTGGATTACGTGCTGACCCCGATGTGATACTGGTGGGAGAAATGCGTGACCTTGAGACTATGGAGTCTGCGATTCGAGCTGCGGAGACTGGTCACTTGGTTTTTGCAACATTGCATACCACAGGTGCTGCAGGCACGATCAATCGAATTATTGATGCTTTTCCAGTTAATCAGCAGGCCCAGGTGCGGGTGCAGCTTTCTGTTTCATTGATTTGCGTATTAAGCCAAGTGCTTCTTGCTAGAACAGATAAGAAAGGACTTGTTGCAGCTTATGAGTTCCTGGTCGTGACACCTGCGATATCCAACCTTATCCGAGAAAATAAGACCTTCCGTATCGATTCGGCAATTCAAACCGGGCGAAAATTTGGCATGCAATTGCTTGATGACCACCTCTGGAGCCTATACCAAAAAGGAATTATCGCTGCGGATGAAATGATTGATAAGGGAAAGGATCCAGGCGAGCTGACGGAAAAAGTTCACCGATCCGGTGGTGAGGTCGGCAGAACAGAGCTGGATGCGGTGATCGATTAACTGGAGCTTTAGGGGGCATTTTAGAGGTCGTTTAGGGACAGAGCCAGAGTGGGCGCTAGAAGATTATAGATTTTCTCAGCAGTACTGCGGGGCATATTCCAGATGTCCATTAGATATTTTTGGCCAACCGAGTTTGCGTTGCGTAGAAATGGCCTTATTATTAACCATGTTCTTTTAGAAAGCACTAATAGGGCTTTACGCGTCGAATGGACTCGAACTCAGCCCGGCAGTCTTTTTCGAAGAGCGATTGACTATGGAAAGAACGATATGGCGAGCCGCACATTCAGACCCAAGAATACAATTGACCCAGCTGAGCTTAAAGGCCGTCGATTAGGACGAGCACTAACCAAGCTGAAAAAAGTCACTCGCGATCAAGTGCAAGAGGCACTTCAATTGCAAAAGACTCGAAAAGAACCTCTTGGACAGCTATTAGTTGGTCTTGGGCATATCACCGAGTCTGATGTGATGGAAGCGCTTGCTGGCCGGGCCGGTATGCGAATGGTCGACATCAAACAAGATGCAATCGAAGATTCAACAATCGATGCTTTGCCTGCTGAAACTGCTAATACATATCAGATCGTACCGCTGATGTATGACAGTGTAACCAAGACGATTGTTATTGCCCTTAAAAATCCAGACAACTACAGAGCAGTTGATGATCTTCGCTTGATGATGGGTTTGAAAGTTGAAGCGGTCGTCGCACCAGCGGACCAAATTGATGCGGTCTTAAAGAAACGATATAGCGATGACAAGACTTCCATGTCAACAATCATGGCGGAGATAGGCGATTCCGACACACTTGCAGCTCTTGCAGGTCGCGGTGATTCGATCGATCTTGAAGAACTAACTCAAGCGGCTGAGGACAACAAGGTTGTTCGCTTGTTAAACCTTGTGCTTTTACAAGCTATTAAGGATAAGGCATCAGACATCCATTTTGAACCCTTCGAAGAAGAGTTCAAGATGCGCTACCGTATCGACGGCATTCTTTATGAGATGATCCCTCCACCGAAGCACTTGGCTTTACCGATCATCTCGCGCATAAAGGTTATGGCCAATTTGGATATTGCTGAACGACGCTTGCCTCAAGACGGACGTATTGAATTAACCGTAAGAAACAACCCGATCGATCTGCGCGTGTCAGTTCTGCCAACCATCTTTGGCGAATCTGTAGTGTTGCGTGTTCTAGATAGATCAAACGTTCAGCTAAGTTTGGACAAAATAGGTCTGCGCAAGGATGAGCTTGAAGTTGTGCGCAAACTAATTAAAAAACCCAACGGCATTATTATTGTCACCGGACCAACAGGTTCCGGTAAGACGACGTCGCTTTATGCTGCACTTAGTGAGCTGAACCAGCCAACCACAAAAATCCTTACCGCGGAGGATCCTGTGGAGTATGACATCGATGGGCTTATTCAATGTCAGATTAATACTGATCAGGGATTAACTTTCGCTCGACTACTTCGTTCATTCCTGCGTCAGGACCCTGATGTGATTCTAGTTGGTGAGATTCGTGACAATGAAACGGCCCAGATTGCAGTACAGGCATCACTCACGGGCCACTTGGTTTTCTCTACTTTGCACACAAACGATGCTCCCTCATCTATCTTGCGACTGCTTGATTTAGGCATGGAGCCTTTCCTTTTGACTGCAACAATAGAAGCTATCGTTGCCCAAAGGCTGGTGAGGCGTATATGCCTTAATTGTAAGGAAGAATACACGCCAACAGATGAGCAGCTTATGGAATTACAGCTTCGCCGCAGCGATGTGGATGAGCGCACGTTGTTCCGTGGTCGAGGCTGTGAAAAATGCAACCATAGTGGTTACAAGGGGCGAATGGCGCTCTTTGAAATCATGGGTTTAGATGATCGGTTGCGTGATATGATTATGCAGGAAGCCTCAACCAACATACTTCGTAATGAGGCTAGAAAGCGTGGAATGCGCACTTTGCGTGAAACAGGATTGATGGCCATTTATGAAGGTCAAACCACGATCGATGAAGTTGTTCGCGAAACCATCACCGACGATTAACTTGCCGGTAACACAGTAATAGAAACGTAAGGACAGTTTGATGACAACCTACGCATATGAAGCTCTAAATTCAGCGGGAAAACCCCAAAAGGGAACTATTGAAGCCGTTTCTAGTGAAGAAGCGATTCAGCAAATCAAAGGCCAAGGCTTTTTCCCCACCTCGGTAAGAGAACAGAAGGTTAAGGGCGATTCGGGCGTACGAGGTGACAAGAAAACAGCTAAAGGGAAAAAGAAAAAACGAGAGTTTTCAATAAATTTTGCTATTGGTAAAGTCAGTCAGAAAAAGCTGACACTATTTACGCGACAGCTTTCCACGCTTCAGGATGCGGGTTTGCCATTGCTTCGTTCTTTACAGATTCTTGAAACTCAGCAAAAACCTGGAATGATGAAATCGATTCTTGCTCAGGTCACCGAAGATGTTGAAGCAGGCTCAACTTTATCAGATGCCATGGCTAAGAACCCTAAGGCGTTTGACCGTCTTTACTGCAAAATGGTAAACGCAGGCGAAATTGGTGGTGTGTTGGATGTAATCCTGCAACGACTTGCCATATTTATGGAAAAGGCCCAGCGATTACGCCGCAGAATCATAGGCGCATTGATCTACCCAGCCGTGGTTATTTCAGTTGCAGTATTAATCGTAACCGGCATCATGATCTTCGTTATCCCGAAATTCCAGAGCATCTTTAACGACTTCGAAGTGGAACTGCCCGGATTAACCATTTGGCTTATTAATATCAGTAACTGGATGGCTGGGACACTGCCTGGCCAAAATGTAGCGGGCGCAGTTTGGATTCTTGGATCGCCGGTTTTACTGTTCTTATTCTTCAAATTGATTAGAAAGACAGGCCCGGGACGCGCTGCAACTGATTACATGCGAATATGGATTCCGGTTATTGGAGGATTAGTTAAAAAAACTGCGGTAGCCAGATTCACAAGAACTCTTGGCACGCTTATCTCAGCAGGTGTTCCAATCCTTGAAGCCATCATGATTACTCGTGATACTTCGGGTAATTACGTTTACGAAAAAGCCCTTACCAAAGTACACGACTCAATTCGCGAAGGCGAAACTTTTGCCGGGCCTCTGCGTGAATCTAAAGTGTGCGATTCGCTGGTTGTGAACATGATCGACGTCGGCGAAGAAACCGGTGACCTCGATACCATGTTGATGAAAATTGCAGACAACTATGATGAAGAAGTGGATGTGGCGGTGCAAAGTATGCTCAGCCTGCTCGAGCCTTTGCTGGTAGTTGTCCTGGGTACCATCATCGGCACCATCGTTTTAGCACTGTTCCTTCCTCTAATTAAGATGATCGAATCAGTTTCCAATACTACTTTGTAAGGCGTTTATCACTGTATGGTCTTGTTTAGAACGATACGCATAAATAATTATGCTTCCAAGAAACAGCGAGTTTCAGATGATCGATCAAAGAGTATTTAAGATAAAACAAACCAGGCGCAGCGGATTCACTTTGCTGGAATTGCTGGTCGTGACGGCCATGATCATCTTGCTGTTGGGTATTCTTATTGTCGCCCTTAATCGGGGTACAAGAACTGCTCAATCTACAAATACACATGCGCTGATGACATCAATAAGCCAGGCACTTGTCAGGTTTCAAGGTGATATAGGTTATCTGCCGCCGGTTCTGGATGTAGATCGTAATTTGAGTTATCCGCCTGATCCTGGTCCAGGTTTTGGTACCATTGGTCAGTATGTACGGGATATACAGGAGTGGTATTCAGTAACAACTCTTGCGGAATATCTTCTCGGTTATGGAACTGATAAGCAAGATGGTTATGGTGATCCAAATCCTGACATTGGTGCATTAGGACTTAGAGATCCGGGACCTGATGGTGTGTGGGGTGCGACAATTGAGGGGTTGGCGGATGGAACTATCTCCCAACGCAACCTTGTGGGCGGTCTTTCTGAAGGCAAAGTTTATGGGCCATATCTTGAATTAAAAGATGACCACCTTATTGGAAGTATTGATGAAAGTGGGACTGTTTCCTTGCCAGGCGAAGGTAGTTATCGCCCTGATGATCCAAAGGTTATCCTCGACTATTGGGGTAAACCCATTCGCTATTACAGGCGCGTTTATCGACAAGGTGGGCTTAAGTATCCTTATCGCCCAGATCCAAATTTGGGAGAATCTGTGCCAACCCTAGCGGATGTGTTTGTGCTTCGGCCCTATAATCTCGATCCAGGCTCGGCAACTGATGTCCGTCCTGAACTTGCTGATGATAATGAAGATACAACAACTTCATTTGAACTTAAGACAGCGACCTTTGCACTGTTTTCAAGGGGACCGGATCGATTTTTAGATCAGACCGTTCGCTTTGATGGCGGCGATGAGGGCGATTTTGATAGAGATGGAATCTCTGGCGAAAATGAAGACAACGTAGTGGAGGTTGGACAGTAATGATCAAAGCTACCAAACGAAACTTACGAACTATTTCTACAAGCTATTGTGCAAGAAAACCTGTACGCGGCTTCACATTGATCGAACTTGTAGTCGTGATCGCAATCATCTTGCTGCTTCTTAGTTTGGTCCTCGCAGTCGGTCTTTCCGCAAGATCGCAAGCTGAATCGCGCGAAATGCAGAACATTCTGCTCTTAGTTGATACTGCTATTAAAGAGTGGGAATTAATTTCAGAAAGAAAACTTAGCTGGGGTGAAAACGATATACCACCAGATATCTTCTACGACTTGCTAGGGTATACCTCAATTGTTGACGATGATATAAATCCTATGGAACAGCTTGATTTAGCGTTAAAACGGATAAGAAGGGTTGATTCTGTAGGTAACATTCTGGCAAATATTGATAGCGATTTCTTGCAAGTTGATAATGGCAGCAACCCACCTGGCTTGCATCTTGTTGATCCGTGGGGCAAAGCAGTTTCTTTGATTCATCCTGGCAGAATCACAAATCCAAATCTGCCGTTTGATGATGATCCATTAGATGCAGATTCTGATGGGACTATCCGTACTGCAAACGAAAAAATCTATGGCCTGACGGTGAATCGAACTCTATTGCTTGTTTCATCTGGGCCTGATGGCGAGTTTGGAGATCTAACTCTTGACCCGAATACGCCAGTTTATAAGCAGGCAGCAGACAATATTTATTCTTATCGCCCCGAACCTATTGAGTAGTTCTATGAATAGATCAAACATATCTCGATCTTCGCGACATAAGCGACACACATTCGGCTTTACACTGACTGAGCTATTAGTGGCCATGGGTGTTATTGCGGTTCTATCGGTGCTGGTAGTGATGTCGATGAGCGCAATTTCCAAAGATGCGCGGCTGGCATCGGGTGTTAATACCGTAAAAGCGGCACTGGAAAATGCACGGGCCATGGCTATGAAAAAGAACCAGATCGTGCTGGTTGTCTTCCGCCCACGGTTTGAAGGGGTGAATAAACGCAAACAATCGATTGAAGTCATTACAGCCAAATGGACTGGCGAATCGTATTTTAATAGTAACGGCTTTGGTAACGATGTCATTGATCGTTTTGTGCCAATTCCGGATGTTGCTATTCGGAGCATGCCAGTTGGCATCAAGGTAGCTGCACCTAGCTATGGTGACGATGAGGATTATTTTTGGATCACTCAGAGCCATCTGCTTGCGATCAATCAGGAAACAGGTATTGGCGAGGTACCTGGGGTAATGATAGGAGTCATGTACGGGCCGGATGGCACAACTCTATCGCGTAATTCCCAGTCCGATTCCACCCGGACATGGGTGGACTTCCATTACAATCCAGTTGACGGGCCGCTTGTGAGAGCCGGTGGGACGGACTTCTTGCCAGAGGATATCTACGTAGATTTCTTTAATCAGAAGTATGAGGATGATGAGACCTTCGTTTCGATTGCGCCATTTCTGGCGGTATACAGTGATGACGAGGCGCGGGAACATAAAACGCTGGATTGGTCCGATCCATCTCAAGGCCAAGCCAACTACGAAATAGAACTAACGGGCCCGGGTTCGGATGCCTACATAACGAATTTCGCTAAACGCATTCATTTTAATCGCTATACAGGAGTGATGATGAAGTGATTAGATCAAAGCACCATCAGCAACAGCGTCTTGGCTTTTCATTAGTTGAAGTGTTGTTAGCAATCTTCATTCTGGGGCTTGGGATTATCAGCATCGTGTCACTGTTCCCTGCGGGTATCGCCCAGCAGCGCCAATCCGTAGATGACATCATCGGCCCAATCGTTGCACAAAATGCCATCGCAACAATTCGCACAAGAGTCCGCCCAGAGGACTTTGGAACATTTCTTGATGTAAATAATTTGCCGGATTATGATCCTGATCCATTACTCGCTACAACTCGTGGGGATTGGGGATGGAGAAGGCCAGCATTTTATACTTCTGATTTGGTCGTTACAGATTGGGATGATAAAGGCACTATTAATTTGTTCTTGGATCTTACTTTGGGGAGTAACGGCACAATTTCCGAATTGCCGTGGAATACATTTATTTACGGGAATACACCGCCGGATATACGCATCCCACAGACAGAACGCTATTACCCGATGAGTTCGACTATTTCGGATGATATTCGACAACCTCGCCCGGAATACGTTTGGGACTGCATGTTCAGACGTTTTCAAGGCAAAATCATGGTTGCAATCTTTGTATACAGAGCATCGATTGTCGGTGGGGGATCCTTTGCGTATTCAGTTTCGTTTAATACGTTTGCCCCCAATATTCCACTATTGCCTATAAACCGCATAACGTCTTCGTCTTGGAACACCTATGGAATTGATCCTGCAACCAATGCAGATGATGCGCACATTGCTGTTACGGATCCATACAACACCGCTAACCAAGCGCAATCCTGGCAGGAGCCTGGACAATGGCTTCTCGACCAAAACAACAATTTGCACAGAGTGATGGCACGATATCGAAATGACAATAATCAGATGGTGGTTGAATTGGTTCGTCCGGTTCTTGCCCTGCCGAATCTGCATGTGTATTCGTTGGACCAGTCCATGGTAGATCCCACAAGCGAAAATGTCGTCAGCAACATCTTCTACATACCGCGTGAAGTAGAGATTAATAATGTGTCAGTGCGACTTACGCCTGTTTATGTAACGGTGAAGGAGCTTTGATTATGAAGAAGATGGCATCAAGACGGGGCTTTACCCTCCTGGAATTGATGATTGCAGTTGCGATATTGGTTGTGGTTATCATCGCAACTTCACAAATCTTCGGCACGGTCGGGAAAGTGGCAGCTCTTGGTGAAGCAACTGCAGACGTTCTGCAGGAAGCAGCTGCGATTGAAAGACAAATTCGAGCAGATATCGAACGACTTTCAAGTGAAGGCGTATTTGCAATTCGATGCGTTTCGGTTCGCAATGGTATTCATTTCGGAGCTGGCGGGCCGTTACTTAACCCACTATTGCCGGAGAATGCAATTATCCGCGCAGATCAGTTGGTGTTTTTCACTAATGGCATTCAAGGAATTCAAACCTACCGCCAAGGCGCTGGAAGCAATCACAAGGGCCAGGGAACTGCTGCTCGCATTTATTACGGACATGCGTTCCAGATACCCGGTGCCGGTGCAGTAGACGACAACAATAAACCTCGAGATCCCATTGTCGATTTAAACAATCCCATTGTCCCCTGGTATTACTCCACAGATCGTTATCAAATGGTGCGGACTGATTTTAGTAGCACTAATTCCTACGACCCAGAAATTGATGGCGGATTCATAGTAAGTCAACCAACCGCTCAAGAATGGCTACTGTCGCGTCAAGCAATTTTATTGGTTGATGATGATGGAGACCCACCTGATAGTATTACTAAGACGAGATTCCTTAACAATAATATTTCAGCTTATTGGATTGATGATGCAGTCATACGCAACGGCCGAGTCGATGCAGCAGCATCGCAGTTAAACGATATTCGAAACGAAATCACTCTGCTGCCGAATGGTAATTTCAGGGAATGGTATGCATCAGGTGCTAGCTTTTTTATGGATCAGCGAACTGTGATTGCTGATCAAGTTTTGTTCTACCCCCGTGCAGAGAGAGTCGCACCGGGTATGCATCGTATAGATCAAGCTTTGACCAACAATGTTCTCGGAAGTGGATGCAGTTCTTTCATTGTGGATTGGACGTACGAAGATGGTGTTGGTTATGTTGAGCAGACCAATCCACTTTCACCAGCACTTTTTGGCGTCGTAATAGATTCATCGCGCGAACAACCCTGGTTCGGTCTTGATGCAGACTTTAATGGAGATGGCAATCTCGATCGTGGTGTTTTATTTTACGATGCAGACCCTTCTGATCGTTGGTGGACTCCCGCAGCCACGATTGACCCTGAAAATGTCGAAGAGCTGGTTATTGATAATCAAGATTTGCAGGTTTATGAAGCCTTCTTTGGCTACAACCAAAGTCAAGCTCTAAACAATATCGGAGTTGTTGATTCGACACTCGGCTATACACCCTGGCCATCTGCTATTCGTATCACCATGGTATTGCATGATCCCAAATCGAAACTTGAAAACGGCAGGGTGGTTCAGTTTGTAATTAATCTTCCCAAACGCGCCCAATAATAAAAAGCTTTAGCGTCCGTCTCCCTTTTAGGAGCCGCCAAGATATGAAACGTATGAAGAACTATAGACAAACATCCAACCACATGCTTCGCCGCGGCAATGCCATGATTATGGTTGTGGGGATTCTGGTTTTGTTGGTTATTGTGGCCACATCTTATATTGTGCGCACCAATAGTGGGCGAACAACCTCCGTGGCCGTACGCAAAACCATGCTGCGTGATGATAAGAGCAAAGCTATTGCTGAAATGCTGGCTGATATAATTGCTTTGCAACTGTTTGTTCGAGAATATGATGGAACAGTACAACCCGCATTATCCGACGATGACTTACTTTCATATCATCCACTTGCGCTTCGCTATGAAGCCGATCAAACTGATATTAATGGCGATGAAATTCTTGATAATCCCTACAACTTCCCGCCATATCATGTGATTCCATTTACAAATTGGCCTGATCCTGATCCGGGTAATCCTGCTGATATTTTACTTTGGCCATCCGGTCCGGGTAACCCTACCGGCCCAACAACTGGGGAGCTGGCGTATGAAGGCAATCCCTTGGGCAATCCAGGATTTGGTGATAATCGCGCGTTAGCAGATAATGAACCATTGCGCTGGACTACAACATTTGGCCCAGGTTCAGATGATGCTTACTCACATTGGCGGCACATGAGCAATATCGCCACCGCCAATAACGGTTTTCGCATTGTCTTTGGTATTAACGATATTGGCGATAATATTTTTGATATTGATGATGGAAATAGCGATGGAATTGATTTTAGAATCGGCACAATTATCGCTGGCCTTAATGATCTGGGTAAGCCTTATCTGGGTATACCTTTCGAGCAGTGGCTTGCAGTAAAACCCGCACCATTGCTGGGTGAGCCGCCAGATGCGGTTTATGACACGGGAAGCGGCAATGCAATTTTCAGGGATGACTTTTACTCACGTTGGTATGACTGGTTCTTTGATTATGAAAATGCCTATAAAGATCCAACGCGCATCCCGCCAAACTTTTATGATCTGAGCTATGTGGGTTTACCGCAAGATGAATTTATTGTAGACACTGACCGTCATGCTGTAGGTACTGTTCTTACCGATACAGATGGCGATGGATTTACAGATTCATTCTGGATGCTGGCACCGACCATGACAGAAAGTGGTATTCGCCAAATTGTAGCTGTGCGCATCATTGATAATAGTGCCATGCTAAACGTCAATGTGGGAACGCAATTTGTACATGCGGATCAAACAACAGATTCTGATAAAACACGAAGCGTTACGCCAGCAGATTTACTGCTGGTTGGTGATATTAATGATGGTTTGTACTTCCCTCATTTAAGGCTTGGGTATTTTGATAATCCAGATCATCATGAAACAGGTCGTCTCTACGGCGATACCACAGTCGGATACGATATTGATGCGGATACATGGGATGGAACTAATGCAAGTTTTCTTGCTCAATTGGGTGTTCTGAACAACAACAATTTTCCTGATCAATTTACCAGCGCACCTGACCGTCTACTTTATTGGCAGGCTGCGGGAAGCAAGCCCTTTGACCCT
This sequence comes from Planctomycetota bacterium, assembly GCA_022574595.1. Taxonomy (GTDB): domain Bacteria; phylum Planctomycetota; class Phycisphaerae; order Phycisphaerales; family SM1A02; genus JACZRS01. The sequence continues at coordinate 43,172 of JACZRS010000005.1, read as the reverse complement.
GGCTTCGCCGTAACACCGTTTGGCTTGACTGAAGAACTCGAACTTCGCGCTTATCATGGCCAGAATTCAGCCTGGATAGTAAGTAGGCTGGAAAGGGCTATTCAGGCTAACCCCTTCAGCAGTTCAGGATTTCAATTCCTACACGCTAATCTTGGTCGTCATGAAACAAGTGAATTACTGGATCAGCTTGATGTTCGTGAGCTTCTTTTCGATCACCGAAAGCGTCTGACAACTTATAATGGAGCTCGCAACGACATTATGCCGCCTTGGCTGTGGTGGCGAGTGGATGTTCCAGCCGACGTCATCGCTCTGGGACTGGATGCTGAAGATCGTTTCCTGGCACAACGTCGCACAAAGCTGGATCTGCGTGAGATGCGAAATCCAACACTATTAGATGGTGAGTTTGATCTTGCCGGTCGTTTGCCGGATACTTTATTGCACGCTCTAACCGATGGCGATAACGTAAAAGGTAATTCTTACTTCGGGCCGTATACATCCGTAACCGATCCGGACTATGTAAATACACGCCGTGCTGCGGCTGCGTATGCTGCAAACATATTGGAGTGGAGCGATGATGATAAGGATTACATTGATCTTGAAACCGCAGCCATTCCACTGCCACTGCTGGGTGTATCAATCGGCGACGCAACTGATACGCGATTCCTGGGAATGGAAAGCCAGCCGTTCCTTCTCGAAGCGTTCATTGGGCAAGTGTATCACAGCCAAGGGCCAATCGCCTGCGAAGGAGTTCCTGGAAACGGCGAAAACTATGTCACGAGAGACGCTGAAGAAAGCACGCATATCGTCGTGGTGCAGATCGCCAACCCCTACGGCGCGTCTATCGACGACATGAGCCAGTTTTCTATCCGTGTCTTCGGCCAGACATTCTTCTTGCTCACCGGATCGTTAGGCCCATCAACAGAGCAAGAGCCGCGAACCACCATCGTCTACTCCATTCCAGACAAGTTTGCAGGCGATGCTAGTTTCAGGACCAACTGGCTGGACTTTCTTGACCTGGAGATCGACGATCTGCAAGCTGGAACGGTTCTTCTCAACGCCACCGGTGACTGGACTCATGACGTGGCAGAATTCGCCTCTTCCAGCGACAAGGCGGTGGAATTGCTGCGCGATGTGGACGGCGTACAAGTTGTTATAGATCGGATCGACGACCCAAACGGTATGCCATCGAACAACTTCCGCTCCCAGGTAGTAAAACTGAACCAGTTTCCTTACCTTCCACCTGATGCCGATTTCAACTGTGCTTTACCCGTTGATGACAACTTCTTCAACGGCATTCGAATCGGGAACAATGACTACTTTGTTGTATGGGCCAGGACCGGGCGCGTCTGGGGATATGACTTTGACAACAATCAGCAGATAACCGCCAACGAACGTGCCCCGCGCTATGTCTTTTCAAGCAAACCCGACCCGGACTTGCCGGTGCAGTCCTACGATGGCCAGGATGGTCTTTCCATTCAGACTTACAAGGGCAACGCCTACGCGGCAGGGCAAGACCCCGATGCGAGTCCATGGATCGAACGCAGCTACGTCGACCCCAGTGATGCTAATACTAACCTCATGCGCAAACCCACGTTCTTTCCCACCAAGACGGTCTATGACGAGGCTGGGCAGGCCAAGTATCAACCCTTCAATGATCCAATTCCTCCCAATGGCACTGTCCATTTCGCAGACAACGGTGTGAAGACCACGAACGACTACTTCTTCCCGTACTCTCTTCAGATGCTGCAAAAGGATGATGACTTTGAGCAGATTGGTGAACTATTAAATGTATTTATGTTCGGCCATGAACTGAAATTCGAATTAATTGGTGGAATTAAGACGTATACCGGAACCACACAAACTTTTTCTGAGTTCATGATCGATAAGACAATTACAGGCGAAAAAGAACGCGTCAATCGTTTGCAGGTTGTGCCGATTAAATTAACGGGAATGGGTGGAGCAGGCGGAGCGGGTATACATTCGCTAGGTCAAGTTATTGGTGTTGGTGATCCTACAAATATAAATGATCCACTTCATAGCATTCCTGCAATTCCTGCGGGTGCTAGAGTGCTTGATGCGTTTGTATGTGATGGGCCTGGTATTAACGGCACAGTTGGTACTGATGATTATCTCGGCGCCAATGGTTTCTCGGGCAAGCTCACGCCGGGACTCATTAACGTAAATACCGCAGCACAAGAAGTGATGCGCGCCATCCCACATAACTCGCGTTTGGTTCACGAGGTGGATCTGCCAATTAATAATCCACATGTACGTATCCCCGAAGCAATTGTGCGCTACCGAGATAGAGTCGGCGATCCCGCAAATTTAATTGACAAGTTGCCTGCCTATGGCGATCGTGGAGCAGATAACTTCTTAGAAGACATTTTCACTAACACCGATCTGGATGATCTTCGTGGTGAGCGTGGCTTTGCATCAATAGGCGAGCTTCTATTATTAGAGCGTCCCGTTACTATTGGGTTGGGAACTCCCGGTAACTTGGAGCCTGATGACAATTACCGAATCAGCTTCGCAGGTCGTGATCCATATCAAGCTGTTGGCATAGTTGAATCTACACAGATTAGTATTGATCTTAACGACATCAGAGTTTCGGGCATTACTCAACCTGATGATGTTGCCAAAGATGTTGAAGAACTGAACCTGCTGTTTGCAGGAATGTCCAACTTATTAACCACGCGAAGTGATGTTTTTACAGTTTATTTTAGGATTCGTAGTTTTAGACAGAACCCAGTTGGCCCCGACGGCGGACCTGTATGGGATGCGACTGATCCTGAGTTTATTGTTGATGACAGTCGCTACGTGATGTTAGTAGATCGTAGTGAAGTTAATAAGCCTACGGATAAGCCCAAAATTCTTTACCTGGAGAAACTTGCCAAATAAGTAAGAATTTGTTAATCGACAATTAAGGATATAATTTGTCCGCGCCCCGTCACGCTCATCCGCTGTGTATGGGGCGCGGATTTTTTTGTAATGGCAAGATAGTAGTGGGGAGAGGGGGATTAACTATCCGTTTGATCCAATCCGCCGAATCTTCGATTGCGTCTGGCGTATTCCTGGATGGCCTGGTGCAAATTTTCTACACGAAAATCCGGCCAATATACATCAGTAACATATATCTCAGCGTAACTGATCTGCCACAATAAGTAGTTTGAAATGCGCATTTCCCCAGCCGTGCGCACAAGTAGATCCGGATCAGGAATACCGGCGGTGTAAAGATTGTTGCTTATGGTTTGCTCTTCTATATCTTTAATATCCAGTTGGCCGGATTTAACTTGCTCCGCGATCTTGCGCACCGCTACAGTAATTTCTGCACGTGAACTATAATTTAGAGCAACACATAGAGTAAGGCCCGTGCATTGACTGGTCGCTTGAGTAGTTTGATCCATTTCCTTAAGGACAGATTCGGGCAGACCTTCACGCTGGCCAAGCTGCACAAAACGGACGTTATGCTGGATAAGTTCCTGACGTTCCTTGACGAGATATTCAAGGTAAAGGTTCATTAGTGCGCCAACTTCATCCGCAGGGCGCTTCCAATTTTCCATTGAAAATGAATACAGTGTTAGTGCTTCGATTTTTAAATTAGCACATTCGATAATGATGTCACGCACTGCCTTGGCTCCTGCGCGATGGCCCGCAATACGCGGTTGATTGCGCTTTAGTGCCCATCTGCCGTTGCCATCCATAATTACAGCAATATGCCTGGGGCGATTCTCTGGCGGCACGTTTAGTGCTTCATCACTATTTGAAGTTGTAGTTGAAAGCTGGCTCATTTACAGCGATATCGTACGCATTTAATTGACTTGGTGTTCGGAGCATGTAAAACGCAATAAAAATCGGCTATTTTAGCCCTATACCTCTACGACAGTTTGTGTTCGTTCAGGCCCGACACTAATGATTCCAATTGGCACGCCGACGATTTGCTCTATTCGGTCAAGGTAGCCACGCGCGTTCTCCGGCAAAGCTGCCCGATCTGTGGTTTCGTCAATCTCTTCGCTCCATCCAGGCATCGTTTCATATATGGGTTGCACACCCTCAAGACGCCGCGCATCGGGAATGAACCGATCAGTGATTGTTCCGTCTGTTAGCTTGTAATGTGTGCATACTTTGAGCTCATCAAATCCTGACAGCACATCAAGTAACATACAGGCAATACTGGTTACACCACAAATCATGGCCGAATAACGAACCGCAACAAGATCAAGCCACCCACAGCGTCGCGGGCGGTTGGTTGTTGTGCCATACTCATGACCCCGTTCTCGGATTCGTTCGCCGATCTCGTTGACCTGCTCAGTAGGAATCGGTCCTTCACCAACTCGTGTGGTATATGCCTTCATTATTCCGATGACATTTTGGATGTGTCGCCCTGGAATTCCAGTACCCGCGGGAATTCCTAAGACGCTGCAATTTGAGCTTGTAACGTAGGGGTAGGTTCCGTGATCAATATCCAAAAGGCAGGCGTTGGCACCTTCAAAGAGAAGAGATCGCCCGTCTTTTAAGCAATCGTGCAAAAGATAAGTCGTATCAGTAATGTGAGGCTTTAGTCTACGACCCAGAGCGCTATAGCGTTGAGTTAATTCATCGGGATCAAGTGGTGGTGCTTGAACGCCTAAAGCTGCAAGCTCAGCGGTTCGCAAAGAGCAGATAACTCTTAGCCGACGATGTAGATTGGCTTCATCAAGTAGATCACCCATTCGTATTGCGGTTGAGCGGTGAACCTTGTCTGCGTATGCCGGACCAATGCCACGTTTTGTTGTTCCCAGAGACAAATCAACATCATCTTCAAATGCCTTGCTTGCAAGGACATCTTCCAGGGCCGCATCATGTTCCTTGTGATAAGGCATCACTACGTGTGCACGATCAGAAATACACAGATTGTCGCCGACTTCTATTCCTCGTGCGTGTAGAGCATCCATCTCCTCCACGAGTTTTTGCGGGTCCACAACCACGCCGTTTGCAATAACGCAACATTTATCGGGGTAGAGGATGCCCGCAGGTATTAGATGCAAAGCATACTTTTCATCGCCTACCACTAATGTATGACCAGCATTGGCTCCGCCGTTGTAGCGAACAATTACATCGTGCTTTGAAGTAAGTAGATCAACGATCTTGCCCTTGCCTTCATCTCCCCATTGCAAGCCAACAACCGCAGTATGCCGGGAGCTGTTTTTATCGGGACTACTTATCACATCAATCATTATGGCCAATTCCGGTTCAATAACAGGTCTATCTCCGCACAAGAGCAAGGCTAGGGCAGCCTAGGCAGGCCGTCAAGACAAGCAGGTTGCTATAGGCAATCAAGCGGTCCACAGCATCTGCCGATAGCAGCGATATATGGAGGATTCCCGTGGGGGATGTACACGTCATCAGAATAATGTGTCCTAATCTGGTATGCCAGCGTGTTCTGTCAGTCCCAGATAGTGCCCGTGGCAAGCTTGTGCGATGTGGCGGCTGTGGTGTGAACATAAAGATTCCAGTGTTAAAAAGCACGAAGCCAGCAGAAACCAGCGAGCAAGCAACACCACCTCCTCCTCAAAGCCAAGAAAACTAATCATCCGAATAAGAAGTTTGCATAGTGCTATTGGTATCTTTACGCCTTGGAATTGGCATTAGTAGCTACTGGTCAGAAACAACTGGGCTTTCCTTTACTTTTGGAATCTGCGAAGTATCTGCAGGACTATCCTTGCCGATGATCGTTGCCTCTAAGCGACGCATGATGAATGTAGCCGCGCCCACCGTCAGCCTGTCACCAACATCCAGGATCGCCTGATCTACTCGATTTCCATTGCGATATGTGCCTGTTTCAGATTCGAGATCTCGAACCTCAAGATGGTGATCGTCCACTAGGCGAATCTCGCAATGTTGAGGAGCCACGCTGGGAATAGCAACACGCAAATCACATAATGTCTCTCGCCCAATTACAGTGAGTGGTTTGACGATCGGAAACGAACGCTCTCCCCCGTCAGCTGTTTTCATTGCCAGCCAAATAGGCATTTGTGCGAATTACTCCGTTAGGCGACTATGATGTTACAGAAAACCCAGGCGATAAAGACCTTTCGTTTGACTTACGATCACCCTTGGCGCAATTGGGATGACCATGCCTACCCACCTTACCACACTTAGTATCAACGGCCAACAGTCATCTGCCTATAAAAGTACGGCAGATTTGGGTATTGTTCGGGAGTTATATAGCCCTGATGCCTCTCCAGCAGGTGCATATATACATATCCCATTTTGTTTTCATAAATGCCATTACTGCGATTTCTATAGCTTGGTAGAAAATCGTGGTCGAGAGGCAGCGTTTGTGGCTCGCCTTGTTGATGAATTGCGCATAATTGGGGGATACTTAAAGCAGCCCTTGCGGACAATATTCTTTGGTGGGGGCACACCAACCCTGTTAGAGACCAGCCTGTGGCAGGATCTGCTGCGGGCAATAAACCAGCATCTGCCTATCGCTCAAAATGCTGAAATCACCGTAGAAGCCAATCCTGAAACGGTTCGTCCAGATCTAATGGACCTACTTGCAAAGGGTGGGATAAATCGCATTAGTATCGGTGCACAATCGTTTCAACCCGATCACTTAAAGGCGCTCGAACGTTGGCATGATCCAGAAAATGTAAAGCGCGCAATTGTCCTGGCTCAAGAAAGCGGAATTACTAACATCAATATAGATCTGATTTTCGCAATACCAGGTCAGACACTAAACGATTGGCTTACCGATCTTGATACAGCTATTTCTCTGAGTCCTTCGCATTTAAGTTGCTATGGATTGACATATGAACCTAATACACCACTTACAGAAAAGCTTCGTCAAGGACGAATTATAAGAGTGGATGAGGATCTCGAAGCAGAAATGTATGAAGCGACTCGCAAGAAATTAACTGAAGCGGGTTACGAGCAATATGAGATCAGCAATTGGGCCAAGCCCCATTATCAGTGTCAACATAACCTTATGTACTGGAATAATAAAAACTGGTGGGCGTTTGGCCCCAGCGCATCAGGTCATATAAATGGACTACGATGGAAAAATGTTCCTCATCTGGGCGAGTATCTTAAGGCAACTGATTTGCCCTCAATTATCGATGTAGAGAAACTTGATGAAGATGGCCAAGTAGGCGAAGCCCTAATGCTGGGATTACGTCTTACACAAGGCATAAAGCTCATTGATCTTGACGCATTACTATTAAAAGGAAAACAAGGCAAAGAACGATTATGTGTGATAGATCAACATACACAATCTGGTCTTTTAGAAAAGACCGCAGATCGCATTAGATTCACCGCTAAAGGACAGCTCTTGGCAGACTCTGTTCTAAGTGATCTTATTTAAAAAAGCTGCAAGCTTCTAAGCTGTAGGAGGATCACCCTTGGGACAACATTTACAACCGCGCTAAGTGCCGCTAAAAAAGCGCTTTATGGAATGAACAGTTATTGCTCTGCCGATTGCTGCTATTGATTCGGTTAGAGGAATATCCTTAGGGCAAACTTCCACACAATTCTGGGCATTTCCACAGTCGCTCACCCCGCCTTTACCCATTAATGCCTCAAGCCGATCATCGCTTAGAACTTTACCTGTTGAGTGATCATTAAACAATCTAGCTTGGCTAATCGCATGAGCGCCAATGAACGCAGTCTCCCATTTGGACTCATCATGCTCAATGTTATATTGAGGGCATGCCTCCAGGCAGCAGCCACAGCTCATACATTCGCTGAGCTTATATCGAACCTGTTGACCCATGGGTGTATCTTGTGGGCCGGGGCCAAGATCGTATGTTCCATCAATTGGTATCCAAGCTTTTATTTGTGTTAGAGATGAAAAGAGTCGCGCGCGATCGACCATAAGATCACGTACCACAGGAAACTTCGTCATTGGTTCTAACGTGAGAATATTACCATCATGTGGAGCATAAGCATCAACTAAACAGCTACAGCTTTGCCTTACTTTCCCATTTATTACCATTGTGCAGGCACCACAAACTTCCTCAAGGCATCCAGCATCAAAGATGATCGGTGTGGTCTTCTTGCCATCTACTGTTGTAGGGTTGGCTGCGATCCACTGAAGGCATGAAATCACATTGGCGCCCGTTGCTACAGGCACGTCAAACAGCTCCCAGCGTGGTGGGCCATCGGGCGCATCCTGCCTACGGATTCTGAACCTGACTGTTCGAATTGACGTATCTGCGACCATAAGGACGGTGAGGTATCGACTTAATAGCTTATATCACGCCATCATACTCATTTTTTAAGGTTGTGATTAGTTCCAGAAGTAACCTGTTGGGCAAGCTGCATGACAGTAGCCGATAATCAAATCTCAGCCGGACCAATTGGAAGCGAAAAATATGGGTTTATTAGCAAATGCAATCCGCTTGATGCGGCCCGGTGATTGGGTCAAAAACATATTTGTTTTGCCCGCAATCATTTTCAGCGAATCTCTGCGTGAACCCAATGCAATCCTCCACACCGCAGCAGCATTTTGTGCTTTTTGTTTGCTATCTTCGGGGTTTTATGCATTAAACGATGTTGCCGATGCTGCTAGCGATCGCACCCATCCGATCAAGCGAAATAGACCCGTTGCCAGTGGTGTTATTTCATCCAACCAGGCACTGATTATTGCAGCATTGTGTGCGACAAGTGGGATCGCCATCGGCTTATTAGTAAATAAATACTTAGTTGTGATTCTCATTTCCTATGGTCTATTACAAGCTTGCTATAACGTATTCCTAAAGCACATCTTGTTTGTTGATGTAGTAACCATTGCTATTGGTTTTGGTTTACGCTCAGCAGCAGGTGCTGCAGCTATTAAAGTTCAAATGTCAATTTGGCTTCTTGCTTGCGTGTTTTTCTTGTGCCTATACCTCGGGTTTGTTAAACGGTTATGTGATATCAGTTCCGCAAAGAAAGATAGTAATAGCGCTTGGATACCTAGAGCGGGTTATGACAGCCTAATCGAATTAAATTGGCTGCTAGGTGTGAGCGCAGTCTTAGCCGTGGTAGCCTATTTGATGTACGCATTATCTGAACACGCACGGGACCTGTTCGGAGTCAGTTCGATCGGTTTTGCGCTACTAACGCCTTTGGTGTTAATTGTGATTCACCGTTTTTATCGTGGAGCAAATACCGGTACATCGGATAATCCTTTATCTGTGCTAAGACAAGATAAGACTGTAATAGCTTCAATTATCCTTTTTATAGTTGGGATAATCGTGACCCTATATGTGCAGCCAGTGCAAAGCATCTTAGAAACACTTTTCGTAGCAGGTGTGGATTAACCTGCTTAGCTAAATGAACTGTAGTAACCAAACAACATCATCAAAGAGAAGTACCATCGGTGCAGTTGCTTTCTTATCAATAGCTTTCGCAATACTAGTTTGGCCGATTGTATTTAACAGCCAAGGCAAGCTCGGCGAAGCGATTGCTGATTCAGGTTACGCGACAAGTGAATTAGGTGATCAGCGAAAGCACCATGAACATGTAATTGCAAAAATGGCTGAGCAGTGGCCCGATGTTGACATCGTAGATTATTCATCAGCAACTTCGCCGGGTTATCACTTGATCATGTCATTTGTTGCGCGCTTTGTATCGCAAGACCTTGTGATATTGCAGTTTGCCAGCAGCATTTTCAGCCTGGTGCTAATCCTGGTTGTATGGAGGTACTCAGCAAGACTAACTGGTCCATGGCCAGCTGCGCTATTAACCTTGCCAATACTTTTCTCATCTTATTTTTTAGGGGCAGCAATTTGGTTAACTACAGACAATGCGGGATTGCTATTTGTTGTGTTAGCGCTAGGAGGTAGTGTATTTGTAGGAGCTTCTGCAAATCGAATTGTAAAGTGGGGATTATTTTCAGCAGTTGCTGTGTACATAAGACAGATCCATATTTGGGTTATAGCGCCTGTTGTATTAGTGGCATTACTTACAAGTGGCGCAAACAGATTTGCGCCTAAAGTGCTGCAAGATGCTGAGCAATTAAAATGGCGTTTGCCACAAGTCGCCTTTACTGCAATTGTGCTTATGCTCCCCTTGGCGATTCTTGGAGTGTTAGTTTATTTATGGGGAGGCTTAACGCCTTCACACTATGCTCAAAGACACAACGCAGGATTTAACCTTGCTACTTTTCCGCTAATTTTGTCTTTGTTTGGCGCGTTCGGAATTTTCTTCTTACCGATTCTTATTGGAGCTGGCAGCAAAGAATTGTTAATAGGTAGATCGGGGTGGATTGCAATTTGTTTAGGTATAGTAATAGCGGTAATTATCCCAACGAGCCATGATTTTGACGCTGGTCGGTGGGGGGGCTCAATCTGGACTCTTGTCGAATACATGCCTGATGTTGCAGGTAGATCGATAGTCTTTCCACCATTAGCGGCAATTGGCTGCTTTGTATTACTAAGTGCATGGCGTGCCCTGCGAAATTGCGGTAGATCAAGACAGGCAGCAATTTTGCTTTTGGCACTACTTGGCTGGGCGATTGCTCAAAGCGCAAATTCACAAGCTTGGCAGAGATACTGTGAACCAATCATTTTAATATCACTTGCATGGATGGCTGCGATGACTTTTTCTACGCAGAGCCAAACGCAGACAGCAATCAGAAATCGCAATTGGTGGGTTGGTCCAGCTTTGCTAAGTGCAATTCAGCTTGGTTTAAGTATTGCTACGCTGTATTTGCCTGTATTTAAGTCGTAATTTACGATGTAGCTGTTGCGGCATTAGGATTACTTGCCTTTTGATCTTCACCCTTATTTTCTTGCTGAACCATGCCGTAGGTTCTTTCGCGCGGCGGGACTAAACCTATCTCAACTGCTTCAAAGCGCATTTGAGGTCGCTGCGAATCTATATCAAAACTTGCAACAGTAGTCTTTAAGTAATCGTCATCATTTCGCTTGGGATAATCAGTTCGATAATGCGCGCCGCGCGATTCTTTGCGATTGATACTTCCTTGAACGAGAACTTCTGCAAGCTTGAGCATATCTCCTAATGCTCGTGCGTATGCAAGATTCTGATTTGTCCACATTGCCGTGTCCGCAAGGCCAAGGTTGGTATATCGCTCTTGAAGAGATTGCACATTATTAAGGGCTTCTTCTAATGGTACAGCAGATTTAACGACCGTGTTGCCTTTGGTCATAACAACGCCAAGCTCTATACCAATTTGGTAAGGATTCTCATCTCCGCTTGCACTAACAAGCCGATCGATCTTGGCTTGTTCGATTGCAACTGGTTCATCGAAGATTCGCTGATCTAAATCAGTCGCCGATTCATACAAGTGGCTGGATACGTAACTATTAACGCCCGCCCCGCAAAATAGGCCATCGAAAATGCACGAAAGCAGAGCGTTAGCGCCTAGACGATTTGCCCCGTGATATTGATAGTTGACTTCCCCAAATGCAAAGAGACCATTGATGTTGGTCATCATTGAATTGGGTGCGCCTGATTCGATGCCGTGCAAATCATCTTTAGGCGTGTACTGAGTCCAAAGTCCTCCCATGGTGTAGTGAACACCTGGGAAAATCTTCATTGGAACCTCAATGGGATCTTCACCGGCAAACTTGCGGTATATTTCCAAGATGCCACCGAGTTTCATCTCAAGATACTCTCTACCCATGTGAGTCAAGTCGAGATAAACCATATTCCCCCCGCCAACACCTAGCCCCTGGTTAACGCAAATATCAAAGATTTCGCGAGTTGCGATATCACGGGGAACTATGTTTCCATACTTGGGGTATTTTTCTTCTAAGAAGTAAAGGCGTTCCGCTTCGGGTATGTCGCCGGGCTTTCGCTTATCCGCTTTAGTGCGTGGCACCCATAAGCGACCACCCTCGCCGCGCGCCGATTCAGACATTAAGCGCAGTTTATCCGCACCCGGTATCGCAGTCGGATGAACTTGAATAAACTCACCGTTTGCGTACCAAGCACCAGCTTGATAGCAGCGACTCGCAGCAGCGCCCGTACACATAACCGAATTTGTGCTCTTGCCAAATATCATTCCGCAGCCGCCGGTGCACATCACTACCGCATCAGCTCTAAATGCACGAATCTGCATGGTTCTTACATCCTGGGCAACTATGCCTTTGCAAGAACCATTATTGTCAATAACCGGCGCAAGGAATTCCCAGTATTCGTATTTATTAACTTTGTCCTCTGTTTCCCAACGTCGAACCTGTTCATCAAGTGCATAAAGAAGTTGTTGGCCGGTGGTTGCGCCTGCAAAATGTGTACGTTTATATAAAGATCCACCAAACAATCTAAGATCGCGCTGTCCTTCAGCGGTTCTATTAAATGGAACACCCATTCTATCTAGCAAGTCGATAATTCGAGGCGCCCAATGAGCCATCTCATATACTGGAGGTTGGTGCGCCAGAAAATCCCCCCCATAAATTGTTTCATCGAAATGCTCGTATTCGCTATAGCCTTGTTGTCGTGCAACTTCATTGCAAGCGTTAATACCGCCTTGCGCGCAAACGCTATGCGATCGTTTTACCGGCACAAGTGAGAATAAATCGACTACAAATCCTGCTTCTGCAACGCGCAGTGAAGCAGCCAATCCCGCAAGTCCGCCTCCTACAACGATAACACGACGATTCTGGGGCATTTAGTTTGCTCCATCCACTAATTGGCTTGCAACCTCGCCTGAGTGAATTGCTTGTTCAACTTTTTGTGCATCTTGAATGTCTAGCATGGAAAACCCCAGGACAGCCATGACTGTTGCTCCTGCAAGCCCGAAGCCAAGAGATGCACATATATATCCCCAGCGTTTCTGGGCTTGAACTGATACAGTCAATCCCCAGGTAATTCCCGCAGTCCATAAACCATTTGCAAAATGAAAGACAAGTCCAAGAACACACACCATGTAAAAAACTGATGCAAATGCGCCCCAAGCACCATTTTGAAAATGCTCAGCCGTTGATGATGAAGCAGCATGAAGTTCAAACGAAGGCATTAAACCGCCAAAGCTGATCTGGAACCTTAGCGAGAGAATATGCATTACGATAAAAATGACACCTACATATCCACTGACTCTCTGGAGTGTGTATCGCCAATTTTTTTGATATGGATATCGCTCCACATTGGTTTTGCCAGTCGAAGCGAAGTACATGCCAAGAACTGCGTGGAATATCAATGGTAAGAATAGTAATCCCCATTCCATTAGTATCAGCGCAGGTAAATTGTTGATGTATTCAACCTCGTGCTGAAAAGTTTCCACTCCAGCGTGTCCATGCTTAGCTTGGTTTAACCATGAACCCCACACTATTGACGAGTTAGTCGTCAGGTGAAGCAGCAAAAACAATCCAATAGGAAATATACCGCTCAGCGAATGTAATCGCCTAAGCAGAAAATAATGTCGTTCAACGAAGCCCTGATGGAATTCAGTCACAACTATATCTCAATCTCTATTACCTTTGATGATTACTAATAGATTGCGCACAGCACGCTTTCACATTTCCTAAAAGCGATGCAAGTATAAACGATACTACAATCTGATGTGATATAGCTAGCCTTCTAATGGTATTTCCGGACCGCCAATTGGTTCTTCAGCAGACATACCTCCAGCTTGCTGCTGTGCCACTAGCTGAGTGATTTGTACGAATCTGCTTCGCAGTTCCGCCAGGATCTGGGTTATTTCCTTTGACTGCTCATCGCTCAGGTTGCCTTTGGTCTTCTCTTCCAGCACGCCCAGCAAATCAATACTGAATCGTGCCCCATCCAGGTCAATTACGACTCTTCCTGTCTTGGGATCGTTCATAGCTCCCAGGCCCATAATCGCTTGGGATGCTAGAACGCCCATCAAGCTCTTAAAATCAGCCTGAGGTAGCTTGCCGGGCTTTTGAGCATCCTCACCTGACTGCTGCTCAGCCTTGGCCTTTTCCTGCTCCAGGAGCTTAGCTTTCTCAGCCTGGGCCTGGGCCTTCCAATCAGAGTCAATTTGCAGCTTTGGAGCAGAGTCGTCTTGGGTCATGGTATTCCTGCTTTATATTCGATATTTACTGAATTAGGAGTATAACCTCTTAGCATGATACAATCGAGGCAGCATCTTTCACTCAGTCGCAGCGGAGGGTAAACCCATGGTCAATAGGCAATATCAAGTCAAATCCTGTTTAGCTCTAATGATCCTCTTATTGGGCAGTATTGGATGTTCTGAAGGTTCAGACTTCGGCTCCTCAGTTCGCATTGTAAGTTTGGCAGAATTCTCAAGCGCTGAGCAAGCTAGTGAAAGGCAGCAGGTAAAAGCAAGAACTTCTCAAGAAACCATTGCTCCGAAGGCGGATACTCTGGGTTACGTAGAACCTACTACACCTGATCCTGAACAACCAGCTTCCTCTTCGCCAAAATCACCAACTGCCGGATCAAAAGTTACAAAGGCTTCACCAGAATCGGATGAAAATTTTCAAGAAAGGCCTGCTCTTCGTCTGGAAAAACCAGGGGACCGAATTGTAGTTGATAGCTTTGTTGGGCAGGTAAACGGTCGGCCTATCTATGCAGATGATTTCCTCAGTTACCTTGAAGATCATCTTATAGAAGTAGCAGCAAAGAAAACCGGCCAGGCGCGTATTAAAGAATTCGAAGAAATCATAAGCCTTCGCCTTGGGCGTGTTGTGAAAAACGAGTTAATTCTCGCAGATGCTGAATCATCACTATCAGAGCAACAACAATTAGGCTTGCTTGCTTTTCTAAAAAATCGCGAAGAAGAGTTTGATAGACAAACAAGCTCCAGTGGTCGCTATGCAGCAGAAGATAGAGTACACAATGAAAGTGGCGCAGAGAGCCTGGAAAGGCATTTTAATTTAGATCGAGATCAAATCCTCCTTTATCAATTGCAACGCCAGAAAATTGAACCCCGAGTGATCGTATCCTGGAGGGATATCGAGCAGGCATATAAAGCCCGTTACGATGAATTCAATCCGCCCGCCAGGGTCACACTCTCTAAGATCCGCCTAAATAATGAGAATGAAGCTCAGAAGATTCAGCAGGTGAAGAAGCGGCTTGAAGCTGGTGATGATTTTACAGATATTGCGCACGATCTAAAAGAACTCAAAGATGGAGATTGGGATACCTTTGAAATGGGTGAGGGAGGCATTGCCGAAATAGCTGTTGGAGACCTCTACAAAGAGAAACTTAAGGGACTTGGTCAGGGAGATACAACTGACCCAATAGAATTTGAAACTACAACGATGTGGCTTCATGTAAAGAAAGTGCTGCGACCAAAGGGACGTAGCCTTTATGACCATGATGTGCAGCAAGAAATAGCCGATTCTCTTCAAACGTTCAGAACTGATGCGGAAACGGAAAAATACATCCGTTCTTTGTTTGAAGATGGAATTTTTGACGAGCTGGATGATATGAGAAGGCGATTAGTTTCCATCGCTCTACAACGATACGCCAAATGAAACGACTACTTGCACTCTTTGCAAACAATAAAGAATCTCTCGGCGAGAAAGGCGAGAGATTTGCGGCTCTGTGGCTGAAAAAACAGGGCTACAAATTGCTGCACCAAAATTACAAAATCGGCAAAGATGAAGCGGATCTGATCGCAATCGATCCTGATAGAGTAACAATAGTAATTGTCGAAGTTAAAACAAGATCCAGCAGTGAACCTGCGCCAGAATCCAGTATCAATAGAAAAAAACAATTCAACCTTGCTCGTTTTGCTTCACGGCTAGGTAAACGCAAAGAATTTAGTGGACGACCATTTCGTTTTGATGCAATTGCAATTGTGTGGCCAGATGGTGAAGAGCCACAGATTAAGCATTATGAAGCTGCATTTGATTCGCCGTTTTGAATAATGTTAGTTGTGCACGACGACTTGGTTCTTTGAAGATGGACGTTATTATGAGCATCCAAAGAGAATCATGAAGCTTCTCTTGTTCGGTATGCAGTTGGTGAACCTGTTAGCAGTTGCCCAACTTCTAGCGATTTTTCAAGGGCTACTTCCCAGTTAGGCAGAACAACATTAAACGTGCTTGTAGTTTTATAGCAGCTCAGTGCAGAGTACCTGGGTCGGTTCGCTACATTAAAATGCTCTTGCGAATCAATTGGAATAACTGTTGGTCCAGGCTGTGGGCCTGCAAGCTCAACAATCCGCTTAGCGAAATCAAACCAGCTAGCAGAGCCTTCACACACAAGGTGGTAGATGCCCTCGTTTGACGAGAAATTCCAATTGCCATTTGTTTGTGTTAGAGAATGCCTGATAATCTCCGCAGTAGTTTCTGCTACAACTCTGCTCCAAGTTGGATTGCCGATTTGATCATCTGCTACTTCAATTTCTGACTTGACCTTGGATTGTCTTAATATAGAACTGACAAAGTTCGTGCCTTGCAAGCTATGAATCCAGCTTGTGCGAAATATTAACCAAGATGCCTTGGATGCAGCAACCGCTTTTTCGCCCGCTAATTTGGATCGGCCGTAGTTGTTGATCGGATTCGGCTGGTCATCTGGGGTATAAGGACTTTCCTTTGAACCATCAAACACATAGTCCGTGGAGTAATGAATAAATGCAGCGCCAAGTTTTTTAGCTTCCTTGGCAAGTATGCCGGGTGCTACTGCGTTTACCGATTCTGCCTGCTCAAATTCATGCTCTGCGCCATCTACATCTGTATAAGCAGCAGCATTGACAACAAGGTTGGGTTTGATTTCTTGAAGTATGCGCCCGATCGCTGATTGATCCTCCAGATCCAGTTGAGCGCGATCTACAGCAATCACCTCACCGCACAAAGCGAGGGTTCGCAGTAATTCGCTTCCGACCTGGCCGGAAGGACCTGTAAGAAGAATTCGCATCTGGTCTACTTTCTCAGTCAGAAAAAAACTATCGCCTGCTGATTTTTCGACTATCTAGGGCCGACCCTAAATAGCGGAGCATCGACCTATGTGAATGTTGCGTTTTACAGGACCTTATCAACCGGAACATTCCGTATATCGGTCTATATCTTGTTAGCAAGAAGCTACTGGACATATACCATCGACCCCAATGGCCGACATCTCTATGAGAGCTATGAAGACGGCCACACTTCAAAATCCAGTTATAAAGCAACTTCCGCGTGAACTGTGCGATTCTAAATCTAGCCTGGATAACGCTAGAATTGGCATGATCTATCCACGACGGGGTGATGGTTCGAATTGGCCATGGATCTCCCGTATCGGTCCCATGAGTCAGTGGGCATTTGAATCTTATAGCGTTGATAACGTATTTGCTCCATTTCCAAAGGCAACCTGGCTTTATCGTAAATTACAATTTTCCCAAATTGCCCAGCAGATAAAATCATGTGATTTAACTTTCCTTTTCAGTACGGATATTGCTGTAGCGCTTGCGTATAAATTAGCCAAGCAAAATAGTAATACTTCTCTTATATATGTTGGTTTTACACAAGATGGGTCTTGGCCAGCCAAGAAGGTTCGAAAGATCGCACGATCTCTTAAACGCTGCGAGGTAGTGACGATGTTCTCCGAACAGGAAAGAAAGGTCTACATTAATCGTTTTACACTATCGCCTCAGCAAGCTGTGGTGATCCCCATACATACCGACGAAATCAACAATTACTCTGAGTATTCAGATCACGCGCCTGAACCTAAGAAATATATCTTAGCCCTTGGTTCTCCCAACCGAAGCTTTACTCTGACTGCGCAGATATGTAAAAAGCTCGGGTTACCATTAGTAATAATCACTCGACCTTGGCACACAACAGATTCGCTTAGCCAACTTGCATCCTTAGGCGCAAAGATCATTACAAATGCGGATAAGCTCAAAGCGCTGACATACTTAAAGCACGCCAAGTTAGCTGTTATGCCTTTTGTTGATGATTCGGTTGCAAGCGGATTTACAACGATAATGCACGCAATGTTTATGCGTACACCAATAGTTGCTACACAATGCCTTGGCGTTTCTGAGCACATAATTGATGGAGAAACAGGATTCGTAACTCCACACAACCATTCCAAATCGCTTTTAAATGCCATTGACCGGTTATGGTCGCAGCCAGGCCTTGCCCAGACCTTTGGCGAAGCAGCCTTGCGGCGAGCTGAGAAACGCCATTCTCATACTGCAGCAGCTGAGCAGTTTTCGAAACTTATTAACAAAACTTTGTCCTTACATATGTAGAATCCAGCTTTTCCACATGTAAATTTTGGCTGAACTGGCGTGAAATGCCATTAGTGCATAGTGTGTTTCTACAACTACGGCTGTCGAGAAAAGGAGACTCAAAATGCCCATTAACGAAGGTGAACAAGCCCCTAAATTTGAACTTCCCCAAAAGCCCAAGGACATGGTCAATGTTGGCGATCTGATCGGTAAACAAAGGATCGTTCTCTTGTTTTTCCCTTTCGCTTTCAGTCCTGTTTGTACTGAAGAGATGTGCCATTTTCGTGATACATGGAAGCAGTGGGAATCACTTGATGCCAAGATTTTCGCAATCAGTATCGATAGCCCATTCGTTGTCGATCGCTTCCGCGAAGATCAGCAAATTCCATTTCAAATTCTGTCAGACTTTAACAAAGAAGTAAGCAGTCAATACGGCGGACTGCACGATGACCTCATCGGCCTCAAGGGTGTTGCAAAACGAGCCGCATTCGTAATCGCACAAGATGGCACAATCGCTTACAAGTGGGTTACCGAAGATCCACGTGTGCAGGTTCCATTTGATGAAGTCAGAGCCGCCTTAGATAGTGTAGCAGTGGCAAACTAGAGGCCATGGGATATTCATGGGCTTAACCCAATTGGACGTGAATCGAGCATTGGCATACGCTTTAGCCACTTTGCGGGCGTAGCTCAATGGTAGAGCGTCAGCCTTCCAAGCTGACATAGCACTACATTCTCTTTGTCTAGCTTCTTGTAAACTCAGTAAACACAGGGGTTTATGGCACTTATTGAATTTGCGGAATGGACGATTTATCGCTCTAAGTAGTGCTGAATCGGCCCGATTTGTAGTGCAAAGATTTTCGCAAGAAAAGCTGTTATACAGCTTTATTCCACTAGAAGATCATCAATGGAATTTTCCATCGATTAAACCACTTCCGAAAGGCCGGAGAAATCCGAACCGAGATTAGTCAGCTCACTCTCGCCCGTTTTTATTAACGGATAGTCGTGTAGCAGTACACGATGATGTCGAACCCAACTGTTCTTGATATATGACGGCCCTGCGTCAACGCGCGGGGCCGTTTTTATTAGGGATAGGTGTCAGGAATCAGCTGTCAGGATTAAGGAGTTCGCTTCCATGGACTCAAAACTAGGCATTACCCTGGTATTCCAGCGTTTTGGAGGGGTGCATCTGTCAGGCGCTGATTGGGGTATGATTATCCAACATTTGGTGCGAGCAAGCAGGACTAGAAGATAGGCATATATGGTATGGAAAAGGCAGTGCTACTTCGGGATATCGAAGCTATTGACAGCGGCGCGAAGTTCTTGAATGTTGATCTACATATTCACTCTTATGGTGCATCGCATGATGTAAAAGATGTGACCATGACACCGCAGGCTATCTTAGATTCTGCAGTATCTCAAGGCATCGCAGTAATCGCAATAACTGACCACAATTCTGTTGAGAATGTTGAAGGGGCGCTTAAACATGCAGATCAGTACAAAGAGGATGTATTGATGCTTCCTGCTGTCGAAGTAACGACAGCTAATGGTCATCTGTTGGTGTATTTCTCTCCCGAGAGCGTAAGCAAATTGAATCGTTTCTTAGCTATCATAGATTTGGTAGGTAAACCTGGTGCACAAAAAACTCATACCAAGAAATCTATGGCAGATGTCATTGAGATAGCTTTTGGTCTAGACGGAATTTGTATCGCTGCACATATTGACCGCTTAAAGACTGGCTTTGAAATGCTCACCTCTGCCTTCCCAAGCTGGAAGCACGACATTATAACAAGTGAAGGATTGTACGGTCTAGAATGTGTTGCGTTAGAAGCTCTGGATTGGTATTCATTACGCGATGATACTGTCAATGATGGCGCTGCTGAACGGATCAAACTACTGCAAGCCCGCGCCATGGCTCTAAAAGGGTCAGGACGCCATGAACTGGCGCATATTCAGGGATCAGATGCGCATTCCCTGACTGACTTTGAGAATTTGAATCCTGACAAGCAATGGACGCGTATGAAGCTAACAGAACTGAGCTTCGATGCTTTTCGGACTGCATTAGTAGATCCGATCGCACGCGTGAGGGCCCAAGCCGTCATTCCCCGAGCTATTCCCCGTATCTGTGGCATAGCGACAACGGGGGGTTTTCTAGATGGGGAAATGATTCAGTTCAGCGCTAATCTCAATTGCTTTATAGGAGGAAGAGGCACAGGCAAATCCACTGCAATTCGATCGCTTGCATTCTGCTTTGGGATTGATAACGACTTTGAAAATTTTGGTAACTGTTGTGATTTAGCAGTGGTCTACTGCAAAGATGCTGATGAAATCATATACCGGTATGAGCGGGCTAAAGGAGGAGATGTCACAGTTAAGGCGAAAGAAAGTGGCGAAATAACAGATGTACCTACAGATGTATTTAGAGTAGAGTATTTTGGGCAAGGAGAGTTAGCGGAAGTCGCCAAAGATCCACTAAAGAACCCACAATTACTTCAAGATTTCCTAGATAGGCATATCAATCTCAAAGATCTGGCTGACAATGAGATATCACTTGTTATCCAACTTCGTGAAAACGCGTCTCAGCTCAACCCGCTGGAAAATAACTTTGCTCAGTTAGCTGGTAAAAAGAAATCTCTCGCTGACATCGAAAAGAAGCTGAAGATCGCTGAGGAAGGTAACCTTCGCGATATTGTTAGAAAGATGAATCGTATCTCATCGGAGAAGACTATACATCTCGCAATAGAGAATGTTTCGAAAGCTTATACGACTGGACTTACGCTCAGTGTACTGGTTAAGGATTTCGATCAGATTGTACAAACTGCAGGTGATGTCACGGGAGATGAAAAATCGGACACAGCCCTGCAGGCGATCGGACTAACAATTAGTGCTACTAACGAGATATTAGAGAATACGGCTAAGGAGATCAATCGCGCTTTAATATCCAAAGCCTCTGAACTTGAAAAGCACTGCGCAAAACTAAAGACAAATTACTCTGAATTAGAACAAAATCTAGCCGGACAGATAGCGGATCTGAAAGCAAAAGGTCTTTCAGGGAATATTGCGGAATTGAATAAATTGCTTAGTCAGAAGGCTAGCCTTAGTGCAGAAATTATGAGGATTGAACATTGCAAGGCTGAGTTGGAGGAGGCACGCACTACACGTACTAAATTACTTGCAGAATTGCGAGATGTTCGCTTGGAAATGACGAAGCGACGTAAATCGCAACTCTATGAAATAAACAAGAATTTGCATCAGTCCATGCCCGATTACAAAATCTTTGTAAAATACGATGAGGCTGGAATAATAGATGAATTCTACGATTACATCCATACTAAGATGATTGGTACATACCTACAGGATCAGATTGTTAAGCAGATATGTGAGTGCCTCTCTCCAAGTGAACTCGCTGAAAGAGTTCTTGCAAATGATACGAATTTCATCGCAAGTACTACAGGAATAGAACTCAAGTGGGCAGAGACACTGCAAGCTAAACTTTGTTATTGGAATATTCTTTTTGAAATGCAGATTCTCGCTAAGCAACCAAAACCGATCATTACAGTCCATATGAAATCAAAGCCACCGAAGATTATTCCGGTCATCCAGTTATCGGATGGACAACGTCACACAATTCTATTAACTATCGCAATGTTAGCGGAGTCTAATATTCCACTAATAATTGATCAACCTGAGGATGACTTGGACAATGCATTCATTTTCTCTAACCTTGTCGCGACACTTCGGTCCATCAAAGAAAGAAGGCAGGTTATACTTGTTACTCATAATAGTAACATTGCTGTTCTCGGGGACTCCGAATTGATTCTCCCCATGCAAAGGGTTAAAGATTGTGGCAAAGTATTTGCAAGAGGTTCCATCGATTCTAAAGAGACGAAGGAATGCGTGCAAAATATTTTAGAAGGAGGACAAGAGGCCTTCAATCGACGGCGCCAGATTTATGGACACTAAGGTAAGAAAAGGATTAGAAATGCAGACAGGAGTCGTTTTTTCTTGGGTGGAGTTTGTTGCAGCGGCCCGAGGGGAGGGGCCGAGTAAGCGGCGCCTCCGAAACTGTTACCACACCTCGCCGAACAGTGCTGAATGATCTGATAGTGACCAAAGGAAGTTCACGCGATCTGATCCGTTTACTTGCTGCCATCCGTGAACATGGATGGCTGATTGCCCGTCGTCTCCGTGCACTACAAAATCAAGATCCTTGCTAGCGATTACGTGATCTAAATCGGAGCGCATGGCCGTGGCTAGCTCACTGACTTTGAGTTTCCGTCGGTTGCCTCGTGGACCCTTGCCCCATTGATGCCACGTTTCACTTGCGTCTTTCGTAGGCATGTACATTCCATTCTGCCTGGCCTTTCGCTCAAGCTGATCGATTTCTTGCGCTCCGGTTAGGGTTGAGCCTTTCCCCATGGTGTTCAGATCACCGAGAACAATGAGGTTTGGTTTTCCATTAGTACTGCTTCGCTTGAGAGCTTCCTCCAATTTCCAAATCTTATTGAATGCTTTCCAGCGATTATCGTAGTCCTTCTTGGCCGTCCCAGAATCTGTGTGCAAGTACAGTAGGCTGTACCACTGGCCCGCATAATTCACGGACACCAAGGCTCCGGGTCGAAGCGTCCTGGGGGCATTATTGAAGTCAAATCGCTGTGTCCAGATCACCTGCTTGAACTTACCGCGGCGGAAGCCAACGATCATCTCAAGGCCGCCCTTACTATCTGTTACTGCGAAATCGTATTCTGGGAATCTATCAAACATAAGTTCCCTTGCCTGCCGCTTGGCTTTGAACTCAATCAGGCCCAGTACGTCAGGAGAATGCCGGCTGATAAGTCTGTCAGCCTCCTCCAAGCGCGGCTTGCTGCCCTTGTACATCCGAACATTCCACGACATGAAAGTGAATTTCGGCATACTTTTACTCCCGTAGTATCTTAGATGGTATAGCGAGTTGATCGCAACGCAATCGTTCTCACACCATTTGTTGCCTGCCATCTTAAGCTTAACAGCTAGCTTCAGTCAACTTGGATCGGAGAGAAGAAAAGGGGGCGGGTATGAGAATGGTAAGAAAAGGTGTAATAAATAAGGTAAGAAGATGGTAGGAAAAATGGTAAGAACCGGCGGAAGGAGTCGTTTTCGACGTTATGAGGGTGATGTACGATCACAAATCACATATCGCGGGTCGTAGGTGTATTGTGTCCCAAGACTGAAAAAATGGGATTGTTAGACACGATCCATAAATTAGCAAGCTGGCGGGGCGGGAGTTAGCTTTTAAATATGTTGGATAGATTAGGTCCGGCAACCCGGAGACAGCCCTGGTGAATCGAGATGCGAAAAAAAGGCGACGAGAGTGTTTTGGTCAAGCTATGTCATAAAATAGTTAGAAATCATCGTCTGATTCAGATAGGGATTCGAGCATAACGCACTCGTAGCAATACTGATGCGGCCCATTATGTTCTTTTTGGTGGTGCTTGTATATTTATGAGGTTATTCGCCGCTGTGTTTGAGAATCGTACTGCAAGGTGAGCCGTAGCGTCCAAGCCCATCCCGCAAAACCACATCAACTCTCGACGGAATCAACAAACCAACTCTAGCCAACTCTCGCTCTACTTTTCTCAAGGCAGCCTCATCCGTTGCAACCACGATTATTTTCGAGTGCTTGGCAAGCAAGTTCTGCTTGACATTCTTAACGACATCGCTCTTGCCGGTTTCGATCTCAATAGCGATACGTTTGGACGCTTTCGTTGCCAATATATCCGTTCTTCCGAGTTGATTAGGTGCCTCAATTGCAACTTTGTAACCCAGTTCTACAAACTTCTTGCTGTAATACTGCTGCCAGAAAGTATGTGTAAGCGATGCTCGATCAACTTGCTGTCCCGTGATTCCAAAAAGCCCTCTTGCCTCTTTGGTGATTCTAACGACGAGCTTTCGCGTTCTGCCGACTGTGACAAGAGTATCCTCAATCACACCACCGTTAAGGAGTTCGTTCTTGGTCCTGTTGCCTTTGTCAGCACTCCACCCAAGCCTCTTGTACCTCCGGCTCACCCCATCATCTTGATGAAGTAGCGTGTCATTGATAAACGCTACTTCATCCTCATTAAGAGGTCCAACTGACATCCGAAACCCTCCCAAACCCCCAATTTCTTGCCTTAGAAGACTCCTAAGCCCCGAAAGCGTCGTATTACCATCCAAATACTCCTTTAGCACTGCATCTGTTACAAGACCTTTCTTAATTCTCACAAGAGGAAATTTCACAAGTATTGGTCTTCTCCATCTATCCTGGAGTTTTACTATTCCCTGACCGACAGGAAGTAAACTGAAGTACTGTTTTTCGTCTTCAGTTAGCAGAGACAGCCCGGCTGCCCGATTAATGTCACTAGGGTCTTTAAGATTTAGGCAGATTGAGGTGTAGGTATTGCCAAGAGCTGCAGAGGAAGTCAGATGCGGGTGTTGGTCAACGACGATCATTCCAATACCTATCTCACGGCATTGACGAAGTAACATGTCCATCACTGATTCGCTCGACCTGCTCTGATGTCGGTAAAGCACATGGTGAGCTTCTTCTACTACACAGACAAATGAAAGCTGCTCGCGTTCGGGTGCTCCTAACTTTGCTTGATAAAGCCAAAGACAGAGCATGGGAATTAGAAACTTCTTGGATCCACTGGATAATCCGTCTAATTCAACGATGGTGTTGCGCTTAACAAGTGATTTAGTAAATGTTTCCTGAGTTTTTCTATCACAAGAGGTCAACTCTGCGAATTCCACACTTTCAAGCGCTCTCACCGTGGATATCTTCCACCCTCTAACTCTTTCTTTGTCAGGGATTTTATTCACCTCAGCTAGTACATCTAATACTATTGGTGCGTGATTACCTTGGTCATAACAAGACTTGATTGCTCTCTGCAGAATACTCTTGGCTCCATCGCCAAGTGTGAATGCTGTCGCTAACACATCGACAAGGAGATTGATATACACCTTGGGTTCTAACCCTGGCGGCACAATGAATGGATTAAATGGAAAGGGGGATAGTGATCGACCGGGAGTGAAGACGTTGACTTTATGAGTGAGCAAAGGAATTAAATGTCTAGCTGTGCGTTTCCAATCCAGGAACAGCCAGGGAATCTTCTTCTCAACTAGCTGCTCAAGAATGTGAAAAGTCACATTGGTCTTTCCTGCTCCAGACCTACCGAAGATTGCCAGGTTTTGAAGTAGCTCTCTAGGATAAATACCCAAAGGCCATTTCTCTTGATCGTAGACAATATTGCCAAGATGAATTGATCCCTTGGCTTTCTTTTCAGTTGGCAACGACAGAAGTATTTTCCGCCGGAAGTCTCCAAAGACTTTGTGGGCGGTAAACATAATCTGTTTATCGATTAGCGATTTGAGATCAGGATCAGCAGTGTCTCTAGCTCGAAGCCAGCTTTGAACTTTTTCTGGCATCAGAGGCTCTAGCTTTCGGGCGATTTTCTCAATGTCCATACTTTGCAAAATGACAACATATCTTTAGGGATTTCACTGATTCGGGTATCAATTGGCTTAGTCACTATCCCCGTATGCCTCAACGATCTTTTCTAACTCTCTTGCTCTATGAGAGTTACCGTCAGCTTATACTCGCCATCGAGGAGCCTGGGTGCTATGGTGACGTTCGAGATATTGATGATGGGGCAGGGGAGATTGTGCTCAGGGATTGGTTCGAGTGGAAGAGTTTTGATGAGGTGAGGTAACCACGGCTGCATTTGATACACTTGCTAAGAGTGCCTTATGCCAAGGAACTAGAGTTCGGACAGTCGCGAAGACGATAAAAGTATGTAAGGATCTCGCTTATGGGCAAACGACAGCCGGTACCTCGCCTGACCGACCTGGTAGTTGAGTTTGAGAATCATAGACTGCCTTTAGTTACTGTATCAACTAATAGAAGTGATCTGTGCTCCTCCATTTCTTCATATGTCGGAAGTGGGATCGACGTAGCAGAGCGTGTCGAAGCTGTCATTTTCGGATTTTCAGGTGGACGTCTTGTAGTTTATGAAGCAGGTGCCGTTGACTTGAAGCTGCGACAAGTTGCCATTAGTGAGGCGAAAAACCTATTGCTTGATTTCTTGAAAAAGCTTTGCACTATATTCAGGTGGGACATACAGGGAGAGACGTTTGCGATTGAAGCAGATCTGCAGATTGATGCCGACGCTCCACAGGATTTTGATGTGGCTGTCAAACTAGGTGCTCTATGCGATCTGGATAAGCTCCAGAAGCTCTGCGGGCTTAAAAAGAAACCATCTTCGGTTGGCTACAGCTTGGGTTTGGGTGAACTTCGTGATAATAATAGAGATACAAGGTTAAGGATCGCCCCCTTACGACTCGAACCAGCAGGAAAGATCCACCTTCATATTTCTGATTTTCGCCGCCATCTCCAGCTCGCTGAGTTGGACGCACATATAGAAAAAGTCGCAAAGACATTGATGTCTGTTGTACGATCTGTGGAGAAAAAGAAGTGAGCCAATCAGACAGCCAATCCCGTAACTCGCAGCATGAATGGAATGGGAGTAAGCCTCCGAGCAGCTCGGCTGAAGAAAAGATTGAGATCGAACCATCTGAGTCGAAGGCAATATATTTAAAGTTTGATAGCTTGATTAGAAAGCGGGCCACAGGCTCAGTTCACTTTGATCTCCTACAAAAGAGACCGGCAGGTCGGGGGGAAGGTACTTACGAAAAGGTAGCACAGAAGATCGAACAACAGGTACGACAGACAGAACGATTGATGATCGTTGTAGACGGCGTACTCGATACACGGATATATGGGGGCGTAGATTTTCTTTCGACTCTGGAGAATCGGTGCTGTGCCGGTATGCGTTTCGTACTCGTTACTGGGCACTTTGTGAAACGAAGCCAAATTCAAGCCATCAGGAAATTGATTCCGGCGTTGGTTGCGTTGCCAAGAGTGGATGTGTACGTTACGACGCACGGGATGCCTTGGCTGGACTTTGCGGTGTCGGACACGACAGTTGCAATTGTCCAAGGACCAAATCTTCATGGACCGCTAGAGAGAGCCGTTTATGAAGCTACGTCGAAAGAGAGTGAGGTTACACGCTTAATCTTGGCATACTCCCGAATGCGGGAAGACCTAGCATCGGTTCGATCAAGCGACGACTACCAGATTGCTGCTGATGATGAACTGGCGGAAATGTTGCGGTCAGCGTATCCTGACGCGCTTAGCGGAGAAGAACAGCCAGCGGGGTGGCTTACTACTGCGCTTGAAGTAATCGCAGAGTGCAACAATGAATACTACGAACCGTTTCGATACAAAGGACCGGATGCGGCACGGGCGAAGACGTCAATGAGCGAGCAAAGAGTGGCGATTTCGATGTTGGAAGTCGCGCGAAGAGGCCTACAAGGCAATCGCTAGCGTGGGAGGCGCGGGACTATGCAGCTCGATTTGCAGGCAGTACCGATATCTTCAGGAGGAACGATGTACGCACTCGCGTTGGAGGTGCTAGCACCAGACAACCTAGTACTAAGTACCAAAGATCTGCAGTTGTGGGGCTACGTCAATATGAGCTGTCCTCTCACCATGGTGCCTGATTCATTTGCAGTGCCTGGTGGGTCTGGTAATTGGTATTGTAGCCACCTTGGTTACTCTTCCACAAAAGATGTTGTGAAGCGACCGGGCGACGAGATTGTGAAGATTAAGATGTTATTGAAAGGGGTTCCACGATATGTGTTCGAGTTAAACTGTCTCGTTCACGATGCGAAGATTATGCAGTGGCCAGTTCCAGCTGATCCGGAAGGAGTTGAAGAGCGGCCTGCTATCATGCTGGGCGCTGATTTCATGGCTAAGAAGCCATGGTTGCTCTATGGGGGTGATGAGATGCCCAGCCTGTGCTCCATCGACCAACTGGATGACTGGCGCGAGAGACTGGGTCTATTGACCGTTTGATGTTTCAAAAGCATCTCAAGCTCCTGTGCATTCATTGGCCGTGAAGACGCCGAGAGCCAGTCCAAGTAGTTTTGAAATCTGGTTACCAAGTGACTTCATAGTGACTGACGCTGGGACAAAGAGCTTGGCCTTATAGACTGGTTTGAGTGGCAAAGGTTGTATCATGTGAGGTGATCTCACAAACACTAAATTCTGGCCGTTACGATGATTCTGGCCATTGATACGCTTCCACAATCTTCTCCACCTCTCCTGCTCGGCGAACCCGCCAATACAAGTCCCTATCAATTTCAATACCATTTACTCTTATGTCTCTTAGCTCATCAAAGTTGATATAACCCCACTCTGAATTATTAAGATCGCCATTTAAAATTGCATATCCGAAGAAGTTCCTTTCTTGCGGAGAGTATTCTGCCATGTACCAATCACAATCAAAGATGAAAAAATGCTCATGAATGATCTTATCTTGCCAAGTAGTCTCTTCAGTCGCATACAGTTTAGGCAATTGCATCAATCTTTCTTCAGTTGGTTCGTTCCACATGCAATCAAGGAGTACATGAGCTTCAAATAGGTTTCACTGATTCGGCCTGTTTCAAGCACTGCGTAAGAGGCGATAACTATATAAGCGTTGTCAGAGTTATTGACTCGGAGGTGTTGCAGTATTAATTCAATGAGGATATGTAAACAGACCTGCCTTGAGAAAGAGCAGTGTCAATCGGCTGCTAATAAGACGCAAATTGTCGTCGCAGATAGCGTCATGCTGAGTGCAGGAAAACAGCTTCGCAGTAGATTGAATGGCAACGAGGACAATGAAACTGTTAAGGATATCTTCTGTCAGATGCAAAGCTTTCTTCAAGACCATCATTTAGAGGGCAAGCAAGTACCTACTGCTAAGATACCTCCTCTAATCAGGAACGATAACGGTATTACCGATCTATGGGAACTTGAGATGCCATTTGGTCTTGCCGCTTGCTATAGCTATATTGATGGCAAGATCGTGATAGTGGATGTTGTCTGAGAAGCGGATCCCTTGACTAATAATATCAAGATATGTGTGCATGTTTGTTGAGTAACAATAGCAATCGCTGATGCATTGTTTGCATTCGTTCTTCATGATCAACATCCAGCTTTCTTTTTTCTTCTCCAAGCCTTGACAGCTGCCTTTGGAACTTATGTCTCTCCGCAAATCTATAGTGTGAGTAACTAGGCATGCGCTGTTCCATTTGCATTCGCTCTGTTTCGACATAACACTCCGACTTAACCAGTCTGTGATGAAGATCATCCTGCAAATTCTGCCATCGGTGAATCCCTTCGAGAGTAAGAGAAATTTCACGTTGAATATTAAAAGCGGGAGATGGGTTCTCCAAATCCTCTGGGTAGTGCTGAGCAATCTCTCTTGCTTTAGCTTCCAGCGATTTAGCGAATTTGAATTCCTTCTTAGGTTTTAGCCCATCAGAAATATTATCTATAACAGCTTTCTCTGCCATAGGTCATTTCGAGTGCTTAATACAGAACTGGGTACAGTGTTTGCTACAGGGCTTCGCGTATCGTCCTCCTTTCAGTCTCTCTTGAGCGAGTGTGACATAATCGGGATTCTTCTCTATGCCGATGCATTCGCGCCCCACATTACGGGCCGCAAGCAAAGTCGTTCCGGAGCCAGCGAACGGATCAAGGATCAGTCCGCCCGTTGGCGTACCCGTCAGCTTGCAAAGGTATTCCATCAGCCTTAGAGGCTTGACAGTTGGGTGATCGTTTACCATGCCTGTAGGCAATCCTGCGTTACGCTCCCTCTTACTGGCCTTGGTGCAGTAGAAGAATCGGGATGCGCCACCGATGTCTCCAAAGACTTGCACAATACGCTTTGCTTTGCCAGCCCCAAACATGCCTCCAGAATTCAAGACTCCATCCTTTCGCCTGGGATCGCCTGATTTAGATAGTGGACCAGCCTGCTTATCCAACAATCGTACTGGGCAGTCAGGATGACAGTCCCATTTCTCAACGTTCTTCCAACAAGTCATATGTTCAGCAAGCTCAGACTGACCTTTGTGGCCAGATGTACTGAGGCCGCCTCTACCACGTTTTCCTGGATAGTGGCCATTACTCTTTACGCACTTTCTGCCATCCGGTTTACAATCTTCGTGATGTGAAACTATGACATTTGCCGGCCAGCGTCCACCATCAATTGGTATGCATTTCACCTTCCCATTTTTGCCACCAAAGTAGCTCAGTCTGTTCTCGGGCATCGGCATGCCACGCTTGGCGTAATACATCGCGCCACTGTCAGGTTCGTTGTTCGAGATCGGCACCCTGGCTCCGTCGATATTCAAACCCGCGACCTCATACTTAATGGCATTCTGTACGAACGTGCCTTCCAGTGGCTTCATCGCCACGATGATCGGCTCCCATGCAGGCTTCAACGCAGTGCCGTAACCGTGCCAGAGTTTTGCAGCATCGGTGACAGGTTCATTGTTGTAGAGATTCCATCCCGGTGTATTGCGGCAATGCGCGCCCTGTAAGATGTTCGCTTTCGCGTAACCACTTCCCTGATGTTTGCTGTACCGCGGCCGCTCAACTCCCGCTGTTCTATCAATCGCCTTGCTGATGTTCAGCGACTTCGGGAATCCAGATCCGTACAGCCACATCAGGCAATCACGAATCTCCCAGCCTGAGTTCTCAAGGGCACAAGTCATACGGTGAAATGTGCGGGTGCCGCCGAAGGCGAGTAGCATCGCGCCAGGCTTGGCGACACGGAACGCGGCTGTGGCCCAACCCTGGTGCCATTCCTGCGCATTGCTGCCTCTCATAATTCTGTTGATGCCTTGACAGTTCCGCATTCCATTATAGTTACTTGTCTTGTTCGCACCATGCTGCCGTTCTTTGCCCCGATGGATTGTCGCATCGTTCCACGTGAGCCGGTCCCACTCCTTACCCATGAACTCCAAGCCGTATGGCGGATCGGTAATGACCGTATCGACGCTGTACTTGGGCATCGTACGCATCACTTCAATACAATCGCCGCAGTAGAGGCGGACGCGAGCATCTTCGTACTCAGGCTGCGGCACTTTGACCTCTCGACGGTGCCCGGTGCCTGAGTCTTTGTCTTGCCATTTTCACGTACTCTGGATTGAGCTCAAGGCCAATGAAACTCCTGCCAAGCTTCTTGGCCACGACCGCTGTAGTTCCTGAACCCATGAACGGATCGAGGATTATGCCTCCTCGCGGACAACCTGCTTTGATCGGTCGCTCACACAGCTGTTCGGGATAGACAGCAAAGTGCGCATCCCCCGTTTCATTCCCATCCCCCTGCCCATTGCCCTTACCCTTCATTACACTCTTAAAAGATCTTGTTGATATGTCCCAGCAATCGCCTGGGTTTTTACCTTTAGGATGGAAAGCTTGTGGATCTCCAGGCTTGGGTGGAAGGCGTTTACCAGTTGGATGATGACTCACTCTAATCTTGGGAGAACTGGTCAGATTGATCATATTTTTCTTCAAACTCAGATGAGGCTCCCTTACAGAATCGAGATCAAAGTAGTACTTCTTGGATTTAGAGAATAAGAACAAGTGCTCCCATGAATTAGTGAATCTGTCTTTAACGCTTGAAGGCATGTGATTGGGTTTGTGCCAAACTATGCGGTTGCGCAGAATCCAGCCTTGCTGAGCCATTCCTAAAACGAACTGTTCGGGAATCAGACTTAAAGATTTATTCCTTACCAATTGCTTTCGAGATGATGGCGGTCTGAATTGAGGATTGACTATACCTTGCCTCAGCCACTTCTTGTGTTTGCCTGTTGCCCGTCGATTTGATACAACGCCGTTGGGCGCATAGTTGCCCCAACTGCCTGCATAAACGTCGCCGAGGTTTACCCATACTGTTCCTGATTTCTTGAGCACGCGCTTAACTTGCTCAAAGATACTAAGCAGATGATTGACGTAGTCTCGGATCTCATGCTCTAGGCCAAGAACTGACTTCGAGCCATCGCTCCATTTTGTTGGCTTAATGCCGTAATCTCGCATCGACCAGTAGGGAGGAGAGGTCATCACGCAGTCGATGGATTCATCAGGTAGTTGTTTCAGCCCTTCCAGGGCATTGATGCGGTGTATTTTGTTTATTGCCAACATCTTTTCTCAACAAGTTCCTCCCCTTTTCGTGGCTATGTTGAATGAGCTCATGCCATCACCTCTGCGCGATTTAGAAGCTCTTGAAATGCTTTTCCCACTTCAGTCAATTCATAGATTCTGCGTTTTTGTTTTGAAAAGGAAAGTACTCGAACAAGTCCATTGCTTAGAAAATCTCGCAGCACATCTAGCACGTTGTTGACGTTCATACGCAGAAGTGGATTCTGCGCTAATGCTCGTCTTTTGATTTCAGCAGGCTGCATTGGCATGACCATTGTCTTTAGTACTGTTGAACGATGACGGTAGCACACCCACCCATATAGTTTCCAATCTACTCTCGGGAAGTTATATTCAATTGCGGGAAGGCACTCTTCTCTAAGTAATCGCCGCTGGCAATCTTTACCTGAATCAGTGAGCCAATATAAGCGACATGCACGAGCTTCCTTGTTGAGGCATTTCACCAAACAATATACGGATAGTTGCCAAAGCAAAAAGGTACAGGCTTCTCTTTGCAGCTTTGTTTGATTAGCTAGCTGCGAGACCGTCATTGGCTGCTTAATTTTCTTAAGAAGTAACTGTCGTCTTTGGCTGTTTTTCATCCACTCAAACACATCTGATTTATTCATGTAATTTCCACGAGGACATTACTTAAATAACTTCAACTGATTCGCCAAACTTACTCAGTTCAGTGAAATGCTTTTTATATGTATTTGCGAAATTGGCTCAACAACATGGAGGTGAAAAAAAATGAAGAGCGCCCAGAGCCGTCGTGAGATCAACATCGGAGATGAAGTGATAGGCATAGAAAAAGGAGTGAGAGGACTAAACGGATTCGTATCTCTAGAGGATATGGTTTTTGTTCGCTCTGATGAATTAGAAGACTACATCTGCAATCACAGCGAAGACAGGCCGAAAATGCCACGTCGGATTCCGTGATTGCATACAAAATGCAAAGATAGAAACTGCATCACCACAATCTTTATATAGTGATTGTTTCTTTTAGAGCGCAAGCACAATCCAAAGATATCGACGAGAGATAAACTGCCGATTCGAGGAATAGCAAACATTGGCTTCTACACAACGGCGTCCTACGGGACCAGTTGTATAAATGGGCCTTTGTGCCTGCAGTGTTCCGCGAATCAGTACTTTTATCGTCGCTAAACGTAAAGCTTAAAGATAGTGGAACAGTTGGGTAAATGGCCCATTGTACTACACGACCATTTCACTGAAGCGCCCATGCTCTAGAAATCAGTGAATCCCTAATAAACCTTACGGTTGTGCTCAATTCATAATGGAATCCCTACGCATAAGAATACGCGACTCACAAAGAGTCTTTGAAACCGCAAAGAAGAAATTTGACACTGATTCGAGTATCAACGATCACAACAAGCAGTTAATGACCAAATACATCCGGGATGCCAAACTCGGCAAGACTGTAATCAACAAGCGAAAGAAGAAAATCGGTTACGAAACCCTTAATTGCTATCTCTTGCACCTGCAACATCTGATTCATTATTGCAAGAAAGACCTAGATACTCTTACACAAGATGATATGGAGCATTTTATTGAAGCTTTAGATGATGATGTCATCAGATCGAGGAAGTTTGCGCGCACGAAAGATGGCAGACAAGTACGCTGTAATGATGTTCTCAGCGAACAATACAAAACCAACATTAAGAAGAACATCAAGAAGTTCTACAAATGGCTTTGGGGAAATAATCGTCAGTACCCATCAATTGTTGAATGGATAGATACATATTATTCAAAGAAGCATGTTCAACCATTAACTGAAGAAGATGTTAATTGTATGCGCGATTATTGTCGCACGCCCAGAGATCGAGCATTGATCCAAACTCTCTTTGAGGCAGGAACACGAATTACTGAGCACTTAAGCATTCGTCTTGAAGGAGTGCAGTTTGTTAAAAGAGATCAAGAACAAAATCATGTGCAAAACAAATGGGATTTTGTAGTCCTTCAAATTACAGAGTCAAAGACAGTCATTCGTCCAGTGTGGCTTGGTAAGAAGCATTCAATTAAAGACTTAATTAGATGGCTTGAGTGTCATCCTGCAAAGCCGGAAATCAGCCAGGACGGTACGCTTGCTACCGCATATCCGGAAGCAGCATTATTTCCTATGTCATACGACTCTGCACGTATAACTGTGGGATCAGTGGGCGCACGTGCACTTAATCAGCGTGTCTATCCACACTTACTAAGGCATAGTGGCGCAACTTATGATGCTGCTAATGGTGCTTCGCATTTTGACATTTGTAAAAAATACGGCTGGGATCTTACGAGTGATGTACCAAAGCAATACATCGATAGAGCTGGGCTCAATGCTAAAGCTATTGCACAGATGCATCAACAGCGCGAGAGGATATCAGATAAACAGACATCAAGTTAACAGCTACCAGTGGTGAATATGGTAAAGAGCAATAGTGAATCTGATCCATATCAGTAGCACAGTAGTGCAACTCATAGTTAGACCTACTTGATAAAGCCATCAGCGACTATTAAAAGTGCTAAAGTGGCAGTTTGATTAACGAAATTCTTGAGTAGTAGCTGTCAAAAACCTTTCCAGTGATTCAGAATCGTCATTTATAACTTGAAATAAGTTTCAAGTAAGAAGATTCCCGCAAATCTACTGCGGTTAGCTGCGATACTGCTGCGTTGTTTAACCAAGCAGTATGCGCGATTTACGTTTCTAGTAGATCGAATACCGCTTTAGGAGTGTCTCATGCGAAGTTGGCGTGGAAGAAGAACTCGTCAATGGCCAGCAACTACGGCAGACACAGTGCGTATTCTCTCGTGCGGCGAGTGCCTGGACATCATTGCATATTTAGCAAAGGCAGTTCAAAGCGATGTTACATCACTTGCTAATACATTGGAATTACATCTACCTGCAGTTAGTTTAAGTCTCAACCGGCTGCGAAAAGTAGGTTGGGTGCGCTATGAGAAGGATGCCAAGCAGCGTATATACACTTTGGGTAGGTCTATTGCAGTTGAAAGGTTGGATCAATCGCTGAGGATTAGCATTGAAGCGTGTGACGGCTCCTGTATCACCATTGATAGATCTCTTGACAGTTGTGGTCATAGTAAAACTGTCAGTAAAACCGTCAGTAAAACTGTCAGTAAAACTGACACAAAACTGACACAAAAACTGACACAAAAACTGACACAAAAACTGACACAAAAACTGACACAAAAACTGACACAAAAACTGACGCAATCAATGCATCAATTAAATTAATCAGTTCTCTCTAAAAATGTGAATGACAACTACTAAGTGCTTGTATAATAATGGGAACTATAGATAAAAAGGAGACGAAGCATAGTCAGTAAAATGTAGGGCGTACAGGGGCGTGTGCACCAGAAGGCATGTTCTTGCATGATGCTGGTACGCTCAGGGTCGCAAGGAAAAAGTGATATGCAATAACCGCGTATTGCAATGCGGCAGTAACTAAGAGAGGTAGATTTACGGCAGGGAGGTGGAGCCGTGAATGGTCGAGAGCGTTACAACGGACAGGTAAAGCCATGTAGATCGCTTGCAGAACTTTCGGCAGTTGTATCTGGGAGCGTGCGCTTAGAGATTCTAAAAAGCCTTGTTACAGCATCGCGAGGTGTCACTCAGCTTGCAGATGAACTTGAATTAGAGATTTCTCATGTAAGTCACAACCTTAGTGTGCTCAAAGCCAACGGACTAGTTGATGTGCAGCGCATAAGGCGTAGTAGGGTCTATTACTTAACCAAGAGGGTGAGAGGCTCACCAAATGGTCAATTCATTAACTTAGAGATCAGTTTACCTACTGGCGAATCGGCTTTGTTTAGATTGCTAAGGAACGATGTAGTTATACATAAAGAATCATGGCAATTTTGAAATCAATTTAACAAAGCAGCAATTCTAAATTGGGGATAAGAGAAGCACATTTAGTTCAATTTGATTAACTTCAATCAGGTAGTTATATTTGCGCTAAAGGTGGCGGGTTGAACTTTTTAAGTGCAGCCAATGCCAATAGATCTTAGCCTAATCGGCTTAAATAGCATTGTAATGATCAGTAAAAGTAAGCCGGGGTCTAAATCGGATTGCATTTAATGAGAAAGAGGCCAAAGGGCTGGCGTTCACCTATTCCAGAGGCAGATGCACTGCGCACAATTCTTCGCCTGGTAGCACGGCAAACTTCACGCGAGATCGTCAGAGCTCTTGCTAGGCAGC
Source organism: Planctomycetota bacterium (assembly GCA_022574595.1). Classification (GTDB taxonomy): domain Bacteria; phylum Planctomycetota; class Phycisphaerae; order Phycisphaerales; family SM1A02; genus JACZRS01. The sequence goes on along the minus strand of JACZRS010000005.1, from coordinate 6,842 downwards.
CTTCTGACATAAAAACACTTGCTAATTCGCTCAATAGTCCGGTATCAACAGTTCGAGCAAACGTCAATCGTTTAGTTAAAGGCAATTTAATTGAAGCATCTCAGACTAAACCTAAGAGTGTGTATCGACTGTCAGAGAGCGTCAAAGTAAATGATGGACCCAAGATGCTGGAGATGACAATCAAGACACCCAAGGGAAGCTCAATCTCTTTTAACATTCTCCACAAACCCGGCTGATCAAAGGTTAGTTACTCAAGGGTAAACTGACTCATGGCTATTGAGTATAAAAACAGTAGCGGCTCGTGATGGAGGAGGCCTATTAATCTCACCAGCCGCTGCTTGAATGGGGAGTGTACTGTTAGGTAATTTTCGTTACACGTTTTTGTGTATGAATCTCACCAAGCAGTTGTGTTACATTCTGAGTGCAAACTGTTCCTACTAGTTCCTGGGCATGTAAGTTCTAAGCCATTGCTCCAAAGACGAGCAATCTACTTTCAATGACTCTCTTGTTTGCTTACAAAGTATTCACAAGTAGTAAAGTCAGGAGTTGTTTATTAGTTTTCTATTGTTCGATCGCTTGCTCCCATGCAAATGTAACAACCGCCAGGTTTGAATCCAGATTAGCTTTAGCTGCTGCAACTGTTCCATTACCGCGGTAGCCATTAAGAATTGTCTGGACACCGGCATCAACAGCCTCACCGTTTGCGGTCGCGATTCTTTCATGTGCTAGAGCATTGCGCAGTTCCACCCACTGCTCCTCTGTGTGAGCTACTGTGAGGAATTCTGTTGGTCTATCCCAATACGCATTACCTCTAATCGTACTTAAAGCGGTTTTCTGTGCTTGACTGAGATCTGCAGTTGCAGCTGTGAAGAAATCATCGATTACTCCATCACATGCAATTGTGCAAGAAGCAAGGTTTGCTTTGGCAGAGGCAAAAGCAGTAAGATCTTGAGTTGTAGCTAACCCGCTTTGAATGGTCCGCTTTAGCTGATCTGTAGTGCTCTTGGCGCTGGAGTAAGAAGCATCAGCTGAATCTAGAACGCCTGGATTGGTAGTCATGTAAGTAATTAGATCACCTACCACTGTTACTGCATTAGCACTTGATAGTCCTGTAGCTGTTAGTGCTTCCGGCCCTAATCCTGATCGCAGAAGTGCTACTTCCAGGTCAAGAGTAGTAGGCGTTACTAGTGGCAGGACAGCGCGAGCTTGGTTTTTCTGTGTGCTTGAACTCCATATGAAGAGCGTTACACAAGCAAGAACGAGAATGATAATTAACGGGTAACGTGCATTTCTTAGTGCTTTAGCCATTGTTTAGACTCCTTTGATGTGCGGTTTAGTTGTCGCATGTTTAACTTCAGCCAATCATGGCTAAGTGAAAGTGGATTGCCAGCATCAAATCGTCATTTGAAACTTTTAATAAGTTACAAATGAGACTTTTACACTTGCAAGAAGGTAGTGGGCCTGCGATTAATCACATCAACCACGCGAAGGTTGCGTGAAACAAACTCGATCGGAGGCCGATGATGGCACATTCCAAGACTCGTCTATATGCGTATTCAGCATGTATTCTTGCTGCTGCACTATTAAACATCTCCTTAGTACACAGTACAGCTACATTCCTTGCAACAGGCAACAATCCACTTGATATCTACAACGATTCGTTGACAACTTATCTGCCGACAACTGTGACAACAGTGCAGAAAGTGTTTCCGCTAGCAGAACAGAGAGGTGTAAATATCGACGGCTCTTTGCGCGTGGGTTCTGCAGTTCCCATGTCGATGGCAGCTAATCCATTCGGCGAGTCATGGAATTCAACCCAGATGCTCTCATCTATTCGCCTTGATACCGGAACATATGTGATTAACGATGTTGATTTAGCGTTACCCAGTGTAGGTGCGCCTTGGGTCATTGGTCGTAGCTACAACGCTCGACAGCATAATGGCACAAACTACGTTAATAGTGAAGGTGCCTAAGGTAATAACTGGTTCCAACTCTCTCAGCCTGAGATAATGCTTTATGAACACCCTACTTATGATGCCAAGGATGTTGTGTACCTAGTATATGGTGCGGACCGTTATATTGAATTCAATCGAGTCAACTCAACTAGCACAGAATACAAATCCAAGAATGGCGCAGCGGGAATTGTCGAGTTCATCGTAGGCGGTATCCCCGATGATGGTGAGCCAGATTTATACAAGTACACAGATCAGAGAGGCTGGCAATTTTACTTCTTCGGATTCGATAACGATTCATTGAATGGCAAGGGACAGTTTTGGAAATTCGTCATACCTAAACCAGGTGGTAATCATGTTGCGTATGTACACAGTACTGATGCAGAAACAGCCGCTTGGGCAGGTTACAACTCGGACGGAAATATAATAGACGCGCGTGATACGAGTGGTCGTCTTTATAATTATGAATATGCAAGCGGTAGATTAGCCAGCGTCACAGTCGGTTCAGGAGTAAATGAGACTGCACGTGTCACTTATACATATCACGATGGATTAGACGCCTACGGCCATGACGGTGATCTGAAGCTCGTCACAATCTCCACGCCACTTACAGAAGACACAAATGGCTACGACGAAGATAAATGGCTGGTAAAGAAGAAATACTACCGTTATTGGACAAATGAAACTTGGAGTTCCGGTAGTCCTGGGCTTAAACACCAGATAAAGTACATCGTTGACTTTGAAGGAACACGCAACTTCGATTGGGGTGAAAATGGCACAGAGGATCCGCCTGTACTTAATGATGGATTCTTAACAGCATCTGATACTGATCTAAAAGCTTATGCATCTGCATATTTTGAATATGAAGATGAGGATGAGGGTAACAACAAACACAAGCGCATTACCGAAGCTTGGTTTAACGGCGAGTGTGGTTGTTCAGGTGCTGCCAACGGAACCTACAAGTTCACCTATCACGAAAACGATGACTTTCCTGGTTCGCCTGCAGCAGGTTACGATGAAGAATGGTTTACGCGCACTGTTGTAGAGCAGCCTCAAATTACAAACAAGACTGCTGATGGAGCTGTTGAATCGTACATTACTCAATACTTTGATGAAGTAGGGCAACCACTTTCAAGAGTTATTACTGATGATGATCCAGCCGGGGCATCTAACCTGTGGGCAACACATGTTGTTCGCGATGTAACAAATGGATGGATTGACACAATCCACTCACCCGCCAATGTAACTGCCTACACGCATAACGAAGGTGGCGGGGATCCCGATGGTTCTTTTACAACCTCGACATCTATAGGTTTGGTTACTGAATTTTCGCGCGCTTCTACTGGAGTTCTAGTGGGCTTCCTGGAAGATGTTAAGCACAAGAAGGGAACATCTGGCAGTGCCTACCTTGATCTTACTTTGACACATACCACGCGTACACTAGAAACTGGCGACCTTGATGTCGTCAGGCCCATGATAGCGAGTCAGCGCATTTATACTACTGAGATCACCTCGGGAACAACGGATTCGCGCCTTACATCTATTGCTTATACCTGGCATTCATCTACATCAACGAATGTCTTGTACATAACTCCTAATGTCGTTACCACAACGTACCCCACTGTTACTACGGGCAACAACGGTTCTGGCTCTGCTACCACCTCCAAGATATTCCTGAACGAGACAGGTCAAACTGAGTGGCAAAAAACAACCGATGCCAAAATCAATTATTGGCTGTACATCGATGAAGGCGGCAGACTCGATAAATCAATTCAAGATGCGGATACGACTCACACCGATTTTACTGATCCTGGCATCGACATCCCCACAGGATTTGCCAGTGATGGCAATGATGAACTGCACATAGTCTCTTGCTTTGGCTACGTTGGTGGTGGAGGTACGGGATTGCTCGATGGCGATGGAGGTTGTAGTTCTGGTGCAGGTGGAGATTCAATCACCACTGGTACTGGACCCACGAGAGTAACATACAGCGCCCGCCTCAAGGATGGACGCTTTATCCAACTCTCCTTCCCGAACTATGTTAATGATACCTCTGATGAATATTATGGGCCGGTCGGCTGCAGCGTAATTAATCTAGCAGGTAAAGTTGAATCTCAGGGAACAATCTCTTTAGATACCAATGGCGGTGAGTACACAACAGAAGCTCCGACTGACTTCGTTGATGAAAATCAGGACAACATGGTTAATGCTATTACGTACGTAGATCCTACTGCGATCGGCACTCTTAATCAAATCTCCACCAGGATCTATGATGAGACCGGCCTTCAGTTGAACGAATCGCGATTCTATTTTACTAGTGTTGGATTATCTTACAACTTCCCAGGAGGTACAAAAGGCACAGATTTTGATGCAACACTAATAGGCTATAACGATCAAGGCCGCACTGTGCGCATTGAGGATCCAACCGGTCAGATTCAGCGCACCGTCTTTGACTCGCTGGGCCGAACAACTCAGCAATGGACGGGTACAAACGACAACGCTTTTGATGGTGGCTCATCACCCGGCCCCGACAATATGGTTAAAACTGTGGAGATGGTCTATGACTCTGGAGGCGATGAAGCTAACAGCTATCTCACAAAACAAACTCTCTTTGTTGAAAATTCAGCCACCGATGATCGCGAGACAACCTTCCAGCACGATCTCCGCGGCCGCGTTCTACTAACAACCAATCCTGCTGCGCCCCATGTTCTTGCAATGTACGATAATCTCGGCCGGCAATTAGCTTCAGGTCTTTACAGCTCGGTAACGTCAATCGTAGTTGGTACTGATATACCCACAACGGAATCCGATAACCGTTTAGCCCTATCACAAACTTCTTACGATGAGCGCGGGCAAGTCTGGCAAACCAAATCGCACAAGATTGGCTCAGGTGGCTCTGATGATGACAATATCCTCACACAGAACTGGTTTGATGATGGCGGGAATTTAATCAAGGTAGATGGTTCACAGCTTATGAAGATCGGCTACAACCGACTTGATCAGCGCACACATACTTACATACTGGCCGTCGATAATGACTCTGTCTACGCAGATGCTGATGATGTCACTGGTGATATCGTCTTGCAGGAAAGTCAAACGGTTATAGATGTGAACAGCGGCATCACCTTGATGACCGCAACAATTGATCGTGATCATGATGATTACGGTGGTGGTGAAAACACTGGCGCCCTGGATGATAATAGTGATGACGGTACGCCGGATCCCCTAAAATACACGGCTGCTGATATTAACGGTCAAATCCAGATTACTTCATACTGGTATGACAGTATCAACCGCCTGGAAACTGTTGCAAATTACGGCAATAATGGTGGAAGCGATTTTGACAGGGATGGTCTAGTTGTACCCACTCGCAGTGATACTGTGTTAGTAACAAGCTACACTTATAACGCAGATGGAACATTGCTGGAAATTAGTGATCCAATGTCTCTAGAGACGCGCTACATATATGATGCTGCAGCAAGGCAGACAGTTGTCACCAGTAACTATGTAAATGGAACACCATCGGGTCTTAATGGCGATGATGATGCCATAACACGATATGTTTACGATAATGGTCAGCGCACAAAGCTTTGGGTGGATATTTATCCAGTTGATACAGATGGAACACCTGATGCGGAAGATCAAGTAACCACTTATACCTACGGCGTTGATACCGACGACGATCCCGGAGCCTCCAAATTCGCTTCCAATCGCTTATTGCGCACTATTCAATACCCCGATGGATCGCCGAACACTGTAACCTTTGCTTATAACGCACAAGGTCAGCAGATCTGGGTGGAAGATCAAGAAAACATTGAAATCACCACCGATTACGATGATCTGGGTCGAGAAATACATCGACGTGTTACAGAAATTGATAACACTCAATTCAATGATGATGTACTGCGCATTAGTACTGTCTATGATTCGTTAAGTCGAGTCAGCACCGTCACACAATATGATGCTGCAACCGCTGGCTCCGCAACCGACCAAGTCAAATACACCTATGATGGCTGGTCCAACATCACCAACTTCGAGCAGGATAATGATTCAGTAGTAGGCGAAGCAACCGTAAACGATTACGAAATTCGGTACGATTACGCCAAGGCCACGACTGGCAGAAACACAATTCGCCGAATCTTGATGAGGCATTACTACGCTTCGACACTCAAGAAAACCGTCACTTATCAATATCTTTCCACTGGTAGCTTGCACGATAATGATGTCAGTAGAGTCACGCAAGTACGCCTCGTCGTGGGCCTTAATACGACTCTAGTCGCAGACTACGATTACCTCGGCGTTGGCCAGGTTGTGGGAACTGATTATCCAGAGCCGGATGTTTTTTCTAATCTCTACACCACAGGCGGATACACAGATAATCTGGATAACTTCCGCAGAGTTACCAGCAACATCTGGTACAAGGATCTTTCCACCGATAGAGAAATTTACGATGTAGATCCCTCCTATAACCGTAACTCCAACATCACATCCGTAGTAGACAACATAAACGTTGATGCCTCAAGTGTCGGCATCTACGACGCCGTTTATACGCTTGACAACTTAAATCGTCTTACCAATGCGCAGTGGGGTGATTGGGATGGCACAACATTTACCAACGAACAGCGCGAAAAGATCTGGACACTAACTCAAACCGGCAACTGGGATATGGTTCAGCTAGACCTGGATAATGATGATGTTTACGACTCCGGTACTGGTGAATACAAAGATGACCGAATCCACAACGTCGTCAACGAACTCACTACTCGCGATATCTATGATGATGCTTCGGTCGTTTACAATCTCGCCTACGATGATCTCGGTGAACTTACCGATGATGGTGAAAACTACATATATAAATACGATGCCTTCGGCAGATTGATCGAGATATCT
>JACZRS010000020.1 GCA_022574595.1 Planctomycetota bacterium | reverse complement strand
ACCAGAAGATCAGCAACACCGAGGGCGGCTTCACCGGCCGGGAGCCACTTCAAGCCAGCTCGGTGGCCTCGCTGGGTGATCTGGATGGCGATGGCGTGGGGGACCTGGCGGTGGGGGCAATCTCTGATGACGACGGGGGCTATGACCACGGTGCGGTGTGGATCCTGTTCCTCAATACCGATGGCACGGTCAAGTCCCACCAGAAAATCAGCGACACTCAAGGCGGCTTCGCTGGAACGCTGGATGATTCGGATTACTTCGGCGTCTCCGTGGCCTCGCTCGGTGATCTTGACGGCGACAGCGTGGGCGACCTGGCGGTGGGGTCATGGAGTGATGACGACGGGGGCAATGCCCGCGGCGCGGTATGGGTGCTGTTCCTCAACACCGACGGAACCGTGAAGTCCCACCAGAAGATCAGCGACACAGAGGGCGGTTTCACCGGCATCCTGAACGATTTAGATTTCTTCGGCGTCTCCGTGGCCTCGCTCGGTGATCTTGACGGCGACGGCGTGGGCGACCTGGCCGTGGGCGCAGACCGCCATGACGACGGGGGCACGAACCGCGGCGCGGTGTGGGTGCTGTTTCTCAACTCTGACGGTACGGTCAGAAGACACCAGAAGATCAGCGACACACAAGGCGGTTTCACCGGCATCCTGGATAACTTCGATTGGTTCGGCGTCTCGGTGGCCTCACTGGGTGATCTCGACGGTGACGGCGTGGGCGACCTGGCCGTGGGGGCGTACGGCGATGACGACGGGGGCATTGGCGACGGGGGCATTGGCATTGACCAAGGCGCCGTGTGGGTGCTGTTCCTCGATGGCGGCTCCGGGAATTGCCCATGGGATCTCGACAAGAGTGGCTCCGTCGGCACAAGCGATCTTCTCGCACTCTTCGCCCAATGGGGTACAGATGGTCCTGCGGATTTTGATGGAAGTGGCGCAGTCGGTACAGGCGATCTACTAATCTTATTCGCAAATTGGGGGCCGTGTCCGTAAGAATGGGCCACCAAGTAGCTACAAGCGGATCGTTCGAAACCTTGGTGGGTAAGTGACAGGCGAGCAGCAGTCCGGCAAAGTCCGAGCGCGAGTGTCATGTCCCTCTTCATAGAACAGGCCAGCGGTTCCCCCCACCGGAGCTGGGAGCGCGTAATTGCTATGTTGTTCGACAATTGTGCGCCCGGCGGGGCGATGCGGGCCGTTCTCCAGGCCGGTCGCCGGTCACTCAACACTTCGTCTCCCAGTGACCGCTTGATCGAACGCCACGACGCGCTCAATCACCGCCCGAAGCCTAGGGCATGTGGGCATCTCTCCAGTTTCGCAATATTGTTGAAGCGCACGGCACAATTTCCGGCCCGACAATCATCATCGCTTATCCGACTGTGAAAACGCTCGCTATCCCCAATTATTTAAGAGCATAGTCAGATCGAATGTGTTAACGGAGCAGTTACCACTGATATCGGCAGGACAATCATCGCAATCTGCGCATGGCCCCCAATTACCAAGCAAGAAGAGAAGGTCATCGACATTAACGACACCGTCATTGTTGAAATCGCCTGGCGTTGGATGAAATACGTTCAATTCAACCGAATTGCTGTTATATATGATGCTCCAATGGAAATTGAAGTCAAGCGGCTCGGCGACAAAGACGTCGAATTCGCCAACGATCGATTCAGCAGTCAGGATTTCAATGGGAAAATTATTGTACGGATCATCGAAGTCTGGAATTTCCAGTGTCCCGCCGAGCATTGCCTGGCCTGTTACCTGCAATTTATCCCATAGGAGGTTTTCTTCAAAATCGTACGTGATCTCTATCTCCAGCGTGCCATCAACTGTTTGCTGGAAATCCCCGTCAATTGTAAGTGTGGCAATCGAGTGGCCAAACATATCGTCGTCCTCCGTGCTGGGCTTGATCAGTCCTGAATTAACCAACTCGCCGCCGATCGTGGCATTGCCACGCAACAGACCATCTTGCAGAATCATGACAGGTTCAGCAGCCACAGTACCTCCGTCGTAGACCTCTAAGAGATCGTAGACAGTAAGCTCGCCAATGTTGTCCCAGAGCGAGTCTTCACCGGTAACAGTTACCATTCCTAGAGCGTCGTAATCGTCGAAGGTGTTAACGAAGCCGTTATTGCTAAATACAGCACCACCGTTGTTTACTAACAAGGAGCCGAAGAACTGGAATCCGACGTGCAGATCACCCTCGACATTCCACGTTGAGCTGGGTCCGGACACTGTAACCTCGCCGATGCCGCCTTGGTCTGGGAATTGTTTAGGCTCGGGTAAGGTTCCGATCGTCGCAAAACTCGTAGTTGTCGTTGTGCCTCCATCTGAGATGAGTAGCGAGCCCAGTCCACTCTGGCCTATATCGAGCGGACCATCAACCAACCAATTCGAGCCCACGCCAACAACCCTAACCGACCCGACCGAGCCAAGCTGTTTGCCGATCACGCCAGTAGAGCTTGTTACGGTCGCGCCACCAAGCACGAACAAGTCGCCGATTCCTTGCTGTCCAACGGCTAGTTCCGTAAGGTTCGCAAGGAGCGCATTAGACCCGCTGATTGTCACTAGCCCCAGTGCATTTTCTTCCAACCCAAGCGCTGTTCCGTAAGTGGCGACCATGGAATTGTTCGAGATGTCGAGCCAACCGGTTCCGCCGGCGCCAACCCTAAGAAACAAATCGTTAAGCAAAGTCGTTCCAGACTCGATGTTCATCGCCCCGAACGAACCGGGCGCGTGGCCAATGTCGGTAAACTGCGCTTCAAGAGTGCCTCCGCTAAGAGTGAGGGATGCTGTGCTGCCAATCGTCTCTCCTACCACGATCGATGGAGCTGAAAAGAGCGAGTTTAGCAAGGCGTATGTAAAATCGTGAAGTTCTAAAGTCACATCACCATGGCGCACCAGTACACGATTGCTCGTTGCCAAATCTTCAAAGTCAACCGTATAACTGCTGTCAAGGTTGAATACCGCGATCACTTCGTCGTTGGGCACGGGCCCATCCCAATTGGCAGTGTTATGGAAATTGCCGCCCTTGGGTGCAACCCAGAAACTCTCAATAACTCCACCCATCGCCGTGTGCGCAAACACTAATACCGCGAACAAGATGAAAATTAAGGATTCGACTCGAAGTTGTCGTGTTTGATTTTTCATGATAATTCTCCAGCTACAAAATAGTGTTGGTGCCGATACTGTTTCTCCATAAACATTGACATTCATGGATGTACTCCTTGGAGTAGAGAACTGTGGTTTATGGAACTTGTCTCTTTACCTCCGATTCCAAGAGAATCAATTATGCTGATTAGTTTGTTGGCCTGGAAGTCAGGATCCATGGAGAATTTTGATTTGCCAGCGAAACCCTTGCCGTTGAGTGTGTCTCGACCCAAAATCCCGTCCGTAGTGAGGATGTGGTGACTTAAGGGAACACCGTCGTAACCGAAGGGGATGTAGTAGCCGTCTTCGCCGAACGGTGTACCTCGATGCCATAACCCATCTTCACCTCCGGTCTGTTTCAGGATCTGTTGGTCAGCTGCGTACACTTCAGTGTTGGGAAGCAACGCTACGTGACCGTCGAAGAAGATCGCAGCAGGTGTAGAGTCGATGCCGTGATTGAATTGAAATGGGGCACACGGGTATGGGCCGAAGATCGGTTCGAACCCGGGGTTGCAGTCCGCAGGCGGACCTTGAAGCCAGTTGTGTTCAATTAACTGGGTCTTGAGATCTGCGTAGGCCGCCTGGAACAAGCCGGGCGACTCAAATCCTTGTGCAAAGTCCCATGGACTTTGCCAACCACCATCAGCGTTTGCGCGCATCACATCAGGGTGGAACATCGCAGCAGGCGACCAACAATATGATGACCAGTCAGGCGGGTTGCCTTCAATAGCGAATTCGCACGGCTCATCGAAGTATTGGGCGGCTTCCTCATATGGTCCTGTATCAGCAGGCGCGTAGAAAACCGGGGAGTAAAATCGCTCGCCGAAGTAATCATGCAGGGCTTTCTCGTTAGTCAGGCGGAAGTTGCCGAATGACTCGACCCCGGATACTCCTGGAAAACCGATCGGCTCAACCACCCAGTAGTGCCCGGGATTAGCTGGCCAGTACGCCCACATATTGCCCTCGCACCAGCCTGCAAAGGTTGGCGGATGACAACCGGGATCCCACGGGTTGCCATAATAATCCGGGCAGCCATGTGCATTGTTGTAGTTAGCAACGCTCCCGAAGATAGCAAGATCATCAACGACATGTGTCACCTGCCGCCCGTTGTAGTCAGCCGCGTACATGACGTGTGCCATGCCAAGGATCGCAAGGTTCTGCATAGACTCTTGAAGCATTGAGTCGCCGCGTGCTTTGGTAAGCATGGGTAGCGCCGCGCTCGTTAATACAGCAACGATTAAGATCGAACAGAACAGCTCGGTTAGGCTGAAGTTGGTTTGGGTAGTTCTTGAACTCATTATGGTAGCTCCTTGATTCGTTATAGTGTTCGGCCTATGCCGTTTCCTTATGTATTGCGCAATCTTCCTACCCCCAATTGCTCAGCAGTATTAGAATGTCAGCCGTGCCAACCGTGCCGTCGTTGTCAAGGTCGGCCAGACAGCAGCTTTCGCACTGCCCCCATGAACTAAACAGTGCAAGAAGATCAATCGTAGAAACAATGAGATCTCCATCGATGTCGCCGCGCACTGGTTGGATTGCATCTCCTGCAAATTCATACGCACCCATATCCACAATCACGGGCACACCACAGCCGCTATCTGGGGTTTTAGGCGCATCAGAAAAACGCGGATTGCCGTCAAGATCGATCGGCGTGAACTCGGCCGTGTCATTGTCGTCGTCAAGATCAACCACATCGCTCGGTACAGCGTTATTGATGCCAGAATCAATGGCAGGAGACTCAGCGCTGAGGCGATAATCGTCATTTTTCGAATCTACGAACAGCGGATCATCGCCGATGTTCCCAATGCCCCCAAGCTTCCCGGTAAGTCCTTCAATACAGGAGTAACTGACAACTGGTTCGCTTGCAAACAAGCTGAATACTTGCGCCGACTCATCAGCAGGGCCGCTGTCGGTATTCCCCCAAAGGACACAGTTGGTTATTAAGGGATGGGCTTCGAGTTGATTGAAAACTCCGCCTCCATTCTGAGAGGCGCTATTGGCGCTTATGGTGCAGTTGCTCAAGATCGGAGAGGTTTGGAAGTTATACATTGCGCCGCCGTTGTCAGCGAGATTTCCGCTGAGGATGCAGTTAGTGATATCAACTTCACTTAAAGCGATATACATACCGCCGCCCCAGGTCTGCGCCATGTTGCCAAGTATTTTGCTGTTGTAAAGGGTAACTTCGGCTTCTCTTATGAACAATCCGCCGCCAAAGTCCCCGCTGTTCGACTGAATTGTGCAGCCGACGAAAGTCGACTGCATATCGGAATCATCGATACATACTCCGCCTCCAAACAGCTCTGCGGTATTGTCAACCACGAGACAATCAGTCATTGCAACTGCACCGCCGCGGACGTAGACTGCGCCTCCCTGTTCGCTTGCCACATTTGCGACGAACAAGCAATCCTTAGCGTCCAGCACAGCGCTGGAATAAATCGCTACAGCGCCGCCAGTTTCTGAAGTGTTATCGCTCAAGTTGCAATTACTGAGAGTAAGCGTACTGGATTGGCTATGTAACGCGCCGCCCCTGAGCGCGCTATTATTCTGTAAAATGCAGTCAAACATTAGTAATACAGCGTTATTGGTGATAGAACTGGCTCCACCACTCGCAGCTGTGTTGCCCAGAAAGCTACACTTTGTAATCGTGGCTGTGACATGGTATCCGATCTTAATAGCTCCACCTGAGCCACTGAAGAATGGTAAATTAGTTGTGGTGTTGTTATTGAAAAGGCAGTTGAGGAAGGACGCTAATTTTGGATCCGGGTTGTTTGCGAAAATGTACACAGCTCCTCCATGTGTAGCCATGTTGCCACTGAAGATGCAGTTTTCGAAATACAGATTGCCTTCGCCGACGCTATAAACTGCTCCGCCGGAACTATCCGCGAAGTTGAATGAGAATTTGCACGAAATAAAAGTGGGACTCACATCAACAAAGTAAGCGCCTCCGCCATTTCTGTTTGAACTGCTGTTTATGTTTGCGTTCCCGCCGCTAATGGTAAATCCCTCAATCAATCCGACTTCACTTTCTGCAAGACCAATTAATACATGAAGGCTGTTCTCATCGTTATTCTGGAAATCCTCTCCATCATCTCCCAGCAGGTCGCCGGAAAGAATCGTCTCGTACAACTCGAAATCACGCTCATCGGGATCATCAGCCCCGATTCCCGCATAGGCCCCCATCAAGGCTACGCCGTTGTTGAGTTGGAATGACGATTCACGATTACCAGATCCTTCTGGATTTTTTTCGCTGCGATCAGGTCGATACGTTCCCTGTGCAATGCGCAATTCACCAATCCCACCACCGGCCGCCTCCGCGATTGCATCCTGCAGGAAACGAAAGGCAGTTTTCCAGCTAGCCCCATCGCCATCGGCCGGGGCATCATCATCCACATAGAGAACCGATCCTGCCTGGACCGCAGCTGTGAGGGTTAGAATTGTCATCATTGCTGCTGCTGTTTTTGTTTTCTTGGCCATTGTATGTCTCCCTGGTAACCATCAACGATGTTCTTTGTCGTACTTGGAGGAGGAATATGGTTCACTATTCAAGACGCCGCCCGCTGAAGCGGGCTGCGCCGGTTTTTCTTTTTGACATGATTCCTTGTTCATTTACATAGCCCCCAGTTGGCGAATAGGATGAGCAGATCACTGGTGTTTACTAAGCCGTTAGTATCGAAGTCCGCAAGGCAGCAACCGTCGCATGTACCCCATGTGCTAAATAGGACTAGCAGATCACTGGTGTTTACAATTAGATCGCCAGTTGTATCGCCGAGGCAGGGTTGAATTGGGTAGCCAAGAAATTCATACGCACCCATATCCACAATCACGGGTACGCCGCAGCCGGTATCTGGGCTTTTTGGCGCATCAGCGAATCGCGGATTGCCATCAAGATCGACAGGCGTGAACTCGTTTGTATCATCATCTTCATCTAGATCTGCCAGATCAAAAGGCACAGCGTTGTTGAACGCTGCATCAATTGCTGGGGAACCAGGCTGCAAGCGCAGATTGTCATCCTCATTACCGGGTATGTCATCAGCGCCATCGGGATCAACGAACAGTGGATCGCTGCCGATGTTGCCGATCCCACCAAGACTTCCCGTAAGTCCTTCAATGGTTGAATAGTTAACTGATGCGGAGAAGTCGGGCGCGCTTTGGTCAATAAAAACTTGTGCTGACTCACCATTTCCATTTTGATCGAGATTATTCCAAATGATGGAGTTGGTTATTGTGGCAGAAGCAATGTCGCCCTGACCATTATATGGGCGACCTACAAAAACACCGCCACCGGATATGGACGCGAAGTTTGTACTGATTGTGCAGTTGACCAACTCCATATCGTTGCTGGGAGCCGTCAAACTTGACAAACTTGCCAAAGCTCCGCCTAAGCCTGCAAAGCCATCGAGGTCTTCAGCCAAATTTCCGGTGAAAATACAGTTTGTAAAGGTCGGCCGGGCACCATTCCAACTGGCAGCAGCACCGCCGCCTAGTGCACTGTTTTCGTAAAATGTACAGTTGGCGAATGCCGAAGAGCTGTTGCTGTATTCAGCTACTGCACCGCCCCAATATGCATGGTTGCGCAGAAAATTGCACTGGGCGATCGTCGAGGAATCTGCTTGATAAGACATGATGGCACCACCTTGTCCACCAGTGTTTTCTATAAATTCACATCCAACGATTATAGCAGTACCTTTAGCCGTAGCGATACCCCCGCCCCAAAGTTCCGCTTCGTTGTTAAGAAAAGTGCATTCGATGACAATAGGATTGCTGCCGATGCTTGATAAGGCTCCACCGGCACATCTGAACAACTGCTCGTTGCCGATTGCCATATTATCTATGAATGTACAGTTGACAATGATAGGATTGCTATCATCTCGATTAGAAATCCCACCTCCTCCGCTAGTATTATTGAAGTCTTCCAAATCTATGGCTGAGTTGCCGATAAAATTACAATCAAGAACAAATGGGCTGCTCGCCTTGTTGAGAATGCCACCACCACCATTACCACCAAGGAAGATGTTAACTATATTCTGTTCGAATGTTGAGCCGATTATAGTTGGTGAACAGTTTTCATTATACATCCCACCACCGCCATCTCCCCGGCAAAAATTCCCAATGAATTGACAATTCGTGATAATTGCATCACTTGCGTTGTTGTATATACCGCCTCCCCGAGCATCGCCCTCGTTATCAACAAACATACAATCTGTTATGTCTATGTCGCCACCAAGGTTGTAGATGGCACCGCCAAAGTCGGCTAAGTTATTGATGAACTCGCAGCCTTGAATTGTTGCGCTACTCTCCAGATTGTAGATGCTGCCACCATTACCGGCGTAATTATTGATGAACAAGCAATCGATCACTGTCAAGTCGCCAGCGATATTTAGAACACCTCCGCCGGTGCGTTCTTCCTCGTGTAGTGGCCAGTTGGCAACTCCATCGCTAATCGTTAGACCGTCAAGAGTTGCAATTGTTTGGAAAACTGTAACCACATGAAAACTGCTATCAATGGTCGGCTCAGGACAGAGATGGTCACAGAAAACTGCAGCTGCCTCTGCACAGAACTCATCCCATTCAAACATGCAGCAATTAGGGATGAAGGCACAAACTATAGATTCGCACGATCCACAATCGCAGCCAGGAGTCTTATGGGCATTGCAGCAGTCACTCGGGAAATCACATTGTGTCACCGGCACCAGAAGCCCTGTTAGGATCGTCTCGTAGAGATCGATATCGCGTTCATCAGGATCAGGCGCGCCGATGCCTGCATAACCGCCAACTAACGCTACGTCTTGAACTAGATCAAAAGTTGCGTGTTGATCTATCGTGCCTTCTGGATTCAGTTCACTTTGATCCGGTCGATACAATCCCTGTGCTATGCGCAACTCAACGATCCCGCCGTTGCCCGCCTCCGTGAGCGCATCCTGCAGGAACCGAAACGCAGTTTTCCAACTCGTACCATCACCATTGGGCGAAGCATCATCATCCACATAGAGCACCGATCCTGCCTGGACCGCAGCCGTGAGGGTTAGAATTGTCATAAACGCAATTGTCTGGCTTGTCATTTTGGCCATCGAGCAGCTCCTTGGCAGCCATTAGCTATGTTTTTTCGTCGTACTTGGAACCCGTATGTGGTTCCACCGACTTAAGGAGACGATCGGCCGCCAGTTGTAGATACGCCATCTATTCACGGATCTTGCGCGCCATTGCGTATTTTTTTTATTTTGTTGCAAAAAGTTGATTTGTGACCGTTTAACGTGCTTTTACAGCGCTTCTTTGGAGTCGCGGAAAACGAGTTAATCTTCACTATTGCCTATTACCTAGTGCCTAGTGCCATCTTCCATAACGCAGCGGGTCAAGCCCGCCGGCTAAACGGGTTTTTTTCGATGCCACGATGTCGAAGCGAAGCGGAGATCCCGATTCCATCGGGGCCTTGATGCCTTCTTCCTCATTTCCAATTGCTTAAAAGAATCAGTAGATCACTGGTACCGACGAAACCGTCATTATCAAGATCGGCGGAACATTCAGCGCATGGCCCCCAATTAGCGAAAAGGATGAGTAGATCTGCGGTGTTGACTGATCCATCACCATTGAGATCGCCGAGGATTGGATTTATGCAAGGGATCCACTGCGCGTAATTGTTTGAGGAATTTCCATCTGCGAGCAGAAAACTGCCAGTAACGTAGAGGCTTTCACCTTGAGGTCCACCGTCATCGAATACTGCCATTGAGAACGCATACGGATCGACTTGAGGAATACTTTCAAGTCCACTTCCTAAAGCCGACCAGGTTTTGCCATGCCATCGCGCAATTTGATTTGCAGCCGTTGAACCGATCATATTAAACCTTCCGCCGACATAAAGAGCTGGACGGTCACTCAGGCCATCATTAAAGACCTGCAAAGTGAAGATCGTAATGAAATCAGAGCCATTGGATATTTCACCACCAGGCACAATCGACCAATCCTCTCCATCCCAACGTCCTAAACCGTAGACATAAATGCCATCAGTATTTGGGAATTGCCCACTGGCATAGAGAGCAGGTCCAGATCCATCATCGTAAATGGCAAAGGCATATACAATGCTATTAGAACCTGCGCCTACTTGTGACCATTGAGATCCATCCCACCGCGCTATATTAATAAACTCGCCTGTATTGAGTCCTATGAAGAAATCGCCTCCGACATATAGCGCATCTCCGTAACCGGTGCCATCATCAAAGACTATCATGGTCCGCACACTTTGTGAATATTGGTTAATGTTTTGTCCTAAAGCATTCCAATTCTTCCCATCCCATTTTGCAATGCAGTACATTGATGTATCGCCCGAATGTTTAAAGGCTCCTCCGGCATACAAGAGAGGTCCATCTCCAGCGCCATCATCAAAAACGCACATAGTCATGACAGTATCATCCACACCATCTCCCAGGGGAGACCACGAATTACCATCCCATTTAGCAACACGATTTGCGGGCATCCCACCTGCCTCAAAAAACCCACCTCCAACAAACAGAGCTGGTCCGGACCCATCATCAAAGTGCTTAAGTGTTTGAACGCTGCCGCTTGTCCCCGGGCCCACTGGCACCCATTCACCATCTTTCAAATGTGTAATATTGTTTACTACCGGAACCCCGAAAAAGTCAGAGAAACCGCCACAATAAAGCCCTGGATCCACATTTCCGCCTTCTTCGACAACAGTCATCGCTCTACCCGAAAACTTGGTTGGGAATATGCCTCCAGCAGTTGACCACTCTTTGCCATCCCATCGCGCGAAATTTTCTGCGGGGATATCACCTGCGTAATCAAATCTTCCAGCAACCAGGAGAACTGGTCCATTATCAGAGCCGTCATCAAATGGGGAAAGTGCAAAAGTAATGGGCCCGCCTATCATATTTAACCCGGCACCAAGTGGAGACCACGACTTGCCGTCCCATTTGGCGATTCGACTGCAGGCGACTCCACCTGCTTCGAAGAAGTAGCCTGCAGCAAACAAAGCTGGGCCATTGACGAAATCAACAACTGTCAGGTCTAAAACTCTGTTGCTGATCCCTGTACCTAATTGTGACCATGAGATTCCATCCCACCTTGCGATTCTTCTGGCGTAATCACCACCCGCTTCTAAAAAATCACCTGCGGCATAAAGCGCTGACCCTGAGCCATCATCAAATACAACTAGAGAACGAATAATAGAGTCTGTACCTTCTCCTAGCGGCGACCAATTTACACCATCCCACTTGGCGATGTTCTGAGCACTTACTCCTCCTGCGCTTTGGAAGTATCCACCGGCATATAAAGCCGGACCGGATCCATCGTCAAAAACCGTCAAGGCATATACCACATCTTCTTCGATCCCGATATCCAGAGGAGACCAATTCTGGCCGTCCCATTTAGCAATGTTGTTTGCGCTTATACCTCCTGCGTTTTCGAATATACCGCCTACATATAACGCTGCACCAGTCCCATCATCAAAAACAGCAACCGAGTAACCTGAGCCGTCCAGCCCTTCGCCTAACGCTGACCACATTTGTCCATCCCATTTGGCGACTTTGTTGGCACTGATCTTTCCTGCGATAGTGAAGCTTCCAACTGTATAAAGCGCATCGGAGTCGCCGCTGCCATCATCAAATGTTGTAAGAGCAAATACAAAGTCATCGAACCCGTCAGCGAGTGGAGACCATCCGTTGTTTTCATTTAGCTGGGCTATGTCATTTAGCGTTATCCCCGGGCCAACTAAGTGCATACCACCAATATAAGGCCGAGGGCCTGATCCTGAACCGTCGTCGAAAATGGTTATGGCAGTAGGCCAGCCATCTATATAAGGAGAGGCATATTGCTCCGACCAGTGCGGTTCGCAGGTTTGAGCTTGGGTAGGAACAGTGGCCGTGATGGCAGTCATGCCAAGCATCGCTATGCCTTTGTAGAGTCCAAACCCCATGACTTGAGCTTCCCAAGAGCGTCGATTATCTCGTTGCAGCGTTCGATTCATGTTGTGCCCTTTCGTTTGGCAGACAAATATCACACCGATATCCCGGTCACCACTGGCATATACGCCATCTATTTACGGATCTTGCGCGCCATTGGGTATTTATTTTATTTTGTTGCAAAAAGTTGATTTGCAGCTGTTTAACGTGCTTTTAAACGCTCCCCTTTGGGTCGCGGTTAAACATGTTTGTCTTCACTAGTGCCCAGTGCTTTCTTCCATAACGCAGCGGGTCAAGCCCGCCGGCTAAACGGGTTTTTTCTCGATGCCACGATGTCGAAGCGAAGCGGAGATCCCGATTCCATCGGGGCCTTCTTCAGGTGGAATGGGCCGGGTCGGATTCGAACCGACGTCTGACCGATTATGAGTCGGTGGCTCTAGGCCACTAAGCTACCAGCCCCAATTAAATTAAGTAGTGATTGTAGTATCTATATTTCGTTTGGGTAACTCTCTGCCAGCTCTAATTGCAGATTACAAATATAGGCTGTGCAAAAATAAGAACGGGCTGGACCAAAGACGGAGGATTATCTCCTGGTCCAACCCGCACTCTTCTGTCACCTAGCATACGGAATGCTAGGTGACGTGGTCGCGAACCACATGGATCCCAGTCGTGAGTTTCCCGGCCGTGGACCCAACCGTGCGTTTTATCGGGCATGGGATTAGGTCAGATAAGTGCAATTATAAAAAACAGCCAGTTTGGACCTGTTTTGATCGCCAAGCATTAGATGTGCTCGCATCTATCCTTAATTAAGGATAAATGTAAGCGCAAAAAAGCGACCCCTGGGTCTTTTGGACCCAGGGGCCATCGAACGTTGCACGAATGAAAGGTAGTGTCTTATGGAGGGCACGGTCCCCACTCTCCAAACAATATGAGTAAATCAGATGTATTAACTGTGCCATCGCCATCCAGGTCTGGTGGTCCGCCTGGATTGGTTCCCCAAGCGGCAAACAGTGCTAAAAGATCTGATGTATTAACTGTGCCATCGCCATTAAGATCGGCTGGACACGGTGTTTGATAAGGCTCAATCAAGATGTCATCATAGAAGATGGAACTGGAGCCCTTGGCGTAAAAGTCAACAGCTGCGATTTCAAGCGCGCCGCCACCATTACCAAGTACACCACCGGTCCATGAGTATTCTGTAATGAGTTGGTCATCGTAGTATACCTGCGTCCAGTCGTTGTTGAGATCGATGACAATCTGAATCTCCACCCAGCGATCAGTATCGTACGGAACGTCGATGGTGTTAGTGCCATCACCATGAAACACCTTCAGCATTCCATTGTTGGAATCAAACTGCATTTGTACGGACCAGTTGTAGGGTCCACCATCGTTGTAAGTGTTAAGCAGATTGAAGAAGCTACCTGCAAATTGACCATTTCCGCCGGACTGGAAGCTAGCGGGGATGTACTGCCATACCGACCACTCAATGTGGGCGGCGGTGTCGGGATCGGTAAGGTACCTGCAATACTCATGCACGAGGTCGGCATCAGCAGAGATATCAAGTGAAAGGGATGGGCTATGGGATTGTGCGTTGGTCACAGGTGCGCTGAAGGCGGGGTCGTTGTCCCAACCCTTCCAGCCGTCAATTCCATGAAGTTGATCACCATTGTTATACAAATCGAAGTTGGCTTGCCTCTCATAGGCATTAACGCCGTCGATCATGGTGATGCCAGCCCAAGGGGAGTTAGTCCAAGGTAGCACATAGGGTACTCGAGGGCTTGGTTGGCCAGGGTCGCCATTGTCAAGAACTAGCACCGCATCAACGGACCCGGACAGCGGATTAGTAGGATCGCTGCCCAGCCAATACCCGACGATGGTGACAGTGTGGCCCAAGCCCAATTCGCAGTCCCATGTCTCGCCACTCTGCTGATCGACATAACTGTCGTTGCAGCCAATTGTTGGATCGAATCCCCATTCGTTTACAGAGTAGTGGAATGCGTCGGGGAATAATCCATTGGCCGGATCGTACACATAGTAGAGCGTGTTAATGTTGCCGTGTTTGAAGTGACCCAGTATAGGTCGACCAGCATCGATTTCCTGAGTAATCAACGTAAAGGCATCGGCATCGTTGTGAGTTGTCTGGGGATCACCGGTGTTGTCAAAGTCTACGAAGACATTGGGATCGAGATTCGGTTGCTGCGCGCCGTAGTTGGTAACCTCGACACACTGCATGCCGTGGTTACTGAAATACCCTAGCAAACCGGATTCGACATCGGCCAGTTTGGTTCCGCGATGAGCCCCGGCTCCGCCTACTCCAAGTCCATTGGTGTCGAAAAACCAGCCAAGATCGGCACGAGTTCCACCACTGCCATCTGCCAGGTCATCTTTGAAGCGTGGATTACCCCAAGGGTAGTGTGCCAGGAATACGAGGTCGTCGCCTATCGCCTGTACATTGTGGAAATCGCGGTAGTACCCGACGATGTTCGCAGCAGAGGATGGGACACACCACGCACTCCATTGCCCAAACAGGCCGCCAGGGGCGCCACTGTAGAAAGGTTGGATCCAGTCGGGTACTCCTGCAACATAAGCTGGTTGAGCGCTGGCCATGGAACCGTTCGTGAAAAGCACGCCGAGCATAAGACCTGCCTGCAATAGTCGTGAGGCTTGGGAAATGCCGAGGCTGCTTTTCTTTTTGTTGACATTTGTGTTTGAGAATAACATTTGATTATCTCCTCTTCAGTATTAGAGGTTGAAAGTAAAGTTGACCTTTGCCTTGTGCATTGGTCTGAGCCGTCCACATCGGACAACATTAAGAGATAATGCAAGAGCCTTGCCAAACTGTGCCAACCAGCGAGGGTTTATCACTTTTGTCGTGAGACGAGCATCAAGTTAATCCGTAGAACCGTGAAGTACCGGGTTACGAGTATCTCACGTAGGTTTTGCTTTCTCACACACTGTTGTGATGCAAAAAAATCTCGATCGGTTATTGATGTCATTATGGCTTTTAGAAATGTGTGCCAGGTTTTGGGGATTCTTACCCAGCCTCCTGAGGATACATCCACAGGTCACGCACCAATATCGACTTGACTAAGTGCAACATCCTTGTAGGACAAAAAACGCACAAAAAGCGACCCCCGGGTCTTTTGAACCCAGGGGCCTTCCGGGTGGTGCATGAAATCGGAGAGGTGCTTTATGGGCATGGTCCCCACTGATTGAACAAGACAAGAAGATCGCTTGTTGAGACCACGCCATCACCGTCAAGATCTGGCGGGCCTACTGGGTTAGTACCCCAAGCTGCGAAAAGTAAGATAAGATCTGATGTTCCAATGGTTCCATCATTATTAAGATCGGCTGGACAAGGTGGCGCCGGTTCTTGATACGGCTCAAGCAAGATGTCGTCATAGAATATGGAACTGGAACCCTTGGCGAACAAGTCAACAGCCGCAATGTCTAGCGCGCCGCCGCCTTCGCCAAGTGCGCCACCGGTCCAAGAGTATTCAGCAATGAGTTGGTCATCGTAATAAATCTGTGTCCAATCATTGTCCAGATTAATGATGGCTTCGATCTTTACCCATTGTTCGACAATATAGGGTATTTCAATGGTGTTTAAACCATTACCGTGGAACACTTTTAACATATCATCATTACCATCAAACTGCATTTGCACAGACCAGTTGTAGGGTCCACCATCTTCGTAAGTATTGCACAAGATGAAGTAGCTACCTGCTAACTGACCGTTACCACCGGACTGGAAATCAAAGGGTATGTACTGCCAGGCGGAGAATGACCACTTGCCTGTTGTGATATCACAAAACTCGTGTACTAAGTCAGCATCGTCTGCGATTTTAACGGAATGCACTTCGCTATAAGCTTGGGCGTTGCTAACAGGCGCACTAAACGCTGGATCATTATCCCAGCCCTTCCAACCATTCTCTCCATGAAGCTCCGTATCAGAAAAATAGCTATCGAAGTTATCCCGATCAATATGCCCGAAGAGTTGAAAATCTCCTAGCAAATCAAAGTAGTAAACTGTTTGGTCAGCGTCGAAGATGAATAACTCCTCATACTGACCATGAGGCGCTGCAATGATTTGCATCGTGATAACTTGCTCTAATTCGCATTGCTGTTGCTCTGTCAAATTCCAAAGCAAAAGGTTTGGTTCGTCCTGATTGGAACTCGCAAGATCGATTATAAGTGTAGTGGTGCTTTCTTCCTTGAAAGACTGATCGGATGGGTAGCATAAATCGCCAGCGATTAACGCACATAGTTCATCCCACTCTATTTGGCAGCACATAGGATCGATGGGGCATACCGAAGAGCAGCACTCGGCATCTTCACAACCAGGCGTACCGTTAGGCAGTAAGCAATCTCCCTCACCTCCGCCATCGCATTCCGTCTCATCATCGCAGCACTCTGGGTTCTCACCCGAGCTGCAGCACCAGGCGCGAGCATCGGTGCACCTGACATTACCAGCAGGCGTTGCGTTACCGGTTTGTAGAGAATAGGAAACCCAATTATTGCCGGTGATGTTGCTGATGCTGACATACTCAAACAATAATGCATTGGAATAGCATAGAAACAGCTCACAGATCTTACACGGCTTACCATTGAATGGGAATTTCTGTTGGGTTTGAAAAGTCTTGCCTACACCAATCGATACGCCTGCTATGGATAATCCACCCGTAAGTTGTGTACCCTGGGTTATCGTGATCGAGGTGCTCGCTGGGTTATTGCATGCAATACTCCCGCCCGGTGCTGAAAAGCAAATCGTCCCGTAAGCCCCTCTTTGTGAACTCCCCTGCCACCACCAGAAGTCGTAATCCAGCGGCGGATCAATGGGAATCCATTCGGTGTTGCTGGGGTTTGGCACGGTTGGCTGTTGCTGTGCGATTGCTAAGTTCGTAAAGGCGATGTTGATGATTGCAATTACAATTAAGCTCATCGCGACGCTTCTTTGGTTCTTGAGGTTGGTGAACATGTCTTTGCTCCTTTTGCAAGGTTGATTAAGGGGTTCCCATTGAAATCTGTCAACGGGCGTTAGTTCGTTCTTTTCTTGTGAGTGTCAAACTTTTGTTTCACTGCTTCGTTACCGGTCGGAGGAAGCGATGATTCGTCTCATGGCCTGCTGTAACGGGTAACGCTTTGAGATAAAGCAGCGCCCTTGCCAATAACCAGAGGGATTACTTAAAAAACAAAAATACAGCATCAAGCAATGTTGGATTTCGAGGAAAATTTGCTTGCTTATCAGCCTTAGAAGTCAATTAGAGCTGTTTTGGGATTCGAGGTATGCAGCGAATAATTCTCTACCTTTAATAAGTAGCAGCTGCCAATAGCTCAGTTCATACACCCAAATTGGGGATTTTTCCCCACCTAGCTGTGGGTCACTACCCATTAGTGCTTTAGTCAATCGATATGTGGGCGGGCTTGTAATTGCTCGGTAAGATTAACACCATGGCTGATTCATCATCATCCCAAACCGCAATCGATCGACTTAATAAACAAACGCTTAGTGCATTGCTCCAGGCCAGTCGCGCTATTAATGACGCAATCAAACCAAGTGAAGTTTGTGAACTTGTTGCTACCCACGCAGCAAAGGTACTTAAAGCCCAAGGTGCAAGTGTTCTATTACTAGATACAAATCGAAGTGAGCTTGTTTTCCAGACAATGGTCGATCCAACGAGTTCGGATATCGCCCGCGGCCATCGCTTCCCAGCTGATAAGGGAGTTGCGGGACAGGTTATTAAAACTCGTCGTTCAGTCCGTATTGAAAACGCTAGGGATAACAGCAATTTTTATGCGGGTGTCGATTTAATGACCAAGACGAAAACGCAAAGTCTTATGGCTGCGCCGCTAATTCACTGCGATGAGGTTCTCGGCGTTCTAGAAGTAGTAAACCGCAAAGATGGAACCGATTTTAGTGATGAAGATCTTAAGCTGCTTGAGATATTTGCCAATCTCGTTGCGGGTGCTGCGAAAAATGCAGAATCGTTTGATCGACTTGGCAAGGAAAATCGTGGGCTGCGCGAATCACTTCCGACTGCGAATTTTATTGGTAAGTCCCAAGCATTTTGCCAGGCGCTTGAGATGTGTGAGAAAGTCGCACCACAATTGATTACTGTTTTACTTACAGGCGAAACCGGAACGGGTAAAGAGATGGCCGCCCGAGCGATACATGATTTGTCGCCGAGGCATGATCAACCTTTCATAGCTGTGAACTGTGCAGCCCTACCTGAATCATTAATCGAAAGCGAACTCTTCGGCCACGAGCAAGGTGCATTCACCGGCGCAACAAAACAACGCTTAGGGAAATTTGAAATCGCAGATGGCGGAACACTTCTGCTGGATGAGATCGGCGAGCTTGAAATTAATATGCAGGCTAAGTTGCTGCGCGTGCTTGAGGAAAAGGAGTTTATGCGCGTTGGTGGCACCGAGCCGGTTTATTGTGATGTGCGAGTTATTGCAGCTTCGAATCGTGATCTAAAAGCTGAAACAGATGCCGGGCGCTTTCGTGAGGATTTGTTCTATCGGCTAAATGTTTTTCCAATCAAACTGCCCGCCCTGCGTGAACGCATCGATGATTTATCACTGTTAATAGAACATATCATGGCCCAAGTTGTGCCATCTTTGGGAATTGAGGCTCCAACTATAAGTGATGAAGCGTTTGCAAAAATGCGCGGCTACAACTGGCCGGGAAATGTGCGCGAGCTTCGTAATGTCATTGAACGAGCACTACTCTTGTCAGATGGCGAAGTACGCAACGAACACTTACACCCGGAAATTGTCCAGGCAAATAGTATCGATCAAACTGAAGTTAATACATCAGCACTAGCAGACCAGGAACGCAAACTAGTCCTTGAAGCCCTTCAACAAAACAACTGGAACCAATCCGCAGCATCAAGACAACTAGGGATAACGCGTGACATATTACGCTATAGAGTAAAACGCTATGGTCTAACGCGTCCCATTTAGCCCCAGGTGAATACACCTGGGGCGAAGCGCGCCCGCAAACACAAATATGTTCGATTCCACAATAAACCATTGCGTGCCAACGTTTGCTGCGTTTGCGTACGTTATTTGAAATTCGCACACTCTGCCCGCCGTGTATTCACGGCGGGCTAAATGGGGATAAAACGTTATATCTCAACCCAAATTATATTGTTGATGTATACTGTATTACCATGAAACGCCGCCTGTTCAAACTCGTATTGTTTTTACTCCTCGGCGCGATTGTTAATGTTGCGGTGGCTTGGGGATGTGCGATGTGGTCACCGACTACACACGAGGCTCGTGTTGCGGACTCACCATTCTTACGCGATCTGGTAGGATTCGGATACACATTGCGCCGCGTAGTAATTCAACATCAAGATTATGAGATTATAGGTGAAACAGCGGACGGCCGCCTCATCGTGGAAGGGAACTCCAGTCCCCTTCGAACCATGTTTATTTCGGACACGATTAGGGCGGGATGGCCCATGCGGAGTTGTCTTGGAAATGCCAAGGGTTCGAACGAAACACGGCGGTGGACGACCAGAATCATCTACCCATCTCTCATCTTGCCTGAGCGGTGGCGATTACTCAGCGCTCGGCCGCGCTTGCCACGGCAACCGATCTGGCCCGGCTTTGCAATCAACACGATCTTCTATGCAACAATTCTTTGGCTACTAACACTTGGCCCGTTCACTGCGCGCCGAATCATCCGTCGCAAGCGCAACCATTGCATCAAATGCGGCTACGACCTGCGCGGCAATTCCGGGGGTGAGGTTTGCCCGGAGTGCGGCAATGAAACGTCGCAACCACCCATTTAGCCCTGGGTGAACACACCCGGGGCTGAGCGGAACTTGCGTTGGAAGCCTGTTAGAGAGTAATCAACCTGTAATTATCCACGGCGAAGCCGGGGGCTAATGGGGGGAATATCATTTGTCATCTTGTAAACGCTCACTGCATTGAATTGCAGTTCTATTTATTCTTAGCGAGTTGCAAATGTCTCCAGAAAAAGCAAAACGCGTTATCCAAAATCTTTTATCAACAGCAGATATTAGAATTAATGGCAACAGAGCTTGGGATATACAAGTTCATAATCCCAAATTCTTTTCTAAGGTATTAGCCGGACAATCTATCGGGCTGGGCGAGTCTTATATGGATGGATGGTGGGATTGTAAAAACCTTGATCAATTCTTCTATAAGATTTCAAGCATTGACATAAAAAAGAATGTTCAGAATGCTCATTTAATGTGGCATGTCCTAAAATCAAAGTTAATCAATCTGCAAAGTAAAACGCGTTCCAATATAGTGGGAGAGAAGCATTATGATTTAGGAAATGATCTCTATTCCAATATGTTAGACAAACGAATGGTCTACACCTGTGGCTATTGGAAAAAAGCAAAAACCTTGGACCAAGCTCAAGAGGATAAATTGGATTTGGTGTGCAAGAAAATGAAATTAAAACCAGGTATGAAAGTCTTGGATATTGGTTGTGGTTGGGGAAGCTTTGCGAAATATGCAGCAGAGAAATACAAAGTTGAAGTTGTTGGCGTAACCATTTCAAAGGAGCAAGTAAAACTAGGTAAAAAGCTGTGTCAAGGACTTCCAGTTGATATACGATTTCAAGATTACAGAGATGTCAATGGGAAATTTGATAGGATAGTAGCGATAGGACTGTTAGAATCTGTCGGAGAGAAAAATTACAAAACCCTTATGAAAACGGTTCATCGACTTCTTATATCTGATGGACTATTCATGCTGCATACTATTGGAGATAAGGGGTGGGTAAAAGGATTAGACAGGTGGCTTTTAAAATATATTTTCCCAAACTGTCAACTTCCATCTAAAAAGCAAATTACTGCTGCAGCCCATAGGCTTTTCGTGCTTCAAGATTGGCATAACTTTGGAGGAATTTATTATGATAAGACTCTTATGGCCTGGCACAAAAATTTTATTGATAACTGGAATAAACTGAAAGACAAATACGATGTAAGGTTTTACCTTATGTGGAACTACTACATTCTATTTTGCGCTGGAAACTTCAGGGCAAACCAAATAGAAGTCTGGCAAATCGTATACTCAAAAAACAAACTTAAAGAAGATTACCAAGCCGTACGCTGATTACCAACCAAAATGCTTGTGTGAAAAGTTGGGACAATCATCTATACCCTTCAGGTTGCCCGGAGTGTGGTAAGGAACTTTGCGAAGAGGCGAAGCAATGAAGTTTAGGCGGCGGAGTGTTAAATGGGTCGGGCTGGCTGCATGTGCTTTATTATTATGCGCTTGGATTGGCGCGTTCTGGTCGGCGTTGGGATACCAGGCCAATACTGTGGCTGTCAATCTGAGCGTCGGATGCTTTGAAATATCTTTATTCCCCAAAAGCTCGCCAAAGCATGGATGGTTCGCAGTGTGGCAGCCCTACGAAACTTATTGGCTGCCCAAGATCATCCACGGCAGATTCAATGCCGCGCGAACAACGCACCTCTTTATGCCGCTTTGGATTCCACTTCTTATTGTCGGAGTAGCCACGATCCTGGCATTCAAACATGACCGGCAATTTGGGCCGGATCACTGTCAGACTTGCGGCTATGACCTGCACGGGGCGGAACATGAAAAATGCCCGGAGTGTGGGAACGAATATACCACCCCCATTTAGCCCCAGGTGAATACACCTGGGGCGAAGCGTGTTTAATCGCTAACCCCGAATATGGCGCATCATTCCAAATCCATCACGGCCAAGTATCGATCGTTTCGCCTTGATCATTTATCGTTTCAATTCTTCCTACTGTGCTATCTGAATCGCCGAGGAGTTTCAGGCCGTGGCCTTGATCTGATAGGATTCGCATAATTGCTTGCTGGGCATTATCACTTGAAAGAGCAAACAGCACTTTGTGGTCGGTGGGCTTGCGCGGATCTTTGCCGTTATATAAGGATAGAGAACCAGCACCGAATTCATCAATTGTTAAGAAGGCTGCGGAGTTTCCCTGGTCGTTGAAGATCCAAATGCCACCATTATTAAGATGATGCCCCATTTTCGCCACGACTCGCCCGCTGGCATCTACAACTTCAAAAGCACCAGCCTTAATAACATCAGGCATAACCTTTGGACGAGTAACGATTAGGGCTATGGCAATTGATGCAAACAGTACGACGCCAATAAATACCCAGCGGAGTCTGCGGACCTGGGTTTCGAGGATTTCTATACGCTGCTGATCGGTCATGATTCACTCCTTGGCCTGTACTTAAGGCTGGTGGTGAAGATCGTCAATGGCGGCGATGCGGCGTGAATCTCATAGTTTGCGAACCAAATCAGCCGAGAATCGTCTGAACAAGTGGATATCATAAAAGCTCAGTTAGGTAAGCTGTTTGATAGATGGAATTGCCCCGATAGCTCAGTTGGATAGAGCGGCGGTCTTCTAAACCGCAGGTCGCAGGTTCGAGCCCTGCTCGGGGTGTTTTTTTAGCAATACTCATAGCTGACACCATAATTTGCGCTAAGGAGCAGTCGATGACTGACGGATCGTAATTTGCGTGTTTTTCTCAAATGGGCCGAACGATTCGGTGTGTCCGTCCGGCCAGAGTACTTCAACTCGCTCAACACTTGTTGCCTCGCCAAGTCCGATGTGGACCCGTGGATCGTTGGTGGCACAATAGCTGTAAGCTGCACGAACTTCAAATGAACGCGTTGTCTCACCAATCACGCATTTAACAATTGCTCCATAGGCATCGCGGCCGTGTCTATCGATTACACGAAGTGTTAGAAATGCCCCACGACGATTAACATCGTTGCGGAGTAATCGCACAGGTCCATTACGATTAGCGATGAGAATATCAATATCGCCATCGTTATCGTAATCGCCGAAGGCGGCAGCGCGGCTATTTTCAATTAGTTTCATCGCCGCACCTGTTGAGGAAGTAATATCTATAAATCGCCCAGGCTCAACTTGGCGCAGCAACTGGTTCGGCTCAGCATACGGATCATCAACATCCTCAGAGGAGGCCTCATATTGCACACGCCCATTGGCTATAAACACATCGAGCAATCCATCAAGATCAAAGTCAAACATGGCTGTACCGAAGCCTGTGAATCGTCTTGTTGGTGATGCCAAACCCCAACGAATTGTTTTGTCGTCAAAGAATTCTCCCTGGTTGATATAGAGAATGTGCGACTCGCGCATCAGATGCACTTTCCAGAGGTCAAAGTCGCCATCACCATCGATATCGCCGCTGTCAACCCCCATTCCCGCTTGAGATCTTCCGGTGTGATCTACCGCAATACCCAGCGAAACAGCCTGCTCGGTGAAGTGACCTTGCCCATCATTGATCCAGGCAAAGCTAGGCATCTGATCATTTGCGACATAAATATCGACATTGCCATCATTATTTAAATCAGTGCAAACTACGCCTAGCCCAGTACCGGCTTTGTCACGAATTCCCGCAGCTTGGCTCACATCAACAAATGTAGCTTTACCTGATTCTAAATCATTACGATATAGTCGATCAAAAGAAGGTGCTGCGTAAGCTTGTGGCGAGCAGTAATCGCGCGTGCCACTAACTGCGAAACATTTGCGTTTAGTAAACGCTTTAGTATTTTCCCAATTCACATAGTTCGTAACAAAGAGATCAAGATCGCCGTCCGCATCATAATCCACAAATGCAGCGCTGGTTGACCAACTGTCGCCTGCGGTTGCAGTTTCAATTGTCGCGTCAGTGAAAGTGCCATCACCGTTATTTACATAAAACACATTTGCGCCAAGATTGGTGATGTATAGATCAATATCGCCGTCGTTATCATAATCACCGGCAGCACAACCCATGCCATAGCCAGTGTTTCCTACGTTAGCGCTCTCGGTGACATCGACAAAGTGTCCATCGCCGGTATTTCTATATAAGCGGTTGGCAAGTTTAGAATCCGGCGATCCCATATGCCCGGATTGAACAAGATAGATATCTAAAAAGCCATCTCCATCATAATCAAAGAATCCTGCCCCACCGGCCATGATCTCCGGCAGTAGAAATTCGCCCGCTGCGCCTGATTCGTGAATGAAAGATAATCCGCTTTCTTGAGCAACATCAGTAAATAGCGTCGAAATCTCAGGTGACTCAGTCCCAACACGTTGTTCACAGGAGAATAGCAGCAGCGAGAAACTTGCAATGACGACTAATCGACTCATCATGAATCGCCTAAATCCTTTCGCTGCATTTCGAGTA
The DNA here is from genome assembly GCA_022574595.1 of Planctomycetota bacterium. Lineage (GTDB taxonomy): Bacteria > Planctomycetota > Phycisphaerae > Phycisphaerales > SM1A02 > JACZRS01. Next base: position 56,409 of record JACZRS010000020.1, on the reverse strand, counting down.
ACCTCAACTGCTCATGCGTCTCGCTGATTGATGGATCGAGCTTAGCGGCTGCCTCAAGTTCACGTTGTGCCTCGTCAAAACGCTTGAGCTTGCGATACACCATACCAAGCCTTCGATGGGCGACTTCAAGATCCTGCTCCATCTTCAGCGCCTGCTCATACGCTTCAGCAGCCTCTTCCAATTTCCCCAAGGCCTCTTTGGCTTGCCCCAGCAGAACATGTGCTGCAACCAGATCGCCGCGTCGCGCGATGACTGATTTTAGGATATCGATTGCCTTGGCATAATTTTCCTGCTGTAGAGCCAGAGCGCCTTTGATAATATGAGCTTGCGCATGATTTGGTTCGATTTCAATAGCCTTTTGTGCTTCACGATCCGCCTGAATAAGATTGTCGTGATCAAAGAGAATCGCCGCCAATTGAGCGCGCATATCAGCATCATCCGGCTCGAGGGTAAGCGCTTGGACATACGAATCAACAGCTTGCTGAGATTGGCCTAGCTGTTGGTAAGCGCGTCCAAGTACCTTGAATAAACTTGCCTTGTCGGGAAAAAGGCTGCGCGCTTTCATTAACGCATTAACAGCACTGCCCGGCCGACCAGCTGATAGATGCGCTTCCGCTTGATCCAAGATAATTTGAAGCGAGACAACAAGATCTTGAAGCTCCGCTAACCAGGGATCCTTAATAATCTCAGTCGCATAGCGCGTAATCTGATTCAGGTGCTTGCGAGCGGTATCACTTTCGCCCATGGCCTTGAGTGTCAGCCCAAGCAGTTGATGAGCTGATGCAAGTTTTGGATCCAGTTTAAGCGCAGTGCGCAGAGAGGTCGCAGCCTCATCTAATCGATCCGCTTGGCGATAGGCTATTGCCAGGGAAGTGTGAAAGATTGGATCATCAGGGTTGAGAGTAATAGCTTGGCTAATCTCCTGGAGCGCTTTGTCGATGCGCCCCACTTCAAGTAAATTCAAACCTAAGTTGTTATGCGCCGGTGCGTAGGTATTGTCGCGCGCGATTGACTCATGAAACCGAGTGATTGCTTGTTGGCTTTCGCCGATATCCATATGAAGAAGCCCGAGCAGATAAGGCGTGCGCGCATCATCTGCGCCAAGCGTCAGGGCAATCTCATAGGACTGTATCGCAAGCTGGGTCTCACGATTGGCGTGATAGATTCGTCCAATCTGCACAAAAGGCTCCGGATCGCCAGGATTATTCTCACATAGCTGTGCCGCTTCTATCACGATTGGGCGCAGTTGTGGGGACAACAACGTCAAATCGCTTGGCAAGGGAACGCGAGGAATGTAGAGGTTGCGCACCCCTTGGGTTTTTCGTGCGATCTGAAAGCGCGATAGACTATAAAGCCCGATGCCGATGACGATAACTACCGTGACAATCACCGCAACTGACCAGCCTTCACCACCATTTTGGTTTGGCTGTTTGTCATGCTCTTGAGGATTGCCGGGTTGTTGCTTGGAATCAGTCACGGTAATGTGAACTATATCCTAAACGGACGCTATCAGTGCCGGGATCGCCTCAACACACTCTGCAACTCACCATCACTCAGAGATAGAGATCTAAGATGGCAGGAACTCAATCACGCTTAATGCTGTGGTGAGATTTTGTGTTTAAACCATCAATCAGCTGGGTATATCCATCAGGCCAGGTGATCTGGATAGAGACTTTGGATAAGTTTTCGGGCAGTCCAAAGTGTGCGATTGGTGCGTTAGAGGCCTGGTAACCACCTGTGTAAATCCACCTTAGCTGTGATGAATCTTCATAAGTAATTTTCACAGTGCTTCCCAACCCACGGCGGTTTTGTGTTTGGCTGCGTTTATCCTGCAATTGGATGCTTAGCCAATTGCCTGCAGTCTGATCGTTTCGCACTATTTTTACAGGCCCACCCAGTTGGGTAGTAACAATATCAATATCACCATCTTGATCTAAATCTGCAAAGAGAGCGGTGCGGTGTGATCTAGTTTCTTCAAGAAATGGCGCAGCTTTAAAATCTGTCACCCTGGAAAATCTTCTACCAATTCGTTCAAATAACAAGGGCTTCTGATGGTAGTCGGATTCCATGTTTCCCATAGTTGCCTGGGGATATACGTGACCGTTAAAAAAGAGCAGGTCCTCATCGCCATCCAGATCAAAATCAGCAAATCCCGCAGACCACCCCAGGTACGTTCGCGAGACCATAGCTAACCCATATTGCTGCGTTCTATCATCAAAAAATGAACCGTTTACGTTCAGGTGTAGTGTGTTTGTATCGCTTGAGAAATTAGTCGTAAACACATCGGGATAGCCGTTGCCATCAACATCCGCAATTGCGATCCCCATTGTTGCTTGTTCCCCACCTTCGATATTGGCAGCCAACCCGCTGAACAATCCTTTTTCCTCAAATTGCAAATTCCCCTTATTGTGAAAGAAGAAATTGATCATCGAATCGTTACCGACGAATATGTCTTGTTTGCCATCAAGATCAAAGTCAATAATTATCACGCCCAGGCCAAATGATGGTGGCACTTTTAGGCAACCGGACTTTTGAGTGATGTCGGCAAATGTGCCGTTACCAAGATTCTCGTAAAGGATATCGTGTTGGGGAGGTAGACCACTGGGACCAGCCATAACTTCAACACCCTTGAAATTTGACGGGTTTGGCGGATTATCCACATCAAATACGAGGTAATTAACTACATACAAGTCCAGATCCCCATCGTTATCAAGATCTGAAAATGCGCTACTTGTACCCCAGCGATTGTCAGCCAAACCAGCTTGCGAAGTAACATCCGTAAAAGTTTTGTCGCCATTATTTCGCAATAATACATTTGCTCCATAGCAGGTTACAAAGATGTCATCAAAACCGTCACCGTTATAGTCGCCTACCGCTGCTCCCATTGCCCAGCGGAAAAGGTTAATTCCTGCAGATTGCGTAACGTCTCGGAACTTAAGGTTGCCAAGGTTTTCGTAGAGCCTTGAACCCGGGCCAGCCTCTGGGTTTTTTAGTGTTGCGCCATTTGTGATAAAGAGATCTTGATCCCCATCGTTATCAAAATCGATAAGCGCCAATCCTCCGCCGTTTACTTCTAGTATTTCGCTGGTTGGTTGTTTCCCACTGGTTAGGATGAGATCTATTCCCGATTCACTACTTTTCAAGGTAGTAAAGTTAAAAGCAGATTCGCCTGAGAAATTGGTTTCCGCACTGCTGCACATTAATAACGTGCAGAAAACAACTGTAACAAAACCACGAGTAATTGATTGCATTCTCATCATTGCCCCGGAACCCCCGGAACCCCCGGAACACCTCTCCTGATTGCAGCTTGAGCTTGTCCACGTTTGTAAAGCTTAAAGGCTTCTTGAGCTTCTTGTTCCTTACCAAGTCGATTAAGTACTACATACAATTTGTAGTGAGCAATATAGTGTTGCGGCCAAAGCTTCAGGGCTTGCATTAGCTCTTCTTCCGCTTTGCTAAAATTCTCTCTTCGAATAAATATATCCGCCAACCTTGCATGAATTTTCGCAACGTCTCGGACACGTCTTGGATTATCTTTCTGCAAATCGATTGCGGTTTGAAAATGACTTTCCGCATCATCCAGCTTATCTAGTTCCATTTCAATAAGCCCCATGCCGAAGATTGAATCACCTTCTTTGGGATCTAGCTTGACATGCTCTTTGAAAGCTGCATAAGAATCATCGATTTCCCCCAGGTAATAAAGGCACCACCCCTGGAAATGAAAGGTTGGATGAAAGAACGGGCTAAGCTTGGCTGCTTCCTCAAAGTGAGGTTTCGCTAGTGCGTATCTTTTTTGGCGGTGAAACGACAATCCCAAGAGGAATTTAGCTTCGCCACTTTTGGGATTCTCTAATAGATAAGCTGCAAGCTGCTGCCTGGCTGGCTCAAAGCCGCCTTGCGCGATCATCCGAAATATAGAGTTAAGTGGCGGTTGAAGCGTAGCTGTAGCCTGCGGAGGCGGTTGATTATCCTGGTGGGGAGTTTTTTCTCTTTGAGTAGGAGTTTTGTTGCTTTGTTGATGTGGAGTTTGGTTACCTTGGCGTGGGCTCAGTGCTGAGCTTTCGTCCTTACATCCGCTGCACAAAAAGGGTGCTAATAGCAGTATCAAGGCTGATATGGTTCTAAGAATCGAGGTCAAGATAGGTTCCTGAGGTGGAAAGTTAGGTAAAAGGGCAATTAATCTTATTAATTTTGAGCAGATCAGTTTAGACCGCATCTATTGCTTTAAGCACTCGAAACCGTAATGATACTTATTACGAAAGTGCTATTGAGGAAGAAAAATAGAAAAAAACCGTACCTATTCCTCAGGAAAAATATGGCAGTAAGAGCCTATGTGAGGTAAATTGTATCTATTCTGACGAATTTGTTGTCAACAATACAGCCTACCTTCATCGGAATAGGTAGGAGAAGAACCCACTTTCAGGGAGATTGAGAGCTAATGGTATAGCTCAACACTCACACCCTGTAACACATACCCTAAGCGAATTATGGAGTTCGATAATATGAGCAACCTTCAAAGAAGTAAGACTTCCAATAGTAATTCTAAGCGTGGTAAACGCGGCAAGAGTCTACTGGGAGCGACCGTTGGCCTTTGGGCAATTGTTGGAACCTCAATGGTGGTGGTGGTGCAACCTGCGCTGGCAGACGGACCTATTCTCGCACAACCCGCGGCTGGCCAGCCTCTTCATGGCCTGTCACCAGCACAGCTTGATCGCTTCTTTGTTGGTCAAGCGCGATTCACACAGATTCTTTCGGTAGAAGACGGGCTTGGACCAATTTGGAATCAAGACAGTTGTGCTAGCTGCCACAACAATCCAATAGGCGGCACGGGCAATGTTCCGGTACTCCGTGGTGGTCACCTAATGGGAGGTGTGTTTGATCCGCTTACTGATTTTGGTGGCTCACTTTTCCAATTAGAATCTAACGAAGAAGAATGTAGGGAAATACCTCCGCCAGAAGCAAATGTTTTTGCAGATCGAATGACAAACTCAGCCCTGGCGTTTGGTTTGATTGAAGCAATTCCTGATCAAGCGTTTTTGGATTTAGTAGCAAATCCACCAAACATTAATACTCCAGGTGAAGCGCACATGGTCGGTGCGTTTGAAGACCCGCCAAAGAGTCCATTACGTGTAGGGCGATTCGGCTGGAAGGCTCAAGTTGCAACTGTGCTTACGTTCTCTGCTGATGCAGCAAATAACGAGATGGGGCTTACCAACCGCTTCCTTCCCGATGACCAGGATCCCAACGGCATCTTTCCGCCATCATTAAGAGAATGTGATGAGGTACCGGATAGGCCTTACGAAGACAACTTTAGTTTGGGTAATGGTGTTGATCGTGAGTTTATTGATGTTGTTACCGATTTTCAGAGATTTCTGGCACCATTTCCACAAACGCCTAAATCGGGTATGACAGGCGAAACTATTTTTATGGATATTGGTTGTGGTGATTGCCACGTTCCATCGTTTACTACAGCAGATGATCCTGAGTTGGAATCTTTCCTTCGCAACAAAGTGGTTAAGCCATATGGCGACTTTTTATTGCATGATGTTGGCGGCCTTGGTGATCTGATCGAACAAGGGGCAGCCGGTATCACTGAAATGAAAACAGCCCCGCTGGCGGGTATTCGCACACGTGATCCAATTATTCATGATGGCAGAGTGGCTGGATTCTCATTTGAAGATCGAATCATGATTGCGGTTGCTTATCACTGTTATGCAGATAGCCAAACAAGTGACTCGGCGCGATTGTTCTTAAATGGGATTACGCCGGAGTTCTGTGGCTTTGATCCAAATTTTCCACCATGTCCAGATTGTCCAGCACCAGTTAAGGGTGGGCTTAATGATATTGAGCGTGGTCAGGTGATTGCATTCCTTGAATCGCTGGGACGTCGTGAATTCAATCATGCTAACATTGACGATGGTATCGATGATGTCGTCACAATGGAAGATTTTCTGGTCTTTGTTTCTTGCTTCGGTGGTGGGCCTTATACACCTGATGATCTGTGCGCTATTGATGATGTAGATCAGAATGGCCTGGTTGATATGACGGATTTTGAGGTATTTTTGACTGTATATACCGGCACAATGACTGACTGTAATGACAACGGCATATTGGATATCATCGATATCATCAACGGCACAAGTCTTGATTTGAATGAAGATGGACTACCTGATGAATGCTGCACAGGAGATTTGGATGGCAATGGCACTGTCAATACCAACGACTTGCTTACCCTCTTTGCCAATTGGGGCCCAAATCCACTAAATCCGGCTGATTTTAACGGCGACGGCATGGTTGGAATTGCTGACTTACTTATATTGTTTGCAAACTGGGGTTCTTGCACAAAGTAAGGTATTATCACGAAAAATATGGGCAAGGGATTCTAATGTTCATGGCTACGCTGAAGGCGTAGTAGTTATTTTTTCTAGGATGCCTCTACTAAAACCCACTTAGTAAGTAAGGACGATACATACTATGGTCAGAACTTATCAAAGAATTGCTTTATCAACCGTGCTCCTATGTTTAGCACCCAGCGCACAAGCTGGAGACTGGGTAACATTTGCTAACGAGTCTCATCAGAGATTGATATCTGATGTCGGGATTGGTTTACAAGATCCACGCGAAAAGGATTACTCCTGGGGTGATATTGACCAGGACGGCGACATAGATTTGATTGTTGTCCGTAAGCTAGTAGGCACAAACTCAATTGGGTATCGCAACGTTCTTTTTATGAATGAAGGAATTGCTGAAGGTCACAAAATCAATGGCGTGCTCGTTGATAGAAGTAATATGATCCCTGGATTTTTTAACTTAACAAATGACCGTGATGCTGCACTTGCAGATCTGGATGGAGATGGTTGGCTTGATATTGTCACCGCAACTGCGTGTAACGGTTGTGCTCCAAATGCGGGACTACTACCACGAATATATATGAACCAGGGCTCAGTGGAAGGTGTTTGGCAAGGTTTTGTCTTAGAGCAAGTGCGAATGCCCTCGTTCCCAGAAGTACCAAACTTCTGTGGTGTGGCAGTTGGTGATGTCACAGGTAACGGTGCTCCTGATATCTATTTCACCGACTATAACCAAGACATGGAAGACCGATTACTTATTAACAACGGTATTGGTTTCTTCACTGATCAAACAGCAGCGCGCGTAAGCACTTTGTTGACTTCCTCATCCTTTGCTGTACATGCGGTAATTATCGATATAAACCAAGATGGTGTTAACGATATCATCAAAAACTCAGGCCTGGGGCCATATGACTTTAAGATCAGTTACAACGATCCTGATGTAGAAGGAGTCTTCCCGCAATCAGATGTCCAGATTGTTTGCACATGTACTGACTACTTTGTAGCGGTTGACGATTTAAATAATGATGGAAGACTTGACATGATCGAAGCTGATGATGCGAGCGACCGGTACTACTTAAATCAAGGCAACTTAGCCAACGGCAAGGTCAATTGGCATGAAATTTTCCTGCCAAATAGTACTGGTGGTTTTGACAACAACACAGTTATCGCTGACCTGGATAATGATGGTTGGAAAGACATCCTGATCACAGATGTCGATGTCGATCTTCCTAGCTGTGATCAACGACTTGACATTCATCACAACCAAGGCAATGCGCCGAATGTCACTTTCGTGAGAGATCTCGGCAGCTTGCCGGACCCCCCCATTGGAGGAGGTACCGCGCTCAACGGTGTACACGATATTGCGGTATTTGATATCGATGGTGACTGCTGGCTTGACCTTATAATCGGCAACTGCACAGGAACAACAATTTGGATCAACCAAGGACCAGGTAGCATATGCAAGGCAACTTGTGATGGTGACATTGATGGCGATGACACAGTTAATACCAGCGACCTGCTGGCCATGTTCGCAGCTTGGGGCCACCAGGGTGGAGGTGGACCAGCTGACATTGATGGCAACGGTACAGTTAATACCGCCGACTTGCTGCTACTCTTTGCAAACTGGGGCCCCTGCGTATAAACAATTAGTGACACCCACTGATAGCAATCAGTGGTTTTCGTTTATTACATAAAGTAAATTTTATACCCTCAGCTAGTGCTGGGGGGTTTTTCTATAATATGACAAACTATGACTAATTTAAACATCCCCCACCTAAAAGCTACTATCTGTACACTAGTCGCATGCAGTACGGATTTGTAATAGATCACGATAAGTGTATTGGTTGCCACGCCTGCACTGTTGCCTGCAAAGCGGAGAACGATGTTCCGGTGGGCGACTTTCGCACCTGGGTTAAATACACCGAAGTTGGGCAATTTCCTGATGTAAAGAGGAACTTTGCTGTACTTCGTTGCAATCAATGCACCGATGCGCCTTGTGTGACAATCTGCCCGGTCAATGCCCTGGAAAAACGAATTGATGGCATTGTGGATGTTGATCGTGATGCCTGCATCGGTTGCAAAGCTTGTATGCAGGCATGTCCATATGATGCTCTTTACCTCAACGAGGATCTGGGAGCGGTTGAAAAATGCCACTTCTGCGCCCACCGAGTTGATAATGGTCTTGAGCCTGCGTGTGTTGTTGTTTGCCCCGTGCAAGCAATCATCGCAGGTGATTTACATAACCCAAACTCTAAGCCATCCAAGCTTATTGCTGAAAACGAAACTGTTGTTCGCCGACCTGAGCAAGGAACAAAGCCCAACGTTCATTACATAGGCGTAGATAAAGTTGCGCTAAGCCCCGGTAAAGCTGCTCGCCCCGAAACATATATCTGGAGTGATCGCCCACCTCACAAACCAGAGCCTTGGCCAGTTTCAGTTCTACTTGAGCCTAACTCCATGACCGTTTTAGATGTAGGACATAAGGTTCAATGGGGTTGGCCAGTTGCGCTATATTTATTAACTAAATCAATCGCAGCAGGCGCAGCTTTGCTCGCACCATTTGCTGCGATGTTTGGATTGGTTGGCTTTGGAGCTAACTACTTTCCTGAAATTGTTGCACTATCATTTACGGCTTTGACCTGCTTATTATTAATTGAAGACCTAGCAAAGCCCTTGATGTTCTTTAGAATGTTGACAAGACCAAACTTCAAAAGCTGGTTGGTCAAAGGTGGGATAGTTCTCACAATATTTGGTTTGCTGGTTACTCTTGCGCTAGTTTTAAGACTTCTAAAGATGCAAGGTGCTGCGGATGCCGTAAGAATATTCTCAGCAATCACAGCAATCGCGGCTGCGGGTTATACCGCATTCCTTTTCGCACAATGTAAAGGCAGAGACCTTTGGGAAGGTAAATTGCTATTGCCACATTTGTTGGTTCAAGCGCTTGTTTGCGGCAGCGTGTGCTTCTTGACCTTAGCGCCATCCAGCCTCACACTAAAACTGATCTTCGCAATTAGTATTGTCGCGCATTTAGTGTTTGCCCTTGCCGAAAGATACGGTGGACACGAAACTGACAACGCACGGCAAGCAGCTGCGTTTCTAACAATTATCCGCATAGGCCCTCTTAAAGCCTTTCGCGACGGCCTTATACTAGCTGTCCTTTTATCACTGTTACTTGTTTTTATCATTCCCCAAATAGTTTTTATCCCTGCTCTGCTAGGCTTATTCTGTTACGAATATGCATACATTAGAGCTGCACAATTACCGCCGCTTTCTTAAACCTATGGCAAATGATTTTTCCATCACACCTCTCGAATCATTCCCGCCCATTGATAAGTGGGATGATTGGGTTGAATATGATGCTAAAGCTTGGCCCAAAAAGGTTAAGAAAAACTACATGCTTGTGCCTACAACTTGCTTTAACTGTGAAGCAGCATGTGGGCTTGTTGCTTATATTGATAAAGATACCATGCAGGTTCAAAGGCTCGAAGGCAATCCTTATCACCCGGGTTCGCGTGGGAGAAATTGCGCTAAAGGCCCTGCGACTATCAATCAGATACACGATCCCAATAGGATTTTGTATCCACTAAAACGAGTTGGTGAGCGCGGCTCAGGAAAATTTGAGCGCACAACCTGGGATCACGTGCTTGATGTATTTGCAAAGAGAATCCGTACCGCCCTAGTTGAAGATCGAAGAAACGAAATCATGTATCACGTAGGCAGGCCCGGAGCTGATGGGTATATGGATCGCGTGCTTCAATCGTGGGGGATTGATGGCCACAACTCACACACAAATGTTTGCTCATCATCCGCACGCGTCGGCTACACACTTTGGGCAGGCGCTGACAGACCTTCGCCCGATCACGCCAACGCTAAGTTCATCCTTTTACTGTCTGCGCATTTAGAAACCGGCCACTACTTCAATCCACACGCACAAAGAATCATCGAAGCCAAAGCTAACGGTGCGAAGATTTGCGCAATTGATGTAAGACTATCAAACACCGCGTCCATGGCTGATTACTGGTTAGCTCCATACCCAGGCACCGAAGCCATGCTCCTCCTCGCCTTCGCGCATGTGATACTTAATGAAAACCTCTTTGATCACAAATTCCTTGAGCAATGGGTGAATTGGCGCGAGTTTTTATCTAAGCAATGCCCGGATTCGCCGAAGACATTTGATTTGTTTATAGAAGAGCTTAAAAAACATTATGCATACGCAACGCCTGAGGCTGCGGAAAAAGAATGTGGCGTTGATGCGGAACTTATCAGAACAATCGCCCGCGAAATTGGTGCAGCAGGCAGCGCTCTTGCGACTCATATTTGGCGAAGTGCAGCATCGGGAAACCTGGGCGGCTGGCAAATCGCACGCAGCTTACAGCTTCTTGTGGTTCTTACAGGCGCTGTTGGCACTAAAGGAGGCACTGGCCTTAATTCGGATAATAAATTTGTTCCTCCACCGTTTCTAAAGCCACCCCCGCAAAATATTTGGAATGAGCTGCTGTATCCGCTTGAATATCCACTGGCTTATCATGAGCTTTCATACCTGTTGCCCCATTTTCTCGAAGAAGGGCGTGGCAAGATTGATGTTTACTTTACCCGTGTATATAACCCAATATGGACCAACCCTGATGGGATGATGTGGCAGAAAATGCTGGCAGATGAGTCCAAAGTACAGTTGCACGCAGCCCTTACCCCAACTTGGAACGAAACCGCGCAGTATGCGGATTATGTCCTGCCTATGGGAGTTGCAACTGAAAGACATGATATTTTCAGTGCGGAAACGCACGGGGCAAAATGGATAGGGTTCCGCCAACCTGTTATGCGTGTCGCTAAAGAAAAGTTAGGCGAGAAGTTTGAGTTTACATACCAGGCAAACCCCGGCGAAGTCTGGGAAGAAGATGAGTTCTGGATAGAGCTGTCTTGGCGAATCGATCCCGATGGTTCGCTTGGGATACGAAAATACTACGAATCGCCCTACCGCAAGGGCGAGAAGATCACTGTTAGTGAATATTACCAGTGGATCTTTGAAAATAGCGTGCCCGGCCTGCCTGAAGAAGCAGCCAAGCATGACCTTAAGCCCCTTGAGTATATGCGGAAATTTGGGGCATTCCTAATAACCGAAGATGTTTACGATACTTATCGAGCTGAATTGCCAAGCGATAAACTTCTGGATTCTCAGACACAGGATGATGGCACGATCTCTAAAGACGGTAAAGCCATCGGCGTTGAAATAGATGGCAAACCTTGCGTTGGATTCAATACACCTTCTCGCCGCCTGGAATTATTGAGTAATACGTTAATTGATTGGAAGTGGCCGGAACATTCTCTGCCTGGTTATATCGAAAGTCACATTCACCGCAAACACATGGATCGCGCTAAGGGTGAATTTGTTCTAATCCCAACTTTCCGCTTGCCTACCTTAATTCACACTCGTTCTTCCAATGCCAAATGGCTTTATGAATTATCTAATACCAATCCGGTTTGGATTCATCCGGAAGATGCGGATCGTTTTGGCTTTAAAACCACTGATTTAATAAGGGTTTCAACAAGAATCGGCCACTTTGTCAATAAGGTTTGGGTTACAGAGGGGATGCGACCGGGTGTAATTGCTTGTTCGCACCATCTAGGCAGATGGCGCTTATATGATGATGTTGGGGCCGATCGCTGGGGTAGCGCAAAGGTTATCAAAGAAGAATTAGCGCCAGGCGTTTGCAGGTTCCGCCGTACCGAAAACATCAAAGCCTACAAAAGCAAAGACCCCGATACGCAGCGCATCTGGTGGACCGATGGCGGAGTGCATCAGAATATGACTTTCCCCGTTCAACCCGACCCAGTTTCAGGCATGCACTGTTGGCACCAATGCGTAACCATAAAACCCGCAGACCCCAATGACAAATACGGCGACGTAGTAGTAGACACAAACAAGTCCATGGAAGTTTTCCGAGAGTGGCTAACAAAAACACGCCCCGCCCCCGGACCTGACAATTTGCGCAGGCCGCTATGGTTTGCCCGTGCAGTAAAGCCAAGCGCTGAAGCTTACTTTGTAAAGTAAATTTGAAAAAGAAGGAAAGATAATGTACAGCCATGTGTAGATATAATATTTCAAGATAGTATTCCTTACACCTTTAACGAGCCTTTTCCCACCAGTATCTATTTCTAACCACATAGAATGAGTAATAATTTAAAATGCTATCACGAAGAGTTATTAAAGTTACTGCATTGATCTTTGTTACTAGTGGGCTAACCGGATGCAGTGAAGATTCGTCTTCTCCAACACCACTTACTGCTATGGAAATTGTGGAACATATGCTTCAAGCGTATGCCAATTGCGAAACTTATCAGGACAAGGGTCTTACTAAGACATCGATGTACGGTACTACTAAGACAATCAAATTCGAGACTGCTTTTATAAGGCCGAATAAGTTTCGACTTGACTTAAGAATTGAGGGTACCACTCCGACTGAAAATTACTCTTACCGCTTCGTCGTATATGCAAACGAGGAGGGAGCATTCAGTTGGTCAGATGATGAAAAATTTGCGGAACTGACCGGACCTGATGAGAGCCTTTCAATGGCACTCGCAGGGGTTGCAACGGGCGTATCTGATGCGCCGGCACTCTTGCTTCCAAATACCATCGGTGCAGAGATTTTTAACGACTCGGCCGATATGTCCAATCTTTCTCGTGGTGATGACACGACTATCGATGGTTTTCCTTGCTATCACGTTAAGGGTGATACAGAAGTCGGATCGATCTGGCTAGATATAGACAAGCAAACATTTCTAATCAGACGACAACAGGAATCCATGCTTGATAACGAGATTCAGAGAATAACCGAATACACACCTGAGATAGGAATCTCAGTCGATGACAAGAATTTTTCTGGACCCGAATAGGGGCAGATCCTAAGAATTCGAACCCCATTTATGCAGAGGGACAAAAGCGTAAGAGAGGATTAAAGAATTAAAGGGGACAAGTTCTCGCGAAGCGTCGCGGAGTCGTCAGTGCGTTTGGAAGTTCATAGTACAATTTGCACACACGACTCGAAGACTAGCTGTGTGTGGCACCCCTGAAACCCAAGTTATGGGTTGTTGTATAAATTATTCAACCTGACATCTCCTATATTAGGATCGACCCGCTATCCTGGAATACCGTGTTAACATCAGAATCTGATGGGGTAACCTAGCCTATTGTCGTACCTAGGCAAGACTTCAAGTCTGGTAATCACTTCAATCCGTCGCCGAGGATTAGGAAGTGAATGCCCGCGATGAGTTGCACTGGTTTCGCAAAGCCGGAACTAGCGGCATCAAGGGAAGAAGGCGGCAAGCTGCGCAATATTGGCGCGAGCAAGTTTCTCAAGTCCTATATTTTTGTGGGCCCTAGCGAATTAATTACCTAAGTGAATCTAACCGCACAAAGTAACGCACAGCCAGCTTCCAAATAGGTGTATTAGCTGCACTATTGGAATTTGTTTCGCTGGTCTTGATTAGATCGCTGCGTATCGCACGATTCAACTAAATATAACACCTTGCATAGCCGAACCATGATGGGACTCACCGCTGCGCTGATGTAAGCACAGGGTGTATATGTCCTTTAACTTCTGATTTGGAGATAGCCTTATGGAGGCCCACTTCTCATTCAACAAGGCTGGACGTAATGATAAGAGCAGTAAAGCTGTTCGTTCCGGTCGTCGTCGCGTATGGCTGATAACGTCTAACGTTGCAGCATCGCTGGTTGTCCTGGTCGCTGGATGCAGTACGTGGGACGGTTTTGGCTCAGATTGGACGAATCAGTCGTCCAGGTCAGATGCGGGTTTAGAATTTGGTGAAGAAGGCCAGCGCCTTGACAAAACTCGCAGCCTAATCAAATCCACTGCAAAAGCAACAGACTTGCCAGAGCAGTTCGTCTCTGAAGCCCGCATTGGGATGGCAGAAGTCGAACGCAACCTAGCAGATGCTCGAGCAATAGAAATGGAAAGTATCGCCGAGGCTCGTGAAGCACAAGCCAGGATTACCGCCAGACGTAAGACCGCTGAATCTAGAGAGCAGATGGCAATCGCAGATGCTGACAATCTTCGCCAGCAAGCAACTGCTAAACAAAGCAAGATGTACGCAAGCGTTTCTGCGCGTCAGCGTGAACTTGAAAGTTCTGTCCTAACAAATGAGTCGCTGGTTAATTCCTTGCTTAAAGAGCGCGAGACGACTTATTCTGATATGACTAGCCTAACTGATGCTGAGTTTACTCAAGCTCAGGCTCGTCTTGACAAGCTTCGCACAATTCGTCAGACAACAGAAGCTGAAGGATTTGCGGCTATTGAAGATATGCGTGAGCGATCATTAGCAACACGCAGCCGAGCTAATGCGACTGCAGATGCACTTCGCGCAGAAGCATCCGCAACCAAAGAGGGCATGAATGCCCGATCTGATGAACTTGATATTCTAATTAAAACCGTACGCAAACGAAGCGAAGCTGAATCATCCAAGCTAGCTGCACAGGCAAATGCTATCGAAGGCGACGCCCGTGCTGAGGCTCAGGTACTAAACGCCCGCGCTACTGCAATCATGGCTCAAGCTTCTAAAGAGCAGTTTAACCTTAAAGTTAGTGCAGCAGAAATGCATTGGCGTGCATCACAGGCAGCAGCAGACAAAGCTCAGACTAGCGCTCAGACCAAATTTGCTCGTGCAGTTGCAGAAATCGATCGACTTCGAGCTGATGCAACTTGGTTTGCCAATGAAGCCCAAGCTGACTTTGATAAGAGTGCGGGCGAGCTTAAGGCTTGGTACGATAGCCAGAACGCTGAGGTTGAAAAGCTTCGCATCCGTTCTGTCCGGGCTGAGGAAGTTGCCCGAGCTGAATTTGTTAAAGCAGAAGCAGAAGCTCGCGCCCAGGCGATTCGTGAAACTGCCCTTCACAGCCAGGAGCTTGCAAACGCCCAGATGAAGGAAATTATCGCGGACTCAGAAGCTGAAGCAGCTACTCTTCGTGCAAAGATTATTGATGAGCTAGCCAATAAGCAAAAGGATGGCCGAGTTGACTTTGACTCAAAGACTGGTGCACCAACACCAATGCCCGAAGGGTTGCATGAAGTGCCAGATGGACCAACTGTTGATGCAGTTACACCTCAGATGGAGCCTGAGCATATTGCTGCGTTCCGCTCAACCTTAGCAGAAGTAATGCGTGATCGCTCCATTGCTAATTCACAGGAGTTAGCGATTCAGGCATCGTTTAATGAGAATAAATCCAAAGCGGAAGCTGTACTCAAACAAGAGCTGGCTGTTAGTGCTGAAGAACAAGCATTAGCTGACACCATTGAAACTCAAGCAAGAGCGCAAGTTGATGAAGCCAAGGCCCGTGTTTCATCCGCATTAGCTGTTGCAGAGTCTACTTACAATCGTGAGATCGTCGAAGCGGAAAGTTTCCGTAAGGACGCTACCGCTCAAGCGACAGATACCCGCGCTGCGGCAAAGGAAATGCTGGAACTAGCAGTGGCTAAGGCTGAGCAATTCAGAGCTGAGTCTCAAGCCATGGCACTAAATGGTAAGAGTGAAGCAGTAGCACTGAATGCTGAATTTAAAGCTAATAAAAGCCGAGGCAACGCCCAGGTTAATCGTCTATTAGTTGAAGCTGACAGCGTTGAGCAATCGGAAAATGCCTTGGCATCCGAGCTTGAAGCGCAAATCACAGCTGCAGATCGTACTCTCAAAGCTGAACTTGCAAAGCTTGACCGATCAGTCGAATCAGGTATTGCAATCGCTCAAGCCAATTTCGATGAATCCATGGCCCGTGCACATGTCTTTTCAAGAAAGACCGATATCGAGATCAGCAGATTCGAAGCTCGTAACGAGATGGAACGAGCAGTTGCATCTGCTGAGATCGAACATACACGAAACCTCATCTTCTCGGATTCACTTCGAGCAGAAGCCCAGGCTGATCGTATGTTAGCTTCAGCACACTCTGACCGACAGCACCTTGAAGCTGTGGCCGACGCTGCCCAGGCAGCAATCCAGGCTGATACTCATGTCGCTCGAGCAGAAGCAAAAGCACAGCGACAAATAGCAAGCGCCCGTCAGTCTGCTGTCGAAGCACTCTTTGGTGCTCGTATTGTTCAGGCTGATGCTGCACGAGTTCGTGAAGCAACCAAGCAGTTCAGAGATGTTCTGCATAGACGCACTAATCTGGAAGCTGCACTGGCGCAGGCGGAATCAGCACGTGCAGTATCTCGTGCTCGATTAGCTGAACTTAGAAAGCAGCAGAACCTTACACAAGAGGCTGCCCTTAAAAATTGGGATGCACGCCTGGCAGGATTGAAATATTACGATCCTAATCAGCGTAGAGCCCAAACCCCGGGTATCCCCTCACACGATCTGACAATAGAGGCTCTTCCAAAGAGTACGATCGTAGAGGTTCCTACTAATAGCGATTTTGACGACTAATAGTCTTTAGCGCAACAATTTGAATTTATATCCCACGCGACCGAAGGGGGTTCGCGTGGGATTTTTTTATGCGCATTACTAACCCTACACCTCGATCATCCACGCCTATCCAATAGATAAAAACTCTCTTAGCTGCTGTAACTCCTCATCAAGCTGATCAGGATCAACTATTGTCTCTGCAACAACATCTCGATATATACTCCGGAACTTTCGCTTTACGGTATGGAGCATGCTCGATATCTCCTCCGGCCCACTTGCATCCAGCGCTTTTAATAATGAATCAATCGAAGCTGGCTCAGTTCCATATACTGCTGGACCCTTGACCCGCGCCTCAAAGGCAATCCAATGCTGGCCAAGACCCTCACGATTGCAGGATTCTTCCAGCCTGCACATTGCAATATCCAGAACCGTGGCTGCCCATTGTCTTTCAAACGCCTGTGCAGGATCCTCAGCAGTATTTGGCTCAGCAAGGGCTAACACCAAAGGGTCTTTAGGAACCATCACGCGCGTTCGTTTACCATCGCGCCCACGATCTTTACGATATTCATCTATAACAAACTTGCTTAATGCGGAAACTAAAAATGAGCGGAACTTGCCGCGTTCCGGATCTGCGCGCTTTATGAGATCGCGTTCCAGCACAATCTCTGTGAGAAACCCCTGGGTAAGGTCTTGAGCATCGTGCGAACTGTGACCTTGCCTGCGAAGGAATGCATAACAAGGGCTCCAATACATCCCAAGGAGCTGCTCAAGATCATCCGCACTACCCCTGGCGCGAACAATAAGTGTCCAACTAGTGGTCTTAAAGCGACTTGCGGTGGGATGCTGGTCCATCTCTTCCCCTTGAAAGAAGTTGAGTTTTTCGATGCTATATCGTTGATCCTCTGCCGTAGTTATTGTATATGACGGGCGCGAGGAAATACACCATGCCGTTGACGCATCAACAGGCCAGGAATTTGGCTCAGCACTTGCTGGACGATGATGAAGATGCGCCTCAAGAGACTCCAGAAGTCCCCCACCCCCCACTTCCGCAGAACATCGGCCAATATCGCATCCTAAGCCTCATCGCAACCGGAGGAATGGGAAGTGTTTATGAAGCTCTGCAGGAGAATCCTGAGCGCGTGGTAGCGCTGAAAATCCTCAAACGAGGCATAGTCTCACGAACCGTACTACGCAGATTTGATCACGAGGCAGCTGTACTAGCACGACTGCGACATCCCGGGATTGCGGAAATCTACCAAGCAGGCACACACCAGGATCCCGACAGCAACGAAGCGGTCCCCTACTTTGCAATGGAATACATCCCACACGCAAAAACTATTACCCAATACGCTACTGAACACAAACTTTCAATTAGAGAGCGGCTAAATCTGTTCACACAAGTTTGTGATGCAGTCCATCACGGCCACCAAAAAGGCATAATCCACCGCGACCTGAAACCCGCAAACATATTGGTGGAATGCACCGACAATTTAGCCCCCGGTGAACACACCGGGGGCCAACCATGTAAAGCCGCGACCAGTGGTCGCGGTCTGAGGGAACGCAAAGCCGCGAGCGTTTCTGAGAGCAATTCCGGGGGCGGTCTGGTCAAAATCATAGACTTCGGCATAGCACGCGCTACCGATAGCGATATCGCAATCACAACCCTACAAACCGACGTACGCGAACTGATCGGCACACTACAGTACATGAGCCCCGAACAATGCTCAGGCGACCCACACGACATAGACATCCGCAGCGACATATATTCGCTAGGCATAGTGTTATATGAACTATTGTGTAAGCAACTACCTTACGATCTTCACGATACCGCACTCCCCCACGCCACGCGAATGGTACAGGAGTGTGATCCCCCTCGCCCCAGCACAATAAGCAAAACCCTGAGAGGCGATATCGAAGCAATCGTACTAAAAGCACTCAATAAGAAGCGTGAACAGCGTTATCAATCAACCGCAGAACTTTGCAAAGAAATTCGCAGATATTTAGCAGGCGAACCAATAGATGCCCGCCCACCATCACGCTGGTCCCTAACCATGCGCTGGGTTACCCACCACCCTGTGATGACAACCACCGCCGCATGTTTGTTGATTGCGATATTAACGGTTGGTGCAACATCATTGTCTGTATGGTTTTTGAATTTCCGACCGTATGAGATAGTGATAACACCTGACCGCCGTGAAGCCAGACTTATCTCTATCAGCGGCAGGATACTGCATACATGGCGGTCCGAAGCTGAGCACGGCATCAGTGATGCAACTCTGGTAGATCGACCTGCCTATCTTGGCGGCGGTATGCTGGCCATAATAGGGTTCTCGCAGTTGGACCAGAGCAAACTGCTGGGTTCGCTCAATGCCTTCCATATCCAAGGTGATCTGGATGAACCCGTTTGGAGCAAACGAGTCGAGACGAAAGATATCTTGCCTGAACTCATTGCCCGAGACTTTACCGGCCAGCAGTTTGGAGTTCATTTCAGCAAGCTGATTGATGTTTTTCAGGAGTTTCCAGGGCCGGAAATTGTGACATCGTTCAAACACGGCCCGTACTCAGCGGGCATCATTCGCATCTATGATCTGACGGGGGAACTGTTGTTCCAGTTGTGGCAGGACGGTGGAGTCAATTCGTTATATTGGATGTCGGATGCGGAGTTGCTCGTCTTTTCGGGTCTTGATGCACGGGCCTATTGGGGTGATCGCGGTTACTCCGAAGTGAAGAAAGCCCACCCATTGGTTGTGTTCGGCGTGAAGCCTCGAGAAGGCCATATTGCCCACGAATGGATTACCACTCAGGGCGACGAGATTGTGCCTTGGTACAAGTGCATCCTTCCCCCCGAAGCATCCGATATATTTGGGCAGCGAAAACTCATTCGTCCGACCTCAGATAATGAACCTGGCCGTCAAGTGCGCTTACATCTCCCGTTTGCAAACGCACCTAATGCAGCCCTAAGCTGGTTGATTAACGAGAATGGCGTTGAACAGCGAGAGCTGCGCATAATAAACGACCCCTACAAGCGGGCTGGAGACACACTCCCACCGCCAGATATGTTCTACCTCGGCGACCTTCCGCCAATTGTTGGAAATCCATCCACACCTGCGGAAATTGACGATTGATCCGCCCAAATCCCCCATGGGAATCTATAGCAAACTCAAAAATAATTTATGCCCTCGCTGCCCGATCGTCATACTTGATCCGTAGTTGCTAGTGGAGACAGCGATCCCAACCGCGTCTTCCAAAGCAATAAAGTTGGGGAATCTGAATGAGGAGACTTTAATATGAAGTTGCAATCAACAATCGTAGCAGTCGGATTAGCCTGCTGCACAACTATCTCACTGGCAGCGGATTGGACACCGGGACCATCGTTGAATGTTGCACGCGGGTTCCATGGAGTATGTACCTCTCCCTGCGGCGACATCTATGCTGTCGGAGGCGTCGATGCGGATATTTTTGACTCGGTAGAGATACTGAAATTCGACTCCGTGACCGGCTACGCAGAGGCATGGCTTGAGGTCGCACCGATGACAACCGCTCGATATGCACATACGGTTGCCTGTGTCAATGGGTTCATCTACGCAATTGGCGGAATCGACGACCTCGGAGTATTGGCGTCCGTGGAACGGTATGACACGACAGCTAAGGCTCCCACCTGGGACGCAGGCTACATGCCGGATCTGAACGTTGCCAGGTATTTCCCCGGCTCTACTATCGATAAGTGGGGGCGAATCTGGGTCGTAGGGGGATACGCAGCGGGCAAACCATTAACCTCTCTTAGTTCCGTCGAGATTTATGATCCCGCACGACCTGAATTCGGTTGGGCTCCCGGACCCGAACTCAACATTGCCCGGGCCATTGCTGGCGTTGTGACTGACCGCCTTGGCAGGATTTATGCCATTGGGGGCGCAACTGACACTGCCCACATCGTCAGCGTTGAACGGTTTGATCCGTGCAACCCTGAGGAGGGATGGGTGGTCCTCACCGAAGATATTCCTGGCAAGGCTTCGCAACAGGATTACTCAGTACTAGGTGCCGATGGGCGTATCTATGTAGCTGGTGGTTGGCTTCCCGGATATGCCAACCGATTAGTCAGGTTCGATCCAGACACGGAAACGTGGGAGCCATGGACGGCGTTGCCCGAAGGCCGGGGTGTCTTAGGCCTTACTTTGGGGAAGGATGGCCGGATTTACTTGATAGGCGGCGAGCTTGCTGGCTTCAATTCCACCGAAACGGTATTAGCCTTAACGCCACCATGTGGCGCAGGTGGGGCTACCCCCCTGCTAATGGACTCCAATAGCGGTGGTGAGATCAACACGAGTGATCTGCTAGAACTGTTTGCAAACTGGGGATTGTGTCCTGAATAATACATCGGGGCATTGAGTAAGAGAAGAGCCCTAACCCCTCTCCCGGGGGGAGAGGGGGATAAGAGAAATATAAAGTCCAGGCATGGGAGTGCCTGGGCTTTTTGCCACTTAATTACTAATCATACTGCAATTCCGGGCCGTATTCGTGCATTAGCTTTGTGAAGCTGAGGATGGCGTCGATGCCTTCTTCGCCATCTTCCATGGCGAAGATATTGTCTGCGGTATCTACTCCATCTAGGGAAAATGATACGCCGGGGGCGAAGAATGTTGTCACAAAATCGACGTGGCCGTCACCGAAAACGATGTGGCCCCCCCACTGTTTGTTTCGGCCGTATGTAAGTGAGTCGGGATTATCTACACCGGCTGCGGGTCCGCGGTTGCCGAATAATACGGATCGAGAATCGACTGTGAATTTCCAATGTTGTTGATAGCGCTTGCCATATAAGGGCATGTGCGCGAATGAAACGTTTGACTCTTTAGCGAGATCGGCTTTGAAGTTTGTATCCCAAAATACCCCATTGTAGGGATCGTAAGCGTTCATGTTGTAATCTTCATCCATCCAAATATCCGGATTATATTCGTTGCCGGAGATTAGATTTTGAGGAACGGTGTAGCGTTGTATGATCATTGCGGAATAAAGATTTGCTGTGGTGTTACGCGAAATATCATCGTCGCCTGCAACGATGCTGGGTGTTAAGTAATAACTATTTTTCGATCCCGAAAGATCGTTATGCGAGTACGCCATCCCTTGAAAGAGACCGCGCAGATATTCCTTATCCCTTAAAGACGCAACGGTCCCGACCTTGGCGGACTTCTGGCCGGTGGTTGCATCATTTAGCCCATTAAGCAGGAGTACTGAGAGCACCAGCATAATGACCAGGGAGACCATCATTCCAATCAAGGAGAACGCTCTATAAGTGAAATGTTCCATGCTGTGATCATACACCACAAATTGGCGTAATACGATCGGATTCGCTGTGTTTTAGGGCTGTGTTGACTGCATGGCCTCATTCTAGAAGCAAAAAACTAGTCTGGTGGCTCTGAAGCCTTGGGCAAAGACTCTAGGAATAAATCGTGCCGCCGGTTTGCGATCTTGGCTAGTAGATCTTCGATTGGAGCAATCATTGAGCCTTTGCCTGTGACTTTGAAGCTCCTATTGCCACCGGGCCAACGCAGATCAATATGATATTTTCGATCTGCATCTGTTGATGAAGCAGCAGGTTCAGCAGTAAACCAACCATTCTCAGTTAGTAAAGCTCGAAGTTGCTCGACATCTTCTTGGGTAAGTTGGCCTGTCCAGGATGTTTTATTGAGCTGCGCATCTTGTCCCCCACCAAAATGGATAGACCCATCCTGCTCTACTCGGTAAAGCGCAGCAAGATTGTCCTTGCCTGTTATAGACATTTTCAAGCTTAGCCCACCGGTTGGTGAATTAGCTTTCACAGCACTTGTAGACGAGCAGCCAAGGCAAACTGATAATACAATGACTAGCACAATTGATTGCATGCAGCGATGTATTATTAGTAAGTGTTCTTCAATCACTTTTGTAGATCACTTTTGTCGATATTGTGCATAGGGATCGGAACCAAAGTCGTAGCGACGTGGCTCAATTAGTCTTTTATCAAAAGATAAATCGCCCGCCCAGGCAAGGTCAGCTAGTTTTCTTGCAAAATCATTTATCGCAGAACTCGATGCGTCCTTTACATTCATTTCTTGAAGATAACCCCACCTATCGCCTCTGCCTGTAAAATCCAATACAAACATAACGCTTCCAGAAGGTGGATTTGACATTCGCTTGAGATTGCCCTGGGGCTTGGCGTTTGCTGAATCAGTTAGCCCCAATTGCTTGGCGTAGGACCAAACGCCAGCTACTTGCTCTCTGGAAAGTGTTCTTCTAAGTGGTGGAATCCAAGCTGTGCCGCGACCTTCATCAATGCCCCAGTGAAGTGAGCCGTCTGCATAAAGAACAAAGCGGCTTGGCTGAACTAATTTTGCCGAATCCATCTGCTCTTTAGAGCCTAGCACGGTTAAATCTACCGAAAAATCGCTGGGAGCATCCCCCAGCGGATCCCTTGCATACTGCTGCTGAGCAGCGCAGCCACTGAAATACAAGGCAAAAAAGCAGAAAAACAGGCTAAGTCTGAATTTAGGCATTACATGAGTTTACGGTTCGCAGCTTCAACTGCAAGTCGCTCAAAGCTATCTCTATAAGGATGCCTTTTTGTCGTTTGGTCCTTGGTTGTGTACCTTGTGCAGCTAAATGTACGCAAGCGTTAACTGGCTCAATGAATATCTCGACCCCCCTGCCGCTGCTGATGAGCAGGCAGCACTTCTTACACGCGCTGGTTTTCCCCTGGAAGGCAGGCAGGATTTCCCGAACGGCGACATACAACAAGACTTCGAGATGACCTCTAATCGGGGCGATTGCGTCTGTCATGTGGGTTTAGCGCGGGAAATTGCTGCGATCTCAGGCAGAACGCTGAAGCTGCCTAAACCAAATCCGAAAGTATCAGGCAGCCAAGCTAGTGAAGTCATCAAAGTTACCAACAATGAGCCAAAGGCATGCCCGCGATATACCGCCAGAGTTATCCGAGGCTTAAAAGTCGGCCCATCACCAAAGTGGCTCGCAGATCGATTGACCGCTATCAATCAAATCCCGCGCAACAACCTTGTCGATGCAACTAACTATGTGCTGTTTGAATTAGGGCAGCCTACACATGTTTTTGATTTAGCAAAACTCCAGGGATCAAAGATCATTGTGCGCAAAGCAAATAAGGATGAACCTTTCCTGCCGATTGGTGAAGGGGAAAAATCTGTAAAGCTTAGCGCACAAGATCTGGTGATTGCTGATGCGAATCGAGCAGTTGCAATTGCTGGAGTTAAAGGTGGAGCTGAAACCGCGGTAACCGACACTACAACTGACATCGTTATCGAAGCTGCGACTTTCAATCGAGTAATGGTTCGTAATACTAGTAGAAGACATAATATCGCTAGCGATTCAAGCTACCGCTTTGAGCGAGGAGTTCATGCGGGTCAAGTTGATAACGCAGCTGAGCGCTTGGCGGAGTTGATATTAGAGCTTTGTGGCGGTGAACTTTGTGAAGGGGTTGTAGTTGATGGTGATCCAATACCAGATTCGATTGCGGTAAGCATGAGGCCGCAGCGATGTCGCAAGATTTTGGGAGTAGAAATTTCCACAGATCAAATGCTGAAGTGGCTTGAAGCATTAGAGTTTCAGCCAACTGTCGATGGAGATGTAATTAAATGTCTAGCTCCAATTTACCGATTTGATATCGAGCGTGAGATTGACTTGATAGAAGAAGTGAGTCGAATGTTCGGCCACGACAATATCCCTGTAACTGAAACCATGCAGATTCGCATTGCACCGCCTCAATCTATACAGCTGGCAAGGCAGGCGATCGCTAATGCGCTAGTTGGTATGGGATTTGTCGAGACGATCACTCATTCCTTAATTAGCGATAAGGCAGCGGAGCCATTTGTGCCTAGGGAAACCGCAACACTTCGTGTTGATGATGATCGCGCAAAAGCTGAGCCGGTGCTTAGGCCTAGCATTATCCCAAGTTTGCTTAGGATTCGCAGACATAATCGTGACAACGGTGTCCAGGATCTAAAGCTATTTGAGTCCGCTTCAACATTTGGAACAAAAGACGGCGGGCATTATGAGAATTTTCGCATTGCTATGACTGCTGATATCGATGACGGCAGCGAAGGTATAAGGTCAATGCGAGGAGTTGTTAATCGGCTGGCGGAAGTATTGCTTGGACCTGAAATTTCTGTTGAGGTCGAGCCGTGCAGTAATACAGCATGGCTTCAACCGGGCGCTATTGTAAAGATCAATGGCAAAGCAATGGGAGTAATGGGGCTTTTATCACGGGAAGTAGCAACGCAGTTTGATCTTGATAGCGCAATCGCAGTTGCGGAGCTTGATCTACCTGAACTCTATAAAAACTATCCGCCTGAAAGGGAAGCTCACGCTTTGGCTACTTTTCCTGCGGTAGAGCGCGACATATCTGCAATTGTTGGCGAAAAGCTTGCCTGGGCGGAAATTGATGTTGTAGTAAATAAGTTAAATATCCAATTACTTGAAGCAATAGAATTCGTCACCACATTTCGAGGCAAGCAAATTGGTGCGGGCAAGAAATCTGTAACGCTAAGGCTTCGCTTCCGCGCACAGGATCGAACTTTAACCCACGAAGATGTGGATGTTCAATTTGAACAAGTTATAAACGCACTAAAATCGCAGCTAAAAGCAGAAATTAGAAAGTAGGCAAGTTTCTTGACAATAGCTAAGCTATCTGTTGATGAGTATCTCAATTCGCTAGCTGCGAAAACACCTGCGCCTGGAGGCGGAGCGGTTGCTGCTATAACTACAGCTAGTGCAGCAGCATTAGCGCTCATGGCTCTTAATTATTCATTAGGTAAAAAGGCACTAAGCGAATTCAGCGAGCTGCATGATGAAGCGCTTGCAGGACTTAGTAAGTTAAAAGATGAAGCGATCGCACTTGGCGATGCGGATGCAAAAGCATTTGAGCAATTATCTTCACTTTGGGGGCTGGCTGAGGATGATCCAAAGCGTATTGCCAAATGGGCCAAAGCAGTGCAAGGCGCGATCGAAGTACCGAAGCGAGTTATGGATGTAGGTATTGAGATATTGAATTTACTAAAACGCTTAAATGGCGCAATTGTTTCCAACCTGAGAAGCGATGCAGCAATTGCTGCACTATTAGCTGAAACAGGCGTAAAGTCCGCAGCCTGGAATGTGCGGATCAACCTGCCATTGTTAAAATCAGAAAATAAGGCAACGGAATATGAATCGCAAATCCAAGACATACTGAGTCAAGCTGCCAATGTTTGCTGTGAGATCGAGCAGGCTTGCAAAGTTTGATTCAGATCATTAGTTGTTGGGTTTCATATCCGCGTTTGAAGAAACCGTGCCAGTGCAACCGATACAAATCGTGTGAATAGTCGCAGAGACAATCAACACGTTGATAAGGCCAGAGATGAAAAATTACCGCTGGGGCCTCGCCAAAAGTTCTTGTCGGTCATGTATCGCTGCTGCAATGTGTATGGCCGCATGTACGCCAATGATGAGAAAACCCAGTACACCGGCAGATGCCCCAAATGTGGTAGATCTGTACATGCTTTAATTGGCAGTGAAGGAACAGATAATCGCATGTTTGAAGCGATGTGAAGAGTAGCGATCAGCGGTCAGCGGTCAGCTTTAAGAAAGTGCAAGTAATCGGGTGCCACTCCCGATGGAATCGGGACAAGTTCTAGCGTAGCGCAGCGAAGTCGTCAGTGCGATAAAAAGTTTGTTATGCGAACTACACCGACGACTCGAAGACTCGCTGTCAGTGGCACCCGTGATATCTTCTCATATCAATCTCTTGGGAGTATCGCCTGTTGAAACTTTAGTAGCGGTAGGCATCTGAGATGGTTCTTTAGTTATTGGCTTTTCTTCTGCTGATTCAGCGTTCTTGTTTACCATACGCTTCAAAGCACCGGTAAATCTTCTGCCACTACTATGCAAGCTTGTCGCTTTCATGTTTGCGATTTCTTGTTCCAAAGCTGGGTCTAGCTTGTGTGATTCCTTTACAACCAGAAGCCCTTGAACAGAACCACTAAACCGAATTCCCAGCAATATGAAACCTAATAAACAAAGACTAGGCAGCAACAAGAACCGCGAATAGAACTGAAGATCAAAGCCAATTCCCGCTACTGCATACTTTGCTGCTTCGACTTCACGAAGCATAGCTGAATAAGTACTAAGCGCGCCCTCAGACCAAGGCAAACCTATCCAGCTTCCAATGGGTAGGATAAGAAGCGCCAAAACAATTGACCAGGAAAATGAGGAGATACCTAGATCAAGTCGATACGCACCGCATATTGCAGAAAGCAGCAATCCAATCGCAACCAAGGGACAAAGAGTAAGAACTCCTAGCGTTCCTAGCGTTCTTGCTGCGGATGTTGCAGCACTTAAGAATCGATCGTATTGGCTTAAGCTAAAAGCTTTGGTGGTTGATCTGCCTGTGGCTGCTTCATTTTGCATACGTGCAGCCTCCGCGGGGCTGAAAATTGAAGGCTCAGTTGGCTCATCAGCTATTACGACCAACGGCACATCCGGGGAAGATGCTTGCGGTATTGTGCTTCTAATATCTGTAAACGTAATAATAGACCAGACAAAAATCTGAGTAACCAGGGAGAGGCCGATGAGCCAACAACATGCCAGTACAATAAAACGCAGTTGGCCGTGGGCGATTCTCATTGGTAGATCAGGGGGACGGGTCTGGGCTGACATAGTTTACACCTCATTTGGGCAACACCATCAATGGTGCAGCCTGTAATTGATTTGATCGGCAGTCCAAAAGGGGGCGATAAGTGAAATCTGCTATTGCATTGCGAATCGTCGATTAGTTCGCTCGACAAACGCCTAGCCCCTCATATCATGCTTATTGAAGGCCATTACTCACTAGCGAGATTCCCCCATATAGCTCGCAGGAAGCGCAAATGCCAGCATTGATTCGCCAAGAGCTTGATATTCTCGATCCAGCAGTATTAGAGGCTGTAGTAGCAGGCCAACTGCGTCTAAGCCCGGCCCAGGCGCTGAAGATCTATCACAAGCTGCCGCTGTATGAACTTGGCAGATGGGCGGATGCAGCATGCAAACGGCTACATGGCGAACACATACGTACCTATGTAATTGATCGTAATATCAACTACACCAACATCTGCACCGCCAAGTGCACTTTTTGCGCGTTTCGTCGAGATGGTGATGAGCATGATGCTTATACACTCGAATATGATGAGCTATTAACCAAGGTTCAGGAGCTGGTAGATATTGGGGGGACTCAGATTCTAATGCAGGGAGGGATGAATCCTGATCTGCCGTTTGAGTGGTATCTGGATCTACTTAGCACAATTAAGGAGCGATTCCCACAGGTTCATATCCATGCATTCAGCCCGCCTGAGTTCATAGAGTTTGTACGCTTCTTTGATCCACCAGGTGATAGTCTGGAACTAAAACTTCACTGGGTAATGAAGCAAATGCAAAAAGCTGGGCTTGACTCGATACCTGGGGGTGGAGGCGAGATATTTGCTGATGCGGTCAGAATCAAGATCGGTCTTGGAAAGTGTGATACAACACAGTGGCTTACTACAATGCGCGTTGCACATCAACTTGGCATGAATACGTCGGCAACCATGATGTTCGGCCACATCGAAGGAATAGCTGACCGTATCCATCACATGGATCTTTGCAGAACTTGGCAAGATAAAGCAATAAACGATTTCGCAGCAGATGGGGGCGGGCGATACAAAGCCTTTATCTCCTGGCCGTTCCAAAAAGAAAATACGCCGCTCGGCCGCTGCAAAGAATGGGGACAGGCTGAGGGTGATGATCTAAATCAACCGTTCCCCGGCGATGTCGTAGCCAAACTCGATGGAACCGGTTCAAAAAGCGCGCATCCACTATTTGGCAAACGTGTGCGCATGGCTGGTTCAACGGATTACCTTCGCACACAAGCTATTAGTAGATTATATCTGGACAATTTTTACTCGATCGGTTCCAGTTGGGTAACCATGGGGCCTAGCATAGGGCAATTGGCGCTTACTTATGGCGCTAACGATATGGGTTCAGTGATGATGGAAGAAAATGTAGTTAGCGCAGCCGGTACAACTTATTGCCTCGATGAACCGATGATATGTCGCTTGATTCGCGATTGTGGGTTCACCCCCGCTCAGCGCAACAACCAATATAACCTGCTGAAAGTTCATGTTGATAACAATTCACCTGATCTTTGCATAAATGATTGGTCCAAGCTGCGCAAACAGAAGCTGCACGTTGAAACGGTAGATGAGCAGCCAGAGCCGGTGGTTATTACAGTTAATGACAGACAGCTATCATCTTAGAAGTCAGTTTTATTCTACATCTGGCTTGGCTGTTTCCAAATCAATCCCAACTGAAGTTGGTTCCCATTTTTCAGATTCCCGAACCAGGCGCCCACATTCAGGGCAATTATTTCCTTGCAGTTGATAAAGCAAGTAACCACATTCACAGCGTGGTTCTTCGATTTCAATGAAGATTGATGCTTTGCAATCACTGCACCGCACATTGCCGGAGGATAGCTCCTGGCGTTTGGCGCATTTTGGACATTCCAGGAGAATCTTTACACGCGATGAGATTGATTCGTTTACTATGTATTCCTTGTTAGCGTGGCTTACCATTGCTATGGGTACGATTATTGTTCCAACTATGCTTGCAAGAGTTGAAAATGAAGCTATGTATAATATAGTCCAGAATATTCCACCCATGGACCAAAATAAGTCTTCGTACCAAAACATCACAATGATAACTGTTCCGCAAAGCCAAACGCATACCATCGTTGCTAATTTCGTGAAAAACAGCAAGCGAGTATGTGTCGAAACTATGGAAAAAATCCCACTGTGCGCTAGGGCGATGCTCAGCGCGAAAGAAGTAATCGTGAAGCGGCCTACAGTCTCTTCTGCATCGTAATAGTGATCTCCCCAAATTAAGATAAATGCAAAAAATGTACCAACGACTGCCAAAACGCAACTTAGCCACATAAGTGACGCAATGTGTTTGCGGCGAATAACAGCACCAGCAGAAACGAAAACACCAAAGCACAAAGTAAGCATTGCCGATACAGCTGTCAGTTTCTCCATCCAATCATCATTCAGTTCTAGAGTTAATGCGATTAATAGGAGAATGGTGATACAAACTAAAACAACAAAGGCAATAATCACCTTCTTAAAAAATGATCCCTTTAGAGATGATGGTTGCGCGCTCACGCTAGTTGTACCCTAATTTGCAAGCTACATTGATCGCACTTATCTAAGCCTGTCATAGCTTGCTGCTGCAAACCACAGCGCGGGCAACTTAACCAATACTCAGTTATCTCTATAATTGACTCCATATCTTGCTTTGGCTTAATAAACGCAGCAGCCAACCAAACAAAAAGTGCGCCGCCGCATGCTAATAGCCCAATTACATAGCCTAACTTAGAAGCAATTTCCTCGTACCCCCCAGTAAGCAGCCACATCTCAGAATCGTATATCCCTGTTAGTGCCAACAGGCCCTCCCGCGGATGAAATGTAATTGCATAGCAGATAATTGCAGCGAGCAATGCAAACAACCCGATCGTTATGCGACGAAGCTGCATCCACCATTTTGCTCTCGGCTCGGGTAGTAGGAGCAAGCCCACTATCATCATCAAGCTTGCCCAATTTGTAGGCCAAATCAATATCGTATACCAAACCCATTCTACGCTGTAATCATTATATATATTTTCTGCGATCCATCCCACCAATGCTATCGCTCCAACCGCAATACCGCTGCGCATGAGCCTGGGCAATCTACCTTTTTCTAATGCAACTGCACAACCAAACGCAGCGCATAAATAAAACAGTATATAAATCTCTGCAATAACAAATTGTCTTACCTCAAATTGGTAAAATGGCAGAAGTATAGCAAGAACATAAGTGCCGATTATTAATACAACAGTTCCCGCAATTGCCCAGAGACACAACTTGGAAAGCTTCATGCTTATAGGATATACCATTTACACTTAAATGGAAATCAAAGCTATCTGGGAAGATGAGTTGGCAGTAAAAACGAGCGCCTTTAGCAAGAAACCTTATTTTTTAGATTTCCAGGGCGCTCTCAGCGGCCCAGCGATCGGACTCGGGGATTTCTTTGCCACATTCAGGGCAATAGTTACTTTGTAAGTTGAAAAGCTGATATCCACATTCGCAGCGCGGCTCTTCAAGTTCGATGATCATTGTGAACTTGCACTTTGAGCAGCGCACAAGCCCTGCGGGAAGACTTTGCTGCGTTTCACATTCAGGGCAAGTTAAATTCAATGTTGCTTTGGACTCTATGGTTTCAGATTTTTGTGTTTTAGGTTTGTCAATATGGCGAGAAATTTGCGGCACAAGCAATATTCCAAGTAAATTTAAGATAATCCAAAAGGTAAGCATACTACCAAATATATTTGCATACACATCTAAAATTTCTGTCCA
The DNA here is from genome assembly GCA_022574595.1 of Planctomycetota bacterium. Taxonomy (GTDB): domain Bacteria; phylum Planctomycetota; class Phycisphaerae; order Phycisphaerales; family SM1A02; genus JACZRS01. The sequence goes on along the minus strand of JACZRS010000020.1, from coordinate 25,223 downwards.
GGACAATATCAATACAATTGCAATAGCTGCGCACTGGGAAATAATCAGTAATACTGAACTGCAACGTATTAATATATTCCTGGTTTTTAGAATAAGCAGCTGCGCCATCATAAGCATCGAAAATACGATCAGTGTCAAATTTCCAATCAACACTAAGTACAAATCAGCATCGCTTGATCTCTGAAGTTGAGGACTCAAAAGGAGAGTAAGGCCAATAGCGCAGGTAAATAGAAGCAAGATTAACAATACGCGAATATATATAACCAAGCGGCCGCGTTGTAATATCATAGTTCCCGATAACCCTATAGCCCCGCAAAGTAAGAAAACAAGAGGCGAATACACCATTAACTGAAGCATTTGAGCGTCATCGATACCGCCTTTAGCTATTGCGACTACACTGCCAACACATGCAAGTCCTAATGCGCTTACAAGTAAGATCAGAAAAAACCTTCGAAGTATTATCGCATCACGTGGCGGTGTTTGTGTCATGGAATACTCACCTTGATGCGCAATCCGCAACGGTTGCACGATGCTCCACCAGTCATAATGATCTGTTTTAGCTCACAGCGCGGGCAAGAAACACCCATTTCAATTTTTATTACATCTACTTCTGTGGCTCCTTGAATTTGTTTGATATTAGATAGGATTACAGTTAGCAGCAGATTAGTTACTGCAATTACGGTAGTGTACAAAATAGGTTTAACGAATGCATCATTATTAATGTGACTTGCTGCTACTGTCCTCGACACTACGATCACAACTAACACAGCAAGTAGTGCAAAGGATATGATTGTTATAGAGCAAGTTATGCGGGCAGCCAAATTCGTGATTCGGTTTCTTAGAAGAACTGCAGTTATAGCACACAATAAAGACCACGATGTGATAGGCGCTAAAATGTAAACGCATAATACTTTATCGGTATCGCTAAGAAATGCGTCAAGCCATATTCCAAAACTCCAACCTGTTGCTGCTATTACTGCGGTTGCAATTCCACTCCAAAGCAACTTTTCGAAACGTCCCCGTTCAATTGTTAATGCACACGCCAGTGAAACAGCTGAAAATAGTGCGATCACAAATGTTGGGCCGATCAAAAACCCCCAGCTGGGCATTGCTGCAAAGTAGAACATCCCTGAGAAGATTGATAAACCAATACCAATCAGTAACGAAATTAAGAATGTCCCGCGAAGTATTCGGCTAAGTTTCACTTTAGAAACTCCCTCTTGATCCTGCAGCTTGGCTTGTAGAAGTCAATTCAATTCTACTCTGGTTTGGCGGCTTTGGCATCAATCTAAACGGGAATTGCCGCCCAACGGTCGGATTCGGGGACTTCCTTACCACATTCCGGGCAGTTGTTGCTTTTTAGGTGATAAAGCTGATAGCCACATGCGCAGCGCGGTTCTTCGACTATGATTTTAATTCGAAGTTTGCAGTTTTCACATTTGCCTGGGCCAGCTAATAATTGCTGATGAGTTTTACAGCGCGGGCAAACAACTTCTATTCGAATGTGCATTGGTAGAGATTCGCCAACCGTAGCTCGGCGAATACCCTGCACCTTCCAAACAATCGGCGTAACAAGCGTTCCGCAAGCAGACAGGATTGCTAATACCCCCAAACCTCGTTCAACCAAATCAAGCTTGACATTATCATAAATCCATTGATGCCACCAAAGCATTATTACGATACAAGCGCCCAATAAAACCGAGACTCCGATGGTTGCCCTTCGAAGATTGTTAGCACTAAAGCCATCTAAGCGAGGCAAGGCCAGCAAACCGCTAAGCGCTATAACTGTAGCAGTTGCAGAGAATGTTCCGCCTGCTTGCGTAACATTTTCTCTAACCCTAAAACTCCAATTGGATTCAAGCCAGATTAGTACCAGCCAAATCAGCAAGCTGATCACTGATGAGCCGATACCAATCCACATTAACATTACTATCCTGCGTTTTTCCGCAACAATGGCGCAGCAAAGAGCTAACAAGCTATAAATAGCAAACAATAAAGTGGAGAGAAGTATTTCCTCATCTTTACCTATTAGATCGGGTAACAGTAGCGCGACAATCCCAAGTAACGCAGCAAGGGATAGAGAGCCTATCATCGACCATAAAAAAGTAGTGCGCAATCGCATAAATAGATTCTACTCGTAAGAGTCAATCACTGCTGTCTTGGGATTCCGCTACTGCCGGGTTGGAATGCGTCACCGTTGTCAAGTCCGGTAGCGGTGGCAGACCTAAAGTTGCGCGGTGCTGATTTTGTATTTTAATCAGCGCTGGCAGTTGTCCAAACGTCGTCTGCGTCACGCTGTAATCAGCAGTTGCTAAGTAGATGGTATCGTTGGGGTTGGGAGGGCTGTTGGCATCAGGGTCGGGGATCATGACGACAATCCATAGCTGCGTATCCCAGGTATTTAACGTTGCCCCGTGATAGGTAAAAACATAATCACCAAATCTATGGGCGACGACATTACTGGGTAACGCATCAATGACATCCTTGAGTGTGCCAAGCTGCGAACTTAGCGAGCTGTTGATGAAATCCGCAAGTGTGCCATCACCAACGGGGATATCGGCAGTGGTAGTCTGTGTACTCGGTTCACAGAAGTTCGAACCCCAAGATGTCGTGATCATATTGTTGCTTAGCGTTAGCTCTAGTGCATGGGTTGGTCCGGTCCCACTGCTTGAATTAGCAGAGGTAAGGACTGATCGCGCGACCATAGAAGTAGTTGGCGACATCTGCATACCGCCTCTGAAGCCAGGCCCGCCGAGACCGCCTCTAAAGCCGCCCACAGCGAGAGGCAAGATCATCGCCATAAAGAGTAAACTTTGTATGCCAGTTATTATTTGCAGGAGATATACAGAGACAAAGGGCCAAGCGAAAACCGCAATTGCTGCTCGGACGCCATGAACTTTTTGCGACTCCCTGATCATGATCGCAGCGCTAGCAATCCACCACACGAGTCCAAACATAAGGTTGCAACATGGTATTAACAAGACAACACCTGCCGGTGCGCTGTAGTAGATTGCGTGGCATGTTCGACGAAAAGTATGGGCGGTCTTGCCTGTTATTATTAGAAAGAGGTGCGCGACCCCAGCCCAGATAAGCAGGTACAAGCCTATACAAACAATGCCAATCGGGAGTGCGGTAAATCCTCCGATGGAGAACCACACACCAGACAAGCCACTCTGTCCCGGACCAAACGAAACGGCTGCACCGTAGATGAGAATAGGAATGTATAAGCCAATCGAGAGAAATAGCGTCATTGTAATGAGCGCAAATATCCAGGCTCGACCGAATGGGATATCGACTGGAGTAGCGCGAATCAGCCTATGTGGTTCGAGCATGGCCCACTTGATGGTGGCAAACCAGGACTTGATGATGCCTCCTTCGCTGCGCTCCAACCAAGGCATGTGGTCCGAGCGCGCTTCTTTCTCATCAATACCCTCAGCCGGTGCTACGACCATCTGATCCATGTGTATTAGCTTTCGGCACTTGGCGCACTGAAACTGAAGTGGCTCCAAATGGCCGCGTTTATCCGTTCCAAAGTAGTTCTGCTCACAATGCGGGCAATGAAAGGCCACCGAGTGAGGCACAAAGTCGTAGTCAGTCGGTCGAAACCCCTGGCCGCACTCCGGACATATTCGTACCTTGATGTTCCATAATGGGTAATCGCAATTTTTGCAGCGCATGGTGGATCCCCCTACAGCACAGGGAACAATTCGATCTTATTGTCAATCCTCCGGTGCGTCCTGGCTCACGCGCCGACGGAACTCCTGAGCCAATGCCTGAGTCATAGGCCCAACTTTCCCCGATCCCACTATATGCTCGTCCACTCCGATAACGCCTATGATTTCTGCAGCGGTACCCGTAAGAAATATCTCATCAGCAGCATACACTTCATCAATCTTCATCATCCGCTCGCTAACACTGTATCCCAGCTTAGGCGCCAACTCATCGATAACAAAACGACGAGTAACACCATGTAGCATACCTGCTTCGGTTGAGGGTGTAATTATTTGTCCATCTTTAATAATAAAGATGTTGTCGCCTGTACATTCGCTGACATAATCATCTGCATTGAGCATTATGGCTTCTAAAACGTCCGCATCTATCGCTTCAATTTTTGCCAGAATGTTATTTAGATAGTTGAGACTTTTAATCGCAGGATCGAGCGAATTCGCAGGCACTCTGCGGTGCTTGGCTAAGATCACCTTCATTCCGCTGTCATAAAGTTCTTGTGGATAAAGCTCGATGCTGGCTGTAATAATAAATGTAGATGGCTTAGGGCATTTAAATGGATGTAACCCCAACGTGCCCACACCGCGTGTAAACACCAGGCGAATATAAGCATCGCTGAGTTCGTTGATCTTGAGAGTTTGTCGTATGGCACTTGCGATTTCTTGGCGCGAATAAGCTGGTTTGAGGCGTAGGCGACCAGCTGATTCGTACATTCGTTTTAGGTGTGAATCGAGTTTAAATATTCGGCCGTTATATGCACGGATTCCCTCGAAGCAGCCGTCGCCATATAAAACCCCGTGATCAAAGATCGAAACTTTCGCTTGATCAGAATCCACAAATTCGCCATCTAACCACACCTTGGGCATTGATCTCCTTTCATCTGCATGATCTGGAGATTGTACCGTACAAGTTACGTCAGTGTCTGTAATAGAATTCATGCCCGTATTATAGGGGATGTTGCAACCTAATGTCTTGTGAGAATAAAACGGTGTATGGCACGCGCCACGCCTTGGTCATCATTGCTAGGAACGATTGCATCTGCGGCTTTTTTGATTTTATCCGTTGCATTATCCACCGCAACACTAAAACCCGCCCATTCCATCATGGCTAGATCATTGTCCGCATCACCAATAACCATAACTTGCTCGCGGCCAGCGCCTAGTCGCTGCGCCACACGCTGCAAGGCTATTACTTTATCCGCAAGAGGATGGGTAATCTGGATAATCTGAGAATCCGGGGTGTGCAATGCTATGGTTCGCTGTTTCCAGAATTGATTACGCAAAGGTTCCAATACGATTTGAATTTGCTCAGGCTTCCCAAGAAAAGTTAGCCTGGTGATAGGAGCGGTTAAAAAACGCTCTAAAGGTTCTATTAGATCTGGATCAGTAAGCTGATCAAATCTGCGATCAACTCGATCGGTATACCAACGATCCAATACTTCAATAGCCACCATAATTTTAGGATCAATTGTGCGTGCGGTTTCAATGATCTTGCTGGCAATTTCCTGATCGAGTGGTTGATGAAACTGTGGGACGTTGTCTAGTGGATTCCAAATTACCGCACCGTTATAATTTATTGTCGGAGCAGTAAGATCAAGGGCCTGGATGATCCAACTGGTTAATCGAGGCCCTCTTGAAGTAGCTAGTACCACAACACAGCCAGCTCGTTCAGCAGCGCGACACGCTTGGGCCGCACCTTGGCAAATCCGCAAGTCAGAGCGCAGCAATGTGCCATCAACATCAATTGCTAAAAGTTTAATATCGTTTGGTACTTGCTTAGCCACTTCTTTAGTTGATTCTAAAACACTTGATAAACTGATATCATTCTTTGGATCTGCAGGCGGAGTAGGATTAATTAACGATCCAAGGGCTGGTCGCAATTGGGGATAAAGGAAGCTATAGCCATGCGCTTGAGCCTTGGCGGGCGCTATTCTTTGCGACATTGTTATATATTTGGCGAATTCACCAACTACTAGTCTTAGCGCAATTCGAGGAGTTGGAAGCAATGCAGGCTTGCGCAAAACTGAGCCTAGCGCTGACGCAAATGTACGATTCGTCGTCGCTTCCGGGGCAACAATATTCACAGGCCCTATCAACTGTTTATTCTTTAATGCAAGATCAATAAGACCAACAACATCTCGCCAATGAACCCAAGGCATATATTGTTTTCCAGAACCTAAGGGTCCACCCATCATAAACTTAAAAGGCTTACACATTTGCTCAAATGCGCCGCCTCTATCATCTAATACAATACCAAGTCGAAGCATGACTACGCGCTCAATAAGCAGCTCGGCTTTACGAGCTTGCTTTTCCCACTTAATTGTAAGGTTTGCTAGAAAATCATTACCCCTGGGAGCGGTTTCATCAACTTCAACTTGCCCTGTGTAGCCGTAGTACCCAACTGCTGATGCGTTGATAAGTACTTGCGGACGCTTTTTGGCTGCTTCGATTGCTTGCACAACTTGATGCGTGCTATCAATGCGGCTACTGAAAATAGTTTTCTTGTATTGCTTGCTCCACCGTTGATCTGCTATGCCAGCACCTGCTAAATGTATTACAGCATCGCACCCATTGACTGCTTCCTGCCAATCACCTGGATAAGATGTGTCACCTGATATAACTGTTATGTTCTGGTTGGCATGTGCAGCAAATAAGCGTTCTGCACTTGCAGCATTACGCGACACAACTACAACTTGATCTTCCCGCTCAAGCCGATCAAGCGTTAGCCGCCTGCCTATGAGACCTGTTGCACCTGTAATTAGAATTCGCATAGTCCGTGTTTCGATCGTTGTTTTAGAGTGGTTTTTGTTTGAGTTCAGGTTTTACTAATTGCTTTGCGACATTTAAGACTTCATCAAGCATATTTTCCGTGAGTTTGCCAGTAAAGGTGTTCTGCTGCGATACATGATAGCACCCTAATAAAGTAATACGATCCAGCTTACAAACAGAGCCATGAGCAAACTTCGGCTTGGGGCGAGGCAAATTCATTCCAATATCACGCAGCGCAGCAATTGTTGCATTCCACCCCACCATACCAAGACACATGATAACCAGTGGTTTCATTATCAATATTTCGTTTGTCAAGTAATTACGGCAATTTGCTAGCTGCGCGGGCGAGAGTTTGTTTGCAGGCGGAGCGCAGCGGCACGCAGCAGTTATATATATGCCGGTAAGCTCTAAACCATCATCACAATCTGTTGAGTTTGGCTGATTAGCCAGTCCCGCTCTATATAAACCAGCGTAGAGGAAATCACCCGATCGATCGCCGGTAAACATTCTGCCTGTTCTATTTGCTCCGTGGGCAGCTGGCGCCAGACCGACGATCATTACTTTAGCGTTGTGATCGCCAAAGGCTGGTACGGGTTTGCCCCAATAATTCCAGTCCGCAAATGACCGTCTTTTTTCCGTAGCTATTTTTTTACAATACTCACGAAGTTCAGGGCAAAGCTCGCACTTTACAACTTGGCTATTTATATCTTTGAGAGACTTAAACTGCTTAGTTGTGGGTTTGGGCATCAACGTGCCTTACAGCCGCATTTTCATCGACATATTGAGAAAGATTCATCCCGCCAGCTGCATCAACAACTAACTCCAGTACTTCGCCAGTTCTAACGGGTTTGTAGACCGCTTCGCCTTGGGCTACTTTAACTCCCATGTTAGCAGCCAATTCCCTATCCGTAGCTATATCCCAAAAGTGTTTCCAAAGCTTTTGCTGAAATTCCGCAAACTCACTAACCGCATAAGCAGCCGGTACAGCACCAGGAGTGTCAATTTCAATGCCATCTCGTGGCGCCAAGCGATCTGAATAAATACGCCGAAGCAGAACAAGTGTTCTACCTCTTAAGGGATGACCTTCTGCGACATCTTCTTGTTTGAATTTGACTGTCCAAGCATCAATGTAAAGCACGTTGCCGGGTATGGTGATTGCCTGGCGCGCTATTTCGCTTCCTGCATCATCTAGTTCAACAAACAATAGATCTGTCTCAGTGATTTGCCCACTACTATCTTTTCGTTGATCGAGAATCTGAATGTGTGCGATTCGTTTGGAGCGATCCAAACGCGCAATCATTGCGGCCCTTGCTTGAAGCTGCGATTGCATCTGCTGGTTTAAGGCTTGCAGCTCTTGGATTTCCCGTTGTTTGAGGTCAACAGAAACTCGCCAATATCCCAGCAGGACAAGACCTGCGAGGATTGAAGTTAAAAGAGTAATGCGAACAATCGCGGCCACAATAATTCCCCTATGTAGTTAAATAAACCGTAGATATGAACATCGGCAAACATGGAGCCTCTAGGCCAATCGACCGATAACAAGTTGATGAATCTCCTTGGTCAATGGCGTTTAATTGCAGCATCTCTTTGCGCGTTATCTTTAGCTGGGCCATGTATAGCTCAGGTAATTGCTAGACAGGATCAAATTAAATTTAATAGCTCCGGGCTTTCTTCTTTCAGGCGGTTATTGAGGCATTTTGATTTCGAAGAAGCGCAGAAAGCTCCTTACGAGATGCCGATCAATTTCTATCGACACATAGAGCCGGGCAAAGGCTTTCCCGCTTTTGGAAAGATGAAACTGACAAATGAATTTGCAGCTGGAGGTAACTGGTCCTTTGGCTTTAATTTAGATGGTGGTTCATTATCCGCAAAGATCCCCACTGCGGTAATTCCGGTTCTGCCGGGTAGTGATTACATGATTACTGCCAAAGTGCGAACCAAAGGGTTAAATCATGCACGCGCCAGGATATCTGCTTGGTTCAATGATGAAACAGGAAAAATTATTGAAGATAGCCGCATTAACTCTTCGTTAGCAAGAACTGGTGACACCTGGCAGGATATCTCTATACTTTTATTTGGTGACTTTAATAAGGCAGCTGACTTGGTTCTTGATCTTCAATTATTGCAGCCAAATCAGTTTATCGGCAGCAAGCGTATTCATGGCGAACCGCTGCTGGAAGATATGTCGGGGCAAGCGTGGTTTGATGAAATTACCATTTGGCATCAGCCTCGCATTGAATTATCTACGTCCTCGCCTGGAAATGTGGTGACTGTTTCTGCGGAACCTAAATTCAATGTCTTAGTGCGCGACCTGACTGGCGAAGATCTTAGCGGCAAGCTTCGAATCCTGGATTTAAACAGCAATACTCTGCTGGATGAAGTATTTGAAATAGAACGTGGCACCACGCGCAGAATCATTGATTTAAGCCAATTGCAATGCGGATGGTATCGAGCTGTGCTTGATATTCGTGAAGGCAATGGCGACATTGATCGACGTTTGCTTGACTTTGTGGTAATGCCTGATGATTTACTTGGGTCCCGTGCGCATGAAAACTCCTTTGGAGTGATTCTTCCACCCACGCCTGTCGTCCACATAGATACGGTTGTACATTTACTTCGACAATTAGGAGTTGCCAGAGTTATAATGTCACTGGATAAACTTGACACTCAGTCTGGCTTTAACGAACCAAAGGTTACGCCCCCACAAGCGGTGCGTAGAGCAGCAAAGATATTACTAGCAGATGCAATTGAACTGACATTCCTTCTCGATGAAATGCATTCTCAGTTCAGCAATAATAACTTATCTGCCAATGACCAGGAACTAGGTGAGAGTGATTCACTCGATAGCTTATTAGTTAATTTTGGGGCTATCTCACAAAGATGGCAAATTGGAAATGCCTCTGCGTTTGAGGTAATAAATCCACGGAACCTTAACGCTCTGATTGGAAATATGGATCGGTCACTGAAGAATTTTGTGCCCGGACCGATTGTGAACATACCCTGGCCGGTTGAGCGTGAGCCACCGCCCATTCCATCACCACACGGTTACAGTATCTTGCTCCCCTATAACATACAAGCGGAATCACTTGAGGAATTTGCGCCCGCATGGTTATTTGATGCAACAATTCTCTCTGTCACATATCAGTCGCTGCCACCTGAACTATATTCGCCACGTGATCGCATTATTGATCTTGTACTTCGTACACTTTACGGCTGGCGGGCTGGGATAAAGCAACCAACAATTCAAGCTCCTTGGAATATGCGTGGTAGAGGACGCGCCCAGCTTGTGCCAGATATTGCATATGGCCCCTGGCATATTCTGGCTAACCAGCTCGGCCGTCGATCTTATGCTGGTGATTTGCCCCTGGGCGAGGGGTTACGTGGTTGGCTGATCAAAGGCGCTAGACCCGGTGATACTGTTCTCGCTGCCTGGAATGAACAAACTACAACAGAAAAGTCCGTTATTAAAATGCTACTAGCGGATGGCCCTGTTGTAGTTAAGGATGTATTTGGTAATCGCAAGATAGTATATGTTGAAGATGGCTACCACACTATTGAGCTGGATAATTTGCCTGTTTTTATAGAAGGCGTTGATATAAACTTGGCGAAATTCCGAGCTGGTTTCCAATTCACTCCCAGCTTCATACCAGCCCGCCGCCAGCAACACGAACATGAAATTAAACTCTCAAACCCTTGGGATGTTCCGATCTCAGTTGATATCAGACTTATTGCGCCGGAGAGTTGGCGCATTTCGCCACGAAGACATAGAGTAACAATTCAGCCAGGCGAAGTGATTAGCCAACCTGTGACTCTTACATTCGATCCGGGAGTTGTTGCAGAGCGCACATTTGTTGAAGCACAAATCGAGCTCTCAGCTGATAGGGACTATAAACTAAGTGTATATGTCGAATTAGAAGTTGGTCTAGAAGAAGCACGAATGTCTGCACATTGGCAAGCTGTCCACAACCCCGATACAGGTACTTATGATTTGCATATCACGCAATATATTACCAATACGGGCAAGCAACCAATTAGCCTGGATGGTTATATCTCAGCTCCGCAAATGCCTCGACAACGAAGAAGTATTGCGACTTTGGCGCCTAATCGAACTTCGGTCAAGGTATTTAGAATCAAAGACGGCGCAAGACTCTTAGCAGGCAAAGAAATCAGAGTAGGTGTGATAGAGAGAGGCGGAAACGCCAGATTGAACCAGATACTTTATATACCTCCGTTTATTGAACTTGAGAAAGAAAACGATCTGATATCTTCCGGTTCTAAATAAACAAATTGCTCTAATTCGTTTGGCTGGTATTACAATTCTGGAGGGGGCCGATTCAGTATTGACACCCATGTGAAATGTACGATTTTCCATGAGTCATCATCTTGACGTTCAATACGCAGCACCCAACTACTAGGTGTAGCGACATACCCACCTGCTATTGTTGTAGAACAAGATAAATGTACGATGGCTGAGTTTGCCGACTGCGTGAAACCTTTTAACGATCTGATCCTGTTGGATTCGATACTGAATTGACTTTCTAAACGAATTGCTTGAGCTTCAATAAAGTTAATCGGATAGCCTGGATTGGTTGGCGATGAAAAGGACATGGTTGCATCAGAGGTGAAGTGAGACATCACTTTTATTGCATCTGCCTGGGCGGTCGCCTCTACAAGTGAACGGGTCAATGCCTTGGCGTGTTCCCCTGAGGTAGTGACCGACCAGGCAATGATCAACACTGCAATCGCAATTGAGATTCCTAGAATTCCAATTCTTTGGCGATTCCGCAGCCCTTCACGAAGCCCACTAATAAGCAACCCCGCCCCCACTACAATTGCAACAACCGCGATTGGATAGGGATTTTCCAATACGAAGCGGGTAAATAGTCCTACATTCGGCGGATCTGGCATAAGTAATCTTAGCTCGCTATTTGCAGCACGAAATGCTGTTCTTCCGATATCTCATACGCACTCTTGTGCTAAAAGGTTGAGATACGCTGCAGATGACAACAACTATTGCAATTGAATCCCCGCTGGAGAGGAATCTTCAGCATATGGGCGAGCGCAATGCTGACTTTGCTAAGAAAATCAGACAGGCTGAGCCATACACGGACATATCGATTATAGACACACAGCAAAGTGCACCAGCAGTGATTATTCAAGGCAAAGGACTCTGCTCCAAGCACCGCCCCATAGATGAAGCCCAGCGTCTCACCGAATCCATTGATCTTGTAGAAAATGCCGTCGTGGTTGTACTTGGATTTGGTGCGGGCTATCACGTTAAGTTGCTTGCTGAGCGGATGCAAAGAACGGGCATCATCATTGTCTTTGAATCAGATTTGAAGTTGCTACGCGCTGTATTTGAAAATATTGATCATTCCCAATGGATCAAAAACTCTCTTGTGGTTTGGGTTACCGATCCATCAGATAGCGGGGAGCTAGCACGCTTGCTGGATGGTTCTGAATCTATCATTGCCCAAGGCGTTCATTTTCTTGAGCACCCCAATAGCCGCAGCAGGCTGTCGAAGCAATCAGCAACGTTTGTTGAAACCTTTTCCAAACATGTTTCAGCCGCTAAGACAACACTCTTAACTACATTAATGCGCTCGATCGATACCATTCGCAATAACCTGCTTAATTTTGATCATTACGCTGCCGGTGCGGGAATTGATGATATTGAGAATATAGCAAAGGGATATCCTGCGGTTGTTGTTTCAGCGGGCCCAAGTTTGCGTAAGAACGTTCATCTGCTCGCTCAGCCTGGAGTAAGGGATCGTTGCGTAATTATCGCTGCGCAGACGACCTTGAGGCCGCTGCTTGATCTAGGTATTCGACCGCACTTTGTTACCGCACTGGATTACCATCAGATATCCAAGCGTTTCTATGAGGGAATAACTCCCCAAATGGTGCAGGGAGTGACTTTAGTAGCAGAACCAAAGGCGCATCCAGCCATTTTGGATTCTTTTCCCGGGGCAATTAGATGTTGCGGAGCTGGATTCTTGGATCAACTATTAGGCGAACACAAACGGCCAATGGGCAACATCCCCGCAGGTGCTACTGTTGCCCACCTTGCGCTATATTTAGCTCGACATCTTGGGTGCAATCCAATTTCATTTATAGGCCAGGACTTGGGTTTTACTGATGGTTTGTATTACACGCCGGGCACTGCTATTCATGAAGTTTGGGCGCCTGAGCTGAATCCATTTAACACCATCGAGATGATGGAGTGGCAGCGTATTGTTCGCCATAGATCACACTTGCAGAAAATGGTAGATGTGCATGGCCGCTCTATCTACAGCGATTTGCAGATGACAACCTATCTAAATCAATTCGAGCGAGATTTCGCAAACTACCAGGATGAAGATGTAAAGATCATTGATGCAACCGAAGGCGGGGTTGCCAAGCAGCGAGTTGAAAATAAAACACTTGCTGAAGTACTGGAAAAATATGCAACTAAACCGCTGCCTGAAATTCCTATCCCTTCCACGGAATTGGATTCAAAGCGTCTGAACATTGCTAATGAGCGTGTAAATGAAGTGCTTGGTGAAATTACGCAACTTAAGCAAACATCCAAAAAGACCGCATCGATTATTCGAAAAATGCTGCGCGATCAACTTGATCACCAGAAGATGGAGAAGCACTTCAAGAAAATTGAAAAATACCGCAAAGATGTGCAGGAGCGCTTTAGTACCTTTGAAATACTCAGCCATCTTAATCAGCTTGGGGTTTTTAATCGCTTTAAGGCTGATCGACGTTTGCAAATGCAAGAAGATCTTGATCCCATAGAACGACAAAAAGCTCAGCTTGATCGCGATCTGCAAAACGTAATATGGATAGCAGATGCTGCAGATGAAATGAGCTGTCAGCTAAAACAATCCAGTTTGATTCTACAAGGTAAGCAGATTGATACATCAAACAATGCCCCAACTAATCTTGTAAACATTGATGGCAAACACAAAACCAAACGCGCTTCAAAAATTGCTGCGCTTGTTCCCATTGATCCTCTGCAGAACAGCCTGGGAGTTAAGCGATCACTCGCAGAGCAATTTGCCGGCCAAACTGTCTTACAAACAACATTACAAAAACTAGGTACTTCCCAGCAGCTAAAGGAGATTATCCTTATATCTCCGCATGATTTTGATGTCGAAGCGCTTATCGATCGCAGCAAAATTGGTTTGCCAGTTGAAATTGAGCATTGTGATGGCTCGCCATTTGGCAGCGAATTTCCAGCCGTTGCCGCTGCCAGAAAATGGTGCCCAACATCTTGGCGAGGAGGTATTGGGGGTATGAGCGTTTATGATGAAGTGCTTTGCCCGCAGATAATGTCGCAAGTAATGAAAAAACGCGAGCTTACCGCTGCACTAATTGTTGGGCCGGATTGGCCTCTTATAGATGTCTCAAGCGAGGCTGGTTGCGATGCAGTGATCGAGAGACATTTGCAAATGCCTGATCAGCACGGCCTGGTATTCACACAAGCTCCGCCTGGGCTTTGCGGATGCTTGTTAAGTGCTGGGCTTATGCAGGAACTTTCGATTCGCAATAGAGTTTCAACCGTAGGCGGCTTGCTTGTTTATCAACCCAATGCACCCCAACCTGACACCATAGCGCGAGATGCCAACATACAGATTGATCATGATATAACCCGTTCGCGCATCCGCGCTACGTTTGATGCTCCTCGCTACAAAAGAGCAATCAAGCAAATCATCGAACCCAAATTATCCCTTGGCAAAGTTACATCAGCACAGATAGTAGAAGCTATTACTGAATATGATTCCAGTAAAGCAACACATTTGCCTCAGCATGTAATACTAGAACTTAATTGCCAGCGCAAAAGTAAGAGCAATACTCCTTCGCGCAGCCCAATATCAATCGACCTGACAAAGAGAATCTTCCAAACGCTGGGCGAAGAAGGCGATTGCGTTCTGACACTGCATGGCACAGGGGATCCACTTCTACACAATCAATTTGATGAAATTATAAATCTCGCAAAATCATCGGGTATTAGCGGAATTCATCTGAGGACCGAACTGCTCACAAACCAAACAACACTAGATCGTTTATTAAAATGCCCGCTTGATGTTGTAAGTATTGATCTTAATGCGGATCGCGCTGAAACATATAAGCAGATGATGGGAGTTGATGGTTTTCGTGAAGTACTGGAAAACATGCAGTACTTGCTGGCTAATAGAAAACGATTGACCAACCACTCCCCCAATGCTGCCTTTGCAATTCCCTGGATTGTGCCCCGCATAAAGCGTTGCTGCACAACTTATCAAGACATCGAATCCTTCTTTGATCGCTGGCAGATGACATTGGGTGCAGCGGTAATTGAACCATGCACCAAAGAAGATTTATTAAAAGATGGCCAGGACAATTTGACGGAAACCGCGCCCCCGAGTCGCGTTATGATCGACGTAGGCAGATGCAGAATGATGATTCTTTGCGATGGGTCTGTTCCTGTTAGTGAATTTGATGCACAAGGCTTGGATTGTGTGGGTAATGTTAAGGATTCATCAGTTAGCGACTTGTGGAAAAAGTTAGTAGCTAAGCGCAATGAGCTTGCATCGCAGTTAAAATATGATGAGTTGCCGGACTGGGTAGTATTGCCATGATAAGCCAAACTGGTGTAATTGCGGTTGTGATTGGACGAGCTGGTAGTAAGGGACTGCCGGGCAAGAATTCCCTCAAATTAGCGGGCAAGTCCATGATTTGCCACACTATTGAGCACGCCAAAGCTGCTCAAAGTGTAACGCGGATTGTCGTTTCGACAGATGGCCAGGATATTGCTTCCGCTGCCAGTGGGATGGATGTGCAGGTAATTGACAGGCCGCCTGAGCTTGCTACTGATACCGCAACAGTAAGTGAAGTTGTTAATCATGCCGTAGAGCAAAGCAACTCAGATGAAGCTGTAATAGTAGTGTTATATGCAAACGTGCCGATTCGCCCAGCCGATCTGATTGACCACGCCGTTGAATTACTAATTACGACGGGGGCGGACAGTGTTCAATCTTACAGTGATGTTTCAAAGCATCATCCGTTTTGGATGTGTCGCATAGATAATGAGAATCGAATCAGCGCGTATATTGAAAATAAGATAGATCGAAGACAGGACTTGCCGAAATTATTTTTGCCAAACGGCGGCGTGATAGCTGTAACTAAAGCGAGTTTGCAATCTGCTATTCCGAAGGATCCACATACATTTCTTGGTAAAGATCGTCGTGGAATACAAACTCCTCCAGGTGCGGTAGTTGATATTGATGATGCAGTTGATTTAGCGTTAGCGCAAGCGATTTTGATGCGTGAACCAGCTGGGGCAATAACATGAAAATTGGAACTCGCGAAATTGGTTCTGCATACGAGCCTTATGTAATTGCAGAAATCGGCGTAAATCACGATGGATCTGTTACGCGCGCACAAGAGTTGATCGATCACGCAAGCCAAGCCGGTGCAGATGCCGTCAAACTGCAATTCTTTGAAACTGATCGCTTGTTAAGTAGTGCATCAAAATTAGCTACATATCAAGCTTCCCCCGGAATTGCTGACGCATCAGAATTACTACGCAAACTCGAATTGTCTATCGCTGACATGAAGCTACTTGCTGCTTACGCAGTAACAAAGAATCTGCATCCTATCGTTACGGTGTATTCCGTTGAATTAGTGCAAGTTGCAGCTTTAATTGATTGGGCAGCTCTAAAAATAGCTTCAACCGATATAATTAATCGCCCGCTTATTCAGGCAATGAAAGCTACATCAAAGCCGATCATTCTAAGTACCGGTGCAGCTACCTTAGCGGAAGTTAAACGCGCAGTAGATTGGCTTGGTAATTATCCCTTTGCACTGCTTCAATGTGTAAGTGCCTATCCAACCCCAAATGGTTCTGCGCATCTTGCGGGTATCAGAATACTAATGCAGAATTTTTCGGTTGCAGTTGGTTATTCCGACCATACAACGTCGGTAGATACGGGCGCTTTAGCTGTTGCAACTGGTGCTTCGATTATTGAAAAGCACATAACCTATGACCGAAATGCGCCCGGGCCTGACCACGCAGCCTCGTTTGAACCTGATGAGTTTGGGGAGTATGTACAGGATATTAAAAGAGCGTTTTCAATGTTAGGTAGCCAAACCAAAGAGCCTGATGCAATCGAGCATGATGTACGAAACGTCTCACGCCAATCTATTATCACTAAGCATAAGCTAGATGCCGGCCACATATTAACCGAGAGCGATTTGACCATAAAACGTCCCGGCACTGGGATAGAACCATATAGGCTAAAAGAGATTCTTGGCCAACAACTTTCCCATGCGCTTGAGGCAGATACACTTCTTTTGGAAACAGACTTAAAGAAGCCTGATGTCTGCGACACTGCTATTACAGCAAAAACCAGCCAGGTCGCTCCTACATAACCTATAGATAAAAATAGTCCAATAGACCAATGCCAGCTAATTTGTAAACTGTTTGGATGGCCAATGGGCGAACAGTTGCAGTTGTTACAGGTTCAAGGGCAGATTACGGACTGCTCAGGTCTGTCATGCGCGCAATAGACAAGCATCCGGAGCTGGAACTGCTCACATTTGTAACCGGCACACATCTACTGGAACCAGACCCTACATCTGAAGAAGTCGCAAAGAACTTTCAAATTAGCTGTACTATCACCATGCAAAGACCGGGCGAAACTACGCGCTTAGCAGATGCAAACGCACTTGGTAGAGGTATAAGTGGACTGGCTGAGGAATTTTCCAAACGCAAAGTTGATTTTGTGCTGGTTCTTGGTGATCGCATCGAAGCGTTCGCAGCAGCATCCGCAGCATCAGTTGGAGGAATTCATCTTGTGCACATGCACGGAGGTGATAGAGCACAAGGTATCGCAGATGAAGCAATGCGACACGCAATAACAAAGTTGGCGCACATACATCTTCCCGCCAGTGAACAATCCGCTCAACGCATTGTTGATCTTGGAGAAGATCCCAAGCGAATTCATACCGTTGGTTCACCTGCGGTTGATGATCTTGACGATACGCCTCCACTTAGTGATGAGAAGTTCAATGAGCTAGGTTGGCCGGAGATTGTCTATTTATTACATCCAACCGGCGGAGATTTTGACTTTGAGCAGGATTTAGCTAAACGATTGATGGATCTATCACAAGAATCGGGGAAAGTTCTTGCGTTATATCCCAATCACGATCCCGGACGGGAAGGAATCCTGCAAGTGATCCTAGAATCAGGATGCGAGTATCGAGAGCATCTTCCGCGAAAAGACTTTATCGGTCTGTTGCAGCGAGTAAGAGTGATCGTAGGAAATTCCAGTGCAGGATTAATTGAGTGTGCAGCCCTTGGTGTTAGATGCGTCAATGTTGGTCCAAGACAAGCAGGACGCGAATTGTGCGCTAATGTGATTGATGTTCCCGAAGCTAAGAGCCACCAGATATTCCCAGCAATTGCTCGTGGGCTTGCTTATGAAATCGAGCCAGTCAAGCACCCTTACGGAGATGGTGCAACAGGTGTGAGAACCGCCAATTTATTAGCGACACTTGATATGGATCAATACCCGATTACTAAGCGCAACACGTTCTAGGACCCAAAAACTAGGCCAAGAACCAGTATTTTCCGGACCTTAGATCAAGTTGGTTGACTCAGCGGTCGATCTTCCCTTGAGCAGGGTTTTCATACCCATAATGCACAGGGGTAGCTACATGGACGCCATTGAAAGCGAAGAAAAGCAAGCTGTCGTAGACACCGCCATCGCCGGCATTAGTCATATTGCCACTTTGCCGGAGATAACGCTGAAGATCATCGAGTTGGTGGAAGATCCCACGAGCACTGCTCAGGACTTACACAACATCATCTCAAATGACCAGGCGTTGTGCAGTCGTATTCTCAAAGTCGTGAATTCAGCGTTCTATGGTTTGCCCAGGCAGATTGGCTCTATCAATCGAGCGATCGTGTTGTTGGGTCTTAATGCGGTCAAGAATATCGCCATTGCTGCGAGTCTGACCAAGCTTTTCCGTGGCGGCGAGATGTGCCCACAATTTGCTGCTCGTGACTTATGGACTCATTCCATAGCAGTAGCAGCAGGCAGCAAACTCATCTGTGATGAATTAAAAATGGGTCTGGCAGATGAAGCGTTCCTGGCTGGCCTTATCCATGACATTGGAATCATGGTCGAAGTTCAAGCCATGAGACATGAACTCGTAACAGTCTTTGAAGAAATGACTTTTGATGATGATAACGTTCCAACATGCAATATGCGTGAGATTGAAACTCGCATTCTTGGTGCAGACCATCAAGCATTTGGAGCGGGTCTATGTGATGCATGGAAGTTCCCACAGTCGTTTTCATATGTGACTGGACATCACCATGACCCCACGGAACTACCCGAACCCAACCGTACACTTACTTCTATCGTGTATGTAGCAGATCGACTTGCAGGCCAGGCTGACTATGGATTCCGTGGCGATCTTGAGAGCCTTGAAATCGTCCCAGATGTACTAGATGAAATCCAACTTTCTGCGGAAAAACTAGCGGTTATTAAGAGCAATCTTCCTGAAGCGTTTGAAGAAATCGAAGCAATGTTCGGTTGATTGATTTAGCTAAACCCTTAGAAAAATAATCCTAAAGGCCCAATGTGGCTTCGATGCCATGCGTTTTCGTTTCGTGATCGATGTAGGCATATCATGGTGTATGTCCAAAGCTGTGCATGTAAACTTTTCGCAACCTATGCCGGTCTTCCCCCTGCCTGATGAAGTATTGCTTCCGCATGCACTACTACCAATTCACGTCTTTGAATCTCACTTTTATCAGCTTATAGAAGACTCACTTCAAAGCACTCGCCAAATCGCTATGGCAAGTTACATCAACCAGCGAAATCAAACTTCGTCATTTGATTCATCCAGCTTGCGACCTGCTGTTTGTGTGGGGCATATTGTGCAGCACGCATATTTGCCTTCCGATCAGCATGACGTTTTAGTGCAGGGAATATGCAGAGCTAAAATTGCAGAATTGATTGATCCCGATGAGGATTGTTCATATTTAAGGGCGCAAATTACCCCGCTAGAATCTCTGGATGATCCACTTCCACTCTTGCCACAGGTTCGTGATGAACTAATTGGGCTTCTAGGTAGCAGATACCTTAAGCGAATGCGCTGTGTCAAGACTGTGATGAATTGGTTTGAAAAGGATGATGTACCAACGCATGCGCTGCTGGAACTAATTAGCTTTGCCATGTTAGGTGATGGCGAAATTAGATATCAGCTTTTAGCAGAGGCGGACGCAACTAGACGGGCTGATATGATTCTTAAGCAATTAACCAACCTGCATCAACTTGTTGGTCAAGCGGAGCAGCAAAGTTTTAAGGCCTGGCCAAAGGGTATTAGTTGGAATTAAGCGCTTTATGGCTGCTAAACTAATTTGTTTGTGTTTTGACCGGCAAAGTGGCTTTTAGTGAAGAAAACTAGCTAAGTCTTCCGCCTTTTCGCGCACTATCCATGTAGCTTTGCAAATGCCTCCCGGGGCAAGCAGTTGGAGCCCACTCTTGATGCGTTTTAAGTTTGCTAATGGGGATTCTAAAATCAAGCATTAATTGTTGACAGTATCGACTAACTGCTGCAAGTTGTTCTTGAGTTGGCTGCTGCAAGTCAAAATTGCCTAGTGCCAGGACACCGATGTTTGCAATATTCTTGTCCTTAACATGCGCGCCTTGGAAACGCATGGGCCTGCCTTCCCAAATTCTACCTGCACGATCAACAATGAAGTGATAACCGATATCACCCCACCCACGACCACGATGGGCTTTACGAATGCCTTCAATTCTTGAAGCAGTTGATCGAATATCTGAATAACGGAATGAGTCCATTCCTTCATGGTGGACTGTGAGGTACTTGACAGGAGCCATCTTGCTCATGCGCGTTGGGATGGGATTGCCACGCGACCACTTATTGCGCGAGAGCAAACTCGTTTGCCAACCAGGTTTAGGTGCGGGTCTTATCTCAAGAGGCTTAGGCCTATGTGAAGTTGGCCGCTGTGAAGTCTTCCGCTGCTGCGGCTTTTCAAAATCAAACGTAGGCCAGGGCGGGTTTGGCAGCCTGACCAGTGCTTTGCTCTTGGCACAACCAGCAAGCAAACCCAATGACAACATCAAGAAACCTCTGCGCGTTGCAGATGCCAGTACAGACTCCGTAGCTTGTGGGTCGTCAAGATGATCAAATTCACTCATCGTGAATGCTCAATCTCACATGGTTTACTTAATTGACACGAAAGATATCGGTCCCTACTAGTAGCCATCTCCAGTCTACTAGATCAGCAAATGTAATAATTACGTGTAAAACCTATCCACATCATAGATTCGACATTCTTAAAGCAGCGAATGACAAAAAATGCGCTTGTGAAATTCACCCATTGTCAATCGCGCCAGCGAACCGTTTTCTACGATTACTTCTTTTCCACAGGTTCAGATTCATGCTCAATTTTGCATAATATTAGATGCAAAAAAGTCAATACTAACCAAAAGAGCAAGCATTGATTCTCGAAGCAAATCTACATACACAGCCTAATGTTGCAACCCATTGAAAATAAACGCTTTATGTCACATATTTTGATTGAATTTTATGTGCTTAAAGTCCTGCAAATACCTGCTGAATTGGCTATAATAAAAGGCCAGATTCACAGACTCTCACCACCCTATTTCTAGTACCATGACAAAAGCCGAACACGGACCTACCACAGCCACGCCGGACGACTACACCTCAGAATCGATCCAGGTGCTGGAAGGCCTGGAAGCGATACGAAAGCGCCCGGGAATGTTTGTAGGTGGAGTAGGACTCTCAGCCCTGCACCACCTGGTCTATGAGTGCGTTGATAACTCAATCGATGAGGTAATGGTTGGCTTCGCGTCGACTGTAACAATACAGCTTGGAGTTGATGGCTCGTGTTCAGTGATCGACGACGGCAGAGGCATGCCTGTCGATCCAATGGTGCATGACAACCCAACCATCAGCGGCAGACCTGCGGTGGAAGTCATCATGACCGAGCTACATGCAGGTGGTAAATTCGATGATAACACTTACAAGGTCTCAGGCGGATTGCACGGCGTAGGAGTTAAATGCGTTAACGCGCTATCAAAATGGACGGAAGTCGAAGTTGTTAAAGATGGCAAAATCTATCTCATCACATTCGAAAGAGGCGAAATTGTAAACCAACTGCATGTGGTTGCGACTCATGATGAATCAGCAGAAGATGGAAAACGACTCAGCGGTACAAAGATCACTTTCCTACCCGATCCCGAAATTTTTCCCGATACGGTATTTCGATTTGAAACATTGCAGCACCGCTTGCGAGAACTGGCATTCCTTAATCCAGGTGCGACGATTCGTTTGATTGATGAACGAGTTGATGCATCTGGCAAGCTGCGTGAAGAAACCTACCACTACGAAAATGGTTTGCATGGCTACGTCGAACATCTAAACAGAGCAAAGACAACCGTAGGGCCAATCATCCGAATTCAACGCAATGATGAAAAACTTGGAATCTCACTTGATATTGCAATGCAGTACACCGATTCGCCAAGCGAATTACTGCTTGCCTTTGGTAATAACATTTTTAATCCCGATGGCGGAACCCACATAGCTGGGTTTAAAACTTCTCTTACCAGAACTATAAATAGCTATGCCAAGCGAAATAAAATTCTCAAAGACATAACACCCAACGGCGATGATCTACGTGAAGGACTCACTGCGGTTATTTCCTTAAAACTACTAGAACCACAGTTTAACAACCAAACTAAAGAAAAACTGCTGAATCCCGAAGCGGAAACCGCTGTATCCGTAGCAGTTACAAAGCAATTGGGTTCCTGGCTTGAAGAGCATCCCGGGGAGGCCAAGCAGCTTTGCTTAAAAGCGGTGCTTGCAGCGCAGGCAAGAGAAGCTGCTCGTAAAGCACGCGAATTGATCAAACGTAAAAGCGCTCTCGATTCCGGTGGCATGCCACAAAAACTTGCGGACTGCGTTACTAAAGATGTGGATCGTGCGGAAATTTTCATCGTCGAAGGCGATTCTGCGGGCGGATCCGCCAAAGGCGGTCGTGACCATGAAACCCAGGCAATCCTACCAATACGAGGCAAAATCCTGAACGTAGAAAAAGCACGCCTGGACAAAGTGCTGGGCTTTGAGGAAATCCGAATCCTTATCCAAGCCCTGCAATGCGGTATTGGAGAAGACTTTGATATTTCAAAGCTCCGCTACGGCAAAGTTGTAATAATGACCGACGCCGATGTGGACGGCTCGCATATCCGTACCCTTCTACTTACGTTTTTCTTCAGGCAAATGCAGGAACTTATCAGGCATGGCAATATATATCTTGCGCAGCCACCTCTATATATGGTTACGCGCAATAAGAAAAGTATATATGTGCTTAACGATCTTGAGCTATCAAGCGTGCTGACCGAGTTAGCGCTATCCAGTGCGGTACTGACAATTCACGATGATGAAGGCAATGAAAAACGGCGAATTGAAGGTACTACGCTGCAACAAGTCATTGGTGTGGTCGAACGCTTAAAACAACTCATCAATATTTCCCAAAGACGCGGCATTAATTTTACTTCACTCCTAGAAGCACGCGAAAAGGATCCGCAAGGCAACCGAAGACTGCCAACACATCTTCTGCGCTGGCCTGAGGGGGAAGTTCTTTGCTGGTCGGAAGATGAAGCAAGAAAAGTTATTAGCGAAAACAACCTGGTTTTAGATGATCTGCGTGCGGGTGAAGGGCAACAAGCAACCGGTGCGCTCAACTTGGCAAGTCTGCGTGAACTACACGAAAACAGCGAGCTCCGGACCATCTTTGAGCGTTTAGCAGAATACGATATTAATATCGAAGATTACAGCCTGGTGCAGGAAGAATCTGTGACCGGCGAAAAGATGGATACGCGCTACGCCTGGATCGTTGATTCCAAGTCCTCAGATCAGCCTGAAAAGGTCAATGTGCCAAATATCCCGTCAATTCTTAGTCAACTGCACGATATTGGTAGACGCGGAATTGAAATCAAACGCTTCAAAGGTCTGGGTGAAATGAACCCCGAACAATTGTGGGACACCACAATGGACCCCGAGCAGCGAACACTTCTGCGTGTTACCTGGGATACTGCTTCCGATGCCGACCAACTATTTGCGACCCTAATGGGCGAAAACGTCCAAAGCCGCAGAGCCTACATAGAAGCCCACGCCCTGGAAGTAAAGAACCTGGATATCTGATATGCCCCTAGATGGAAAACGGAAGGCGATAAAAGAATGGTTCTGCGGCAAGGGCGTTCCTCCCGACCAAAGAGTGCTACGCTCTGGAAAGTTGGAAAGAAGCCGCAGGAATTGTTTTGCTTGTTCTTATTGTTCGGAGGGGCGTGCGGAGCGGTGGTTTCAGACACCTAAAGGTATGTTTCAATTGTGTAGTGAATGTTGCAAGCGCTTCCATCTGTGCTGGTAGAGCTCCCCGCCGCTTTACTCGAACAAGTCAAACAAGTTCCCGTCCGCCGCGTCCCGCTCCGCCGTCATCGCGCCCTCCGCGTTGACTTGGGTGGGGGCGCGGAATAGGATGCCCCCAAAGGTTGCCGCAGATAGGTGCAAGTGACACTGAGCAAATGGAGTGTAGCGATGAAGAAGCGTATTTATGAGATCTTGGAAGTGGCTCGTCCCGGAGACAAGGTCAGCAGTGCTACCGATATTTTCATAATGACCCTGGTCCTATGTAATGTTCTGGCAGTAGTCCTTGAGTCTGTTCAGGAATTACAGGCTCGATTTGGCCAGATGTTCTTGTGGTTTGAAGTCGTCTCGATAGCTATCTTCACCATCGAGTATCTGTTGCGAATTTGGTCGTGCACCAGCGATGAACAGTACAGCTCACCACTCTATGGTCGCCTAAGATTTGCCCTGACACCACTTGCTTTGATTGATCTACTAGCCATTGCGCCATTTTACCTTCCGTTTGCTCTTCCGGATCTTCGAGTTGTGCGAGCTATGCGACTCCTCAGGATTCTGCGTATACTCAAGTTTGGCCGATACTCAGAGGCATTCCGGCTCCTTGGACGAGTCGTGCACGGCAAGCGCCAGGAGCTTGCTGCAGCCTTCACGATTCTAGTTGCATTACTGATTATTGCCGCCAGCCTAATGTACGAAGCCGAACATGTAGCACAACCGGACGAGTTTCGGAGCATTCCAGCGGCAATGTGGTGGGCGATCGTTACGCTTACAACGGTTGGGTACGGAGATGTCTTTCCTGTAACGGACACGGGAAGGATGCTTGGAGCAATAATCGCAGTTCTTGGTATAGGTATGGTTGCTTTGCCGACTGCGATCATTGGAGCGGGATTCGTTGCGACTTTCCAAACCCAGAAGGCTGCACCTCCGCTCTGCCCGCATTGCGGAAAGACAATCGAGGCGTTCGATTGAACACTTTTGTGCATTTGTTAGGATTCCCGAACCTTCTCCAGATGGAATGGTGCCCTGTCGATTTCGGATTCGGGAACGTGTTCTGTGGGCTACAAGTATCTCCCGGCTAATTTTTGCGGGAAACATCTGCGACCGTGACCCAGCAGTTACAAACAGCTACCCCTTTGCGTTGACTTGCCTACGGGCGGGGCCTAAGATGGCGAGCGACGCGCAGGTTCTTTTCCCACCGAGCAGGAGGGAAGCATGGCCATTCGTGCCCTCGCCTTGGCTGCCATCATCGTAGTCAGCACTGCACCCGACTCAGCC
>JACZRS010000019.1 GCA_022574595.1 Planctomycetota bacterium | reverse complement strand
CAAGGCATAAGTACAGGCGAGATTGTAGTACGCAGACCCGTATTGTGGCCTAAGCCGCAGGGCTTCGTTGCAGTCCGTGATTGCTTTCTCGTACTCCCCCAGTTGGAGAAATGCTGCTGCTCGGTTGCTGTATGCTTCCGGCAGGTCCGGGCTGAGGTCTAGTGCCTGAGTGAAGTCGGCGATAGCCTGTTGAGGTTCTTTTAGTCGCCTATAGGCTGACCCCCGGTTCAAGTACGCTGGCGCATATTCGTGGGCAAGGCGGAGCGCCTCGTTGCAGTCTGCGATGGCCGTCTGGTACTCACCTAGCCCAAGATAAGCCGCCGCCCGGTTAACGTATGCCTCCACAAAGTCTGGTCTAAGCCGCAGCGCTTCAGTACAGTCCGTCACTGCGTTGTCATAGTCTTGAACATTATTGTAAGCCGCCCCACGGTTGTTGAGCGCCTCCGGGAACTCCGGTCTGAGGCGCAACGCGTCGTTGTAGTCCGCGACCGACTCGTGATACTCCTGCAGACGGGCGTGGGCCACCCCACGATCGTAGTAGGCTTGCGTATAGTCCGGTCTAAGGCGTAGGGCTTGGTTGAAATCTGTAATCGCCAACCTGTATTCTCCGAGACGTTCGTAGGCCACGCCTCTAATGGCGCTTGTTGCTCGGAATCCGCCTGTGGAGGGGCTTGTCCTTTATGGCTTCATTCCATCCTCTACCCCGGCTTGGCGGAAGCCTTCTGCTCGTAATAGACACGAATCGCAATGGCCGCAGGCTATGGTGTTTCCAGATTCTGTTTGTGGATCGTAACAGCTGAATGTTAGTGAAAAATCTACGCCTAGCTCTATGCCGCGTTTGATGATCTGCGCTTTTGTTAGTTCTATTAGAGGCGTATGGATTGTAATGAGTTGACCTTCAACGCCCATTTTGGTTGCGAGATTGGCCATGGACTGAAAGGCTTTGATGTACTGTGGCCGACAGTCTGGATACCCCGAGTAATCGACTGCGTTTACACCTATGAAAATATCTGCTGATGACAGAACCTCTGCATACGCCAGCGCGAAGCTCAAAAAGATGGTATTCCGAGCAGGGACATAAGTTATAGGAATCTCACCGGCCATCACCTCCGGGGGCCGATCCTTAGGTACTTCAATTTCGTCTGTAAGGGCGGAGCCACCGAAGCCACGCAAATCTATTTTTACGATACGATGATCGACTGCCCCTTGAGAGGCCGCCACATCTCTCGCTGCTCCCAACTCATATATATGCCGTTGAGAATAATCAAAGCTAAGCGCATGACAGATAAAACCCATTTTTTGCGCAATAGCTAACGTGGTCGCGGAATCGACGCCACCTGATAATAAAACTACCGCTGGTTTTTTTTCGTAGGTCATCGCAGCAAACATTATAGCTCAAGGCGCAAGTGCTACTTTGGGTTTGCGGTAAAGAACCCAACGGATTGCTATCCGTTGGCGTCGGTTGGGTTCTTAATACGCGTTTGGATCTACGAATCCGCGGAAGATAGTCATCCATAGGATCCGCACATCAAACATAAACGACCAGTTGCGCACATAGAAAAGATCGTATTGCAATCGTTTTCGCAAACTAGTACTGCTGCCACGCAAACCGTTAACCTGGGCCCATCCGGTCATGCCTGCTTTCACGCGCTGCCGAAGCATATAGCCACGCCAATCTTCGCGGAACTGTTCGATGAGTTCTGGCCTCTCAGGTCTTGGGCCAACTAAAGACATTTCACCCAGAACAACATTAAATAGTTGTGGAAGTTCATCCAGACTTGTGCGGCGTAAGAATTTTCCCACCGGTGTGATGCGCTCATCGTTGGGCTTTGTCCAGGCATCAGTACCCTTACCAATATCTTCAATTGCCAGTCTCTCGGAATCGGCATGTCTCATTGTTCGGAACTTAAAGATTTTAAAGTGTTGGCCGTTTAGGCTCATTCGCTCTTGCCTGAAGATAATTGAACCTTTTCCTGACATACGAACTGCTAAACCGATCGCCAGCATCGGAATCGCAAATATAACAAGGAGTACAAGTCCGCCAATTAGATCCATTGTTCTTTTAGTAATTCCGCCCCAACCCCCAAGCGGAGATTCTCTTACTGAAAGCACAGGCATGCCATCCAGATCATGCGCAGCCATGTTAATAGTCAGGAATTTGGGGTTCATATCCGGAATGACACGAACATCAAGCGGATACCTCTCAAGCCTGCGAATCAGATCGGGCAGCAGTTTGCCGGTTCCACCTGGAATAGCAATGAAAACGCCTGATATATCAGTTGTATCGAGAATTTCCTCAAGCTGTGAAATACCGCCTTTTACTGGCAAGTCGAGACAGCTTTCACGTGAAGTCGTCTCGTGATGTGAAATGAAATACGCAGGTTTAATACCAGTCCAGCTATTTCTTTGGATAGTGTGATAGGCAACTTGCCCTAGTCTGCCGGTACCGATTATGGCAACGTGCCTTAGATTCCAACCCCTGCTGCGCAATAACCGTACTGTGATACGAAAGACTAATCTCCAAAGCAGCAACATCCACGTAGCAACGCAGGCAAAGATTGCAAATTGCCAACCGCTGTAGTGACGCCCTTCAAACAATATGTTCTTGAAAAAGCTAAGGACTACGACGGTAATCACAAGGCCAAGTCCAACAGTCTTTATAATCGATATCGCTTCATACTGGAATCGTTGGTCGCGGCGTGGTTGATACAGGCCAACCATAAACGCAGCTAAGAATGTCAAAGGACAAACCACAAAGATTGGGATCATGTGTGTAGCTAACTTAAATACTTCATCACGCGGCGGTATTACTTCGCTGAACGTAAAGAAGCGCAAATGATACGCTATCAATGCAGCTGCAATGATTATTGTGGTATCGCATGCCATCAACACGGTTCTAAAAAATCTATGTTGTTCTCTCAGCACACCTAATTCCACCCACTGATGTCAATTATGGAAACGAGCCAAGCGAAATGCTTTACTCAATCATTTTAACTACTCACCCACGTCATCGGTCCATCCAAGCTCGTCCCTGGGATTTTTAAGCTCTTTAGCAAGGCTCTCCATTTGCTTATTACCTTTTTCAGAGAGCGACTGCGGAGCAACAATCTGGATCACCGCATAAAAGTCTCCTCGTTCAGAACTTGCGATACTTAAGCCTTGCTCCGGTACACGAAGCCTTTGACCACTGGAAGACCCGGGCGGTATCTTAATCTCAACTGACCCATTGAGCAAAGGGACAACAACTTTGGTCCCCAATGCTGCTTCTGCGATTGAAATAGGCACATCGATAAGCAAATCAAGCCCATCACGGCGGAAATAGGGATGAGCCCCCACCTTCATCGTGAGAATCAGATCGCCTGGAGCTGCCCCAGCATGTCCTGAGCTACCTTTTCCCTTGATGCGAAGATTTGCTCCATTTTCTATTCCAGCAGGGATTTTAACGGTAATCGTCTGAGGACTGCCATCGGCAGAAGTAATACGAAGTTGCTCTGATCCACCCTTTGCTGCGGTCATGAATGTGATGCTGAGACTGCGCTTTATGTTCCTACCTCTTATTGGGGCCACCCGCCTTGGACCTGGACCTACTCCACGGCCAGGAGCAGCTGAAAATGGAGATCCGCCGCCCTGGCCTGTAAACATCTGCTCAAAAATGCTTGAAAACTCGCTGGCATCAAAGCCCCCACCAGGACCTGCCTGTGGGTTCCATTGCCCAGCTCGTGATCTGCCGCTCCCAGCACCAACACCTATGCCTGCGTGACCAAATCGGTCGTAAGATTTTCTTTTTTGAGCATCTGACAGGACTTCATACGCCTGCTGAACCTCAGCAAACTTTGTAGCAGCCTCCTCAGTCTTATTTACATCGGGATGATATTTTCGCGCAAGACTGCGATAAGCCTTGCGTATCTCCTCGGCTGTGGCGGTTCGGGCAACGCCCAGCAGTTGGTAATAGTCCTTTGGTTGGGTCATTTTAGGGGTCTCTATGAGCGGATGAGTATAGCTATAGAGTCTGCCAGAGTCGCCAAGCGCTTGATTGGAACCATTTAATGCCCGGTTTTCTACTGTCTGGCAGCCACACCCTAATTGTCGAGTTGAAAAGATTAAGAACCCCATGGATTGCTATCCATGGGCGTCTGGGAGGATGATGATTGGTTTATTGATGGTTTACTGTTGGCGGAAGTGGAGACTCTTTGCGCAATTCTTCAGGCATCACAATAAACTTATCGCCAGCAATTATCTCTTCCAACGGCCGATTCACAAGGACTGATTCTTCAAAGCGCCTCATGTAGTAGATTCTTATCCAATCATCATTGATACGCTCCCAATCCAACATAATTGGATCAAATTCCTGCTTAAGAAAATCAGCTTTGCGGTACTCATCTAAATGTTGATCTGAAGTAAGAGTGGGAATTAGTTGGCTTGACTCCTTAGCTGGTAGCAATATCCATACCGCAGCGATAAGAATCGCAGCTGCCCAGCCAATAAATGCAAATGGTTTAAGAGGAGTTATTGAGGATTTAGTAGTAGGTAATTCAATACGATCAGCCGCAACAAGCTGCTCGATAACGGTATCACTAAGCGCAGCCATCTCCTGCTGCTGTTGGGCAAGAGTTCGCCATAATGAGGGATCAACAACCGCAAGTTGCTCAAAGCGGAGCTGATCCTGTTCGTTCGCTTGATGGTCAACGATTCGACTTATGAGGATCTCAGCCTCGGATGCCTTTTCGGGCTCTTGATCATTTTTCGAGTTGTCGGCGTTATCATTTGGCATAAAAAGAGGCACATTCAATGGATAGATATAAATTAGTGCTATAAATGGGGATTCATCTAAGAGTGAAAACCGTCGTTTTGTTCGGCTGCAATTTCTTCTCTGAGCATACGCCTGGCCCGGGCCAGGCGAGTTTCTATGGTAGTAACGGGAAGATCGAGAATTTCTGAAATCTGCTGATAACTTAGGGATCTCATACATCTGAGAACCAATGGCTCACGATACGAAGCAGGTAGGCTCAAAACCTTGCTTAGAATCCTTTGAGCGTAGTCTTTCTTCTCTAATTCCTCATCGGCAGATGCCTCTGGAGTTGCAGGTTCACCAACTACACCCCGAACAGAATGATCTAAATCTTCACGTGATGGGCCGGTAAATCTGAGTGCAACTTTCGATGAACGGGCAGCACCTCGGCAGATATTAATAGCGATTTGGCGCAACCAGGGCCTAAAAGCACGATCATCACGCAAAGTATGGATCTTGGAGACAAATTTGACTGCAACGTCCTGCAAAAGATCCTCCACTTCCACAGTCTTAGGCCTGTGAGCCAATATAATCGCAG
Organism: Planctomycetota bacterium; assembly: GCA_022574595.1. Taxonomy (GTDB): domain Bacteria; phylum Planctomycetota; class Phycisphaerae; order Phycisphaerales; family SM1A02; genus JACZRS01. Next base: position 79,368 of record JACZRS010000019.1, on the reverse strand, counting down.
CGACCCATCTTCTATGGGCATGCCACAACTCCTGCTGGGCCTGCTGATTTCCGCACCTGGCGGGCTCAATTAGAGCCTCAAAAGCTCCTGGCTCAAAAGTCATTACTACCTTCTTAGACAAGTTCCTGTATATAAGCTGTCCGGAAACATAGCCTATTTTTGTATTATGACCTATTGCGTATGAACAATTCCGTTGATTGCTCAAATTCATGCTAACCACAACGAGATGGATTGACTTAATTTATGCCTACAGGTGAATATCCAGATAGATTCACGATGAGCTTCGGCGACCACCTGGATGAGCTTAGAAAGCGAGTCTTGTGGTCGTTAGCCATACCAATCCCCATGACATTCGTGGTCTTTGCCCTGAAAAAGCCCCTAATCGAATGGCTCTCAAAGCCCTTGCTTAAGGTGCTTGCGGACAACGAATTGCCCCAGCGCATGCAAGTTCTAGGTCCAGCTGAAGCCTTGATGACCGCAATCAAGCTCAGTTTGATCGGGGCTGTGGTTCTTTCTGCTCCTTGGATTCTTCTGCAAGCATGGAAATTCATCAAGCCGGGGCTATACCAACACGAACGTAGATTCGTTCATTTTCTAATACCGGGTAGTGCGATTTTAACTGCCGCGGGTATCGCACTTTTGTATTATGTAATGTTGCCGTTGATGCTAATGGTGTTGGTGAAGTTTGGAACATCCCTCTTGCCGGGTATTGGCGAGCAAGCACAAGATCCACGAGTTGATTCGGTGATGGAATCACTAGAATCGGTTCCTATTAGAATTCATGACCCAAGTGATCCTAAAGCAGGTGATGCATGGTTGATCTGGCCAGAGCTTGAACTATTTGTTGTGGTCGAAGTTGTGAGTGATGCGCCAGTCGATAAGCAAGACACATCAATTACAGGGACAAGCGCAATAGATATCTTAAATGTTACTGGCCGCCCAATGATTGCCCAGGAATTCAGGCTCAGCACTTACCTTGATTTTGTGATGCTGCTGATCATGGCTATTTCGATTGCGTTTCAGATGCCGCTAGTGATTTTACTGGTGGGATGGACGGGGATCGTGAGTAAGGAAACATTACGCAGCAAACGCAAATACGCACTATTTATATGTGGTGCGATTTCTGCGGTGATAACACCCGCGGACGCATTGTCCATGTTGATGATGTTATTGCCTTTATATCTACTATATGAGCTTGGAATTGTGTTATTGGTAATAGCACCTGCCAAAGCTGTAGCCGAGGGAACAGTTCTGCGCTCGAAGTCTCATAACGCCAAACAGCAGGCCCAACAGGATGCCGAACCGTCACAAACCCAACGGACAAATGATATAACTGATCCAGACGGAAAGTCTTTACACCAGCAAGACGATGATCAAGGTGGCGATTCGTTATGAATTGCAAACGACCAAGGCGGTCGTGGGTTCGAGTGATCCAAACTCGGCTTCGAAGATGGGACAGATTCCGGAGGGTGGGGATAATGGCTGAACTTAGCCTAGCTAGAGGCCGTGACGATAGCGTCTCGTCGATAGATATGGCCATGATGGAGCGAGCAATCACTTTAGCGCAATCTGCTGCGGCTAAAGGCGAAGTTCCCGTCGGCGCGGTTGTCTATAAAGGCAACAAGATCATCGCAGAAGCAGCAAATAACCGAGAAGCGAAGTGCGATCCTGTTGGACATGCTGAGTTATTGGCCATGTCCGCTGCAGGAAAAACTATGCGTGATTGGAGATTAGAAGACTGCACCCTTGCGGTTACACTAGAGCCTTGCCCGATGTGCGCTGGCGCAATGGTAAATGCACGTTTGGACCGTGTAATTTACGGAGCAAGCGATCCCAAAGCTGGTGCTTGTAAAAGCGTGTTCAGCATCCCAACTGATAAACGACTTAATCACGAAGTTACAGTGATTTCTGGCGTGCTTGGCGACAGATGCGGCCAACTGCTGAAAGACTTCTTCAAACGAAGAAGATTACAGAACAAGCAGCGGTTATCACGTAGCGCATAATCCTAAGCTCATTTTAATATGCAATTGGCTATCATGGCACTGCCCATGAGCGATCCTCAAATCAAACCTAACATAAAACTAGTTTGCTTTGATCTTGGTGGAGTAATTATACGCCTTTGTCCAACCTGGCAGGAAAGATGTCATGCAGCTGGACTTGAACTGCGAAATCCCGAGCTTTGGGATGCGTTTGATCCTAAGCGCGAAGTGCTATTAATGCAGTACATGACCGGCCAGCTATCTGGTAGTGACTTTGCCAATAAACTAAGTGAGCATATCGATCAATTATATAGCCCCGCAGAAATTGCAAGAATTCTCGATGCCTGGTTAGTTGATGAATATGCCGGCTTATCTCAAATCGTAGATCAACTTCATGAAATAGGTATGGATACTGCTGCACTTTCAAACACAACACACGAACATTGGGCCAGAATGAACGAGTTTCCAACCGTACTTAAACTAAAAAACCTATTTCCATCACACGAAATTGGATTGCATAAACCCGACCCCGCAATCTACTTTCATCTCGAAAAAAGCTTGTGCTATCACGGCAATGAAATCCTTTTCTTTGATGATACTCAGGAAAATGTAGACGCAGCAATAAAAATAGGTTGGCAAGCAATTCGCATTGATCCCACTGAGGAACCATCAACGCAAATTTCACTTGCATTAAAACAACACGATATTGTTATTACTCTCCAGCCGTAAATGAAGTCTTGTCATCAAGCTCGGTTTGCATAATTTCTCTTAGCAATACTGTTGCGTACGCACCACGTGACAAATCAAATGCCAGTCTGATATAGCTACCTTCCTCATCAACGCCTCCATCGACTGATGTATTTTCAATAGGCACTCGAAAAGCCCGCCTGGCACCCTTTTGATCGTAGCTGGTTTCCACAAGCGATTGAAAGGTTATCCCCGCAGCTTCCAAGGCGCGAAGCTCCGTATCACCAACCGCATCCGCAGTTCGTGTCATACCCGCACCCCATAACGGCCCTGATGGTGAAATTTCAAATCTCGCAAGTCGATCCACAAGCACATCGCCAACCAATTCTTCTGCGGTAACCTTAAATACGCTGCGACTGTCGTGCTTGAAGGCTAAATCGCCTTCCATTAATTTGTGCAATGTACCTTGTTCAATACGCTCATCCAATACACGATTGAATATCGCGGATTGTAAAGAGCTTACAAAGAATGAAAGTGCAGCTTTGCCGATTGCATAACAAGCGTTCGAGGGCGACTTTCCATCACGGAGACCTCGAATAGCAATCAGCTCATTTCGATTGGCAACAGTCCAATGCCCCGCAGCTTCTGCGTATTTCCCTTGGTCATAGAGCTCTCTCAGTTGTTGCTGATAATCTGGAAACGGCGTGCCGGTGATGCCGAGCAATTCATCGAGAACCGCCTGCCAATCGCCGCGCACAATCGCTGCACCTACAAGATGGTTATTACATCTATACCCAAATCTTTGTGGCCCAAAGAAGTTAGGCATACCTGTTTGTTGCAATTCCTCCAAGCGCTTCTTGGCAATTGTAACCTTAAGCGGATCAACATCACGAATACGTATGACAAAACGGTTGCCACGCAAATGCCCACGCTTTAATTTATTAGTATGCCTCGCAGCCCACAAAACTTTAATACGCTTATGATCTATATTTATATCAGGTGGATCATCCAGCAGATGAACTGAGACAGTTTGGCTGGTCACTGCATGTTTGTCTTTCATGCCTGCGTAGCCGATATGAAGATCCTTAACCCCGAAATGCCTGCGCAAGCAGCTCATTAACTCGCCATGGGATACGCTGGTCTTTTCTATTTGAAGATATAGATGTTCACCCTTGCCGCAAGGTTCGTATAGTGGGATTTCTTCAACAAGAAAATCTTCGGGCTTGGACTTGATAACTCCACCTATACCCTCGCCTTGAGTGAGGAATTTTTGCGGGTTAGGGCTGGCTATGAGCATTTGACCACTGCTCATTGCATGAAACCTCCTGCTAAAGCATTTCTATTGCCAGTCTTCTTCTTCATCTTCTTCGAAATCTTCATCATCCCCAAATTCCATGTCAAGGGCTGATGCGGAATCTGATTCGGTTTGAGTTAGTACGTGTTCAGCAACATATATCGGAACGTCCTCTGCAACGCCAAGCGCAATTGCATCAGATGGACGCGAATCGATTTCAATAGTCTGGCCATTTTGCTCGACGATTAACTTTGCGAAAAATGTTCCATCTACTAAATCGGTAATGGCGATTTCTTTGAGCTGCCCGCCAAGACTTCCAATTATCGAAGCAAGCAAATCGTGGGTTTGTGGCCGAAGTATTTCAATCCCCTTCAATCGGCGTTCAATCGCAAACGCTTCGGGTAAACCGATAACGATTGGAAATGTGCGATCGCCATCGAGTTCACTTAATTCGATGATCTGCATCGCCGTCATTTCACGGATGAAGATTCTCGAAAGTTCCATTCGTACAGCCATCGATCAATAACCTCCTAAGGGCCTCTTTCATCTTACGTCGTATATTGAGGCCGTACTTGGCCAACAGCTGTGTAACTTTTTAATTGCTATAAAAATTGCTAGGAATCGATGCTGTTTATGCTTTCTAAGGCTAATAGGAGGGCTTGAGTGCCGCTTCGGCCATGGCCTGACGCTTTTACAGCATCATAAAGCTGGGCGGCAAGAGCTAACCCAGGCATATCCAGGCCCATTAGCTTAGATTCTGCCAAGGCAATCGACAAATCCTTGATGAAATGCTCCACATAAAAGCCGGGCGCGAAATCTCGCTTAATCATCCGCGGCCCAAGATTGTTGATTGTCCAAGAACCAGCCGCACCCGCACCAACTGATTTGATCACAGTCAGTGGATCAAGCCCAGCTTTGGATGCATAAATCAAACCTTCACACACGCCGATCATTGTGGATGCAATCAGAATTTGGTTGACCATCTTCGCATGTTGCCCAGCACCGGGTCCGCCTTGAAGAACAACGTTCTTACCCAGGATTTCTAAGAGCGGCCTAACAGCTTCAAAATCATCTGCTTCTGCTCCGACCATTATTGATAGAGTTGCATTTTGCGCCCCAATATCGCCACCACTAACCGGTGCATCAATACTTCCAACGCTTTTTTTCTTAGCCGCCTCAGCAATTTCCTTAGCTAAGCTAGGCTCGCTCGTAGTCATATCCACAATGTATTTGGGAAGTGTTGTTGCAGCGAGTATGCCTTCGGCTCCCAAATGAGTTTCCCGTACATCATCAGGAAAACCAACCATTGTAATTGCAATATCAACACCATTCGCAGCCTCAGCCGGCGATTGCGCCCAAGCTGCACCTTTACCGAGTAATGGTTCAGTTTTTTCCTTAGTGCGCGAATAAATAACTAACTCGTGACCCGCATCAATCAGATGCCCAGCCATGGGAGCGCCCATGACCCCGGTGCCGATCCATGCGATGTGTTTTATATTTTGATTGTGCATGTTTGTGGAAGATAACGCGTGGACGGGTTTGTTGGGAGATGCGAATGAGGGAAGGTTGTTTGAATTGCTAATTCAATAGACCTTTTGCGATCCGCACAACTTCATCCAGTTCTCCTTGGCCTGCGATTACTCCCTTGCGATCTATGACGAATGTCTGTGGGATGCCATAGATCCCATAGTTCCCGAATATCCGACCCCAACTAGGCATAAACGAAGCTTTCTCTGTATCGATATAGATTGGGTACTGCAGATTGTATCGTTTCGCAAACTCCTTAATACTCTTAAAATCTTTGCTTGCGGTGTGAATGCCAATTACGACAATACCGGTCTCATCACGCTTCTTATGTAATTCGTTCATCTCCGGCATCACAGTGCGACATGGAACGCACGAAATAGACCAGAATTCAAGAATAACTACTTTGCCACGCAATTCTTTCAGGCTCAATGCTTTGCTATTTAACCACTTACTCTTTGGAAATTCAGGCGCAACTTTACCTATCAGCTCATTACGATTTTCGTCCCATTTATCTTGCCTCCCAAAGTTTTTTCTCGCATCTGTTAGGATTGCATCCCATTTCTCAATCGGCATGTTGTGCTCATACGGGTAACTTAATGGCACATCAAAGCGCATGTCATTAACCTCAACGCCTTCAATAAGATCGATCTCAAAAAGATTATCCTGTAAAGGTTGGTTAAGCTTGATCTGATTGATGCTGAGGGTTCTTGTTTCTTTGAGTATGTACTTACCATTTTCATCAGGCTCTTTGAGGTACCACTGCGCTCCCTGAGTCATTGGAAACCATTTTCCCGGTTCGATTTGCTTGTAATCGAGCATGAATATTTCAGCAACTGGTCGAGTGTCAGATATTAAAGCTGCGTAGTACTCCCGATCAATCTCACTTCGCACATCATGAGCTTGTTTGAACTTCCACATGTAATATTCATTGGTTGATTTAAAATTCTGTCCTCTGCGCTTGGCGATATCTAGTATAACCTGTTTTTCGCTATTGTTATCTTTTAATCTTCTAGCAACTATTCCGTGCAGCAAATGATCTTCCACCCCTACATACCACTTAATAAATCCAGAGCGAGTTTCAAGCTCATAACAATCAATACCTCGAAAGTCCTTACGACCTGATAGCTTAAAATCATTGATCGAACCCATGCGCATTTCTGTTGCGCGCTGCGTGTCAATCTGCCGCCACCAATATGATTGAACCGCAGCTTGTGGCCAAATCATATTATTCAGCACTCTTTGCCCCGCAGCTCTACCGGATTTATCACTAAATATGTAGCTGGTTATTTGATCCGAGTCGCTGCCGCTTGCTGTGATCTCTTGTATACCATCCCAAAAACTAAGACTGTATCTGCCATCAGTCCTGCGCGATTCATACAGAATACGATCGGGGCTGAACATGAACTGTTTTTGTTCATACTCTTGAGGTTGAAGCCCGGTGTATATTGCGGGATCAAATTCTTTTCGCGATGGATATAGTTTGCCGAGCCTGTCACGTTCCTTTGCTATGCCTTGAGAGGTTCTTATTGTGGTCTCATTTAGCTGCACTTGTAAGCTGCTTACTTGTGAAAACCACTGCTCGCTTTGCCTTATTTCTTTAATTAAAGCAATAACATCAACTTGATCATCCTGTGCGTAGGCATCGCTCGCGAAAGTGATAATGGCGGCAAGGCAAGTTAAAGCGATTAGTTTACAATTAGACATGCATGTTCCCTCATAGAGATTGATGCAAGCAATATGCAACAGTTATAACTTTGATAACGACTTAGTATACCCCCCTATTAATCCTCCCCCAAATCTTATATCTTGATAATGTGATGATAAATGTGAAAAAATGACATCGCTGTACCCCAACTTTGCAGGTGTTAGATTGTTCTTACCAGGACCCCGCCACAGGTCTCCATAGGCGATCATGCCTCAGGCAGATCCGCCTATGGCGGACTCGCCGTGGCGAGCGGATCTACGACTTCGCAAAGCCTCAGGTCCGGCTTGCTTGATGTCGAAACGAAGCGGAGATCCCGATTCCATCGGGGCTTTCTTCTCTTGCTCCCTCTCCTTCCGGGAGAGGGCTGGGTCTCCATAGGCGACTCGCCGTGGCGAGGTGAGGGTCTTTCTCCTCTTTTTTCCTATCTTTCATCCCAGAGTCCTGATTTCCGCCATAGGCGGATTCCGAGCAACCTGAATCCTGACCCCTTCTTCCAATACGCAGCGGGTCAAGCCCGCCGGCTAAACGGGGTTTTCATGATGCCACGATGCCTTTATGCTTTTTTAAAAGAACCCCACGGATTGCTATCCGAGGGCGTCTAATCCTGCGAATTTTCAAATAGCTGATATAGCTCTTCGGCAGTCTCCGCAGCATAGGCTCTTGCTCGGAACTTGGGGTTGGACATTAGACGAGAAATCTTTCCCAAAGCTTGTATGTGATCTGAAGTTTTATCCGGAGGTGAAGCTAATAAAACCACAAGCTGCACAGGCTCACCATCCACTGCTTGAAAATCAATGGGTTTTTCTGGCCGACCGATTGCCATTACCAGTTCGCTGGAGCAGTTTGACTTGCCATGGGGGATTGCCAGGCCTTCACCAATACCTGTGGATCGTTGTTGTTCTCGTTCCCAGACAACTTGTTTAAGGGTATCGGGCTGTGTAATAAGGCCTGCATCATCGAGCAAATCCACGAGTTCATCGATCACCGCACGCTTTTCGGTTGCGATCAATGGCATCTTCACAGCAGTGGGTGAGAGAATGTCAGTAATATTCATTGTTTGCACAGTTAAGCCTATCTAGCCTTCCTCCAAAGCGCCTCAAGAGACGCGGAAGCAGACCATGCTACCACAGCCAGCCCACGCCTCAAGTATTGAAACGGATCAAGCTTGTTTTTGTAATAACGCGAAGTAGCCCCCATCGGTATATTCTGCTGGATCATCGCCTGGTTGGCCCTTGGGCAGGTGAAAACCCTCATTTATCAACTTAAAGCCATGCCATTTCATCATCCAATCCACCTGAGTACGATTTTCCTTATCCGACAGGCTACATGTGCTATAGAGCAAATAGCCAGCATTTGCCAGCAAGAGCAAATAATCAGCTGCAATCTGCCTCTGGATTGAGGTCAATTGCTCAATGCTCTTGCGGGAAAAGCGGTACTTCGCCTCAGGTCTGCGCGCTAAAACCGCAGTATTACTGCAAGGCACATCCAGCAAAAGCAGATCTGCTCTGCCTGCAAATTCACTAAGTTTTCCAGTTTCAGTAATCCTAAGCCAAGGCGATTTATTTGATAATTCACGCAGAGAATCCAGACGCGTTTTATAGGTATCGCTAGCAATAATCTGAGCCTGTGGATGTTGCTGGTGTAACTGCTTGGTTTTAGTCCCCTTACCAGCACAGGCATCAATGATTGTTGATAACTGAAGATCAGCTGTGGCTTTAACCGCAAGTGCAGCAGCGGGATCCTGTACTCGCGCATCAGGATTACAGCCAAGCAACTTCTGAAGCTCAGCGATATTGCCGGAAAAAACTGCGAATTCAGATTGACAATGGGGTTTACAATTTGGATGTTCGCTATCAAGACCAGTTATTAGTATTGGTGGATGGACAATGCTGTGCCTTGCTATGTCCGCATAACAGTTTGTGCCTAAATGTTTTTTCCATTGCGTAATAAGCGCAGGCGGATGAGCAGTTTGCTGGGCCAGGCGAATATCTACTTCCTTATCAAAGATATTCTTATTTAAGCGCCAGGCTCGTCCATCGTTAAGCGGAAGCTCATCGCAACGATCCGGATCGTGAGTTTCAACAATTTCGCTTCTTAGATCTGCAACTTTGCGCAGTACTGCGTTAGTAAATCCAGCAGCTCCCTTACCTAACTTGGATTTACTAGACTCTACCGCTTCATTTATTACTGCATGGTCAGGAAGCTTCTCTAATAGAAGCAATTGCGCACTACCTACAAGTAGTGAGGCTTGCAGCTGCGGCTGCATTGACACAAAATCGCGATCAATCTGACTTTCAATTACCGTTTTAAGGGTAAGCCAACGTCTGGCAATCGCCTGTTCAATTGCCCGCGCCAGCGCAGCATCTCTCTGATCCAGGCAGTCAGTATCCATCGGCGCCAGATCAACTTCGGGAAATTGCGACGCCCGCTTGGTGATGCGAGTTGTTACTAAAGAGCGTGGAGTCATTGGTGCGGACTATAGACACAGTATTTGGCATTCGTTGTAATATCGCTAATTAAATAGCTCCTTTGCAAGCCTTGCTGCGTTTAATGCACTAATTATCGGTACGTCATATGCAAAGCGAACAATTGGGTAATTGGTTTTCAATAGCGTGGATATTAGTACGGTAGAGGCTCATAGTGGTCTTTCTCTAGACCGATAGAGTCATTACCGGGGCGACCGCGAAGTCGATCATTATGAGGTATTGATGCGCCTTGAATCGCCAAGAAAAAAACAACTCGAAGCAACCATCTGGCAAAGGAAGCTCTTTAAAAGATGAGCTTCGCAAAGTATTCGCCAAAGCTAAGTTGCCTAGCAACCCCGCTATTGCTGCGCAGATACTGGAATTAGTTAACGATCGTAATTCCAGTGCGGAGCAATTCGGCGAAGTAATACAGGCAGATGCAAGTTTATCTGCTCGTTTGCTGGAGATGTCAAATGCTGCCCGCTTCGCACAACGAATGCCGGCAACTACGATCCATCGTGCAGTAACCATTTTAGGATTACGACGAATTCGCATGGTTGCGCTGGGATTTCAATTAGTTTCTCATTTGGATCGGCTGGGTAATTGCCCATTTGATCTAAAAGCGCATTGGCGACAATCGGTTCTGCGCGGTTGTTTGGCCCGGGAAGTTGCGCGGTTAGTTGTTCCCGAACATGTTGAAGAAGCATTTCTCATAGGGCTGTTACAGGACTGCGGCGTCTTAACACTAGTTCAAGTGCTAGGCTCAGAATACGCTGATTGCTACGCCAATGAAGATCTTTCTCCGACCGCTTTTCACTTACAGGAGAAAAAGCGTTTTCCGCATACACATGTTGACGCAATCTCAGTCATGGCAGACGAATGGAATCTGCCTGAAATGATCGCGGAACCTCTAAGAAGACATCACCAACGCATAGATATTGGAGCAAATGCATCTGATTATAATAAGTTGTGTGCGGTGAGTTTTTTCATGGGATCAATGTGCCTAGGCGGTGAGCATACGCTCTGCAAATCTGAGCCACAACTGAAAATTTACGCTCAACATCATCTGGGGCTATCCAATGAGGATCTTGAAAAGTGTTTCGCAAACGCTGCGGATAGCTATAAAGACATGGCAGCATTGCTTCGCGAGCAATTACCTACGGACTTAGATGTAACAGATTTGCTTGAACGCGCTAACGGTTTATTGAGCAGAGTTGCTTCTGAAACAGATTTACATTTAACCGAGGTTGAAGCGGAACGTGAACAAATCCAACGCCAGCAAACTCACCTAAAGCACGCACTTGGTCAATATCGTGAGCGCGCAGAACGCGATCCTTTGACGGGATTGCTAAATCGAGCAGCGCTTCTTGATGCTGCAAATGCATGTACACAGCAAGGCGCGCTAAACGATGTTTCCCTTGCGGTATTTTTCCTTGACCTGGATAATTTCAAGCTGCTTAATGACCAATTCGGCCATTCATGTGGCGATGATGTTCTTCGAGCTGTCGCAGATACTATTGGTGGATGTTTGGGGCAACATGGCCTTGGAGGACGATTTGGTGGTGAGGAGTTTGTAATTGTATTCCCCGACTTGGAAAGCAAACAAGCAACAACAAAGGCCAAAGAATTAAACGACAAGATCCGAAACCTTGATTTTGCTCGGCTTGGAGTTGATAAACCTATTACATGCAGCCTTGGTGCGGTGTGGACTGAATCATGTAATATCGCGACACTCCAAGAACTTATTTCTGCTGCGGATGAGTTGATGTATCAAGCCAAGCGTGGTGGTAAAGACCATAGCTGCTTTAAGGCTATGGGTAAAGATAACAAAGGTGAAGTGATAAGGCTTGGTGCGCCCTACAAAGCTGAGATAGTAGGAAGAATTAACAAACAAACTACTAACCCAAAAGCTACAAGTGAAACACACAATAAACTCCGGCGAATCGCAGAAGAAATGAACAATACTCAGACGAACCGCGTTGTTAGCGCCCGAAAGCAGGAACGCACCGGAGTTCTTGCGCCTTGTAAGATTAGCTGTTTTTCTGAAGACGGCTCGGAGTTATGCTGTGCCCAAGCATGCGTAAGGAACATCTCTCCAGGTGGGATTGGAGTTGTCTCAGTTATACCTCTTGTTCGCGGCGAACCCATCGAAGTATCTGTAACAAAGATAATAGATGGACCTTCATCGCTCCACGTCGCTGGCCTGGTAGCTTTTTGTCGACATGCTGAGCAAGGCATATACGAAATTGGTATACAAATTGTAAACCAAGGTAATACCCCACTTTTTGATGCTAAAAATCTAAAATCGACACTGGCAATTAGTTGGGTAGCAAAGGCGCTCAAACTTGATGAAAAAGATGCCAACCAAGATCTCAAGGAAAGCGCCTAGCTAAGCAACTAACAATCCTTATTCTCAAATTCTTAAGAACATGAGAATAAGAAAAACGGTTGTTAGACAGTGGTTTGCTATGTGCCAGATAGCTATTGAGGATTAGTATCCTCATATAGCGAATACTTCTACACTATTACTCTAATGAAACGAAGACTGCAATGTTTTACGGTTTGTGTGCTATCAGGCGCTATTACAACGGTGATGGTGGCTTGGGGATGCGCTGCATTGGTAGATCCGTTTGTTGTAGTTCAGCCAAGCCCACGAAAAAGCGGAGGAGAAGTCGGGAATGAAGTTCATAGTGGGTGGCTAGTTGGTGTGCACGAAGCATTCGGTGCAAGGCGTATTCGATCTGAGTGGGTTGATAAATCAATTCATCCATCACTTATTTTCCCGGAAACTTACTTTGGACCAGCTGAGCCTTTCATACCAGACTGGGCGCCATTTCTTCTTCCTACTGTCGATGCACCTGATGAGCTTAGGCACTTAAGAGTAGCAGATGCAAGGGGCTGGCCATTTCTTGCAATGTTCTCCCAGATGGCTTTAGATGACAATCGCGGAAGAATAAGTAAAGCGCCAACTATTACCAATGGCATAGCCATAAATAAGAGTGCGCTTACACTTCCAAGTCCTGAATCGACTGTGCGCTTGCTGCCACTGGCGATTATCTGGCCGGGTTTTCTTTTTAATACCGCTATTTATGCCCTGCTTTGGTTTGGCATGTTTAAGCTCACTTCTGATTATAGAAAAACCTCGCGTTCCCGCAAAGGCTTATGCGTCATGTGTAAATACGATCTGCGCGGCACACAACACACAAATTGCCCCGAGTGTGGAGCAAAGATCATCAAGTAATAACCATAAATTCCACGTACACACTATGTATATAAATAACAAACCTTATTCTCATGTTCTTAAGAACATGAGAATAAGAATCTGGCCTAGACCTCTGGGGTCTTGCATTATCATTTGTAGTGGTTTCGCAAATCTTCTTAAGACTGCCCTGCGGAATCAAGGCAGTTTTCTATGGAGCATGTTACTAGGAATCCGCCTGTAGCGCGGCTCATCCCTCATGCTCGACGCCCCCTACCCGGACATCGCCACAGGTCTCCATAGGCGACTCGCCGTGGCGAGCGGATCTGCGACTTCGCAAAGCCTCAGGTCCGGCTTGCTCGATGTCGAAGCGAAGCGGAGATCCCGATTCCATCGGGTCTTTCTTCTCTTGCTCCCTCTCCTCCCGGGAGAGGGCTGGGGTGAGGGTCTTCTCTTATCTTTATCCCTTTCTTTTCTTCCCTGACTCCTGACTCCCGCCATAGGCGGATTCCGAGCAACCTGAATCCTGACCCCTTCTTCCATAACGCAGCGGGTCAAGCCCGCCGGCTAAACGGGGTTTTCATGATGTCGGAGCGAAGCGGAGATCCCGATTCACCTGTCCCGATTCCATCGGGATCGGGTCTTCTCTTATCTTTATCCCTTTCTTTTCTTCCCTGACTCCTGACTCCCGCCATAGGCGGATTCCGAGCAACCTGACTCCTGACCCCTTCTTCCATAACGCAGCGGGTCAAGCCCGCCGGCTAAACGGGGTTTATCATGATGCCACAAGCCTTGATACCACAGTTGATTACTCGCTAACAATTTCCAATAGTTCAATATCGAAGATCAATGTAGCTTTAGGTGGTATGCCCCGACCACCATTCTCACCGTATGCTAATGCATAGGGAATGATGAGCTTGCGCTTGCCGCCAACCTTCATTGAACCGACCCCTTCTGTCCAACCACTTATAACTCTGTTTAATGAAAAGGTGGATGGTTGTCCACGATCAACTGAGCTATCAAATTTAGTACCATCTACTAAATAGCCAGTGTAATGCACCTTGACCCGTGATGTTGGTCCAGCTGGCTGTGCACCTTCACCTACGACAATATCGTAATATTTAAGTCCCGATTCAGTTTCGATCAAATCGCCTACTACTGCAATCCCAGGGAATTCTGGCGTTGTTTCTTCAGCCTTATCCTCATTGGTTTCAGTATCAGCAACAGTATCAGCATCAGCATCAGCATCAGCGTTGGCATCAGCGTTGGCATCGATATCAGTATTAGAATCATCCATAACTTTGTTATTGTCATCGGAACATGAAACTAATGGTGCCGAAAAAACGCTTGCAAGGAGCAAACACGCTGTAAAAATTAGTGGGGTCTTGAAGGTCATGTCAAATCTTTCTTCTTTGATGATATTAAAGGTTAAACACTATGCTGTAGCTCCAGCGCAAGCTTGCACCGCAGCGCGAAGTTCATCAGCTTTGTCTGTCTTTTCCCAGGTAAATGTGTCATTGCCGCCTTCACCTGGTGTTCGACCAAAATGCCCATGCCGAGCAGTAATACTATAGATAGGCCTGAGTAAATCCAGAGTTTGTATTATTCCCGCTGGTGTAAGGTCAAAGTGATCACGAATTAGCTCGCAAATCTTCTGTTCATCGATCTTGGCGGTACCTTCGCAGCTAATGTGAACCGAAGTTGGTTCCGCAACTCCGATTGCGTAACTAAGCTGCACTTCGCATATATCCGCTAGATCAGCAGCAATAATATTCTTTGCAACATAACGGGCCATGTACGCAGCTGAGCGATCGACCTTGGAAGGATCCTTGCCCGAGAACGCTCCCCCACCGTGACGTCCGCGTCCGCCGTAGGTATCAACAATGATTTTGCGGCCGGTCAAACCACAATCACCTTGTGGTCCGCCTATTTCAAACTTACCTGTGGGATTAACGTGAACAATGATATCATCGTTCCATAAATCCCCAAGTACCGGCTTGAGTATGTGCTGAGTAACCTGCTCTTTTAGTTCATCTTGCCGATCATTCCATTGTGGACCATGCTGGGTTGATAGAACAAGCGTTTGCACACGAACCGGAACTTGACCCTCATAAACCACACTGACTTGACTTTTAGCATCCGGCCTTAGATTCGCTATTTCGCCGCCACATCTTACTTCTGCTTGACGCGCTACTAGTCGATGAGCAATATCGATAGGCAGCGGCATTAATGTTGGTGTTTCTTTGCAGGCAAAGCCGAACATCATTCCCTGATCGCCCGCACCCTGCGCCTTGCCGGAGTCTGCTTGTACATCTACGCCCTGGGCAATATCGGGACTTTGCTCATCAAGTGACACGAGTACTGCACATGAATTGCCATCGAATCCCATTTCACCATGGTCATAGCCGATACCTGTTACGGTTTGCCTGACAACGCTTGGGATATCCACGTATTCCTTGCAGGTAACTTCGCCAGCTACAATAACCATTCCCGTCGTTACCATTGTCTCGCAAGCCACTCGTGCGTTAGGATCAACAGCAAGCATTGCATCGAGTACCGCATCGGAAACCTGGTCCGCGATCTTGTCGGGATGCCCCATCGAGACGGATTCGCTGGTAAACACGTATGAATCTGCTAACATTACTTTACCTCTAGCTTGGCTGTATTCTTCTCGTTTGATAGTTAAAATCTAGCCCAAAACACTTGGCATCAAGTTGGCACTTTAGCTTTGGGTAATGGATGCGGCAAGTTGCCTACCCGTTTAGTATAGAGTATCGCTCAAAAGAAAGCGCCCTCCCAGCTTCACATACCCAGTAAGTTGCCCAGTAAATTGCCCAGTGCTATGGCGCTTTTGATCCTATTCCTTGATTGGTCATCACAATAGCTATTCCTGCTCGAAACAAGACGAAGTTTGTATCATCTCGAACAGGCCAGGAGCTTAGCTTAATTGTTGAAATTAATGAACCCAGCTGATCAAAATGGTATTCAGTTGACAACCGCTCACTATTTTCGGAAATATCTCTTGCATGGCGCTGAATAAGTTTGCGCAATTGTTCCTGCAAACCCAAAGTGCTACGATTTTGCTCGGCCCTTAGGTGTGCGCTATCAACTAAGAAAATATCCGTTAATTGTGAAACTGGTCCAATGTATAGAACTTGCTTCTGATCTGCTGAGATCATCCAAGATACAGCTCTTAAGACAGGATCATACGAACGATTCTTTGAATACGAACTTTGGAAATGTCCCTTAGTTATTGCAAGAGGTGATAAATCAGCTGCACATCCACTGTATCTTGTGCGCGCATAAAAAACTCTGGCCCTGCGGCCAATGGGTCGTAGATCCTTCATTGAGTTACTCCAAGATCCGCAGCAGCCAAAGCGCAATAGCTCTTAGGTTGCGAATCGGTAATTCTCACAGTCATGGTGGGAATCCGCCAAAGTTCCAAACTTCGTGGTTCAGACTCGATCACGCTGATCAAGGCGTTAATATATCTATCGGTTATACACTTAAATTGCAGAAGAACGATCACTACGGGAAAGTAATAAATTTAATCCTTGTAATTGTGAAAGAGCTGACATATGTTGAACATCTGTACTAATTAGAAAATCGCCATCGCCTGGAAAGGGCGTTTTAATACTTACAGGGGTCAAAGATGAATAACTGGCACATTTCCCTTAAGCGAAAATCACTTGATAACAAGCAAAAACACTGGGTTTCAAGGGCACAAATTAGCAATAAACTAAACGCCTTGCCAAGTGTATTTCTTGGCTTTGCAATTTTATTATGCGCTACTACCAAAGCTAGCGCAGGAGAACTTGGAGTTGTATCCACTCAACCAGCAGCTCACACAATCAGCGTACCAACTGGCTCTTCGATTACAGTTAATTTCGATCAACCCGTAGACCCAGCATCAATAACCAACCAGAGTTTCTGGGCCTTCGGCAGATGGAGTGGAACCGCACAAGGAAACTTCCAGTTTTCCAATAACAACCAATCAGTAACACTAAACCCAAACAATAACTTCTTCTTCGGCGAACAGGTAATGGTGTTTCTCTCACACGATATTCAGGCCAAGGGCGGACCCACTCTAAGATTTGGTGGTTATTCATTCGTGTTCTGGACCGCTGCGATGCCCGCTGCAATTGATCTTACTGAATTAGATGTTCTAAGTACGCTCATTGATGAAAACGATCAATCCCGAGCCTATGGCGGTTTCGCAACCGACCTGAATAACGACGGCTGGGCGGATATTACTATCATCAACGAAGTAAGCGAAGACCTCCGCGTCTTTCTAAATCAAGCAGATGACACCGGCTTATTTGATGATTTTATTCAACCCACATTTCCGGTAAATACTCAGGCAAGCCCAAATGAACCGGGCGATTTTAATCATGATGGTCTTGCAGATATTTGTGTAGCTAATATAGCAGTTGGAACCGTATCAATTCTACTAGGAACAGGCGATGGCACTTTCGCACCACAGCAGCAGGTTGCAGTAGGTTCAGCCCCGCGAGGAATAGCGGTGCTTGATGTGGATGGCGATGGCGATATGGATATCGTCAACACCAACGCAAGTAGCTCTAACCTTTCTATCCTTCTTAATAACGGTAACGGCGTATTTGGCGCGCCAACCTTCTTTGAAGGCGGAGGTAACGGTGAATGGGCCCTCGCAGCTGCGGATATGAATAATGATGGCCTAATGGATCTTGTTGTAGGCGCACGCTTCAGCCAAACAATGATCGTCAACCTGAATAATGGTCATGGCGCCTTTACACCTCAAACACCACAAAATGCCGGGGGCGGACCATGGATGATTACAGTCGGCGATGTTAATGGTGACGGCTTTGAAGATGTATCAACTGCCAACGGCACAGCCAATACAGGAGCAATTCTATTAGGCAACGGCGACGGAACTCTTGCCCCCCCACTCATCCATATGGTCGACCCATTCGTACTTGCAACCGATCTAGGCGATCTCGATGGTGATGGCGATCTCGATTGGGTGCTTTCAAGTTTCCAGGGAGATTGGCGAATCTTAACTAATGATGGCAACGGCATCTTCACATTTAATCAGGAAATCAACGCACCAGCAACAGCATCATGCGCGCTACTTGTCGATATAGACAATGATCGCGATCTCGATCTAGCGCTCATAGATGAAACCGCAGATGTTGTAATTCTGATGAATAACAGTGGCATAACCCCACTTGGCGACCTAAATGGCGATCTCGCCGTAAGCACAATTGACATTCTGGCCTTGTTCGCATCATGGGGACCATGCGATCCACCCCCAATAACCTGCCCAGCCGACCTAAACGGCGATGGAATAGTAAACACGATCGATCTGCTATTGCTTCTAGCCAATTGGGGTTAGTTCATACTAAAATTACTGCTTAGCCGACCTAAGCGCCGATGTGCCAGATCTGAGCGTAAAGGGTATTATTGCAATTTTCGGGAGGCTTTTCAATGGTTGCTAAGTTGATATCTATGGCTACGAAATCGATTGTTCTTTCTGTGTTTTTCTCATTGACAATAACGGCCAACGCTGGCTCGGTACTTTATGTAGATGATGATGCGCCTCTTGATGGGGATGGCTTAACCTGGGATACTGCTTTTACATTCTTACAAGATGCCCTGACCGAGGCGGCAAACAATGGAGAAGTCTTAGAAATACGAGTTGCTCAGGGGGTTTATAGACCCGATCAGGACGCAGCGAATAACCAAGGCACAGATGATCGGTTCGCAACATTCCAGCTGATTAGTTCTACATCCCTTATAGGCGGATATGCGGGTATTGGGGCTGAGGATCCTGATGAACGCAATGTCGAACTTTACGAAACGGTATTTACAGGAGCGCTCGATCCTGAGGGCCAATGCGTTGAGCTAAATGATTGTTGCAGTGAACACAAAACACCTGGCTGCGAATGTGGTTTGTGCGAAAGTGAAGTTTGCGTGTGGGATCCTGCTTGCTGCTACATTGAGTGGGATGAGCTCTGTGTTTTATGGGCAGACTTGCTTTGTGAAGATAACTGCGGGGCACAATTAGCTCCCAATAGTTTTCATATAGTTTCACTATTTAACTCACAAGAGCAAACCATTCTTGATGGAATCACCATTTCACACTCAATAGCAAACACACCCTTGCCTCAAGAAGAGCAAAACGGAGGAGGATTGCTAATTATTTCAAGCAATCTGACTATGATCAACTGCTTATTTAGCGGCAATTATGTGGAAGAAAATGGCGGTGCAATTGCAATATATGATAATTCGCTTCTAGAAGTAATTGATTGTGTATTTACTGCAAATTCAGCGGAAAGAGGAGCAGCTATACACACCCAAGAATCAACTTTATTTATTACCAACTCAATTTTCTTTGATAATCAGGCGAATAAAATGGGAGGGGCGGTAAACAACCAATTCGCACAAGCAACAATTTCTGATTCAATATTCACAGCAAACGAGGCTCGTTCCGGCGGAGGTGTCAATAGTTTCATGAGTGATACTGTTCTTAACTCCGTCATTTTCGAAGAAAACATAATAAAAATATATGGCGGTGGTGTTTACAATGTAGCCGGTAATATTTCATTGAACGACTGCATTTTTAATGCCAATGTGGGAGTGGTAAATGAATGGTCTCGTGGTGCGGGATTGGCTACTGAATACAGTAACGCCATAATACAAAACTGCACTTTCACAAATAATAAACTCGTAATTGAAATAGGTGAATATCCTGCTTACGCATTCGGCGGCGCTATCTTCAATTTAGGTCACGCACTTGTTAAAGAAGACCTATTCCTTATTAATTGCACATTCACAGGTAACGAAGTCGGTAACGATGACGCTGATCCAGATGATTTTATGGGTCTTGGGGGTGCGATCGCAAATGTTTCTGGAGCACCTACTATAATCGCCTGCACTTTTACTGCAAATAAAGCTAATTTTTCAGGAGGTGCAATCTACAACCAGACCCCATTTGATCCTACATTCAACGATTGCGACTTCGTAGGCAATTCAGCTTTACACAATGGTGGCGGAGCGGTGTTTTCATATGGACCAAATTCTGGACAATTCATTGATTGTCGATTCACCCAAAACATTGCGGCTTCAGGAGGTGCCACACTAGAGACTTATCTTTCAGCACCGCATTACATAAACTGCGAATTCCTTGATAATCAATCAACCGCAAACGACGGCGGAGCGGTTGCCTGTTGGGACCGAGCTAAACCCAACTTTACTAATTGCATATTCATAGGTAATAGCAGTAACTCTAACGGAGGCGCAGTTGCTAGCACCTATTGGGAAAGCAACCCAACACTAACTAACTGCACAATAGCTAATAATGTAGCACTAGGATCAGGTGGCGGTGTATATATTGGACCTAATGGAATTGGCTCCTTTATTGATGTATCTGCAACAATTAACAACGCCATTCTCTGGAATAACCAAGATCAAGACGGTACAAACGAATCATCACAGATATTTATTAGTGATGAATCACCTGAATTCACGGCAACAATAAATTACTCAACAGTGCAAGGGCTAACCGGCAAGTTAGGTGGGATCGGCAACATCGCAGATAACCCACTATTTGTAGATCCAGATGATGACAACTTTTTCCTTAGCGCTGACTCCCCCGCAATTGATGCAGCTTGGAATAATGTCGTACCTAGCGATATCGCTGATCTTGATAGTGATGAAAACACAAACGAATTCACGCCTATCGATCTTGTTGGCAATCCGCGCTTTGCAGATACGCCGCAAACCCCAGATACCGGTTGCGGCACTCCAATAATCGCTGATATGGGCGCATACGAATTTCAAGGAAATCCAATCCAACCATTACTTGGCGATATAGATGGAGATCTTGCAATAACAACAGCAGATATAGTATTGCTATTTGCCTCCTGGGGATCATGCGATGTATGTTGTCTTGCCGATCTCAATAGTGACAGCTTGGTTGATACCATAGACCTACTAATATTATTAGCCAACTGGGGGTAATAATAACACACCGACGCCCATGAACTTCCGGTGGCAATCCATGAGTTCATATCAAGAGCCTGTTTAGCCGCGCCCCCGACGCCCATGGATAGCAATCCATGGGGTTCTTAAATGACAATAAAAGAAAAGACCCTCACCTCGCCACGGCGAGTCGCCTATGGAGACCTAGCCCTCTCCCAGGGGGAGAGGGATTAGAGGAATACTCAACGATGAGTATCTGCTTCCCTAAACTCTTCTTCTTTACCGCGATATTCTTCTGCTTCGATAGGTCGGCCTAGTGCGTCAAGTAAAATCGCCATTTGTGAATAAAGAAGTGGATTCGTTGAATCTAAATCCAGAGCTTTGTGCATGGCTTGTTCAGCTTGGTCGTCTTGGCCGAGTTTGTAATAAGCTTTGGATAATGCTGCGTAGCCAGCTGCGCTATTTGGATCAATTTCCAGCGTTTGGTATATAACATCTATACCCTCTTGAACGTGGCCATCTTTAATTAGTAGTAGTGAAAGCCAGCGCATGGTGCGCAGCAGCTTTGGGTCAATCTCCAAACGCTTCCTGCAAACTTCGATGGCATCATCAAAACGCATTTCATCCTGGCAGAGAGTTACGAAGTCGTCCATCATGGCGCTATATGTAATTTCTGTTGATAATATTTGTTTATAAAAATCTATCGCATCAACGTGGCGAAGCTGCGATATATAGACCAGGGCTAAAGTTTGACAGAGTGGCTCACTTGACCCAAACCTTTCAAGACCATCAAGCAATATGGCTACAGCTTCGTCACGCTTTAACATTGCAGCATTAAGAATTGCAATTCGAGCGCAAAGCACTGATTGCCATTTTGGTAAAATTCCAATTCGTCCGCCAGTAATATATGAAACAAAGCTGTAGGCTACGATTGCTGATTGTGCGTGGCTGTGCTTTTGGTCGCTTAGTAATACTGGATTTATCGTAAACACGTTCTGCTTTGTCGCCTGTACACGAATTTCGTGATATTCACCAATGCGCACAACTGCATGAACGATTGCGCTATGAGTAGTAACACAAATAACTCCCATCACCATCGCAGTAAAAATCCAACCAGCCTTTTTGATCTTGCCTTTATGTTTAAACTGAAACTTATGAAACCGAACATTGGGTTTGCAGAGAATTTCCCAAACTTTCCATACTAAAAACGTAGTGATACCCGCAGTTCCAAGCGCGAACAGCATAGGTATTAAGCCGTACAAACCATTTGCTGCAAAGAAACTGAGCCAGAACGTGATAAATAGTACAATTTCCTGGCGCATTGTCAGATCATAATTCCCTGTCGGCTGTTTGTGCCTGGCTTTGCCTTTAAGAATCGCTGGTTTGCCAAAGCCAAAGTACAGCGCATCCTTAGGGCAGACACTTACACAGTCCAGGCATTTCATACACCCCGGATTAACCACCATTCCAAATTCACGCACTTCCTCGTGAACGCGCACGTTTGATGTACATACTGCTGTACAGTGGCCGCATTGTTCACATGCATCGGTCACACGAATCCTAGCGGGCGCAAGTTCATCGAGCGGTGCAAAGAATCCGCCGTATGGGCAGCCGTAGGTGCAAAATCCTTTTGCGCCCAGGAAATAAACTGATGCAAATCCGCAAACAAACAAAAAGGGGATTGCTACAAATAGACCTGCAAATGTTCCCAGAAAATCAGTTGTTGTTAGTTCTAGAGAAAAGCCCGACCAGGATTGAAGTGTTTGGGGTTGAGAAATGGCTGGGTAAAGATTCGCAAGCTTTTGCCAATTGGGGTAAACCCCCCACCTATAAAACGCAGGCCAAATGAACATATAGATCGCAATAATCAACGGGACATAGATAAGTAACCTCGAACGAAAGAGCCGGGGCCTCACGCCAAGTTTTTTCATCATCCATGAGCAAAGATCCTGTAGTAGTACGAGATGGCATCCCCAGCCGCAAAACCATCTGCCGAGAATTAGTGTTGAAAGTAACGCAATTACGAAGAATATAAGCCCCGCGTTGATGACGCCATGCTTTGCAAACTCCATAGATTCCGAAGGTTCGATGGGCGTGGAGGTTTTGCCTGTGATAAACCACTGAACTATGTGAGCGATAATCAGTAGCTGGACAATCCCCAGCACAATCGCCCTGCGTCTGCCTGATTTGGACTTACGAATGCTGCCCTTAGGATTATGAGCAGTATCAAGAATCTGCAGGTTCACAGAGCTAGGTTTGCCAGTTTTTTGCTTGCTCATCATCGCTGAATCGGCTCAGATGATCCTATACGCGCAAAGAAAAACCCGACCCGTTAAAACGGATCGGGAAGGGGTTTTTAGTGAAATTAAGCTTGGATAAGCTTAATTAAGCTCTTTTTAGGCTGCTGAACTAGCTGCTTTTTCTTCCTTTTCAGCCTCTTCATCTTCTTTGCGGGAAGCGTATTCTTCTAAGGTTACTCGAATTTTATCGAGGGCTTTATTCTGGATTTGCCTCACGCGCTCTTTGGTCACGCCGATGATTTGGCCGACCTGCTCAAGAGTTAGAGGAGGTGGAGGAATCTCACAACCAAGACCGAAGCGATGATGAATCACCGTCTGCTCGACCTTGGTTAGCTGGGCATCATTGCATAGGACAATGTGCTTAACTTCATCCGCAGCCTCAAGTTCGTGCGTTCTACGCAGGATTTCCAGGTGGTTGGATTTTTCCAACGCAGGATCGAAATCCGTGGGGAATCGCTGACGATATTTGCTCAGCTTCATTCCCTGTCGCGAAAACGCTTTGAGAATAGCACGGCAGGCGTAGGTCGAAAACTTAAAGCCACGCCCACAGTCGAACTTGTCAACCGATCGCAGCAAGGCCATGTTTCCTTCGCTTACAAGGTCTGCAAAGTCAACTTCACTCATGCGGGTACGCTTGGCCATGGCCAGCACCAGCGCGAGGTTGGTTTCTGCAATCTGCTCCCGATATTGAGTCGCAACTCTATACCACTGCAGTAGTTCGCGTGCCTGCCCATCGTTGGGATCAGCTGGTCCTATCTTGATCTGAAGCTCGCTTACTCGATGGCGAGCGTAGTTGTACTTCAGGAATAGCACGCTTTCCTGAGCCGCACTTAGAAGCACGGTTCCGGTGTTGCGAGGCTGTCGATCTGGCTGTGGATCGTCCATAAGTGGGCGATACCACGAGACATCTGGACGCTCAATTACCTCAGCATCTTCAAAGATTTTTTTCTCAGCTTTGGGCTTACGGAACTCATCTGAGTCAATGTAGTCCATAGGCTGCGAGAGAATCTGCCTCAGCAGACGCTCTTCAGCAGGGGTAAATCCACCATATCGTGGATCGGCCATCTGTTGTCCCTGCACCGATATCCTCTGGCGCTGTCGCACCCGACTGTACGGTGAGTTTTTGCCAATCATGGCCTGAAGCATCGCTTTGGTCCTCAATAGTTCTAAAAGGACGTCTATGATTGTATAAGACGTCTCACTACGTCAAAGTATTCCCTAGCGGGTGGGCAAGATTTCATCGGCGAGAGATTGTGAAGATAATCACAAACTTTGCCGTTCCCTTCCCTGCCACCACTAGATACTGGACATCCCATAACAGGGTTCACAGTCTAAGAAGTATTATAAAAACTTCTTGCAATAAAGCAATCCACTTTCTTATCGGGAGGTGCAATAATCCTTCATCGCAACGTCCCATAACAGCCTTTTTTGCCCAAACCGCCCTGTTTGTGCCAGTATGGAAGATTGATCGGTTCAACACCCGGTTAGAAAACCAATATTGGCCCTACTTTTCGGGGAGAGGTCCGACGCATTGGCCTTCGATTGGTTCCCGCAAATTCTGACCTATTCTGGGCTACCGGCGGTCATGTCGTAGACCCAGGGCTCGATAGCTCGCTCATAGTCGATCAGATCACCATGTTTGAAGAATCTGTCCAGCTCCTCGAGTGCAGTTTCAGGGCTATCAGAGCCATGAATCAAGTTGAAGCTGTTTGAGATACCAAAATCGCCTCTGATAGTCCCCGGTTCAGCTTTTGATCCGAAAGTTGCCCCCATGAGCTTACGACAGACTTCTACGGCATCCACTCCCTGAAGGGCTATGACCAGGACTGGTCCAGATGTCATAAAATTAAGTAATCCCTCATAAAACGGCTTATCTGCGTGTACTTCATAGTGCTTTTCAGCCAAATCACGAGGAATTAGCATCATCTTGCAACCAACTATTCTCAGCCCTTTATCCTCAAATCGGGAGATAATACTGCCCATCAAGCCTCGTTGCACTGCATCAGGCTTCAAAATAATTAGTGTAGTTTGCATAGCGGCACTTCCTGCAAGGTTAGCAAAATGACTGAATTAGGGCGGAGAGCATAGACGCTCATGTACATCCAAGGCAAATATGGAATTTGATATTGATGGCAAATGTGAACCTCTTTGATTAGTCAGATCAACCTGCAAGGAACTAACACAATCACAACATTAGCTGGTATCTACTTTTACCTATTTTTCAAACTAACAAAAGAGATTGGGGAGGAAGATTTTCTGGCGACACCTTGAACTGTCCGCCCACGAACGGTTCGATGTCAGGCACGGCAATGCCCTGCGAACTGGGCTCACATCGCGCCCGGGGAGATGAACTATGATTTGTCGTGCGTATTGATTCTTGTTTTTCCTGCAAGTAACAATTCTTGAATCCTCCCCGAATACGGCATAGCCCTGGGCATACCACCTAGGGCTTTGTCACAAGTAGACAAATTAGCAATAAATCTATGCCAACTCCCTTAAATCAAGCTATTTGTGATTCTATTGTTCTCAGTAATATCAAAAATGCTCATATTGCCCCTTGGCAGACCGATCATGTAACGGGAGCATGGGAATCTGACTGATTGAAATGATCAGAACCACCATGGATAAGAATCAATGAGTTCTCTTTTGACAGCAGCAAGTAGAAAATCGCCTCGAAAAAAGAAACAGCGCACAATTGCGACTGCTGAGTCCATGGCCAGCCAACAACGCGATATTTCTGTCAGCGAGTTTTTTGCAAAGAACCGCCACCTGCTGGGATTTGATAATCCGCGTAAAGCGTTACTTACTACAATTAAGGAAGCGGTAGATAATGCGCTTGACGCGTGTGAAGAAGGTGGAATACTCCCAAACATCTTTGTGCAGATTCTTCAAAAGGACGAAACGAGATTCAAAATCATTGTCCGCGATAATGGGCCGGGCATTGTAAAAAAGCAAATAGAACATATTTTCGGCAAACTGTTGTACGGCTCGAAGTTTCACCAAATGAAAATGAGCCGCGGTCAGCAAGGAATAGGTATCAGTGCAGCGGGGATGTACGGCTTAATGACTACTGGCAAACCCGTGTTGATTATCTCCAAACCTTCAAAGCGCAAACCAGCCCACGAAATGCGCATAAAGATGGATACTTCCAAGAATCGAGCAGAGGTCGTCAGCGATGATGAACACAAAGAAGATGACAAACTTTTTCCGCAAGGTCATGGAACGCAAGTAGAAATTGAACTTGAAGGCAAATACCTAAAAGGTAGACAGTCGATCGACGAGTACCTTGAGCTTACAGCTATCGCCAATCCTCATGCTGATATTACATATGTAACACCTGGCAATGAAACCCGTCACTTTAAGCGTACGGTTGATGAGCTGCCAGATGAACCATTGGAAATCAAGCCGCACCCCAAGGGCATTGAACTTGGCACGTTGATTCAAATGCTAGAGCGCACGACGGAGAAGCAGCTTGCGGGCTTCTTACGTAATGATTTTTGTAGAGTAGGTCCCACCAAGGCAAGAGACATTGCTTCTGCAGCGGGACTGACCGGCAATAGTTGGATTAAGACAATTGATCATAATGATGCAGAGAAGCTATACAAAGCGATTCAGGAAATTCGCATTAACCCACCACCAACGGACTGCTTAGTTCCTATTGGTTCCAAAGCCATGCTTGCAGGGCTCTTGCGTGGTGTGAAGGCTGAGTTTTATACGGCTGCGACTCGGCCACCTGCGGTGTATAGAGGCAATCCATTTCAAATAGAAGTTGGAATCGCATATGGAGGCGAAATTCAAGGTGAAGATGCTGCTCGCGTTATCAGGTTCGCAAATAGGGTTCCGCTACTATATCAGCAGTCCTCTTGCTGCTCGTTTAAGGGCGCATTAGAAGCAAGTTGGAAGAATTATGGTTTAAGCCAACCGCGGGGAAGTCTCCCGCAAGGTCCCTTAGTGATCATGATTCACATGGCTAGTGTTTGGGTTCCATTTACAAGTGAATCCAAAGAAGCGATTGCGGATTACGATGAGATTCGCAAGGAGATGAAGCTAGCACTCCAGGAATGTGGGAGAAAGCTAGGAACATATCTGCGTCGTAGAAAGCGAATGCTACGTGAATCCGAACGCCGCACTATCTTTGAGAGGTACATAGGCGAGGTCGCTAAAGCGTGTGAGGATATAACTGGCTCGGATGCAAAGCGCATTTATTACGCATTGTTAAAACAAGCCAAGCGCAGGACTGCTCAGGCAGATCAGCAACTCGATGATGAAGGCAAAGTTATTGATGAAGTAGCAAGTTTGGCAAGAGACGAACACGTAGTAATTGTTGCTAGTGCAGCACCTGAAATTAATGAAGAAGATGACACACTTTTTGGAAAAGAACCCCAAAGCGTTGCCAAGAAAAGAAAAGTAACAAAAAAGAAGAAAAAAACGGCGCGAAAACGAACAGGCAAGCGTAAATAAATTTATGGCATGGTTACTTGATCGTACACACAAGTAGAAATCAGATAAATGGCAAAAAAGAAAACTAAATTAGGCACACATAAGTCGATTGCAAAGAAACCTACAAGACGGCGCCTAAGTCCAGTTTCTAAAAAGAAAGACAAAGATACCATCAGCAAGATAGACACCATGGGCAAGGCTGTGGTTAAATCGAGTCTTAATCAGCGTGATCCATTTGTGGATATACCGCTGCGCACTGTTTCAAATATGAAATACAACAAGCGTAAGCGAATCCTGGAAATGGGATCCAACAGTCAGCGCCGTAACCTATTCAATCTAAATCAAGCCAAGAAATTCATGCAAACTATGCTTCTAGCTAACGGATGCAAGGATTTGATTGAAGCGCAAAAAACTCTGAGTTTGCGTGGCATGTACTACAAATGCTTACACACAATCGAAGGTACAAAAGAAAAAACATTTAACGATCAAAGTGAATCTGATCCCATACTGGAAGACCTTGAAGTTTCCATGCATGCTTTGCGTGAGGAATTACATATCTTTGCAAAGAAACGCGGCACTATGGTGGGCAACATTACCATTATCGACAACGGCGATGAAATTGATTGTCGTAGAATGGGTACAGGCGGCTACTCTATCCCAAGTATCTGTGAACCCAGTGTAATTGAGTTCAAAAACTGCGAAGCTGATTTCGTCCTGCACGTTGAAAAAGATACAGTTTGGAGCAGATTCAACGAAGATCGCTTCTGGGAAATTCACAACTGCATTTTGACAGAAGGTTCAGGACAACCGCCAAGAGGTGTGAGGCGACTTTTGCGCCGTTTGAATATAGAACTTGGCTTACCCATTTATTGCCTGCTAGATTGCGATCCTTGGGGACACTATATTTATAGTGTAATTAAGCAGGGTTCGATTAGTCTTGCATTTGAAAGCGAGCGAATGGCTGTGCCTGATGCAAAGTTCATCGGTATAAGAGCAGAGGATTACGAACGCTGCGCATTGAAGGACGATGTAAAAATTGATTTAAATGAGCGCGACATAACTCGTGCAAAACAGATTGCGGGATATCCCTGGTTTATAGACAAAAAGCCTTGGCAACGCGAGATACAGCACATGCTGAGGAACGGTTTTAAAATGGAGGTTGAATCACTAATTACAAAAGATATTTCATATGTAACTGAAACATATGTGCCTGAGCGCTTAGACGCACGTGATTTCCTGGATTGACCCCTATGATGTGGTCGATATCCTAATTCGCCGCTAGTAGATCCATGATTGATCTCCGCTATTAACGGCTATTACTATTCAATCCAAGATCGTTGGACTCCGGGGGAAGGAGACTACGGTCATGTCGGTTGGTAACTGTAATGACAATTTGAGCACTAGCATCTCACCGATCAATAATTCGGATGTTATTGCTAATAGTCCAAAGCGTATATTAGTTGCGGATGATGAACATCTTGTTGCAACTGGAATATGTGCAAGTCTTACCGATCTTGGATACCAAGTAGTTGGACCAACCGCAGATGGTGAAGAAACCATTAAGCTTTGCCAACGAGAGAAACCTGACTTAGCTCTGCTTGACATTCGAATGCCAAAGACCAATGGATTGGAGGCTGCCAAAACAATCTTCAAACAGTACGGGGTACCTGTAATGATATTGTCCGCTTACTCGGACCCCGAATATGTTTCTACAGCAGCGGAAATCGGAGTCTTCGGATTTTTATTGAAACCAGCAAGTCAGGATCATTTGAGAGTAAGTATTGAAGTTGCATGGAGAAGATACCAAGATTACATTGATAATGGCCTTGAAATAGGATTTCTCAAGCAACGCTTGGATGATCGCAAAACCATTGAACAAGCTAAGTGGTTCATTGTCCAGCGCAAGGGCAATACCGAACCTGAAGCCATGAAAATGCTGCAAAAGCAAGCGAGAAACTCACGCAGGCCTCTCATTGAAGTTGCTAAATCCATACTCGACAATGTTGAGATCTTTGCTGAAAATTAACAATAGAGATACATTACGAACTAAGAGGAAGGTGAATCACAAAATCACTTCCTTTACCAAGTTCTGAATGCACTTCCAGTCGCCCGTCATGCTCTTCGATAATTCGCCTTGCGGTTGGAAGGCCAAGCCCGGTTCCACCCGTTTGATGTGAAACGTAAGGGTGGAATATCTCCTTTAACTTCTTGCTATCAATCCCCGGCCCTGTATCAATTACATGAAGGCGGGCTTCGTTATTGTCAGTTTCAACGCGCAACATTAGCTCGCCACTAGTGCCTTGTTGATTGGGGTCGTTGCTGGATCTTGAGTTTGCGCTCATCACCTGAGTTGCGTTGATCATCAGATTTAATAACGCTTGTTTGAAAAGACTTTCGTCAACCCGCACTAACACCGGTACACTTGGCAATTGGGTGCGCAACACAACTGAACTTTGATCGCACTGAGGCTGATAGAAATCACAAATATCAGCAATGATCTGAACCAAATCTCGGTTTTCAGTTTCAAGATTTACTCGACCTGCAAATTGGAGGAAATCTGTAAGGATGCCTCTTAAGCGCTCTATCTCTCTTGAAAGCGCATCTATTCGTCGCAGAAGTCGGTCGCGTTCATCCTGAGGTAGAGCAGAGTCCGAAATAGCTTCTGCAAGCAATTGTGCGTTTAGTCCCACTGTTGATAAAGGGTTCTTGATCTCGTGCGCCAGGCCCCCTGTCATCGCACCAAGTTCAGCCAGACGTTCTGCGTCGCGCGCGCGACGTTCAGCCAGGCGCGCACGATCTCTTGCTCTTTTTAGCAGAATACGAGTTACGGGCGCCATAAGTACTACGCCTGCTACTACACCAATTAATATCCACTTAATCCAATCCATATATTTATAATCTTAGCCCCTTGACGGCTTGACTGCTTGCGCAGAAAAAACCCCGGGCCTTTTGCCCGAGGCTTATTATCAATTGAGGATCAGCGATCAACTATTGGCGCCGACCGGTTCCTCTTCTTTTTTATTTTCTTCTTCCATAGCTGCTCGCCTTGACAGCTTGATACGGCCAGTATCATCCACGTTGATCACTTTAACCTTTATGCGTTCGCCGACTTTGATCTCATCACTAACGGATTTGACGTATCCATCGGTTAGTTCAGAAATGTGGCACATGCCATCGGTTCCCGGTGCGATCTCGATGAATGCTCCGAAGTCCTTAATTGAAACCACTTCACCTTCGTAGATTGTTCCAACTTTGATTTCAGCACCAAGCGCTTCAACTTCGCCTTTGGCTCTAAGTCCTGCATCGCCATCAATAGCTGCGATAAGCACTGTGCCATCTTCTTGAACATCAATTGTTGCGCCTGTTCGCTCTTGAATACCTCGAATGGTTTTACCACCAGGACCTATGAGCTTGCCGATCTTCTCTGGATCGATCATAACTGTGATAATTCGTGGCGCGTAAGCTGAAAGATCCGCTCGCGGCTGTGGCAGAATGCCTTCGATTTTTTCTATAATTTCCAGCCTACCGATTTTGGCTTGATCGAGTATGGTCGAGATTTCCTCAATGCCCAGGCCGCGCGCTTTAAGGTCAAGCTGCACGCCGGTGATGCCATCACGAGTGCCGGACACTTTAAAGTCCATTTCACCGAAGAAATCTTCTTCGCCGATGATATCGGTAATGTGGGTTACTTTGCCATCAGCAGATGTGAATCTACCTACTGATATGCCTGCACAAGTTGCCTTGATAGGCACACCTGCATCCATAAGGGCTAAACATCCACCACAAACCGAAGCCATGGAAGATGAGCCGTTGGATTCTGTGATATCGCTGACAATTCTCACGGTATAGGGGAATTCTTCAAGGTCAGGCAGGATTGCCAGCAATGATCTCTCCGCCAATCCGCCGTGGCCTATCTCTCTACGACCAGGCCCCATGATGCGGCCAGCTTCACCAACGCAGAACGGCGGGAAGTTGTAGTGAAGATAAAATTTCTTGGCGTACTCGGGCATCAACCCATCGACGATCTGCTCATCGCGGGTAGTGCCTAGTGTGCAGGTTACTATTGATTGTGTTTCGCCGCGTTGGAATAGAGCAGATCCATGAACGCGAGGTAAGAAACCCACCTCCATTAACAGTTCTCTGATTTCATTTAATTTACGGCCATCCGCCCGCACTCCGTCTTCAGCAATAAGTCGATGTGCGGTTTTCTTCTCTAAACTTCTAAATGCCTCTTTAGCATGTCCTTGACGTGTTTCCGCTTCTAAGTGTTCGGAATAAGCTACACCTGTTGGTATTGCGAAATGTTCTTCGATCATACGCTCTTTAAGTTCGCTAATTGCGTCACCGCGCTCTTGCTTACTTTTGATCTGCCTGAGCTTGGTCATTTCCTCGCCGGCAATCTTCTTCACCTGCTCGATAATCTCATCAGGTGGCAGAAGTAGAGTGCCGGGACGTTTTTCTTTCTTACCCGCTTTTTCCATCAACTCCAGTTGCATCTCGAGCATTGGTTTGATGCCTTCTTCGTACCCGACACGAATCGCTTCAATGAGATCAGCTTCGGGAACTTCCGCCGCTCCTACTTCGATCATGTTCAGGCCATCTGCGTGACCTGAAAGCACTAAGTCCAGATCGGAAAATTCCATCTGAGCGTGCGTGGGGTTGAGTACATATTCTTCACCGTCATCGGTAACAATACGTCCAACGCGAACAGTTGCGACCGGCCCTTCAAATGGGGCATCAGTCAGGCAAAGAGCTGCCGAGGCTGCTGTACACGCCAGGACGTCCGCATCATTCTGGCCATCGTGGCTCATTACCCACGCTTGGATTTGAACTTCATCAACAAAGCCATCGGGGAATAATGGACGAATCGGACGATCCATCAGCCTCATGGTTAGGATTTCTTTTTCGCTAGGTGCGCCTTCTCTTTTGCGGAATCCTCCGGGGAACTTTCCGCCTGCCCCGAGTTTTTCTCGGTAATCACATTGCAGCGGGAAGAAGTCCAGCCCCTTCCGTGGCTCTGCCCGCATAGCGGTTGCGAGAAGTGTGGTATCAGCGTAACTGGCCATCACCGCTCCGGATGCGAGCTTTGCGACCTTGCCAGTTTCAAATTTAAGCGTGCGGCCTCCGATTTGCCGCTCTACACATACATATGTCATTTTTTTTGTACCTCTTATAGATGTCACTGTGCGCATCAACTCCGCACAGAATCCAATTGCCAGAGCGGCCGCCGACATCTAAGAGGCAGAAGGTAAGTAACAGTCACATATTAAATGAACTGTCGATTACCTACTGCCACCGTTGGCCAGCCCCACACCGCTTGACAAAAAAGGCCCAGCCTATTTACGAAGGCCGAGCCGCTTGATTAACGCCTGATATGCATCTCGCCTGGTTCTAGCAAGATACTTAAGCAGGCGATTTCGCTTACCTACTAACAAGACAAGGCCACGCTGTGATGCGTAATCATGCTTGTGGGTTTGCAGATGCCCACTGAGCGATCTAATGCGCTCTGTGATAATAGCGATCTGCACCTCAGGTGATCCTGAGTCGCTATCGTGTCGTTGGTACTCTTTTACCAACTCTTGTCTTTGTGCAGCTGCAATACTCATCTTGGTCAATAATCCTCAAAAATTTATATACCCTAGTCCTTTAAGCGGACATTCTAGCCCTTTAGAACGGGTCCGTCCAAAGAGGCTTAATATCCCAAAAGGCTGGATTTGGGGAGTATGACTAGTGAGGCTATGGTGGCAGTTTTATGGGAGACTATTTCACGGATGAAGATACTGATTGCGGACAAGTTGGCTCCTGAGGGGGCTCAATACCTTGAATCTCTGCCCGGTATTGAGGTTTGGACACAAATAGGCCTAGCTGGCATTGAACTGGCAGATGTATTGCGAGAGCATGATGGCGTGGTAATCCGATCAGCAGTTCAGATCACCGCGGATGTACTTAATCAATGTGCAGCAGGCGGGCAATCAAAGCTCAAGGCAATCGCTAGAGCTGGTGTGGGAGTTGACAATATCGACCTGCCTACTGCTACAAGCATGGGTATTGCGGTAATGAACTCAGCATCCGCTAGCACCATAACCACCGCGGAGCACGCCTTCGCGCTAATGATCGCACTAGCGCGAAATATCGCACCGGCACATATTGCAATTGCTGGCGGAGGTTGGGATCGAAGCAAATTCACAGGAATTCAACTGCATGGCAAAACCTTGGGAATTGTGGGTATGGGGAGAATCGGTACAACACTCGCTCAACGCGCACTAGCGTTCGGCATGAAAGTCATAGGACACGATCCATTTATAAACGCAACATCAACCCTAGATGATCAAGTACCACTACTTCAATCATTTCAAGAGATGCTTAGCCAGGTCGATGTTGTTAGTTTCCATGTACCAAAGACAGACGTAACTACGAAAATGCTGGATTCAAAAGCGTTCGATGCAGTAAAGCCTGGTGGGATCCTTGTTATAAATGCAGCGCGTGGAGGGATTGTAGATGAAGAAGATCTGCTGGAAGCCTTAGAGTCTGGCAAATGTATTGGTGCTGCGCTTGATGTTTTTGAAAACGAACCGCCCCCGGAAAATAGCCCACTGCGCAACCATCCGAAAATTTTGACTACTCCACATCTAGGTGCATCTACGGTTGAAGCGCAGGAAGCGGTAGCGGTTGGCGCGTGTAAGGCTTTAGCAACTTATCTGCGGGGCGAAGGAATGATCGGTGCAGTAAACGCGGGCGGTTTAGTTCTTGATTTATCAGATCGTCAACAAGCGTTTGTTGATCTAAGCGGCCAAATGATCGCATTGCTTCACGCAGCAATTGGTGAAGAACCATTAGGCTCTGTCAAAGTTACAGTTCGCGGCGAAGCCCTTGCAGGAGCAGCAGACACAATCGCGCGCTTTGCCCTTGCTCAACTACTAAGCCAGCATTTAGATGAACCGGTCAATGTAATTAACGCAGGCTTAATCGCAGAACAGCGTCATATTGATCTTCAAACAATAATTGCATCAGACCAAGGCGAAGATCGCCTCGCAATCGAATTAAAGGGGACAGGCTACTTTATTCACAAAGTACAAGGCGCGATTTACGAAGATGGCCTGCCGCGCATTACACATCTCGATGGTTATGCAATGGATATGGTTCCATCCGGCAACATGGTATTGCTTACAAACAAGGATGTACCAGGCCGCATTGGAATGGTCGGCCAACTATTTGGTAACGCCAAAATGAACATTGCGGAAATGGTGATTGGTAGAAAGCTCGACACTGACACAAATCAAAGCATCGCCATGATGATCCTAAAACTCGAAACAGCACCCCCGGAAAATTTGCTGGAGCAATTGCGCAAATCGCCCGGAATTCTGCGCGTTGCAAGTGTTGCATTAAGCGGCAACTAATCAGCTAATTGTGTCGTAGTTGCAGCGTCAGCTTCAGCGGCGCATTTGCGAAAAACGCTACTGTATTCACGCAGTATTAAATATAGTCGATTCGACCTAATTAAAATAGCAAACATAAATATTACAGAAGCACAACTTAGTAGCATAAACCAAATAGCCTGGGCGCTAAGTCCTCCCCCTGCTCCGCCAGGCGTAGTACGACTCACTGGTATAATGATATTAATAATAAAAAAGACGGGTAAGGCCCAATAGAAAAAACGACTGGATTCTAATGTGCGCTTCCGCAATTCATGATCTGGTATGCGCAGAGCAAGGTTCATAAGCCAACGCAGAGTTGCTACAAGTGAAGCCATTAGAAAGATGCCTAAAATTATGAACATGATAATTATATAGACTTGGACAACGGTGTTCGAAGCTGTAAATAAATCGAGAACGAAACTACATGCGAACTCTATTGCAACGGTTGCATATACTGCAAATAGAGCCTTCCGGGCAATATTTCGAGTAGATAGAGATGATTCTCTTAAACTTTCTCGCGGATCCTGGGTTGTAACAAGGATGCAACCGATTGTCGCAATTATTATCCCAAAGAATATACCCATACCAATTATTGTAAAGATAGCGGTCAAGAACCAACTTGGAATTGTAAAACGAGAACCAAAAGATACTACTAGAGGAACTACAATGCCAATTATCAAATATACAGAGCCAACGCAGATTGCAAGCAAGAAAATCTTAAGGCCTTGTACTAGTAATGATTGACCTCGTGCGAGCTTTGCAACCCATGCTGGATCTGATAGTGATAAGCGGTTACCGCGCATTGATAATTCGATTGATGTGCCACATTCCGGGCAGGAGCTATCAATTTCCAATCCTCTTAGGTCATAACCACAGGTAATGCACTGCGCCATTACTGGGGGCGCTTGGATATTTTGCTCGCTCTCGACCATATGCCATCATGGTATACGCCAATTGCTTGTTCGCCTGCATAACTGACATAATCCGCATAATCGTTACCCCCGGAAGTTGGTTGTTACGGCCTACCCCATTTCTCCAGGTGATTGATTCAGCCGTTTTGATGCTTGATCTGTTTATTTGCGTTTGCATCATCAAAGCCTTGGCGCATGCTTGATAGTTCCAAGGGAGGCGACAATCAAAGACAAAGGAGCGGATCATGATGCCGCAATACAAAGTTTTTGCCCTGATAATAACCACTTCAATTTCAGCACTTGCTTATCCAGCCTTTTATAGCACGTCTGATAATCTTCCGGTTGAGCAAGAAGTTGCTGCTATTGATACACGGACAACAACTGATATTTATCAGGAATTCTTCGGCTCAGCACAGAGCACCGAAACACCAGCAATTAGTGATGAATTATCAGACCGATTACTAAATGGGGCATGGTATAACACTCCGGCGACCGATCAGGGAAATAGTGGGCTAAAAGTATTAAATCAAGCACTAAGCATTAAGCCCAAAGCGGTAAAACGCTCTAGCACTGGTAAATCAAGCTCTAAAGCACGAGGTAACAAGACCAACAAGCAGCTAAAGCGATATCGCAACCAGACTAAGTTCGAACGCACTAGAAATAGGACAGTAACAGCAGCGGCAAGCCGCATAAAACAATCAAATCGCAATCGCCAGCTCAATACGGTTAAGAAAAGGCGACAACGAGAACGATCCCGTGGCTATCTTCTCAGTGCACAAAAACGAAGCAAACTTGACCGCACCAGACGCTTTCGTCATACGCGAACAGGAACTATGCCAGGCTACTAACAAATAAATAAAACCAACTCTGTTGACAACAGAAAACGTAGCAATGATCAAATTGCTGCGTTTTTTAACTGTGCTACCAGGCTGAGTACGCACTTATTCTCGGCCTTAAATTGGGGCAACTTTTCTGTCTGTGCGGGCAACTTTCAGTGATGAGCTTCTGCAATTGGTATGACTGGGGAGCCTTGACAGGCATCAGTGATCTCTGAGAGATTATCGAGAAGCCGGGGCCAACTCATGCCGACGATTCTCTAGGCTCTATATCCAGGCCAAATCCAGGCCAAATCCAGGTAAGTTCCGGGGGCAATTATGTTGGCATTAAGAATCGGCTTAGCGGTTGGTGTGCTTGGCGTTGGAATCGGTGGAGGGTATGCGATACCTTTATCTAATCAGCATGAAAACTCCAACAAAACCGCTCCTAAAGAATATGACACTCGAACTACTGTAGAGATCTACAACGATTTTCTCGGCAATTCGAGTAGATCAATAAGGCCACGAGTTGCAAATTCAAGATTTAGCATTACTCCGCGAAGTAGCGCTAGTCGAGTAAGGCTAAATCCATACGCTGAAATAGCATCAGCAGCTGAGCTTGCCAAGAAAGCCGGTGTAATGCAAACAAGTCTTGGGGCTTTGCCAATTGGCACTTCAACTAAAATTACTAAGGCTAGTAAATCTCAAAGCAAACGCTCAGGCAGCAACAAACGCAGACCAGTCTTCTACAAAGCTCGTAATGTTGGTACAAAAGCTCGAGTCCGTTCTAACAGCCGATTATATTCAGCAAAATCGAGAATAAAACAACGAACTAATCGCAAACACGTTGCTTTGAGAGTTAACCCGCAAACAATGCGTGAGCGAACCAGATTCAGAAAATCAGGGCATAATCGTAAGAAATGATTGTGCTTCTACTTCCGCAATTTTGATCTAACTCAAAGCTCCAAGCCAATCTCTAATTCTCTTGCAGCCTTGGTTGATCTGCTCTTCATTGCAGGCAAAGCTCAAGCGCACATGATTTTTGCCACACTCACCGAAATCATCACCTGGAACAACCGCGACCTTTGCCTCATCTAATAGTTCTTCAGCAAATGACATTGATGAATCGATCAACTTTCCTTTAGATGTTTTGCGACCAAAGTGTTTACTAATATCAGGAAAAACATAAAAGGCACCGGTTGGCTTGGGGCAAATAAACCCGTCCATGGCGCAAAGATGGTCGTAGATCAATACGGCTCGACTGGCAAATGCTTGACACATTTTCTCTACATCTTCCGCAGAATTATTAAGTGCCTCTGCAATCGCATCATAGCAAAACGACGTCATGTGGCTGTTTAGTTGTCCTTGCACGCGCGCCATAGCTTTGGCCATTTGCGAATCATTTCCAGGCGCGCATGCGTAACCAATTCGCCAACCCGTCATTGCATAGGCTTTGCTTAGGCCGTTGATTGTTATAACTCGTTCTGCGAGGGAATCAATTGAGCCTACTGAGAAATGATCTATTCCGCCAAAGACTAATTTTTCATATATTTCATCGCTGATGATTGTGATCTTTGGATGCTTTTCCAATACCGAAGC
Organism: Planctomycetota bacterium; assembly: GCA_022574595.1. Taxonomy (GTDB): domain Bacteria; phylum Planctomycetota; class Phycisphaerae; order Phycisphaerales; family SM1A02; genus JACZRS01. The sequence continues at coordinate 41,070 of JACZRS010000019.1, read as the reverse complement.
TAGATCGCATTGTTCATGCTGACTGTACATTGTGCCGGTGGGATTGCATGGACTGTTTAGCATTATCCCAACGCACCGATCAGTTATTGCTGTTTCAAGTTGGTCAGCTGTGATCTTAAAATCATTATCAATTGAGCCGGCCAGTTCTACAACTTCGCCGCCTGCAAGTTCTATCATTGGACGATAGCTAACCCACGCGGGAGTTGGTACTAAAACTTGATCACCTCTATTTGGATCAACAATGCATTGAAGGGCCAGGTATAGCGCTTGCTTGCCACCGGAGGTGATGATGATATCGTCACTGCAGCAACTAATTGAGTTTTCACGTTGCAATTTATCTGCGATGGCTTTTCTAGCGCTGGGATCGCCTTGAATGGGCATATATTTTGTTTTGCCCGCATTGAGCGCATCGATTGCTGTTTGTTTAATATGCTGTGGAGTATCAAAGTCAGGTTCGCCTGCGGTGAAGCCAATAACACCCGCCCCAGCTGCGTTGAGCGCTTTTACTTTAGCGCTAAGAGACAAAGTAGCGGAAGGTTTGATATTCTTAGCACGCGGCGATAATCGATTTATTGCTTCCATTGTTTGCACGTGTAAAGCATACCCTAGCCAGCCCTGCTGTGCAGAGAGAGACTATTTTCTATGAGTAATAACCCACGAATACTTGCGTTTGCTGGTTCTTTACGAAAAAACTCGTTTAATAAGCGGCTGGTGCGGGTTGCCGGTGACGGTGCTAGTAAAGCTGGTGCTGATGTCACAGTTATTGATTTAGCGATGTATCCCTTGCCTGTATTTGATGAGGATTTTGAGAAAGCTGAGGGTCTGCCTGATAATGCGATCAAGCTCAAGGCAATACTAAAGCAGCATGATGGGTTTCTGATTGCTTGTCCGGAGTACAACAGCTCAATTACAGCTGCACTTAAAAACGCAATAGATTGGGCATCGAGACCTGTACCTGATGAGCAGCCTCTAGAATGTTTCAAAGGCAAAGTCGCTGCGATAATGAGCGCTTCACCGGGTGGGCTTGGAGGCCTACGCGGCTTAGTGCATGTGCGCGCCATTCTTAGCAATATTGGTGTGCTAGTATTGCCCGATCAGCGTGCGATCTCACAAGCTCACGAAGCATTTAATGATGATGGCACACTTAAGGATCCCAAACAGCAAGATGCGATCGAGCAAATAGGTGCGAAGCTCTGCCAAACCGTGGCAAGTTTGAATAAAAATAAAGCCCACCACTAATGGTGGGCTTTTCTTTCGCCTCCGCCCAGTTTGGGAAGAGCATATTAATTATTACTCAATCTCATTGACCATCATCATCTTTCTTCTTTTTATCTGATTCCTTAGTCTCAGTGCCTGCTTCTGATTCTGCTTCTGCTGCTTTAGCACCCTCCTCCAAGTTCGTCGTGCCCTCAGATACCTCGGATACTCCGGAATCTCCTGTCGCATCTAAAGCTTCCGCAATATTCTCTTCCTTTACGCGCTTGGCAATAAAGTCACTGCTAAACGCATCTTCAATCCCCAGCTTGCCGGTAATTTCTTCACCGGAAACTGTTGCTTGGTAAACTATCTCACCCATATTCGAGGATAGCGTGAATTTTATTTTGTTGGTTGCTGGATCAAATGATGTATTGGAAATCTTGCCGTCAACGAATTCAGAATCGACCGAGCCTCGCACTCTACCATCTGTGCTCATTTCTAATGTGAATGTAAATGTAGCATCGGGCGCATTTTCGCTTGTCATATGTGCGCTCCATTTGCCGGAGACGGGTCCGATTGTGGTATCCCAAGGTTCCTCAGGTTGTGCTTCAGCTACTAATTCTTCCTCTTTGACTTCACGAGGCAAAAGCGTATCAGCGCACGCCAGGTTGTAAGCCGTTACCGCTGCACAAACAGATGATTGCACGAGGTATTCGGGTACTGCATATCGCAAAGTGTCGTGCTGTGTGTGATGTATGAATCGATAGTTCTTGCCCTCGCGGCCTCCACTTCCTGACTCCATCCAGAAAAACCCAGGTATACCTTGCTTTACAAACGGTGCATGATCTGATCCACCGAAGCGAGACATCTTCTCTCTGATATCAAGTTCCATAGGTAAGTCGGGAAAAGCTTCCTGTACCGGCGCGATCGCAGCAGCAAGCATTGGCTCCTGTGAAGCGATGCAGCTCACACCACCTTCGTAATTTGTTCCACCATCATCAACTAGTACTACTGAGATGTTTGCCTTTTCTTCATTGGAAAGTGCTTTAACATAGGCCCTTGAACCAAGCAAGCCTTGTTCTTCACCACCCCATAGTATGAAGCGTATTGTGCGCTTAGGCTTTGCGCCCGCAGCCATGAGAATTCGTGCTGCTTCCAGCGTTACACATGATCCGGTGCCGTTATCCTGTGTTGCCGTTGAACCAGGTCCATCCCAACTATCGAGGTGGCCGGAGACAATTACAACCTGTTCGGGCCATTCCGTGCCGGGTATTTCCGCAATAGTATTAAAAACCGGGAACGGCCCTTGTGCAAAATTGTTCTGTAAATCAGCTTCAAATTCAACTTCTTCACCATCTGCAATGCGACTATTCATCGTATCATAATCAATGCGACTGATGATGATTTCGACATCACTGGGAAGATCGTTGTAATCAAGATCTCGCCAACCGCGAACACTTGAGGTTATAACAAGGTCAGATCGTGCACCAAAGATGCGGCCAGCAATTCCTGCATCTTTTAAAGCTTGTGTAATTTGCTGGCGCTGTTCACGGGCAGCTTCACGATCGCCTCGGCCCTCAGCGCCTCCACCACCCCCACCACCACGCCGTCGTCTTCTACGAGCAGGCTGCTTGGTTAAAACCCACGCACCTTCTAATTCACCTTGCATTGCCTCAATATCGCCAAGTGATACTGGTTGCTTAATTACTTTGCCGCGCACGGGGCCATCCGTACCTGCACCCCAGGCTCGCGTAGTAAATTCAAAATCGCGCGTAGTTGGCGAAACCATCTTGGCGTAGCTTGGCCCACGATCGAATCGCACCGCAATCTCACCCCATTTATCTAGATGTACATTGCTTAGGCCAAAATCTCGGAACATGTCGCGCATCCAGGTGTTTGCCTGCATCTTCCTAGTCGATCCGGTAAGCCTTACGCCGATTTCCTCTGAAAGATACGTAAGGTGATCCCATACCTTGGAGTTGTTTTTTCCTTCATCGATAATTTTGTCGATGGTGTCAGGATCGCCCTGGCCAAGAGCAGCTGAGCAGGTAATGAGCAACGTAAAAAGCCAGGTACACTTAGATTTATTTGACATATCGAACCTCTTTGACGATTAGACTGAAGGGCCAATCAGCACAGCCGATCAGGCATTAGCTAAAATCTCAACACCCAATATGGTGGATAATGCCAAGTAATGCAAGGATGCACAGCCCAGGAGGGTGCATGTGGGAAAATGGGGGATACAATGCCGCTTTAGAGCAGTTTGAATGCAACCGTAGCTAAACAGAACCTAGCCTTCTTAAAAAAGCAGAGAGTTATAGAAACCATGCACTACGACGCCCACCAACCTATCCTGGACGGCCTCGAGGCGCGGATCACAATTATCCGCGACTCTCTTTGACTACGATTCCAAAATAGCAAAACGTAACGAGCTTCAAGAGCAGATGGGGGCTGCTGATTTTTGGAACGACCAAACAGCTGCACAGAAAGTCATAAATGAGTATCAGCTCTATAAAGCACAAACCGAACCTTTAGAGGACGTCTTGACTGCGTTTGAAGATGCTCAGGTTGGATATGAACTAGCAACGGAAGCAGACGATCAGGAATTGCTTATTGAAGTTGATGAGCAGCTATTTGCCCTAACCAGCCAAATGGACAAGGTGGAAACGCAGTCGCTACTGTCCGGCAAACACGATCACCGCGCATGCTTTGTGCATATTCAATCAGGTGGTGGCGGAAACGAAGCGGACGATTGGGCGTCCATTCTCGAACGCATGTATCTGTACTATTGGGAAACTGCGCGCTTTAAGGTTCAAGAGATCAATCGTGTACATGGCTCAGAAGCAGGGATTAGCGAAGTTGAATATCATGTCAAGGGGCCGTTCGCTTATGGGTATATGTCTTGCGAACGAGGCACACACCGACTTGCGCGCGTAAGCCCATTCAACGCTCAAGGTAAACGACAAACGAGTTTCGCAACCGTTGATGTTATTCCAGAGTTTGAAGACACAAACGTGGAAATTGATGATAACGATCTGGAAATTACAACCTTTGCGCGCTCATCCGGGCCCGGCGGGCAGAATGTAAACAAAGTCGCATCAGCGGTGAGGCTGGTTCATAAGCCTACCGGAATTATGGTCGTTGCTTCAACTCATCGTGAACAAATCCAAAACCGGCGACAAGCGATGAATGTTCTAAAAGCCAAGCTCGAACAGCTCGAAGAAGAAAAACGCGAATCTGATTTGACCGAAGTAACAGGCGGAAAGGTCGGCCGCGACTGGGGCACACAAATTCGCAGCTATGTTTTCTACGATAATCGTGTGAAAGATCACCGCACAAACTTTGAAGATGGCAATGTCCAAGCAGTAATGGATGGCCGACTGGAGGGTTTTATTGATGCAGAACTAAAACGCCGTCGCTCAGAACGAGAAAAGGCCCCTACCTAACACCACACATTTAAACCCTCCCCCCGACGCCCACCCTCCCCCCGACGCCCACCCATAGCAATGGGTGGGGTTCCTACCACCAATAACTGCACAATTCCAGCCCTAACCCACACCACCTGAAACCCGCCACCTCAACTTCCAAACAAGCTGACAGAACCCCTCCCCCTTTCCGCCCCCTTCCCTTTGGAGTCTCTGCCATGCTTAATCGATTAGTACAACGAATAAAGCCCTACCACAAATATGCCATAGGCGGGGCGTGGGTTTTTGTCGCCTATTCATTGATCAGCCTTGTAGGTGCTGCGAGCATGAGCTGGGGCGGTGCTGCCGGCACAGTCAGCCTTTACCAAACCACAGCCAACGATGACATATTTAGATCCATCGGCCTCAGCTATACCGGCTTCCTAGGCACAGTCTGGGCATCAATCCAGGCATTGGTAATAGGCGCAGCCGCAGCACTAACCATCATCCCCTGGCGAGTTACAAACAAGCAGCGAAGAATCGGCCATGCTGTTTTAGTTGGCTGGGCTGCGATCTGCACACTAAGCCTCTTAAGACTAGCCGGCATAGGTTTTAACATTGAGACAATAGCGCAAACCGCAATGACAACTCTAATGCTCGGTTGCACTTCATATAGAGCAGCATGTAATTGGAAAACAAAGGGGACAGGCTACTTTAATTCTGCTGCTGATGCGATGTCTATTGATGAGCAGGAAATAGACTCGCTTGAAGAAACCTTCAAGCCAGACTTTCTTGTAGCTAACGATATATCAAACTCATCTAAGTTAGAAGAAATCGATCCCCCGGAATCCCTGGATTCCACCGATCCTTCGGAAGCTGCCAAGGAAACATCGAGTCCATCATTATTAAAGCAATGGATTTCTACAACTAAATCCCTACTCGGTAGCTCTTTCAAAAAAGCCAAGAAACCAGCATTATTTGTAGGCAGCAAAATAAAAGCCGCACCCGGCAAAGCAAAGATCTACCTAAGATCCCACGGCGTCCTACCCCGCCCCAACCGATCGACTGCTGCATAATTAATAGTAATTAATGAGGGGTGCCACGCACAGTGAGTGAGCCGAGAGGCGAGCGAATCGTGCGTGCAGATTGCGCGACAAACCCCCAACCACACCGACGACTCGAAGACTCGCTGTCGGTGGCACCCAACACTCTTTGCAATATCTTTTTCCTCCAGTGGTACGGGCGTCTCGCCCGTACATAATCTTGATTCGGGAATAAGTATTCAATAAGAATGCCCGCACGGGCGAGACGCCCATGCCACTGAAGAATTTAGTCTTCGGGACAATACAAAGTGATACAGCTATTCTATCTAATAAAGTAGCCGCTCCCCTTTTCTTCCCCAAATTTAGTAGGACGCCTATTCCGACTCGATTGCCAGCGCATTCAATCACCCTGAACGATATCTACGATAAGAGATGAATACCAAACGACATTCAACCCTAACGGTTCACCGTTCATCATGTGTTGTGCTGAGTGTATGCCAAATAGTTTGTACCCCTCTACCGCTGCAGACTCACTAAAAAGAGTGTGGTGCGAATTAACGACGGGGCTCCCACTCATTCCCTGGTGGAGGTTGGCGTCAACAAGGAAATAAGGATTATTTTGGAAAGGCACCCCAAACTGCGAAGCAATCATGGCTTTCCGGTAGACAGGCAAATTGTTGTGGTCGTCATAAAAGCCTTGTGGATATCCCAGAACAACGACATCACCAAATGGATTCACCTCAGGGATATCGGTAAGTTCGGTTGTATAAGCTGTAACCGACGATTTCTTGAATAGCTCGTAGTTATTGCCAGTGAGTACCTCCGGGCTCATGGGTATTGCTATCACATCACATTTTGTCATTGCGTATGCAGAATGCTCAAGCCACAGTGATCTACCAGAATCATTGTAGAGACTAAGAGTCAAAGTCGTGTTCTGGTCCAAGAATTCCCGGTTCTGATGAAGCCTGAGCTGCATAGTATCAGGCTTGAATGAACGTTCTTCGTCGATCACGACGTGACGATTTGTAACAAGAAACTCGCACCCATCCTGCCGTCTAAAGAAAAAGCCTGTTGCTGTTCCAAGCGGCTTCCCTGAATCATAGACTGTGACTCTAGTTGTGGTAAAGTTAATGCTAGATATAGTCATTCTCTGGCTCTCCATGTTTGAAATGAGGACGGTCTACAAAGCAATCCTAACACTTAATCAGGTATAATCCCAGTAGTGGTATGGGTCGAAAGCAACAAATAGTAAAAGGCCGGTGAAAGTATGCTCTATGATGGTCACACAAAACAAAAGAAAGCCATCAAGAGCTTTATCGTTATGGTTGTTTTAAGTCCAATCTACGTATATGTGCTTATTGCTCTGGCTGGACTAGTTCAACTGATTGGTGACATGCTTTTTACCTTTATGAATGATTGGCCCGCCATAATTAAGTGGCCGCTTTTTTTTATATTGGGTACTATTGGCGGGTTCATTTATTTATTTTTGCTATTAATGGCATTTGCATGTTGTTTCGGTGCCTTGATGGAGTCCTCTGAACTTAGAAATTCAATTTCGACACCACAATCCTCACCGTTGGAGCGATTCGCGCTATTCACTGCGACTTGTCTAGCTAGCACCGAAATCGTTATAATTATAGTTGTTTATCATAAATTCATCGGACCAATATTAGAGAAAATACATCTATACCCATTTTCATAACGAGCACTTAAACTATATTCAAAACGGAAAAAAATTAATGGGAATTAAAGGTGGGACGGAAGTCTTTAATAAAGACTCCTGTCCCTTTTCTTCGCTTAATGCTCAAACCCCGGCTCGGTCGATGTATCCTCTTGAATCACATCACAGGAGATCAATCATGAGTCGAGGTCAGAAAACAATCGCCATCCTACTTACCGCAGTGGCAGTACTGGTTGGATTAGACATCTTTGCACACCGCGCCAAAGCCCAGACGCATATCCAGGCAATTCCGAGGGCCATGAGCGTTGCGACTGCGGGAACTTTCGGCCAGCATACTCTCTACCGTATGTGGAGCGATGGGACCATAGAGAAAAACGAGTATATCGCCGGGGGCAACTGTGGAGGCTTCTGTGGCTGGGAAGATGTACCGAAGTAGCAAGTCTATATCGCAAAGGCAGTTTATCTAGATCGACATTTCCGCCGGAGATTATTGCGCCGATTCGGTTGGTGCCACGGGTTCACGCGGAGCGGAAACCCGTGTTTTACTTTCGATATCTAAGAGCACTTGTTTCGCAAAGCCGGATAGCTGGAGCCAGTGGCGGCGAATAATTAATTCTTCAGTGGCACGGGCGTCTCGCCCTTGTGGGCCTGTCTTTGGAAACTTGCTCTTGAATTAAGAATATGCACGGGCGAGACGCCCGTGCCACTGGTGTTAAGTAAGAATGGTCCGCACAGCGGACCCTACTTACCATGGTAGGTTATCTAGGTCTACGTTGCCGCCGGTGATTATTGCTGCGATTTTTTTTATGCCTTTTAGTTGTTTGAATTGGTCGGATAGGATTGCTGCGATTACTGTTGCGGCACTTGGTTCTATTAACATCTTGGTTCGCTGCATGAAAAATCGCATTGCCTCGATTGTTTTTTCGTCCGTTACTGTAAATATCGACTCCACATTGTCGCGGATTATGGGCCAGGTTAGTTTGCCAAGACTTGTTAGCAGGCCATCACAAATTGTGTTTGGCCCGGTTTGGGGGATAAGCTCGCCTGCCTCTAGTGACCGAGCTGCATCATCGGCGCCGGTTGGTTCAGCTCCAAAGACTCTTATATCAGGCTTTAATCCTTTAGCTGCTATACAAGTGCCGGATAAGAGACCCCCGCCACCTACTGGCGTGATTATTGCATCGAGATCGTTAAAATCGCTGAGCAGTTCGAGTGCTGCGGTGCCTTGACCTGAAACTACGAACGGATTATCAAAGGGGTTGATTAGAACGCCACCGGTTTTTTCTACAAGCTCAGCTGCTAATTCTTCTCGGGCTTTTTCGTTAGCTTGGCAAATGTGAACAATTCCGCCATAGCCTTTGACAGCTGCGCGCTTAACCTCGCTGGAATTGCTTGGCATAACAATATCAGCTTTAATACCACGAAGCTTAGCAGCAAGCGCAAGCGCCTGCGCGTGATTGCCTGAGCTATGCGTCACTACACCGCGGCTTGCCTGCTCTTCAGAAAGATTCATAACCGCATTGCACGCACCACGAAACTTAAATGCCCCGACCTTCTGCAAGTTTTCACATTTTAAGAAAACCTCACAGCCGGCAAGATCATCCAAAGACTTGCAAGTAGCAACCGGCGTGCGATGAGCGTATGGCTCAATAGTCTTTGCTGCTTGGAAAACATCTTCGATACAGATATTTGTTTCAGTACTACATTTCACCCGGAGACTCCTATCCCCAGTTTGCGAAAAGTGCGAGGAGGTCTTGCACATTGACCATACCGTCGCAGTTGATATCAGCTGGGCAACCTGCGGGCGGAGGATTGTCACAAGTCCCCCATTGGGCGAACAATAACAGGAGATCGAGAGTATCAACAACACCATCGCCATTGAGATCGGCTGCATTGCCTTGGACAACCTCCACTATCCGCGCTATCGAAGGAATGTCATCTGCCATAGCGAAGACCATATATCGGCCTAGTGGAATAACGTTTGGATCGCACGGCAGTGTTGCTGTCGCTGTGGACCCTTTTTGAGTTATGGGAAGCACAAGGCGACGCGGGATACCTGCTGAAACCCAATGTGTTGTAGTGTCTGATCCCATGAGTACAACACTGGTTAGCTGTGTTGTGGGCGCGATATTCAGTGAGATGGTCTCGCCTCGCTGAGGGGTAGTAGTAGAGATCGAAGTAATCTCCGGCCTTACTCCACGGAAAAGATATGGCGGTGAGAACGCTTCTATATCTGCACTTGAAGGACCAACCTGGAATTTGATATACGTGCCGCCGGTTGTAATTACTCGTCCATCGGGGATGAGGAGAGTGACCGCATGATATTCACGATGCCAAATCATACTGTCCACACGATGCCAACTGTCGCTGTCTGGGCTGTATAAATCACACCAGCGAACTATGCCGAGTATGTCATCAACGGGTGGATTCGGTTCTTCCGTCTCACCACCAGCGACAAGTATTCGTCCATCAGGTAGCTGCACCACTTCGCACTGATTACGCACAAGGTCGGGACTCGAACCCGCACTCCAAGTTGCAGTATCTGGATCATAGCGCTCGACCATTACGTTGTAGCCGAGACTTGCACCACGAATGCCCACAGCAAGAACATCGCCATCACCTAACACGACGATGGAGTGATCGCTATGGCCCGGCCATCCGCGGTTAGGTTGAGTAAAGTTGCCCGTCACACTCCAGATTCCCGTTATCACATCATATAGCTGCGGCTGCGACCAAGTCGCAAGAACATCGCCGGTATAAAGTAGGGCCGAGGGGGGAAATTCGACGGGGTCCACCATCGACCCGGTGTACTCCCATGTTTCGGTTTCAAGAACGAAGCGTTCTGCTGTATCTGTCCGCGATGCGTCAGGAGCCTGTCCGCCGCCCATCACCAGAACCGAACCATCCGCCAACCGCGTCAAACCGGGATACCATCGACCGGGTTTGTGTTGAAGGAATTCCATCCATCGCCATGAATCGGTGATTGGGTTGTAAGCTTTGACCCAGGGGATAGCGTTGGTGAACGACCCCGGATCAGATGGCGTCTGTCCGCCCACCATCATCAACTCGCCACTTGCCAGCAGTGTTCCGTTCATACATCCCTGTTCCACAGCTGCGCCAGCTGGAAACGTTTTCTCACCAGTTACCGGATCAAAACGGATGGGATCGACGGTATCGTGACAATAGAAAACCGTGCCATCCTCAAGCAGGAAAGCGATGTCAGTTGAGTCAAACAGTTCGGGCAAGGTATTACCTATGATATCCCACGAACCCTGATGAGATTCAGCTTCCAGTTGGAAGTCGACATCAAGAGGTGTCGCGCTTACATCAGCCATAACTTGCTCATAGTCATATCCTACAGCCGCTACGCCAAGCAAGTGCTGCCCCTTGGACTGCGGATCAAAAAAGTATTCTCCGTTATTATCAGAACGCGTTTCAAGAAACACAGTGAGCGATTTCGTGAACAGCGTCACCCTTGCATCGGAGATAGGTGAAGCGCCTGATGAGATTGTGCCTGAGACTGAACCAACACCTTCAACAGAGAATGGGATTGTCAGAATAAGTGCTAGTATGTTAATCATTTCAATGTCAAGTGTAACCCCTGCTCACCTGCCAAGGCAAGCTCTATTTGTTTACTTCTGATAAGAATTAGCCGGTTTATTTGGAAAAAACCGGGCCACTTAATCTGTTTACTGCTTCCTTAATATTCTCTAATGAATTAAAGGCGGAGATTCTAAAATACCCTTCGCCGCAGCTTCCAAAGCCTGCGCCTGGGGTTGTAACGATTTGCAATTGGGTTAGCAATTTATCAAAGACGCCCCAGCTATCCGTCCCACTAGGACAAACTACCCAGACGTAAGGCGAATGTATTCCTCCGTAGACTTTCATGCCGGACTCTTCGCAGCCTTTGCGTAGTAGTGCTGCGTTGGCCATGTAGTAATCAACGAGTATGCGAACCTGCTTCTTACCTTCAGTAGAGTAAATAGCTTCTGCGCCTCGTTGTACTGGATAGCTCACACCGTTGGATTTTGTGTTCCATCTTCTGGTCCACAGGCTGTGCAGCTTAATGCGCTCTCCACCTTTAGTAACAGCATGTACATCCTTTGGGCAAACGGTGTAGCCGCAGCGCACGCCGGTGAATCCAGCGTTCTTGGAGAAGCTGTGAAATTCGATTGCACATTTTTTCGCGCCCTCTATTTCATAAATGGATCGAGGCAAAGTCTCATCACTGACATAAGCTTCGTAGGCAACGTCATAAAGAATAATCGCATCGTTAGCTAATGCGTAATCAACCCATGCGCGAAGTTGATCATGATTGATCATTGTGCCTGTTGGATTGTTGGGGTAGCAAAGATAAATAAGCTCGACGGGTTTAGTTGGTATTGCGGGCACGAAATCGTTTTCCGCAGTGCAGGGTAGATATTCGATTCCCTCATAGGAACCATCATCATTGCCAAGGCCGGTATTGCCAGCCATTACATTGGTATCAACATAAACCGGATAGACCGGGTTAGTGATTGCCAAGCGATTATCTTTGCCGAAGATATCTAAGATCGCACCGCAATCGCACTTTGAGCCATCGGAGATAAATATCTCATCTAGCTCGATAACTATATTTCGAGCGGAAAAATCGTTTTCGACTATGGCCTTTTTGAGAAAGTCATAGCCACTACCCGGGCCATAGCCTCGGAAAGTATCACGTTTGGCAAGTTCATCCACCGCATCGTGCATAGCTTTAATAACCGCAGGCGGAAGCGGCTCGGTTACATCACCTATACCACAAGGGATAATTCGATCGACAAGCTGGGGATTCGCTTGTTTAAATGCCTCAACGCGTCTGCCTATCTCGGGAAAGAGATAGCCGCCTTTTAGCTTGAGGTAATTCTCGTTAACGAAAACCATGGCGCACTACTTTATACAGCTTGAACTGAATTGTATAACTCTACTTTGAGTGCATTATGCTTTTGCTGCTGCAGCTTCAGCTTTTTGCGCAATCTCTACAAGTTGATCGAAAGCTTTAGGATCTTCAATCGCAAGTTGGCTAAGCATTTTACGGTTAAGTAAAATACCACCCCGCTGCAGTCCATAGATAAAGCGGCTGTATCGAGTTCCTCTCATTCGACACGCAGCAGTTATACGTGTGATCCATAAGCGACGGAAATCCCTGCGGCGGGCGCGTCTATCACGATAGGCAAATTGCCCAGCTCGAGTAAGTGTGATCTTTGCTTGTTGGCGATGACGACTTCTAGTGCCTTGATATCCACGAGCTTTACGCAGCAATCTACGCCGGGACCTGTTTCTAGCAGCACCTTTTCTAACGCGGGTCATGAGTCAACTCCGGTTGCGCCGAGACGGAGGTCGATTTTTCTCGACTCTTGAACCCGTTCAGCAAGTTCTGTTTATCTATCCAAGAAGAATTTACTTCTTCGCTGGTTTATCTTCACTAGCTTCAGCAGCCTCAGCCGCTGGTTTGGCTTTTTTTATTAAGCGTGTTTTTAATCCTAGTAGAGCGCTAAGCCTTCCAACATCCGATGGATGTGCGAAAGTTGCTTTACGATAGCTACGCATAAGTTGCCCTGATTTATGACTACGCAGGTGACGACCAAATGCGCGATGCATCTTGATCTTGCCACTCTTGGTAATCCGAACCCGCTTAAGCAGGCCTTTGTGAGGTTTGTTCTTAGGCATTTCTACTGTCCCACCAGGACCAAAACCGTTCACTATTAAACGGGGAGGGAAGCCTAGCAACCAACAGGGCTATGTCAATATGTAATGTATTGTGATCAGGACGAATTACTGAGCGAGAAATATATCCTGTCCATCAGTCTGCAATTCACCATCATGCAGGGCTGACACACCCTTTGGCAACCAAATATTGTCATCAGCCCCCACCATTGGGTTCTCAAGCCACATCCACTGTCCATCAGTACGCAAGACATTTTGACCACGACCACCATGATTTAGCGAATTGCTTAGGATTGGCGTTTGCAATTTAGCCTGGTAAATTGCATCGATCAGTGGATTTCGATCACCTAAAATGACGGTAATGCTATTTACTCCCCAGGTCAGATCACTATCAGGAATTTGCCACTGATACCCGTAGCTGGCTCCGACTAGCCCTTCGTGGCCGGCACATTCTAGATGATCACGCTCGCAGTATTTGCCAGCAACCAGTGGCCCGAGGTTAACTGCGTTGGTAAAAGATTGAGTCCATTGGCTAAAAAGTCCTGTCCGCGCTACTGGGATTGAGCCGTTGTAGTCATTGGCGTATTGGGCGAATGCGTATCCCATCTGCCTTAGGTTGTTAGCACAGCTGTCATCAATACGCCTTTGCTTCATAGTTGAAAGCATGGGCCAAAATATACTTGCTCCAATCAGAAATACCGCCGCAACGGAAATCAGATCGGGCAGTCTGAAACCCCTGCGACTTGCAGATTGTAATGCAACTTCTTCAGATGCTTTAGCAGCTGCGCGCGATTCGTATTGATCTATTCGCGCTAAGGTTGCATGAACAAGAGAATCATCTGCATCCTCAACCGGATAATCTTCTAAAAGTTCAAAGAGATTAAGAATTGCGCCCACGCGGCAGCGATCCTCAGCAGAAAGTGATTCCAGAACTTGCGGATCAAATCCACTTTCAACAAGAGCATCCAGCAATTGCTGATCGTCTGGGTTTAACTTAAATGGTTGGTTTATCTCGTTGGTCATGATTTTCGCTCCTGCTGAACTTTCCCTGCTTTCCAAGCCGTGGCAAATGCTGCAACTGCTGTATGCAAACGACTTTTCACAGTTCCCAAGGGGATCTGCAATGAGCCTGCAATCTGGTTGTAGCTCATGCGCTGAAAATAGCTCAGCAGTAATATCTCACGTAAATGGACTGGCAATGAATCAACAACTTTCCTAACCAATTTGCTGCGCTCAGCATCAAGAACCGGTGACTCCGGGGAAGGTAAGTCCGCTTCTAAAAGGTCAATGAAAGCTAAACCTTCATCCGCACGGTTAATCCAAGCTGAAAGTGAAATCATTGAGCGCTTGGAATGTTTGCGGTGGTAGTCTCGGGCCTTATTAGCAGCAATCGTAAAAAGCCAAGGCTTGAATCGGCGCGTGAGATCAAAGGTCTCAGCTGAAAGATGAAACTGTAAAAATGTCTCTTGGAAAACGTCCTCACCCGCTGCTTGGGATCCGAGGTAGCGCGACAAAAAGCCAAGTAGCTCGTTCTTGTACCTATTGATCAATTCCTCGAGCGCAGATCGATCGCCCTTGATATAGGCTTCGACTAACGCTTCATCGGAAGGCTTGATCACGCCTTTGGCTCCCCTGGTAGCAGTAAAGTGCAAGGGCATAATACGCCCAACAATTGAGGCAGACCTGTTACCCAAGTGCTGGCCTAACACTCCACCGATGCCCCCGGAACCCCCAAATTGAATAGCTGCAGTAATCACCTTGACCGTATTACGAGGCAAATCAATCCAGGGATCGTAGATTCTCTGGTATTTGTCCTATCTTTTTTTATATCGGACCTTCACAAATCAACCCTCAGCTGAGGCGACCGGATCAGATAAATCGGCTATTGTCTTGGCTCATGGGTGTACCAGTTGCTCAAATGTGGACCGTTGCCTCCTACGTAATCAAGCAAAAGTTATTACGTCGGAAGCGATATCCCCTGGTTCTTATGCTGGAACCGCTATTTCGCTGCAATCTAGCCTGTGCCGGCTGCGGGAAAATCCAATATCCCGCCCATATCCTCAAGCAAGATCTATCGCTCGAAGACTGCCTCAAAGCGGTTGATGAATGTGGCGCACCAATGGTATCCATCCCCGGTGGCGAACCGTTGATGTACCCGCACATAAAAGAGCTAGTCGAAGAACTCATCAAACGACGTAAATATATCTACCTCTGCACTAACGCGATCCTGTTGAAAGAGAAGCTAGACGCTGGCTGGTTTAAGCCGAGCAGGTTTTTGACGTTTTCCATTCACATGGATGGGCAGCGCGATCATCATGATTTTGCTGTTTGCCGCGAGGGTATTTACGACACTGCTTCTATTGCGATTGCCCAAGCTGTTAAACAAGGATTCCGCGTAACCACAAATACAACATTGTTTGAGGGTACAGATCCAAATTCCGTGCGACGTTTCTTCGACGAGATGATGAAGCTTGGCGTAGAGGGAATGATGGTAAGTCCGGGTTACGCATACGATAAAGCGCCCGATCAACAAAGCTTTCTAAAGCACAAAGAAACCAATGATCTTTTTACAATGATCCTGGGTAATCGCAAAAAGACTTGGAAATTCAACCAATCGCCTCTGTTTCTTGAATATCTAATGGGTAAGCGTCATTACGTATGTACGCCTTGGGGTAACCCCACTTACAACATGTTTGGTTGGCAAAAACCTTGCTACCTGCTTCAAGAAGGTTACTACGACACCTTTGATGAATTATTAAACGAAACTGATTGGGATAACTATGGCCAAGCATCGAGCAATCCCAAATGCCAGGATTGCATGGTGCATTGTGGTCTCGAACCGACCGCAGTCGATCACACCTTCTCATCCGTTGGCGGAATGTTTGGCACCATCAAAGCCATGCTCTTTAGCCGATACACTAATCCTGCTGCTAAAGCCAAGCTGGCAGAAGAGGCAACCAAGCCTCACAGCCCCTTGGCGCGGCTGGTTGAATTGGGGATAGCGGAAGATCTGAAAAATAAGGCTGGCGCTGCCTAATAAGGCTTTGATGAACCACTTTATGTATAGCCGTAAAGATAGGGACCAACATGCGCCGATTCTTAGGAAATACATGGCTGTGAAATGAGGTTAAGTAGTATAGCTTCTGCGCGTCGGATCAGTTACTTTTAGAGACTATATAAGGAATCCTAGAGCATGTATCAGCCGCAAAATCAATACTTCAAAGTCACAATTTCATTGCTCGCGATAATAATAAGTGGATGGATTATTACAGGCCAACTTGGTACTACTAGCGCAATAGCTCAAGATATTAAAGCTACTCAGGCTGAAGAAAATGCCATCAGGCGCGCCGAGGAAATCTCCTTAGCATTCCAATTGGCGATAAGAAGAATCACACCTTCAGTTGTAAATATCACCACAATTGAAGAAGTAACAACAAGAAGAACAAGGCGAAATGATCGCGGTGAGATGCCTGAAGACCTACGCGATTGGTTGGATCGCTTTGGGCCACCCAGCCAAGACGATGGTGATGAAGAAACAAACGAAGGTGATGAGATTGAACAGGATGAAGCTCAAGAACCTGATGATGCAGAGCAAGAGCAAGAACGCCCTCGAAGGCGAGTACCGGGGGGCCAAGGAAGCGGTGTAATTGTTCGCAGTGATGGATACATCGTTACCAATAATCATGTAGTAGCTGATGCTGTAGAGATTCGCGTAACTCTTAATAATGGAAAAGAATACAAAGCGGTTCTTGTTGATGGCGATTCACAAACCGATTTGGCGGTATTAAAAATCGAAGCAGATGACCTTATTGCAGCTAGATTTGCGGATTCCGATGCAGCTCAGGTTGGGCAATGGGTGCTTGCAATAGGTAATCCATTTGGACTGGATCATTCAGTATCGTCAGGAATCATCAGCGCCAAAGGCCGGCGAAGTATGGGTCTGGCTGCCTATAGCAATTTCATCCAAACAGATGCAGCGGTAAACCCCGGTAATAGTGGAGGGCCACTAGTAAACCTGCGCGGCGAAGTCCTTGGAATTAATAACGCTATTGTCACAAGAAATGGTAGCAATCAGGGAATAGCATTTGCCATACCTTCAAACATGGTAAATAGTGTGGTAACAAGTGTACTTCGCACCGGCCACGTTGTTCGAGGGTGGATTGGTATCAGGTTTCGCCCAATCACAACTGACTCAGCATCTGCTTTTGGATATACGGGAAGTAGCGGCATTATAGTTAGTAGTGTAGTAGAACAAGGCCCAGCTGATGCAGCTGGACTTCGCCGTGGCGATATTGTTATTGCACTTGATGGAAGATATATGCAAAAAAGCGCAGAATTCCGCAATGTCATTGCGCGATCTTTTCCAGGGACTAACTTGGCATTGACTGTTTTTCGCTCTGGGAAAAAACGCAGCGTTCTTTTGGAATTGGGAACTCGACCTTCTATTGAGGAATTGGATAGTGATCGCTATCTAGGGTCTAAATTTATAAACTTTAGAAATTTCGGCCTCACTGTTGAGGAACTATCAGATGATCTCACAGAAGTAATCAGGTTTCCAGGTAAAGATGGTGTATACGTAGCTGCTGTGCATGCAGGCAGAAGAGCCCATGATGCAGGACTTCGCGCTGGTGATGTAATTGTCAAATTTGACGATGTGAAGATCCGAAACCTTCAAGCCGTTAGAGAAGCAATGCGATCGTATGACCGAGCAACAAGTATCAGCGTGTATCGTGCAGGCGAATTACATAAACTTTCGCCAGAGAATTAACGCTTGCCAAGCCAATCTTTCAGAAACCGGCTAAGATCTGATACAAGCGCTAAGCAGCTGAGATAATCAATTGCCGCATAAGGAAGGTTTATGACTTGGTGGGTACACGATTTCGTTCAAAATGAACGGTACATCGAGCTAGTTAGCTGGATCTTCTGGGTATTGCTATCAATCACACTACACGAACTTGCTCATGGCTGGGTTGCGATGTGGCAGGGCGATGATACGCCTAAGCTTCTTAATCGATTAACCATGAACCCGATAGTCCACATGGGAGGACAATCACTTCTCATATTTGCTATTTGCGGTATTGCCTGGGGCGCTATGCCCGTTAATCCAAGCAGGTTTCGTGATGGGCGTAAGGGTGATATTTATGTATCGGCAGCCGGCCCAGCAATGAATCTGCTGATCGGTTTTGTTTGCACGATCTTGTTAGTACTTTGGCTATGGCTTTGTCCAGAAGATTCTGTTGCATATCGGCCAGCAGCGGTTTTCTTATTTCACGGGGTAGGACTGAATTTCATCCTAGCGCCACTTAATCTACTACCAATTCCACCATTAGATGGCTCAAGAATCCTGGCAGGTTTTTCACGCAAAGCTGATGAGTTCTTTAGTAATCCCCAAGCAATGATTTTCGGAATGATGGTATTCATAGCCATTTTCTTCCTAACGCCAATTGGAGGTATTCTTATTGGTACGGCTTGGGCAGGAGCGATGCTCATTATCGATGTTCTAGGCTTATTCCTGGGCAATCCAAGTATATTTGAGGTGCTCTACGCAGAGCAGATGCTGTAGCAGATTGATCCGGCTCATTTGCCTGCTATCCTTGCTCGTTCTTTATCCGCTAGCTGAAGCGCCGCGTCACGGAATCGGCATACGGGCCGATCTCCCCTCGCTACGCAGCCGTTTGATCCTTAACCAGCAGGATCGACAGTGACCAAGCAAGCGCTTTTCCAAGGAGCCAAATAATATGGTTGTATTACGTCTGAAACGGATGGGCCGTCGGCATCGTCCGTTTTATCGCATTAACGCAATGGATAGACGCGCACCACGCGATGGCAGAGTCATTGAACAACTAGGTTGGTACGATCCACTAGCTAAGGACGACAAGCAGCTCTCTGTCAATATCGAGCGCGTTGATTATTGGTTAAGCGTTGGCGCTCAGCCAAGCAAGACCGTAGCCAGCTTGTTAAGACGAGTTGATTGCGATCCCAAGCCGGGTAAGAAATTGCAGAAGGCATAACAATAATTATAAAGCCGCGACCGCTGGTCGCGTCTGGCTTGGTCTGGGTTGGTCTGGATCATGTCAAGACTAATTTATCATAGATTGCTGATTCAATGCGAATCGACATACTTACATTGTTCCCAGAAATGTTTGAGCCGGTGCTTTCAACAAGCATACTCGGCAGAGCACAAGAAGGAGGTTTCGCTAGCTACTACGTTCACAACATCCGCGATTGGGCAGATAACAAACACCATAAGGTTGATGATCGGCCGTTTGGTGGTGGCCCTGGGATGGTGATGATGTGCCAACCTTTGTTTGATGCGGTTAACGCAGTAGAGCAAATGGACTCAACACCCGCAAAGCGAATTTTGCTAACCCCCCAAGGCCAACGTTTAACCCAAAGCAAAGTTGAGAATCTCGCTGGCTGTCAAAGACTATTACTAATTGCAGGACACTATGAAGGAATTGATGAACGAGTCATCGAAGCTCTTCAGCCGCTTCAGATCAGCGTGGGAGACTACGTTCTAAGCGGAGGCGAATTACCAGCAATGATTTTAGTTGATGCAGTAGTGAGGCTCGGCAAAGGTGTTCTAGGCCACGAAGATTCAGCAGCCCAGGACTCCTTTTCAGCCCGCGGAGAAAATAATGAACGATTGCTCGATTGCCCACATTACACCAGGCCACGCGTTTGGAATGACCGGGAAGTGCCTGAGGTTTTATTAAGTGGCGATCATCAAGCAGTTGATCAGTGGCGTATGGATATAATGCGAAAGCGAACCTTAGATATAAGACCTGATTTACTTAATGACTAATAACCCTGATCCTTAACACTTACCAAATAGATAAAGCCATGAACATTCAACAAACAGTCGAATCACTCGTTTCCGCACAACTCAAGCCTGAGAGTGAAGTCCCAAATTTCAGTGTCGGAGATACCCTCAACATACATGTTCGCATCATTGAAGGGGAAAAAGAGCGCATTCAGGTTTACCAAGGTGTGCTGATTGCGGATAAGGGCCGTGGTGTAAATCGCATGATCACAGTCAGGCGAATCGTAGCCAACGAAGGTGTCGAGCGAGTATTTCCCTTGCACTCACCGCGCGTAGCCAAAATAGAAATCGTAAGGCGCGGCGATGCCCGGCGTTCCAAGCTATATTTCCTGCGCGATCGCGTTGGTAAAAGTCGTCGCCTCCGAGATCAACGTCGCGGCCTTAAGCACACCAAAGGATAATCCCTTTTCTTACTCCCTCTCCCCTTGGGAGAGGGTTGGGGTGAGGGTCTTATCTTTTAATTTTCTATCAAAGATCGCGGGGCAAGCCCCGCGGCTAAATATTTCGACGTTTCGACGTTTCGACGTTTTGACGTTTTGACGTTTTCTTATTTTCTTCCCTGACTCCCGACTCCTGACACCTGACACCTTATTCCTAAAACGCTCCCCTCCGGATCGCGGCTAAACGGGTTAAGTTCTCACTAGTACCATCTTCCATAACGCAGCGGGTCAAGCCCGCCGGCTAAACGGGTTTTTCTTATTTCCAAATTCGCTAATTGTTTCGTTCAATCGTTTCAAGTGCTGTAAGCACATCGGAGCAAATTCGAAATACCCTATCAAGCTGAGTCATGCGAAAGAGATATTGAACACTATGGTCCGCATTAACCAGTGCAATCTGCCCGCCATCAGCAGAGGCCATGCGATTTAGAGCTTGCACAAGACATCCCAGGCAGGATGAATCCATATATTGGACGTTACCAACATCCAGCACAAAGTTCTTAGCCCCTGTTTGTGCCAGGTCATCCAGCAGCTCCGTAAGCTGAACCACGCCATCATCCTGGGTTAGTTCGATGACTGTAAGCGTAGCCACCACCGTAGTACCAACCATTTCCAGCGTAGCAATTGCGCTACTTCTTTGTTGGCCTTTGGTTTCGATTGATTGATCGATGGCCCTATTAGCCATGGATTCTTGATCCGTTTCGCGCTTAAATGGATTCCACATAACGGAGGCGCTCCTGCTAATTGCTCGATCCCGCAGGTATATACCTTGCGGCCGAGAACGCGCCTCCAGTTAAGAATATCGACCGTTATCAATGGCCAGCTTGGTTATTATGCTGCGCAGCAAACAAAGCCGTTGCTTTGCAACGACCGGATAAGTAATAACGATTAGACTAATTAGCTGGCCTGGGCCCGATAATTCGGGTCATCAACTCGTCCCAGGACACCTGATGGCCTCTTGGGGCGGGCCTTCTGCCGGTAATATGGCACTTGGGCGTCACTTGGCTGCTCATTTATGGGTGCAGAGGGCCTAGTAGGTGGAATTGATGTAGGAGTCGGAGAAGCTGGATGCGCTGTGTGCAAGCGCTTACGACGCGCTAAATCTATTGAGCGCTCCATCGCCTCAAGAATTGGACGAATTTTCTCTGATGTTTCTCTAGACTTATCCATCGCCTACGCCCTCCCTATTTCCCCAGCGGGGTGCTGCTGTACTATCGGCCATTACAACTCTTAAGTTACCTCCTATCACACACGATCGCAATTGTTTTCAGACCTTGTGCCTGCATAACCGGAACTCTGTAACGATTAGGCAAACTCTACAAGACATTACGTGCGGTCTCTATGTTCTAAAGCTATCCTGATGCACCTGCTCGTTTGGTCCGAAAATATATCCTTGCACATAAGCAAAACACGCTGCCCCATTTAGGATTGAGAAATGATCCATTATCGAATTAGTAAACCAGTACTTGTCCTTATATCACTTGTCATCTCATTAATAGCAGGATATTGCGCAGCTGCGGATCAGCCAGAACGCGGCAATGTCGATTTCCCACGATTTCCATCAATAAGTCCTGATGGATCGCAAGTAGTCTTTTCCTGGCGCGGTGATCTTTGGAAAGTTAGCTCGACAGGTGGGCAAGCTCTCAGGCTAACTAGCCATCTGGCTGAGGAATTCAACTCTGCGTGGAGTCCCGATGGCAAACAAATTGCATTTGACTCGATGCGCGATGGGTTTCGCAATATCTATATCATGAATGAGGATGGTTCGGGTTTAAAGCAAATAACTTATTCAGATCGATCCTGCAATCTAACAGGTTGGGGGAAAGATGAACAAGGCAATCAAGTATTAACTTTTCATGGCGTACACGAATACGACATTTACCGTGAACATAGACCTTATATGGTTTCAGTTGATGGAGGAGATTTTAATCGCATACATGATGCGTTCGGTTCACATCCTGTTATTGGACCTGGTTCAAACTTTGTAGCATTCTCAAGAGGTGCATATTTCTATGGATGGTCACGCCGCCATGGTCGTGGCCCTGAAACACAAGATGTTTGGCTTTATAACCGAAGCAACCAATCATTTAAACAACTCACCTCCTGGCCCGGCAATGATGGATATGCGCGCTTTGCCACACCGCGCAGACTTATATATATGTCCGACCGTGAGCTTGAATGCGTAAACCTATATCGCATTGAGATAAGTAATAATGAGCCTCGCCCAATTCGATTAACATCTTTTAAGGATAATGATGTACAAGGCTTTGATGTTTCCGCTGATGGAACAACTGCGATCATTGCGGTCTGGGACACTCTTTATACGCTTGACATAAAAAACTCCAACGCAACTCCCCAAGCTTTAACCATCAACGCTTCGGAAGATGAATCAGATAATTATCAAATTCTAGCAGTAAACAAGAAAGTCTCCGAAGCCCAGCTTAGCCCGGATGGCAAGGTCATGGCTTATGTTGCCTATGGCGAAATCTTTGTGCGCAACATCGAAGACAAATCTCCCACGCGCAGAATTACCAACTCCCACGCAAATGACCGCGATATTGCGTGGTCACCTGATGGTGTAAAACTCTACTTTTCTAGCGATCGAGATGGATCGGATTCAATCTTTGCTGCAACTGTTGTGCTGACTCGTAGTGAAGTCAAGGAAGATTTCGATGAGCAAACAAAGCCAAAGGATGTTGTTGAAGAAGAGGAACCCGAAGAGGAAGATGATGAAGATGAAGAAGCTGATGAAGACGAATCAATAGAAGAACCCAAAGCACAAGAAGCTAAGGCTAACTTAGCTGCTGAAGCTAATGAGGAAGACGATGATGATGATGAAAAGGATGAAAAAGAGGATGAGAAAGAAGATAAAGAAGAAGATTTGCCCAAGGAGCTTGATTCAAAACGCTGGCATGATGCTTTAGCGTTTGATATCAACCCGGTAATTCAAACTGAATCCAACGATCGTTATCCTTCACCATCACCTGATGGCACAAAGCTTGCGATGAAGCGAACGCGAGGCGATTTAGTAATTCATGATCTAGAAACAGGTGATGAACACACAATAGCTGAAGGCTGGGATTTTTGGATTCATTGGCAATGGAGCCCGGATTCAAAGTTTATAGCCTACGCACAAAGCGATCTGGATTTTAATAGTGATATTTTTATCGCAGCTATCGACGGTTCAACAGAGACATTTAACGTCACACGCCATCCCGACAATGAAGAGTCACCACAATGGTCCGCTGATGGAAAAATCCTTAGCTTTGTTTCTGAAAGAGTTAACGAGGAGTTTGATGTTTGGATGGTTTATCTCGATCCAGACCTCGAATCACTTACGCCAAAGGAACTCGATGAGTATTACAAAGAGGCTGCAAAAGTGGCTAAGAAGCGTAAACCATTGAAACCAAAAGTTGAGGAGGAGGAGGACGACGAGGAAGAGGATGAAGATGATGACGCTGAAGAAGAAGTTAAAGATGATCTAAACTGGGATCTTGAAACCGCATATTTACGTCTGCGAAGAATCACAACTTTAAGCGGCAACGAGACTGGCCTGGCTATGACACCTGCTGGTGATCGATATATTTTTAACGGAACAGCAGGCGAACGAGCGCTTTATTCGGTAAAATGGGACGGCAAGGACCGTAAAAAAGTAACTAGCACAGCTGATGTGCAGCACATAACACTAAGCGGCGACAAACTTGTAATTGTAACCGGCTCGCGCGCAGCAACCGTCAAACCCGCGGGTGGCGATCTTAAATACATCGACATCAAGCACGATATACGCATCGATTTACAAGAGCAAGCCAGCCAGAAATTCCTGGAAATGGCCAGGCGGCTTGGAACTTTGTTTTATCACCCAACTATGAAGGATCTCGATTGGACAGCCCTCACTAGCAAGTATCACCAACTAGCGATGAGAACGCGCAGCGCGGATGAATTTAATCACGTTGCTAACCGACTACTGGGTGAATTAACCGGATCGCACTTAGGTGTGCGCGGCAGAGGTGCGTATTCCTCACCCAACCGCAAAGCCAACGGACGATTGGGGACAATTCACCATCGAGTTGATGATGGCTTTAAGGTAACCAAGGTAATCCCACAATCGCCCGCATCAAAAGGTTCTATGGCAATTAAGACCGGCGACATAATCACAGCCATCGATGGCAAAACCATTGGCCAAACTGACACCATTGCTTCGATGCTCAAAGGCCTAACCGGCACTGAAACACTAGTAACTGTAAAACGGTCCATCCAACATGAGGGTGAAGACGCACAGATTGTTGAATTAAATCTTCTTATCACCCCCATTAGCTATAATGCCATGCGCCAACTTGCTTATTACGATTGGCGAAGTGAAACTGCTGAAAGTGTTTCTCAGATGTCCGATGGCAGGCTTGGATATATACATATTCAAAGTATGGGACAAGCTGCATTAGATATTTTCGAACGCGATTTATTTGCTGCGGCTCAGGGACGGGAGGGTTTGGTTATTGATGTACGAAATAATGGTGGAGGATGGACTACTGATCGATTGCTTTCATCGATAATGGTTCAGCCACACGCTTATACAATTCCGCGCGGCGCCGATCCAACTGACACCGGCCACTACCCGCAGGATCGTTTGTTCATTTGGCGCTACTCTCAGCCGATCAATATGCTTTGCAATGAAAAGAGTTTTTCCAATGCGGAAATCATTTCCCATGCATTTAAAGCTCTAAAGCGCGGCACACTCGTGGGCCAGGAAACCTGGGGCGGCGTGATAAGCACCGGAGGGTTCGCACTCATCGATGGCTCAACCGTACGTTTACCCTTCCGCGGCTGGCATCTAATGGATGGAACGAATATGGAAAATCACGGGGCAGTGCCAGACATCATTGTCACACAAACACCCGAAGCAGAAGCGGTCGATGATGATGAACAACTCCGAGCCGCAGTGGTAGATCTACTTATGCGATTGGATAAATGAGGTACAAGACTGATCTCGCCACGCCGAAGGTTACAAATGCCGTGACAAACACTATGTATACAATATTCGTTGCTTTGCTGTTATGAAACACTTTAGCAGCAACGCGCTGTCTGAGTGTGCGGGGCAAAATACTTAGACCTGCAGTTGCAATAAATAGAAGTAGGATCGGGACACCGAACGGGTGGTAGCTCCAACTCTCAGCGAACATGCCATGAACTGCGCTACTCATTGATCGTGTTATCCCACATCCTGGGCATGGCATACCTGCCATTGCTTGCATGTAGCAGATCTGCACACCAGTTCCGTGAGGCGGATGGATAAATGTAACAATCAACGCAAGCCACGCCACGAAAATCGATACGGGACCGAACCAACGAGATTGACATGATCGTATTGCTGGCATTACACCCCAAATCCAAACATTACAATATCAACCACAATTATCACAATGTAGACTACAAAACTCCACTTGGCCCATTGATTTTCAGTAACTGCAAGCAGGAAGTAGAAAATATAAAACGGAACACAAAGGGTAAGAAAACCTTGACCAACACCTTCCATGAAGGCAACTACTATTATAAAGACTACCATCACAAGAGCGATTAGACTTCCGACAAGTCTCACTAGTAAAATCAAGTCATCATTACCACCTGCATTAGCAACAAAGAACAATAGACATACAATCCCCATTATTATCACGCTCACAATTGAAGGTGATAAAAACATCGAAAATGCCATTTGTGAAGATGCACTACGGTCTTTCTTTGCCTTCTTAACTTCTAGCTTCATCGCGAGGCCAGTCTGGGTAT
The DNA here is from genome assembly GCA_022574595.1 of Planctomycetota bacterium. Taxonomy (GTDB): domain Bacteria; phylum Planctomycetota; class Phycisphaerae; order Phycisphaerales; family SM1A02; genus JACZRS01. Next base: position 15,022 of record JACZRS010000019.1, on the reverse strand, counting down.
TGAATCCGCAGTTCATGCAAATTACATCGCTATCCGCCAATGGGTTTCCACACGAGGTGCAAGTTCGCTGCGCATCCGCGACTCCCACCGCTTCATCGACGATTTCATCCAGCATGCTCATAGGCTCCGGATCAAAGCCTGCTACCGGCGGCGGCTCGGGATTTACTGCAGCCCGTCGGCGCTTCCGTGCTTCCAGCTCTCGTTCAAAGCATTCTTTGTGGTAGTACTGCCCCTGCGCATCCTTAGTACGAGGCATCCCGGCGCAATCCTCTCCACAAATTACACAAAGTTTCAATATATCAGCCATGCATACAACACTTTCTACGATACCCGGGTTCGATACGCCTACATCGCCGCAGCATACCGCGTCCCTGATCGCATAGATACGATACGGGATTTCCACTATTCCTACTAGGGTTAATACAAAATTTAAACGAAAGACCGCAAATAACGACGATGACGGCGTATTACTGTGGCGCATAGGTTACTACGTCGAACATCATTAACGTTCCCCAATTGACACACCGGGGTCTTAAGATTACTCAAGAATCCTCTTGGTCAATACGTTCTGCGTGGTCGCGTAATTTGATTGCTGCTTGGGAAACTGTGTCGTAGATACTTGCTAGAAGTCCTACAAGTGGGAATTTTCCGCCTAGTGGTGATGGGCCTAGGCGTCTTAGTAGCGCATGAGGGGCATGTTGGGGTGGGGGCATGTGTTCTAGTTCTGATAGCTCCGGGCCGGGACGCCAGAATTCATCCAGACATTGATCAAGTGCAAGTGCGGGTTCTTGCAAGTCTGCTAATACGGGATCCGGATGCGCTGCGGCCTGGCCATGACTGTGAATGGCACGCGCTTGAGTTATGCGCTCGACTACATGCTCAGCTTCCAAGCCACGAAGGGTAAGAATTAGTAGAGGCGTAATATCAAGTTGCTGCATAATCAAATATGCAGCAGTTGCTGCGTGTTTGCATGGCCCATCAATTGAACAATCACAAACAACACGTATCAAATCCGCGGGCGGGAGCAATTGTAAACCAAGCTTTGCAAAAAGATCCTGTGTTCCCTGTGGAAGTTCATCCGCGAGCAATTTAGCTGCATATACAGCTTCAAAAGCCATGGCATCAATTACCTGTTGCCATTGCTGCTCGCTTAGCTGCGGAAAATGCAATTGCGTAACATATGGCCTGGCGGATCGGCCTTGGATTTTCGCTTCAATAAGACCCGGCAAAATGTCAACTGAAATAGTCTGACCAATTCGTGCGTATTCCTTGGCTTCGATCAATTCTTCAATTGACACAAGCTCTTCAATAAATTCTACCCAGCTGGTCGTCAACCAACTCTTTGGTACAGGCCCCTCATTGCCACGGATCTTCATCCCGCCGCGCACGCGCTTGGGCATGAGCGGTCTGTCAGCTTGGGCTTCACCGGGTACGTATGCCACTACTGTACCTCCATGGCTGAGCCACGTAATTTCAGTACATCACGCAATTGCTGAGTTGATAGTTCAGTAATCCATCCCTCACCCGAGCCAAGAATATTGTCCGCAAGCTCCATCTTTTGTTCGATCATTTGATCGATTTGTTCTTCTAAAGTACCCATGCAGATAAATTTGTGTACGTGCACGGTACGGGTTTGACCAATTCTAAATGCGCGATCGGTCGCTTGTTTTTCTACCGCAGGATTCCACCATCGATCAAAGTGAAAAACGTGATTGGCTGCGGTCAGGTTAAGTCCTACTCCGCCAGCTTTAAGTGAGAGGATAAACACCGCAGCTCCAAGGCCGGGCGATTGGAATTTATCGATAAGCTTTTGGCGTTTTTTCTGTGGAGTTCCGCCATGCATGTATATCACTTCACAGTCAAGGTCATGTCGAATCATTGATTCAAGCAAATTTCCCATTCGCCTGTATTGAGTAAACAGTAGTGCGCGATCACCAACTGCGATTAATTCTTCAAGCATTTTCATAAGACGAGTACATTTGCCTGAACGACTGGATAGCGGTCTGGAATCTATATCTATAAGTTGACCCGTTGAGGCATCAATAATCTCCGGCGCTTTATCATCGCGCAAGAGGTTGGCAGGATGATTACAGATTTGTTTAAGTCTGGTGAGAGTCGCAAGTATAAGTCCCTTGCGTCTTATGCCATCTGCTTCATCAACTGCGTTAAGCATCTTATCTACGATAGCTTGATATAACTTTGTCTGTTCCACCGAGAGTGTTGCGTACTCCTTGGTTTCAATACAAGGCGGCAGATCAACAATAACTTTAGGATCAGATTTCAATCTCCTAAGCACAAACGGACCAACAAGATCGCGCAGCGCATCAGCTTTGGCTTTATCTCGGTGTCGTTCTATAGGGACGGCAAATCGTCTTCTGAAATCTTCTGCTGTACCCAGATAACCGGGGTTGCAGAACTGCATAATCGACCAAAGCTCCGTCAAGCGATTCTCAACCGGGGTACCAGTCATGGCAATACGCCTTGAAGCAGAAAGCGCTCGAATTGCTGTTGCTTGTTTGGTAGGTGGGTTCTTTACATACTGCGCTTCGTCGAGAACTACTCGATGCCAATGCAGTTTGTTTAGTGTTTCCTGATCGCGCGGAACCAACGCGTATGTGGTGATGACGACATCCTTATTAGAAACGATATGGAGAAATTCATCACCCAACGGCCGTTCCGGACCGTGATGTATGTAAAATGACAAGGATGGCGAGAATCGCTCAAGCTCACGCGCCCAGTTGCCAACTACTGAAGTTGGCACTACCAAGAGCGTTGGGCCTGGCTTTCCCTGCCCAGTAGATCGTTCATGGACTAACAGCGCAATAAGCTGAATTGTCTTACCCAGACCCATATCGTCAGCTAGACAAGCGCCTAGCCCATAACGCTCAAGGAATACAAGCCAACTCAAACCTGTCTTTTGATATGGCCTTAGTTCACCAATAAATCCTTGGGGTTGCTCCAGATGCTTCATTGATTCATGGCCATCTAGATCAAATAGTTCCGAAACCCAACCGGATGTTTGTGTGCCCAATACGGGAAGCCCGTGTGTGACCTCATCAAGACCCTGGGCAAATCGAAGGGCCCGCCCCAGCGTTACCTCACCACTTTCATCCTTCAAAAACAACTCTCTAGCTTTTTCCAGATCCTCCGGCCTGATTTCAACCCATTGTTTGCCAATTCGAACCAAAGGCGAAGCCATCTGGGTCAGGCGATGAAGATGATCCAGAGATAGGGCGTGATCGCCAACTGATAGTTGCCAGCGATAATTTACCAGCGTGTCCAGACCAAGCGGAGAGTTTGATATGGTTCCGGTCGATCCACGGAATGATTCATCAGCAAGTGGGTCGGAATCAATTTGCAAACGCACACCTAGCCGCCCTGATGGTTGATCCCACCATTTTGGCGCAATTACTTTGAAACCAGAATCTTCGAGAATTGGGCGAAACTCGCGCAAAAATTGCACAGCTTCTGTGGTATCCAGATCCACACCCGAAGGCTGGGGATCCTTAAGTGCAGATTCTATCTTGGGATAAATTTTGCTAGCACGACCTAGTTCAGCGAGCATGAATTCATGTGGTCTATCCAAGCGTCGGCCTTCGATACTTTGAGCAGAAGGTGATCCCGCCCAAATTTGAGCTGCTTCGATAGTTACTTGAGACTCACCGTCGTCAGCTAGCAAGAGTAAATTCAATCGCCAACGCGAATCAAGTCCAGAGACTTCATCTTCCTTGACATCCTCTTCTATTGGTTCTTGCAATTCCAGGCAAAGGTGAAAACCATCGCGGCCACGGCCTGATTCGTCTAGTTGATCAATCCATTTTCTAACGGTTCGTACAATTTGAGCGGTCGATCCACCAATTGTATTTACAAGATTTGATCGATCTAATAGTCCCCTGCACCAGGCAACATGCGGATCTTGCGCTGCATCGCGTCCTTGAGTTGCATCTATGTAGTCTTCATCAATCAGAGCCTTGCGAACTGTACTATCAGTTAGCGTGCGCAGGGCATCATTAAGGACTCGCCAGGGCTGATTATCTTCAGATTCATCTACGGCCCGGGCAATTGGTGGCATAGCTGCGAGCAACACACTTACCCGAGTCCGCGCAGCTTCATCGTGTAGCCAAGGATGCCAAGCAGCCTGCAAGTCACCATCTCTAGGTTGAACAAGAGTTGGAATAAATCTTTGATCAACGATCAGTTCGAGGGCAAACCTTGCAACAACAATCCAATACCTAAGTGAACGCCCAAATTCCAGCCCTTCACTTGGCCCAACGTCTTCCAGCCGCAAGGCTGATGCAATTGCATGATCGTTGGAAAGGGCAACCGTTGGTATCTGCACTTTCCCAAGACGTAAATCATTGGCTATTTCCACAGGCCCAAGTGCGCTCATCAGCCTATCGCTAGGGCGCGGGCCATTATCATCACAGGGCAGGTTCAGGCTGATATTGCGCACCTCCGCCAAGCAATCTGCATCCACCAAACCTCGATCAATTAATTCTTGAGATAGCTCATCTGGCGCTAGCGCAAAATCATGTAGCGCAATAATTGACGGTTCCGCTAAAGCGACAGCTGGAGAATTTTCATCACTAGTCAACCTCTCAATAGGCGCTAAATTATTAGCGCTATCTAATACATTTGATGATCGCGCTGCGTAGGTGGTTGATGATTCCGCCCATACTCGAAGCGCTCCTTCTGCCCAATTGACGTGTAATACCAGCATTAATTAATGATCGCGCTGGGGCTCGAACCCAGGACCTACCGCTTAAAAGGCGGTTGCTCTACCAACTGAGCTACGCAATCTACATATTGCAAACGAAGTAGTGTAGCTTCTTCCCGGCAAAAAGGGCGCTTCTTACCATCATTCCTTAAAAACCGTTGCAATGTTATGCACCTAGTTATTGAGATCATCTCAGGACAGGCACGTCGCTTGCCGATAATGAAATCTGGACGACTATGGGGATGTTTTGCCGGCTCAAGGGCAGTCGAAGATTCGTCCGATAAGAGCCCGTGGTTTCCCTAGGTTTGCATGCCGATAGCCGATGCGAGCGTCCAGCTTCATCGGCTTAAATTTGCAGCCTAAAAGAAGCCAGGGAAGGCGAGAAAACTGATGGTAAACCTCGGGTTTGACCGTCTCAGAGGTATGGAGCTAGTCTCGTGAGCGTTGTTAAAGTAAATCACATCCATTGCACGCTACTACTTGTCAGTGGACTTGGGTTGATTAGTTGCTCAGGAAGCTTCTCAAAATGGTCTAAGCCAGCTGCGATGTCACCTGATGATACTTCCCAAACAATGACTGCAGCTGATACCAAGATAGTGCCACCCCCTCCTTACACTTCCGCATTACTTCAAACTGGGAATCAAGCCACCGCAGAAAATATTAATCAAGGCCCCCTGGCACATGATGTCCCCTCTAAAAAGAAAACCGACAATAGACCTAACTATAATGTTAACCCCAACACGCCTGCACCACGTAGTTCTCCAGCCCCTAGAGCTGCTTTGATTGGGCTGTATGGCGAACTCCTTAATAGTGGCACAAACAACAGAAGCCCAAGTCATCATTCCGGCGACCGTAATATCTCACAAATCAGCTTTGCGGATGAAGGCTCATGCTTTGATCCGGATGTTGATCGCACAGGAAAGCTCATGGCTTTTGCATCTACTATGCACCGTGAGACTTCCGACATTTATATGAAGTCAACTACCGGGACAACAGTCACACAACTAACATCAGATCCATCTGATGATGTGCAGCCAGCTATAAGTCCAGATGGCAATAGCATTGCTTTTGCATCTAACAGGTCCGGCAACTGGGACATATATATTATGTCGCTCGATGCCAACGCAGTTACACAAGTTACATTCAATACCGATCATGATCTACATCCTAGTTGGTCGCCTGATGGGACAATGCTGGCTTATTGCAAGTTTGGCTCGCAGTCGCAGCGCTGGGAAATTTGGCTTGTAGACTGGCAACAGCCAAGCGTGCAGAAGTTCCTTGGTTATGGACTATTCCCACAGTGGAATCCTGATATCGCACATAGCAAAATCCTCTTTCAAAGAGCGAGGCAGCGTGGCGGTCGATATCACACCATCTGGACTATGGACTATATAAACGGAGAAGCTATGTACCCAACAGAAATAGCTTCTGCTGCTAATGCTGCTGTGATCAATCCTTCCTGGGCGCCTGATGGCAATCAAATCGTCTTCGCAACTGTTGTTGAACCCGATTCTTCGATTAGCGAAAGACCTGTGCAATCCGACATTTGGATAGTCAGGCTTGATGGAACCGGTCGAAGAAATCTAACCAATGGCCAATTTGCAAACTTCCAGCCTGTTTGGGGTGCGGATGGAAGGATTTATTTCGTGTCAGATCGTTCAGGCGTAGACAACATCTGGGCAATTGGGTCTGGCCGCTCTGGAAACTATCGCAAACCACCCCCACCAGGAATTGTAATTGCCGGGCCACCTGACCCGAACCAATAAGAGTGGACTGCTTTAATTAGCTGTTCAGTCATTTTTTAAGAGCGGAGCTCGCCGTCAGGCAGGATGCCATGACAAGTGTACAGTCCATGCAGCCAACTAGAAGAGGCAGCGTGTTAGTTAATATCCCAGCATGGTTCGCCATCGCTTGGTTGTTACTGCTAACCGGTGGTTGTTCTATAAGAACCCTTAGGTCTCCAAACGCCCTTGTTGCTCCTTACGAGGAAACTCGACTTTGGGCGGTCGTACCCTTCGCAAATGAATCGGGGGTTTCGATTGTTGACCCTTACCGCTCAGCTGAGTTATTCACTCGAGAAGTACAACAGGTTCACGGGTTAAACGCTGTTCCTGCCAACCGCGTCATCGCAGCAATGCGAAAGCAAGAAATACAATCAGTAAATTCAGTTGCTGATGCGATGCAGTTAGCCAACATGCTGAATGTTGATGGGATAGTAGTTGGGACCATTTCTGACTACGAACCATACCCACCACTGACGCTTGGGATTAAGGTTCAGCTTTTCGATGTTAAACACAACCGTATCCGCAACTTTGATCCTCAAAAGCTAACTCGTTCACCTAGAGGAACAGCTTCGCCAGGAGAATTAGGGCATTCAGGCCCCGTAGCGCAAGCAGCAGGAGTCTTTGATTCCACTAATCACCAGACACTATCGCAGCTACAAAAATATTCCAAAGGCAGATACGACCCCCAAGGAGCGTTTGGGAAAGATATTTATTTAGTACGCATGGAACTGTACACGCAGTTTGTCAGCTATCGGCTGATTCAAGACCTGCTGCTCTCTGAGCGGGAACGACTCATGCCGGTACCGGAAATTGTTTCCGGGCGTTGACGACCATGTTGGTCGTCGGCGCAAATCAGCCGAGGACCACTAATGTTCGACACTATCGTCGCCATCCAAGTTCAGGAAGATCCACCAAGACTCGTATTGGAAAGAGCCGGCCAGCGCTGGGGCTTCCAATGGGATCAAGGCTCAGAGCATGCACTTATTGAGCATGTCGCTGAACTGGCGCGAAATGAAGATTGTCCTTTTGGTTGGTTAGATGCGGCCGTGGTTTGTCACCACCTCGGTCGAAGGGCACACCCCACGCATGATTCGCCGAAGGTGCAGTCCTAAGGATAGATAAGGGATCAACAAGAAATTGACCGATTATTCCAATCAAGGTTAGAGACATGAACAAAGCCGCCGAACCTAAACTGCAAGTCATCAAAGATTTCCTTAGCTACTTGCTCGATGACCGACACTTCAGCCCATACACCGCTCGTTGTTATGGCGTCGATCTTCGACAGTATATTGAGTTCCTGGGAGAGTCACTCAATATACACATTAACGAACAGCAAGAAGCTGATGCTCTGCGCTCAAGAATCAAACGCCAAAGCGAGGGTGCTAATAGCGAACATATCGTGGCAACTCTCGGAGCTTCAACCATTACCGCTGCAATGCTCGATGCAGATGTTAATGCGATTCGAAAATTCCTGGAAAACTTATCAGAACAAAACTACTCGCCGGCAACAATGGCTCGCAAGATCGCTACACTTCGATCATTCTATCGTTGGCTGGAAAAGCAAGGAGTTATCTCCAATAACCCAATGCTTATGATCCGCACACCCAAGCAAGCTAAACGTCTGCCTAAAGCCATTGATGTCGAACAAGTCGAAAGACTTCTCGCAGCTCCTGATGATAAAACACTACTAGGCGCGCGTGACCGTGCAATCCTCGAAACCCTTTACTCAACCGGTATACGCGTTAGCGAATTGGTCGGCATCAATCGCGGCGATGTCGATGATGCAGGACAATCACTCATCATCCGAGGTAAAGGCAAGAAGGAACGAATCGTTCCCCTAGGCTCACACGCTCTAGCTGCAATCAGCCACTACGCTGCAATGCTGGATCACCAATTGCAAGCTACAGGACAACCACGCGATCCCAACGCACCACTATTTATCAATAAGCACGGCGGACGACTCTCAACACGCTCCGTCCGCCGCAAGGTCAGCAAATATTTAACCGAAGCCGGGCTCGATCCAGCCATCAGCCCACACACCCTTCGCCACAGTTTCGCAACTCACCTGTTGGATAACGGCGCTGATTTGCGATCTGTCCAGGAATTGCTCGGCCATCAATCGCTTTCAACAACCCAGGTCTATACACACCTTACCGTTCAGCGAATGCGTGATGTCTATGACGATACACATCCACGAGCAGAAGCATCGTAAAGTAACAACTCTCCTCAAACAGCTTGCTTAACGCAAGCTGTTATGAGTCAAGGACGAAAAACTCTCGCAAGGACGCGAGGAAATATGCACGGGGCGCTTGGTGGGAGCGCCCCGTTGTTTTTTTTAATATAGTTATAGTATTAGCTCACAATTAGGGGTTATCCGTGTCATCCTCCTTGTTGTTCTTCGGGTGATTCTTCGCTGGATACTGTTTGCGGAATCGTTCCAGAGCCTTGCGGTATTTTTCCTTGCCGTCGTATTCCTGGCCGGAGAGCTTGGCCTGAAGTTCGGCACGGCTGTCGAACAGGCGCTCCCAAAGCAAGCGCACCTGAAGACGTCGACGTACTGCCGAAAGCTGGTCCTGGTAGCCTTGCTCGTCTTCTTCGCTCCATTCGAAGTTGGCCTGCCTGGCTTGTCGCTGGGCTTTAGAGTGGGCGCGCACGACTCGCCAGTGCTCGTCCATGATGCCAAATTGGTCGGCATCATCCCACGGTGCCAAACCGTGCTTAGGCATGAGCTGATGTTCGAAATCCATGAGCGACTCGAGGGTCTCGAGAGCCTCTTGGGTGCCGATCTTGCCGATCCCGGATAAGATCGGAGCCCCACGACCAATTGCGCTCGGCGCGGGTTCAGCAAGCCGTAGGTTCTTGTATGCTGCGACAAGCGCAGGGATCACCCGATCATCTGGAAACACAGCTGCCGTGCGGCCAAGCGCCGCGCCAGTGCGCTCTATTATGCCCGCGTTAAAATTCGATCGGATGATGAGAAGGAAAGGCTCGATGTTGCGTCTGTGCAGACGGCTGCCGGTGCGCAGTCTGCTGAGAATGCTCCCCTTTGCGCCTAGCGGCATGTCAAACTTCAGCACAGCCTCGAAGTGCAGTATGTCCTCATTACTCGGTTTGGACGACACACGTGAGGAATACCTCTTGTGATCCGGATGGCGAGTAGGATGAGGTTTCGCAATCATATAGGCAAGATTTTCCTCAAACTGTTCTGTTAACGCCGTCTCTATTGAACGAATTTGCAGAACAGATCCGAGAAAGCGCTTCTCGACCTGCAATTTATCACCACGCAAGTAGGTAATCAGTGCCTCAACTTCCTCCGCAGGAAGCGCCAGCGCCTGGTCCCGCAGACTAATGTATGCATCGCCGGTTGCTGGCACCATTGTCTCAGCAATAACAATCAGTTGCGGACTAATCTCTTGTGCTTGTGAAGAACTATTGACCGTGATGATGCTAATAGCAACAACCATCACAACTTGTAAAGTGGAACTTTTTAGTGCGTTCATATCTGGTATCCTCAAATCTCAGGAAGGTTCAGTTCACAGGCTCGTATAACCACCAGTTAATAATATCCTCGTTCGGCCACCAGTCACTTTCAACTACACAGGTATATACACGCCTGACCGGTCAACGCATCCACGAGCTGAAGCATCGTAACTATCTATCTCAAACGGCCTGCTAACTACAGGCTGTTCTGAGTCAAGGATGAAAACATCTCGCAAGGACGCGAGAAACAAGCACGGGGCGCTTGGTGGGAGCGCCCCGTTGTTTTTTATCCATCTTTAAGATCATCACGCTTATTTGAACCTTCTCCATCAGCATTACCGCTGCCATCGCTCTTTTTATTATCCTGCTGAGGTTGGGCATTCGCTTTCAGTTTTTTGAATTGTTTGCGCAATTCTTTCACCTTCTTTGAAAGCGTGAATTTGTTGTTTTTAATCGCCGCCAATAATCGCTCGGCCTCAGCGATCTCTTCCTGTAGATCATACCTTTTGGGATAAGTGTAAGATCTGAGCGCTCCCATAATATGCCGCCATGCCAGCGATGCTCTGGCGTAGTTGGCATAGATAACTGAATCTTTGTCCGAGGCAATCTCTTCGAGTGCGGCATGAACCTTAGCCGTGTGCTCGTAGGGGATGAGATCCGGTTCATAAAGTCCAACCGGAAACTCAAGTGCCTTAACCAGCTTCAATGCTTTTTCTTCAGTTGCAGGCGGCCTCACAACGTTGAAGCTAATGGGTTTACTCTTTGCCGTAATCTCACCATCATAATACTCAACCCACAATTGATATCGTCCCGCCTTGTCGAAGATGGACGTATTACGCCTTGTGTGAAAAATGCAACTTATAGTGAAACTAGTTGAATACGATTTGCCCGGATCGATTGTGTGTATGACTGGATATGGAGAAACTCCATTGTATGCTGGGCTATGGAGCACAATCTCTGGATCGCCTTTTCGTTTGACAACTAGCAATCCATACTGATCTTCAGAGAAAATATTTCCGCGTAGTTGGACTGGAGATTGGCTCACATTCTCGAATTTAACAGTCACTGGCAATGCTTCCAGTAAAGCAATCTCGCGATGCTCTGCAGTTACCGTGACACGCAGGGTTTCGGCAGCATTGCAAGCAGGACTCAAAAGCACTAAAGCCAAGCAATCAATCAAGCGTGTAAATACGTGCTTCATCATGTTAGGCATCGAGGCTAGATCTCCAATCACTAAACCTAGACCGGAATAATAATATCAATCTTATACGGCAAGAGAATCAGGAAAAGGGATCTTGGTAGGAGCGCCCCGGGGTTTTTATGAAGGTTTTCGATGGCTATTTTCGCCGCTTAGCAAAAACCATCAAAATGCATGTAAATCCATGTTTATCAGTGATTTAAGGGGGTTAATTGTGAATCATGGCAGCTGCCTCACTGTTTTTTTGCACTTTCCGAGAATAAATTCTCGCTTTACTCTTGACATTCTGCCGTAGCCCCGCCATTATCCGAGAAGGTATTCTCGGTAATGGATATTTGATCAATTCGATAACGGAGATTCGATCATGGGTCGGCGAAAATCATTAACGTTTACAGAAGTGGAACTCGAGTTCATGCAGGTCATATGGAAGGCTGGCGAGGTCAGCACTGACCACATTCTCGAAGTTCTCAAAGAGCGCGGCAGGCACCTAACCGATGGCTCGATCCGAAAGATCCTCTCCATACTTGTTGAGAAGGGTCACTTAACTCGCAGACGCGATGGCCGTGCTTTTCTATATAAGCCAACAGCACAAAAAGGCCAGGCTGATCGCACGATGGTTCAGGATCTGCTTAAACGCGCATTTGATGGATCAGCATCGTTAATGGTCGCAGCACTCTTTGATAGCAAAAACATCAAAGAGCAAGACCTCGAAGCTATCAAGAACCTCATAGCCAAGCACGAGAAGGAGGAACAACAATGATCGCCTCAACCTCATGGGACCAACTAGATGCAATTGGCTTCGATGCAATAAGAATAATGCTGTCAATACTCTGGCAGTCGTCGATCCTACTTGGCGCAGCAGCACTACTAGTCTATGCCTTGCGCCGGCGCTCAGCAGCACTTCGACATCGAGTGTGGGCATCAGCTTTATTATTAACGCCTCTAATCCCTGCTCTCACCTGGCTAGCGTCACAAACCGGTTCACCACAACTTCACATACCGATTATCCCAGCTTATGTAACGGTATCAGTTGAGCCAACCCAGTTGCCATTGGATCTAATTACATCCTCCAAAGAGCAAGAAACGGATGACTTGCCGGTTTCTAGTTCTGCGCAGAATCCTATCGAAGCAAAATCGGATGCACTACAAACCGCTGCTCCAACGCAGCTACAGAACCCACAAACATATACCCTATCCGAGGAGACTCGCTCGGCTCATCCGTGGGCAATAGCGTGGAGTGTCTATGCAGGCGGCTTAGTAATCCTGCTTGGTCTTGTAAGCCTGGGTCGACTGCGCCTTCGTCGATACACGCGTCAGGGCCAAATTGTCACCGATCCCCGCATTACAGAAGTATTCGAGGCAGCACGCAAGCAAATAGGCCTAAAAGGCGGCTGCGTAATCGTTGAGATCGACAATCTACATGCGCCGCTGACCTATCTCACATTCCATCCAGTAATTGCGCTCCCACATGGGTTCACTGATGAACTTTCTGCTGAGGAGCTGCGCACAATCGCGCTACATGAACTGGCACATATCAAACGCCACGATCCGCTGGTGCTTAATCTCGCGTCGATCATCCGAGCAATCTTCTTCTTTCACCCGCTGGTGTGGTTGGCTGCACGTGAAATCGCAGCACTGGCTGAGGAGGCTGCTGACAACATCGTGCTTGAAGCAACCAACGCGCCACTCCCCTATGCCAAGATGTTGACTCGCCTCACCGAGCAACTGACCCATCGAATGTTCCAAACAGAATTAGCAGTCGGCATTGTGTTCTCTAAGAGCGCTTTGCTTAGGCGCATCGAAGCCATTCTCTCACCACGCACAGATCAGTTGCGTCATCTGTCAGTTGGAGTAATTGCCATGACAACCATTCTGGTACTCGGTTCGCTCGTGTTGGCAGCTTCCATGCCCCTAACTCCGGCTTCTCCCAAAGCATCTTTTGATGATCACGCTTCAGGCATGTCGGTACGTCATATTTGGAAGGTGGATGATAATGCAAATGTGTATCCCAGTGGTGTGTCACGGGACGGCCGGTATATCTCTTTCGTGGATTGGACGGCCGGCAACCTTGCCATTCGAGATCTTAAAACTGGTGTAAACCGATTGGTCACCAATAACACATCGTGGGCGACTTTAAGCGGATGGGCTGAGGAATCGGTCATTTCGCCGGACGGAAAGCAGATTGCATACCACTGGTTCGTCGAAGAGTCTGGTGAGAATATCTTCACACTGCGCGTTAGTGACATAGACGGATCGAACTTGCGCGTCCTGCATCAGGACAAAAACGCGCCGTGGTCACGACCGTTCGATTGGGCGCCGGATGGCAAAAACCTTTTGGTGTATTTCACCCTCGAACAATTCCGTATAAGCACAGACACACCCAGCAAGTTAGCGATTGTCTCCGTAAACGACGGTTCGGTGACTACGCTCAAGGAATGGAAAGGTGCGCGCTCGCCGCGGATGGCTGGCTACTCCCCTGACGGCAAGCATGTTGCGTTTGACTTCTCACCAACCGAAACAAGAGAGCCAAAGGACATATTCATCATCGAACTAAAGTCCGGTCGGGAGATCGCTGTTGTGCAGCATCCAGCCCACGACGAGTTTTTGGGCTGGATGCCAAATGGCAAAGGCATACTCTTTGCAAGTGACCGCACATCGGTGCGCAGCCTGTGGATGATCGAGGTCTCTAACGGACGTCCTGTTGGGTCACCGGTTCTGCTGAAAAGTGACTTTGCAGGCGAGCCTGTTGGTTTCGCAGCCGATGGCTCGTACTACTTCGGTAAGCGAACGGGGTCAAGGAACGTCTTTGTCGCCACGTTGGACGAGAACGACATCGATTTTCAATCAACGCCTCTGTACGCCAGTTCACGGTTTGTGCATTCGACATCATCCAGTGACTGGTCTCCGGACGGCAAATCGCTTGCCTACAAAGCGCGATCGAAAGATGAAGCTGAGAGCTCAGTGTTCGCAATCTATTCACCCGAAACCGGCGCCGAGCGCATCATCGAGCCGTCGCCGCGTCTGAGGTTTGGACCGGCCTGGAATGTCGGACCTGTGCAATGGTCACCGGACGGCAAGGCGCTGTTCGTGGCTGGTGAAAGTCTCAGTGGTGAGCACGGCATCTTTCGCGTCGATCTCACAACCAGCGCCGCCCAGCTTGTCATAGCACGCAACAATGTGCGAAATCCGCTGCCGACCCCGGACGGCAAGGCGGTCTACTTCCAGCAGGGACGGCGTTCACTCGTTCGCCGCGACTTGGCGACCGGAGATGAAACCCAAATCTATCAATCAAAGAACAACATGCAAGGGCTCGATCTCTCGCCGGACGGCAACTGGCTCGCATTTCATGATCAAGGCAAAGACTCCATTTTCGTGATATCGGCCGACGGTGGCGAACCGCGCGAAGTGGTGCATCTGGACAAGGCAGAACAGACTGAATATGGCCGGAGATTTGCCACCTGGACGCCCGATGGCAAACACCTGCTCTTCTCCAAGCGCACCCGCGAAATCTGGCGCGTCAATGTTCAGACCGGCGAACAACAGCAGATCGGCCCGAATATCCCCGGATTACGTCGCGCAACCATGCATCCCGATGGCAAGCGCATCGCATTCACTACTTTCCAAAAAAACTCGGAACTCTGGGTCATGGAGAACTTCCTGCCCTAGTTCACAATAAGGAGACGGAATAATGAAGTACAGCAGAATGACAGCAGGATCGTTAGCGGCAGTAGCAACCGTCCTGAGCACCGCCCCGGCCTACGCCGACCTCGGTGATCAACTTGCCAAGCTCCTACCCAACGACGGCGATACGTTGGACCAGTTCGGCTGGTCCGTCGCGATCAG
>JACZRS010000004.1 GCA_022574595.1 Planctomycetota bacterium | reverse complement strand
AACGATGGTGCAACAGGCGACTACTTCGGTGGCTCTGTTGCAATCGGTGGAATCCCTGGAAAGGAAATTGCAATAGTTGGCGCAGCTTTGGACAGCGACAACGGTCCCAGTTCAGGCTCAGTCTATCTATTTGATGTCAGCACCGGCCTGCAGGTTGCAAAACTACTTCCAAATGACGGCGCGGCTCACGACCTCTTTGGCAATTCTGTTGCGATCAGCAACAACGCCGCAATCATTGGAGCCATATTGGACGATGACAACGGTGAAAATTCCGGCTCCGCCTACCTCTTTGATATCAGCACGGGTAAACAAATCGCCAAACTCCTACCAGATGACGGCGAAGCAGACGAACACTTTGGCTACTCCGTTGCAATCAGTGGTTCATCCGCAGTCATTGGAGCAAGGTGGGACGATGATAACGGCTTCCACTCAGGGTCGGTATATATTTTCGACATTTCTGATCTCGCTAAGCCCACACAAATTGCTAAGTTACTCCCAAAAGACGGCGAAGAAGAAGATCTCTTCGGCCTCTCTGTAGCGATCTGTGGCACCACCGTCATTGCCGGATCTCTTCATGACAATGACAACGGTGATGGGGCAGGCGCGGCGTATATCTTTGACGCCACCAATATCGATCTTTGCCCGTGGGATCTCGATGACTCAGGATCAGTTAACACCAGCGATCTACTAGCACTCTTCGCCCAATGGGGTACTGACGGAACCGCCGACTTTGATGAAAGTGGAGCCGTCGGTACCAGCGATCTACTGATACTATTCGCCAATTGGGGGCCGTGTGAATAAAGAACCGAGGCCCATGGATACCAATCCATGGGGTTCTTGAAAATGGCATCAAGGCAACGTGGCACCAAGGCACGCCGGACCTGAGGCTTTGCGAAGTCGTAGATCCGCCTTTGGAGGGGTCCGAGTTATTTATGAAGAGGCATGAGGGATAAGCCATGCGCCATGAGGGATGCTAAATGCGGGCTGGGAGCCCGCCGCTAAACAGTTGTTTTGTTTTTTGATATCTATTGCAGTATCTACCCGGACCCCGCCACAGGCGGATCTGCGACTTCACAAAGCCTCAGGTCCGGCTTGGTTTGAAGAATAATTATTCCGCTAGCGGGTCGGGCTTATATAACCTTGTGTTTAGCGCCCAGACCTTGTCCGTAAAATCGCCTTCGTTTTCAACTGCTGAAGGTACTTCAGGGCGACAGTGCGATAAACCCATTGCGGTCTTGGCGTCTAGATTATCCAGTTGAGCTACAAAGATCGCTTCGGGTGTGCTGGGCAGTTTGGCTGAGCCGTATTCATACTCGCCATGATGCGAGATGATGATGTGTTGCAGAACGCGCAGTGCATCTGAGGGCAGGCGATTGCCTGATTGCTTTGCCGCTAGTGCTGCTTTAACTTGAAGTAAAATCGCGCCTCTAACTATGTGGCCGATGAGGTTGCCTTCGGCTGTGTAATCAAATCCTTGCGCCCAGGTTAATTCGCTGGTCTTAGCTATATCGTGAAGGAACAAACCCATCATTACAATATCACGATTGAGCTTGGGATATAAGGGCAACATCACTTCTGCCAGGTTTAGAAGTTGCAGAGTGTGTTCAAGCAAGCCGCCTATGTACGCATGATGCATACTCACCGCAGCTGGCGCCTGCCTAAAATTATTCATCAAATCTTCATCAGTTAAATAAACTTCCGCAAGTGCTTTGACTGCTGGGTGTTTTAATGTATCGAGGATTTTCTTAACCTCTTCGAACATCTCGGAAATATCGCGGGTTGTTGATGGTAGTAACGAAGCTAATTCTTCTTCATCAACTTTGATGGGTTTGATTTGCTCAACTATCAATTGCAGATGCCCGTTGTAGAGTTGAGTGTGACCGGCCGCCCAAACGAAACCGGTCGATCCAAGATCAGGAAAGATCGCTTCATCGAAAGTCCATTGTCTGGCTGCGATCTCGCCGGTAGCGTCGCGCAGCAAACACTTAAGGAACGGCTTACCCGCACGGGTCGTGCCTATCTGCGGATTCATAATGCTATATACCCCCTCAACGTAACCATTGGGAGGTAGCGAACGAATGTCGGTATGTGGTCGATTGTTCATAGTAATTCGCAAAGTGTAGCGTGTAAATTGATTCCACGCTTTTGTCAGACTTGCGATTCATCCACCTTTTCTAATCTCATCCATAACCAGTGGAATCTCGACAAGCAAGTCATTTGCTAATAGCCCACTTTCGCCGCTGCGTTTGGCCCATCTGTCCGCAGCCAGGCCGTGTATATAAACACCCAATCGCGCGCAATCATAAAGGCTTAAGCTGGCAGAATCTCCCGTAAAAAACTGGCTAACTAAACCAGCAATAATGCCCGTTAGTACATCGCCCGTGCCCGCAGTTGCAAGGGCAACGTTTCCCGTTGTATTGACGCTTGCCTCAATGCCATCGGTGATAACTGTTCCTGCTCCTTTCAGCACCACCACACATCCCAGTCGCTGAGCAAGCTGCTTGGCGGCTTCGATGCGCGATTGCTCATCAATCGGATCAACTTCAAGATTAAGCGCAGATGCAATTCGTCTATATTCGCCAGGATGAGGAGTAAATATTGCAGGAGCAGCAAGTTCTTCAAAGAAGTTAGGTACAGCAGCTAATGCGTTAATAGCATCGGCATCTATAACCAGCGGCACTTCATCGCGGCCAATCAGCCTCATGACAATTTGCTGCTGCGCAACACCTTCGCCAAGGCCAGGCCCGACTGCAATACAACCATATCCTGATCGATGTTCATCCAGCAATGCTGCGACTTCACTAGGATTAAGTATCGCATTTTCATCAACAGGCAGAGCTAATCCTGTAGCAGATGGTGCAACCGTCAAAGCTTCAGCCAAGATCGGCGATGGAACCGCAAGCACCGCAAGCCCGGCCCCACTACGAAGCGCAGCAATCGCAGAAAACGCAGGTCCGCCCAGCATCACCTTTGGTTCAGCTGCCTGTCCACCTACTACGCAAACTGTACCGAACGTTCCTTTATGTCCCGCAGCCGGTCGCTTGGGTAGTGTTGGTAAATCGCTAGTCATAAATAAGCAAAAGCGTTATCTACTTGTTCTTCTTTTCATACCCAACATCAACCACTTCAATTTGTAAATTGCCAATTAGATTTAGTGCAGACATCATCTCATCGCCCGCAGCCCCACTACTTAAATCAGTTGTGTTGGTCAAGATATGTCCAGCGTGATAGCGAACGGGCAGGGTTGCATCAAGATCAATCCACTTTCCATCGATCAAAGCTTGAGTCCACATATGCCAACCAAACACGTTGCGTTTATTCATAAATGAATTAACATAAACCAAGCCCATCGCAACACGTGCTGGAATCTGCTCAGCCCTTAATAGAGCGCACAATAGCACCGCATGTTCCGAGCAGTCGCCACTTCTTAGCTGGGCAACTTCAGATGCTGAGGCGAAAGCGGTATCCAAATCTTTATTTGAGATATAGCGGTTCGTGAACTTGCGCATGGCTGTAGCCTTGGCCAGGAGATCAGCATCATCTACGCCATAAACTGCTTTTTCTGCTAACTGAACTATCCGCTCATCCTTACAGTCAACCATTGCAGATGCTTCGAGAAAGGTTTTTATATCTGCACCATCTTCTATTGGCTGGGGCTTATTAATATCAATCGTAAGCGTTGCGCTTACACCATCTTCGCCCATCACAACTCGCTGCGAGCCAGCACTTGGCAGGTTGGGAATCTCCCCCTCATTTACAATTAATTTATATGTCGCGGTGGTTGAGCCGGCCACGCGCTTAATCCGCCTGCTTGGCTTAACCATTGTTGAAATTAATATCTCAGGCTTAGGCCCCGTCGATTCAGCTAGAGCATTCTCTTTGCTGGTTAACTGAATAAACATATCAAGCATGGGCATACTAAACCGCTGCTGTACTAACACTCCTTCTGCCGTATATAGCTCCTTCGCTTCCTGAGGCACCAAATCTGTGCGCGTTCTCCACCGTGTTACCGCAATAGTTCCATCCTCGCCTTGAAACTCTTCTATACCTACATACTTATGCCTAATCACATTGGCCTTGAGTCCACTACTACCTATTATTGTCAAATACTTAATAAGAACTTCTCCGCCTTCGTACTGCTTTTCCCAATATCTCTGAACAGCCATGGGCGTAAGCCAACCCGGCTCAGGTAACGGCACTTCCTTGACAACCTCTCTCCCGCCTTGCTTAGTTGTTTGAATTACATTTTTATCCCTAAATTTCCACAGGATATCAACTGGCTGGGCTGACATTTGCTGCTCTGATCGCAACGAAACAGGCGTGCCATCAAGCGATTCAATCCAGGTAAACTTGAACGTCATTTTAACTGGATTAGAACCGCGCGCAATACTGAATTGCTGGTGCATTTCACTGCGATATTGAGTTCCATCAGTCCACACCTTACTAGACATCCACCCCGCCTTTGCCTCATTAATCTCTATTGTGTACCAATACTCATCTACAAGATTCCACTTGCCAGTATCTGCTATAGCATTTGTACAAAGCACAAGCCAGGTAAGAAGGATTAATTTACAATTTATAATTCGTCGCAGCTTCATATTAAAATTCCCTTTCTTAACTTTCCTGTGGCTTTAGAAGCGGGAAAAGAATCACATCACGAATACTCAAACAATTAGACATCAACATTACTATACGATCAACACCTAATCCCAAACCACCAGCAGGCGGCATCCCCACCATTAACGCGTAAAGAAAATCCTCATCCAAAGATCTGAATGTCTCAACCTCTTCATCGGCGCCGCTTAATTGCTCGCTGAACTTTGCCCGCTGAATATCCGGATCATTCAGTTCGCTATAGGCAGTACCAATCTCCGCTCCCCCAATCATTAATTCCCAGCGATCACAAAGATGGGGCTGATCACGCTGCGGCCTGGTTAGGGGCGAAATGACACTGGGATAGTCCGTTACAAACGTCGGATGAGTTGGATCAATTGCCGGCTCACAAAAATGCTCATAAACCTCATTAACTAAAAGCCAATCGTCTAACTTATCCGCATTCTTGATACTCAAATCCTTGGCTTTTTCGCGCACTTTGTCGATATCAGTAATGGCAAACCCTAGTGTTTTTTCGAATAACTCATCATACCGAATACGATCAAACGGCCTCGAATAATCAATCTCCATCTCACCAAAAGGCAGAACCGGTTTATCCTGGCCTGAAACTAACAAAGCCAGTTCATGCATTAAAGATTCCGTTAGATCAAGCATCGACCAACAATCACCAAACGCTTCGTAGGCTTCTAATGAGGTAAATTCTGGATTATGAAATCGATCAACGCCTTCGTTTCTAAAGTTGCGATTAATTTCAAACACACGTGGCAAACCACCTACTAGCAAACGCTTGAGATATAATTCGGGTGCAACACGCAAATATAAATCAATATCAAGTGCGTTATGATGCGTAACAAACGGCCTGGCAGCAGCACCCCCTGCAACCGGCTGCATCATCGGCGTTTCTACTTCAAGATAACCCCATGTTTCCATAAACTTTCGCATATGAGCAAGTAAACGCGAACGAAGTTGAAATACTTGAATGGTTTGCGGGTTGGCGTACATATCTACTGACCGATGGCGATACCTGAGTTCTGAATCAGTTAAGCCGTGAAATTTCTCCGGTGGAGGTGCAAGTGATTTACAATGAACTTCAATTTTGTTCGCCCAAATACAAATCTCACCTTTTTGTGTTTTACCAACAGGACCTTCCGCCACGATAATGTCGCCATAGTCCAGCTTCTTTGAAAGCTTAAACATCGCTTCGGGCAAATTTGCTTTGGAGATACTAATTTGCAGGTCGCCGGTGTGATCGCGCAGGCTTAAGAACACCAACTTACCCATGGCACGGTGCTGTACGATTCGACCCGCAACCTTGGCTCGGTTGCGATTATCAATAATCTCAACAGATTCATTTTCCTTTGCAGCTGCTTGTGAATCGTGAAACTTATTGTGAGCATCCTCATCAAGTAGCGCCCGAGCCTCCGAAAGTGAAATCAGGCCATCAACGCGCGAGCCATAGGGATCCAAGCCCATCTCATCGCGCCAGCGCTTCATCTTTTCGCGCCTGGCCTTCTCGAGGGCGGCGACATCCACTGGCTTGCTATTGCTTGTTTTACTTTCTTGAGTATTAGTCATAGATCAACGATATTAGCTTTGATCTGGAAGTATTGCCTGATTGCAGCCTCCTAAAGTTAACTTAATTAATAACCCCGCAGTTAAAGGCCTATTCTCGCTATGATTCGCTGCCAACTTCAAGCAATCAACCTATGCCTAACCCAATAAAAAGAATCGGCGTACTAACAGCAGGCGGAGACTGCCCGGGAATCAATGCAGTCATTCGAGCAGTCACAAAGACCGCTATCTATAAATACGACCTTCGAGTATTTGGTATCGAAGATGGATTTCAAGGCCTGATCGAAAACCGAATCGCGCCCCTATCAAGCCTGCACGTTTCGGGCATTCTCACAAGAGGCGGAACTATCCTGGGCACAAATAATCGCAGCAACCCTGCACATTGCTTTGTGGGAAATGATGAAGACGGCAAACCTAAATTCGCAGACGTTACCCCACGCTGCCTTGACAATATCAATGCTCATAAACTCGATGCCCTAATAGTAATCGGCGGCGATGGTTCGATGGGATGCGCTATGCCCTTTGTCGAAGCTGGAGTCAACTGTATAGGAATACCCAAAACCATCGACAATGATGTAGCAGGCACGGATTTAACCTTTGGCTTCCTAACCGCTGTTGCCACCGCAACGGATGCACTTGACCGTTTGCACTCGACTGCAATGAGCCACCACCGCGTTATGGTCTGCGAATTAATGGGGCGCAACGCTGGTTGGATTGCGCTTCACTCCGGAATAGCGTCCGGCTCAGATGCAATTCTAATTCCCGAAATTCCTTACGATATAGATCGAATCTGCACCTTTGTTAAAAATCGCATGGCTCACAATCGTGGCTTTTCAATCATCGCCTGCGCAGAAGGAGCAAGATCAACCGATGGCAAACAGATCGTTGCTCATGTTGATCCTACAAGACCAGAGCCAATTCGCCTCGGAGGTGTCGGCCAACATATTGCTACACAAATCCAGCAGCGAACTAATATCGAAGCACGCACAACCGTGCTCGGCTACATTCAGCGCAGTGGAACTCCCATTGCTAATGACCGCGTACTAGCAACAGCCTTCGGCTACCACGCAATAGAACAACTAATGGCAGGCAAACAAAACCGCATGGTAAGCATGACAAATGGCACACTTTGTGATGTTGATATTAAATCCGTTGCAGGCAAACAGCGGCTAATTCCAATGGATGAACCCCTACTTGCCACCGCAAGAGCAGTAAAAACCTGCTTCGGCGATTAGACAGCACTGTGGCGCGCAGCTCCGCCATCAAATTTAGCGGGAGACGCGAAGTGTCCCTTCTTGAAATAACAAACCTATTCCCCCACAGCAAATTGCTCTTGGAATCTTTCGCAAAGGCTGTTACTATCTCAGATCAATGAAAAAGGCCTTCACAATTTCTATCGCCTTAGGCGCAGGAGCAATTATCATAGCTGCGGGTGCTTTGTGGCTTACAAAGGACGACAAACTGCCTTCAACGACAGCCACGCCATCACCACTATCTCCGCCTGTCCCAGATGACTTGTCGAAATACGACCCGGCTTTGGTGGATGTAATTCACCAGGCCGCCCAGCGCGTGCGAGATATTCCTAACGATAGCGAGATGAGACTGCAACTAGGTATGGTCTACGAAGCTAACGGTATCTATCCTCTCGCTGAGCAGACATATCGCCAACACCTCGACCTTAATCCGGAAGATGCGCGTGTGTGGTATCGACTTGCCATTGTCTACGAAAAGGTTGGCCGCCTTGAAAAGTCAATACAAGCCATTGGACATGCTGCTGAATTCAATAATAAATACGCACCGATCCAATGGCGTTTAGGGTTATGGCTTTTCGATGCTGGGCGAATCGACGAAGCTTACAACGCGTTTGCCAGAGCAACCGAGATCGATCTCGAAGAACCAGCTGGGTGGTACGGCTTGGCGAGGATAGCTCTTGCGCGAAACCAGCCCCAGCACGCTATTGAAATTATTGATGCGCACCTACTTCAAGGAAACGTAGCACCGCGCGGATATCAACTGCTCGGCCGCGCTCACTCGCTTCTGGGCAATAGCGAGAAGGCCAAGGCTGCTTTCGCTCATACAACCACAGGCAAGCTGCACTGGAGAGACCCTTGGACGACAGAGGCGATGACTTTTCAAACCGGCGTAACAGCAAAGCGTACATTAGCTGCCCGATACATTCTTCAGCGCAACTTCCAAAAGGCGATTCCTATCCTTGAAGATTTGATCAAAGATAAGCCTGAAGAACTAACACTGCTTTCGCAGCTTAGCAGTGCATATATAGAGATAGGCCAACCTCGCCGTGGTAAAGCCATTTTGGACGAAGCCTGGCAAACCAACCGCGACAGTTTTCAGATCAACTACGCTCTTGCCAAGGTCATTGTCAGGACGCCGAATGTATCGCAGCAGGAACTTGATCAAGCGCTGATGTATGTAAATCGTGCGATCGACTCCAACTCATCGTCCAGCCTCGCGTTCACCGCCAAAGCCATGATTCAATTCCGGCGCAATCGTCCTGATTCATCTATCACTGCCTTTAAGCATGCATTCGAACTCGATTCGCGCAGAACCGATCAGCTTGTCAATGCAGGCTTTCTTGAATGCAATCTCAAGCTGTACTCCGATGCTTGCGTGACTTTTGAGACTGCAATTAGTCATTCGCCCAACCTTGCAGACGCCTATGTGGGATCAGCAAAAGCGCTAACGGAACTCGGCAAATATGATGAAGCGCGGTCTGCTCTATTGCGCGCACAGGAGTTAGGGTCGGCCAACCGTAGTCGTCTTGCAGACGCACTTAATCGTCTCAATCAATTGCAACCAACAGGAGCGCCCAATGCTCCGCCGCGTTAAGACCGATACCTCTAAGAATTCACTGTTCGCCTCGTTATCTGTTACAGCAATCGGTGCCGTTATCTGCGCAGCAGGTCTGTGGGCTTGTGAGGGCGAAAAACAATCGGCTCCAGTAGCTGAAACTCTAGCAACTAAGTCTCAACCTTGGTTTGAAGAAATCTCCGACCGTGCCAACCTCAAATTCGCACATGAATCAGGCCATGTCGAACGCAACTACTTTCCCGAGATCATGGCTGGTGGTGCAGCGCTATTTGATATGGATGGCGATGGCGACCTTGATATCTACCTCGTTCAAAGTTCCAGCCTTACTAATCCTCCGGAAGAGCGCGCACCTAATCGCTTATACAAAAACCAGGGAGACGGTACATTCATTGATGTAACCCAAGGCAGCGGAGCTGATGATCGCGGCTATGGAATGGGCGTCGCAACAGGCGATTATGATAACGATGGAGATGTCGATCTATATATAACAAACGTCCAGGAAAACGTGCTACTTGCCAACGATGGAACCGGCATCTTTACAGATGTAACTTCACAAGCGGGTGTCGGCAATACGAGTTGGTCTACCAGCGCTGCTTTTGTTGATATTGATCTCGATGGCGATCTTGATCTGTTCGTCGCAAATTATGTGCACTGGAACCTAAATGATGATGTTGCTTGCCGAAGCAACTCGGGAGAGTTGGATTATTGCAGCCCAAATTCCTACGACGCCCCAATTCCCGATGTGCTATACCTAAACAACGGCGACGGTACATTCACCGACATTTCCTTGCAAGCAGGATTCCGCAGTGCGTTTGGCAATGGGCTTGGTGTGGTTTGCGGTGATGTAGATGGCAACGGACTGCCCGACATCTTCGTAGCCAACGATCAGATGCCTAATCAACTTTGGATCAACATCGATGGAAAATCGTTTGAAGATCAAGCTATGCTATATGGCTGTGCAGTAGATCAAAACGGCGACGCAAAAGCGGGAATGGGAACCACCGCCATCGATTACGATGACGATGGGGATCTGGATTTGTTCGTGGTAAATCTCCAATCGGAGCCTGATACTTTGTATCGTAATCAAGGAAGTTACTTTACCGACGATACCTCAGCTGTCGGACTTGGATCTATAAGTCAACGCTACACGCGTTTTGGAACATCAATAACCGACTTTGATAACGATGGTTGGCTGGATATTTTCACAGCCAACGGACGGGTTACAAGCTCTACCGACCTTCAAGGAGAGCAGCAGGACGCTTATGCGGAGCTGAATCTGCTGCTAAGTGGTGATGCTGCGGGGAGGTTTACCCAAGTAACGCCAGCAGGCGGAACGGTAGAGAAGATTATCAAAACCAGCAGAGCAGCGGTATTCGGTGACATAGATAACGACGGCTCAATTGATATTCTGGTCGTAAACCGCGACGCCCAGGTCAGTTTGCTTCACAACATTGCTCCCGGAAAGGGGGATTGGATCATCTTCCGCGTGGTGGATGAACATAATCGGGACGCAATAGGCGCAACTGTGCAAATATCACTTGGCCAGCGAAGAATCTCGCGCGAAGTTCGTAGCGCTTATAGCTACTGCGCCGCCAACGACCCGCGCGTTCACTTCGGCTTAGGCTCAATCTCACAAATTACCGAGGTATCCGTGCGCTGGATCGACGGAACCGTAGAGTCCTTCGGCCAATTCACCGCAAATCAGATCACAACACTTAAGCGAAACCGGGGTTTATAAAAATGGCACTTGGCATTTGGGAACAATAAATCCTCCGACGCCCATGGTTTTCCGGGGGTAGCAATCCATGGGTTTCTTAAATGGCATCGTGGCATCGTGGCATTGAGAAAAGACCGTTTAGCCGCGCCCCGATAGGGAAGCGTTCAAAGCATGGCTCCCCGCCAATCGCCTCAGTAACCAGGGGTTTGTCAACTTCTTGTCAGTGTTTAGGTACAGCTTTACGTACAGTTTTACGTACGCTTTTACTGACGGTTTTACTGACAGTTTTCTTGACAAACTGCCTTGAAGCCTTGTTATCTGAGTGTTATCCCTGATTGATAAGCCAAAATAAATACATCTATGGAAAAGTGTTTTTGTTGACCTAATTAGCCTAACTTCTCGTATAATAAGTGTAGCATTTCCCTATCTTGCGGAGGAAGAGGCATGGAGGAAACCCCGCCTCGGCGGATTCCGAGCAACATGAGGGATGAGGTATGAGCCATGAGTAATAAAAAGAACAAACATCTAGTCTTAACAACGGTCTGTTTAGTGATATGCCTCTTTGCCGCTTCAAATAGTGTTTGCGCGCAAGTTCCTTGCGGCGGATATGAAGTGACGGCAATCGTGCAGGTTGATGAATGTCCTCCTTTGGGGTTTCCACCGACCCTGCCGCTTGGATTGAATGAGCAGGGGTGGATGGTTGGATCGTTTAGAGCCTGTATTTTTGGGCCGAACATTGCCTGGCTGTGGACGCCAGAGGATGGCTTGGTGTTGATCCCAATGCCCCCTGACACAAACGATAGCACTGCTGTGGATATTTGCGGCTCGCAGATTGTGGGGCATCATTTCATTAGTGATGATGAATTCGGTGCAAAGGCTTTTCTTTACGACCACAGTACAAAGGCTTTTACAGATCTAGGAACACTTCCCGGCGGCATCCGCTCGGAAGCAAACGCAATAAATAGTGCGGGCGAAATTGTGGGCTTCTGGGGCGGCGGCGAATTTCTATCACCGCAGGCGTTCATCTGGCGAGATGGTGAAATGATCGATCTCAACCCCGACTTTGAAACACTAAAGAGCGACGCTAAAGATATCAACGACAATGGCATCGTTACAGGTTGGATGGGAAGTGCAGGATTTTTTGAAACTGTTGCTTTCATCTGGGATGCTGGCAAAGTGACAGCGCTACCCCCTGTCCCCGGAGGTTCAACGAGTGAAGGTAGAGCAATAAATGATCTGCGCCAAGTCGTTGGTCACGGCATAGTTGAGAAAGATGCTGCAATAGTGGTTCGCGCTTTCCTTTGGGAAAACAATGTTTTTACCGATCTTGGAACATTGCCCGGCTTTGACAGGTGTGCAGCGATTGATATCAATAATAGCTCGACGGTTATTGGAGAATGTGACCAAAGTGATAATCCCAACAACGACCAATCGTATGTCTGGAATAAAGGAGTGATGATCAATCTCAACGATCTTATTCCTGAGGGCGCTGGCTTAACCATCCGAGAAGCCTCTGCTATAAACAACAGTGGCCAGATTGCCGCCAGAGCAGTCAATGCGGATAATGACACAGTGGCAGTTCTATTAACCCCTATTAAGGGCACTCTGGGTGATCTCAATGGAGATTGTCAGGTCAGTACCGTAGATTTACTTCTACTATTTAGCAATTGGGGACCATGTGATGATTGCGGCGATTGTCCAGCGGACCTCGATGGCAACTGCACCGTTTCCACCACCGATTTGCTTATATTATTCAGCAATTGGGGATAGGAAGCATATTCAAGAAAGGAGCCGCTTATTCAAGAAACACGGTTAGAAATGGCCCACGCCGCACTACAACTACGACGTGGACCGTGAATTACGAATCACATGTGTGATCCGCTTCATAAAAACAAACTTAGTTGTAAGAAAAGACAATTAATATGTATCTTATAAAAAGAATACTTCGGATATTAGTAAATGTAAAAAAAGTACATATCGGCTATTCTGCGTGATTATTGTGTCTTTGTCGGCACTATTCTGCATGAATTCGTCAGCATTTGCTGATCGATTATATGTAGATGGAACAAACGGTATCTGTGGAGGAGATGGCTCAGACTGGGGATCGGATGCTTTCAAATATCTTAAGCTTGCTATAATTGTGGCATCCATACCAGAATTAGAAATCGACGAAATCTGGGTTGCGGCGGGGACCTACTATCCAGATCAGGACTGCGGCAATACCCACGGCAATAAAGACTGGAACGCAACCTTCAATATGGTAGACGGCGTAGCCATTTTAGGCGGTTTTGAAGGCATGGAGGAGTTTGCTGAGGATCGCGATCCTGTCACCAACGTCACAATCCTTTCCGGCAACATCGGGGCGCCTGCGTCCGGCTGCGGCGAAGGCGGCGACTGCCATTTACCCAACAACACGCCTGGATGCGATAACTCAGTTTGCTGTGACTTTGTTTGCGATATTGATCCGGAATGTTGTACGATAGCGTGGGATATAGATTGCTACATACAAGCTGAATCGTTGTGCAACACGTTTGACAACTCATTTAACATCCTTACTGCTCACGGGATTGGATCAACGGCCATTCTAGACGGGTTTACTGTCACGGGCGGAAGGGGATTTACAACACAGGAACTACACGGCGGCGGCCTGGATATTGTAAATGCTAGTCCGACTATTGTACGCTGCAAATTCATAGACAATCAGGCAACGGTTGGCGGTGGAATCGCAGTATTTGGAGGGGCTGGAACGACTGATCCACTCATTATTAATTGTGAGTTCAATGATAACGCTGCAAACTGCTACGGTGCTGGTATTGTCGTTTATGGAAACGCAGCGGCTACGGTTGTTAACAGCACATTCACCGAAAACGTTATTTCTGGTGTATACCCAGGTGCAGGTTTTGCCGTTACTACCAGTGACGCATCAGGAATGCTTATCAACTGCGTCTTTGTTGGCAATTACGGTATAATTTCTGGAGGTGGCGGAGTAGCCGCAAAGGGTGGCTCAATTGTGATGAATAGTTGTATCTTGTGGGACAACGATCCAAATCAGGTAGACATTGTACCTACAACAGGGGCTACATTAGTAGTGAACTACAGTGATATTCAAGATCAAGGAGACTGGCCGTATGGCGTGTATAACATTGACGTAGACCCCCTCTTTGTCGATCTCGCTGGCGGCGACTACCACTTGCAACCTGCTTCACTCTGCATAGATACCGGCAATCCGGATGACGACATAATTACTGACGATTTCTTTGACCTTGATAATGATGGCAGTACCAGCGAACCCACTCCCGATCTGGATCTTAATAACCGCATAAGCAGTCCCGATGATGAATGTCAGGTGGTTGATATGGGAGCTTATGAATTTGTTCAGGGGTGCTGCCAGTGGGATCTCGACGATAATGACATGGTCTCAACCTCAGATCTGCTTACGCTATTTGCTGAATGGGGAATCCATGACCCCGGACCGCCTGACTTTGATTGCGATGGCGATGTTGACACGAACGACCTGCTCGCACTCTTTGCTAACTGGGGTCGTTGTGAATGTGCTCCACCGGGTCCTGAACCCTTGTCATTCGAAGATGAGCTAATAGACGCGTGCCTGACCCAGGCTGATTGGGATGCTTTTGAAGATGTGATGAGAGATCCTCTCAGTCCTCAATCGAAAAAGGACCGGTATCAATGTTGGATGGAGCATTACATCAACGACTGCAATAAATGCACATGCTTTGGCCCAGTCCCCTGTCCCAACCCTGATCCGTATAACTAAATAAATAATCCAATAATACTTAACCCTTAACCCAAGCCCAGGCACATAGCTGCCCGGGCTTTTTTTATTAGGGGCATGCATTAATAAAGAAGGCATCATGGCATCATGCAGTGAGCCGGGGCGTCCCCGCCCCGAGTGATGCCCAATTAACAGTAGTCAAACGATCACGCATTGAAGTTCCCACATCACTCGGGCTGGGGACAGCCCGGCTCGCTAAACGTTTCTATTTATTGACGTTTTGATTTTTCGACGTTTCTCCGCGTTCGTTATCGGACAACCAACTATCCTCATCATTAATGCGTAGAGATCAATGTGTTTGTGCCGAATTGCCTTTTTCGGCCAATGGTGAATGTTCAGACGCTTCGGGGGCGTCGATCATCAATCCGATTTATGAGGATCGAGCCATGAAAATGCTCTTGTTATTTCTCTTATTCCTGATCGCACCTTTAGGCGGGTGTACAACTCTGGATGATCTGGCATCGGGAGACTCGTGGTTTACTGCGCAGCCTTTTGCAACCGGAGCAGCTCGATATACCGAGCCGACAATTTTATCGCCGCTTGCTGGTGATGAGATTGCTATTTCTGATGAGGAATTTAAGCCTATTGACTTCTCCTTTAATATGGGGCCAGTTCAGCCACAAGGGCAAATGGATTTGCACAAGGCGAATCTAATAAGCCTATTAACTAATAAGGTAAGTCGTGGATCTATTACCCCATGGGAAGGCTCGATGGAACTTGGTCAGCAAATTTCTTCGACATCTATTTGGTTAGCTTCATTGGAAACCAAGTACCAGCCGGATCTGCCGCTTGACGTAGACTATGAATATGTTCCTATGGGGGTTCTGGCAATGTCTTGGAATGATGATGATGCTAATGCCAAGACTGAACCAATAATGGCAAGTGCAATACAAAATCCTTTAGGCATATCAACGGGCATAATTGCTTCAACATCCGCTAGCAACCTTGCATTGAGCGAGATCATTTCTACATCCCTGCGATGGATAGCATTGGTGTTCTTAGCTATCGTTTTGCTTATACCAGCTGGCTGCTCATACGCAGCTCGGCTTGTTGGCGCACGATCTAGATCAAGTCCCTCAAAAAGGAGGCGTAGGTCAAGTGATCATGCGCCCAACGTAATAAGTCGCGCAATATCGAATGTAGCTTCTCGCTAGTTTAGTTCTTGCTCAGATTTAACTTGGCGGGGTTGTATCGGTGTTATCATCAGAATGTCTATCGCTTGAGCTATCAGCTGCACTTGCATCTTGCGCTTGAAGTTTTTTCCAAACAAACCAGCCCACGCCAAGCATTCCAGCGGTGCTCAGAACCATTAGTACGAGATTCAGCATAAATCTAATGCTAACATGAAGTTATCGGTATTACTAATTAGAATTCAGTCAAGCCAAAAACAAGCGGGTGAGGCGATTCGAACGCCCGACATCAACGTTGGCAACGTTGCGCTCTACCACTGAGCTACACCCGCGATGTTCGATGAGGATAGCACGACTCATGGATTAGGCAAGCGAATTTGCCATCGCTAATTCCTTACCGGACTGTAGCCGCCAAACTAGCTGTAAAAACCAAGCTGCCTTGTTGCTTTCGATGAGCTGCAACACAATCACCGCTACTTTGTATGGGTTTAAGCGGTTGCAGGCTTTGAGGTCGACTCCTGAGCCTCTTCCTCTTCAGCAGGCTGAGTACTCGGGTAGGCAATTCGACTGTGGTAGATTGCACAAACTGACTTGATGATCGAATCCTCAATTATCCCAAGTTGTCGGAAACTTAGCTCACATTGATTGAACTGGCCGTCTGTAAGTCGTTTTTGCGATAGCGAGCGCACCAAAGTTTCAATTCTTGCGGGGTTAGGCTCAGCCATGGTGCGAGTAGCAGACTCAACGGCATCAGAGAGCATCAAGATCGCAGCCTCCTTGCTTCGCGGCTTAGGGCCTGGATAGCGGTATTCGATTTCTTGTACGGTTGTCTTTTCTTCTGCTTGGGCTTGAGTTTTTGCTGCCTCATAGAAATATTCCACAAGTGTTGTTCCGTGGTGCGATTCAATGAAGTGCAGCATGTGCTTTGGAAGATTATATTCCCGCGCTAATTCCACGCCGTCTTTTACGTGTCCGACAATGACCAGCAAGCTCATGGCAGGCGACAGTTTTTCATGCTTTGATTCGCCTTCAGTTTGGTTCTCGATGAAATATTGCGGCTTATTCATCTTGCCAATGTCGTGATAGAGCGCTCCAACATAAACCAGCAACCCATCAGCTCCGATGGCCTCGGCTGCAGCTTCTGCAATATTGGCGACTTGTAATGAGTGGTTATAAGTGCCTGGCGCACGTTGCTGCAATTGTCTGAGCAATGGCTGTTTGGGGTCACGCAGTTCCGCAAGCGTCATGCCGGTTGTTATATTAAACAGCTTCTCTATGCTAGGTAACATTCCAAGTACTAGAAATCCGACGCTGAATGTTGTTATAGCTGCAAGCCCGGCATTAATTAGAATTTGATTCAACGCTCCTTCAACAAATGGGGTTTCCAATACGCCTAGCATTATCGCACCAAGCCCAATTAGTGCAGTAGTTGTGGTAGCCGCGCTTATTAATGAGCTGCGATGCCTTACCTCACGTAATTGCCCAATGACCAAGGCGCATCCTGCAAACAATAGTATGAACATGCCTATGCTTTGCTCTAATGCTAAAGTCACAAGCGCACACTGTACGGTACTTAGAAATAGTGCAATTCTCTGGTCGTATGCAAGAAGCGTGATAAACGCTACTAAAAGTGTAGGACCGACCGCAGCCATATAAATAAACTTTGGTACTGGACCCACTGCAAAGACAGTGATGGCTAACATTCCTGTAAGCAATAAACCAATTGCTGCCAGACGCATGGGATTGCGGGTAATACCTTTATAAAAAGCCGTTATGTACCCAGCTAAGAGTACTGTGATGATGACGATTAAGCCAATAATTCCAATACGCTGCGCCCAAATTTCACCGGACAATACGTGCTGAGCATAATTGGTCCGCTCAAGCTGCAGTAAATGCTCTTGGGGATTATTCAGTTGATCGCCTCGACTGTAAATTACTTTTCCTTTATCGTGGGTTATCTTGATAGGTGCTACTGCTTCGGCTCTTTTCTGAGCAAGTGCTGCTGTTGCTGCTTCATCTTTTACATAGGTAGGGCGCGCCTTTGTGATTGAAGCAAAGCCGGCAGCTACACATTTATCTAGCCCATCGAATGAAGAAAAGCCTGCTTCTCTCATAACCGGTGTGAGCGATTCAGACAATTCAACTGTACGCTGCAATTCATCTACTTCATCATTAATTTTGATAGCATCGTGCCAACTTGCAGTTAGAGCCCCATCACGATCCCGTACTTCCGGAACCTCAGCACGCTGAAGACCTGCTTCCCAATCACTACGTTGCACGATAGGGTATTTTGGCAATACATCATCCAGCAACCGATTAACCATTGATTCCCAGCCTGGGGTTGGTTTGCCATCCCTGGCGTAGAGTGCTAGCTTCCTTGCGGTATTTTCATCTAATAAATAAGTCCCAATGATTTCTGGCGAGATGCTTTGGAAGTCCTCTTGCTCAGCAACGAGAACCGGCAGGTTAAGCAGTGGTGATCGCTGTGCATCAAGGTGTTCAAAGTCTAGCTTATAGACCTCAGGGGCACGATCTCGAGCATCTGCTTTTTCCTCAGCAGTGCGCGCCTCATCTTCCTCGATAAAAGCACGCCTGACCAACTTAGTTTCGGTCATGATCTGGCCGATATCGACCTTCACTTGGTCGCGTGACCAGATCACCAAAAGGCTGACAACTGATGCGAACGCCAAGCCAACTGCAAGTGCACCTACAACACCAGGTTTAAGCAGCAACGACTTCAAATCGAAGCTGGGCTTGGGCAAGGTGCGTCTCAACTCTTCCCGTCTTCGAACGGGTTTGCCAACATTCGATTTGGGCTTGGTGGTTTTGGACATAAAACCAGGTTTCTCCGAAGACTCTAAGTCTTCTAGTAGGTTCGCTCTATCGCCCCAGGCGAAGATCCAATCGTTATCGGCTTGTATGGCCTGGACAACAAGCCATGAGCCAAGAATGTTCCTAGTCCTGAGCCGATACCACAACCGATGTTTGACAGGCGAAGGAGGCTACCGCATTCTAATGAACCAGTCCATAGGTAGTACGCTAGTTTTCTTGTATACCACACACTCTAAATCATTGAAAACACATGATTTACATTAAAAGAACCACGATTTTCGCCCTTTTAGGATCTCTAGCCCTTGGCTTAGGAATTAGTTGTGAGCAGGCTCCCAAGGTCTTGCCTACCAAGGAATTGGCACCTGATGAGAAAGTTTTGCTCGATTCATCAGATAATACAGAAATCCTTAGTGCCTTTAGATCGCTCACAAAAGGCAAAAAGCGCGTCAATCGTCCAGCTAGAGCTATCAAAGGAGTTCGCTGGTCGGATGTCCCAAAAGCTGTTGCGGCTGCGTGTGGAGAAAATGGTGTAGAGATGGCTGTCGTCGAAACTATCACTCAGGACTGGGGATACACCTTCATAATTAAAACAGTCGAGGATAAGCCAGCTCAGTTGATTGTTAGACGACTTGATAATGATCAGGTCTATCAAGCAAGCGCAACCGTAGGCCGATTCCACGATGATCAAGAACGTGCTGACAAACTCTTAGCTGTGTTCGCACAAAAGATGAAAGCATTTGGAAACAAGCGCGGCTTTGAAGATGAATAGTTTGACTCATCTCCTAGCTTGCTCATTATTTACAAGCTCTTGCGCAAGTAGAGCTGCACCGAGTAATCCTGCATTACCTTTAAGCTCAGTTGCAACAATCCGGCACTCTTTACACCTTGGCGGGAATACATCTGCTTTAAACGCTGCAATGATTCGATCCAAGTACGCTTGACCAAGTGACTCCGTAATTCCGCCACCAACTATCACAGTATCCATAGCTAGCATTGTAACCCAATTAGAGATGGCAATTCCCAGCAAGTCTGCGGATCGATTGATTACGCTTTGAGTTAGAGAATCTCCTTTTGAATAAGCTTTACATAGCATATTCATATCAATTTTCTGCTTTAGGCCTTCAGTAAGTTCATGCAGCATTGAATTTGGATTGCTTGCTAATTGTGAAGTTAGCGATCGAATAATACTTCTGCGTCCGCAATGATCTTCAACTGTGCGATTTCCTTTTTCACCATTTGGAGTAAGTACGGTGTGACCAATTTCACCTGCGGTAAAAAACTCACCGTGATGTATTTTCCCATTTAAGATAAGGCCGCCTCCAATTCCTGTCCCAACCCACACTCCCAGCACATCACCGCAGCCTGAACCGGCTCCAAGGTGGTATTCACCCCAAGTCGCACCATTGACATCGTTTTCCAGCACCACCGACTTTTTGAGAGCTTTCTCTAATCGGTCGCGAAAAGCAAAGTTTGTCCACCCTAGATTGGGAGCTTCAAGCACAACTCCATTGGGGATATCCATGGCGCCAGCCGCTGCTACACCTACTGCACCTATTTCTGCAAGGCTTATTCCCGCAGCAGCGCATGCACCATTAATAGTTTCGACAAGCTTATTAGTAACGTGATCTTTACCTTGTTCAGATTCTGTACGCGCGTGTTTGTGGCCGATGATAGAATTACTTTCATCTACAACAACAGCCTGCAAGTTGGTTCCACCTAGATCTGCTCCTATTACAAACGTTTTCTTGTTGCTCGAATTGTTCACAAGTTACCTGTCTTGGCTAATTCTGGCTGCACTTTATGAAAATCTGTTTGCGATTCAAACATGCGTGCAGCTCGAAACATTGTTTGCTCATCAAACGCATTGCATTGGATTTGAATACCAATTGGGAGCAAGCGATCATTGCTGCGTTGAAACCCGCCTGGCAATGATATAGCACATATTCCCGCAATGTTAGTTATTGCTGTATATACATCGCCAAGATACATCGAAAGAGGATCGGTTTTTTCACCGATCTCAAAGGCAGGCGTTGGAGTGGTAGGGCCTAAGAGAATATCACACTTGGCAAATGCTGAATCATATTCTTCCTTGATAAGTCGCCGCACCTGCATGGCACGTTTGTAATATGCATCGTAATAGCCAGCACTCAGTACAAATGTACCAAGCATGATGCGACGCTTTACTTCCGGACCAAAGCCTTGTGAACGACTTTTTTCATATAAGTCAGTTAGATTCTCATCAGGGCCAATCTCAGCTCGTTTGCCGAATCTGATCCCATCGTAACGAGCAAGATTACTCGACGCTTCTGCGGGCGCGATAACGTAATATGCTGCAACGCCGTATTCAGTTAACGGCATGTCGATATCTACTATTTCCGCACCTTGATCTCGATAAACTTCGACCGCGTTTCTGACCGCTTCATTTACAGCATCGCTGTTATATTCGCTTATATATTGACTTGGAACACCTACACGAAGGCGATCAATGGGCGTATCGATCTGTGCTAAGTAATCCGGTACCGGCAACTGTGCTGATGTCGAATCGTGCTCGTCTGCACCAGCTAGTATTTTCAAAAGCAATGCTGCATCTTTTACATCTTGTGTGATTGGACCAATTTGATCTAGGCTGGAACCAAAGGCTGCCAGGCCGTATCTGCTCACTCGTCCGTAGGTTGGTTTGGCTCCGACAACATTACAGAAGGCAGCCGGTTGGCGAATAGATCCGCCGGTATCTGATCCTAACGCCGCTGTGCATAGACCAGCAGCAACCGCAGCTGCGCTTCCACCTGATGATCCGCCGGGCACGCAATTGGAGTCCCAGGGATTGTGCACAATGCCGAACGCACAGTGTTCGTTTGATGAGCCCATTGCAAACTCATCGCAGTTAGTTTTCCCGATGATAATTGCGCCGCTGTTTATTAAGCGACTCGCAGCTGTACTTGTAAATGGGCTTTTGTAATTTTCTAAAAAACGTGATCCGCAGCATGAATTGCCAAACTCTGTGACAATGTTGTCTTTTATTGCGATAGGCAACCCAGCAAGTGGACCAACGTCTTTGCCAGCTTCAATTTGCTTATCAACTTTCTTGGCTTGGTCCAATGCACGCTCAGCATAAACCTCACGAAAACAATTTAAATGCTTGTCAAGTTGCTGGATCCGATCCAGATACTGCTGAACAATATCAACACACCGTTGCTCTTTATTGCCAATAGAATCTACCAAGCCAAGAATTGTCTGTCTTTCAGGCATCTTCATCCGATCCTGGCAATACCTTTGGCACAGCGAGATACTCGCCTTCAACCTGAGGCATTAGTGAAAGCACTTCACTTTGGGCTAGTGAAATAGTGGGATTATCCTCATCAAGCCGATTTGAAATGTTACTTGGATGAGCCATCGGCTCCACGCCCTCTACGTCAAGTTCGCTGAGCTTAGTTATATGTTTTAGTATCGTATGAAGCTGGCCTTGATACTGCTTAAGCTGCTCATCGGTGAGCCGAAGCCGCGCCAACTTTGCTACTTGCTTGATTTCCTGAATGGTTAATTGCTTATCCACTTCCTCAAGCGTACCAAATCCCACAATTAATGAGGTCAAATGGCAGTAAATTACGTATATTTATTAGTGTCAGACCTATGGACTTTCGGACCTTGTTCAAATGGTCGATACGGAGACGAAAGAAGCTTGCTACCTTTAATTTAGCGATCAATACCTGGCTCGATCCAGCTTGCAAGACGGCCTACCGTACCATTGTACCTTCAAATTTATTCAAGAAATTTCTTAATGACCAAGCGCAACAAACTCGTATCGATGATCACTCAAGTCGTCGTTGGTCTTGCGCTTATGGCTGTTGCAACGATCCTGGTTGTGTTTCTTTATAATACTGGCCCGAAGCCTCCAAAGTTTTCTGATTCAGCTCCGCTTCGACGTGTGGAAGTCATGCGAGCGCTTGAAGTACCTGTTCAAAGACAATTCAACGGGTTTGGCACAGCCGCGGCAATGGACTCTGCAGAGATTTCAGCTGAAGTTTCTGCGCTGGTTACGGAGATTCCAAACAGGATTGTCGAAGGTGCCGAGGTGGCAAAGGATGAGATTCTTGCTGTACTGGAAAAGGGTGATTTTCTCAATCAGGTGCAGATCTTCACACAACGAATTAGTGAAGTCGATGCACTGATTCAACAATTGTTGGTTCAAGAAAAAAGCCTGATAAAAAGAACGGAGTTTGCGGCCAAAGAAACTGAGCTGGCAAACACTGAGTTTGATCGTGTGCATGATGCATTTAATCGTAATGGTGCAAATGAACGAGAAGTAAATCGTGCTGAAGAAGCGCTTAAAGTCAAGCAACGACTCGAAGCAGTAGTTACCGAGCAATTGGCATCAATCGCTCCACGCAGACTGCAACTTGCCGCGCAGCATCTTGTATTTGAATCAGAAAAAGCTGTTGCGCTGCGAAATGTCCAGAGATGTACGGTTCGAAGTCCACTAAAGGGATTTATTCAAAGCTTTGACTTGGAAGAAGGCGAACGTGTTTCGCTGGGAGACCATATCGGGCGAATCGTCAATGTAAATCGTATTGAAGTGCCACTTCAGCTACCCTCAAGTGCGCGAGGATACATATCCGTTGGTGATATGGCAATATTGTTTGCTCAAGGAGCATCAAAACAGCAGTGGGAGGGATCGGTTCATCGTATAGCGCCCGAAGATAACGCATTAACACGGGCTATGTCGGTTTATATAGAGATTCAGCAAAGCCCTAACGATACACTATTGTTACCGCCTGGGAAATTTGTGCAAGGCACGGTTATTTCCTCAATGATCTCTAATAGATATATCGTGCCGCGAAGAGCACTTATTGGTGATCGTCTTTTAATCATCGAAGATGACATTGTTACAAGTCGGCATGTCAAGGTTGATTTTCATGTGCAGGGTGATTTTCCAACTCTTAACGTTGTTGCAGAACAATGGGCTGTTCTAAGTGAACCATTACCTAATGGCTCACTAATCGTAGTAAATGCTGCTCGATCCTTGCCTGATGGTTTGCGTGTTGAGCCGATTTCACTAGCCGGCGACAGCAAATCCGCAACAGCACTTCTTAATCAACGCGGAGATCGAAAGTGAGCTTCCCGCGCTTTGGTGTTACACATCCGGTTCCCGTCAATCTAATTATGGCGGCGGCGATAATCGGCGGAGTTGCTGCGGCTATTAATCTCACGCGAGAGTTCTTCCCAGATACAACGCCTGACTCAGCTATGGTTAATTTGCCTTACCCCGGCGCTACCCCTCAAGAAGTCGAAGAGGGAATGGCTATCAAAGTCGAGGATGCAATCGCTAATCTTGACGATGTTGACCGGTTAACAACAACTCTATCAGAAGGCGGCGGAGGCATAATAGTCGAATTTTATTCCGGAATCGACGATGTGGGAGAAGCTGTCGACGACATCCAAAGCGCCATCGATGCTTTGCGCGACCTGCCCGATCAAGCTGAGAAAATTGATGTTACTGAATTTGAACCTCAACTACCCACGATAATGGTTGTGCTATATGGAACTGCGGATGAAGAATCACTAAAACGTGGCATTCATGCTATTCGCGATGATCTGGAAAGCTTGCCGGGCATGGGTGATATTGTTGTCTCCGGAGTTCGCGATTATGAGATACGAGTAAATGTAACTCCAAGTGCCTTGCTTGAACATCGCCTGAGCTTGCCGCAAATATCTAATACTGTAAGTCAATGGATGGCGGATATGCCAGGTGGATCAGTGCGAACCGGCCTTGGTGATGTGGCGGTGCGAACCATTGGCGTTCCAGAGCAAGCCCAGGCGATTCGAGAGATCGTCATCAAGGCCAGCGCTGAGGGACAGGCTTTACGCCTTGGAGATATAGCCACAGTCCGTGAGTATTACGTAGATGAACAGATTATTACGCGCTTTAACGGCCAGCCAGCGGTCAGTCTGACAGTCTTTAAGACTGGCGATCAGGATGCGGTGAAAATTGCGGAGATGGCGCGAGCTTATGTATCGGGAATCAAATTTGCATCGGGTAATAGAGATGCCCAGTTTGAAGCAAGGGTAACTGACAAATTATTTGGTGTAGTCAATAATATCCGTAATGCAGCTCGTGGCGATTCTATTCAGTCGAGTAATCAGCTGCGTACAAAGCGTCTTGAAGCATTTGAACTTGGTCAAAGCCGCGCCAGCTTGCTTCCTGCTGATTGCAAAGTGCAGACACATTCTGATCTTGCCCGTTTTATAGAAGGCCGATTAGACTTACTTACTCGCAATGCCATGTGGGGCGCGATGCTGGTTTTTGCGACTTTACTTATTTTTCTTAATTGGCGAGTTGCATTGTGGGTGGGCGTGGGATTGGTTATCGCCTTGTGTGGAACTTTGATCATAATGCAGATTGTGGGTATCACACTTAATTTACTGACTATGTTCGGATTGATTGTGGTGCTGGGGCTGCTGGTTGATGATGCAATCGTTGTCGCAGAAAACATACAGTCCAGGTATGATCGTAATGAACCCGCATTAGTTGCAGCAATAAAGGGTACCGAACAAGTATTTTGGCCTGTCGTGGCTACGGTACTAACCAGCATTGTGGCATTCCTGCCGCTTCGATTTATTCAAGGGCAAATTGGTGATCTTATGGGCGCTCTGCCTTTGGTTGTGATTTGCGCACTTTCATTTAGCTTGATTGAATCGATACTGATATTGCCCAGTCATATGGGGCACAGCTTGCTTAGTCGCGATAGGGCTAAACCTCGTAAATTCTCGCGCTGGATTGGTGTGTATGAAGCAAAGCGTGATAGCATCCTCCAAAATAAAATCATTCCCGGATATGCAAGACTGTTGGAATTCCTGCTGCGAAATCGCTACGCGACTTTTACCGCAGCCATTGCTGCATTAATCGTTTCTCTAGGTTTGGTCGCAGGGGGGCACAGCGAATTTACATTCCTGGGTAATAATGATTCGGAAACTCTTATTGTTGATCTGCGCATGCCTATCGGAACCCCAATTGAGCGTACCGAGAAAATTGTCAAGCGAATTGAAAACGCAGCTACTTCCTTGGATAAAGAGGTCAAATCCGTATCAACGCTCATCGGCATAAGCACGGATATTCAAACCGGCCAACGCAGTGGTACCGGCGGCCATGTAGCTCAAATATTTATCGAACTTCACGCAGTAGAAAAACGACAAGCAGCGGGGGGTAGAGAATCTTCTGAAGTGATCGCAGCAATAAGAGAGAAGATCGGCATTATAAATGATCTTGAACGAATATCCTTTGGTGCAATCCAGGGTGGGTTCGATGGACCTGATATAACTCTGATCGTTAGTGGACCTGATACTAATGCCATTGAAAAAGTAGCTGCGAAGATCAAGCAACTTCTCACACAGAGCCAAGGTGTTTTTGACGTAGGTGATGATAACGCAAAAGGTCAGCGCGAAGTGCAGGTCAGCCTCAAAGCTGGAGCGGCAAGCCTGGGCCTGACCGTTGCAGATGTGGCTAACCAGGTTCGTGGAGCTTTATATGGATTGGAGCCGCACGTTTATTCCGCTCATAGAGAGGATATCAAGGTACGAGTTCGCCTGGATGAGGATACAAGAAATAGCTTATATGCCATCGAGAATATGTATATTATTACCCCAGATGGTCGGCGTATCCCGCTTAGTGAGATCGCAGATGTTGTTGAAGGCACAAGTTATTCGTTAATTCATCGTGTTGATCGGGAGCGGGCTATTACGGTTACCGCTGCGACTGCTCCAAAGGTGAGAGCTGAAATGGTTTTGGGCGCAATCGAGCATGAGTTTGATGCCTTGGAAGCGATGTATCCCGGCCTTAATATTGAAAAAGGTGGACAGCAAAGGCAAATGGCCAAGGCGTTTTCAACTCTACCCGTAGGGTTTCTTGTTGCAAGCATCATTATCTACGTGATTCTTGCCTGGATGTTTGGCAGCTACCTTCAGCCGATTGCAGTTATGTTGGCTGTTCCTTTTAGTATTATTGGGGTAATCTGGGGCCACTACTTGCTCGGATTCCAATTGACGTTCCTGAGTTTGATAGGCTTTGTGGCGCTTAGCGGAGTCGTGGTAAATGACTCGCTAATACTTGTGGATTTGTATAACACAAAACGCAAAGAGGGCATGGAAATTCAAGAAGCGCTTGTTTTTGCAGGGCGACATCGATTGCGACCCATCTTTCTTACTACTGTAACAACGATCCTCGGCCTTACACCATTAATGTTAGAAACATCTTTCCAAGCCAAGTTCCTAATTCCCATGGCTGTAAGCATTTCCTTCGGCTTAATGAGCGCAACGGTTCTTATCCTGATCGTCTTACCTTGCATTCTGGTCATCATGGATGACATAAAAGGCATACTGCACTACTGCTGGTATGGCCTACACCGATCAGATGTAATAACAGAAGACGATCTAAGCCTAGAAGAACTGGCGGAATAAGAGAAGGCACTAGGCACTTGGCAGTAGGCCTGGTGCCACTGGTTACGGCTTTGAGTAACCAGTGCTGGAATACTACCGAGCTTAAGACACGGGTTTCCACTCCGCGTGAACCCGTGGCACCGGAAAATCCCTAACTCAGTGCTGAATTAAAAATTAATTCATTCTTATACCTTTTCCTTTATCTCTGATGCACTTGGAATAACTGCACCGATCTTCTTCGCACGTGAAATAAAGGCTGTCCACCAGGCATCGGTCACTCCCGATTTCTTAGCACTCTTAAGGTTAACACAAACTTGGAGTGGATTAATAATTAAGATGCTTCCGAACTCACGGTTCCCGGATCGCTTGACCTCGATAAATCCAAGATCACGCAGTTTACGCATTCGCTCCCTCCAGGTTCGCACAGATCGTTGGCCTGTGTAACCTGACGCATAGGCACATGCATCTTCATCATCGACTTCAAAGAAGCCACCATCCATGCACCTTGTCCAAAGTTCAAGGTACACTAATGACGGATCTTGCTTCGGACTAATCTCCTTGATCACCTTCATCACTAGCGGTATGAGTCGGGGTATGTGAACGTAGCCCTTGGATTCACCCCAATTCCAGACCCTTTGTTCAGCGTCAGGCCAGAGCAGATCTCTCTGCGCAAGATGCTTGGCAATCAGCTTAGTGCGCTTCTTACGTGCCCTATCGTGACCAGTCTTCTTATTAGATAAGGGTGCCTTTTCTGATACGATCTTCCGAGCTATCTTACTTTTAGTCATTTTGAGCATCCTTAAATCAGCGAAAGAAAATCGGTTGCCGGACTTGCGCCCGGTCTGCAGTGCCATGGACAAGGAATTCCCATTGGTATTGGGGCCCTTGCGTTTCGCTGCAAACCGAGCCGCAACGTCCAACGCCAGATCGTGATCCTGACAGTAGAAGTATCGCCGCAAATACCCTCTAGTCTAGGATTTGTGTACACCCATACGTCACTACTCCCTGACGCAACGTCGTCTATCCCACCATACTCAGTTAGCACATGTGCGCCAACTCAAATGTCTTAAATGGCATCCAAAAGCACCTCCGACTCTATTTTTAGAGAACTAAACTCGCATTTCCGTACTCGTAAGTGCTCGTGTACTCATAGTACTTGTTGTATTCGATAGTATTCGCGTAGGGGTTACTAGGGGAGAATCGGTTATTATTGAGCAATGGCGGAATCTGCCTCAAGACCCACTGTGAGTTTGCGGATCTCAACATTTAGTAGGCATTCCTGCGCATACAATGGCAGTGGTTTGGGTTGGTACTTCCGCATTGGCACGATGAACCGAAAGATAGAGTGCTTGGCTGTCGCGGGGGGTAAGCCAGCACGGATTGATTTGATTGCCAGGCACACTACTGCTGGTATGGTTTGTCTCGGTCTGATGTGATGACAAAAGACGATCTAAGCATAGAAGACCTGGCGGAATAAAGCTTTTACTCATGCTATGTTGCCTTCTTCAAGAAACCCATGGATTGCTATCCATGGGCGTCGGGGGTTTTAAATATACGCTTTGCGGTGGTAGACCCACCACTCGAGCATTAGTACTGTCAGGCAGATCCCGATTGCCCAGGGCCACAGTGGCGTGTAGTGTGAGCTGCCGGAACCAGCTATGGTTACGTTACCTTGTTCGTTAGCGAAGATTTCTTTTTCGGGACGAATATCACCTTCGAGCTCGTTAAGCAAATTGACCGCAAAGAGACGGTGTTGTTTGTCGGATTTTGTAGGTTCAGACCAATCCAGGCCGTACACTCCCGCCAATCGAATCGGCCCCCAACTTAGCTGGGTTGGATC
The DNA here is from genome assembly GCA_022574595.1 of Planctomycetota bacterium. GTDB lineage: Bacteria > Planctomycetota > Phycisphaerae > Phycisphaerales > SM1A02 > JACZRS01. The sequence continues at coordinate 221,286 of JACZRS010000004.1, read as the reverse complement.
TTGTGGCTGAAGTTGATGAGTTGAGTCATCCGGTTCATGCAAGACGATTTCAGTAGCTGATGCGGGAAGTCGAGCTGTAAGCGCTTGACCTGCTGAAAAACCTTTTAAGGCCAAGGCATCGCCGGAATTCCCCAGATATTCCACGGCATTAACCACGAAAGTTACCCAGCTTCTAAGGTAAGGCCAATTACTATCAAGTGGGTCTATACAAACATGAATAGCCTGCATCGAACCTCTTGAAATCGCCACAATAACCGGTCCGTCAACTGTTTCAGCTAGAACCTGCACATCATCATCTGGTTGAATAAGCTGGGACTTGCTGAAGTAAAGTTTATCAAGATTTACAAAGCGAAATATGGGATGTTCATCTTTGGTATCTAAAATGATTGCTGAACCGCCTTCGCCATATTTGTTCAGTCCTTTAAGCGGCGGAACTTCGCCAAAGCTCAGATAGCGGCCTGGCGGCATTGACCCTTGTGGCGGTGCGTAGTTGCCGAATATCACCACATCATAATTATCCACACCTTCTTCTGCCGCGACCTGTTCAAACTGATCTGTATCAATAGTTTCGATTGATGCAATAGTTGTCATACCTTCCAACACAATTTTAATTACAGTGCCAACGGGTTCTACTAAAGCGATTTTAAGCAGCTTAGGCGGAGGCACTACTAAGCGCGCCACATTGTCGGCTGCAAGGTCATCTTCTCGTAAATTTGCGATTTCAATTACAGCGCCGCGAGGTTGTTCAAACGGTGTGAATACCACATTGCTTCGCTCAGGCACGATCTCGCCGGTAACCGGATCGGGAGCTGCAGCATTAATAGATACTTCCTCAATGGCCCGAACTAAACCATCAACCGATAGCTGCAAATCACATACGACGGCATCAGTATTAAAATTGACAAGTGATGCGAAAACTTCTACAGCGTTAGGCCGGTCATAAGGTCGTTCAATAGAAATTGCAGTAATTGCAACGTTGTCCGCATCCTCTTTGCCTATTGCGTAGTAGACCAATTTCTCGCCGCGAAGAACTTGATCGGAAAGATCAGCAAGTTTTCCATCGCTGTATAGTTCTAGTGTGGTGTCGTGCGAAACAAGCCCAGCTTCGGGATTGACAATGGTTGTATATGCGCGAGCGAAATTAAGCGCATCTCCGATCAAACTTAAGCCGTGCGTTGGCTGAATACGATCAATGGCTGTAAGTAACTGTGGTTTTGAATCGGTAAATCGACAAATGATCTGTGCTTGATCTGAAAAAGCGATGACCATAGTTTCGCCCGCGGAGCTTCCGAATATTCCTCCCCCATAAAGTTGCTCGATTCTTTCTTTAGCTTGGCGTTTAGCATCATCAAGCCTTGTTGTACCTTCTATATCCGTTGCTGTCATAGAAGCGGAATTATCAATCAGGATAACGGTATTGCCGCCCCGCCTTGCGCCCGCTTGAAGCTGTGGCTGCATTATTGCCAAGGCTAACAGGATCAATGCAAATAGCTGAAGTAATAAGAGCAAGCTTTTACGCAACTTCTGAAATGGTGCATTGGCGCGCAGGTCTTCAATGGCACGCTTCCAAAGTATTGTGCATGAAATAGGTTGTGTGCGCCGCCTTAACTTCAGAAAATAAAGCAAGATAAGCGGCGGAATAACAAGCGCTGCGAGAGTTGCGCCTGCTAATGGGGTAAGCCAATTCACTTAAGCAGCCCTCTTTTGCGCAGGTAATCAAGCAGCAGTGTTGTTAGATCTTGTGAAGTATCAATTGTGATGTGAGTGATACCGCGCCTCACCGCAAAATCTCGAAGCTTCCCGCAATATGCGTTTAGATTCTCTTTGTAACGCTTAAGTAAAGCTGCGCTAACTGTAACTTCAGCTGTATCTTCATCCTCAATATCAGTAAGGCGTAGATCGCCCGCCAGGCCGTGCTTGGCGGGGTCAATTTCTTCGGGGCTGAGTATTTGCATACAAAAGATGTCGTAGCCTCCGCCGGAAAGGTAGCGCAAACCTTTCTCGTACCCCTCTTTGAACATAAAGTCAGAGAGGATAATCATGACGCCTTTACCTATTCGTGTAAGTGCGATGGTGCGCATTGCTTCGTTAAATGCGCTTGAGCCTGCTGGATTAAGATCCAAGAGCCAGGACCCGATATCGCGTGCCCTGCGTCTACCGCGCATACTTGGAAGTGGTCGCAATTCTTCGGTATTAAATCCAAACAATGAGACGCGGTTGTTGTTTACTAAGCCAATATAACCTAAAGCCATGGCCAGTTGTTGAGTAAATACAAACTTGTTTGGATTTCCCCAATCCATTGATGCGCTGCAATCAACTGCTATTACTAGTGAAAGATCTTCTTCTTCTAAGAATAATTTGAGGAAGAGGCGGTCAAGCCTGGCGTAGATGTTCCAATCTACGAAGCGCAAATCATCGCCGTGAACGTAATGTCGATAGTCGGCAAACTCGACGCTGATCCCTCGTTTTTTACTACGGCGTTCGCCTTGCAATTTACCCGCAAAGATTTTGCGCGAAACAATATCCACTTGATCGAGCTTAGCCATAAGCTTGGAATCAAGTAGTTCGTCTACGCGTTTGGGACGAGGCTGAGTTGTTACGCCGAAATCTGCCATAGTTAAGAGAAGGAGTCAGGAGTCAGGAGTCAGGAGTCAGGAGTCAGGAGTCAGGTGTCAGGTGTCAGGAGTCAGGAGTCAGGAGTCAGTTAGGATATAAAGCTACAAGCCTTATTCAAACTCTCTGGGTAATGTATCCAATAATTCGTTAATTATATCATCGGTGGTTACGCCATCGGCTTCTGCTTCGAAGCTTCGGATTATGCGGTGCCTTAAGGCGGGGCATGCAACTGCTTTAATATCTTTAAACGAAACTGCGTATCTACCTGCTAAGAGTGCTCGAACTTTAGCGCCGCTTATCAGTGCTTGCGCGCCGCGCGGACTTACGCCTATATGTACATAACCATTCATTTTAGGATCGCTATGTTCATGATCCGGATGAGTTGCCATTATTAAACGAATCGCATAATCCTGTACATGTGGCGAAACTACAATCCTTGTGGCAAGTCGCTGCGCAGCTAAAATATACTCACCATCCATTACCGGATTAACGATTGAAGCAACTCCGGCTGTGGTTCGGTCTAAAATTTTGTTGATCTCGCCTCGGCTGGCGTAGGGTACTACTACCTTAAAGAAAAATCGGTCGAGCTGCGCTTCAGGTAGAGGGTATGTGCCTTCCTGCTCAATAGGATTTTGCGTTGCCAGCACGAAGAAAGGTAGCTGCAAATGTCTGGTTTCACCGGCAATGGTGACGCTGCGTTCCTGCATTGCTTCAAGCAATGCGGATTGGCTTTTAGGAGTAGCCCGATTTATCTCATCGGCGAGAACTAATTGAGCAAAAATCGGCCCAGGCCTGAATGTAAACTCACGCCTGCCTGTTGCTGGATTTTCTAATACCACGCTTGTACCGGTGATATCTGAAGGCATTAGATCGGGTGTAAATTGAATTCGTGAAAACGGCAAGGTTAAAGCGCTGCCAAGTGTTCGCACTAATAAAGTCTTGCCAAGGCCCGGTACACCTTCAAGCAACACATGGCCGTTGGCAAATAGGGCTATTAGTGTTTGCTCAACGATCAAATCCTGCCCGACCATGGCATTAGCGATTTGCGCGCGAAGGCGATCAAACACTTTGCGAAAATCAGCACACGCCTGCTTGACAGAATCAATATCTTCAAAGGCCAGGTCTAGTTTTGGTAGAGGTGCCAAATCAGGCATCGCTACCACCTTGGGGCTCTTTGTTATCTTCACCGCGAGCTCGGCGTTTTGCAGCTAATAAACGTGATGTGTAATCACCTTCATCTGAAACAGGATCTTCTTTAGCTACCGATGTTTGCTGCACGGATTTTCTTGCTGGGCTACCAGGCTGGCCTGCTGATTCAGCCTGCACATCAATTGCGGTTTGCGCATCAACATCATCAGCATCAAATCGTTTTGTAGCTACAACGGCATGCTCTGCTTTGGCTCTACCTTTAACTACACTAGCTCTTGTACGTTTCCATGCTGCAACTGTATCTGATCCGACTTCAGCACGTCGTCCAACTGCTTTGGCTGCTGCTTCAGCCATGGCTTTTTTATCAATTGAAAATCTGCGATTAGCTACATCAAACAGGAATAAAGCAGCAGCAAGAATAGCCATCAAATCCCAGGTGCTTTTAGGGCTAAGCGGAAGTTCTAATCCTTCATCGTAAAACAGATCCGCCAACATGGGATCAGAACCGTTAATTATTCTGCCTCCTGTCATTTTAGCTAAATCGTGAAGCAAAGCTGCGTTGTGTTTGACAGCACGATATTCCCGAGGATATGGAACAGTAACCGCAGCTTGGATATTACCTTCGAGCTTATCTTCACCGCTTCCGCCAACAAAGTTAATGTTTACCAGGTAAGCACCCGCTTCTTCGGTTGGAAATTGCCCGCGATATCTTCCTGGCCCAACTTGTTGCATCACAAGCGGCTGGGCAACTCCATCAGGTGAAAGCACGACTGCTCTAGTTCTAAGAAAGTTAAGGTATGAAGCGTTTGCATCGAGTGCTTCAAGTTCGACTATGGCTATATCACCTTCTTTTCTGGTATTTATCGTCATATTAGTTGGCGAGCTGGGGCGCATCACCCAACGTATGGACTGTTCCCAGAACGATTTAAACTCCGACCAACCAACCCAATCGCTTCCCCATCGGCCTGTTAAGTCAGGTGTATAAGCAATTGATTTACCCAGGCCGTAATTCCAATACGCGTAAATTGGATCCATGCCTTCATCAGTTGCATTAACGATGGGCATTTGTGTAAGCCCCTCGCGCTCTGCAACTAGTATATAACCGTCAATAGAAGGAACCGCACCAAAGCCCGCGACAGGCCCGGGTAAACTATTAACTACTGTTGGCTGAAAATCACCTTCAACAATGAGTGATCGTGAAACAATCTGCGCTTCCTTGATGAATATTTGTGGCAGGTTCTTTGGATTTTTAACTTCATAAAAATTACCGCCGGTTATCGCTGCAATTGCTTTCATCATTTTTCTGTCAGCCGGTGATCCGTGACCAGCGACTAGTACTGTTGTAACTGAAATACTAGCTGCGACATAATTATTTAAAAGTTTCTTAGGCGGAGGTTGAGGATCACCATCGGAGATAATGATGACATGCTTTTGGCCGGCCGGTAGAGGATCAAGATCTTTTAGAGCTAGCGTCATTGATGAAGCAAAGTCAGGCATATCACCGACTAGCATTTTCTTTGTAGCTGCAAGAGCTGCAACCTTGTTTCCAACAATCGCAGGTCCATATTCCCAGCCAACTCCATTAAAGCCCCAATCTATAATTCCAGCATAGTCCTGGCTTGAAAGCGCTTCAATAGCAGCTTCAGCCACGCGCTGTCCCCAGTAATTACCTTGCGGCATTTCGCAGGAGTGCATGATAAGCCCCAAAGCTCCACGCACCATCTGGCGAGTTTGAGGTGGATCAAGTTTAACCGGCAACACCTTAGCAACCTGTGAATCAATCCATCCGCCAGCGCCAAAGGATTCAGGTCCGCCAATCATTACTAACCCACCACCCATGTCATGGACGTAAGCGTGGAGCATAGGGTCTTCATCATCGTTTACCGCAAAGCGTGGGATATTCACTAACACAATCGCATCGTAACCGCTTAAGTAAACAGCCCCGTTGCCTAAGACATCCGGCGATCCGATGTGTACTGTAATTTTGCTATCTGTAAGCGCTTTTGCTAAGTATTCAGATTCATTTCCATCATCGATTATCAGCACCTTACCCTCGCCACCAACGAAAGTGACCGCCATGGCAACGTTATTTGCTGCGACACTATCGACACTATCATCATCAGGCTCAAAGTGTGCAACGAAACGCATGGGACCGGATTCGTCAAATGCTATTGGGATTCTAATTGCATTCACTCCGGGTTTAAGAGCAACACCCATCCCAACACCCTGGGCATCACCATTCAGATCAAGCGGCAAACCGTTCATATCTAAAGTGATGGTGCCGGTTGCTGTACCTTTACTTCTAAGAACCAGTTTCAAATCCGCAGCTTGCCCTTGGCGCGCACGGGCGGGTGCAACTATCCGATCGAAAAGTACTTCGTTCTCATGTTCATATTCCAAGACTAATACATCAATACGAACATCGTTGGCTTTGGCCAATTCTGCTGCTGCACGCACGTTATCAATTGTTTCGTTTCCATCTGAGACGATAACAATTCGATTTGCCGTGTCATCAGGCATTGTGGCAATAGCAGTGCGAACGCCTGCAGCTAGATTTGTAGCTGCCAAATCAGGCGGATCTTGTATAGGGTCAGGTACAGCAGAGTACTTGTCAGGCAATGCCACGATTGTGGCATCTCGGGCCAAGGTTATCACAGATAAACGATCTTCCGGATTCTCCTTTAGCGCGGCAGCTTTACGAATAAAATCCAGTGCGTATTTCTGCAAAGGCAAAGGAACCGATTGGCTGCGGTCAAGTAAAATCGTAACAGTCAATCCCTCACCTCTCTCTTCCCAGACAGGTTGGGCTAGTGTGAGACTTAATAATAAAATTACCATTGAGCGAATGATCAGCGAGACATAAGCTTTTCGTTTGCTTAACCCTCCAATACTTTTCCGAGCGATTAAAATCGCAGGTACTATAAGTAAGAGTAATATCAACCAACCGGGGTGATCGAACTGGATTGGGAACTCGTCAAACATTGTTAGCTCCTATTCTCCTTGAGTGTATCCGCCAAAGCCCAACCCTCGGTTGCCATGAGGTAGATTTCTCAATTGCCCATTATCCTACTTGATTAGCAGTCCTATCTCATACGTTACTGTCAAGATGGAGTTCGAATGACCTGAACTCGCGTATTTTTTGAATCCAACACAAAAACCATGCTATCAGACCCATCAAGAGCCCATGGGGAGTATAGCTCGCCATCACCCATGCCCGGCCTTCCAAATATACCAAGACAATTGCCTGAGTTTGTTAGTCGCTGAATACGATTATTTCCATATTCACATATTAGAAGTGATCCATCGTCGAGAATAATCAGGCTGTATGGATATGCCAGTTGGCCTTCACTGCGCCCGGAGCTGCCAATAGTTCGCAAGGTATTTCCTTTTGGATCTACAACCACAATTCGATGATTGCACGAGTCAGCAATATATAACTCTGTTAGTGCATCGTTAAAAAGTATTGATTGTGGTCTGCTGAACTCTCCCTCGCCCTCACCGAAGGAGCCGAAGCCGAATAGATATTTGCCTTGTGCGCTAAAAACCTGGATGCGATCGTTAGCTCCACCATACTCGCTAATGTACAGTGTTCCATCAGGTCCGAAAGCTACATCAGTTGGATAGATAAATTTACCCGGTTCTTCGCCGTAGCTGCCGAAGCGCATTAGTTCATTACCCTCGCTGTCATATTTAATAATTTGGTGATAATGCGTGTCGGGAACGAATACTCTTCCATTTGAGTCAACACTGATACCGGTGGGTTTTCCGTTCTTAGACTTTGGTAATGACCATTGAAGCTGTGGTTTCCCATCAAAGCCAAATCGCTGCACGCGTGCGGTCTTGTCCACGATATAAACGTATTTGTTTTTCTTATCCACTGCTAATGCGCGTGGGTAATCGAATTGTCCTAATGAGATTCCAGGTGAGCCAAATACCAGCAGAGTATCAAGCTTGTTTGAACTTTCTGTGCTATCTTGTTTAGCGCAACCGCTAAAACATATACAAAACGTTAGTAAGACAATTGAAGCAGTTGTGCGCGTCCAAGATTTGCTCAGAACTGCCCAAGTTAGTATTGCAATCAAAGCTGCAACTATTGCTGCTCCAATAAGTAGTAGTGTTGCAAACATTACGGTTTCCGGGCGTTGGTAATGTAGTGCGTTTAGAACTGCTCCTGCAAGTGAACCATCGCCGGGCGGTTGCAATCTGGCGGTAACTGGAATTTCACTGATAGATAACGCTGTAATAACAGCTGCGCTTCCAATCCCACCGGCTAATAATCGAGGCCACGATGCTCTTAGCCAACCGCCAAGCGTTTGAGCGCCGTCAATAAGTCTAAGTGCTTTTAGATCTGCGGGTTCGCTAGCTGCGATCCATCTGCCTAAGAGTGCGCCGATGAATCCGAACCGAGCAATATATCCTAAGACTAAGATGATTGGTTTTGTGTAGATCATTTCTGCGAGCGTTTGGCTGTTTGTAATAGCAAGCGGCAAGTTGTAGGCAGCTTCCATAGCAACACCTATAATAGTACCGGGAACTACTGCTGCGATCATCCAGGTTAATGCAAGAATGTGGGCAATAGCTCGAATAATTGGGCGATGATCTTGCCATGCAGCCGCTAAACCGAGTGCTATTACAATACCAAGACCGCCCGCAGTTATTGCAAGACCAGCACTGCCTGTAACAGCAGGCCCATATAAATTTATAAACTCACTTAAGTGCCCCGCACTTGAGAGATTGCTAAGCAGCAATACAATCGGCAAACCAACTGATATGAGCCAAATTGCGATGGTTATGTAGATCGTACTCTTGTGCGTTTTTACCGTCCGCTTTGGCTGGCGAATTGTTGTTCTTTTTAATAAGAACCAGACAAGTGTGCATCCAATAATCGCTATCGTGATAGATGGTGTTGCAACATAAAGGAGAGTTGGTGCGTCAGCGCCGAGTGCATCTATTGCGCGCAGTTCGTTACCGAATGAAAATATCCCAGCTAGATCAAAGCAGGTTGTATTGTTAAATGTAACTAGGAATACGATGAGCGCGCCAATAGCCAGTCCTCGGCTATCACTTCTCAATAAAGCTAACAAACGAGTTTTTGTTGATGCACCATCGAGCTTCAGCAATTCCTGGCTATTTTCAGTATTGTCCGCAACACAGCCGGCTACGCACCAGGCAACCAAGGGCCAGGACCAACATACAAGGCCAACCAGAAGTGTTACGTTTTTAAGTAGTGTTACATGATCAGTGCGCACCGCCCATCTAAAAAGATCAGAACCCTCCGGCCACACTTGCCACCAACACCAAAAAATGATGTAGGCAGGAACGCATAGTGGCGCTAACATTGCAATCGCAAGGGGAACATACCCACGTTTTCGTAGCGCCTGACCCAGCAAACGACCGGGGAGCCAGCCAATAACGGCCGCAATGAAAGCAACCGTAAGCGCCCAAATAGATGTTGTAATAAATAACTCGATGGTGCTGCGAGTTATTACTTCGGTTTGTGGTTTGACAAACGCATTTTGCAAGAAGGCAAATAAAGGATAACCAACAGCCGCAAACCAAAAAAGCGCTGCCGCTGCTGGCAATAAGTATCCACTACGGCGCATCTTCTTCCAGGCTTTGCGTATGCTTGTCCTTGCGGGTTAGCCAGTCCATTGCTTGTGCGACTGCAACTTCGCGCATATTAGCAGCTTGTTTGTAGCTAACTTTTAGTGGATCGGGAACTTGGTATTGAGAAAACTCTGAAGCGATTTTCTCTCTAACTGGAATATTGTGAGATGTTGTTTTAGCCAGCATGCGCTCAATTTCCTCAGAAAGTAAAAAGTCAATTAGCATTGTTGCTTCAGTTGAGTTTGAACCACCTTTAATTCGCGCTACAGTATTTGGGATTAAAAGTGTGCCTGTTCCATCATCACCCATACCGTTTGCGTGTCGAGGATATATTAGTTTGACGTTTAGACCTTGTGCTTGGGCTGCCCATACATCATCGGTGTCGGTCATTCCCAGATCTGCTTCACCTGTAGCGACGGCCTTAACTACACCTGCGTTACCGCTTGGTAGTAATCGTACGTTATTAGCTGCCAAACCTTCCAAGAAGGCGGGATAGTAAGCCTTACCCGCAACTCGAGTCCAGTATGCTTTCATTGCCCCGAGATGCCCACCTGTAGTACCAAAGCGCGGGTCGGCCATGACTATGCGGTTTTTGAAGCGATCTTGCGTTAAAGCCATCCATGTTTTTGGTAAGTCATCAGCTGAGATTCGATCAGGCGCGTAGACAATCACACGTGCACGACTGGCAAAGCCGTACCAAAGATTTTGCTTGTCTTTATATCTCTTAGGCCAATCAGCGGTAGCGGGGGACTGGTGCGGTTCAAGAATGTTTTGCTCTGCCAATTTGATTGTCATAAAAACTTCAGATGACCAAAAAACATCAGCCTGGGGATTATCACTTTCAGCTATGAGGCGATTAACTAAGCCGGTGGTTTTTTGAGCTTCGGTGTCGCCCAGGAAATCGACCTTAATACCAGTTTGCTCCGTAAATTGTGCGATGACTTGGCGCACAATATATTCATCCGCAGAGGCATATAAGACTACGTGCGGGCCATCGGAAGCTGGGCCGCAGGCAACTAGCGTAGATTGGATTGTTATTAGCAGTAGCCAGCAAAGCCAACTGTTTAGTTGGTATTTTGTTATTTGCTTAAGCGCGTGAATTAAAAGACCCTTCACCTTAGTCGTCAGATTCGCTATTGGCTGGTGTTTCACCTGAATTATCAGCATCGGAAGATTCTTTGCGGGCCTTTTTTATTGCTTTTATAGTATCTTGCAATTCACCGAAGTAGTGTTTTTGTGCTTCACGATATCGAATAGGAATCTCATCTTCAGAAAGACCTTCTTCGTATCCTTCAGCAACGACAGCCTCAACCTGCTCCAAGGTTTTTGTAGATTCACCCTGGTAATTCGGGCCTTCAACAAGCCAGCGTGCGATGATATCGCCCTGGGTCATTTTAGTTTTAGCTTGTTCTATTTTTGTACCAGAAGGGGTCTTCTTGTTAGGTGCTTTGCCACCTCCTGAGCTTTGACCCCGATTACCGAATGCACCGCCCTGTGTTTGCCATTGCTGCCACGCCTGCTGCATCCCTAGTCCTTTACATTGTCCATTCTTACATGCGTTAGCAGCAGCTTGAGCTTGCATCAGCATTTGCTGCATTGCTTCAAGCTGATTTAGCTGATTTGCCATGTTCTGACCGGCCTGGCCTTTTTGCCCTTGCTTCATACCTTGAGCCATCTGTTGGCAAGCCTGTCCCATACCTTGGCACGCCTTTGCAGCTGCCTGCTGGGCTTGAGCCATTTGCATAAGTTGCAGCTTTTGTTGTTGATTCAAGTTTGCGTTGTTTTGAATCGCTTGCTGTAGTGCCTGAGGGTTTTGGGCCAACTGCGGATTCATTCCCGCCTGCTTGAGCAATTGCTCCATCTGCTGTTGCTGTTGGGCGAGTTTCTCCATTTGCTTGGCAAGATCCTCTAGTTGCTTTGCAAGTTGCTCTTGTTGTTTCTTGTCGAGCTTGCCTTTATCTAAGTCAGCCATCAACTTTTCCAGAGCTTTCTGGGCCTGTGCGAAATCACCTTTGGCTAGTGCATCTGCCAAATCCTTTGCCGGGCCACTTTCGGGGGTCTTAAGTTGACGCAACGATTTCTTTAGTGCCTCAGCAGTCTTACCCTTTGAACCGTTAAGAAGATCATCGAGACGTTTGTTAAGCTCGGTTAAGTTCTTTATAGCTCTTCGTTCTCGAGATTTCGGAGCTTTGGGATCAATTGGATCATTGGAAAGGTTGCCCAACATATCATCAAGTTCTTTTTTAAGTTCAGGGCTTTCCTTAATTTGCTTGATAACTGCTTCAACTGCTATCTCCGGGGCCTGCTCTAACGCTACATCATTAGGTAAGACCTCTGGCTCCTCAGCTGCAAAAAGATCAAGCGCGGGAACAAACCATAATCCAACCGCAAGAGCAATAATCATTGGGCTTAACCACCATCGGCGCGGAGCCTTGACACTAAAGTGTCGGTTGACAGCTTCGCGAGTCTTGGCATCTCTTGCAGTTTGAACTGCATCATCGAGTGCAGTACGGGCAAAAGCATCATCACGCCCGCTACAATGAAGAGCGGTTGATAATTTTTCGTGTAAGTCCAGACGTTCATCGACTTCTAACGCAACTTGTAATTCGCTGTTGCGTCTTACATACCATATGCGACCTGCAATAAGCAAACCCACTGCGATAAAACTGGGCAACATCCAATTCCATGGCAGGAATGTCTGCTCACCAATGCGCTCAGCAATAAGAAGGCATAGCACTGCGATGCCCAGCAGAACGGTTAGAAGATGCGCCCAGCCGAGAAAAGAAGTCAATTCCAGGCGTCGAGCAGCGGTTTTAAGAATCAGACGGATTTCGTTCATCGCAAGTCACCTTTCGCCAAAGGTTGGGCTTATGGTTATCCGAGAAAGCCTAAGCTTAGTTGTCTACTAAGGGGCATTATGTATTAGACGGCAAACAAAGTTAGAAAGTTCATCAAAAAAAGTTGAACCATTTGGAGTGGTTTTAGATCATAATATGATAGATCATACCGCCCAAACTACTTCCCAAAGAGTATTTTGTAACTATTTGGGGTTTCTAAAGAGGATCATCGGCCATGTTTAAACACTTGGATCAACCACGATTATTGGCAATAATGGCTATTTTGGCGTTATTTACGCATACAGGGACATCTTTAGGCCAAAGCGATCGGGACCTACGAGCAGAAAATCAGCGCCTAAAAACCCAGGTAAAACAGCAGCAAAAGGAGCTGGATGCCTCCAAAGCTCAGATTGCAAAGCTCAACAATCAGGTTAAAGACCTCGAAAAAGCCCTCAAAGCAGCCCGAAATGCACCGAAAAAGCCCAGTCAACAGCCAAGAGTTGATGAAAAAATCTCGATTGATGAGTCTGTGGCAACAGCAAGTCCGCGAGCACTTTTTAGCGCATTAAAGAGCAGTTACGAACAAGCGGTTGATGGCCTGGATCAAGGTGAGCCTGGTGAGACAAGTCACAAAATTTATTCAAAAGCTGTTCAGAGATGGGCAATTGCTGCCAACCGAGAATATCGAGCAAAGATAGTTTGGCATGTTCGAGTTTTAGCTACTAGCCCAACTCCAAAGGGATTTGCTTTTGAACTTCAAGCAGTGGATCCAAAGACCAACACCAAGCTCGGAGATCCTTTCTTTGCTCTATTAAGTAAAGGTTTAACCAAGCGTTATGAACAAGTAATTCGGCGATCTGGGGCAGAAGTAGTAGAACTTAAAGGAACACTTCACCCCAACGTGACATTTGATCGCAGCAGATCAACGGCCGGGCCATTTGATAAGGCGAAGTTCATTGGGCCATTCGCACAGTTCAGCTTTGAAGTAGATGCAACAAGTCTTCAACCGCCAAGTGAGGACGATAATAAAGATTGAAATTTTCAATCTTCCTTTTTATTGCAGTGCAGCAATGACAGTTTTGCGTGCTTCGTCGATGTCACATTCCATGCGTGCGCCTGCTGCGTTGATGTGACCGCCGCCTCCGAACTGCTGCGCCAGGTCGTTTACATTTATTGCGGGAGGATCGTTTGAGCCTTTTATTAGTGGCTTGGATCGAAAACTTATTTTCGTAAGTTTGGGCTGAGCTTGTGTTAATAATATTGAAACGCGGACTGACCCGACAACCATTGGCGCATTAACTAAATTTGCTAGATCTTCACCGGTGCAGTTTGTTTCCTTAAAATCCTTTATCCCAACCATCATTAAAGTAATTGAGCCATCTTTTAAGAATTCCAATGATGAAAGTGCGCGTGCTTCTAGTGCTAGTCGCTGCGGGCGCAGGGTTTCTTCAAGCAGTTGAAACAGCTTGGTTTTATCTACGCCGATCTCAAGCAGCTTGGCGCCAAGATAAAATGCTTCTGCTTGTGCGCTTGAAAAGCGAAACCAGCCTGTGTCAGTTGCTAGACCTATAAATAGCGCTTCTGCTATGGAACCATCTCCGCCTGTGATTGGGCAGTCTAGTTCATCAAGAAGTTCAGCAATAATCTGCGTGGTTGAGGCAGCTTTGGAGTCAATTAACTTAAGCTCCCCCACATCATCTCCGCGCGCATGATGATCAATTACAATAATTTTCTGATAGTGATTGCGCAGCCATTTTTCTAGTGGGTCAAGCTGTGACCAAGCGCCAGTATCACTAACAATTACAAGATCGTAATCATCATCAGGCATCTTCTGCTCTATAAACATGAGTGGAGTTTCAGCTGCGGTTTGCTTTAAGTTTGGCTCTAACGGACCCATGAGCCAAATATCTGCTTGGCGATTAGGATTATTAAGCGCGCGGGATAAAGCCAGGACAGACCCCAGCGCATCGCCATCAGGCTTGGAATGAGTTGTCAGCAGAATGCGCTTAGCTGCATTGATGCGGCTTGCGATCTGCGTAATACTCGTGTTTGTTGTGTATTGGTTCACTTGTTATTTCAGCATATACTTTGTGCAAGATTCATATCGCAACGCTTGCGAGTTTTGTTAATGTCACGCTTTAACTGCTCAACCAGAAGCTCAACACTATTAAACTTAAGTTGATCTCTAATCCAATCGTGAAACTGTAACTTGATTGTCCAACCGTAATGATCGAGATCACCTTGGTAATCCAGCAGGTGGGCTTCGCAGAGGCGCGGGTGTTTTCCGAAGGTAGGCTTTGTGCCGACGCTAATTGCTGCTGCATAACGCTTGCCATCGTCCGCAATTGCAAAACCGCAGTAGATCCCATCTTCGGGTAGTGCGTAATCAAGATGATTGAGGTTAGCAGTTGGAACACCCAGATCGCGACCGCGTTTGTCTCCTGAGACGATTTCACAGCAAAGTTCAAAGGGGCGGTCAAGTAAAATTGATGCGTCTCTGACACGGCCACGCTCAATAAGCCAACGCACCATCGAACTGGATGCGCGAACAATCGAATGATCGGTAAGTATTGTTTTTACGGTCTCGATGATAATTGATGAGTAACCGTACTTAGCCTGACCCTCTATAACGGTCTTGATATTCCCCTGGCGAGCCCGCGCAAAATGAAAATCCTCACCTTCAACAATAAAGTCCGGCTTGTACTTACTAGTAATCCATTCCAGAAATTCCTGCGCCTCGAGCTTGAGAAAATCACCAGTTGGACGCAAGGGAACTACCTCATCGGCTCCTGCTTTTGTGAGCAAATCCTGCCTTTGCTGGAAGGTGGTTAGACGCTTAGGAGTTTTGTCTGGTCTGAGAACCGTTAGTGGATGGGGATCAAACGAAAGTGCGATAACTCGACCGCTTGCTCCTACTGCTTGCCTGGCAGCAGCAACAAGCTCAACGTGACCCAAATGCACGCCGTCGAAATTGCCGATCGTAATAGCAGAAGTCCCAGACAT
Organism: Planctomycetota bacterium; assembly: GCA_022574595.1. Taxonomy (GTDB): domain Bacteria; phylum Planctomycetota; class Phycisphaerae; order Phycisphaerales; family SM1A02; genus JACZRS01. Next base: position 206,074 of record JACZRS010000004.1, on the reverse strand, counting down.
AGGCGATGACAATAGACCATCAGAGCCGTTGGGCCAAGCAAGGAGCACACGCAGCGGCCTAAACCTTGATTGAAGCTGCAAGGCGTCGTATGACTACCCAATGAGCGAAGTATCCACTTCATCAATAACCACAGATCCGCTTGACCCTAAGACTCTTATCGATGAGTTGACCGAGGGGTTGCGAGAAACAGCCCAGGACGTGGTCCCGTGGTTTGTGGCAAATATGCCTCCCATGTACTTCCAGGATACCGATCACGCAACTCAACTAGGTCATCTGCGAGCGATTATTGCGGCCAAAGCTTCAGGTCGGCCCATTGAACTTACTCTGCGCAGTGAGGATGGATCGCAATGGACTTTGGTTAGGCCATTAGATTATCCGGGCGTGCTTGCGGAATTGGTCAGCGAGCTGCCGCATGATCGACCGTTGCGAGCCGCAAAGATCCATACCGCAATCGATGGGCAACTTGTCTTAGATACATTTGAATTTGGTGAAGCGGACCGATTTGATCCGCAAGATCCCAAACAGCGTGCCAAACTTGAGCTAACTATCGCTCATGCAGTCGAGCACGAACCAGATTGGACCGCACAGGAGATAACTGAGCAGTTTGAACGGTTAGGTGCTGAGTATGTTCTAACGGTTACACCTCTGCGTATTTGCAGACACATCAAGTTTTTCCGAAGAGTCAGTGGCACAGATGGAACAGCTGTTTCGCTAGAGCCTGAAACCGACCCCTCGCAAAGTCGAATTGTTGTAGCAATTGGAAACGCTACAACACGAACAATGCTTGAGCGAATCGCAACTCGATTAAGTCGATCTTCAATTAATATTCACCGTGCGTACTTGGATCTGATTGATGATGGAGCTAACGGTTCGATCAGTTTGCTTGGGTTCGTTGTGCAAACACCAGAGGGTGGTCCGCTTGAAGCTGATAGCGATCTATGGAAGAGTCTTCGCAAAGACCTGATTCGCCTTAAGTGGTTAGATGAGCGATCTTTGAGTCTAGCATATCGTCATCCGGATTTAGACTTAACGCGTGCAGAGATTATTATTGCCTTCTGTCATCTTGTGCATCAATTGCTGCTGAAAACTAATCGATATGCCTTTGAACTTGACCGCATAGTAAGATTAGCAGAACGAAATATTCTGCATTCGAGCAAGATTGCGGATTTAATGCTCGCCCGGTTCAACCCCAATGACCCACTGGATGATGAAAGGTTTGAAACTCGAAAGATCCAATTGCTGGAACAGATTGCTAGTGATGTTGATCTTGAGGAAGCTAGAACTGTTCTAAGCACAATGATAAAAGCGGTCGAGGCAATTAAACGCACTAATGTATATGTTGAAAACCGTTATGCATTGTCATTCAGATTGGACCCTAACTTATTAGCTGATGAGCAGAGGCCGGAAGTGCCATTTGGTGTGTTCTTCGTTCATGGCCGATCGTTTAATGGATTCCACGTAAGGTTCCGTGAAATCGCTCGCGGCGGAGTTCGTGTTGTGCGTACGGTCAGCCCCGATCAACACGCACGTGAAGCAGAACGTTTGTTCGATGAGGCTTACTACCTAGCCTCAGCGCAACAGCTAAAAAACAAGGACATCCCTGAAGGGGGCGCTAAAGCAACCATACTTCTTGATCCAACCGCTAAGCTTGCGCGCAGCGTCAAGGCTTTTGTTGATGCGATTCTTGATCTAATCACCCCAGATCCCCAAACGCAGCAGTTCATTGTTGATCGATTGGGTTTCGATGAGCTTTTATATCTTGGACCGGATGAAAATATTACACCTGAGCTGATCGACTGGATCGTGGATCGCGCAGCCAGGCGAGGTTATCCTTCACCTACAGCTTTGATGAGTTCTAAGCCGGGTGCGGGCATCAATCACAAGCGATATGGAGTAACCAGCGAAGGTATTACAGTATTCCTGGATGTAGCACTGCGATCGGTTGGTATTAACCCAACTCAACAGCCTTTCACCATCAAAATCACCGGCGGCCCCGATGGTGATGTTGCGGGCAATGAAATAAAAATCCTTGATAGAGAATATGGCAATAACGCACGAATAGTAGGTATTGCCGATGGCAGCGGGGTGGGCGAAGACCCCGATGGATTAGATCACACTGAGCTATTACGCTTAGTAGAAAATACACTTCCGATCAGCCACTTTAATCGCAAGAAGCTTGGACCCAACGGCCGTATAGTTGCGCTGGAAGAGCCTGATGGCGTGCATCTAAGAAACACCATGCATAACCGCATTGTCGCGGACGCCTTTATACCGGCAGGCGGTAGGCCCAACGCTATTCATGACAGCAATTGGCAGGAGTATCTGTTACCTGATGGCAAACCCAGCAGTCCTGTCATCGTAGAAGGTGCAAATCTATTCTTAACCCCACAAGCGCGAACTCGATTGTCAGAGCGAGGAACACTTATCATCAAGGACAGCTCAGCCAATAAATGTGGCGTAATCTGTTCCAGCTTTGAAATAGTAGCCAGCATGCTGCTATCAGAAGAAGAATTCCTTGAAATCAAAGACATATTCGTTGAGCAGGTTCTGGAAAAACTGCGCATGCTTGCTAAACGCGAAGCGGAGTTGTTATTGCGGCTGCATCGACATTATCCACCCGTTCCGCTGCCTGCAATTAGCGAACGATTAAGTCGTGTAATGATTCGGGCTGCGGATGCTATTGAAGAAGCCATCGAAGATCTGGAAAATAAAAACTCCCAATTAGTTCGTCAATTAGTGATTGATCACTTGCCTGAGGTATTGGTAGCAAAGGCCGGCAATAGATTGTGGACCGACACGCCACGATCCTATCTAAAATGGATCATGGCCAAATCGTTGGCCGCTCGAATCGTTTATCGCGAGGGATTTGAGTCATTGGAATTGATGCCTGCAACATCTATCTCTGATCTGGCTACGAAATACTTGAAATTGGAACTTGAGCGCAGGAATCTCATCGACGAAGTTGACGCTTCTGACCTACCTAACCGCCAGCGTATTGCCAAGCTCTTAGCAGATGCAGGGATTCTCACAACAATCGGCAACGATGATGACGATGAGGATTAGTTAGCAAACCTAGAACATTTTCAATGTAGAACCAATCGCAAAGGCCAATAGACCTGCGATCGGCAGCGTAACCACCCAGGCCAGGAGAATCTGTCCAACGACTTTCCAGTGTGTGCGTTTCGTCCACATACCTATACCAAAGATTGAGCCGGTTGATACGTGTGTTGTAGAGACAGGGCTTCCCATTAGCGAAGCGCCAATGACCAGAGAGCTTGCAACGAGATTGGCAATAAAACCTTGACCCCGATTCATTTCGGTGATGCGCTCACCCATGGTGGTTGCGATTCTGCGTGAATGTAATAAACCGCCAATTGCCATTACTATTGCTACAACAACTAGGCCGAGCTTGGGATTTACACCAAACGATGCAGATGCCAGCAGCAGCGCCAGAATTTTGGGTGTGTCGTTTAAGCCCCGCGCAAACCCCAATGACATTGCCGAAAATATGTGCAAGCTATCTACAGTTTTCTGTGCAGATATACCGAGTACTGATCCGCTATATCGTTGTTGACATTGTTCAGTTTGACTGACTGTCAACTGTAATCCGGTTCTTGCCATAACTAAAGAACCATCAGCATTCATTGCAACCGGCTCAATAGTTTCACCAACGCAAAGACAAGTTACTTCATCAATCCCGCAGCGCTTGCGCGCAAATCTCGCAATCGGGTAAATAGTTCCCGCCAGAGCAGTCGCTAGTAAAGGGCTGATTAAAAGTGGTAAAAAGAAAACCGCACCGAGCTTAGACCACGCAACGCCTTCCAAACTTGACATTGCGATTCCTGCCCCAACCAAGCCGCCCACCAATGCGTGAGTAGTTGAAATCGGTAAACCCATGCGCGTAGCTATGAGCACTGCAAATCCTGCTCCCAGCGCCACTGCGATCACAAATCGCTCATCCGCCAGAATTGCGTCGTCTACAAGTCCTTTACCACTGAATGCTGCAAGAAGTGCGCCTGCAACAAATACAGATGCTAATGAGCCAAGAATTTGAGCTATGGTCGCCAATATCAGCGATTTTTTATAGCTCAACGTTGATGAGCCATAAATAGTCGCAACAGCTTTGAAATTGTCATTGGCCCCATTGGCGTAGCTCAAAAGCAGCGTGGCCCCAGCAAGTAGCAATAGCATCATTATCATGGTTCACACTTAACCAACTCTAACAGAAAAATGTTCCCGCTTATATTATTCCATGGCGACCGATTTATCCTCCTTTATCCTATCCTCTTTCCCTCTCTTTTCTTATCTTCTTAGGCTCTTGTGGCTCACTGTTTGCATTACGGATATAGTTCAGCAATACTACAGCGAATATGAAGCGACCTCTTATACTGCTGCTGCTATTTATTCTTATAGGTGCCGCGATTAACATTCCGATTGCCATGCAGTTTCTGCATTCGCGCACAGCGCCACCTGCACCAATACTTGTAAACGTCATAGGTCCTCAAGCAGCGTTGCATGTTTGGCCCGCCGACACTCCACACGACACACCATGGCCTACTCCTACACAATGGGTTATGAACGCTAGCTTTGGCTATAAAACATACAACGTCTACGGCTGGAACGGAACACGAAGTAATCCCATTGACAGAGTCCAGATGCAAGTCGATCACATGGGGTGGCCCCTACCTGTGCTGGAACACATACAGATGTGGTGGCCATGGGATGATCCCAAATGGTAAACCACCAACGAGCCTGATCCTGCTCTCCATTTGGTTTGGAGTGGTGTAGTGCTCAACCCGCTAATCTTCGGCCTATCACTTTGGCTTGTATTTGTCCTGCCCTTCGCTTTATTCTTCAATATTCGACGACGCCGTAGAATCGCTCAGAATTTATGCATCAAATGCGCTTATCCACGCGGAACATCCGAGAAGTGCAGCGAATGTGGTCACAAATTCAGCACCCGATAAAGGGGATAAGTACATTTTTAAACTCACGGAGCAATCTTATTTTGTCTTTAGGTATGCTATAACTATGAATGTACTTATCCCATTTTCTACCCGGAAGGGCAATAGCGCAGCTGCTGGGGGCGCTATACTTTGTGGTCACCAGGAGTCTCTATCATGCGAACCATCATAATGTGCATCGTGCTAAGTCTCTGTACTGCCGCCAGTGCTGATAGGGAAGGCCTGAATCGGACCCGTGTCTTTGCCTCATCAAGCGGTTACATCTATGCTCGCTCGGAGCCGAGGGACAATCATGGTACGGTGGGTGTAACGAAGATCTACCGCGTGGCGGCGGGTGATCAGCTGATCTGCGAGTTCCCGTGGTATACGCGCCAGCTCTACCTATATCAACTTGGCAGCGACGTCGCCATCGTCCGTAAGGGACTCTGGCCGCGTGGGCGCAAGGCGAACCCCGACAGCCTCTCGCTGGAGTTCTACCTGAACGACAAACTCCTCAAGCGATACAGCACACTCGACATTGCCGTTGGTCCGGACAACGTCTTTGCGTCCGTCTCCCATCACAGGGTGATCAGTCGAATCCACGGGTTTCGTAGGCGAGTCCCTCTGCCTCCAGAGTCCCAAGCCCCCGATGATGCCGACAAGACCAAGGAGCCGAGAGAGCGGCGTACACCGAGAGATGTGTTCTTCGAAGTGCAGACCACCGATGGCCGACTACTGATCTTTGACCTTTGGGCGGGTGAACAAGTCACGGAACAGCAGGCCGGAGCGCTCGTAGAGCCCCGGGTGCGGGCTTCGCGTCTGCCACCCCCACAAGAAAAACAACTTTCTAATTACGATTCTGGGCTGGCTTTTCTCGAGCGCACTCCTCAAACGATCAGCGAATTCGTGCGCAGGATATTTCAAGATTCAAATGGGAATCTATGGTTCGGCACCAATGGCGATGGGGTCGTCCGCTACGATGGAGATTCTCTCGAGTATTTCTCTATTAATGAGGGCTTCGGCGGTAGGGCGGTAAGGGGAATTGTGGAGGATAAAGATGGTTCAGTTTGGTTCGGTACATCGGGAGGGGTAACCAAATATGATGGGCAATCATTCACCAATTTTACCGAAAACGATGGCCTGATTAATAATGATGTCTGGAGCATAGTAATAGACAGCAAAGGAATAATCTGGATAGGTACTTTGCAAGGGGTAAGTCGTTTTGATGGAGAAGTGTTTACTCCTTTTGACATTCCAGAGGTTGAGCCTGATCCTACAAGAGGCGTTTCAAGCGCCAGGATAGTCCATTGCATCATGGAAGATAGTAAAGGCAGAATGTGGTTTGCCACCAATGGAGGGGCCTATATCTACGATGGAAAAACCTTGTCCCATATTTCCGAGAAAGATGGCCTATGCAATAATTCTGTGAATTGTATTCTGGAAGGTAAGGACGGTAATATCTGGTTCGCGACTCATCATAACGGCGTATGTCGCTACGATGGCAAATCATTCACCCATATTACCGCAAAGGATGGGGTTATTGGCACTGAGGCGTGGGATCTATACCAAGATAGTAAAGGCAACATCTGGTTTCCTATCGAGAATTCTGGAGTCTACCGCTACGATGGAAAGTCCTTTACCAATTTCCAAAAAGAGCAGGGTCTTACCACTAATGCCATACAGTGCACCTTTGAAGATAACCAAGGCCGGCTTTGGCTTGGAGGTTGGATGGGACTCTTTCGCTATGATGGCAAATCCATTTTCAGCGTTGGCAAGAATGGCCCTTGGACTAATTAATTGGATCAGAGATGGTGTCTGACACCTTCAATTCATTCAATTCAACTTCATTTGCTCATTTGCATCACTGACGCCTAGATTACAAGTTGTCAATCAATTAAATCAAACCTGACACCTTTTCTTTCCTTTTCTTTCTTTTCTTTCCCGTGGGCGTCGGCAGGATCAAGAAGTTTGCTATCCCTTCTTGCTTCGGCGGGGGAGTCGGGGGGAACCGCTGTCGCCGGTGGATCGGCCGACGCTGTCTACGCCGAAGGGATTGTTGGCAGCAAAGGCTGCTGCTTGGTCTTGCGTTGTGGGACCGCCGGCGGCCTTGGCTTCGTCACGGGCGGTCTTGGCAGCTTTGGCCTTCTTGTCTTTGCGGGCCTTGGCTTTTTTCAGTTTTTCGCGATCGCGTTTCGCCATGATGCTTTTCCGTGACGTATTGTTTGGGTAAAAAAAAGGGTAAGAAAAAGGGATAAGTACATTATTAGGTACAACATGGCAAAAAGCCAAGGCGCAATCCAATCTTCCACAAAATCAACAACAAAAGCCGGAGCAGAAATCGCAAAGACAAAATTGCTCTGCAATCTGCTTGATGTCTTGGCGTAAGACTGCCTTTTTTTTCCCGCCAACAAAAGTAAACCTGCCACGCCACTTCTGTCTCTATCGAAATTTATTCTTCCACCAGCCATTCGTTTAGTTCAAGGTAGTCGAATTGTTCGTAATCATTCAGTTCAAGATCACAGAATCGACATTCGAGACCCGATACGTATATACCAGTTACAAACGCTTCGCCATTGGTACGATCAACATCCCAGTCCTTGTCAATGAAAAGTATCGAAGGATTTTCACACGCAGGACATGGATACTCTTCAACAAAAGTGTCTGCGATTGGATAATTTACCAATTCACTTTGTGTTCCCTTCATTGTGGTAGCCACAAGGTTTTCGTCGCCCGACCGTTGCTCCCATATCTTGGCATGTTGCTTCAATAGATCAGTAAATGACTGTTGAAAGTTTGCTTGTTTAACGAGTGATTCACTTATTCTATACAATTGTGCAGACTTTGTTGCGAAACACTTATCGAGATCAAGTCCGATCTCTGCCGCGAATGATGTAACAATCGGGTGGAAGACGCGCAGAATAAGCGACTTTACATATGAATGATCGAATTCCGCAATTTTTCGGTGAGCAATTATACCACGGTAGTGAGAAAGCTTAGTAAGCAAACCTATATTCAACTCCGTGGTGTTAGAAAATTTAGCTGCGCGCAACATCGAACCTTGAAATGATAACAAACGAGAGTTGATTCTTTTGGATCTTGCTTCTTTGTCTGCCTTCTCACGGTGCTTAGGAATCATCTTGTCTCTATATAGGACTGAGATAGCGTTTTCAATCTTCGCTGATTCAAGCAAGAGTAGTGGATTGACGTCGTGAATGATACCTTTGAAGATGCGCTCAATGCCGAACGCGAATTGCATCGTGGCGTCCTCAACTTGATCATTATCCATCTTCTGATCAAGTAGGGCTGCAGCTCGATTTAGATTGTATGTTGCATCGGTAAAGAACGCGTTCATGGGATTGGTAGTGATCTTCTTCTAAAATGAACGCATCATACGAGTTCCACGTTCAAAATTGTGTGCTTACAGGCTATACCAGTTTGGCAAGCCTTAGGTAATTTATCATTTCTTGCGCGACATCCTCCAATTGAGTTTGATCGGCAGCACGTGGAAAAACTTGAGGCTCCGTGGTGAAGAAGTACAGCACTCCCACAAGGCAACCATCATATTTCAATGGATATGCGAGGTATGATCTTGCCTCCTGGGTATGACCGTCTGCTTCCTCTTTCGTGAAACCGAATTCACGAACCATAGCAGAATGGTATTCAGCAGCATCTGCGAAATCTGCAGATTCCAGTTGACCTGTGCGTGCACACCGCCCAATAACACCTTGATTGATTAGCGTGACCCGACCTTTTTTTCTTAGGCTTGCTTCTCCTTCTGCACCGACGTAATCGGTCAGTTGCAACAGACCTTCGCGAATGCGTTTGTCAGCTGTTGAGGTCAATTCCGCCATAAGATGAACTGCGCCCTTGATACGGGACTGGTCACACCCGGGAAACTGTTGGATTGTCTGTTGTATGCGTGTCGAAATCGTACTAATAACACTAGCTCCAAGGCTTTTTTCCATAAGTGCAAGTTTCCGTTCGGTGTCAAAAGGAAATGACTGATCAGCCAATACATCTGCGAGAATGAACTCAATGAATGCCGTGGTACATACAATTAGGTAGATATACAGAGCCGGACCGAACTCTTGTCTTTCCATCTTCACGCTCATACAAAATATGGCTACCAAGCCTACAACTAACGAAATGGTCCGCAATGTGAGGCGAAACGATCTGTAAGTCCGGATGCCAAAGAATCGAAGAACAGCGAGGATGTTTTTCACCGTGTAGCCCTTATAGTGTGAATTATTGGCAAGTCGGAGACCTGGATTTCCAAAGTTTCGCACACCGATGTGATATCGCTAGAAACCGGTTGCTCAAAATCTGTTAAAGCATCACATGAAATCTCTATTTTCTGAAAGCCTACCATTTTTAGCATTTCATCTATCCTTTCGGGCGTATGTAGGACAGATGGCAATACTACAATGTTTTCAGTATCCAGTACTTTGAATCGAGTAGTCATTTCTTCAATACCTAGCATGGTTCGAAGTACTGTGCCCCATTGGTGAGTAGGCACAGTAAGGAGAATTCGCCCTTCCGGCACTAACATTCGATGAGCTTCTGCAAGACAGTCTAGACCCATGAATGGATCAATCAAAAAGCCCACAACATATTTAAATTGCCCGGAAGCAAGTGGTATAGCACATGCATCTGCCAATATCTTAAGGGAACACTCCTCGCGAACAGCCAAATCAAACATTGCTTGCGAATTGTCGAGTTGAACAACGCGAGAATGATCGACGCCTAAGAATTCACCAGCACGGCCTCGACCCGCACCAATTTCAAGGAGTTTGCCGTCAGGAATAGGAAAAGAGTTACTGACCAATGAAGACTTCGTTGTGTTGTCAAAGTTGCGACAAGTGACGTGCCTTAAGTCATAGTATTCCTCAGCGATGTCGTCGTAGCCAGATCGTGGCATCAATAAATTCTTTCGGAGACTGAATAGCTACCAGGGAACCGCCCCCAGCTTATCGTGATTATCCATCCGGCCGGCTGACTGTCAAGCTGATATCTTGGGGGATCAAGACCGAGCTGAATTCATGTGTTATAGCGCAATCATCATGTGGGAAAACCCAATTACTAGGCTGCCTTCTCGATATCTTAGCATTACCTTTACGTCCACTGTGAGAACAGGATTAGTAGATCGTTTGTGTCGACTGAGCCGGAAGCGTCCAGGTAGGCTGGGCAGGGGTTGGCCTTTGGGCATTGGCCCCATTGTGCGACTAGTATTATCAAAGGAAGAAATGGGGAGAAGAAAAGGGGATAAGTACATTTATTGATTCACTAGGTCACTGGTTACGCACCCCCGGAAAGCTGTAACCAGTGGCACCGGAGAGTTGATCTATGCACGGGCGAGACGCCCGTTCTACTTAAGAAGTGAGCAGCTAAAATTCTGAAAATTTCCTTTGCAACACCATCTCAATCAACACACATTTTTAGGAAATTACAGAAGCAAAATAAGGCTATTTATTTTCAAATTAATGAAAATTAAGAGCTTTTAAGCTAATTTAAGCTGGATTAAGAAAGTGCCTTTTTAGCACCACCAAGGTTTGCCTGGGCTTTCTTCGATGATCACAGATCCGAGGTATGCGACGGCTTTTTCTAGGCCTTCTTCGAGTGACATTAGTGGATCTTCGTGTTCGATACTTAGTACGTGGTCGTAGCCGTAGCGCTTTAGCATTGAGACAAATGGTTTCCAGAATTCGTCGCCGTGTCCGTAGCCACAGGTTCTGAATGACCATGAGCGGTTTTTTAGATCGCTGTATTTGCGCGCATCGAGGTAGCCGTTGAGTGGGCCTTGGATTGGATCTAGTTCGGTATCTTTGGCGTGGACGTAGTAGAGTAACCCCTCCTCGCCGAGCTTTTGGGCTGCTATTACTGGATCTATTCCCTGCCAGAAGAAATGTGAGGGGTCGAGGTTTGCGCCCAGAGGTGTTTTGCCTCGTATACCAGCTTCTTTTGATGCTCGTTTAGAGAGGCGAATTAATGTATCGGGGTTATACACACAGAATCCTGGATGGGCTTCCCAGGCAACTTTAACATTGTGCTTCTTACAAAGCTTGGCTTGCGTTGCCCAATATGGGACTAAGATTTCATCCCACTGGTAGGTAAGAATTTCCTGATAATCATCTGGCCAGGCGCTGGTAACCCAGTTGGGTGTCTTGTCGGTTCTAGACCCTCCAGGACAGCCTGAGAAGGTGATGACGATATCTGTGCCTAATTTGGGAGCGAGCTTCACAGCAGTGACAAAAGCTTCGTGATCGTGGGTAGCTTTTGCCCTGACTGGATGGACCGGATTGCCATGGACTGCCAGCCCGGACAAGCTCAAACCATGGTCTTTGAGCTTGGCGATTATCTCTTTTTGCAGTTTTACTGAGGCTAAAACTTTTTTTGGATCAAAAAATGGTTGGCCAGGATAACCCCCCACAGGCAGCTCTATGGCGTCTAAACCCAGCTCCTGACAGTAAAACAGGGCATCATCGAACTTCATACCCCCAAAAAGGGCAGCCATCACTCCAAGCTTCATATCAACCTCCACACTTTGTTTGGCGAATAGGTGTTTAGTGCATCCAGTACTAAGGTGCAGCTTCGCCGATGCTGCGGGTCTCGGCAAGCCCTCATGGTAAAAATCGCCCAAACCCGCCTTAGGGAAGACCTTATGATCAAGGCCCGCCAACTTATATTAAGCCTTCTGGTACTGAGCATAGCCACAACGGCTGCACTGGCATTAACAATAGCAAGAAGCTCAGAGGATGACCCGCAGCTACCAAGGGTTATTGTGCGCGTCAGCCGCAATCTTGAAGTGGCAGGCTACGTGGAAGAAGAAGATGACACCATCATTGTAATCCGAAAACTTGATGATGAAATCGTGAGCTTTTCTAAAACCAGAGTAGTCTCGATAGTCAGGTTAGCTGTGCCTAAGCCAGGCCAAAGCGGAATTGTGATTCTTCGTAACGGTCAGAGGCGCGAAGGCATCATTATAGAAGACGTATTCGATCATGTTCTAATTGAAGCTGAAGGTATCAGAGCCAAGTTGCTGCGCGAAGCGGTTGACTACGTCATTTTAAAACCAACATTCCAGCAGCAGTACAAGAATTGGAAAGCAGCGATCGGACCGACGCAGCACGTGGATCATTACCGCCTATGCGATTGGCTGGTAAATCAACGTAAATATGAGCTGGCAAGGAATGAGCTTGTAGAGCTAGTCAAAATATCACAGATGCCCGAAGCTATGCGCTTGCTGACAATCGTCGAAGCCCAGCTTGCGCTAGATAAAGGCAAACCTAAAAATGATGATGTAGGAGATCCTGAATTTAACCATAGAGGTGCTGATCCTCAAGGTGGTGATGATCCAAACGTTGGCCCGGTTGATGATAAGGATCTACTTCCAACTGAACTTCTCAGTTATGAAGATGTGAACTTGATGCGTGTTTACGAGATTGATTTTCACAATCCGCCTCATTTGGTGATCGGGCCAGATACCATTCGCAAACTAATCTCTACATACGCTTCCAACAAATTAATTCCAACAGGCCAAAAACGTACAGCAATGTTCCGCGCTGATCCGCTTGATATCACGCGTTTGATGTTTGAGCTTAAAGCCAGAGATCTCTACCAAGAGATCAAAGTCCAAACTGAGCCATACGCTCTAAACATGTTTCGCAGACGTGTTCACGACACCTGGCTTATCAATAACTGTGCCACCAGCAGATGCCATGGAGGAATCCATGCTGGGGAATTCTTCCTGCATAGGCGTGGGCACAAAAATGAAAGAGTCCGATATACCAATTTTTTGATTCTCGAGAGATTGGAGATAGATCCAGACTGGCCACTGATCAATTACGAGCAGCCTATGGACTCACTGATCATCCAGTATGGCCTTAAACGAAGTGAAGCTCGTAAGCCTCATCCGGACGTGCGTGGCTGGAAACCGGTCTTTGCACGCTCTAATAAGCGAATGTTGGACGACGCGGGCAGATGGATCCGCTCGATGCTCCAGCCCAGGCCTGACTATCCTATTGAATATGAGCCCCCCAGACTCGCTCCAGATGTGCCAAAGGCGACCCCTTCCAAGGAAAGGATCTCCCGTTAGTAGTCGCTAATGCCTTGTCCGGGGTGGAACCGCAAGAATCGAAAGGTCGAACCTTACCTGGAGGTCTTGGGACTGTTACACTGGCCGGTTACTCCTTCTAGGATTGGAGTTGAGGGAACAACATGAAGATTATTGACCGTATCGCTATCTTTACAATCTGCTGCCCATTAGCTTTAACCCTTGTATTGTCAGTTGGCTGTGAGGACAGTGCTGCTGCCAGACGAGCGGAAGTCAAGGCAAATATCGACAGCGTCAATCGCGATCTGTGGCAGTCTACCGCATCAACAACTGATCCCGCAGATGAAGATCGCACAGAAGCGGAAAGAAACCTTAAGAGTCTGTTGACAAAGCTTCGTGATACCGAAGGCGCATCTGATGGCCAAAAGGCTGAAGCTGCACTTTTAAGTTCAAGCATTAACCGCAAATTAGCATTGATGGCTCGCGCTCAAGCGGATCAAATTGAAGCTGATCAGCGACGAAGACGTGGTCTATTAACAAGCCTGGTAAATGTTGCTTCTGATCTTAATACAGTTGCATCGGGAATAGAAGACATTTCAACAGCTCAGGAAAAAGCGCATCTTGCTTCAAATCGTCAACAAGCTCAGCAACAGTTAGTAATCTATAGCGAGGAGATGGCTTCTGCTGATGGGCCGATTAATGCAATAACTAAGGCCAATAAGCGTGATCAGTCCGAGATCGATTCACTTAGAGAAAAAGCAACTGTCTTGATGCGTAAGGCGACGGAACTTGGACCGGCTATGGGATTCTCATCCTACGAACAGGCAATTCAAGTTGATCGCAATGCAGATATGATCGAATACTCAGTTGCGCATCGTGATCTGGAGATGGAGTTTGAGCATCAACCAAGGCACGATCTGGCAAAGAATAAATCTGACTTGACACAATCTGTAATCGTTGCAATAGACGATTCCAGCAATAATGTTGAAAGCTTAGAACAAACATTTGAAGATGAAGTGATTGCAACTCGAAAGAAAATCAATGAACTTCAGAATGCGATTTCTTCACAGTTAACAGAACTGCATGATGCTCGAGTTCAATCCCTAACAGAAGCTTACGAGCAAGCGGAAATACTTTTATCCTCAGCTGCACGAAGCGCAAATGAAGCATCGAGAAGCAGTGATAGGGATCAAAAGAATGCTGCAAACACTCAAGCAGCAGTTGTATATCAAGAACTTGCAGCAATGCACTGGGCAGCCGCGCAAGCCTGGCAGGGCCATGCTCAATTACTTGATCGAATCGAAGCGGCAAGCGATGCACTGCCTAATGTTGCTGGCATTAATGCAAAGCAAGATGCTTCAAATGAAGCACACAACAAAGCAGTCGAAGCAGCAAAGGAAGCTTTCAAACAAGCTAAAGATTCACTTGAAAGAGTAACGGCACGTGGCGCTGGAGCAACGCAGCTCGAAACTCTTAAGCTGGATATTCAGGCATCAATCGACTCATTGTCAGGCAAGAGAATCACTCGCTCACGAACGACAGGTGTTACTAGGCCTGGTGCTGGTACTAGCCGAGGATCTACAACGACTGCCTTAGGCAACGGTGCTGATTCCCCCGAAGCACTTATTGAAAAAATTAAAAATGCCACAGGCTTAAAGGGCATGCTGTCAATCTTTGTTGATTATACATTCATCCCTATAGATTCTAATGAAGATAGAATGCTGGCTAGCGGCATAATCGATATTGCACATACGCTCATTGATTTAGACAGCGCTTTATATGACCAATTCAATGAAGGCTTAGTTGAAATGGCGCTAACGGGCATTTCTGAAATGGACGAAAATAGCGGGGCGATGGGGGGTATGGGAGGCATGCCTATGGATATGCCCGATCTTGACTTTATTGATTTTGAAAATATTGATCCACTAGATATTCGAAGCATTTCAATTGATAGCGTGGAAATAATTTCAGTCTCGGGTAAACGAGGCACTATTAATATAACTGCATTTGGAGATCCATCTGAACCAGTAGATATCAGACAGATCAACGACAGATGGTATTTGTTTAATCAAGAAATGATCGATGGTTTCAAAAAAGGCTATGAAGCCTCTGGTGCATCCAGTCCTGACGATATGGGTGCCGCAATGATGAAAGCCATGTTTTTACAAATGCTCAAACCCGTTAAAGATGCTGCAAGACAATTTACAGGTCGTGTAAAAGCAGGTGAGTTCGCTTCTATTGAGGCATTTAAGACAGCAGTAGAAGAGTTTGCAGCTCAAATGCAGCAGGGTATGGGTGGAGGCATGGGCGGACCACCACCCGGCTTTGGTGGAAATTAAACTCCAAATTGTTTAGCATATGTAAATGCAAGATAAGAACGAATCACCAGCCAGCACCGCAAAGCGCTGGCTGTTTCGCTTAAGTGGGCTTTATTACATCCTGGCATCAGTTGGCTTGGGGATCGGCGCTATGTTGATGCCTCGCATGCTTGATGTAGTTATAAGAAATGATCTAGCCAGCCCAAGCGATCTGCCAGGTTTGGCAAAGTGGTGCATGGACAATCGCAGCTTACTACCTCTACTAGCATTACCCACACTTGTTTGCGGCATCGTGCTGATGCTTAACCCAAAACGCAAGTGGCTAATGAGCATGTTAGGGTTAATTGCAATGATGCTTCCACTGGCTGCGATCCTGTATTGTTTCATAGCAGCAGCCTCGCAGCTTTATAATCCGCCGCCGCTTTGAGCGCGCACATTATTTAGTGCAATCTGTGCGTTACGCTTCATCATCTCAAGCTTGGCTCGCTTCATAGGTGATTTAATAAACGCATCACGCCTATCCTGCTCGCTCCAGTTAATTATGCTTAGTAAATCAAAGCTGGTGTTTCTTGGTTTGTAGGCATCGTGAGTTTGGGATTCGCTTGTTCGCTGCGATGGTTGATTGTGTGGGCAGACTTCCTGGCAGATATCACAACCAAAGATCCAGTCGCCTATTTTGTCGTGAAATTTCTTGTCGATCTCGCTTCGATGTTCGATGGTTAAATAGCTGATGCACTTTGTTGCATCAACTGACCAGGGTGAAATCGCATCGGTTGGACAGGCATCAATACACCGCGTGCAAGTTCCGCATGGATCGCTTGATTCTTCTGTTGGTGTCGGCTGAAGTTTTAGAGTTGTAATAATCTCGCCAAGTAGTAAATAACTACCCACACCTTGCTCAATTAATAGCGTGTGCTTGCCTACTGCACCCAGGCCTGCACGCTGTGCATGTTCGCGCTCAAGTACCGGTGCAGTATCTACACAAACCTTGAAAGTCTCATGCGGAAATTGCGAAGTTAATTCATCTGCAAGTTTATGCAAGCGCTTTTTTATTACAACGTGATAATCATCACCCCAGGCGTACCGAGCAACTTTGCCATGATCCCCATTTCCTTTATCTGTAGCATCTGAACTATATCTATCCGCAACACAAATAATAGACTTGGCGCCATCAACCATTTCGCGCGGATCAAATCGTTGCGGCAGATTTCGTGCTAAGTATTCCATCTCCCCATGATTTCCCTCTTCGATCCACTTTGCGTACTGATCGGCATATTGTGTTGGCAATGCCTCAGCAACTCCCGCTAAAGCAAACCCAAGCTCCCCACACCGCACAAGCACTTGCTGCGTCAATTGTTGTGAATCGTTATTTGACATTACTAGCTCGAATAATCTATCCTAGCGAATAATTTAAATAAGCGCTATGATAGCTCGATCGAGTTTTACAGATAAGAGGGGCCAGGAATGCCAAATCTCAGATCAATCGTTTGTCGTAGCAGGAATCTGTTGCTTATTGCAATCGTGCTAACTCTCAATGCTTGTGGCAGTAGCGAACCCGAAGAAACCGCAGTACAAGCTCCAACTGTCGATCCAAGATATGCAACCGCACAAAGCTTGATCGATTATTACAACACTATAGAGAGGACATCTCGAGAGTATTTGCCTCGATCGCTTGAGTTATACTATGTTGAAACCCCACTGCAAGAGAAAATCTATCGCCTTAATCAAACTATAGTTGCGCATGCAGCATTGCGCAATGAATTGAAAGATTACTTTGGTGAAGCGCTTGAGCTATACACCTGGGAAGATGTTCTGGCAAACCAATGCCTGCAGAATTCAAAGAGGTAACGCTTTTTATAAAATATCCACCTGCCATTATCACAGAACATAGCGAGAATAGGGCAAAAGCTGTACAGAAAGATCCATACTCCGGGTCTGAGACAATGCTTTTAGTGAAAGTCGGTAAGCGCTGGTGGATCTCGGGATACACGTGGGAGCGTGAGGCACTAAAAGACATGTCGGAAGAAACTTTTGATCGCCTACAGATTTATAATGATAATGCAGTTCAAGAATTGCAGCTGTTAAGTTCAAGACTATTGGCTGGTGAATTCAAAACACCAAGGGAGTATTACGATGAGCTTTCTCGCTTAACGGGTGAACCAGCTCCGCATGATCAATGACAACTAACCCACGCGCTCCAACTTTGCGTATTCTAAAATTAATGTCTTTGTTCCCACAGTTGAAAATGATACGCTAACACTTGCGCCTATTGCGCGCGGCGTGATTGCTTGGACTGTACCTAAACCGAACTTTGCGTGGCGCACTACACAGCCGATGGGAAACTCACCGCTTGAAACGCTCGTACTAAGTCTGCGGTCACTTCGGGGTGAATACGCTTCTGTATCATCAATATCCTCATCAAAACTCTGATCGCAACAAATAATTGATCCACTTGGCAGTTCACTTAGAAACCGACTTTCCATTGTGCGCTCGCGCATTCCTCTATGCGTTCTAACCGCAGCCCGACTCATCTGTAATCGCCGCTTTGCCCTAGTAATACCCACAAAGCAAAGCCGCCGCTCCTCCTCCATCTCCATCTCATTACCAATTGCGCGCATGTGTGGCAATAAATTCTCTTCTAACCCCACAATCGCAACAGCTTCATACTCCATGCCCTTTGCTGCATGCAGAGTCATCAATGTTACCGTACCACTTTCGGGATCAATCGCATCTGCATCACTAACTAGCGCTACCGATTCCAAAAAAGCTGCCAATAACCTAACTAGAGTCAGATCCTCATTGTCCTCCTCGTTTTCCCCCTCACTAAAAACAGGTTCAGGTACAAATTGTGCTGAAGCGCTTATTAACTCGCTGAGATTTTCAAGCCGTTCCTGATCCTCTTCATTATTTTTAGAATTTTTATATTGTGCTTCCAAACCCGATTCGCGAATAACCTGCTCAACAAACCCAGCAAGTGGATTAGTTGCAATCAAACTGTCCGATGCATCCGCAAGCGCTGCCCGCTGCCAATTTTCAATCATTGCCACGAATTTCTTTATGGAATTAACTGCGCGAGTCGTTAGCCCCTCAACCATTGCTGCTTCTTTTAGTGAATCAAACAAACGCAATTGCTTTAGCACTCCAGCCAACTCGATCTTTGATAATGTGGTCTTGCCAATACCCCGCGTTGGAGTATTGATAATTCGTCTCAGCGCAACTTCATCGTTTGGATTTACAACCAGACGCAGATACGATAACGCATCCTTAATCTCTTTGCGATCATAAAACGCAGTTCCCCGCGCAATCACATAAGGAATCTTTGCCTTTCGAAACGCTTCTTCTAAAACTCTGCTCAGTGAATTGACGCGATATAAAACAGCCATCTCTTTCCAGGGGAGATCATCCTCCTCATGCAATCGGCTAAAGAAATCCGTAACCAACCTTGCTTCATGATGTTCATCTAAACAAACAGAAACCGTAGGTTTCTCACCTTCCCCTAACTCGGTATGTAAGCGTTTGTGTTTGCGCCTCGAATTATTTTCAATTAAGCCAGCCGCGGCATCAACAATGTGGCCGGTACTTCTAAAATTCTGCCCTAATGCAACGATTTTCGCGTTGGGAAAATGCTCTTCAAACTCTAATATATTAGTAATATCCGCACCACGCCACCCGTAAATAGACTGGTCGGGATCACCTACCACGCAAATATTTTGATGGCCGCCTGCTAGTGCGTATGCGATCACAAACTGCGCATGATTGGTGTCTTGGTATTCATCTATTAATAGATATTGAAAGCGGTTCTGAAACTGCTCGCGCACATCTTCACTATCGCGCAGCAAATTGGCCATCTTCATAAGTAAATCATCAAAATCCAGCGCATCATTATCTTTTAAGATCTTTTGGTAATGCGTGTAAATCTTTGAGATGCTGCGCGTATAAAAATCAGTTGCGCTTGCGGAATAAGTCGCAGCATCCATTAACTGATTCTTTGCGTTACTTATAGCTGCAGCGACCGACCCAGGTGTCCAATTTTTTGAATCCAGATCAGCTTTTTTCAGTGATAGTTTTATGGCATCGCGCTGGTCTGCGGAATCGTAGATCGAATAATTCTCCGCCAAGCCTGCTGCATCTGCGTACCGCCTTAACTGCCTTGCACAAAACGAATGAAATGTTGCAACGGTGGGGGTGTTACGGTAATCAACATAACCGCCAAGAGCTTTGACGACACGATCGCGCATTTCGCCGGCTGCTTTATTTGTAAAGGTAAGCGCTAAAATCTCCCATGGTGCTGCACCGTTTGCTATTAAGTTGGCAATACGCCGAGTTACCACGGTGGTCTTCCCCGAACCCGGACCAGCCAGCACCAACAAAGGCCCATCAACATGACTGACAGCTTCACGCTGCGGCTGCGTTAAGTTTGCAAATAATTGTTCAGTATCAATTGTCATAGCATTTGGCATGGGCAAAGAGTCTACGCACAATTGCAGTTAGAAATCACATCAATATTTGAATCATGAACTGGCAAATGCCACACTATGAGCACCTACCATATATAGTGCAAAAAATTGGTGCACCAAGGAATTTTCTTAGGTGCTCAATATGTTTGTTCGGGTAACCCCATCGTAAACCATTGAAAATTCTAGACTTGCGAGTGTCCTATAAAAAATCAACATTATGGGGCCTAACGCCTTGCATATACTAGATATAGTAGTATTATGGCTCTCTGTGCCGATAGATGTGGAGGCATGAGGACGAAAATGACTTGTAAATGGTGCTCAGATGTTAGGTATTGGCTGGATCAGACCTATTATCCACCGAAACGCCCGAATTCTGAGTTTCAGCCAACTTGGGTGGAATTGGAAACTAAGCCAACTTCCGGGGGTGAGGGGGATTTGTGGGAAGAATGACGTTTGCTCGACGCTGAGAAGAAGCTTTGAGAAGATTTTGTAATTGCTCCAACGGACGGGGCGCTTTGACATTTACGGTGGGAGTTTTTAACCATGGCTGTACTTTGCGACACACAAATCAGAGAACTAATCGGCATTGAGCCGCTACAAGAAAACGTAAAACGTCCAGGGAAAATATCTTATGGCATTTCCAGCTACGGATACGATGTTCGTGTGGGTACTCGCTTTAAGGTATTCACCAACGCAACATCCGGCGGAGCGGCCGTAGTTGATCCCAAAAACTTCAGCGATGATCTATTTATAACCATAGATACAACCGAGACCGGCAAAGATCACATCATCATTCCGCCCAACTCTTTTGCCCTGGCGGAAACTGTTGAAGTGATAAAGGTGCCGCGCAATGTGCTGGCAATTTGTTTAGGCAAATCAACTTACGCACGCTGCGGCATCATCGTCAACGTCACGCCCCTCGAACCGGAATGGCGCGGCAAAATAACTTTAGAAATATCCAACACAACACCATTGCCTGCAAAGATCTACGCCAATGAAGGCTTAGCACAAATGGTGTTCATAAAAGCCGACCGAGTCTGTGCCGTAAGTTACGCAGATAAAGGCGGTAAGTATCAGGACCAAGCTGGACTTACTTTACCGATGGTGGATTAGAGAGATACAGACTAGATGTCGATTCCTAAACACATTGCGAATGAGTTACTAGCTAAATGCGGTAGGATTTGTTGTATCTGTCGCAGATTTCGGCCAGTACATCTTCAAGTACATCACATCGTAGAACAATCCGAAGGCGGTTCTGACGAATTCGATAACTTGATTGCGTTGTGCATAAATTGCCATTCTGATGTTCACACAACACGACCATTCACTAGGCGATTCACACCTGATGAACTCAAAGATCATAGAGACAGTGTTATTCGTTTAGTTAGCGAAGGAAAACTCGTGCCTTCAGAAGATTCGATTATAGACGACGCGCACATTCTTCAAGCTGTAAAGGAATACGAGAACACCGATCTAAACGAAGCGGCTAGAGAGCTTCTTGTCGCGGCTGTAAATGACAAAGGCATTATTTGCATTTTTGAAGGCTTAAACAATGCAGCTGTAAAAGCGGGGAGCTTTAGCAAGGAGAATCTTTCTGCTCGAGAATGCGCGCGCTATTCAGCCGCGGTTGATGAATTGGATGAAGCGGGATTCGTAGAAGCGTGTGAGTCACAAGGCAAAATTTGGAAAATTACTCACAGTGGATATCTAAAAGCAGACGAGTTGATGGCTTTAGCTGATGATAATAATAATAGTCTCGTAGGGTCCGCTGTGCGGACCTGATAAGCAAAGAAAAGACCCTCACCCCGGCCCTCTCCCAAGGGGAGAGGGAGTAAGAGAGGGAGCAAGATGGAAAAGTGGGAGAGTAAGTAGTGATTCCCCCTCGGCTATGGACGGCCTTGGGTTAATAAATAAGGTTTTTTGATCAAAAAACACGGACGTTAAAGGTACATACATAAATGAAAATTACTCGCCGATTTACTTCCGCAACAGAGAACGTCTTTGATTCCGTTAAATGGGAGAAGAGAACTAGTCGCATTTCCGATGCGGATGGAAGTGTTGTTTTTGAGATGAACGATGCTGAGATTCCTGCTGATTGGAGTCAGCTTGCTACGGATATCATGGTGAGTAAGTATTTTAGAAAAGCGGGTGTGCCGCAGAAAAATGGCAGTGGAACGGGCGTCTCGCCCGTTGAGGAAAATCAGAATACGCACGGGCGAGTCGCCCGTGCCACTGAAGAAACTGGACCCGAAAAGTCTGTTAAGGATGTTATAAATAGGTTGGCGGGTTGCTGGCGACATTGGGGTGAATCGCATGGCTATTTCGATACGCGCGAGGACGCTCAGGCGTTTTTCGATGAACTTGCGTATATGTTGCTACACCAGATGGCTGCACCAAACAGCCCGCAGTGGTTTAACACCGGCCTGAACTGGGCCTATGGCATAAACGGACCATCTCAGGGGCATTGGATTGCCGATGCAACAACCGGCGAGGTGAAACTTTCGCCCGATGCCTATAGCCATCCTCAGCCGCACGCATGTTTTATTCAGTCGGTCGATGATGATCTGGTAAACCAAGGCGGGATCATGGATCTTTGGGTGCGCGAGGCTCGGCTGTTTAAGTATGGCTCAGGTACCGGCACGAACTTCTCATCACTGCGCGGCGAAAACGAATCATTATCCGGCGGCGGAAAAAGCTCAGGCTTAATGAGCTGGCTTCGTATTGGTGATAGAGCTGCGGGCGCAATCAAATCAGGCGGAACAACTCGCAGAGCAGCAAAGATGGTTTGCCTGGATGCGGATCACCCGGATATTGAGCAATTTGTAAGCTGGAAATTGCGCGAAGAATTAAAAGTCGCTGCAATGGTTGAGGGAATGAAGCATCTGCCACAGGAACAAAAGGATTTGGCGGAAAGTTTAGGATTAAAGCTTACATACGATTTTAACGGCGAAGCCTATTACACAGTGTCCGGCCAAAACTCCAATAATTCCGTACGCTTAACGGATGCGTTCTTTGAAGCATTAGAAACAGATGGCGATTGGGAGTTAATAAATCGAACTGATGGCAAGGTTGCCAAGACGCTCAAAGCTCGCGATTTATGGAAGCAAATTTGCCAGGCTGCGTGGGGATGTGCGGATCCCGGCCTGCAATATGACTCGACCATCAACGCCTGGCACACATGCCCGGCCGGCGGCCGCATTGAGGCAAGTAATCCTTGCTCGGAATATATGTTCCTCAACAACACAGCTTGCAATTTGGCATCTATCAATCTAATAAAGTTTTACGATTCGGATGCGCGCAACTTTGATATTGATGCATACGAACACGCAATTCGTTTATGGACGATCGTGCTGGAAATCAGTGTGCTTATGGCTTCGTTCCCATCCAAGGAAATCGCGTTAGAAAGCTTTCGATATAGAACCTTAGGACTTGGCTACGCAAACCTAGGCGCGATGTTGATGCAAGCAGGTATTGCGTATGACAGCGAAGAAGCCCGAGCAGTTTGCGGAACGCTTACGGCAATTTTAACTGGCAGGTCTTATGCAACAAGTTCTGAGATGGCAAAAGAACTGGGCGTGTTTGCAAGCTTCAGCGAAAACCGCGATGCCATGCTGCGGGTTATTCGTAATCATCGAAGGGCAGCTTATGGTGTGCCGCGCGATGCTGAGGCTTATGAGGAATTGAAAATCAGTCCTGTACCAATCGATCATAAATTGTTTAGAACGGGTTGTGTAAATATCTCTAATGCGGATGAGCTGCTTGGTCGCGCAACATCAGCTTGGGATATTGCGCTTGAGCTTGGCGAGCAATATGGATATCGAAATGCACAAACAACAGTAATAGCACCCACAGGAACCATCGGCTTATTAATGGACTGCGATACCACCGGAGTTGAACCTGATTTCGCTTTAGTGAAATTCAAGAAATTAGCGGGCGGCGGATACTTCAAGATCGCAAACGCATCACTTAGGCCGGCACTTAAAGCTCTTGGTTACGATGAGAAGCAAACTGATGAGATTCTCACGTATGTAATGGGTACGCTGAGCATTGATACGCTTATGGGTGAAGGTAAGGGTACGCTACGCGAATTTTTAGTTGAGCATGGTTATACATCACAAGAGTTAGTCGAGCTTGAGAACCAATTGCCGACTGCGTTCGAGATTTCGTTTGCGTTTAATGCCTGGTCAATGCCTGAGCATGTGCTTGTTTCGCTTGGTGTTGAAATTGAAAAATCACGATCAAGCAGTTCGTTTAATGGTCTGAAATTGCTTGGCCTTAGCAGGTCCGAGATCGAATTGCTGAACCGTGCGGTATGTGGCACGCAAACGATAGAAGGCGCGCCGCATATTAAGGATGAGCATCTGCCGGTCTTTGACTGTGCCAATCGTTGCGGCGAAAAGGGAACACGGTTTATTGCAACGCAAGGTCATATCAGGATGATGGCTGCGGCACAACCGTTTATTAGCGGCGCAATTTCCAAGACTATTAATTTGCCAACCGAAGCGAGCGTTGAAGATATCTCAGATTCATATAGGTTAAGCTGGGAATTAGGGCTTAAAGCCAATGCACTTTATCGTGATGGCAGTAAGCTTAGTCAGCCGCTAAGCACCAAAGCGGATGCCAAAGATGATGACGCAACAGACGATGAAAAGCACGCTCGTGCATTGGAGGCTGCCTTGGGGGAAGCATCAACCGCAGCTGTGGAAGTGGGGGAGCCTGTGACATCGACGTCATCGAAATCCTCAGAATCCAAAGAAGAAATCGCAACTCCTCCGCAGACTATCACGATTGAGCGCATTGTCGAGCGAATTGTGGAACGACCTCTGCGCAGAAGATTGCCTGATACAAGAGCAAGCCTGACACATAGGTTTAATGTGGCCGGCCATGAGGGATATCTTACCGTAGGACTTTACGAAAACGGAAATCCCGGTGAGCTGTTTATCACAATGTCCAAGGAAGGTTCGACAATTGGCGGTCTGATGGATTGCCTGGGTACTGCGATCAGCGTTGCCCTTCAATACGGCGTACCGATAGATAGCCTGGTTAAGAAGTTCGAGCATCAGCGCTTCGAACCGATGGGTATGACAACTAGCAGCGAAATTCCCTTTGCTAAGAGCTTGGTGGATTACATCTTCCGCTGGATGGGGATGGAGTTTATTCCTGGGTATCGTGAGGCCAATGCTCCGAAGCGTTCTCGTAAAATTGATTCGCGTCCAGCGCAAACTGCAATTAGTAATCAAATAGAAACAAAAACGCGTGCACTTCCTTCTACCAGAGAAAAACTGCTTAAACGCAGCGTAGCAGACGAAGAGCCTGATACTTCAGATGGTGCAAGTTCGCCAATTTCAAGTGGTGGTTCGCTAACAACCGCTCCTGTAAAGGAAAATGTTCGAATTGTTGAAGCGATCCAAGCGACAGAAGAAGTTATTTCAGAGAATGCAGTTGAAACAGTTGGAGAGTTTGGCGCGCTTTATATGGCCAACGCTGCGATGATGGGTGATGCGCCTGCGTGTGATGTGTGTGGAATGATCACGGTAAGAAGCGGCACATGTTACAAATGCCTTAACTGTGGCAACTCAATGGGTTGTAGCTGATTAGTTGCATTAAATCAGGAATCCAATACGACTGTTTGGGTTAACACTTAGTGGATGGAGACAAAAAATGATTGACGGAGCATATGAGAGATGAGTTCGGTTTCTACAAACAGCTCGAAAGTACGAAATAATGCAACCAGCATCGGTGACTCGTTGTCGTTAAGTCTGGTTGTGGTTGGCAATCCTATTTGCTCCGAGGGTTTGTCAACTAATGTGCGCGATGGGATGCGGATCATAAATAGAGGTCGGCGAGTGGATGGACCTATCTCGCCATGGTCGGTTACGCAAGGACGATTAGCGATCCCCGACTCCATGCCGCGCGGCGTGGTGGCCTTCTGCGAACGGCCGTGTCCCATCGCTTTTAACTCCAGGCGAGGTGGTATGAATTAACCCCATCTTGTCTTGAGAAGCCTGCTTTGATCTTTATTAAGGCAAGCAAGTAAGGGCTTCTTCTCTTCCCTCCCCCCGGAGTGGTACCCACCACTGCTTCGGGGGATTTTTTTTGCGCAACTATATTGTTAAGCTCCAAAACAATCTCGCTGTGAAATTAAGCGCTGATTTGCCTGGCAAACGGCTCTTGCCGATCATCAACAATAATCTTGTTTACATGAGTTGGTCCATCATGCATGCTCATGCGGAGTCGGGTAGCAGTCTCGTATAACTCACGCGAATCTCGAACCGATTTCAGAGCATTGGGTAAGTAAATGACTCTAAGCGTGGTAAGCGGCAGGCTTTGCTTGGTGCCCACAGAATCAACATACCAAAATGCCTGCGAAGCATGATCCATTGGCGAAAAGAATTCACCATGCAATTCCTCAAAGGCTCGAATGAACTGCTGAAGCTTTCCCTTAACATCATCTTTAACTGCAAGAAAAAAGCGATCTTCACCAAGATGAGCAAAGTATGATGCGTTATTCTGAGGCCCAACGAAGTGCGCGCGAACCAGACCCACGAGACGACGAAGCATTACATCACCCATTTCAAAACCGTAGCTGCGGTTGTAAGCATCAAAATCACGCAAATCGATAAAAATGATATTGGATTTATCACCAACTTTAATACCTTGTGAGATCCAGCCGTCCGCCCGGACACGATTAGGCAGGCCGGTAAGTGGTGCGGTATGCGCAGGAGCGTGCTGATGCGCCCGCGCTGCTGCTACTAATAATTGACGTAATGTCACAACACCGTCAATCAATTCATTGTGCTCAACAAGTAAATACGGAATTGACTGTTCATCCGCGCGGAAGGCTGCGATTTCCATAGCTTCAGCAAGAGTTATGTCAGATGCAATAATCGGGCAATTCTCAAGCTTGTGTGATCCGACTTGAGTTTCGCCTTGCTCTTTGTTGTAAAGTGATTCTAGCTGATCTCTGCTGATCCAACCTGCAAATTGCAATTGATCCATTACCACCACACCGGCGCAATGCTCATAGCAACTTACCTTATCATATATTTCACTAATTGATTGAGATTGATCACATCTCATAATAGGAGAAGCAAGATCGCCCATTTGCACAGTTGCAACGTCTTCGAATCTGCGCTTATCTGATTCTCTGGATAATGAAACCACATACTGTGTGGTTATTTCATCGAGTTGGCGAACTTCAAAATCAGGCTTGCACAGGCGATACCCCTGGGCGTGGGCTACGCCCAGATCAATCATCATCGCCAATTCATTGTCACTTTCGACTCCCTCGCCTATAAGCTTCATATTGCTAAGTTTGGCGAAGCGTACAAAGAAGCGAATCAGATTCTGCTTAAATGGATCACGATCAATATCACGGATCAGTTCCAGATCTAATTTCAGCCAATTGGGTCTTAACGACATTATGCGATTCAGCCCACTTACACCTGCACCTACATCATCGAGCGCAATTTGAAAACCTATCTCGCGCAATGCAAACGCTCGTACATCTAAATCAGCGTCAAAATCATGCTCAGCTCGTTCAGTTATTTCCAGAACAACTCTTCGTGGGCTAAGATTTGAGACAGACTTGATATCAGCTTCGATCTGCTCAACATACCCATCGCTGTTAAAAACGCTAGGGCTATTATTTAGAAAGAGCATGGCATCAACAGGTAATTTTTCGGAAGTAGCGGCAAAGGTTTTCCGACGAATAAAGCTTTCTAGTTGCGGCAGCATATCAGCGAGATCAGCATCAACGAAAAGTTGGGCAGGGTTGGAAAACCTTGACTCGCTTGTAGGTCTGGATAGAGCTTCGTAACCGATGATCTCACCTGTAGGGAGGTTAACAATCGGCTGAAACGCGATATCCAAAGCCTCATTATCTATGAGATGCTGGATATCTTTGCGGATCTGACTTGGATCCTCTATGCCAGGCGAACTGGATGATTGTGCGCACATTATTAGAGTCACCTCAAGGTGAAAAGTAGTAGGCAAAACCATGGCCCACAATCTGACATATCGTCACACAAACATTTGAAATCAAAGCTTTTAGGAGATAAAGTGTTTAGCTATCTGTTTCAAGAGTGCTAAATGCAAACGCGAAAAAAGCCATCAAAAAAACCATTCTGCTTTAGTGCCAAATCTCAAAGATTCAGTTATATGGACCGAGGGTAACCCCTTAGTCCCATCGGAATACACCCTTTCGCCATGCGTAGATATAGGCGATGATCGAAGTGGCGATAAAGAACATTATTCGCCCCAAGAATAGCGCTGCATCCGGACTTTGTGGCGTGAGCTTGCTAAAAGTCACCGCCCAGGGATATAGGAAAATAATCTCAACATCGAAAACCAGGAAAGTCATCGCAAGAATGTAAAATCGCACGTTGAATCGCTTACGAGCAGTCCCGATTGGGTTCATCCCTGATTCATATGTAGTATCCTTAATAGGTCCACTTGAACTAGGACCTAGTAGATGCGTCATGGCAAGATTCGCCACTACGAAGACCAGCGCCATCACGACCAATAATCCGATTGGGATGTACAAGTTCAGATCTACTGCGAGTGTATTTGTGAACACTGCTAACTCCATCCAAGAGCGATTATCCTGCCCTGATTGATACAAAGAGTAATAAGAACTCAGAGTGTAAGGCCTAGCTTCATTTGCCTCAAGCGCATCTGCCTGTCACACTACTGTAATGCCCTGTTTAGTCGGTTGCATAGCTCTGTTTATGCCCAGATTAGCCATCATATTGGTGGTTATTTTTAGTGATTATATAGGAAATGCGTACCATTCGGTACTTTGGCCCTTATTGGGTTTTTTCTTCATGCCGGTGACAACGCTTGTCTATGCCTGGGCGATGAATACCAATGGCTCGGTCAGCGGTATCTATCTCATAGCAGTTGTTGTAGCAGTCCTGCTTGATCTAGGAATCATCGGCAGTGGAGCTTCAAATCGTAAGGTCCGACGATATTACATCAAGATAGATAGGCACTAATGAAACAAATTGCCCCGCAAAGGCTAATATGCCCTTTCAAATGGCCTGGCTTGGCTTTTGACATTTTGATGTTTAGACTGGTCAGCACGTAGACGATCCAAAGTCTAACCGCGGGGTGTAGCTCAGCTTGGCAGAGCGGTCGCCTTAGGCGACAGGTCGCAGGTTAAAATAGTCTGTGGCTGACAATTTAAGAACAAACACCGCGGGGTGTAGCTCAGCTTGGCAGAGCGCCTGCTTTGGGAGCAGGAGGTCGCAGGTTCAAATCCTGTCACCCCGATTGCGGCAAAGCCGCAGTAGAGCAGTCGAGGGTAGAGCAGTCGAGGGTAGAGCAGTCGAGGGTAGAGCAGTCGAGGGAAGAGCAGTCGAGGGAAGAGCAGTCGAGGGAAGAGCAGGTGAAAGAAAAGGTACGCAAGCCTATGGTCTACTGATCACCAGCTCTACTTTCATGGTTTACCAATTGCCTTTCAAACTAGAATGTGTTCAATTATGCTCAGCTGGACACGTTACCGAAGTAAACATAGACCATGCCTTCGATAATTGCTTGATACACGCGAATACATACATATTAAGAAAAACTTACACTAATCAAGGCAGAGAACCGACGGAGAAGCTATATGAATCGAATGAATCAAAGGCTTGATCTACTGGGAACCTTGTGCGGCGTATTGGGGGCTGCATCTTGCATCTTGGCTGGTATCCTTCGCCTTGCGCGAGCGTTAGAAATAGCAGATCCGAAGCAAATCTTCGTCTCCCCTAGAGGTGTTTTGCTTTGCGGTATCGCGCTGATGGTCTTCGGCTGCTGGCTTAAACTCACTGCTAAGAAAGACTAAATCATTACAAATAAATTATCAGCTTTGTAGATCGTCATTGTCTTCAAGACGTTCATCAACAGCGCGGCCGAAGATAATTCGCGCTGTGATGAAACCGATAACGCAGCCCCCTAGCGCGCCAACCACAATATAAGCAACTAATTTAAACCAGCCAAACGGAGGAAAGACCAATCCAAGCATCGCGCCCAAACCTGCACCTGTAAAAAGCCCAACAGTCGGCCAACGGTTATATGCCCATGCTGCATCTCCGGGATCACTTGTGGGTTGGGGCTTACGATCATTCATCTTGATAGTAAAAAACCTTCAGCTAAAACTCTGCATTCTTAGGCGTTCGGGGGAATGGAATCACATCGCGGATATTGGCCATACCCGTGGCAAAAATAATTGTTCGTTCAAAGCCCAGCCCAAAGCCCGCATGAGGCACAGTTCCGTAACGACGCAGATCACGATACCAACCATAAGGCTCCAACGGCAAATCCATCTCTTTTATTCGCTGATCCAGAACGTCCAGACGTTCTTCACGTTGCGAGCCGCCTATGATCTCCCCAATTCCCGGAGCTAACACATCCATTGCCGCAACAGTCTTGCCATCATCATTGCAGCGCATATAAAATGCTTTGATTTGCTTGGGATAATTCATCACAATCACCGGCCGTTTGATGTACTGTTCCGTCAAATATTTTTCGTGCTCCGTTTGCAGGTCCAGCCCCCATTTAACGGGAAATTCGAAATTCTTTCCGGACTTCTCTAATACCTCAATTGCTTCAGAGTATTCCATGCGCTCGAAGCTGGATTCGATGAACGACTCTAAACGCTTAATGCAGTCCTTTTCAATTCGCTTCTCAAAGAAGGCCATATCGTCTTGACGCTCATCCAGTAACGCGCGATAGATATACTTAAGAAAATCCTCTGCCAGATCAGCATTATCACTTAGATCTGCAAACGCAATCTCCGGCTCGATCATCCAGAACTCTGCTAAATGCCTGGGTGTGTTGGAGTTTTCCGCTCTAAATGTTGGGCCGAAGGTGTAAACCTTTGATAGTGATTCGCAGTAAGCCTCAACATTAAGCTGCCCCGATACCGTTAAAAATGCGGGCTTGCCGAAGAAGTCTTCACTATAATCAATATCACCTTCTTCCGTCTTGGGTAGGTTCAGCATATCTAAAGTTGAAACGCGAAACATCTCCCCAGCACCTTCGCAATCACTTGCGGTAACGATTGGCGTATGAATCCAATAAAAACCATTTTCGTGAAAGTATCGATGTATAGCCATGGCTAAGCAATGACGAACACGCGCCACTGCACCAAACGTGTTGGTTCGCGGCCGAAGATGAGCTACTTCACGCAGATACTCAAAAGTATGTCGCTTTGCTGATATCGGATAGGTATCAGGATCATCAACCCAACCTACCACTTCGACGCTCGACGCTTGGACTTCAAATGACTGACCTTTGCCTTGCGATTCAACTAGCTCGCCTTGAACTATAACCGAGCAACCAGCGGTGATCCTAAGAATCTCACTTTCGTAATTGTTAAGCGTGTTGGGCAGGACTGCTTGAATCGTATCAAAGCACGAGCCATCGTGGATATTCAGGAACGAAATACCAGCTTTGGAATCCCTACGCGTTCTGATCCACCCTTTGATTGTTACATTGGAGCCTGCTGCGATTTGGCCAGAAAGAGCATCTTTGATCATCACCTGCGACATTTAGCCGTCCTTGCTAACTATCTAAAATGTGTGTAATTGCATAAGAGCCGAGAGTGTAGCAGCCCTTTGAGACCTAAGACAATGACATTATTGCCACTAGTCTCAAGCGCCATCCATCCGCCAATATGGCAGATATATAGCCGCTGCGCCAGACCCATGACAGCCTTGGCGAGTCGCAGCAAAGGGGGGCCTGCTGTAAACCCTTGATATTAAGCATATTACAGTTCCCAACCTCCTCTCCCACTCGGCACGGGCATTGCCATAGCTTTGGATGGAGCTAACCACTGGGGCAATAGTTTACCTTGACCACGAGTACGACAAACAAGACGCAGCCACCGGCTGACTCTCGGCTAAACCTCCTTCTGACTTATGGTGGATGGAGGGAGAGTTCAGCTATGGTTCAATTGCCCCAATTGTTAGTTCCCATGGGTATCTCTTGCATCCGAGTCGAGACCGGCGAGGATGCAGCGAGCGCCATTGATGAATATGCAATTCACATTGCCGTGGTTGATCTAGCGATTCCACTTCGACGAGGAGCAACATCCAAAGCCGGCGGACCTCGTATCCTTCAGTTACTTCGCCGACTTGCCCAGCCGCCACCTACGGTTGTGATTCGCCCGCCACAGGTTACGCCTCGTGAAAATGCGCGAAGCCTGACTGAAGCGCTAAAGGAAGGCGCCTTTGCCGTGCTTGATCGACCCATCAAGATGGAAGCCATGCTACAAGTCATGCAAAGAATATTACAGCGTCACTATGCGGACCTTTGGCCCGCAGTTAAACAACAAATGCGCAATTAAGCGCCAAACGATTTTAAACCGTTCATTTTGGAGAACTGAAACATGAAAGTAAGACCACTAGGCGACAAGATTCTCGTTAAGCGAGCTGAGCCAGAATCAAAGACCGACGCCGGAATCTTTCTGCCCGAATCCGCTAAGGATAAACCCAAAGAAGGCAAGATCGTTGCCCTAGGAAGCGGTCGGCTCAACAAAGATACTGGTGAGTACATTCCCTTTACGGTAAAAAAAGGTGATCGAGTAATCTTTACTTCATACGCAGGAACTGAAATTAAACTCGGCGATGACGATGTACTTATTCTTACCGAAGATGACATCCTAGGAATTATTACCTAACGAAGAAGGCACTTGGCACTAGGCACTTGGCATTAGGGCTGAGAAGACAATTAAAGGAAGAACCATGGAACGCGGGCCACTTATTGATATTCTCAACGATATGAAAAACTCTGATAGAGAGCTTGATATCATATTTTGGGGCGAAAATGATCCCTTTGAAATTCGAAACGTCGTCGAAGTCGAAGCGCTTAAGAGCTCGCAAGGTATTCGTATAACGACTGCACAGAATTACATCTGGCTCGACTCATCGCATGTATCTGCTGCTTATCAAGCTAGAGCGGATATCACTTAGATTAAACCAAACAAAGTCCTCGTCGCCTAAGCGGCGACGAACGAAAATTCCCTAACGATTAACTTTCGTCTAAACGAGGAAAATAAAAATGGCTGCAAAGCAAATTGCTTATGACAACGATGCACGCGAAAAAATACTTCGCGGTATTCAAAAACTCTCAAGAGCTGTAAAAGTAACGCTAGGCCCATCAGGCCGAGTTGTTGTGCTCGAAAAATCTTTCGGCTCGCCAACCATAACTAAAGACGGCGTGACAGTGGCTAAGGAAATCGAACTCGATGATCCCTACGAAAATATGGGCGCGCAAATGGTCAAGGAAGTCGCTTCTAAATCTTCTAAAGATGCAGGCGATGGAACAACAACCGCTACAATCTACGCTGAAGCTATCTTCACCGAAGGCTTGAAGAACATCACAGCCGGGGCTAACGCGAACCAAGTCAAGCGTGGCATCGATGCTGCGGTTACATGTATTGTCGAAGAACTTGAGCGACTTTCAAAGAAAATCAGTTCATCAACTGAGATCGCTCAAGTCGGAACCTGTGCTGCTAATCAAGATGAGCAGATCGGCAAGATCATTGCGGAAGCTATGGATAAGGTTGGCAAGGACGGCGTAATTGCCGTCGAAGAAGGCCAATCTCTGGAAACCGAAGTCGAACTCGTCGAAGGTATGCAGTTTGACAAGGGGTATTTAAGCCCACACTTCGTAACCAACGTTGCGGATATGGAGTGCGTCATCGAAGATGCTTATGTTCTTATCCACGAAAAGAAGCTCAACTCCGCAAAGGATTTGCTGCCGGTTCTTGGCAAAATCGCAGAAACCGGTAAAGCACTCTTGATCATCGCTGAAGACATTGATGGCGAAGCTCTTGCAACACTGGTTGTCAACAAACTGCGAGGTGTGCTGAAAGTTTGTGCGGTCAAGGCTCCAGCCTTTGGTGATCGACGCAAAGCTATGCTGGAAGATATTGCCATCCTCACCGGCGGCAAACCCATCATGGAAGAGCTTGGCATTGATCTGGAAAATGTCTCACTTACCGATCTAGGCCGGGCTAAGAAGGTCACCATCGAAAAAGATACAACCACCATAGTTGAAGGTGGCGGCAAGACCTCTGATATCAAAGCACGAATCGATCAATTGAGGACTCAGGCGGAAAACTCAACTTCTGAATACGATCGTGAACAGATTGAGAGTCGCTTAGCCAAATTAGCCGGAGGCGTAGCCCAGGTTAATGTTGGTGCTGCGACTGAAGTTGAAATGAAAGAGAAGAAGGCTCGTGTGGAAGATGCACTTCACGCTTGCCGTGCAGCCGTTGAAGAGGGAATCCTCCCCGGTGGCGGAGTTGCGGTACTTCGAGCTAGAAAGAAACTCGATGCTCTGCGCAAGAAGTTGACTTCCGATGAGAAGCTGGGCGTGGATATCGTCAACCGCGCGCTTTCCTCACCAATTAAGCAGATTGCAGTTAATACCGGCCTTGATGGATCCATCATCGCCCATAAGGTCGATGAGTCCGAAGATATAAACTTCGGCTTCAACGCGTTAACTCAAAAATACGAAGACCTGGTAAAAGCCGGCGTAATCGTCCCAACCAAGGTCGAGCGAATCGCCTTGCAGAACGCAGCCTCGATCGCAGGTCTGCTGCTCACGACTGATGCCGCAATCGTTGAGATAAAGGAGAAGAAGGAAAAAGTAGGAGCCGGCGCCTCCGGAATGGATGATATGGATTATTAGAATTGTCCCCCTCTTACTCCCTCTCCCCTTGGGAGAGGGCTGGGTCTCCATAGGCGACTCGAAGCGAGGTGAGGGCTCTTTGTATTTCACAAAGCACCCCCATCCAACAATTTGGTGACAAAACATGAACAATCATGTTTTTAGAAATTAATAACTGGGCAACAGACGTATGACACGAACGCTGTTGCTCAGTTTTCTTTTAATGTGCCAACTAGGGAAATTTCTGAAAGAACCAAGACATGGACGATACAAAATATTACGAGAGCGTTGACGACATGCCGCCAAACTGGTGGCGAGATGAATCTAGGTGCAAAACACTTCGGGATAGCTTTGAAAAACACATCGTCGGTTTACACGTGGCATTCAAACAAAATGGAATAATCAAGAACGAGATTTTCACAGGTTGTATTCTTCTTCATAATGATTACTGTTTTTGGATTACTGCAGCCCATGTTATCGAGACTATAAAAAAACTGGCAAAGGATCAGTCTATTGAGATAGTGCGATCTGTATGGCTTGACCATGCACCGGAAAGTCTTGGTGGACCATTGCCCGTTGATATTGGCGACCTATCAACAGTGTGTATAGATCCCAAAGGTTTCGATTTTGGGTTTGTCTTATTAAGCCCTGGATATGCGGTACCGCTTCTAAGCACGCGAACTCTTGAGCCGCTTGATAGCACAATATGGTTAAATCATGAAAGTGCTACACCCGAAGGCTTTCTTCTTGTTGGATACCCTGGAGAATGGATAGAAAACGAGCCAAATAAGAATGACAATGCAAGTGGTACTATGACAATCAAATTTGGAATAGCTTGCTTGCCAGCTGAGCGTATAGAAGACCGAGGCGAACAAACAAACAATTTTCTAAGTTCTTTCTGGGGCCGTGAGGACTGCTTTTATGGTCAGCTTGTCCCTTACTCCAACGGGCGTAGTGATGTAGTCAACAATATTGGAGGTATGAGTGGCGGCCCTCTTCTATCAGTTGAACGACACAACAATCAAATACGTTATAGGCTCTACGGTATTCAGAGTTGCTGGTTCAAAGACACGCGGATAATTAGAGCAGCGCACATAGAACCAATATCTTTTGTACTAGATGAATTCACTAAGGCGCTAAAGAGCGCGTAACGTGGGTTATTTGTTTTGTGATCTTAAGAACCCCATGGATTGCTATCCATAGGCGTCTGGGAGGGGAGAGTTTGTTTTGTGTCTTAAGAACCCAATGGATTGCTATCCATTGGCGTCTGGGGGGAGGGGGAAGTGCGTTGCTATCCATGGGCGGCGGGGAGCGTGTGAAGAAATGTAATACGAACGCTGTTGCTAAGTTTTCTTATTTTTGCTCCCAGACGCCCACGGATAGCAATCCGTGCGGGTTTCTTGGCGCGGGGGAGAG
This sequence comes from Planctomycetota bacterium, assembly GCA_022574595.1. Classification (GTDB taxonomy): domain Bacteria; phylum Planctomycetota; class Phycisphaerae; order Phycisphaerales; family SM1A02; genus JACZRS01. Next base: position 170,228 of record JACZRS010000004.1, on the reverse strand, counting down.
TGTGATTTGTATTTTAAGAACCCAATGGATTGCTATCCATTGGCGTCTGGGAGGTGAATGGGGAGGTACTTTGCTATTTATGGGCGTCGGGGGTCCAGATTATTGCGCCTTCTTCTTTGTGGCGGGTGATGTATCCCTGTACATTATTAAAATGACGATTGTCTGCTATGGGGATAATTGTTGTGCTTTTTGACCACACGCCGCCGGGCGCTATTAAACCCTCATCACTGAGTTGACGCGCAGCTTTTTTGCGCGCTATCCCAAAGTAATGCCGCGCTGGATCTGCGATTGGTTTACCACTAAGAGTTGTACGACCACGAACAAACTGCACTAATACATGTGTGTGTGTTGCTGACACGCTCATTATTGCGATTGGAATATCATTCATCAATAAGGATTCTTCAAAGCAGTCAAGTACAATTTGTTGCTGCTGAATATTGAGAGATACCGCATCACGTCTCATTACTTGAGTTGAAAATTGTTGCAGTTTGTCGTACTTCCCCTGCGGCGGCGGGTTCTTGTAATCGCCATCAACATGTTTACGATGATGGTGCGAACGGAAGCCGCGCGGGTCGCCCGGCAACCAGGAGCCATAAGTATTGCCGACACAGTGGTACCAGTTTTCCCACGCAAGGGTCATGGCAGTAGTATGAGAAGTAATCAGTCATAGTGCAACTCACAAACGCATTTAGACGCCCACGGATAGCAATCCGTGCGGGTTTCTTGGTGTGGAGGCGGGTGTTTTGTGTTTTATTAAGAACCCAATGGATTGCTATCCATTGGCGTCGGGAGGAGGGGTAGATTGCTATCCATGGGCGTCGGGGGGAGGGGTTGATTGTTATCCATATGCGTCTGGGAGGAGGAAGGTGTTAATCTTTCGCTTTCCAGCTTGCGGCTCGTTTGTACTGTACGAGATCCCCCGACTCGTCACCGCCTGTTAATAGTCTTACAATTAAATCTGCGGTTTTAAATGATTGCGCGCCGTGTCGATATTCGCCGGTGCGCGTTACTACCATGTTCTTTACCACTTCTTGTTGGCCGGGAATCGTGATCAGCAATTTAATTGTGGCGTGTCCGGTGCGCGGGTTTGTTTGTGCTCCGGCGAATTCAAGCTTCCAGCCGCTGTAGGGGAAATCAACTGACCAATTAAATTGTGTTGCGGCCTCTTCGGGCGAGACGCGAAAATCAATCACAGGCCCGATGTACGCAGGCATCTCCGGCATATCTAAATCTGCATTGGTATGTTCAGTAGTCGACGAGTTTTGGACAGTATCCGTGCTTGAATCACAACCTATAGTTGCAAACAACATTAAAAACACGGTTAACCGGATGCTCAGCAGGTACATGAATCATAATCTCCACGATCAAAGGCATATAGCAAGCTCTAATGCATGATACCAACTCCTCACCAGCGTTCTTCCCTAGCTTACCGCTCTTTTTGTGGATTCGGCTATACTTTGCACTCCGGCGGCGGATTTGGGTAGGTGTTTGCCTTCCAGGCAGCCGGTGTTCGGGGGGTTGTTGAGTATGCGAAGCTAATGGAAGCAGTTAAAGGAATACCAGTATCTCCGGGCGTGGTTATCGGTCGAGCTTTAGTGCTGGACGATGCATTGCACTATGTACCCCACAGAATCGTGCCTGAGGACCGCGTAGAGGCCCAAATGGAGCGTTTAGAGAATGCTCTGGCGGCTGCTACATCTGAGCTTGAGGAGGATCGAGCGAGGGTAGAGGAGCAGCTCGGCACTGAGCCGGCCAAGATATTTGAGTTTCATTTGGGGATGCTTCACGATCCAGCCCTGATTGAGCCGGTCCGAACCAGCATCCTAGAGGATCGCGTGACGGCTGAGTATGCGGTCGCCAAGGCATTTAGAACCATGATCGCTCGTTTCAGGGCGATGGAAAACGAGGTCTTTAGGCAAAAGACTAATGATCTGATGGATTTGGACCGTCGCGTTCTCAGCAAGCTAATGGGCAAGACTCAAGATCGCCTGGACCGGCAAACCGAGCCCGTGGTTGTGATTTCCCATGATATGACGCCTGCTCGGGCAGCATCTTTGGATCTTAATAAAGTCATAGGTTTTGCGACCGATGCGGGTGGCCGAACCAGCCACACATCAATTGTTGCCGCAGCATTGGGTATTCCGGTAGTGGTGGGGTGTAAGCATCTCACACAGTACGTTGAAGATGGTGATGAATTAGTAATCGATGGCAAGTCGGGTGTAGTCGTAGTTCGTCCAGACGCTGAAACCATCGAACAGTATAGGGTTGAAATTGAGCGCATCAGCGATCAACAAATTGCATTGCGTGAATACGCAGAGCTGGAATCGGTCACGCTTGATGGCGTGCGCATCAATTTGATGGGAAATATAGAGTTTTCGCACGAAATTGAAGCCATGATTTCAAACGGCGGCGATGGTGTTGGACTATACCGTACGGAGTTTCTTTTTCTAACAAGTCAAACTGAGCCTACAGAAGAAGAGCAATTTCAGGATTATAAACAGTGTGTTGAATTGCTAGGCGGCCTTCCTCTGACTATTCGTACGCTTGACCTTGGTGCGGATAAATACACACAGCAGCGTGCAGAAGAACCTGAGCGAAATCCATTCCTGGGTTTGCGTAGTATTCGTTATTGCCTGCAGAATCTTGGGTTGTTTAAGACGCAATTACGTGCGATTTTAAGAGCGTCTGCATTTGGGCCAATTAAAGTCATGTTCCCTTTAGTTTCAACAACTATGGAATTGCGTCAGGCCAAGATGATTCTTAAAGATGTGATGGAAGAGTGCAAAGAAGAAGGGATTGAGTTTGATCAGAATATGCCAATCGGTGTCATGATCGAGGTGCCTAGTGCGGCCCTTACTGCTACGACTATGGCCAAGGAAGTTTCGTTCTTTGCAATTGGCACCAACGATTTGATTCAATATACGCTTGCGGTTGATAGAGCTAACGAGAAAGTAGCGAATTTGTATAGTGGCGCACATCCTGCGGTATTGTATCTGATTAAGCGTGTAATACGTGCGGGGAGGCGTTTGGGTGTTGATACAAGCCTTTGTGGGGAAATTGCCGGCGATGTTGAGTATACCATGTTGCTGCTGGGGATGGGGCTGCGTACTCTATCACTGGTTCCATCTCAACTGCCAAACGTCAAGAGGGTGATAAGATCGGTCGATATGGGACAATGCGAGCGGCTTGCTCGAAAGATAGGCTCGTTCGATTCTGAGCGGCAGGTGCTTAGGTGCCTGCGGCAACAACTAGATGAGATTCTACCTGGGATAAACGGCGGTCGGGCCGCCACTTGATTTAACCATCCCGGGATAACAAACACAGCGGTCAAGGCCGCGACGGATGTGAAGCTCTGCCAGCTTAAAATCAATAAGCCAGGCGAGCCCCTGTCGTGACAGTTGGCCACCGACGAGCAGCGACGTTGCATTTATTGACGTTAACTGGATCAAGAACCAATGGTTCGCTAAGGCGCGCCCTTGAACCTCCGAGCTTACGGAAGTTTAGAAACTCCGAAGTACTACGGAAGTTGCACGCAATTCAAACAGCAGGCACACTTGACCTTTGGGAAATAAGTCCATCGCAGCGCAGCACTCGCCGGGATAACGAAACCGGAGAAGTGCCCAAGTGGCTAGTATAAAAAAGTCTGCACCGAACGAGATAATGCTCGTAAATAGTGCGTCTGATGAAGAGTGTCGAATTGCCATCATTCAAGATGGACATCTAGAAGAGCTTTTCTCAGAACGCGTATCATCAGCAACTAACGTTGGAAACATTTATAAGGGTAAGGTCACGAATGTTGAGCCTGCAATACAGGCTGCGTTTGTAGATTATGGCCAGGGGCGCACAGGTTTCCTTCACATTTCAGATTTGCACCCCAAGTACTTCCCAGGCGGTAAGCAAACCGAACGTGTTGGCAGAAAAATCCCACGACGCGATCGGCCACCGATGCAAGATGCGCTAAGTCGAGGCGATGAAATTCTTGTACAGGTATTAAAAGAAGGCATTGGAACCAAAGGTCCAACACTGAGTAGTTACTTATCTATTCCAGGCCGGCTTTTAGTAATGATGCCTGATATGGGGAAGGTTGGCGTGTCGCGCAAGGTAGAAGATCCGGAAAAACGCAGAGAAATGCGCGATCTTTTGGATTCAATAAACTTGCCTGAGGGATTCGGATTCATATTGCGTACCGCTGGCTCTGGTAAGAGTAAGACTGAACTTAGTCGTGATGCTAATTATCTGATGCGCTTGTGGAAGGCTATGGAAAAGCGCATCAAAAATGTTGGTGCGCCTTGTGAGCTTTATGTAGAATCAGACTTACTTATACGTTCTATACGTGATATTCTGCGGCCTTCGATTGAGGCAATTATCGTTGACTCTGAATCTGCGTATGAAAGGGCGTCTGCGTTCTTAAGAGTTGTTGCGCCACGATCAGCGCCAAAGATTGTGCCCTATAAAAGCGCTACCCCGATTTTCCATGCGTTTGATGTAGAGAGACAGATTGATCTGATTCATTGCCGAGAGGTGCCATTGCCTTCCGGCGGGGCGCTTGTAATCGAACAAACCGAAGCGCTAGTAGCAATCGACATAAATTCTGGTCGCAGCAGAAGTGCTAAAGATAGTGAGACAAACGCATATAAAACCAATTGCGAAGCTGCGGATGAGATTTGTCGCCAACTTCGTCTGCGTGATCTGGGCGGGTTGATCATCAATGATCTTATTGATATGCACATGCTCAGTCATCGCAGAGAGATTCAGGAAAGGTTTCGTGAGAATCTAAAGCGTGATCGCGCCAAGACCACCGTGCTTTCAATTAGTGATTTTGGGATATTGGAAATGACGCGACAGCGCATGAGGCCTAGCTTGCGCAAAAGTTACTTCATGCTTTGCAGCGAATGTGATGGTCACGGTGAAATAAAGACTCCCGAAACAGTAGGCGCTGATGCCATGAGGCAAATTGGTTACTTGCTCCAGTTTTCTCGTGTTAAACGCTTGGAAATCGTATGTTCCACCCGTGTAGCGTCGGTATTACTAAGTAATCGAAGAAGAGAGTTTGTAACGCTTGAGGATTTATCGGGTAAAAAAGTGGATGTTCGTGTTAGTGAATCGATTGCAGTGGATCGAGTTAATCTTTACGCATACGACGATCGAGATGCTGACATTGATATTGACAAATTGCCCGCCCTCAAGCCCCCGACAATTGCGCAACTGGAAAAAGAAAATAAAGCTGTCGCGAAGGAAAAACTTAAGGAGCACAAGAAAGAAATCAGCAAAGTCAAAGTCGGACCGGAGAAACGCAGTGGCAGGCGTCAAAGTCCTGTTGTTGCTGAAGCTACGACAATTATGCTTGAGGGAGCCGAAGATGAGTTTATAGATGGAGAATCATCGAAAAGTTCCAAGAAAGATATTGCTCCTTCAAAGAAGAAACGCCGTAGGGTAAGTAAAAAATCACCAGCACAAGCCGAACGCGATAAGATGAAGTTAATTCGGATTCATCAATTAGCTACTGAGCTGGGAATAAAATCGCGTGAGATACTAAATCGCTGCAAGGATGATGATGCGTTTGATCTTTCCAACCATATGTCAACACTGACGCAAGAGCAGGCGAATTGTGTTCGCCAATGGTACGAGCAGGAAATTTCAAACGAAGTAGCTAAAGATGTTATAGGAAAAATTGGCGCAACAGGTAATGGACAAATTGCTGAAGAAGATCAAGCAAGTGATATAGATTTGGATAAACCTCGCAAGAAAACCAAAAGACACAGATCAAGATCACACAAGCCTAAAGGGGCTGAATCTACTGATAATGCAGTAGTAGAAATAGAAGCGGAAACTGATGATGTTTATGCAAGACAAGATGATGTTGATGGTAATGTTAAAACTACTAAAAGAAACAAGCGCAGAGGTAAGAGATCCAAGAAAGCCTTAGCACTGCGGTTGTCAAAATCCAAATTGGCGAAGACAAATGCATCGAGCGAGGATACTGCTAGTGAAACAGTAGAAGCATCAACAGTTGTTGTGGAAAAGAAATCCGTTTCAAAGGTTAAAACAAGTAAACGCAGATCGCTATATAGAACCAGAGTAGCTGTGACACAGGCTTCTCGTGATGAAGCGGAAAGATCAGGCAAAGATGAGTAGTGCGGGCAAGCCAAGGCGGCGTTTGATATTGCTCGGCTCTACGGGATCGATTGGAACCAATACACTAGCCGTCGTCGAGCATCTTCACGCCAAAGAATTGGCCCAGTTTGATGTCGTGGGATTGGCGACCGGATCTAACGCTGAAGTTCTTCATGAACAAGCATTGCAATTCGGTGTTAAGCATGTAGCGATTGTGGATCCTGCACATGCGAGTTTATTATCTGATTTGCCCAATGTATTTACCGGCGCTGATGCAGCTTTAGAACTTATTGAAGCGATCGCACGAAAAGGTGATCTTGTTGTTGGGGCAATGGTTGGAGCAGCAGGCGTACCAGCAACGCTCGCAGCAATTGATCGCGGATGTGATATCGCATTAGCAAATAAGGAAACGCTTGTTGCTGCCGGTGAAATTGTCATTCCCAAAGTCAAGAAGAAAGGGATTCAGCTACTACCTATTGATTCGGAACATAGCGCTTTATTTCAATGCCTCCAGGCGGGACGCTCGATCGACGAAGTAAAGCAGCTTGTATTAACAGCATCAGGCGGACCGTTTCGCAATTGGGAAAAGGATCGGCTTTACAATGCTACTGTTAAAGAAACCTTGAATCATCCAACTTGGGATATGGGGCCGAAGGTTACGGTTGATTCTGCATCGCTAATGAACAAGGCTTTGGAAGTAATCGAAGCGCATTGGTTATTTGGCATGCCGGCTGAGAAAATCAAAGTAGTTGTGCATCCGCAATCGATAATTCATAGCTTTGTTGAATTCGTGGACGGTTCGGTAGTAGGGCAGCTATCGCCACCTGACATGAAGATGCCCATTCAATTTGCCATAACCTGGCCAGATCGTGTAGATGGCGCTAGTAAAGCCATGGATTGGTCTAGCTTACATCAACTTGAGTTTGGGCCTGTCGATCATGAGCGTTTTCCAGCTTTAGGTTTGGCATATGATGTCATAAAAATGGGCGGAACTGCTGGAGCTACTTTTAATGCTGCCAACGAAGCTGCGGTTAGCGCGTTTCTTGACGGTCGTATTCCGTTTGGGATGATTACACAATTAGTGGGTGAAGTGCTCAACCAATCCCAGCCAACACCAGTTACTTGTCTTGATGATGTATTAAATGCAGATGAAATAGCTCGACAGATGGTTGCAGAGAAGCTTAATAGAGAATCGAGTGTCGGCTCTACTGAACAAAGCGTTGGTATTTCACCTACGACTGGTTAATAATTAGTGTATTATTAATACGCATAATTTTCGTAACATGAAATGTTTGCATAGATAGAAGAAAAAAACGATATGGAAATTCTCACAACCGGTTACTACATCTTGCTTATGATCTTTGGCTTTGGTGCGCTCATCTTCTTCCATGAGCTAGGCCATTTTCTTGCTGCTAAATGGGCGGGAATCCGTACCGAAGCCTTTGCAATCGGCATGGGACATCCGGTTGTGTCGTGGCGAAAGGGTATCGGTTTTGTAGTTGGCTCAACCCATCGCAAGGTAGTGAAACTCACAGGTAAATCAGCACAGGAATTAAAAGAAAACGAACTAGCAAAGCATGGCCTGGGCGAAACCGAATACTCACTTCGCTGGTTGCCCATAGGCGGATTTGTGAAAATGCTGGGCCAGGAAGACGCAAACCCTAATGCGGTTTCCGACGATCCGCGCAGCTACAACATGTGCCCAATTGGTAAGCGCATGATTGTTGTTTCTGCGGGTGTGGTAATGAATCTGATCCTTGCGGTCGTACTGTTTATAGTTGCTTTTAGTGTAGGCGTTAAATTTGAATCGCCGGTAATTGGTATGGTAGCACCAGGTTCACCGGCTTTTACTGCTGTTGCGAAAAATACCAGTGAGCTAGGCATAGAAGAAATTGGTTTGCAACCTGGTGATAGGGTTTTATCCATTGATGAAGATGAAGCTGAAACTTTTTCGAGCATTATGATCGCAACTGCCATGGCTAAGCCGGGCAAGGAACTTGAGTTTTATATTGAGCGCCAGGGTTTCGATGAGCCACTTGTCTTTGGCATTACACCAGTAGTTGGTGCCGATGGAGGATTGTTAAGTATCGGTGTTGGGCCTAGCGCATCAACTCAACTTGCCGAATCTGATAAAGCAGGGCTTTTAGAGCTCACGCTAATAAACACTGGGCTTTCAAAAGTAGGTGTTAAGCCACAGATGCGACTTGATTTTATTAACGGTAAAAAAAGCACAACATTTGGCGAGCTGGAGCGCGCAGCCGCTCAGTCAAATGGAATACCCTTGCAAACTAAATGGACCGAGGTTGATGAAGATGGTGAGCCAATTGGTTCTACTATTGAGGCGTCGTTAGCTGTTGTACCGGTTTATAGCCTATACCCACAACGCGAATCAGCCGCAGATGAAGGCTTGCTTGGTTTTACGCCACTAACCCGAATTTCTGATGTTGACCCGTCAAGCTCTAATGCAGATAAACTTCAAGCTGGGGACATTATTATCAAGCTGGGCAAGCTGGCTTATCCGCGTCGATCACAAATTCCTGCATTTGTAAAGGAAAATAAGGGTAAAGAGCTTGAAGTTGTTGTTCTGCGAAATGGTAAAGAAATCGAAGTTACATGTAAGGTGAGCCGAAAGGGTCGGCTTGGGATTAGGCTAGGTACTGCTGTTGATTACCTTGTTACCGCCAAGCCTATTACTAGTTTTGTTAGATATGATGATGAGGATGTTGCGTTAGTTGAGGATGTTGATACGCCGATTCATGCCAACGCGCCTATGGGTGGAACTGAAATTGTTGCGGTAAATGGCAATGCAGTATCGACGTGGCCTGAGTTTAGAAAAGCACTTAGGAAAGCCACAGCTAACGCACTAAGTAGTGAGGCACAAACCAAAGTTGATCTTACGATTATTCATCCTACAAAGGATAATCCCAAGGAAGAATTAGTTGTAACACTTAGCGCGGTTGAAGTTGCGCAGCTGCATGAATTATCATGGACGACTCAGCTTGCAGCATATGATTTTCAAGCAGAGTTTATCACTCTATCAGCAGGGGGCAGCCCGGTTCGTGCGGTGGTCATGGGCTTTAAGGAAACATACAAAGTCAATATAAACGTCTACTTGACGCTTGATCGACTTATCAGGGGAAGTGTGGGTGTTAAACAATTGCGCGGACCGGTTGGAATCGTTCACATCGGCGTAAAAATCGCTGATCGAGGAATGATGTATCTCATATTTTTCCTGGCAATGATCAGCGCTAACCTTGCAGTGATTAACTTCCTGCCTCTGCCGATTGTTGATGGCGGATTATTTATATTCTTGATTTACGAGAAGCTTAAAGGTCGTCCGCCTTCATTAGCATTCCAAAACGCATCAACCATCTTCGGTTTGGCGCTGATTGGCACTCTGTTCTTAGTGGTAACCTGGAACGACATCAGCCGCCTGTTCAGTTAATCTTCCATTAGCCCCCGGCTTTGCCGGGGATTCTTAGTTGGATTACAGATTTGCGGTTTAACACGTTCGAACCCGGGTAAAACCCGGGGCTAATGGAAGAGTATCACTTACGTATCGTCGCGTTCTACAACGCGATAGGTTTCGCGCTCGCCTCTGCCTCTTAATGGATAGTCTTTGCGAAGTGGATGGGCAGGGAAATCTTCCCAGGTAAGGATGCGTCTTAAATCCGGGTGATTTTTAAAGCGAATTCCAAACATGTCATAAACTTCGCGTTCAGGCCACTCCGCACCCGGCCAAATGTCCGTCATTGAATCAACTACCAAAGCAGGATCAGGCTCAATACCCGATGTATCAATACTCGGGTCTAAAAAGATCTTGACAGAAAAGCGTTGGGCGCTTGCGGTACAAACCAGCAAGTACACAACAGCAAATCGGCCAATCGTTTGGGCAGGATAATTAAGGTAATCAATCCCCACCACATCGCTTAGAAAATCGTAATCGCACGCAGCTTCATCACGAAGATATCGCATCACCGCATGTAGATTCACAGCAGGCACAATCAGCGTGGTCTGCCCACGAAATTCGGTTGCTTTTAAGTCAAGCTCACTAAATGCAGCTTTAACAAGGGGCAGAGTCGGATGGTCAAGGCTTGGGGTGTTGCTCATAACAGTTGTCTATTCCTCATCATCAGAAGCTGTGTATTTGACACTATTAACTCTCTTTGCACAAGCTCAGTTGGCATATTACTTTTGGCCGCTGTAAGTGCAGCTGGCTGAACACGTTTCATGCACGATAATCTGAGCAAGCATGGGAAGCTGCTCTTTGAGGTGATCCCAAATCCAAACGGCCAGCATCTCGCTGGTAGGATTTTCCAAGCCTTCGATCTCATTTAAGCAGTAATGATCCAGTTGCAATCGAACCGGCTCCACCGCCTCTGTAATTTCGCCATAGTCAATTAAGTAGCCTTTTTCCTTAGCCACATCGCCTTCTACTACAACCTCCACCTTGAAAGAGTGCCCGTGCATACGCCTGCACTTATGCCCCTCAGGAAAAGTGGGAAGCCAATGTGCTGCTTCAAAGCTAAATGATTTTACTAAGCGTATATGCATGTGATTCCATGAACTTTTCAATCATATCATACTAGCTGCTTTGGTCTTGCTAATCCTCGCTGAACCGTAAGCATCAATGCTGCACCACCGACTGCAATAGTCCCGCTAACCCATTGCGGCGTACTGAGCGTTTCGTTAAATATAAAAAACGATGCTACCGCCACTGCAAAGGGATGTAGTTGCAACACGCCCGAAGATACCGCAACCCCCAGCCGGGCGATGCTCATGTAATAAAGCACATGCCCAAGAGCGATTCCAATAACAGCCGAAACTAAAAGCCACATGAACTCATTGCCGGGCATGTCGAGCGCTGTTGCGCCATAGCGATCGCCATATTTTAGCATCAACACAATCATCGCTGCTGCGGTGTATTGGCTTATCACCGCAAATGCTACAACAGAATTAATACCGTTCATATATTTGCGAACAGCAACTGCGTACGCAGCAAATAAGAAACCGCTTAAAACTGAAAGCAATATGCCGAATATTTCGTCGGATGTTGGTGCAGTACTTCCAAGTAGAATTGCCCCACTGGTTCCAATCGTTACAACAAATGCACCAATCAAATACTTTTTTGATTTGATAGTGCTACGTTCAATAGGAAAAAGGATGTATGCGCCTACTGCTGCGAAGATAATCTGGCTGCGCAGTCCGAATGCCAATAACCCTGGTTCGATTTTGTAATGGGCTGCGACAAACGTAACCTGTCCAATAGCGTTAACGATGCTTGGCACAAGTGCCGCCCGCCAAATTCCCTTAGGCAAGCGCTTTCTTAGTAGGGCAACGATTACTAATGGCAGCCACAGAAAAGCAGAAAACCCATAGCGCCACCCGTTACTTGTAAATTGGTCAATTGACTGGGAAAAATGCTTTAGAAATAGCGGAATACTTGACCATGCAATAAGTGTCAAGATGATTGTCAACGTACCGAGTTTGGCTGGACTGGACGAATGTGTCATGTAGAATCATACGCCTAAACGCCTCGCGTTTGTGGATCCCAAATAAACTTATGCAGTTGCAGTTGAATGCGGACAGGCCCGCCAGTGGGGGGCTCTGTCATTAACCAATCGGTTAGCTCCTTAGGATCCAAACCACAGCAACCGGAAATGTCTGACTCTGCAATCGGAACTTGCTCCATCACAGGAGATAATAAAACAGCATTGCATCGATCTTGTAATTTATGCTTCTGGATTTTTTCCACAGCCCAATCGTAATCTTCCTTATGCGTGATAACGAATTTCACTTCATCGCGTCTTGTTAAATGGTCAATATTCGACCAATCATTACGATCAACTTCACCACTGCCCGGCGTCTTAAAATCCAATATGCGAATAGCTCTGCTGTCACAACAACTGATATCGCAAGCGCCCGATGTCTCAATCAAGACAGTTTTTCCTAGATCGCACAATTGGCTAATCAGCGGATGCACAGCTTGCTGTAGTAACGGCTCACCTCCAGTTATTTGAACCAAATCAACAGAATGTGAGCAAACCTCCTCGATTACATCCTTAGCATCACACCAATTACCTTCTGTAAATGCATATGCAGTATCACAATACGCACATCGCAAGTGGCAGCCGGCGAGCCTTACGAACACACAGGGGCAACCGGCCCAGGTCGATTCGCCCTGGATTGAAAGAAATATCTCATTGATTCTCAAACGGTTATCTGACATATCCGTGGATAATAGGCAGCCTCGTCAAATTTATGAGCAGCTACATTTGTGGCCTTGCTCGACTCATTATCGCTGGGCACTATACTCTGGCGATTCTGCATCGCTTGCTTGATATTGCCCAGGTGGCGGAATTGGCAGACGCGCCAGCTTGAGGTGCTGGTGGGAGGAGACTCCCGTGGAGGTTCGAGTCCTCTTCTGGGCATTTGGTAATGGGGAAAGGTTTCAGGAGTCAGGTTTCAGGAGTCAGGAGTCAGGGAAGAGGTAGCACGGGCGTCTCGCCCGTGCGCAGATTTGTAGGGCAGGCTTTGAGCCTGCCTTTTCTTAAATCGCACATTTCCAAGGCAGGCCAAAGGCCATGCCCTACTTGCTAAAGCATCAAGAAAGCCCACGGCAAATGCCGTGGGCTGTATTTTTTTCACTTTCAAGACTCAAGACTCAAATCTCAAGACTTACTATTACCCCCAATTGCTGAACAAGGCTAGCAGGTCAGCTGTATTCACAGCACAACTACCATCAATGTCCCCGGGGCAATCATTGCAATCAGCGCATAGCCCCCAGTTGCCAAAGAGGAGCAATAGATCCTCTGTGTTAACCACTCCATCGCCATTTATATCGCTTGGGTTATCGGGAGCGCAGACAATCTGCAGAATTCGCACTAAGTCGATACCTGCTTCAACAACAGATTGTGGATCAGAGTCAGTTGCGATAAACCGAATCCTGAATTGATCTGTTTCTTCGACAAAGTCAGCAATCGCAAATTCTTTTTGGATCCAGCCGCCATTAACTTCAGATCCACCTGGGCCTACGATTTCCAAATTAACCCAGCTAGCACCATTATTGCTTGATACCTGTACTGTAAAGATATCCTGCATGGGTGAATTGCCAAACGTATTTGAATACCAGCGCCAATAAGAAATTACAGATCCCTCAGCTGAGGCATCAAGTATCGGTGAGGTAAGCGTTGTCGAACCATTGTCAACATCGCTGTTGCATGCACCTGCAGCACTATTGTCAGTGAGATAGCACTGGCCAGACCCGTCAGCATCGGCTGGTGGATCACCGCGATTGCAATCAACGGGGATTCCTCGGTCCCACTGACCATCTGAAACAGCGTTGCTAACAACCCAACCGAGATTAGATTCGAAGTCATCTTCGAACAAAATATTGATGTCGACAGCACTAAATGCGCTAAATGATCCGATTCCAGGTGCAGTAGCGACATTGCCATCTGTTGTTTCAGCACTGAAGAAGTAATCTACATCGTTTCCACAATTAATTGCTGGGAATACAGCGTCATAAACGTTGGGCTCGACTATTTCCATTGGAATTTCAATGAACCCACCTCCAGTATTTACATGAAGCACACCCGTATCCGCTACAGGATTCTCAAGAAGTGTTGATACTTCTACACGTACTGTCGTGCCACCACCCGGACTTACTAAAGTTGGTAAACCATCGGGGAAGCTGAACTGTAACAAACCTAGTGGAGGTGCGTCCATACTATGTTCACCAAAGCCTATGGCAATCTCATTGTAGTGCGGTGTACCATTACTAATATCATCATCATCATCATCAAGGGTTAGCCAGTCGATGGTGATTTGTGGCGTGATACCGCTTCCGTTATGAACAAGAATTGAGTTTACCGCAAGGAATCCAAGAATTTCTCTATAGTTGTCCGGCTCGGTAACTATCAGTTCATTACGAGTTTCCCAAACGCAACCAGAAAGAAGCTGTCCACAGAAGTGAATTGCGCCGGAGCACGGGTACTGCAATGAGTTATCCGCATTGCGTATCCCGCCAGCGCAGCTTTGGAAGCCAACGCCTAGGAGTGGTTGATCGGAGATCAGCACGCCCAGAACGTCGCCCAAGCCTTCGCCGTACATTCCTTGACCGCTGCCCCCTACTGCGACTAGGTGGTGTCCGTACTCATGGTGAACGACCGATGAGAAGGCGGTGTTTGCGCATCCACCCCCAGCCCGGTAAAAGTTGATCGACGAGAAGTCGTAAAACGCGTTGCAAGTGCTGTTTAGATTCACATTGACCGGGAAAGCGGTCTGGTTGGCGATCACCGGATAACTGGGATTGGCGAGGAGCGCGAAGTCGCGGACAATGTTTGCTTGAACGTAACCGTTTGTCTCCGCCCTAATAAATTCGTTGGAGTTTGATTGGTTATGAACGAAATCAGCCGGGCCTGGCGGCAGCACATTCTGGCTCAGCACGGTGTCAGCGCCAGCTTCGTTGAAGACGCGGAACCACTGGCCCCATACTCGCGACTCAACTGTAACCTGCGCGGCACCGCCGTGTGGAATAACGTAGTCGCCGTTCTCGTCAGCGAAGTCGACGTTGCCACCGACAATATTCACTCGGGCATAGGGCATGGCCATGAGTTCTTCGATCTCACAAGTGTCTGCACTAAAGCCCGGGGTCGCCATACCGCTGACGTTTCCCACTACATCTATGTTTAGAATCTGATCCTCCTGATAGAGAATCGCACCAGTCTCGGCGTCGACAAGGAACAGCCACTTTTCATAAGTCTGTGGATTTGTCGCTGTACCAGTGGATGCGATGTACTGAACCGCCAACCTCGGCTGTACCACCATATCATCGACACCGGCCCAAATTACCAATTTAGTATCAGTTAGTTCAGTATCGCGCCCTAGCTGAGCTTGGCCCACCTTCTGCGCTTTGGCGATATTAACTTTCGTGTCCGCTTTGGGATCAATCTCAAAGCCGCCAAGATCACGCAAATCTACTGATGCAAGTACTAATGGAAAGCCTGCTTCATTTCGAACAAGCAGTACCATCCGCGAACGGAAAACTTCAATACCTTGTTCTTGTTGATAGTAATTGAAGCCCGTAAACTTGTATTCATCGATTTCAGGCAGGTAGCCAATCGGCTGCTCGGGATTGTTGGTAAAGACAATATCATTTGCGTTAACGCCGAACATAGCAGCCTGATTCAAACGGAAAGATTCAGCTGACTCGAATGCTGATTCGCCGTGTGAAAATGATTTGCCATAGACGTGAGTTATCCTCTCGTCGCTGAGGTACAATCTCGTATTGGGATTCGCCTGAGAAAACGCATTAATGCTTTGCGTTGTGTTAATTGCTGAATCCGAAGCAGTTACTTCAAATGCGGCAAAGTTGACGAGGGCGACTGAGAGAATCATCCCCCCCATGCCGAAGCTGGTACATCTAGGGTGAAACATTGTTTCAAACCTCTCTTAATATCCAAAGGAAATAACCATTGACGTGCTGAACCCCGCTGGTTCAACTCACAATAAACATCCCGCCGGATGACCCTGGCCACCTATAGTGGCGGTAAAAGCGGTAAAATACAACCCCGGATAAAGAAAAATGATAGAGGCTGGATGAATCACCAGCCACGACCCGCAGCTTAATCCCATAGCTTATAGCAGATATGGGACCTTACCAGCTATCCGTAGAAGTTGTCCTGGGGTTCCACAAAGCCTATTTTCAATATAAATTAGCAAGCCCATAGCATCAAATCATGGCCTCGAAGAAGAAACAATCCAATCAGCCAAAGATCGAAAACCGCAAAGCGCGGCATAATTATCACATTTCAGAGACCCTCGAGTGTGGGATAAAGCTGGTTGGAACCGAGGTCAAAGCAGTCCGCCAGGGGAAAGTCAGCTTGGCAGAAGGATATGTTCGAGCGATCGAGAATCCGCCCTCGCTCCAATTACATTCTATACATATTGCAGAATATCCCCCCGCAGGTCCAAAGCAGCATATTCCGACTCGCACCAGAACTCTCCTTGCTCACCGTCGAGAGATCAAAAAGTTAGCCATAGCAACCTATGAAAAAGGCATCACTTTAATACCGCTGAAAATGTACTTTCTCAACGGGCGAGCCAAGCTGCTTATTGGAGTAGCGCGTGGCAAGCAACATGCGGACAAGAGGCAAGACATGGCAAAGCGACAAGCGCAGCGCGATATTCAACGCGCAATGTCTAAAAAACTATAGAGCTATGCAATTTCAAGCTGAATTTATTTGGTCGGCCGATCAGCTTGCTTTGATGAAGTGGCACTATGGTTTGTGATGGCTGGATACACACCTTTAACATCACGGATCATAGCCTGGCATGTGGGAGATGACTTAGCGGCATACATCGCTTCATCTGCGTGGTGAATAAGCTGCTGAGCATTGGCGGGACAACTCAAATCAACATGCGCAATACCAATCGACATTGAGATCACTGGATGACCCGTGGTTCGCTTTTGATTTACGATTTCATATTCGCGCAGTATACGCCTGGCAACATCAATAGCTTCATGTGCCTGAGTGTTGGGCATTAGCACACAGAATTCATCTCCACCATAACGGGCAGTAAGATCCACATCACGACAGTTGGCTTTGATGATGCGCGCTGCTTGTTGCAAAAGTTCATCACCATGTTGATGGCCATAATGGTCGTTTATTGCTTTAAATCTATCTAAGTCGATCATCATGAACGCAATCGGCACATTATTGCGTAAGGCCTGCGCCCATGTTCTATCTAATTCTTCGCCTAGCCAACGCCGATTGTTAAGCCCTGTTAAGTCGTCCATTTTAGCCATAGCTTCCAGTTGATCGACAGCTATACGAAGCTGCTGGTTTTTAAGCCCAACTTCACGAAGTGATTTACTAAGATCGAGTTGCAAGCGTTCGTTTTCTTGCTTTATGCGCTGATGAACAAGACATTTTTCCAATGCCCTAGGTAGTGCACGTATGTCTGTGCTTGTTGCTTCAAGAAAATCCAGCGCACCAGCACGAATCGCTTCGACTGCTACTGTTGGATCGCCTTCATTTTCACCCATTATGATCACTCCCAGGTCAGGCCTCAGCCCACGTATAAATGCCAGTGCATCAAGACCAGAACCATCAGGCAGAGATATTCCGCAGATCACTACATCGCAGCGGTCTAAATCAAATGCATGTAATTGCTTTAATGAGCCAATAACCATACAGCACGCATCATCTGCACACTGCTCACCACAACGGCATATCAATTCTGTTGCACCACAGCGGTCTGAGCACGCAACAAGCTGATCAGAAAAACACTCGCGGCCTAGTGAACTTAGCATTTGTTCACTTACAGCTACGTCATCTTCGATGATCAGAAGGCGAGGGCGGTCGAGTTTGGCGTTTAGAGGGAAAATTAAACTGACTCCTAGGGAACTAAATTATGCTTCGAGCACACTTCCCAGCGGCCCGGCCAATAAAACAGTCCAATACACCACACCTAAAGGCAAATACATATGTAATAAGATGGTTGGTTTATAGGAACAATGCGCCTGATTACCCAGTAATAAGGGGCACAATTCTCGGACCTAGGCTTTTTCCAGCACGATAGTCTTGCCGTTATCGCTCTTGCGCCGCCCCAAAACACAGTCCAATACAACGCTGGCAACTGTTGCGGGATTGAGTGTTTTATCAGTCGGCAGATCATCTACGGAAATTAGCGATCTAAGCATTGAGGTTTCTACAGCTCCCGGGGCAATGGAATAGGACGTTATATCAGCTTCGGAAGCTTCATTTATTATTGAACGTGTTAAGCTTTCCATGGCAGATTTGCTAGCTGCGTACATCGATAATCCGGGGAAGGGGTCAACCGTGGCTATAGATGAGATGTTGATAACGCAGCCGAAGTCTTGCTGGACAAATATTGGCCAAAGCTCAGCTACCAGTAATGCGGGGGCAAAGTAATTTAAAGCGAACGCTCCCTGGAGCTCTTGAATAGTCGTTTGGTCGATAGGAAAATTTGGACAAGCAGCTGCGTTGTTGATTAAAACGTCTATTTTGTCCCAGTGCTGATATGTTGTTTGAACTATATTTGTAATTTGGTGATGGTCGGATAGATCCGCTGGAACCACGAGAGTTTGCGCCATGTTGCCAGAGCAAACAGCTATCTCATTTACCGTAGCTTGCAGACTTGTTTCGGATCGGCCGACGAGTGAAATGTGATAACCAGCTTTTGCAAGCTCGATACAAATAGCAGTGCCAATCCCTCCTCCAGCCCCAGTTACAATCGCAACCGGTGATTTGCTCGCAGATTCCACCACCAAAGCCTCCGATCAACCCAAAAGGGTAGTTCACCATCCGCACACGAACCATAAACCGTTCCAAGTAAGTTTGACATCTTCCATTAGCCCCGGGTTTCACCCGGGTTCGAGCATATCAAACCACAATTACTTAAAACGGGTGCCACGGACAGCGAGTCTTCGAGTCGTCAGTGTTTTTGGTAGTTAACATTCAAACACCACAAAGCCGAACCTGTTGCTTAGTGAAGTCGCAGATCCGCCTGTGGCGGGGTCAGGTTAGAATCATGAAATTACATCAAATAGCAATCAAGTGGCACGGGCGTCTCGCCCGTGCAAGAAAAATAATCGTACGGGCGAGACGCCCGTACCACTGAAGATGGGTTTCATTGAAGTGGGTGTCACTGACAGCGAGTCTTCGAGTCGTCAGTGCTCTGTTAGTTCGATGCAAAGCGTGGACGAAGGCACCCATGGAATAGGGAACGGCGCACTCCCTTGCAGGGTTTATTATTTTGTAA
This sequence comes from Planctomycetota bacterium, assembly GCA_022574595.1. Taxonomy (GTDB): domain Bacteria; phylum Planctomycetota; class Phycisphaerae; order Phycisphaerales; family SM1A02; genus JACZRS01. Next base: position 151,325 of record JACZRS010000004.1, on the reverse strand, counting down.
TTATCTTCCACCGCCGCCGCTTGCGCGGACCACGCGCAGTGTATCTTTCTTCATGTCCCAGATGATTTGTTCAGCCTTAAAAGGTTGAACGGAACCACGCATTAGGACAGATACTCTGTTGCCGGGCTTAGCTTTTAGGATGGCGATCCCTGTTTTTACATCGTAATCAAAATGTTCACACTCAACATCGCGAGTTGCTGTTCGCAGGAAGACTCTGCCGATCGCTTGCACACGCATTAACTCAGCAGGTCCACCCATATCAAGGCCGATATTCTCATCATCAGCATTGCTTGCTTTGCGAGGTCGGTAAATCGTAGCAATCAGTTGATTGGCAGACATTGTGGCCTTTTCACCTTCGATATTAAGGTGCCTGATTTCAACAGAATCCTGCATGGAAATATCAAATAAGTCATCACCTACCCGCAGCATTTGCATTTGCTGCTCCCATCGAAAAGATGTAGTGCCGCTGGCACCGAAGCGATTGGTCGAGTCTTCGTCTTCATCATCAGGCTGAGTTTGTGGCCGCTCGTCTCGAATAAGCATCGTGCCTTTACCATCAGCTAGTGCTTCACCCGTTGCGTTATCGTATTCGAGATAGTTGCATTCTATATAGAAAATGCGCGGGCTATCTGAGTGATCTTCCAATTCCCACGCACGATTTTCCAGCTTGGCGTTGCCTGTTGCAATCATCTTTCCAATGGCTCTTCTACCTTCTTGGCCGTTTGCGGTGTTGCGGACAAATTCTATTCGCAAATCATCTGATTCAAGCTCATCGTGTTCGAGTTTGTTTGGATCTGCTACAGCTCGAACTTCTGTAAGGAATTCGATTGCACCATTTCCATTTTCATGCGATTCTTCAAACGTAGCTGCACCCTGCCAAGTGAGTTTAAGCTCAGGCTCCGCGAAGTCGTCCAATACTTTAGTTGTTCTACCATTGGCCGCAAATTCAAGCGGTATATTTTTCGGAAATACTCTAAGTACGCCAGGTCCGGGTTGCTTACCTAAACCTGTCTTGCCATCTAATTCAAGTGTTTTGCCTCCGGTGATTTCTAAATTTTCATGAACAATCCTGAGATCATCGCTGCTGATTACAGCAATTTGTGTGATGCCATTGCTTTGGATAGTGTCTGCAAGAATTCTCGCTCCCGTAGCCATGCGAATTTCTATATCATCCTCAGCCAGCATATCGGTAATTTGAAACACTCTTGCGTGACTGTCTGTCTCTGTAACAATTATTTCCCTGAAGGAAACATTAACCGCGTTGGACCATAACGTCTGCTGCGGATCTGATGTTTTAACATCTCCGGTAGCTACGAAATGTAGTGGAATTGTCTTACCATTTGCCGCCTGCATCAATGTTAAATCAAACAGATCACATTCAATTTCACCTGGTTCAGCGCTTTTACTAATTGCATGCACCTGGCCTGTGGCGCTGATTGTTTGGATATGGTTTTCCTTGGTTAACTCATCATCCGAAAAGCCAACGAGCAAAGCCTGCGAAGTTAAGTTTAGCGTTTCACTCCGAACGTCTACATCGCCATTGAATGATGCACTGCGCAAGCGGTTGGCTTGATGTTCATTGCCTGTAGAAGCGAACTGTAACTCCATGTTATCCTGCCATGTAACAGTAAGCGCTTGAGATTCTTGATTGTTACTTGTTGGCGCAGCATTAAAGCCAAGAGCAGCCATAGCTATAACAGCGCTTTGTGGGCCGATAAACGTTACCGCTCCTGATTGTTGGACCCGATTTAACTTCACAAAGCCCGACCCGGTAAATCCAGCTCGATTAGTTTGTGGCTCGAACCAGAATCTCTTGCCATTTGCTAAGAGTTTAGGAGTGTGAATCCAAAGCTGGTGAAGATCAGATCCAACAAGTTCGAGTTTCTGGTTCTTTGAGTGATAAAGAAGGTGATCACATAGTGCTTGGCTTTCTTCGCTTGTATCTGATAGATATACAGGCTTGCCTTGGGAGGTGAGCATCAATAACGCATCCTCTGCCGATTCGAGCTTTTCACTTTCTATAGTTACCGGCTCAATTGTAAGAGGCCCATCGCAGTCAATGATCAGGTCATCAATAGATCGCGGTGGTGCAAGTCCCAAGCTTTTTTCTGCAACAGTTTCTTGCACGTTAGTTGCAGCAAAGGAAAGTGTTGCCAAAGCTCCAAGGGGCAACATGGGCTGTTCCATGAAGGCGCGGCTTTGAGGCAAGTAGTTACTACGACCAGTCCCGGGCAAGCTGGATGAAAGCATATCAGATACGCCCTTGCTTTTTGAGGAGAATATCATCAATAGTTCATCGCCTAGTGCAGTTCTATTTCCCTGATGTATGCGCACATTTTCACTTAAGGTTAAACGGTAAAATGTCACATTAGCAGCGACTTGCTTGGGCTTTCTGATGCTGTTTGTGTTTTTCGATGTCGGAGCTTGTGAAATAGTATTTGGTAGCGCTTGAGCTATTGGTTGTTGAGCGATGGGATTTTCATCGGACTTGGGCGCGGAAGCTATACGAATTTGCCTTGGCTTCCTCATGGTCAGCTTTATAGTTTCGTTTTGATCATCGATCAGAATTCTAAGGTCGCTGCCGTTTGGCAGAGACATGGTGGGCGATTCGATTTGTACAGCACCAACGCAGTTAATTTCACCAATAAAATTATCAAATTCAGCATCCGCGGTGTGAATTATCAATGAAGGAGTGTCTGTGTTGGGATCGGGAAGCAGGCCGTCTTCTTTTGGAGTGAAAAGTTGAATGGTTACATTGCCGGATAGTGTGCCCGATTCCAATTTGCGGTTTGGTGCGAAGGCTAAAGCGCTGTCGCCCTTGAGTGTAAGTATTCTATTATCGGATAGGTAAACCTCTGCTTCAGGTTGCTGCATACGGATCCAACCGTCCGGCTTACCTTCGGGGTTTGGGTCCCAATCTTGAAATCTATATTGCTGCGCTAACTTACCGGTTTGGATATCGACTTTTTGAATCCAGCTACCGCGCGGGAGCTTTACTGAGATATTACGAGGTTGTCCTAAATTGCCTGCTCTAAGATCGCGAAGCGCTTGTTGATCAAGTATCTGAAAATCAGGACGAATATCCACGATTTCAATTGGATCAACTTCCTGCTTTTCTTTGTCTTTGCCAAAATCGATGTTCACCGCAACGATCAGGATCAATCCAGCTAACAGAACACCACTACCTGCAATAACTATGCGCTTGGTGGGCGCACGGCGTATTGGTGGTGGAGGTGATATGGGCCTTGGCTGTTGTTGTTGATCGTTGGGCATGAAATAGATTTACCCGAACAAAGCAATCGCTTCGTCCCAGCGACCCTTGGCTTTTAGAAGATGCTCGATTGCTTCTCGAACAGCTCCCTTGCCTCCAGGCCTTACAGTTACAAAGGCAGCGGCGGATCGTACCTCAGATGCGCCATCACCAACGGCCATAGCATAGCCTGCAGCACGCATCATCGGCAGGTCAGGCAGATCATCCGCCAAAACAGCCACTTCTTCTGGCCTCAGACCGAGTTCGGCTACTAGCTCCCCAAGTACAGCACCTTTATCCTTTACCCCTTGATATACATGCTTGATTCCCAATTCAGAGGCCCGATGCGTTACCGCCATGCCTGATCTTCCCGTGATGATTGCAACGTAAAAGCCCAATTTAATCCAAAGCCGTATACCAAGACCGTCCGTAGCGTTAAAGCGTTTGAACTCGTTGCCATGATTATCCAGCATGATGGACCCATCAGTCATCACGCCATCGACATCGAGGCAAAGCAATTCAATTTGGGCAATATCAACATTAGGCATGAATGATGCTCAGAAAAAGATCAGGTCTATTGTACCTTTAGTACAGTGATTTCTCCGCCGCAGTGTACATCAAACTCGATCGCGGTTTGGACTGCTTGTTTTGCGATTGACTGCGCATCACCATCCTGTTGGTAGAGAACTTGCATAGCTCCCAGAGCATATTCCTCAGCACATCCTATTGCATAGTACTGCTTGAAATGTGTGATGTTCATATCGTGTGAAACTTTGAATATGCCGTTGGCGTTGGCTATGAGGAATGAAGAATCCAGATCGCCGAACGGAGCATCCTTAGCTTGTGATTGATCGTTAACAAATGTGTAGCGATCATGCAGAGCTTTCCAGAACTCCATGAAGAACGCAAAGATGGTTTTGCGATCGGTAAGCTGTGGCTGGGGATTGTTAGCCAGATAATTATCAAGAATATCATCATAGATCGCCCAACCAGTTGAGCCGAGTATGACAGGCCCAAGCCGACGAATCTTTTCGCAGGGGCTGTTGATATTGGCAACCCGCTGCGAATCGCCAAAGCAGGTAAGCGTATCGGAAGCCATGAACGTTTGATTATTTTTAGTAACTGCAACGACAATTGACATGACTGTATTATACTGAATTGTAAGATTCCATGTTCAGCCCAACAAGGCACGGCCGCTTCAGCGGCCAGTGGGAGCGTGTTTAACCATACAAACCCCACCGCTCATTAAGTGGCACGGGCGTCTCGCCCGTGCAAGAAATATAATCGTACGGGCGAGACGCCCGTGCCACTGAAGATGGGCTTCATTTGCTACTTTGGTAGGAGCACAGTGGATTACTGCCAAAGGGGTCCGCGGGCGAAGACGCCGCGGCTCACTCTACTCACTCACAACCTTAAGCGCGATCAGATCCTGCACATCGACTAAACCCACGGGTTTGCCATCGTGGTCCGTTACCGGGATCTCGTCGTGGCGGTTTTCGCGCATTAATCTTACTGCGTCGCGCACAAGATCATCGACTAGTAAATGCTCGGGGCTTTGGGTCATTACTTCGCCGATGATTCTGTCAATCCCTTTGGGGTCGTTAAGGACTAATCTGCGTAAATCCCCATCGGTGAATATGCCTGAGAGTTTGCCGTTTTTATCGACGATCATTACCGCACCGGGCCGTCTGCCGGTCTTTGTTTGTAGGCAGGCATCACGAACAGTTAACGTGCCAAGAACCACGGGCAGATTTTCGCCAACCTTAAAGCGCAGTACCTCGCTGATATTTCTAAGGCCGGCCCCAAGCAGTCCGCCGGGATGGCGCTTTTGAAAATCATTGGCGTTGAAGTTTTTTCTGCGTGATACAGCTAGTGCTAACGCATCACCCACCGCCAGCATCGCAGTCGTTGAAACCGTAGGCGCCAGGTTAAATGGGCAGGCTTCGGTGAGATCGCCCAGGCTTATATGCACAGTGCTTAGCTTTGCCAGGTTGGTTTCATTATTTTTTGAAACCCCCAGTCGATCTACACCATCCGCTCTTAAAATTGCTGCAAGGTTTACGACTTCATCAGTTTCGCCGGAATAGCTGAGCAGCATTACTACATCATTCTTACCCACGCGCCCAAGATCGCCATGCATTGCTTCTGCTGGATGCAGGACATTTGATGGTTGACCTAAGCTTGTAAAAGTAGCTGAGATTTTCGCGCCAATAAGGCCAGACTTCCCCATACCCGCAACAACAATGTGGCCGGTGCAGTTTGCAAGTAAATCCACAGCTGCGGTCCACATATCGCTATCCGTTGATGAAACGCGCTGAGCCAAACGCGAGATTGCATCCGCTTCAGCGGTTAAGGCATCGACGATAAACGCAGCTTCAGTTTTCTGTTGGTCAGTTGTTTTCATAGGCTAAAGCTCAATCAGTCCTTTGCGTGTATGATATTCCTACGAACGCTACTGGTATTTTCAAGCAGCCAGTATAGCGCCCCGAGGCCACCCATGCAGATCCAAGACGATTATCAGGTAAATCTCGACGCCTTCTGTGGCCCGCTGGATTTGCTGCTATATCTGATCCGCAGAGCTGAGGTGGATATCCACGATATCCCCATCGCCAAGATAACCAAGCAATACCTTGAGTTGCTTAATCAGGTTGAGCAGATCGATGTCGAAGCAGCGGGTGAGTTTCTCATCATGGCTGCGATGCTGATCGAGCTGAAGTCGCGCACACTTATTCCGCCCGACCCTGATGCAGTTGATGACATAGGCGATGGATTACTTACGCCAACCGGCGACGCAATTGATCCCCGTCACGAACTTGTGCAGCAGCTTCTTTCATATCAGCGCTACCGCATTGCATCTGAAGCTCTCGACGATCGCCGCAACGAATTTATGCATCGTTATCCCGCACGTGCTTACCAGCAGGATAAACCCATCGATGAATCTGATAAATTTGATTTAGAGCTTGAAGATGTGCATATCCTGGATCTTCATGATGCGTATGAGCATATTGCTGCATCAATAAACTTCGCACAGATCGGCGACCACACCGTTGAAATAGACGATACGCCGATCGCACTTTATCAGGAAGATCTGCTTGACAGGTTAGGTCGTTCAGAGAAGTTGTGCATGACCTTGCAGGAAAGTTTCGAGGGTCAATTACCCAATCAGCGTGTGGGCTTGTTTCTTGCCATGCTTGAGCTTGTGCGTTTGCGTAAAATTGCCATCAAACAGGAAGATCTGCTTAGTGATATTGCAATTGAGCTTACACTGGATGAAGAATCGGTAACTGCGGAAGATGATTAGCGAGTTTTCTGACTAGTTCTTTTTTGTGGAGTTTTGTGTGTAGTTTTCTTAGCAGTTTTCTTCTTTGTTTTCTTGCGCGGCAAAGCATCGACTGCTCTACCTTTAGCTTCCGATGAACGTTTTAATATCGCAAGCTCACGAGCAGTGAGATCGCGCCACTCTCCGGGCCGCAAGCCTTTAAGCTTTAACGTTCCTAATTGAACTCGACGAAGTTTCTTAACCGGATGGCCAACATCGAGCATCATTCGCCTGACCTGACGATTACGTCCTTCGCGCAGCTCCATTAACAGGCAAGTTCGTTCACGATCGCGCTTTAAGATTCTTAGCTTCGAGTGAGCGGTCTTTGCTCCGCGATCCTGTTTGCGGTCAAACAGAAACAAGCCTCGTTCGAGTCGGCTGAGTGATGCTGCTTCAACTCGGCCGCGCACCGTTACTTCGTAAATCTTTGGCAGGTGATAGCGTGGATGGGTTAATAAATTCGCTAACTCACCATCATTTGTAAGTAAAAGCAATCCCGAACTATCCATATCAAGCCTACCAACTGGGAAAAGCCGAGTCTTGCTTGGATGCCGAACCATATCAACCGCACGCCGACGATCCTCCGCATCCGAGCTAGTACACACCACACCTCGAGGCTTAAACAACATCACATAAATAAGCTTGCCCGTGGCTTTAAGAGGCCTACCCCTTACGCGGATGCGATCATTCTTTGGATCAACCCAAGCGGGCATTGTGGCAACAACATGGCCATTGACCGTGACAACACCTTCTGTGATAAGCTGCTCACATTCTCTGCGTGAAGCAATACCAGACTCCGCCATAACCTTCTGGAGGCGGATTCCGCGTTTTGCGTCAGTAAATTCGTGCTTCTTGGCCATCGTCGGTCATCATATACCGTTACGCTAGTGAAGCTATTCTTATAGCAGACCAATAAGAACTACTCTCGCTGGGAGAAATTTGTTGATGAAGAATTTGTTATCCGCACTCTTGGCAAGCAGTCTGATGTCAACGGTTGTGATCGCTCAGGAAACCGAGCGTCCATTGGCAGATCAAGGCTATTGCGGTTTAGCTTTGCGCGATATTCCCAACGGGTATACCGTTGTGAGTTGGCTATTCCCAGGTCCGCTTAATGGCCAAAGCCTCGATTCGCCAGATTTTGATATAGGCCGCCCCGACCTTGTTGTTTCGGTTAATGATCAAAAAGTTAATGCGGAACAGTTTAAGAATCTGGTGCGCGCAACTTTGCCGGGCGAAAAGCTTATTATTAGATATAGAAAATCTAAAAGTCGTGGCGGAACCATTCCAACCGAACTTAATCACGAAGATGAAGTAAAGACATTAGAAATAATTCTAGATTCACGTGATACGTGGCAGGGAACTTTCCACAGAAAGCGTGGCCACGATACCGCGGTTGTTTTTGAATATCCTTTGCTGTTAGACCCACACGATTCACAAAATGTACTTGGCGCAGAGATCATTAAGAATGACCTAAGTGAATCGACAGACCTCTTGCTAGGTGTGTTTACCCAGTGGATGGAGAAAGATGATGATTTTCATTCACTAAGTAGAGTGCGCGCAGGGTTTGAAAATCCATTTGCACTAAATGAAATTCAGCAATTAGTTACAGATCCGATGAAGAACGTGCCAGAAAATCCGCTAGGTGAAGTAGTAAAAATAGCGGCTGCAAACCTTGATGTAGAACTTCTGGATAGCGAAAGTCATGGTTCGCTAACGATTGATACACCGCTGCAAGGATTGTTTGCATTGGATTTTTTGCTAGGCGAATCAACACTAATGATAATGGATGCTTTGGGGGATAATTACAACGATGAAGATTTTGCAAAGAAATGCTTAGCCATGCTGCGCGTACCAAAGCAAACATTTTATTTGCAAGGTCCATCCACGCGCGATCACGTTCAAGTTATGCGGCGATCAATGGATGTGGACTATGCCAAGCTATTACAAGCGTTTGAGCATTTTGATGTGAATGTCATTATAAATGAGGCTGTGGCAAAGGCGGAAACGGACGATCTTCCTGATGAACTTATTGGGGCAATAGATGGGCCAATACTCGCAGCACAAAAACTCGAGCGCGTTGGGTGGATTGTTGTCGGTTCTGCTGAAGATAATCGATATGACATGTCCAAAGTAGCGGGAGTAATGGATGTGGGTGGCAATGATGAGTATTACGCAACGGATCTGCGCTTGGGTAATAGTGTGATTATCGATATTGCAGGCGATGATAAATATAGTGGTACAGATGACCAAGGACCTGCCTCTGCGTTACTGGGTATTTCATACATAGATGATCGTGCGGGCAATGATCACTACCAAGGCAAGTTGCTATCAACCGGTGCAGCAATGTTCGGCGTGAGCTTTCTATTAGATCGATCAGGTAACGACATCTATATGGGAAGCGAGTGGTCAATAGGTGCAGCTTGCTATGGTGCGGGCATCATCGTTGACCTGTCAAACTCAGCTGATACTTATATTGGCGACTTACTTTGTGAGGGTGTTGGTGGTCCGCGTGGCTTTGGATGCATTATCGATGAGAACGGCCGAGACTTATATCGCGCCAACGGTCCAACGCCTTCTGCATACGGTACTGCGGCGGTATATCAATCGTTTAGTCAGGGTATAGGCTTTGGCTTCCGCAACTATGCAGCCGGTGGCATCGGAGTAATTAGTGATCTTGGTGGTGATGATCGCTATGAAGCAGGTGAGTTCGCACAAGGCGGTGGGTATTTTTATGGCTTAGGAATTCTGCACGATGCTAACGGCCGTGATCTTTATTATGGTCATCGTTACTCTCAAGGTTTTGGTGTACATCAAGCAATGGGCGTTTTATCAGATGATGCAGGCGATGATACATATTGGTCAATGACTGCTGCCAGCCAAGGCGCAGCTTGGGATATCGGGTCGGGTCTGCTAATCGATCGAGCAGGCAATGACACATATCAGTGTGATGGATTGGGTCAGGGTGGAGCATCAATGCAGGCTATTGCTGTGCTGGCCGACCTTGCAGGTACTGATAGATATGCAGCTGGTGGGGGTGCGACACAAGGCCGATCCGGCGGTGATAGCTACCATTTTCACGAAACCGGAGCGTATTCGCTGAGCATTTTGCTGGATCTGGGTGGAACTGAAGACTGGTATTCCTCCGGCAGATCGCAGGGTTCTGAGGAGCCTTTGGATAAAATTAGTGAGAAAAACCACCAAAACGCCAATCAGCACGGCCTGTTTATTGATCGTTAGCAAGTTACGAGCTGAATTGCCGATCAAGGGGTATAGATGGTAAAGACTCAATTCCGATCATTGATGGAGTGGCTGAAGCGCGTGATTACGCAGCCGAGGAATGAGCTAAGCCGATGGCAACGAACGGTGCGGTTTGGCTATGACCTGGGGCGTTATGGCGCGCGGCAACTTCGAGAAGATCGAGCGACGCAGATGGCGGGGGCGCTGGCGTTTAGAACGCTTTTTTCACTCTTGCCAGTGTTTGTGGTTGGCACGATTGTGATTAAGGCAATTGGTGGATTTGATCAATTTAAAGAACGAATAGCCGAAGTATTTAAAGCGCTTGGTATGGATTCAGTTACTGTGCAAGCAGTTGCTGCTAATGGTGCTGAACAAGTTGGGAGTACTGGCGAAGTTCAAACCCTAAGTCAATGGCTTCTTACAATCATATCTCAGGTTGAGCACATTAACCTTGCAGCAATTACCTGGGTTGGCGTGGCAGTATTGATCTACTCTGCTATCAGCTTGATGGTGACGATCGAAAATAGTTTTAATAGCGTATATCGCGCGCCGGGTGGTCGAGCTTGGATGCGCCGCTTCCCGATTTATTTTACCACCTTGGTGCTTGGTCCAACCATAATTGCCATGAGCGTGTACCTGAACAACAACTTTAATGCAGCTATCGCAGATCATTCGGGTTGGTGGAATCTTGTGCGCGTAGCACCATTCATCTGGACGTTTTTCATTACCTGGTTAGTGCTTTTTGCGATCTATAAGTGGATGCCACATACAGCTGTAAGCTTTAGGCCGGCTGCGGTTGGCGCTTTTGTGGCTGCGATTCTCGTTGAAATCGGTAAGCGTACCCTGGGCGCATATATGGAAGGCGCACTTTCAATTCAGCAACTATATGGCTCGCTGGGATTGATTCCGTTATTTATGTTCTGGGTCTACTTGATGTGGCTTGTGGTGCTGTTTGGTTTAGAAGTCGCAGCAACACTTCAAATGCTGGGAGGCAGACAGCTTGAGGAACTCGAACAGAGAAAGGAAACGACCGGACTGGTCGATCCCGCTTCGATACTCTTGGTAATGCAGATAGTTGCTGAACGCTTCAAGCTAGGCCAACCTACAACAGCCAGGCAAGTAGTTGAGGAAGTTGGTATCGCAGAAGTCACAGTTGTATATATGTTTGATCGATTAGTTGAAGCTTCGTTCCTGCATCGGCTTGAACGAGCTGATGGTGCTGTGGCACTGGCACAGCCACCGGATCAGCTATCTGCGGATCAGCTGATTGAGATCGGCTTTAAGATGGTTGATGAGGCATCACCAGGACGCAAATCAGCGTTACTGACGAAATTAAGGGATGCTCAGCGCAAACTGGCACAACAAGTGACATTGGCGAATCTAGCTGGTACATCGACCTCTACTGTGACCCCGGCTACAATGACAGATCAAGCTCCTAGCGAGTGATGGCCGATAATACCCCCACTAATCCTTACCGGGTCTTGCCGGGAGTTATGCTATGGAAATTAAAAAAGCTGTTGATCTGGATCTTTCCAACGAAATGGATGCTGAAAGCGTTAGCGATTCCTCGCGGCAGGTCATGAGCATTTCACCTACGGATATTGATCCTGATCCTGATGCGATGACTATTGACGCTAAGGATGTGATGCTCACTCCTCGTGTATTAGATCAGTCAGCCTATGACTCTCTGAGTGATGCGCTGGGAGCCCAAATTGAAAAAGCCAGTGAAATTCTAAGTGAGCTGCGTGAACGTTTTGATCAAGCTAAGGATACACGCGGTCAGGCCACCAAAGCCTCAGCCAGCCTTCAGGAAAGATTGCGCCTAAGTGCGCGCATGCTAAAAGCTTTTCAGTCACAAATAGATAGTGTTCAGGAATGCCTGTCTGCGCTTGGGACAACAAGAGAAGAAGCGGATAAAACCTCTACTAAACTTACGGACCAAATCGGTGAAGTAGAAACAAGTTCCCAAGAGGCATCAGAGCGCTTTAATAAGAAAATCGAAGAAGCGTTTGATAAGAGACTTAAACGTTTTGAAGAGCAGCTAACTAGGCGGGAAGCGGCAGTCCAAAGTATGGTCGATCAGATTGTTCAGTCGCGCCAGAGCATAGAGACGCTACTTGTCGAATCAGAAAAGCGCATTACCAATCTGGTGACTGATACCGAAAACAGAGTAAGCGAAATACACTCTGGTGCCCAAAATCACATTCAGTCTTTAACTGGCGAAACTAAGACTGCTGTTGATACGCTACTAAAAGATTCACAATCGAAGCTGGAAGAACTTGTTGCGAGAAATGAAGGACTAGTCGAGCCAATGGTTGACGAGTCTAAGAAACAGGTTCAATCGCTGCTAGATAAAACTCGCCAACGAGTTGAAGCACTAGCGGGTGAAGCAAAATTAAGAACGCAAAAACTTCTAGACGATACGCAAACACGTGTAGAGTCATTGCAAAGTAATTGTAAAGAGCAAGCGGAAACTTTGCAGAGCGATGCTACGAATCGTGCGGATATCATGCTTGCCGATGTTAAACAATCTATTGAATCAATAGCCAAGCTTATTAATGAAGCGGAGAAAACTGCTGCGAATACAGCCATGAAAAGCGCCAAAGCATCACAGCGCGTTGAAAAAGCTAGTACTGACATGGTGCAGATCATGGTACAAGCAAGTCAAGCAAGAAAATTACTTGATAAAGATCTGCTTAAAGCAATTGAGGCAACAGACGACTTGACGCAGAGAAGCGAAAGGATTTGTAAATCTGTACGTGTGGGTAAAGATGAACTTGAATCCGCAGCACAGCGACTCGAGTATTGCTCAACGAGAATAGCGGAAGCTGACAAGAAACGCGTACACCTTGAAAAGACGCGCTTAACCCTTGCAAAGTTGCTCGAAAGGCTAAAGCCTTGGGAAGAATTGCTAAGAGGTACGGATTCAAGCCAGGGAACAGGTCCGCATTCACTACTTCTTGCCTTTGACCGAGTGCGAGGAGACTTATCTGAAGATGCTACGCGCTTGTCGTCTACCATGAAACAACTAGCAGAGAACTTAGATGGATTAGTTGGAAAAGGCAGTGGCAGTGGCAAAGAACAAACAGTAATGTCTTCGGTATTGATTGAACCCAGGGACGCTAATAATGCGCAGCAGCCGGAGATTACTACTACGGTAAAAACTCCGGCTATTAAGAGCGACAGCATCAGTGCCGCTTCGGTAAAAGAAAAACCCAACTAGCGAGCCGGGGCGTCCCCGCCCCGAGTTACGTTCGAATTACATAGTGCGCATTAACAAATAGCGAGCTCCCGATTCCATCGGGATCCACGCCCGAGTGACGTTGGTATTGCAACAAACACATTTACAAAAAGCGAGCCGGGGCGTTCCCGCCCCGAGTGACGTCGGTATTGTAAGAATACGCGCACGAACGCACAATTAAGTTTCAGCGTCACTCGGGCTGGGGACAGCCCGGCTCGCTTGAGGATGCCCGGCTCGCTGTTGTTAGTATCGTCGTCTGCGATTAGTTGCTAAACCAGCAAGTATCAGCATTGCCAGTGTTGCCGGTGCGGGTATCACCTCGACTTCAAACGGAGTAATTTCAGAATCGCCGGCCGCAGAATACCACAAAACGTTGCCCGTAAATGTAAATGATGAGCCGGTTGGTAGCGTAAACTGCGCCACAATTACATCGAAGGTGTCGTTGCCATCGATAATGTCTTCTAATGAGCTTACAGTTGGTGGTGCGCCAAAAAAGAACCATGCACCGTCATAGACGGGACCGATATGATCACCCTGGATGATATCGGAAGGTGGTGGTGGCACGTAGTAATATCTGCCGAGGAAATTTGCAGTAAATTGTGTATTTGCTGGAAAGGCTGTGGCGCCAATCGTGACGTATGAGTCCCAAGCTTCACCACCAAGACCACCTGCGGAGGGGAAGTCATTAAACGGTAAGCCGGCAAAAAGCGCCTGGTTATAAAGCTCACTGCTGGAGATAAACTCAATAGGGTTATATTGTTGATCGGGAAGTCCGGCGATAGCGGATATTTGATCGAACCCATTATCAAAGCGCGCAATGATGCGCCAAGTTTGGTGTAGTCCATCTGGATGTTGAATCTGCCCAGCTACAACATCGACTGATATAAGATCAGCATTAGCAATACCGACAAAGCTGACGTTGAGAGCAAGTAGTACAAGTAGATTTCGTTTCATAGCAATATCTCTTAACTATGTTTAGTTTGGCGCTTACGGCAGGGATAAATAAATAATGACAAAGCAAGTAACGTCATAGTTGCCGGTGCGGGAATTACCTTCGTTTCAAACGGTGTAATCACATAATCTCCCACGGTCGGTATCCACGCAACGTTAGCAGAGAAAGTGAACGATGAACCTTTAAGGAGTGTGAACTGGGCGATGACGACATCTATGGTTTCGTTGTCATCAATACTGTCAAATTGGCCTACTAGTGGTGGAGCGCCGAAGAAGAGCCAAGCGCCATCACTTTCTTCCCATTGATCGCCGAAAATCACCATTATGGGAGGCGGTCCACCCCACCAGTCGCCAAGGAAATTTGGGGTGAACATTATATTATGAGGGAATTCTGTCGCGCCGATGGTAATATAGCTGTCCCACTCCAGTCCACCAAGCGGACCCGCAGTGGGAAAGTCCTCCAAAATAGACAAATTGTCCCAAGCACCATGATTATACAAATTACTACTTGCCTCAAAGTTTATGGTGTTGTACTCCTCATTCGGCAAACCAACAACCGCCATGATTCGATCATCTGCATTATCAAAGCGCGCAATGATGCGCCAAGTTTGGTGTAGTCCATCTGGATGTTGAAATGGACCTTGAACTACACCCACCGAAATAAGATCAGCGCACGCTGATGAAATTACACCTAGCAAAGTAGTGATGATGGCAATGGTTTTGTATCGCATAGTAAGAACTCCTTTTGTTCTTACAAATTGAATCTGGCCTAGTGTTAAATAAACCCAGGCTCAGCAAAGGGAATTGTCCATATAATAGCGACAAATTGCAAGCGCGACATCACTACACCATGCAAAAAGCGGATTCAAGGGGTAATGATATTGGGTTGAGGGTAGCTCATGGCTGTTTCAGCGTCACTCGGGGCGGGGACGCCCCGGCTCGCAGGTGGATCCCGATGGAATCGGGAACTCGCATGGCTCGCAAAATGGGGTTATTTTCGCTTTTCTGCACGAAGCCAGGCACGTTGGACTTGATCTACATCGCCAAACGCCTGCTCGAAAATCTCAAGTTGACGCTCCGGGGTAGGTCGGCCGGCCGGCTCATCTAGCATCGATTGGAGGTAGTTGTGGAGCTCATCTGTTCGGTACCGAGTCATCCAAGTCACAAGCGCATAACTTTGATGATACACAGCTTGAACAGTCTCATCTCGATCATCAGGCATGCGCGCGAATGTAACAAGCTTGCGCAAATCAATTAACTGTTGATCCTCCACAAGCTGCTTAAAGCGATTACGGCGAGGAGCATATTCATGGTCCGGACCGAATGCACCATTTGCTACATCAGTTTCAAATGCAGTTGCAAGACCTTCGCAAATCCACAGTGGATATTCAATGTGAGCTGATTGCACGCCGGTGTGGAACATCAACTGATGGATGGCTTCATGAATTGTAGTGGCTGTCGCGCGCTGGTCGGCATCATCTCTAGGAAGATTAGTTGCAGTCGAACTGGCTTGTGATAGCGCGTTTTTTCTAGGCGTACTATCAGAGACGTTATAGAAAACTACTCGATCATGTTTGGGTGAATAGTAACCACTGATCCACTGCGCGGTGACACCATCCTGTTTCTGCGCAAAATCGTGATATTCATCGCGGCTATCAAACAATATGCAAACCAGCTTATGACGCAATGGTTTAGGTTGTAAGCCGACACGACGAGTAAATCTAAGGAACTGATGCCGCGCTCTTTCAAGTAGTTGCGACTGCCTGCGCGTCCAAACTGCACTTGCATCTGATAGCACCACCCATCGTGCAGTATGGTATTCTGTGAATCTTTGCGGTAACAATGATCGAGCCAAACTATAAGAATCGGAATCCAGTGGCGGGTTCAGGCGAGTCTGTATTTTAAGCACATCGCGTGATGAAACTGTAAGCAGATCAGCAATATCCATTGCCTGGTCACTCTTGGCATCATTTACGTGCTTAGTTATGCTGAGTTTTTGATAACTATTGGGGTTGCTCGCGGATTGATTTTGCTGGCCCCAAACAGAGGCTGATCCAAGAGCGATAACCACAGCAGTAATAGCAACCCAGCGCCAAACTGCGCAGTAATCAGGTATGCAATGATCGATCAGCCTGATTGGCGTTTTGTAATGATTTCCATTGGCCACACTAGGAAATCGGAACGCGCAGCATTCAGTTTGAGTACATAAGCACTAGGCAGTGTCGCGCTGCGCTAACTGAATCAATCAGGCGATTGTGTCCCACCAATGCGGACGAAGTGGAAGATCACGCCAGCCGATAACGGCTTGTGGCTACCTAATATGCCAAGGGAACTATCACAATATCAGTCGCAAATTGATTCGATTGATCGAGCCAACTTGTTGGTAAATACGGTCGATAACAAACGCATGACCAAATATCGTTTAACTTTAGATTCGAGCTTGCTGAGCAGTTCGATTTTTTGCAAGACACGGTTTACTGACGGTGTGCTTACAGTGAGATTGGTCGGCCCCAGTATTGACGCACGACAAGTGCCAATCATCGCAGAGCAGGTTGGAAACGATTTGGCTCAAATCAAGGACTCATTGCGAGTTCTGCTATTTGATATGGCTGATGTGCAGGTGATATCGAGCATGGCTCTGGATATGTGTCTGGGCCTGCGGCACGAAGCGGATGCGGTAGGGGCGTCAACGCTTCTATATGGCCTAACACCTGAGCTGATTGGCCTTCTCAAAATGATGAACACCCAGAGAATGTGGCAGTTCGTGAAGGATCCTGCTCAGCTTAAGCGGGCATTGGCTGCGTAGTAAGAAGTAACTTGCTATACCAACTCCAGCAAGCGGTTAATATCCATATTATTTTGTACTGTGGATGATTGTTCTCGTTGTATGTATAATACTTGGCCGATCTACTGGTAAGTGAACATTGTGAGGCAACTACATGGGTCTTGAGACAGCGATTCCAACAGATGGCGTACTGACGACGCAGCTCAATCGAGTTATCAATTGGGGGCGTAGAAACAGCCTTTGGCCTATGCCGTTTGCTACCGCATGTTGCGGGATCGAGCTAATGGCAACAGCCAGCAGCCGTTACGACTTAGCACGCTTCGGTGCGGAAGTAATGCGTTTTAGCCCACGCCAAGCTGATCTGATGATTGTTGCGGGTCGCATTGCTACAAAGATGATGCCAGTGCTTCAGCGCATCTATTTGCAGATGTGTGAACCCAAGTGGGTAATCTCGATGGGAGCGTGCGCTTCAACCGGCGGAGTTTTTGATACTTACGCAGTGGTGCAAGGTGTTGATCAATTTATGCCGGTTGATGTGTATGTGCCCGGCTGCCCGCCTAGACCTGAGATGCTGATTGAGGGGATCATGGCCATTCAGCGAATCATCGACGAGGAAAATATCCCGTTTGATGGCGATGGCAAACGCCTACCACTGGAAATTGCCTTAGCGCCAAATTACCAGCCCCGTCAACAGCCAACGAATGTCAGCATCGGCGCTACATAATGAGTGACGCCCACGGATAGCAATCCGTGTGGGTAATTTATGATTCCATCAAGTTTAGCGGGTGACGCGGAGCGTCCCTCTTGGCGGTCCAGCTTTATCAATCCTTCAATTCAACCGTCCAGTAGGCTTCATTGAGGAATGCTTTCCAGGATGAGTACTTGTCTTTACCTAAGCGCAGAGTTATTGCGGGATTGCGTTTGGGGCGGACGGGCTTTCGGATAAGGTGCATATGCGCTTGAGCCGGTGATCGGCCACCTTTCTTCGCATTACACTTAACGCAGGCACAAACAAGGTTGCCCCACGAATGTTCACCACCAGAAACGCGTGGCATGACATGGTCTAGCGTTAGCTCCTTGCTGGAGAAGCGCTTTCCACAGTATTGACATCTGCTGCCATCTCGTGCGTAAAGGTTACGCCGATTGAGCTTTACTTCTTGACTCGGGAAACGATCGTACCCAAGCAAGCGAATAATCTTTGGAACAGCTATCACCAATCGAGGTGTATGAATCCATTCATGAGCATCGGGCTCGAATTCTTTCTGTAAATCTGAAATGCTAGTCCAGCTATCAAAGTCGTAGTTGATGTATTTGCCGTCTTCAACCGCAATTACTTCTGCAATATCCTTGCAAAGAAGCGTAAAGGCACGACGCGCATTGATAATTCTAACCGCAGTGTATAAGCGGTTTAGAACTAGAACCTTCTCTTCAAGTACGCAAGCGATGGCCATTTAAACTTCTGCTTTCTTGTCAAAACTAGTCAAGATCTAATGATAGTATCCGATATACGGTCGCAAAAGCAAAGGTCAGGTAGTATTTATCGGTTGCAAGGCCTGATAAATGCTTTTCGCATAGCTTCAACCCTAGGGCGAATAGAGCATCCAGTAAGATGATCATCGACCATTCCCATAGCCTGCATAAAGGCGTATATGGTGGTTGGGCCTACAAATGACCACCCACGCCGCTTGAGATCTTTGCTCAAAGCAGCAGATTCAACGGTCTTAGCAGGTATTTTCGAAGCAGTGATTTTGCGAGGTCGAGATGTTTGCGAAGGCTCATATTGCCAAATATAAGAAGCCAGCGAACCAAACTCATTAATGAGTTCGATGGCGCGCTTGGCGTTGTTGATCGTCGATTCTATTTTGCCTCGATGACGAACTATGCCGGCATCACGTAGTAATCGCTTTACTGATCGACTGTTAAAACGTGATACACTTTGAATATCAAAACCATCGAATGCTTTGCGAAAATTCTCACGCTTTCGCAAAATAGTCAGCCAGCTAAGACCAGCTTGAAAACCCTCCAAACAGATTTTCTCAAATAGTTGCGTATCATTAGCAACAGGAAATCCCCACTTAGTATCGTGATATTCTTGATATAGCTCATCACCAACACACCACCAACATCGTTTGATGTTGTTTTCATCTGTAATTAATGGTTGTTCGGGATTGCTCATACGCACTACATAGTAATATATTTAGCCCCGGGTGAATACACCCGGGGCGAAGCGCGTGCGATTAACAATCTAATGCCGAAAATGTCGTATACCTGTGAGCAAGCAAGTTACATCATGTTT
Source organism: Planctomycetota bacterium (assembly GCA_022574595.1). Lineage (GTDB taxonomy): Bacteria > Planctomycetota > Phycisphaerae > Phycisphaerales > SM1A02 > JACZRS01. The sequence continues at coordinate 132,246 of JACZRS010000004.1, read as the reverse complement.
ATTGCATAAGTCCAATGTTTCCTGATCGCGCTTGGATCCGCCGGGTTGAACTATGCACTTTATGCCAGCGTCAATTAGAAGTTGCGGCCCATCTGCGAATGGGAAAAACGCATCAGAAGCTGCAACGGCCTGCGCATCTGCTGAGATTCTATCACTTGCCTTTTCAATGGCTAATTTACATGCACTAACGCGATCAACTTGGCCGGCGCCTATACCTAGTAATTGCAATCCGATTCCGATTGCAATTGCATTTGACTTTATGTGCTTAACGATCATCCACACAAAAGCTGCCTGCTCCAGCAACTGCTCACTCGGCGCTGGACCTGCTGCGTGCTTCCAATCATTAACATTCGCAATCGCATCATCTGATGATTGCACAAGCGCCCCACCTATGATTGATTTATAGCTGAGGTTATTACCGGCAGCAGCACTCAAAACACCTACCGCTAATAACCTTACATTCTTCCAACGTTGCGATAACGCTTGCTTAGCGGATTCATCAAATCCTGGGGCGATGATGACTTCGAAGAACTTCTGTTCCGCACAAATACTCGCAACTGTTTTACTATCCAGTTGCTTACTTACCGCAAGAATCCCGCCATACGCAGCAAGCGGATCTCCCTCATATGCAAGCTCAAACGCTTGGTTAGCAGAATCTGCGATGGCAGCCCCACACGGATTAGTATGCTTAATAACCGCTGCTGCTACTTTACCCGGCTCCAGTGCATGCAAATCCCGCACAAGCTCCAAAGCAGCGGAGGCATCATTAATATTGTTGTAACTTAACGGCTTACCACTTATTACCTCCGCATTAACAACGTTAGGGCCATCCGCATTTCGATCAACATATAACGCAGCCTGCTGATGTGGATTTTCCCCATAACGAAGTAATTGCTTTTGATGCAGCTCGATGGTTAACTTCTCAGGGAATTGATCTTCCTTAGAAGTCGAGCTACTTTGCATCCAACTAGCAATCGCAGTGTCGTATTCACTTGTGCGTGCAAATGCAGCAGTAGCTAATTCTTGCCTAAGCGCTAAAGTTGTCGCTCCATCATTAGCCTTTAGTTCAAATGCAACTTTTTCGTACTGACTTGGATCAGTAACAATTGCTACAAACTCATGATTCTTCGCAGCCGATCGCATCAGCGCCGGCCCACCGATGTCGATTTGTTCTATGGCTTCGTGGGGCGTGACATTGGCTCTGCTTACTGTCTGCTCAAAGGGATAAAGATTGATACAAACCAGATCGATGGGTAGAAAATCATGTTCCCTAAGTGCTTCAATATGCGATTCAACATCTCGTCTAGCGAGAATTCCACCATGCACTGCTGGGTGGAGGGTTTTAACTCTCCCATCCATCATCTCTTTTAGGCCGGTGATCTCCTCAATACCTATTACATCAATCCCAGCTTCTTTAAGTGCTTTAGCGGTTCCGCCTGTGGAAACTATGTCAATGCTGCAGGCTTCCAGGCTTTTAGCAAATTCCACAGCTCCGGTTTTATCGCTAACAGATACAAGGGCTCGTCGGATGCGCACCAGGTTAATCATGGGTGTTGCAACATCAGCAATAGGCGGATTGGCTGGGGGATGCGGGGGATGCGGGGGATGCTGGGGATGGGGGGTTGTGCTAGTCACTGGACGAGTAGCTTAGACAGCAAATGTACAAAGCTCACTATTTGGCGGACTAAATCTTGCAAACTGTACAGTTATTAGTATTTTTGCGACTTTAGAATTGCAAATCTACTTAGTTGTGTCGAGGCACTAAACGCAAAACCCTGCCGTCTTCACTGGCCGTAATCAAATCGCCGTTCCCGCCTAGTGATCCTAAGAGATACTGGACATTTGACAGAGTTAGATGCTTAGCCACAGATCCGTAAGCAATATCAACAACGTCCAATTCTCGCATATTTTTGTCCCAGACCAACAGGTCTGAATTTAGCCTAGCGACTACATTGCCTTTTACACCTTCAGCAGTCCATACAATGACACCATCTGGTGAATCAATAGGCCGAGCCTCGAAACATACAAGTCCATCCGCTGGGATCTGCTGATAAACTCGTTCTCCAACAATAACCGGTGAATCAGTAAGTGGGCTTCGGCTGAGATACCTCCAACTCTGGCGACCATTATCTATATCAAGCGCCCAGAGGTGTTGATCTAAGCCCGCAATATAAACATTTCCCAAACCGACTGCCGGCCTGGCAGTTATGTTGTTAAGCAGTCGCTTGCTCCAAAACTGAGCTACTTTGTCTGCATCTAGAACCATCACTCGTCCATCAGATCCTACGGTCACGACCACATTATCAAAGATTTGTGGTTCGAGCAGGATAGAAGGCGAAATTTGATATGCGCGCCATTCGTGACCAACAGCATACGAATGCCACACAAGTTGCCCGTTACGCGCACCATATAAGAAGTAAGGCCCATACTGCGCGGAATTAGTATTGGCGATTGGATCAAGCTCTTGCTTAGCCAATTGTAAGCCTGTATCCGAATCAAGCACAAACATATCGCCACCAGAAGTAATAAAGATTCGTTTCAGTGAAGGCATATATTTAATGCCTTGAACTTCATCTATTGCCTTTCCAAAAGGTACTTGCCAAAGCTGCACACCATCTGATCTTCGAAGTCTGGATAGGAAGTTTCGCCCATCAAGTACAAAGACCGAATCGCCTTGAGCGACTAAATCTTTGATGCCTGAGTTCTTACTGGGATGAATATTTCTCTGCCAGTCAATGCGATACCCAAGATCATGAGCAGCACTGCGATCAATCATATAGAAATCATGGATAGCACCAGCCGGTCTGACATCATCCATTGATGCTGCTGAAACGACAGATACTTTCGGTGCGTCCGCTTCTGAGGTGCTGGCGCAGCCGAGGATATTTGCAAAAAAGCATCCGATCATTGCCATCACCATGAGGCGACCAATGTAAATTTTACAACTAGTTTGAGCCTGCCACAGGCCGTTTGCCTGGTTATTCATCCTTGAGAATCTCCCTGATATTGAAACAAAGGCCGTATTGCTGCCTCAAGACTACACTTAGATAAGCCAGTATCCGCTGCACCCCTGCCCGCGTCAAGATATTCTCTTAACACGACTTGGTACGCTAAACTAGCCTACGCTGATGCGATGTTCACAGGGATTATTCAGCATCTTGGCAAAGTGGCGAAGATTGAGCCTACTCAAATGGGCCTGAAGCTGGTTATCGATACCTCCCATTGGGATCACGACCCACAAATAGGCGAATCCATAGCTATCAACGGCTGCTGTCTGACGGTCGCAGAGCTAATGGCCAATTCTCTCCATTTTGATGTGATCCAACAAACCCTGAAAATGACCACCTTTGGTGAATTAAAAGTGGGCGATCATGTGAACCTCGAACCGGCCGTGACCGCAACCACAATGATGAGTGGCCACCTGGTTCAAGGCCACATAGATGGCGTAGGAATCGTGCAGGAAGTAACCAGCTCCAATGAGGAATCAAGAGTTCGAATTGAGCCGCCAACTGATCTACTAAATTACATAATCGCCAAAGGCTCCATCGCAGTAGATGGCATATCCCTGACAATCGCGGACTTGGGAAAAACCGACTTCGAAATCGCCCTCATCCCAACAACCCTAGAAGTAACCACATTAGGGCAAATCAAGGTCGGCGATAAAGTAAACCTCGAAACAGACTACATCGCAAAGACTGTAGTGCATTATCTAACCCGCTCACAAAACTAAAACACACACAATTAACAACGTTTAGCGGCAGGCCTCCGGCTTGCATGTTCTTCCCAACAATATGTGATATATTTGCCTCTCGCTACGGTACATTATCCAACGTTTCGACCACCCCTAATCCATGCCGATTTTGCTGAGCAGATCCGCTGGCCATCTTTCGCGATGAGGTTCGATGAACTGCCGCACTATCTCTAGTACTTGTGCCTGGGATTGTCGCTTTTTAGCATCGTTCGCAAGCGTCTTGACGAGTTCGTGCAGCTCCTCAAGTTCAAGAGGGCATGTGCCGCCGAAAGTTCTGCCCGCCGAGTCTATCACTATGAACACTGCCTCACCTCCAAAATTTATTGATGAAGTAGTGTTCTTGATTCTAATCTTGATCGTCGAGCCACCCCAAATACGCGCTCGATGATTGTATTGTTCCGAAAAAGATACCTTGTTCTCGGGATGCAATGATATAAGGAAGTACTTTATATCACCTTGCGAGACGGAGTATTTGAGAAATCTCCCATCGGGAGCGCTCCAAGTAGCGTTCCCTTGAAGTCCAAAAGTATTAGGTTGATGACGATTGGCGATGACCATCGTAGTCACAAGTACAATGGCACCTAGAGTGATTAGAGGTAGCATTAACCATTTAATTCGCTCAAACATCACTATAGCTCCTGTTTGTGCGGCAGAACCTAATCTGTCCCAATTAAATCCTAGAGGCTCATTGTAGCTCGTAACTCGATCTCAGCTACGGGCAAACAAAGGACAAACAAGTGTCAGGATGATTTAATTGATATCCATTCGCAGTAGAGCATGGCCATCTCCGATGCGGGTGTGTCGAAGCTTGAGGAGATACTACCGAACTGTAACATCGACCGCGATGAGCGATTAACGCGAATCCGTGTAAAGCCGGCGATGCCATCGCCGGCTTTACACAGGACCCATCCCTCATGGCATATCCATGACAATCGCGGACTTGGGAAAAACCTGGTTCGAAATTGCCCTCATCCCAACAACCCTGAATCTAACCACACTAGGGCAGATAAAAATTGGCGATCGCGTAAACCTCGAAACAGACTACATCGCAAAGACCGTAGTCCACTACCTAAGCCGAACGAAAAATTAAAACACATATCCCGCGAGCCAGCCCGTCTCCAGGCTGGGTCTCGTCCTTATACCAAGCGAATCCATTGTGCAGCAATACCCAGCTTTTCCTTTGGAATATCGCCAGCGGCCGTTACACTGGCATTCTATGAGTGATCGATCCTTGTTTAAGCCATATAGGGAACACTCGAATTAAGCAGAGAGGATGAACATGCAACACCTAGTAATTCCACTTCTTGCTTTCGCAGTTTCTGTCCTGAGCACCGTCCCCGCTTATGCCGACCTCGGCGATCAGCTTGCAAAACTCCTCCCCATCGGTGGTGCAACAGGTGACAACTTCGGCCAAGCTGTTGCGATCAGTAGTAATACTGCCATCGTTGGGGCCAACCAAGACGACGAAAACGGTGTAAACTCAGGATCGGCTTTCCTATTCGATGTCTCTGAACCGGCAAGCCCAGTGCAGCTTTTCATGCTCCTGGCCGACGAAGGCTCAGCGGGAGACGCGTTTGGCTGGGCCGTTGCGATCCAAGGCAACACATCCATAGTTGGGGCAATACATGACGACGACAACGGCAGTAACTCCGGATCCGCATACATCTTTGACACTACCACCGGGCAGCAGCTCGCCAGACTCCTGCCAGATGATGGAGAGGCGGGTGAACTCTTCGGCTATTGTGTTGCCATCAGTGGTAACATAGCAATCGTTGGTGCTATAAGTGACGACGATAACGGCAGCGAATCCGGGTCGGCCTACATCTTCGACATATCTGACCCCGAGAACCCCGCACAAATAGCCAAGCTCCTGGCAAGTGATGGCGTGGCAGGTGACGCTTTCGGGTTAAGTCTTGCTATCAACAGCACACTAGCCATTGTTGGGGCACCGTGCCGCGACGATAACGGCATCAACTCCGGTTCAGCTTACGTCTTTAATATATCTGACCCCGAACATCCCTTGCAGATCGCCAAGCTCCTTCCCAAGGACGGCGCGGCGGACGATTACTTCGCATGGGCCGTCGCCCTTAGCGGTGAAAACGCCTTCATCGGTGCTTATCACGACGATGACAACGGCCTCAACTCCGGCTCCGCCTATATCTTCGACACCAACACAGGTCAGCAGATTACCAAGTTCATGTCAGACGACGGCGCGGCGGGCGACGATTTTGCCTGGTCCATCGCTATCAGTGGCACCACTGCCATTTTCGGAGCTCCCCACGACGACGCTGAAGTCTTCAACACCGGCTCAGCCTACCTCTTTGATATATCGGATATTGAAAATCCTGTCCAAATCGCCAAGCTCATAGCAAAGGACGGTGCGCAAACAGATAATTTAGGTGTCTCCGTAGCAATCAGCGGTGATATCGCCATCGCCGGTGCTTATCGCGACGACGACAACGGCACCAACTCCGGTTCGGCATACATATATGATGCTGCTGTTGTATCTATGTGCCCATGGGATCTAGACAACTCAGGCTCCGTCGGCACCGGCGATCTGCTCGAACTCTTCTCTCAATGGGGCACCGCGGGACCAGCTGACTTTGACTATAGCGGTGTAGTTGATACCGCCGATCTACTAATCCTCTTCGCCAATTGGGGGCCGTGTCCGTAGAAACAGGCACTTTATACAGGTTTAGTCCTCATAGCATGTCCCTCAATCATTGTTACAATGGTCAATATGAAGATTTACTTTAAATGTGTGTCTGCGTTTCTTTTATCTATAACACTTTGCAGTTGTGGGAAAGATGAAAGTGCTGCGTCCAAGAATCTGCCCAGCATGACCGAAAAGATGGCAACGATTGCCAAATATCGGCCTGAGGCAATGTCGCTACTGGGAAAAGAACTTAAAGCTCCTTATATAGAATCAGATGAGCGCACAAAACGTCAAGCGGCGGCAAACCAAGCCCGCGCAGCATTTGACGCTGATCCTGAAAGCGAAGAAAAGATAATTTGGTATGGAAGGCGTACTGCATATCTTGGCCAATACAATGATGCGGTAATTATTTATTCCGATGGGCTTTTTAATTTCCCAGATAGTTATCGCTTGCTGCGACACCGTGGTCATCGGTTTATTACCCGAAGGCAGTTTTCCAGTGCAATAAAGGATCTTGAGCGCGCAGCTGAATTGATAGAAGGTGTTGCGGACGAGGTTGAGCCTGATGGCATGCCTAATGAAAAGAACATACCGCGCAGTACGACTCATTCAAATATCTATTATCACCTCGGATTAGCACGTTATCTTTCGGGCGATTACTCGGGGGCAGCCCAAGCGTATCGCAAGAACCTGGAATTCTCCAAGAACGATGATATGCTTTGTGCCAATACATATTGGCTTTATTTATCACTGCGTAAATTAGGAGAAGCGGAAGCAGCCAAGGCAGCTTTAGTGCCGATTGAGTCTGAAATGGACGTGATCGAGAACTTCGCGTATTACAAATTGCTGCGTGCGTATCAAAGTGAGGGAGAGGGCGATGGCAAGATAGAGAATCTACTTGGTTCAGAGGGCATCAACTCGATCGAAGATGCCACCCTGGCCTATGGAGTAGGTGCCTGGCACTTGCTCAATGGCGATATCGAGCAGGCAAATGAGATATTCGAGAAAATCGTAGATGGGCCTGATTGGCCCGCTTTTGGGCATATTGCAGCCGAAGTTGCGATCGCCAGGACACGAAAATAGCGATTTGACCAGAAAAATACTACTTGGAGATTAAGTGACTGTTAAAAATATACTTGCCCATGGGGAGGTCTCCGGTATGCTGATGAGACAGAAGATGAGTATTCTTTGAGCAAGCGTCCGGGGCTATTTATTTGTGTTACCAACTGTGGATGGAAGCAGTTATAGGAGGAGATAGTCTGATGGCTTTTGCTCGAAGTTTCCTGGATAGTCTTAAGCGGTCAATTATCAATAATGCGATCATCATTTCCACCTTCGCAATAATCAGCAGTGTTAGCGCGCAAGTACAGCTAACGAACCGTACAACTGAAGCGGGTCTCAGCGTAATTCACAACCCTCACAAAGATATTATTCCTACTGGTATGCAATGGATGACAGGCGGAATGGCGGTTGGTGATTTTAATAATGATGGCTATCAGGATCTGTATTGGATTTGTGGCGGCGGCGATCCGGACAGGTTATTTATTAACCATGGAAATGGCTCATTTGCAGAACAGGCGGTATCGTGGGGTATTGATGAGATTCATGGCGGATGTGGAGCTGCGGTGGGGGATTATGATGGAGATGGTTGGGACGATATTTATGTATCAAGCTTTGGTACAGTAGACCAAGCTGGCGAGCCTGGGCACAATCGCCTTTATCATAACAACGGAAATGGTACTTTTACTGAAGTTGCCCAAGCGGCAGGCGTGAACTACGCATCGCAATCTGCGCCGGGTGGTTTTGGAGCAGCGTTCGGCGATTATGATCTTGATGGCGATTTGGATTTAATGGTGACACGATGGGGAGATGAACTTAGTGGAAATCGTCTTTATCAAAATAATGGGGACGGCACCTTTACTGATGTCACTAATGCAGCGCTAGGCCCTTCAATCTTTGGCGTTTGGGGTTTTCAGCCAGCCTTTATTGATATGAACGGCGATTTGTACCCAGAGCTGCTTATTGCTGGGGATTTCGAAGCGAGCAGATACTATTTAAATAACGGTGATGGAACTTTTACAGATCAAACAGTGGCTTCAGGAACCGGCCTTGATGACAACGGCATGGGGCAAACGGTTGCTGACTTTAACAACGATGGCCTATTCGATTGGTACGTTACTTCTATTCATCAAACAAATCCACCTCCCGATAACAACATTGGCAACATGCTTTATATGAATCTGGGTAGCAATATATTTGATGAAGTTTCTATTCAAGCGGGGGTTAATGATGGTGGTTGGGGTTGGGGCACAGTTGCTGTTGATCTCGATAACAATGGTTTTGTTGATATTGTCGAGGTGAATGGACGTCCAGCGAACCAATGGTTGGATGAGCGCGGCAAACTTTTTTACAATAATGGTGATGGTACCTTTTCTGAAATTGCTGAGGCTGCGGGCTTTAATCAGTTGGATCAGGGACTGGCATTATGTTACGCTGATACTGATAACGATGGCGATCAGGATATATTTGCGTTTACTAATGCCGGCCCATTACTTTATTATGTAAATGACACAGTACCAAGTGGGGCTTGGCTGCGCATCACTTTGGACACATCGAATAATCCCCTTCTTGCACCGCGTGGATTTGGGACCTTGGCAAAGGTTACGGTAGGTAAAAATACTTACATTCGATATATGAATTCTGCTCCAAGTTACTTGGGTACTTCAGAATGGGCCATGCATTTTGGTCTTGGTAATGCAAAGGTTATCGATGAACTTCGACTAGTCTGGTCGCGTGGTTACGAGACCGTACTTACAAATGTGCCAGTCAATCAGCAGCTTCTGATTCAAGCTCCGGAGCTTGCGGATTTAGACGCCGACGGTGTGGTTAGCGTTGCCGATTTACTTATGCTGTTTGCAAGATGGGGCATTGTGCAAGACAGCTCAGCGCTAGTTGCGGATTTAAATAATGATGGTGCAGTTACCACACTCGATCTACTGATATTGTTTGCCAATTGGGGGTAGAACCGTATTACTTATTACTTGCTGTGTTATTAACCCCAATTACTAAATAGAACCAGCATATCACTAGTATTAACGCTGCAATCATTATCTAAATCAGCCGGGCAATCCCCACAATCAGCACATGGACCCCAATTTGCAAAGAGAAGCAATAGATCGATAGTGTCAACCACTCCATCACCATTTATATCGCTGGGGTTATCGGGTTGGCAGATAATCTGCAACATTCGCACTAAGTCGATGCCAGCTTCAACAACAGATTGAGGATCTGTGTCAGAGGCAATGAATCGAATCCTGAATTGATCCGTTGGTTCGACGAAATCAGAGACTGTAAAGTCTTTGCGGAACCAGCCTCCGTTAACTTCTGATCCTCCCGGGCCTACGGTTTCTAAAGTTACCCAGTTAGCCCCGTTATTGCTTGATACCTGTACAGTAAAGATATCCTGCATCGGCGAAGCGCCATATGTATTGGAAAACCAGCGCCAATAAGAAATTACAGATCCTTCAGCTGAGGCGTCAAGCATCGGTGAGGTAAGCGTTGTCGAACCGTTATCAACATCACTGTTGCATCCATTGGCTGCACTATTATCAGTGAGATAGCATTGAGCCGATCCGTCGGCATCTGTTGGCGGATCGCCGCGATTACAATTAATGGGGATTCCTCGTCCCCACTGACCATCTGCTGCAGCATTGCTGACAGTCCAACCTAAATCACCCTCAAAATCATCTTCAAAGGAAACCTTTATCGCAGTAGCACTTAGCGCACTATATACCATATCTGGTGCAAACAATGGGTTAGAGTATTCCACACCTTCTGAATCTTCTGCACTAAAGTAAAATTCCATATAGCTTGAACAAACAGTTTTGCCGAATACCGCATCATATTCATTAGGTAGGATTTCTAGCATAGGTATTGTAATGAATCCACCACCCGTATTAAGGTGAAGCTGACCGGTGCCTGGCATGGGTTCACCACCATTTTGTCCGCTGATAACTACGCGAATCGAGTCTCCTGCTGGATTGATTAATTCGGGCAATCCATTTGGAAATCCAAAAGCGATAGGCGGAGCAGGTATACAGACTCCCTGCGGATTAGTGAGCGCATTTTGAAAACCACTATGGTTAATTGCGGTTCCGTGATTTTCTCCCCCGCCTGAATTGCACCCGCCATGCGTATGAATACCGACTGCTAGGCCAGTTTCATTATGTATAACCGGCGATCCCGAATTGCCACCCGTTGTATCGGTTTGATATTGTAATTCTGTGCCGAATGCACCAATGAATGGCCCAATGCTTGTCTGTTGAATCTGATTCCATTCTGGTGGAGAACTATCAACTCCGTGGCCTGTGATTCTAATAGTCTGTCCATTATCAGAAGGAGGTGCATCTGCCAGCTCAAAGACTTCGCCCTGCGCTATACCTGCAGGCAAGCCTGTTTCAGTATTGTTAAAACACCCGAAGTACCCCCAGTCATTTCCAATACCACCGTTCACAAACTGCTTTGAACTTAGGTCAACAGCATATTGATCCTCAGGTCCGGGATTTTGAAGGCCTCCGCCTGCATCTGATAATGGGACGTTAAACTGAATTACATTCAACGAGCCGTCAGCGCAATGCCCAGCTGTTATCAGACAATTATTCGAATCATTAATAAGCCAAGCTGTGCAGCCGATTGGGAGCGCACGTCCAACTCGGGCGTCATCAGAAGGAATGCGATCATCAGTTGGGCCACAGATCGTAGCCAGGGGGTCGCCGCCTGCAACTCCAGCATAGACAGAAGAAATCTTTACACGGCTTACAGCTGCCTTTGGATCTGCAATGACTTCTACCAGCACTTCATCGCCGTTGAAATAGGCTGAAGTGTTTTCCCACTGCTTGAGCGTCTGCGAAACATGATGCTGTGTAGCACCATCTGCTATTGAAGTAATTCTCAAAATCGTAGGCATTCCTCCACTAGGCTCTCTCCCAAGGTCCGCCATATCAAACATGAGCCTCAGCCAAGTGGCATTGGGTACAACAATCGTTTCATGGTAAATAACTTTGCGCAGATCAGGATCGCTTTGGACAATCCCAGAGTCAATATTAACCTGTACAATTTCTTGATTAAGAGGAGCAACCTGTGCATATACATTTGAACAAATAGCAATGCACATGCATGATGCGATCGCTCTTAAAGATAATTGTCTGTGCATTGAATTCTCCTGTTGGTTAAGGGATACGCCTACCTATATACAGTAGCTTCATCGATATTCTAAAATCAAGAAAAATATCTCTATCCGAGCATACTGTATCAACTCGCCTTAGCTCTGCATTTGCCTATCATGGGAGCATGGTTTCTTCAAGCAGGTCCAGCAGGCGCCGGTACGAAAAGTACAAGGACGACCTAAATTCACAGATTAGTGGAAAAGCTCAAGCAAACGGCTCAATAGATTCTGCTTTACCCAAGCGTGCTTCTACAAAGCTGCGAACATTTCGCCAACTACTGGGACAGTTTCTTGGCCAGATGCGCAGGTATAGATCAATAATGATCAAAGCCCTGGCGACCTTAACAATCGCAACATTTCTGAACCTCATCCCACCAGCAGGAACCAAGATTGTTGTCGACTATGTGCTATCTGACAATGCCATCCCACCCGTTTTAACCGATACGCTGCACTTGCCAAGTGAAAAACCCAAGCTCCTTGCAACTGTTGCAATTGGAATTATTGCGATTTCATTAATTGCAATTTGCTTCAGCCTTTGGGGACGCTGGCAGACAACGAGAATTACCAAGCGACTTCAAGCAGACATTCGCAGAAGGATCTTTGAACATGCGGTCAGGCTGCCTCTACATCGCGTATACCAACTTAAATCAGGTGGCTTGACCAGCATCCTTCGCGATGATGCGGGTTCAGTGGGAGATTTAGTCTTCGGGATGATCTATAACCCCTGGCGAGCGATCATTCAGCTTACCGGGTCGCTGATAATACTAATGCTTGTTGATTGGCGATTATTGATTGGTTCACTAATACTCCTCCCAACAGTTTACATTACTCACAAAACCTGGATCGCAAGGATACGCCCGCTTTTTCGAGATACTCGTAATACACGCCAACACATAGACACATACGCAACCGAAGCATTTGGGGGTATGCGCGTTCTAAGAAGCTTTGGCAGACAACGAAGTGAAGCAACTAGATACACACAACACAATCACTTTTTAGCCAGGCAAGAACTATATACATGGAAATGGTCGCGCACAGTCGACGCTACCTGGGCGGTACTAATTCCCAGCGCAACTGCAGCTCTATTGTGGTACGGCGGAACCCGCGTTCTTGCCGGTGCGATTTCAATCGGCGACCTTGTTATGTTCTTAGCTTATCTGGTGATGCTATTAGGACCGGTTGCAACTCTTGCAGGTAGCGCTACGCAATTTCAAAACGGCCTGGCGGGGCTTGACCGCATTCTGGACTTACTTGAAGAACCACAAGAAATGCCTGTTAAGCCCGGAGCTATTCTTGTAAACCCATCAAAGGTAATTGGCTCAATTTCACTACAAAATGTCAGCTTTGCTTATCCCGGATCACAAAAACTTGTTCTTCAAGACATAAGCCTTGAAGGTTCGCCCGGTGAACTTATTGCATTCATAGGCCCCAGTGGCTCAGGCAAAACCACTCTTTGCAATCTAATTGCGCGCTTTTACGATCCAAGTGATGGGGTAATAAAATTAGATGGCACAGATATTTGCGACATTCAAGTTGATAGCTACAGAAGATTATTAGGAATTGTTGAACAGGACATTTTCCTGTTTGATGGGACCGTAGCACAAAATATCGGCTATGCCCGACGTGGAGCAACTATAAGCGATATTCAGCGTGTTGCGGAATTAGCACACGCACATGAGTTCGTTTCACAACTTGAAAACGGATACGACACAATAATCGGAGAACGTGGTGTGCGCCTAAGTGGTGGGCAGCGCCAACGCCTGGCCATCGCCAGAGCCATGCTGGCTGACCCGCGCATATTGATTTTAGATGAAGCGACCAGCAGTTTAGATACGGAAAACGAACGACTTATCCAGGCGAGTTTACAAACACTCATGGCCGGCCGAACTACATTCGTAATCGCACATCGATTAAGCACAATAACCCACGCCGACCGCATCATACTACTTGAAGATGGAAAAATAACAGCGCAAGGCTCTCACCATCAATTGCTTAATGATTCCGAGCGTTACCGCCAAATGATCTTCATGCAAGTCGAATCACACCAGACAGCAACCTAATGCCTCCTTCTTATCCCCTCTCCCCTTGGGAGAGGGTTAGGTCTCCATAGGCGATCATGCCTCAGGCAGATCCGCCTATGGAGGACTCGCCGTGGCGAGGTGAGGGTTCTTGTCTTTTCTTATTTTCAGTAATTCTTGCCCCAAGATGGGACGCTGCGCGTCTCCCGCTAAACGGGGTCATCAACAATTACTTCAATACTTGACGCGATCGGTGGTTGCGGCTTTATGCTGCGCCGCGGCGACCAAAATTTGTATTGGGTTTATTCTTGTCCTGGCGTTTGGAGGCGTACATGGCATTATCAGCGCGGCGGATTAACTCGCTTAAATCAACCAACTCACCCGGCCTTGCACAGGAAACACCGATGCTAAGTGTCGGCGGTTTGAGTTTGCGGTGAGGCCAGGGCATTTGACTGTATAGGCTCGAGATACGTTGAGCGATATTGCCTGCGATCTGCACGGATATGCCGGGCATCAGTACGATAAACTCATCGCCTCCGATTCGCAGAGCATGATCACCTTGTCGCAAACTTGATTGCAGTACACTTGCTAAGAATATCAGGCATTGATCTCCTGCATCATGGCCCAGATGATCGTTTATATTCTTAAACTGATCAATATCGATAAGTAAAGCTGCCACTTGCTCATGTTTAACGTTACCAGGCGAAAACATTTCTTCGAATAAATGTTCTAAGGCTCGACGGTTACCCAGACCTGTTAATGGATCAGTGCTGGCTTCGCGTCTTAATTGCCCGGTAGCGCGATGTGTCTCTCTGCGGATTGATTCGTCCATGGTTCGCTTTAACAAGCGAGCATTAATCTGTGCAGCAGCAGAATCACTAAGCGCATCATGAACCGCTCGACTCAAATCACCAAGTTCATCTGTTCGATCAGTAAGGAGCGATCTAACATTGTTCCAGCTTCGATCCTCTTTCATTTTGCGCAAGGTTTTTGCAAGCTTGCGAATTTCAGTACGCAGAGCTTTCTGCTTTTTCAGTTGCTGCCAGGGCGCAAAGGCCAGCATAGTCAAGCAACCAGCACCTATGGCTATGGATGCCTCGCCCAGGGTTGATAAGTGGCGCAATTCATCACTCATAACCAGGGTTACGCCGGTAATAATCCCCACCAGGCCTGCAACTATCCATAGCCCGCTTGTCAAACTAGTGGTGGGGTATGCTGAATTTTGCTTTGTAATTGTGTTGGACATTAGTTAATAAGCTTCTATTGAGTCTATAGGTCTGCTTATCGAGGAAATCGGCAGGATATGGGCCCAACTTTGGACTCATCGATAGTTATGAAGGCAGAACCAAACCATATCCAAGAGGCGGTACCTCCTAGGTCGTGTCACCCGGATATATTTCTCAATTAGCGGCGAACTAGGATCCGCTTCGTTCTCATATATTAAGGGTTGGTGATTTCTTCAGGTGATGGATTTTCGCTTGATCGCTTCTTCTTAGTCTTTATCAGGTAAAGATTGCGCGCGTAGACCGTCCATCCAACACATTGGCCGATGATCCCGATTGGTTCAAGGCGCAATATGTAATACATTAATAACATCACCGCACCAACCAGGCTGAACCACCAAAACATCTCGGGCATGTGGGATTCACCTTTGCGCTCTGTTGCGATCCACTGCACAATCCAGCGACCAAAAAAAACCGCTTGACCAAGAAACCCGAAAAATAAAAGCCACTTCTCCAAAGGACTATCAAATGTGAACATCTTGATGATGGGGTCGAAAAGTGAATCGCCTTCTCCCACTGATGTTGCCAATGTCAACATCGATTCAATAACTATCATGTGGTAGCCTCTTGTTTTGTTGGTTCCTGTCTGTGCTTGATGGGATTACTAGATGCAGCTTCTAGTTCGCTAGCAGCGGTAGGCCTTCTGCGATTGTGCATCCAGCGTGTTGCAAAGCAATCAATAAGACCGGGGATTGCGCGATTTGCGATTCCATATTTAGTAGTGCCTGCAATTCGTGGACGGTGACGCACTGGTGTTTCAACTACTGTGTATCCCAACTGCCTTGCCGTACCTGGGATAAACCGATGCATTCCCTTAAATTCAAGCGGTAGAGCTAAGGCTACTTCTCGCTTCATCACACGAAGGGAGCAGCCAGTATCGCGGATAGAGTCTTTAAGAAGAACTTTGCGCGACATTCTACCGATGATTGATGTCACTCTTTTTACAAATGTGTCTTGGCGATCCGCTGACCGATCACCTTGAATAAGATCCGCATTACTACTGTGCAGTAATTCTACCATTGCAGGAATATCCGCAGGATCATTTTGTAAGTCTGCATCAAGCGGGATTACTAATTTGCCATTGGCCGCGCGAAAGCCAGCGTAGAAAGCTGCGGATTGTCCATTACCTTTTCCCGGCGGTGTGTTGAGCATTTTGATAGATCGAAGCTGGGGATATTGGATCATCAATTTTTCTAAGAGTTTGCCAGATCCATCGGTTGAGCCATCATCAACAATAATGATTTCAAAAGAATCATCGGTAGGCGAGATTGCAGCAACAATCTCCTCTACGAGGGCTGTGAGATTCTCCTCCTCGTTATGAGCAGCTGCAACAATTGACAGATTGATTGACTTATTTGAGCTTGTCATTGCTTTAAGCGTAGCACATCACGCGGTTAGTCTCGATTCATGTGAGAATTCAATTGCACAGCTCAGCCTAAATTTGCTTATCAATGGCTGCTAGAGCCAACTGGGCCTAAACTCGCTGCAATGATCCAAGCAGTTGCTGAACAAGTTGAATCTGAACAATCGAGGCCTAACGCCGTTCTGGCAAGGCTGGCGATGATTATTAGCTCGCATACCGTGGTTGATCTATTTGCAGCGATTGTAGCGCCATTGATCGGCGTATTACAAATTCGATGCGACCTAACAGCAAATCAAGCTGCGGGACTGATTGGGATTGGTTCGCTTAGCTCCGGTCTGAGCCAACCTATAAGTGCCTGGCTAAGTGATCGCTTGGACTCACGCTTGTTTGGCGCAATGGGACTTGCTATAGCTGCGATTTGTCTTTCAAGCATTGGGTATGCAGATAATTTCTCCACGCTTGTGGTAATTTTCGTCATAGGCATGATTGGTGTGGGGATTTTTCATCCAATCGCCGCTTCAACCGTTGGCCAGCTTTCTGAGCAACTTAATAAACGAAAACGATCGATTGGCATAAGCATCTTTTTCGTTGCGGGCATGCTTGGTGGTATTCTAGGATCATTGATCTCTAGGACAATAGCAGTCAAGGGTGATGCTGGGTTTGATGCACTTCGATTTGCCGTTGTCCCAGCATTGGTATTCGCTGGTGCATTACATCTAATGATTCGGCGAGTTCCTCACCGGCATCACCAGCATCATCTGATTCGATTTGAAGATGGTGAAGTTAGCAAGCGCTGGTGGATGATTGCAGTGCTTTATGTTGCGAGTTCACTTCGTTTTACGGTGAACATGGCTTTATTGTATTTATTTGTGCGCTGGGCAGAAGCGCACGCTGTGATTGCTTTCCCAACTTACCAAGCTGATCAGATTGCAGCACAAGGTGGAAAGATCGCAGCAACCGCTAATGCGTTACTGGTATTAGGTATGGCGATAGGCGGTTTAGTTGCTGGAACTTTAGTGCGCCAAGGCCGAGAGAAGTGGCCACAGGTTGTAATCCCACTGATCTTTGCGCCGCTTATTGCTTTATTTGGGAAAGCATCGCTTGGGATGGGCTATGCGCTTGCGGTTTGTGCAGGCATTGCCTTTGCAGCGATGATTCCTGCAACACTAAGTCTAGCACAGCGACTTCTGCCGCATCGAACAAGTCTTGCCTCTGCCATTATGCTCGGTGGGGCGTGGATGGTTGCAGCCGCTGGACCACTGTTAGCAGAGTATTGCCTTGGCACGCTGAACCTAGGTTTACCACGTACATTCGGACTTACAGCTGCGCTGCTTGGGGTATCCGGTCTAGTATGTTTGCTGCTTGATGGGAAGCTGCTACGCAAGACTGCTGAGGTAACCAGCGATTAGTTTTCGTACTACAATGCTAAATTATGACCAAAGCAGGTACATCAACAGTTGATCGCGGCTCAAGCCGCAACGCCGCTACGCTCATTACCGGAGCGGGTGGGGAGGTTGGTCACGGTCTAATCTCATCATTACATGTTGCTGGTCGAACCAATCTTGTTGGGATAGATATCCGTGAGATTGATAAAAAGCTGCGTGAGTTTTGCCGCGAAACTTTTGTTGCTGATATTTGTGATAGCACATTAGTTGAACGCTTGCAGTCCATGTTCGAGATCACAGAGGTTTATCACCTGGCAGCATTATTAAGTACACGGGCGGAATTTACTCCCGAAGCTGCACATGATGTCAATGTTGGGGGAACGATCAATCTGCTAAGGCTCGCAGCAGATCAAGCGCGATCACATGGTCAGCGCGTTAAATTTCTCATGCCTAGCTCAATTGCTGCTCATGGACTTAGTGATTTGGCATCAAAGACAGCCGCTAATGCGGTTAAGGAAGATGAACATACTAGACCCATAACCATGTATGGTTGCAATAAACTATACTGTGAGAATTTGGGGCGATATTATGCAAGGCATTATCGACAGCTTGCGAAAGATCGCATGGAAAACACATTGGACTTTCGCTGTCTGCGCTATCCTGGGTTAATTAGTACTGAAACAGTTCCATCCGGCGGGACAAGTGATTACGCGCCAGAGATGATTCACGCAGCTGCGGAGGGTAAACCTTATGCGTGCTTTGTCAGGCCGGATACTCGGATTCCGTTTATGACAATGCCCGAAGCAGTGGATGCGATTCTCAAGCTCGCAGCTGCGGATGAAAGTTCGTTATCTCGATGTGTTTATAATATTTCGAGTTTTAGTGCATCAGCAGAAGAAATTGCGGATTTGGTGCGCGAGTATTTTCCGGGTGCGGAAATTACATTTGAACCTGACAAGCTACGGCAAGTCATAGTAGATTCATGGCCGGCGGATGTAGATGATTCAGCTGCCCGTAAGGATTGGGGTTGGGAGCCTAAGCATGATTTGCGAAGCGCGTTTGAGGAATATGTTGTGCCGGGGATTAAGAAGCGGTATGCGTGAAGAAGGGACGCTTCGCGTCACCCGCTAAACGGGGTATTATGTGTTTGTTGGAGAAAATTGATTATGACTACCACGACAGAAACTACCGGACGCGAAGTTTTCGCTAAACGCACTGATGAAGTGCTTAGGAATCTTGTTGATACTGGCCAATATAAAAAATTGCAAATGATCGAAGGACCGATGGACGCAACGACTAAGCTGCGCGGTTATGGTGAAGTCGGTTGTTTTTGTTCTAACAATTATTTGGGGCTTGCGAATCATCCTGAAGTGGTCAAAGCTGGTATTGAGGGAATTGAAAAATATGGTGCGGGTACAGCATCGGTAAGGTTTATATGTGGGACATTCGAGCCGCACCAGCAACTGGAAAAAACTATCGCTAAATTCCTCGATGTTGAAGCTGCGTACACATTCGTATCATGTTGGACTGCTACCGAAGCTCTATTTCCAACGCTTTGTGAGCCGGGAGATATTATTATTTCTGATGAGCTTAACCACGCATGCATTATTGACTCGATGCGATTAGCGACAGTAATAAAAAAAGGCGTGCAAAAAACCGTCTATAAACACAGCAATATGGGATCGCTTCGAGAAGCACTAGAAAAAGCTACAAAAAATCCATTAGTCAACGGCGTGATGTGGGTTGTTACCGATGGCGTATTTTCCATGGAAGGCGATATTGCAAAGCTTCCTGAGATTAAAGAGTTATGTGATGAATATGGTGCGATGCTCGCTGTCGATGATTCGCATGGAACCGGAGTCATGGGTGAAACCGGTCGTGGCACTCACGAACACTACGGCATGGCAGGTAAAGATATAGACTTTTATACAGGCACATTAGGTAAAGCCCTCGGTGGCGGTGCAGGTGGATATCTGGCTGGCTCCAAACGTGGAATGGAAATGATCGTGCAGCGTGCAAGGCCGACATTATTTACTAATGCTCTACCAGTCACTGTCGCTTGTTCAGCAAATAAAGCCATCGAGATTTTGATGAACGAGCCGCAGCGTGTGCAGAAGCTGAGAGATAATGTTGCTTATGCGCGCAAAGGAATCAGTGAAGCTGGCTTTGAAGTTCTCGAATCACCAACCGCAATTTGCCCGATCATTGTTCACGATACCGCCAAGGCAATTGCCATGAGTAAGCGATTACTTGAATTGGGCGTATATGTGATAGGTTTTGGTTTCCCGGTAGTTCCTGAAGGGACTGCCCGTTTGCGTGTACAAATCTCAGCAGCGCACGAGACCGAACATTTAGATAAACTAATTGACTGTCTAATCAAACTAAAAGCAGAGCAGGAATAATCTTATGCGAATTGATGGTGCATTAACGTATGCGGATATTTGTAAGCCACGCACTTTTACTTATCGCTGGGCGTACGAGATTCTCCTGGTGCTAACAGGCACAGCATTGATTGCAGTTTCCGCAAAGGTACAGATACCAATGTGGCCTGTTCCAATAACAGCTCAAACGTTTGCGGTGCTGCTTATCGCAGCTCTATTCGGTGCAAAGCGCGGAACAGTAACGGTGCTTGCGTATCTCGGAGAAGGAGCGTTAGGCCTACCAGTTTTCGCTGGACCAACTGCGGGCTTAGCTTACTTTGCAGGGCCAACCGTTGGATTTCTAATCGGATTTGTAATTGCAGCGATGATCGTCGGCAAATTGGCTGAGCGAGGTTGGGATCGAAAGTACTTATCAACAGTTGCAGCAATGACGCTTGGCACAATCGCCATCTTTGCTTGCGGTTTGTTATGGCTGGAGTTCTTCGTAGGTGCTAAAAACGTATTGGTTGCAGGATTATTTCCATTCATTCCAGGTGCAATAATAAAAATCATGCTGGCAGCGGCTCTATTACCTAGCGGCTGGAAGCTTCTCGAAAAACTGCGATAACTCTTCGTTTAGCCAGCGGGCTTGACCCGCTGCGGGCGCGGTTGGGCGTAGGGTCAAGCCATATGCCTAAACATGCCATAATGCCTTGATGCCTAAGTCTATAAGAACCCTACGGATTGCTATCCGTGGGCGTCGGGGGTGACATTTATTCTCTACCCTATATCCCGCTTCATCCCTATAAGCGTTAGTAATTCCAATCGTGAAGCGTCGTCGTTCAAGAAGCAGCCGCGCAGTTTGCTTGTTGTGGTCCATGAGCCGGGCTTTTTCACACCGCGATAGCACATGCAAAAGTGTTGACACTGCAATATCACAGCTACGCCTTGTGGCTTTAACACATCCCAGATTGTGTCTGCGATTTGTGCAGTGAGTTTTTCCTGAATTTGCAAACGCTTAGCAAAGACATCAACTACACGTGCAATCTTGGAAAGCCCAACAATTTTGCCATTTGGGATATACGCAACGTGCGCTTTACCAACAAAGGGAACCATGTGATGTTCACAGTGGCTATAAAGTTCGATATCGCTAATTAGGACGAGTTCGTTATAGCCTTCAACTTCGCTGAAGGTTTTTCCTAGTAACTCACGAGGATCCTGGTTATAGCCTCGAAATTGTTCAGCAAGTGCTTTAACAACGCGCTGAGGTGTACGCAGCAATCCCTCGCGGCTGGGGTCTTCGCCAATATAGCGAAGTATGCCTCGAATATGTTCCATAGCCTCCTGCTCGCGATCATCGGTCAGGTCAATCTCGGTGATCTTACCATCACGTATAGCCGGGGCTTTTGTTTCATTCTGAAAATCGTTCATAGCCCATCCTAGAGGTAACGTTTCCACCAATCAAGGATTTGATGTAATCGGTGTATGCGTAAATCAGGCGGACCCGATCTGCTCAGGCCGTGGAAGGTACTTCTGGGGTAGCGGACGAATCTTGTAGGGATATTCCTAATGCTTAAAGCTGCGTGTATCTGCTCCGCCTGCTCAACATTGCAGCGCAGATCACCTTCGCTATGGATAATCAGCGTAGGCGTTTTGACATTGCCAAAGTATTTTAGGGGGCTTTGATTCCAGCGTGCCTCGGGCCGATCCCAAGTATTACCTGGGAAATAGTCATCTGGCCGATCAATAAAATCGCTCGAACCACCCATACTCACTAAATTAGAAACACATCGATCAGTAATGGCGCCTGCGAAATCGTTTGTGTGACCAATGGCCCAGTTGGTCATATATCCGCCATAACTTCCACCCATAATCCCCATGCGTTTGGCGTTAACAAACTTCTGGGCTTGCATGAACTTCATCACAGCCTGGATGTCCACCCAGTCAGCACTGCCCCAATTTCCCTTAATCGCAGCGGTGTGGTCGCGGCCATAGCCTTTACTTCCACGCGGATTTGAGAAAAATACAACATAGCCAGCCGCTGCCAGAACTTGAAATTCATGGAAGAACCCCACGCCGTATTGAGCGTGTGGCCCGCCATGGATTTGTAATACTGTTGGGTATTTCTTATTGGCTTTGAAGTTAGGCGGCTTCATAATCCACACCTGCAACTTCGTACCATCATCCGTCTTGATCCAGTGTGAAGTGATTGAAGCAATCCGGGTTTTTTTCAGTAATTCCTTATTGAAATTGGTTAGTTGTATTGTTGTTATGCTTGTGCCTGTTTTTCCTACATATATCTCAGCGAGATTAGTAGCATTAGCGGTAGTCATCGCTATTAGTTTTCCGTCACCAGAGATATTGCCCATATCCTGATCAACCGCCCCTTTAGTAAGGAACGCTATTTTTCCACCTTTTACAGCAACAGATGCTAAGTGTGATTCACCCTGCCAACCCAACTTCATATAGATGCGTTTAGAATCCTGGCTCCAGTTGAAGATCGGGCCGAAGGAAACTTCAGCTGTATCCGTGAGCGCAACTGCCATAAGGCAATAATCTTCCTTGGCTGTTAGACTTTTTGCTTTACCTGTCTTTGCATCGCAAACAAACAGCTCCAAATTTTCAACGCTATAAGTTGATTCCTCACCAATGCGTCCTGCGTAGGCAATCCATTTCCCATCGGGAGACCAACTGACTGCATCCTTCGGTCCACGTGGCAGGTTTGCAATTTTCCTGGTTTTCCCTGATGCGATATTTAACACAACAAGATCATCGTTCCATGGTTTTAGGAGCGCTCGCTTGTCGGTGTTTGTGCCGATCACTAATTTCTTTGAATCAGGTGAGAAATCAAAGCTGAAAAATCCTAGAGCATCTTTG
Organism: Planctomycetota bacterium; assembly: GCA_022574595.1. Lineage (GTDB taxonomy): Bacteria > Planctomycetota > Phycisphaerae > Phycisphaerales > SM1A02 > JACZRS01. Next base: position 109,329 of record JACZRS010000004.1, on the reverse strand, counting down.
GAGTAGATCTTTCTTACTTTGGCGGCATTAAAATCGTAAAGATAAAGCTCATGTCGCTGAGCGTTAAAATAACCATCCCCATCCAAACGATACCAATAGTGATCCAAGACGCGTGGGGGATCGCTTAGGCCTTTTTCTTTTCGCTCTTTCTCAGCATCACTTGTCCATTGCGGATCTTGAATACGAAAACTTATTGCAAGCATTGACCCATCAGGCGACCATTTGAATGTGCCGAGCGAACCTTCACCAAATGTTGTTAGTGCAACCGCTTCGCCACCACTTGCATTAATCGTGTAAATCTGTGGTTTGGGTTTATCGCGTCCACTAATAAAAGCAACACATCCACCGCTGGGACACCAACGTGGGTGAGAATCTTTTTCTCCAGAAGTAAATTGGCGAGGCTGACTCTTGCCATCGGTATCCACTATCCACAGGTTGGAAACGAAGTTGTTCTTGTCGCCTACGTGCTTTTTAACAAACACGATGGATTTACCATTTGGCGAAATCTGCGGGTTGGCGAGCAAATGAAACTTAAGAAGATCCTCTGGCGTAATTGGGCGCTTCTTAGTAGAACTAGATTTAGTTTTTGCCTTCGTCTTGGCAGCCATTCCTTGATTCCTCCAGTGGATTATCTCAAAGCGATGCTAGCTGCTAAATTGCAGCGGTCAATTTCCCTTTCTCCGCAAACATTCAAGCCAGTCGATACTATGGCCGGCTATGAGCAGCAAACTCAGCGATAAGGATCTACTTGCGCGCCTCGTCGCTTTCGACTCGGTTTCCGTAAACAGCAATCTGCCTATCGTGGATTTTATTAGTGATTATCTCGAGAGGCCGGGCGTTAGTGTTATCCGGCTAGCCAATGATGATGGATCAAAGGCTAATCTGTTGGTATGGGCGGGACCAACTGAGGTAGATGAGAATTGCCGAGCGGGTTTGATTTTATCTGGCCATGTTGATGTAGTGCCCGCAGGCGATCTGAACGAGTGGCAAAGCGATCCCTTTGAGCTTACTGAGCGAGATGGGAATTATTTTGCCAGAGGCTCTTGCGATATGAAAGGCTTTGATGCGCTTGCAGTTAATCTATTGGCTGAGATTGATCCTGAGAAACTGTCCTCACCACTTGTTTTACTTTTTTCATTTGATGAGGAATTGGGCACATTAGGTGCAGCACATTTTATTAAGCATTGGCCAGCTGATAAATTGTTGCCTCGCAATGCGATTATTGGTGAGCCTACTTCGCTTAAAGCGGTACGAATGCACAAAGGACATTTGGCGATGAGCGCAACAGTACATGGCCAACCCGCTCACACAGGTTCACCACACCTTGGAAAAAACGCAATCGAACCTGCAGCTAAGATCATTAATGCACTTGCGAAACTGCGGAAGGAATTTGAAGAACTTCGCTGCGATACAAGTGAATACTTTAAGGAAGTTCCCGGTCCTGGATTGAATGTCACAACAGTAATGGGCGGCCAAGCTATAAATGTTATTCCTGAGTTATGTGAGATAGGACTTGGTCTTCGCGTTCTGCCCTGGATGGATTCTGAAGATCTTGTTGGACGCATTAGGGAAACTGTCAAGGAAGCTGCAGTTGGCTGCGATTTTGAGTTTGAAGTGTTAAACGATAGTCCCTCGTTTTGTGTTAGTGAGGATGCGGACATTTATAAATCTATTTGTGCTTTAGTAAAACAAAATCAAACCATTGGCGTAACTTTCGCTTCTGATGCTGGACACTTGTCATTGCTAGGTATTGATTGTGTATTATTTGGCCCGGGCGCGATTGAAGTAGCGCATAAACCAAACGAATTTATTCCTATTGATGAGTTTAATAAGGCAAAGCCCATGCTCGAGCAACTTGTTCAGCAGTTTTGTGTAGATTGATAATTAATGGCAAAGCAAGTAATCCAGGCAGATTTAACGTGGACAGGTAAGCACTTTGAGAAGGACGTTTTAGTTGCGCTCAGCGATGATGGGCTAATTGAAAGTGTTGGCACAAGTGAAGCCACACCAACGAATCAGCTAAAGGGTAAAGCTCTTTTGCCGGGGATGATTAATGCGCATAGTCACGCATTTCAGCGGGGACTGCGCGGCCGAGGCGAAACATTCCCGCAAGGTGCAGGTAACTTTTGGACTTGGCGGCAAGCGATGTACAGCCTCGTTGAAACAATTACTGAGCAGCAAATTTATGATTTATCCGCTCAAGCGTTTCGTGAAATGTTAACTGCGGGCATAACAACGGTGGGGGAGTTTCACTATTTACATCACGATGCAAGTTGCGCTGGTTACAAGTTTGATGAAGTTGTGCTTAATGCTGCGAGTGATGTTGGTATCAGGATCGTGCTGCTTAATGTGTTTTATAAAACGGGCGGATTTGGCCAACCCTTGGAAAACGCACAAGAACGATTTGGTTCAACAACACTCGATAAGTTCTGGGAGCAGATGGATCGACTTGAAACGACAATTGATAAAAGTACTCAATCGCTGGGAGTTGTTGCGCACAGTATTCGCGCAGCTGATATTGATGACATTGCCGCTTTGCATGAAGAAGCAAAAAAACGCAAGCACGTTTTTCATATGCATATTGAAGAGCAGCGAAAAGAAATTGAAGATTGCATTAAGCATTACAGCAAGCGACCGATGCAGCTACTTAATGAAAAATTGCAAATCGATGATGCATTTACTGCGGTTCATTGCACGCACACCAATCCTGATGATATGGATGAGTTTCTAGCCGCAGGCGGTAACGTGTGCATCTGTCCGTTAACAGAAGCCAATCTAGGTGATGGAATCGCAGATATCCCGGGAAATCTAAATAGCAATGGACGGATATGTCTCGGAACAGACTCCAACGCTCGGATTTCTTTAATAGAAGAAATGCGCTGGATGGAGTATGTGCAGCGTTTAAAAAGGGAAAAACGAGGTGTTTGCCTTGATGAAAATGGCAACTGCGCAATTGAACTTTGGAAGATGGCAACCACCAACGGTGCTAACTCCTTAGCAATACATGCCGGGCAGATTGAAGCAGGCCGTCTTGCGGATTTTGTGGCGGTGGATTTAGATCATCAATCACTTGCGGGTTTTAGTGATGAGACATTACTCGATGCGATAATCTTTGGTAGTTCTGATAGTGTTGTTGCCAGAACTTGTGTCAATGGTAAGTGGTTTTAAGGTTGAGCGCAAGAGACCCGGACCTTCCCGCCATAGGCGGATCTTCGACCTTGTTCGCTGCCGCTCACTGCGTCAGGTCCAGGGTTAGCCGTCTGTGTCATCCTCGTTTTCTTCGGCAACAATCTCAACCACATCACTTCGCGTTAGACGTATCTGCTCAAATACCGAATCGGAAATCACATAGTACCAGTCCGCAAAGTGTTCCTTTAATTCTGTTACTCGCTCCTGAGCGCTTATGAGTTTTTCTTCATATTCCGCCAATTTTTTTGAGTTACTTACTTCGGTTTTCTCACGCGCCGCGGCCATGGCTATTTTTATGCGCGAGTTGTCCGAATCATCGTTTGCCGTAAGGGAATCTAAAAGAGCATCAGGAATATCAGGAACAATCTCAAGCTCCGGTTCGGGTAGTAAAGATTTATTAAAGCCAACTGTAACAAACAAATAACGATTAGCTCCCCCCCCGCCCCCGGAAATATCATCAGAGGTTTCTTCCGAAACATCCGGACTTCCCGAGCCAAGCGCGATCTCCCCAAAGTGAAGCGTATATTGCACACCATCATTCATGCGCACATACATTTCACCCTTATTTGATAGCAATTGACCTCCAATGATGTAGTAACCCCGCTTGCTAAGTGATGCTACATCTGATCCCTCAAGCTCCATAGCATCATCTGCACGCAATTCCGCACTTAGACCTTCTGGCTTGCGGTAAACATCTACGATCTTCAGGCCGCTCAGGGCATTCTTCATCTCAGTTATCTTGGTGTCAATTAATGCTTCACTGTCGGCAAGATCATCAAGCGCCCAGGTGCGATCTTCTTTATTGTAATTAAGGGTAAGCCTATCGCCTTGAACAATTCTACGATTAATCTCATCAATCGAATAATCGTTGACAACAACCTGTGAGATATTATTAGCATTGAGCTTAAGTAAATCGCGTTCGATCCAGTCTTCAAATTTCGTTGTCAGCTTATCCGTTTTAATAGCACAAAGATAAACACGAGACTTGCCCGGTTGGCGGACGTATCGGTAATCAGCCTGATCCTTGACTTCTTTACCAACGATAAGATCGACAAGGGTCGCATTACTTTCACTTTCCAGTTTGATGCGCTTGCCTACTCCAATTGCGCCCGCTTGAGCATTAAGAGGATCGATTACGCCATACATTTCGTGATCCGCAGGCGAATCGCTTATGTTAGAGCCTTTTATTAACCCCATCATCGAAGTTGCAGCTTCAGCGAAACGATTTTCAGCATCCGCAGCATAATTCTCATGTGATGGAATGGACCATACCCCTTCGTAGCGAGCAACCTTAAATGCGCGCGGTGTGGATGTATCTTCATCGTAATCAATGATCTCAAGGCTGGCAGCCTCTAACGGATCGGTAAAACTTGCAAAGAACTCCTGGCCTGAGTCATCCAGTAGATCGCGCGTAGGAGTTGCTGGTCTGGCGAACCACCCTATTAGGGCAAAGCCGGCTGCGACTGCTATGAAAGTTATAGTTTTTGATTGCTCATTCATAAATCTATTACTCCTTAATTGGAGTGTAAGTAAATCCTCAACTTGATTTCAACCTCTGCTTAGGCGAACCAATATGTTCAATCTTTCGCCGGCGCAGATATACTACAACACCAACTGCAAGTGGTGGAATGGGAGGGATTGTAACCGCAAATATCTTGTAACCACGCTGCACATCTCGGATATGTATAGCCAGATCTCGCTCTATGCCATCAATGGCTTTTTCACGAGCTCGCTGCAATCGCTCAGTTGTTGCGGATAATCTCTTTTCGCGATTTTGAATCATAGCCTGAACTTCAAGAGCCATCTGCTGCACGTCTATTCCTTCTCGATTCTGAAGTTCCTGGATCTGGGCATCTAAACGCTGACTCTCCTCATTGCGTTTTTCTTCATACTCAGCTTGAAATTGTTCGCGTTTTTCGCTGGCATCATCACGCGCCTGTTCGGTCTTGCTTTCCACAGCTGTTAGGGCGCGATGTACTCGTCTGCGTTTTCTAATATCAATGAATCGATCATCCCCCGCCAGTTCATCAAGAACATTAAGCACGTAAGTAATGTTATCCAGACTCAAAGATACTTGGTTGCTGGCATCGCCTTGGGCACGCAAGTTAAAGAATACAGAATATAGAAGATCAATATCACTAGTTACCACGACATTAAATTCAGTGAGGGCTAGTTGATTAGTCTCAGAATCGCCAGGCGAGGAACTAACAACTGGACCACGAATATGAGCTGCGATGGTATATGATTCCTTGGTCAACTGCACCCGTCTATTAGGGTTAAGTCCACCTGGACCAAAGAACGATCTGAGTTGCATATCATCGAAATTGACGAGTCCGGTTTGGTTGCCGGTCGTCAGCAAAGGTGTGAAGTTGGTTGTTGCATCAGCGCGATGCCTCATCGGGCAAGTAAACAGGAACATCATTTCCTGCAAACCACTGGTTATTGCACTTTGGTTAGAAAATGGCTCATCTGTTCCCGAGCCATATCCAATAAAAACAAATTCCGGCGGCAAAGCGCGAGGTTTCGGAAAACTCGGATGCGGATTAAAATCATCTTTAATGATCTGCCTAGCAAAAAAATCTATTTGCAGCATATCCCATAACGGTTTAATGTCGCCCTTTGGCTCTGGCGCTGGACGCTGCTGAAACGGATTGTTGCCGCCTGGGGGAACACGGCGTTGGCTAGTCGCAGCTACTTTGGCATCTGCACGAGGAAAGGGATCTTCAAAGATAGCGGTAGGAATACCCTTAGCAACCGCATCGATAAAGTTGTTCATTTGTTGTTGGGGCAATGTAGATGGCTGGACCGCAAACAGCACGTCAATATCATCTGGGATAGGTTTGATTGCATCAATCCTCACGGTTTCGTATTGCTTGTTTAGTTCGGTAATGATTTGTTGATCGGGGCGAGATGACATACTCTGCATATCAAAGCCGCCATATAGCTGCGCATCAGTAACAAGCACGCCAATGCGTTTTCGAGTTTGTTGGCTGACCGTGGCTATTGACCTGACAGTTTCATATTCAACCCTTACGCCCGGCTCGAAGAACGGCACGATAACCCTGTCAAGACCAGACATAAACGCAGCGCCCAGGAATATGACCTCCTGAGAAGCTCGGCCTGCGCTCATCACAGGAACGGTACGCGGCGAGATGCCAAATTGCTCTAACGCTTCCTGGGCTTCTTGACTGTAAAGCTCCGTGTAATTGATGCGCACAATCACATCATCTCCAGCCATTGCATCAATTTCATTTAGTAATGAAATCAGTGTTAACTGAGTTTGAACAAATCGTTCAGGTACTTCCAAGCTGATATATGCTTCAATATATACAGGCTGATCGGGATTGATCTGATCAATTAGATCGCGGGTGTTGGGGCTTAGTGAGCTTAACTGTTCACTAGTAACGTCAAATCGTATGTCAATTCGAGATGCGAAAACGTTTACGCCGATTGCCATTACCGCAAGTGCTATTACTCTTACTGCATAGTGCAGCGCCATAGGCATGCCCGCATTACGGTTGGCCCAATGTCGCTTGCGTATAAGCACCATACTCAAGTAGAGCATGACGCCTATTAGCGAAACAAAGAAGATTACAGAGGAGAGCGATATAACGCCGCGACCCATTTCGCTGAATTGTTCAGCGACACCCAGGCTCTTTATTACCGAAGCTAATTCTCGTCCATGAATCACATCTGCATAGGAAGCGAAAACCAGCGGTGCATTAAACGCCATGGCCAGAATGAAGCTGACGGTTAGATTTCTAGTTAGAAATGATGCAACCATTCCCACCGAGAGCATGGCGGCGCCTACAAACCAGTAGCCGATATAGTTTGCTACTAATAATCCAAGATCAGGATCGCCCAGCCCCATCAGTATGCCGATATTTGAAAGCGAAAAAATCAGCGAGACGGTAAAGATAAATAGTGCTGCCAGGTATTTGCCAATAACGATTTCCAGATCCTTAGCTGGAAGTGTAAGCAATAATTCATCGGTGCCGCGCTCACGTTCCTGCGTCCAAATTGCCATAGTGACCGCTGGGATAAAAACCAGCATTATCCATGGCAGACGATTGTTAAGCTGCTGCAAGTTCGCCAAATTCGCTGCAAAGAAGTCGTTGGGCCAAAACGCAGCAAAGGCGCTTAGCAAAACAAAAGCACAAATAAATACGTAGCCGATAGGTGAGCTGAAATAGCTGACGAAGTTGCGCCGGAAAATCGCTAAAACCACGTTGGTGTTCATGTAGTGACCTCAAAGTCAAATATGTCAGGAAAATACATAATCATTATGCAGCAGAAGTAGTTAAGTCCGCAAAGCGTTCATCCAGTGATTGGCCTTGCTTATTTAATTCCTCAACCGTTCCATCGTAAACAAGTTTGCCTTCATCAATAAAAATGAGTCGATCAGCCATGGCTTCTACTTCTTGGAGAATATGGGTTGACAGTAAGATAGTCTTGTTGCGCCCCAGCTTGCGGATGGTTTCGCGCACATCTCGAATCTGATTTGGATCAAGCCCGGCTGTGGGTTCATCAAGAATTAATACATCCGGTTCATGCAGGAGAACCTGAGCCATGCCTACTCGTTGACGGTAACCACGTGAGAGTTTACCAATTGCTTTACCTGTAACACCTTCAAGGTGACAAAGCTGTACGACTTTATCTATGCGGTCCTTACGTTTTGCTGGAGTCATGCCCCGCGCGTTGGCAAAGAACTCAAGTAATGATTTTGGGGTCATGTCATCATAAAGCGGGCCGTTTTCTGGCAGATATCCTAGTTGCTTAGCCCCCTCAAGTCGGTCAGTTGCCATGTCGAAACCAGCGATTTTAGCTGTGCCTGCGGATGGTGCAAGATAACCTGTGAGCAAACGCATGGTTGTGCTTTTTCCTGCTCCGTTAGGACCAAGAAAAGCCACAACTTGCCCCTTGGGGATGGAAAAGGACAAATCCCTAACCGCAGCGAAGTCGCCGAAATTCTTACAAAGCCCAATCGCTTCGATCATGGGTTTATTGGCAGTGTCATTCATATTCAAAAATCCTCTATTAAGCTTAAAAGACGCTTCAAGCGGAGATTTCTTACTAAGCATATTAAAAAAGTTAGGATAGGCAGCAAATCTTGATTTGCCCAAAGCCGCGACAGGATATCAGAATACCGCTCTTATCTTATCCCCTCTCCCCTTGGGAGAGGGCTAGGGTGAGGGTCTTTTCTTTGCTTTTTTCTTTTAGTACCTTTACAAAAGAACCCAATGGATTGCTATCCATTGGCGTCAAGGGGAGTTAATTATCTTCACAAGTGCCTAATGCTTAGTGCCAAGTGCCTTCTTCTTAGGGACACGGTCCCCAGTTTGCGAAGAGGATGAGCAGATCATTAGTGTTAACGAAGCCATCCTTATCAAAATCAGCAGGGTTGCCAGGATTAGAACCCCAATTGCCAAATAAATGAAGTAGATCGCTTATGCCGACCGAGCCGTCGCCATCAAGATCCCACGGGCAAGCCACAAGTTGGAATTCATACGCGCCCATGTCAACGAGAGGCGGAGTTCCTACACCTGTGTCTGGCGTATCCGGATCATCAACGAAGCGGGGATCGCCGCCGAGGTCTGTTTCAATACCCTTAGGTACTGCGTTGTTGTTAGCAGCATCGATACATGGTGATGTGGCTGCGAGTCGGTAGTCATCGTTGTCCGGATCAACAAAGAGTGGATTAGCATTTATGTTGCCCAGACCGGGCCAACCTCCCTGTATGTTCGAATAGCTCACCATAACCACTGATATATCGTCGTTAAGTAATTGTTCCGGCTGGTTATCCCATAATATCGAATTATCGAGGAATAGAACTGTCAAATCATCAGTAAGGATTCCCCCTCCGATGCCTGCGGTATTATTAGTGACAGTGCAATTTGCTACTGAGAGGATTGATAATTCGGACTCATGAAAAATACCGCCCCCGAAAAGGGCATCGTTCTGGGCCAACAAGCAATTGGATAAGCAAAAGGATCCCGCAGGTGCCCCAAAAATATCTCCATTAAGATACAAAGCACCGCCTAACAGACCTGCACTATTATCAATGAATGAACAGCCGGACGCGGTCAACGTTGATGCTCGGATTGCCCCTCCCCTTCCAGACGGGGCCGAATTCCCGATGAAGCTTGAATCGATCACCGTCAAATCAATCTCTTGGTTGGCAAAAACCCAAATGGCTCCGCCACCAAGAAAGCCTTCGGCAATGTTTTCGACAAAAGTGCAATTGGTCACTATGTAGGATCCTTTTGTAAACCGTATTCCGCCACCAAATTCGCTGGCAGTGTTTCCGCTGAATGTACAATCGGAAATCGTCGGGTTGCTTTCATTTGAGACCACCATGCCACCCCCTTGTACAGCACTATTCGAAGAAAAAACACAGTCAGACAACGTCGGATCGCTGAAGCTGTTGTACATTCCGCCACCCCAGGAGATTGCGGCATTCTGAATGAACCTGCAACTGGTCACTGTCGGATCGCTGAACTGGTTGTACATTCCGCCGCCGTCGAGCGCATTGCCGCCGGTTATTGTGAATCCTTCCAGCACAGTATCTGCGCCTTCAAGATTGATGCACGAAACTACGCTTGTGTTCAATCCGGTTCCATCGATGGTGGTTACTTCTGCACCGCCGGAACTGATTATCGTGATTGGTTTTCCTAGGAAGTCGATCGCTTCGTTGTAAGTGCCGGGTGCGACGACGATTTCGTCGCCGTCCTTGACTGCGGCAATGGCTTCCTGGATTGTTGCATAGTCGCCGGGGACATTGTAAATGGTTGCGTTCGCAGTTGCCGTGAAGACGAGGACCGTGATCGTAGCAAGTTGTTTAACGGATTTCAATCTCAATAACATTGCTCAGCCTCCTATTAGATCCACAGTTGCCCGGATAATTGATGCTACCATCCTAACGCGCCGGAGGGGTTACGGGAAGGGATGTCTTTTTCGCTGTATTCTGTTCCATGGCTGCGGGTGCGGCGTGTTTTTTACATTTCACAGCGGGTCAAGCCCGCCGGCTAAACGGGGGTTTTCTTGATGCCATGATGCCATGATGCCTTCTTCAAACGCTTCCCTGTCGGGGCGCGGCTAAACGGGTCTTCACTAGTAATTATTTAGGACGTGATGTCGGAGTGGCTGCTTACGGCTGCTTTGGTGTGCTTGGGTTCAACCGTAATAATTGGGGCAGCGACAGATGTATCTACCACTTTGCGAATTGTGCGAGCGATGCTTGGGGCATCAAGGCCACACTCTTCTAGTTGGTCAGTACGTGCACCTTGGTAGATCCATCTCATGGGAATACCCAAGCGGGTGATATTACTTGTATCAATACCCTGGTCGTGGCATGAATCTATCACACATGAACCAAAGCCGCCTTCGAGGCCGTGGTCTTCGACTGTTATGATTGGAATGTTGCGCTGGGTTAATGATGCAATCAACTGCGTATCCACCGGCTTAGCGAATCTTGCATCATAAACATTAACGCGATACTCGCCGTCGAGAATGTCAACGGCTTTGATTGCTTCGATAGCCATGACTCCGTAGCCAAGGATTGCTACATCGGGCTTTTTATGAATTCGAAGTGGCCGCGCCTTGCCCAGCTCAAATGGGGGGCAATCTTCGTTAGTAAATAAATCGCTGACAGAATCGCGAGGATAGCGCACACAGCTTATGCCATCTTCATATTCCCGCATAAACTCAAGTGCAGCGCGAAGGCTTGGCTCGTCCATTGCTGCGGTTAGTGTAGATTTTGGAAAAACTCTAAGGAGGCTTATGTCACAGAATCCTTGGTGTATGGCTCCATCGCCGCCGACCAAACCTGCTCGATCCAAACATAAACGTACTGCAAGGCCTTGCAACGCTACTTCTTGAAACGCCTGGTCAAAAGCTCTTTGAAGGAATGTGGAGTAAACCGCAAAGAATGGACGGAAACCGGTCTTTGCCAGTCCAGCCATCATGTCCATTGCATGTGATTCGCAGATGCCAGTATCCCAACTGCGCTCGGGAAAATCCTTGATGATCTTTGTTAGTCCGGTTCCATCTGACATGGCTGCGGTACATGTCACAACCTTGTCATCGCCCTTCATTATATCTGAAAGCGCATCAGAAAACGCAGATGTAAATGATCTGCCTGAGCTAACAAGTTCGACCTTGCAACCTTCGCTGGTTAGCTTTGAGCCGTTTTGGACTGTAAAAGGTTTAGGTGAATGGAAAGTTGTCGCATCACCCTCAGCAAAGCGGTATCCCTTACCTTTAACTGTATGAACGTGCAGAACCATGGGCCTATCAAAGTTCTTAACCTCAAGCAGCATATCGATAAGCGTGGGCAAATCGTGTCCATCAATGGGCCCAACAGTTAGCAAGCCAAATTTCTCAAACCAAGCGTCTTCTGCGATAGCGTCTTTGGCGATTTCACCCATACGGTGATACATTTCACCGATCATCGATCCACCAGGCAGGTGTTGGACTACGTCTTTAGCAGCTTGTTTAACTTTTCGGTAAGCTGGGTTTATACGTATTCGATCAAAGTAGGCTGCGAGTGCGCCTTGAGGGTTAGCGATGGCCATTCCGTTATCGTTAAATACCACCAGCAATTGCCGCTTTAGTGTTCCAGCGTTATTGAGCCCTTCCATGGCTACGCCGTTGACTATTGATGCATCGCCAACAAGTGCGACGACTCTTCGCCCATCTGGATTATCTTGTGGGTCAAATGATTCGCTGTTGAGCAGATCGCCTCGCGCCATTCCTACTGCGGTTGATATTGCAGTTCCTGCATGACCAACCGAGAACAGGTCATAGTCGGATTCTTGTGGTTCGGGGAAGCCAGCCATGCCTCCGGTTTTGCGAAGTGTTGGCAGCATCGAGTATCGACCGGTCAGCAATTTGTGCGGATAGCACTGATGTCCAACATCAAAGAGCAGCCGATCCCATGCGAAGTCAAACACATAGTGCAGAGCAATGGTCAGTTCGACTACGCCCAAGTTTGGTGCGAAATGTCCACCAGTGTGCATCACCTGTTCGCAGATGGCATGGCGAATCTCAGCAGCCAACTCGGGTAGTTGGTTGATCGAGAGTGCTTTAAGGTCAGCTGGCCCGGTTAGGCCTGGGAGAATCTTCAGCTGCATTTCATCCGATCTTCTATCGATGAAAGATATAGAAAAAGTACATATTACGGGATCTTGACAATTCCTCGGCTGGACAGGTCACAGAAGCCCTGGATTTCTTGCAAGAGAATTATCTCTCTATCAAAGGTAAGCGTAGCCTCACTTGGTACGTACGGCCATATAATCGCAAAGTTCAATTAATGGATGAGCCAAGTCTCCTAGGGGTATGACAGCTTTTTTCGCCTCATTACGCAGGTGAAGTACCTGGGCTTTGGATTCATCTGGGCCAAATACTCCCGGGTATGTGAGTTTCCCAGCCTGCTGATCCTTACCCGTGGCCTTACCTACATGCTCCGTACTCTGTGTAACATCAATCAGATCATCTACTATTTGAAACATCAGCCCAATCGCTTCCCCATAGGTGGTTAGTGCTTTTAGTTGCTCATCCGATGAATCAGCACAAATTCCACCCATACGACAAGCAGCCCGTATCAAAGCTGCGGTCTTATTCTGATGAGTAAGTTTCAGCTTCTGTGCTGGTGTTGAATCTGCTGCAAAGCCACCCAAAGTGTCATATACCTGGCCCACGATCATGCGCGTGGTTGCATCAGCCAATTCCTGAGTCAGTTGGTTACCTATAGAAACATCTTGCTGCGGGTCTGTAATCCACTGAAATGCCAGTGACATCATGGCATCACCAGCAAGGATTGCCATAGCCTCACCTGTTTTGATATGGAGAGTAGGTTGACCACGACGCAGCTTATCATCATCCATAGCAGGCAAATCATCATGGACCAGGCTGAAGCTGTGTATTAGCTCCAGTGCTGATCCAGCTGCCAGGGCATCGCATTTGTCACCACCAGCTGCTTGGCAGCTAAGGAGGGTTAAGGCAGGTCTGAGTCTCTTTCCGCCGTTTAGGACTGAATACTTGATAGCATCTTGTAGGCTCTTAGGGCCTGTCAAGGCATCCAATCGCATGGATAGATCGGACTCGATTTCGCCTCGCAGATCCTCAAGGATAGATGGCTCGCAAATTGGGTCTATTATTGCATGCACAGCAAGAAGATTGTACAGAACCAGAGACATCAGGGTAAAGCTGATGTTCCAAGGGCAAAAAGCCTATGATTTTAATGATGTTAGGACTAGAAACAGACTTGCCGATGCTGATCGAAAAGGGGGGTATCGTGATGATACCCCTTCTAATCATGAGCGTAACGAGTCTCTGTCTCATAGTAGAGCGAATCTGGTTTTGGGTTTCGCTGCATAGAGCTAGTAAAGTAAAGCACCTGGCAAGGCTAAATAAGGCATTTCGAATTGGGAACCTCAATACAGTAAAAAAACTGGTACCAGATAATCGATCAGTTTACGATCATGTGAGCAGGCAGCTTATTGAACATGGAGCAACCGAAGCTGTGGCCATTGAGGCAGTAGAGAGCCAGAGGCCGCGCATAGACAGATTTATGACATCTTTATCTACGATAATCACCGCAGCTCCACTACTTGGGATTCTCGGTACTGTCATCGGGATCATTAAGTCGTTTAATCTGTTAGGCGGCCAACAAACGCTAACCGACCCCCAAATGGTTTCAATAGGAATTGCAGAAGCATTACTGACAACGGCAATGGGCCTCGTTATTGCCCTACTAACGCTATTTCCATACATGATTTTCAAATCCCATGTTGAGCGATCACTAGGGCGGATGGAATCATTGATTGCGGCTGCCCAACAAGGTTTAGCTGCTACTGTAAGTGGAAGTAGCCCTGCTGCGGAGCCAAAGACTCCAATTAACAAAATCCTTGCTGCTGAGCGTGCTTCAGTATGACGAAGTTCCAAGTAGCAATAAGCGCATGCAGCGCTAGAACAAATCAAGGGAGTGAAAAATGCTAAGACGCAGGATCACAAGAACTAATAGAACATGCTTAGGGCTTGGCTTAGTTGCTGCGGGCTTATCTATTGCCACTGCTACAGCTCAGGAAACTCAGCCACAAACTCCCAAGTCAGATGATCTGTCAGATGGCTACCTGCGCGTAGTAGAAGAATCCGGGGGATTGATCACTCTTGAAGTTGCAGCAAGAACATTTGAACCAATAGACGGCGTTGGCCCAAAGATTTCGCTGGTTGGTGTATCGCATATTGGTGAAGCTGAACTGTACACAAGCTTGCAGGAGTTGTTAAACAAGCACGAAGTTGTGCTTTACGAATCTGTAATGCCAACAGGCGGAGATGGCCCAAAGGGAAGTGATGACAAGCTCCGCCACGCTAGCACAGAAAAAGCCATGCAATTTGTAGCTGAAGCTATTGCAAGGCACCATACTGTCAATGGGCGCTACCCTACTAGTAAAGCGGAGCTTCTTAAATTTGCTCGAAGCAAAGATCCTCGTTTGGAAGATTGGCTGGCAAAGGCAGCAATTGATGCCTGGGGTAAAACATTGACCTATACAAGCCCTGAAGATCAACAGACATTCTCACTCGTGAGTTTGGGGGCAGATGGCAAAGAAGGCGGCGAAGGATCAGATGCTGATATCAAACTTGATCAAACCTCGTTGCCAGAAGCTGATGAAATGCAAGGCGAAGAGGTCAATTTGCAAGAGAGTCTGGCAAAAGCATTAGGTCTGGAATATCAACTGGTATCTATAGATTACGGGCAAGAGAATTGGCGATGCTCGGATATGACCATCGATCAGCTTGAACGTGCATTAAAAGAAGAAGGTTCAGACTTTGCTCTATTAGAAGGCGCACTAGCAGGCACATCCTGGCAGGGGAAACTTGCAGGCGCTGCGCTAAAGATAATACAATGGCTTGATGATTGGGCGGACGGTGCGATTTCTGACATGATCAAGATCGTGCTTATAGATCTGTTTGCGGATGAAACTGTTATTGAGCAGGGTTTAAAGCAGCTTGGTCAAGGATTTGAGGAAGTAATAGTAAGGCAGCGCAATCAAGTTGTTATTGATGAGCTTCTTAAAATGCGCGAAAGTGAGCCCGAGGTTAAATCAATTGCGGTTTTTTATGGTGCAGCCCACATGCTGGATATGCAAGAAAGACTTTATTCACAGCTAGGGTACAAGGCTGTTTCCCAGGAATGGATAACCGCTATCCAGGTTGATCTATCAAAGTCAGTTCTGCCACCAAGTCAGGTTCGGATTATGCGGCGCTCATTTAAGCAGCAGCTAAAAAGACAGTTCGGCCAGTCGTCTACTGGTGATGATAAATAGAACTTGCTTGTGTATTAGCCGCTATTTGATCTACTCATTATGGCGAAAATCACGAGTTGTCGCTATATCAATCCAGTTGCGCATATCAAGTAAAACGCCCACTGCTTGATTGGCAGTGTGGCCATCAAAGTAAAGCAAGTTAGATGATTTTGTATAGCGTCCGATTGGAACCGATGTTTGCAAGAACGCTTCGACCGTCCAGAAGTCGCCCGCGGCAGCGCTAAATGTAGTATCGCCACCGCCACTACCACCAATGCCGCCAGATCCGCCGCCTGCTCGTCCCCAATGTTGCTCTTGCGCCAGGTAAGGAGGCACAACATAATGCGAGCCGGGTTGATCGTCTTCCCACTTCTTGTAGACACCAGGTTCTACCTTAGATGATGAGCAAAATACAACAACTTCAGTAGAGCGGCGGCATTGTCCAATTGAGCGAACAACAACCTTGGCTCTTTCATCATCATCGATATTGTCATCACCATCTAGGTCAGCAGCTGCCTGCCAAAATCTATAGCGAACAATTTTTTGATCTTGGCCAACAACATCGTACTCTTTCCACCAACCACCAACGTAGAATGCGTTGTAGCCAAATCCTGGTTCTAACGCTATTGCCTCAGCTTCTTCAAGAATGTTCATGCTGGATCTATCTGGCTCATCAGTATGATCATGGATCATGTCGTGGTTATAGCTCAGGTAAGGCATTAAGCGCCATGTCCATGTAGCAGCAATGTCTGGATCAATTATGACGTTTGGTGGATTATTGGGATTAGTTGGATCTGGAACGTAGGGATATTCATATTGCACATCCCAACCGCCTGGATTTGTACCTTGCATTTCCGGTTCGAGGTAACCAGGAAGTACATATTCAGCATTGGAATTGGCATAAAGAATCCACGCTTGGCCTACGTTTCTAAGGGCATTGGTTTCAGTGAATTTCTTGCTTCTTCGAATTACGCCACCAAGAGCAGGAGCGAGTAACGCAAGTAATATTGCGATGATGCTTATGACCACCAATAGCTCAACGATGGTGAACGCACGACCACTGTTAATGTTCTTTTTCATTGCTTGCTCCAAATTGATATTCCCATTGTCACTGAAATGAGCCCTAGTGTACCTTAAGCGTCTAATAGATATTAGCCTGACAATACAACTCTACGTCCAAGTTCTTACTTTGGAGTCGGTAAATTTTCCAAAAAACGTCAACTTAAGGGTTTTCGGGTCTCTGAGCCTCCTCAGAAGGCAAAGGAGCAGCAGGAGTTGTGGCATATGGGGCTTCTCCTCGGACTCTGCGGGCAATATCCGCAAGAATCCTAGGATCCTTACATGCAGCTACATGAGAAAGGGAAAACGGCGGATTGGCAACCCACCAGGGATTCACACCGGGTGGAGAGGTGTTTTCTACTCCAACGATCAAATCACCTAATCTGGAGTAAGTGAATAGCTTGTAGTTTGCTTGGAGCAGTTGCTGATCTAGTAGTTGCAGAAACGCTGAGCCTGCCCGCATGTCAATTTGTCTTGTGTCGGCTGTGGGCATCCCCGCAAGGTTTGCTCCTCTGTGAGGTGTACTGATCGTAAATAAACGGTTGATGCGTAGTCGTCTTTTCCCATCTTTAGGGTGGGCAGCAAGTCGAGCTACCAAACCACCCATTGAATAACCTACTACGTCAACTTCTATTGTTTCAGATGGATTGTCACTTGGGTATTTCTGCTGCACTGCATCGACAAGTCGTTTACTGCAAGAATCGAATGTTCCTGAAATGCTGAAATAAGTTACGCTGATTATGCCATCAGTTTCGCCTGTTAGTTTACGAAATTCACTTGCAATTCCAGGCGCGATTAGTCCGGGATCTTGATAACCGCCAGCTATGATTAGTGGGCGATGAAGTGGTTTAGGATCTTTACGCATTTGAGCGAGTGCCACTTTTGCATCGCTATAAGTTAAGGCAAACGATGGGTTAGCAGGCTTATCCGCAGAGCAACCAGCAGCGCTTAAGAAAACTGTAAGCAATACTGCAATCAACACTCTGCCAACGTCTAGCTTCGTAAATAGACTCATATTTTACTGTAGTAATTTAGCCAGCTTTAGCCAGGGAGTGTTTAAGATATTACACGAAATCTATGATTGACCAATTGTAAGTTTTTCGACTTTTCCTGATGCGATTTTTTCAATACCACTGCCGAGTTCACCAATCGGATCGGGGGGGATGATGTTGACTTTCTTTTCTCCAAGTTTGGCATCGCCGCTCTTAATTCTTTCCTGCAGCGTCAGGCACTCCTTAAGAAGACGGTCGAGAATTTCTCCTTCTGGAACATTGGCAACCCGTTCTCCTTGAACATAGATGATGCCCCTTCGATCACCTGCAAATACCGCAACATCAGAACCCTCCGCTTCGCCGGGACCATTAACTACACATCCCATTACCGCAACTTTAATTGGAAGCACAATGTTGTCAGCCAATGTCTTGCGCACTTCTTGAACGAGCGTAAATAAATCAACCTGAATTCTTCCGCATGTTGGGCAAGCGATCAATTCTGCTCCACACCGCTCTTTTAGTCCCAGACAGTAAAGCATCTCAAGAGCATCTTCGACTTCCAGTACAGGGTCGGATGCGTAGCTGATTCTAATAGTGTCGCCGATCCCATTTGATAAGAGAGTGCCAAGCGCAACCACACTGCGAATTGTGCCTGTTTCCTTTGGCCCTGCGTGGGTTACACCCAGATGAAGAGGATAATCAAAACGCTTTGAGATTTCTGTATAGATGTCAATTACCAGCGCGGGATCGATAGACTTTGCGCTAATACAAATTTCATCAAAATCACGCTCTTTGAAAATGTCCAAGTACTCTTCGAGTTTTGCTATCATAAGCGCGATCAAATGCCCTTGCTTGTGTTGGGCAAAGAACTTACCCAACTCCTTCATGCGCAGCTGCTTGTCTTTTCGTTCGACAATTGATCCTTCATTGACACCAATACGAATAGGTATCTTTGCGTCTTTGCATGCATCAATGACGCTGTTTACTTGATCGCGATCTGAAATATTTCCTGGATTTAATCTGATTTTATGAACGCCTGCATCAATTGATTCTAAGGCGCGCTTAAAGTGAAAGTGAACATCAGCTACGATTGGTACTGTTGTCTGATTAAGGATCTCAGTCAATGCTGCGGTATCTTTTCTTTCAGGTACCGCCAGGCGAACAAGATCAGCACCTGCTGCTGCCAGTCGATTAATCTCAGTAACACATGCATTTATGTCATGGGTATAGCCTGCGGTCATAGATTGAACGGAAACCGGAGCATCGCCACCGATTGCTACAATACCTGTTCGATCATTTCCGACGTTTATCTGTTTAGTAGTTCTGCGATTAGTCATTGCAGGCAGATTCTAAGGCGGGCAAGACGTTAAAGCTACGTACGAGCAGAATAACCCAATGCGTGGTTATCGGCAGCTAGCGTTCTAAAACACAAGCCCATGCCAAGCTGTTTGGTTAATAAGGTTTGACCGGGCTTTATAAAGTGGCTAAATACCCGATCAAGCAGGCACTGTGATAATTCGTATTAGATAAGCCGATTATGCCAAGGTACACCGCATTCTATGGAAAGGGATTTCGGTGAGCGAGGAATTCACCAATCATTTGCATTTAAATAGTGCTGAGCAAAGCAAGCTTCTTTGCAGACTGGATCAAAGCCCAACAGGTATTAAAGGGGCTGAGCGCCGTCGCCACAAACGCTGTGAATATCGAGCTGGCGAAATTGCAATGATGGTTCAGCACCCCGGAGGGGGTAGCGGCAGGTTCCTAGTTTGCACGCGCAATATTTCCGTAAGTGGATTATCCATAATCCACGGGGGGTATTTGCACCCAGGTACTGAATGTAGATTGCTGCTGGCACGTGCTGATGGTTCGCCCATGGCTCTCTCTGCAGTGGTCATGCATTGTCGGCATATTGGTTCCCATCATCATGAGATTGGGCTTCGCTTCCTTGAAGAAATAAATCCTTATGAAATCCTCTCTGAGGAGCAAATAGAAGAAGCAGGCGGATCCCTTTCAGGTAGAGATCTACCTTCGCTTGGGGGTTCTGTCTTACTTGTTGATGGCTCAACAACAGATAGGCGTCTTCTTGCTCATCACCTAAAAGCCACGGGTGTAGCAATTACTGCTACTGCAACTCCAGGTGCTGCTCTCGATGCAGTCCGTAAAAATGATTTTGGGATTATCTTGTGTGACATAAATCTAAAAGAGCAAGAGTCATCCCGCATGATAAAACAAATGCGCTCATTCGGAGTGACGTGTCCCATTATTGTGATAACAGCGGATAATGACTTAAAGCACCTTCTTGATGCTCGTTCAGCTGGAGCTAACGAAATCATAGGAAAACCATACAGCCCGGAAGCTCTTATTACTGTTATTGCAGAGTGGCTGGAGCAAACTACTATTGAGGATCCAATTTATAGCTCGCTTGAAGATGATCCGGGCATGACTGAGATGATTATGGATTTTATTGAGCAAGCCAGGCGGCTGACGCGCAAATTAGAAAGAGCAGCCGAAGCTGAGGACCAATGCGCAGTTCGTGAATTGTGTCTAGCAATTCAGGGTTCAGCAGCAGGCTATGGATTTGGTGCTGCTACTACAGCAGCGCGCGATGTGCTGAAAACTATGGATGTTTGCAAATCTCTTGATAATGCGCTGGGGCAGATTAGAAGACTAAACGCCATATGCGCAAGATTAACTTGTACGAATTCGGCACGGCCTCTTCGCCAAAACGGCTCAATTAGCAAATTAGTTTAATGGCAGATTCAATCGCATGGACGGACTTTATGTAGGTGAATGATGGAAGAAAGTTTTAAGAAACATCTACAAATGAAAAGTTCCGTGCGTGAGTCAATTTTCGTGCAGTTAGATGAGGACTAGCGATTGATGCACTATAACGCTCGACAATTGACCTTGTCCTCTGTGTTTGGAGTAACCAATGAGCCGCAATGATCCTTTTACAAAAACCGTTCGCTTAAGTGATGCGGAACGTCAACAGTTACTTAATCAACTAGACCATTCTCAAGAAATCGCAAGTGATAAGCTTCAAACGGAAAGTAATCGTAGAGCAAACATTAGATATCCTTACCGCAAAGGTGATATTCCAATTGTAGTTGAGCAACCTGGTGGAGTTATTACTCGGCTATCAGTTTCACCACGAAATCTATCTTCCGGTGGTATTGCTTTTCTTCACGGTGGTTTTTTATATGTAGGTTCGAAATGCTCGCTTCAGCTTACAGCTCTGTCAACAGAACCTATTGTTGTAAGTGGTGAGATTGTAAACTGTCGGCATGTCGATGGGATCCTTCATGAAGTGAGCGTAAAGTTCGACATGCCGATTGACCCAGGTTTGTTTACCCGTCTTAATACCGTCAAGGCTGAAAGCAAATCTGACCAAAACCCCCCGCAGAAAGAAACAGGATAGATCATTACATTTCTTAGTTGATAGATGCTGGCTCAATGTGCACTTTCACACAGTGCCTCAAGTGACAGTATGATCATCGCCTTCACAAATGGGTTACCCCAGGAGACGCTCGATCATGCCAAGCAACAGCCAATCTCAAGCCACAGGTTTCCGCCTATCTGTAATGATGTTCTTGCAGTACGCGATATGGGGCGCATGGTTGCCGTTGCTCTATCCATATCTACTGGGACATCGCGGCTTCTCGCTTGACCAAGTCGGGATGATCCTGGCGGCTGGAGCGGTGGGTGCAATCTTGGGACCGTTCATTGCAGGTCAGGTTGCCGATCGATACTTCGCTACAGAAAAGTTTCTCGCCGTCAACCATCTACTGGGTGCGGTGCTTGTGTGGCTGCTTGCCAGTACCGAGGGCTTTGGACTTTTTCTTAGCTTGTCATTGTTGTACGGACTTGTGTATGCCCCAACGCTGGCGCTGACGAATTCGCTTTGCTTTCACCATCTGACCGATCGCGACAAGCAGTTCGGTCCCATCCGCTTGTGGGGAACGATCGGGTGGATCGTTGCGGGTATCGCCATGGGGCACTGGTTGCTTGTGAACCATACGCCGGAGGGTACCGACGCGTTGATCAAGGCAGCGCAGGATGCCGGCCGCGCCGATGCGTTCCGCCTGAGCGCGATCCTTGGACTTCTGATGGGTTTGTATTGCTTGACGTTACCTCACACGCCGCCCACGAAAAACGTTCGCGCGGCCAACGCGACGTTAGAGGCGATCAAGGAAGTTCGTCGCCAGCCGCTGGTTACTTTGTTTCTGCTTGCGATTCCTATCAGCGTGATCCATCAGTTCTACTTCGTTCACACGAGCGAATTCCTGAGCGAATTGCAACGTCAAAGCGCCGCAGCCCAGTCTGCAACGGGCTGGATCAACAACATCCTTGGCGTCGGTGGCGGAGGGTTGATGACGATTGGGCAGATGTCTGAGATCGCGGTCCTTGCCCTGATCCCGCTCGTTGCGAAGCGAATATCGCGCAAAACGTTGCTTGCGGTGGGGATCGTCGCTTACGCGGCGCGAATGGCGCTGTTTGCTTATGCGGCCGACTACATGTCAGTGGTGTTGCTGGGCGTCGCACTGCACGGATTGTGTTTCGGCTGCTTCATCTTCGTTGCGTTTATGGTTGTGGATGAAGAGACGAAGGCGGATATTCGAGCTTCGGCGCAGAACTTGTTCAATCTCGTGATTGTCGGACTTGGGATCATCGTGGGAAGTTGGTTTGCCACCAGTATTGTCGGCCGGTGGGCCACCAACAATGTGCTCGACGATGCTGGCCTACCGATTCTTAACGAAGCAGGTGAGGAGCTCACGAGGCTCGACTACACCCAACTCTTCAGCATTCCAATGTGGGGTAGTGTTGGTTGTCTTTTCATTCTGCTCTTGTTTTACCCCGGAGGAAGACGATCTACTCGCAAAACAACCTAACCAGCAATTGAACGCGATTAGAAGGTCAGCAAGTGTTAAGACGGTGCAATGTATCGTTCACCCCGTCTTAGCGCGGGGCAAGTCTGCCGATGGATGAATTCCTAGTTCCGCTACACCACCTGGGAGTACTAGATCCGCAATTGGTGTCCCTTCCGGGATTATCTCGCCTTTAAGAGTGCGCACAACCACTTGTGGATGGAGTTTTTCGTGAGCCTCTAACTCCGCTTCAAGTTTAGCTCGAACATCATCTTCCAACTTAGTCCAGGCTTGCCTGCCTCTACATTTTGGGAAAGTCGAACAACCAAGCCAAGGTCCACGTTTACCTCGACGAAGATTCATTGGCTTATCGCATTTTGGACATTCCAGGCTTGTTAAAACAGGGGGCGTAGCTGGATATTTGATTTGCCCCTTCTTGTCAAGATTTACTACACATTTAATTTCTGGGTAATTTACTGATGCCAGGAATTTCCCGAAACGACCCGAGCGCATTACCATCGGTGAATTATCTTCCGGACAAGATACGTCCACACGTTCTGGAAGCATGGGACGACCATCACGGTCAATAGGCGCTGCGTAATCACACTCAGGATAAGTAGTACAAGAAAGGAATCGTCCGTTCTTTCCAAAGCGATAGCAAGTCGAGCTACTACATTTAGGACACTGATAAATCGCCGGCTGCATCTCCGCCTTGGCGTGTACCATGGTTTTGTGTGCATTTTCCAGCGCAATAGCAAACGGCTCGTAAAACTCTTGCAACATCGTCGTCCAGTCGGTGTGCTGCTCCTCGATCTTGTCGAGCTTCTCTTCTAGCTGCCGAGTATAGCTGATTTCCATCAACTGCGGGAAGCCTTCGATTAATTTATCTGTTACGACTTCCCCAAGATCAGTAGCGAAAAATCGCCGTTCGATCTGCTCAACATAATTGCGGTCTTGAATCACGCGAATGATTGCTGCGTAGGTAGATGGCCGACCAATACCTTCAGATTCCAGACTCTTAATCAGTGACGCTTCGCTAAATCGAGGTGAGGGGGAGCTGAACAGTTGATCCATGTTCATGGAAAATGGTGCAAGCTCATCTTTTTCCGCAAACTCCGGCAATGTTTGTTCATCGCTTGAAACCGGCACGCCCGTTGCTTTATAAAAACCATCAAAAACCAAGACTCGCCCCGTGGTTCTCAACATGGCGCCAGTGTCTTTATCACTTCGCTTGAATGTTACAGCAGTTGAATCCCACTGGGCGGGGTTCATCTGTGAACCAACAAATCGTGTCCATATCAAGCGATAAAGCTTCAGTTGATCTGGGTTAAGCGCTCCAACAAGATAATCAGGATGCCGCTGCACATCGGCTGGTCTTATGGCTTCGTGGGCATCTTGCGTTTTATTCTTGCTGGCCTTAGTGAAGTAGTTTGGCTTGTCGGGTAAATATGCATCGCCGTAGTTTTCAACAATTAATTGCCGCACATCCGTTATCGCTTCGGGACTGATGAACGTGGAGTCGGTTCGCATATATGTAATCAAACCGACCTGGCCTTCATCGGGAACTTCTATTCCTTCATAAAGCGATTGTGCAAGTCGCATTGTGCGCTCAGCAGCAAATCCCAAGTATGAAGCAGCAGTTGCTTGCAATGATGAAGTAATAAATGGCGCGTTGGGCCTGCTTGAGGTGCGCTTAGTTTGAATCGAATCCACTTGATATCGCGCGCTGGGATCAACCGTGGCGCTAAGCAAGCGCTTGGTCTTTGCAGGCCCTTTGCCATTTGGATCTTCCTCCTGACTGATTTCAATATCTATTAGTCCAGCCGCTTGCGCTGCTCGCTCTACATCTTGTGATAGATCTTTAGGCTTGTCAGCTTTGCAGCTGATATCAAATCTTTTGCCGTTGACCTCAACTAGCTCTGTTTTGATAGATTTATGTTTGGCAAGCCATTGGTTTTGTAGCTTGATGGTCGGGCCTTTGCCTTTGTCATCTGTTTCGGCTTGGAACTTATCCCAAACATCCACTAGCCCAGGTGCAGCTGCAGGATCAATACTTAATCGCGCTGTCAATCGCCAACTCTCATCAGGAACAAAGCTGCGAATCTCGCGTTCTCGTTCAACTACCATGCGCACTGCCACGGATTGGACGCGCCCGGCACTTAGTCCTCGCGCAACTTTTTTCCATAATAATGGTGAGACTTGATAGCCGACAATTCGATCGAGAATTCGCCGCGCTTGTTGTGCATTGACTTTGTACATGTCGATGGATTGTGGATTTTCAAACGCATGTTGAATTTGACTTTTAGTAATTGCGTTAAAGATGACGCGTTTGGCTTTGGATGGGTCAATGCCAAGTTCCTGCGCCAGATGCCAGGCTATGGCTTCGCCTTCTCGATCAAGGTCAGTTGCGAACCAAATTTCCGTTGCTTGCTTGGCGGCTCGCTTTAGATCGCTAACAGTTTTCTTCTTATCCGCAAGAACCGTATAAGTGGGCTTGAATTGATTTGCTATATCCACACCAGGCACCGGCTGCTTGCTGCCCTTTTCAGCCTTGGCGGGAAGATCGCGGATATGACCGACAGAAGCTTGGACCACATAATCCGGCCCGAGATAGCGATTGATAGTCTTTGCCTTGGCGGGAGATTCGACAATTACCAATTGCTTGCCGGTTAAGTCCTTTGGAGCAGCACTCTTACGGCCGCTACTCTTCTTCTTAGTTTTAGTTTTCCGTTTAGCCATTAGCGCCTTGCGTATCGGTCAGAAGAACCAGATGAATAAATTTCTCCCTCAGAAGCAGTCGCGGGACGGTATGGGCAAGTATTCGGTCCTGTCAAGACCCATTGTTAAGAACCATTTACAGGCTCCCCGCCTTTGAGACATGATCAAGGCACTAAATAGGAGGAGGAGGCAATAGATGTAAGTGCTTCATTTACAAGCCATTGTGGCGATTTCTCGTTAGCATTTAACCAGGTCGAATTTGGGTGAGAACGAAATCTTCGAAGCCAGGTTCTTTGTTGCTTGGCAAAGCGTCGAGTGCGGATTTTCATTTGCTCGACCGCTTCATCCAGACTCAGCTTACCTGAGAGATGGTCCAGAATCTGACGATAGCCCAAGGCTTCAGCCGCCTGGCGAGACAGTCCCGCCCCTTCAACAAGCTGCTTTACCTCATCCACCAAGCCTTCATCCATCATTATTTTTACCCGCGCATTAATGCGGCCATTAATGGTTGGCACCTCATAATCCAGGCCAATGATATACAAATCGCTACGAATTGGTCCGCTTGTCCATTGCTCCTGAAGATCACTAATGCGTTTGCCAGTTAATTGGTGGACTTCAATGGCGCGAATTGTTCGCTTGCGATCATTAAGGTGAATTCGCTCAGCCGCAGGTGGATCTATTAGTAAGAGCCGCTCACGCAACTCTTCACTTGCTAATGCTTCGAGCTCTGCGCGCAAATTCAAATCTGGTTCAGGTCCATCAAATAAGCCTTGCAATAGCGCCTGAATATAAAGGTTTGTTCCTCCCACGATAATCGGGTAGCGTTTGCGTTTGCGAATTTCTGTAATGGTTTGCTCAGCCAGTTCAAGCCAGGTATCGACAGAAAATCCTTCATAATCAGCATCGACTAAATCAAACAGATGGTGCGGCACCTGCGCTTGTTCTGTTAATGTTGGTTTAGCCGTACCGATATCCATTTTGCGATATATCTGCATGGAATCTGCACAGATACACTCACCCCCACCGGGAAGTTTCTTCGCTAACTCAATAGCAAACTTAGTCTTCCCGCCAGCAGTTGGTCCAAGCACAAGAATAATCGGCCAAACGCTTGTCATGTGTAACAATGTTAGGTCTAACAAGAAAGCCGTCCCGATTCCAACAAAACGAGACAGCCTTGTGCATAGCAGTGGAGGGTGTTTCGGAAAAATTGGAAATCATGAGCGGCCAGATAAGCTGCTAAAGAATCGCTTTTGCTTAGAAGATGATCAGTAATTGTGTGATTGTTTCGTACAGACTGTCCGTTGAATATCGATCTCAACTATCTGCCTGGCATGCTTTTAGGCAATTCTAGTGCCATAATCAAGCCCAAAACTATCTATCAATAATTTGCTTGCTAGTTAGGCATGAATTTATTACCCTGCAATTTCCTATCGCAATGGTGCAGGTATTTAATCAGGGCTTTAAGCTCATAATGTGGAGGAATGGAACAAATGAAAATCAAACGTAAATCTAATTCGGCGCCCGCTCTAGCCGTATTGGCTGCTTTCTCACTGACGGCGCACGCTATGGCAGATCCAGTGACATATGTAGGCACAATATGTAACACTCAGTTTCCTTTCGTCGATGAAACCGGCATCCAAGGTACCACGGAGCGCAGCAACTTCACTCAACCGGCACTTTGGGAGTACTACAGCTTCTTCGGCACGGCTGGTGACAATCTCATAATCGAGGTGCATCGCACCACAGATATAGCTGATCCCGCCATGCAGATCTGCTTTGGGACGACTACAGATAGTACTGGCATTTTAGCCTTCAATCGCAGCGGAGGCCCATTATGTGGTTCACAAATGGGACCATATATAGACGGTGTGGATGATAACAACGGAATTCCACATGGAGAAGGTGGGCTTTTCCAGGATCCGCGTATCTCTGTCATGCTCCCGCTTACCGGCGAATATACGCTGATGGTATTTGACGTTGCCGGTCGTGAAGGTATTGCCGAGTTTGAGATCCACGTTTCCGGACTCACAGGCGCAGCCTGCACCGACTCCGACGGCGACGGGTTAACCGATGTTGAGGAAGCTGCACTCGGCACCGATCCGAACGATCCTGCCACAGACAACGACGGCTTGTTCGACGGCACTGAAGTTGATCTTGCTCTTGCTGATGGTTCGGATTGTCCAGATCCGCTGAATCCAGATTCGGATGGCGACAATCTTCTCGATGGCTTTGAAGTCTTCTTGGGAACCAATCCTTGTAACGCTGATACGGATGGCGATGGTATTCAAGACGATATTGATCCCTCAACTTTGGATCCAGGCGTGCCAGGCGATGAAATTGAACTGGAATTGCGCGATGTTGCATTGATCGTGGATGCAATCGCTATCGGGCTGATCGACGCTCCTAATACAAACTCAGCCGAGGGCCGTCGAAACGCGATGTCAAACAAACTGAATACAGCTGCCAATGCTGTTGCTAATGGCGATTTCGCTGGCGCGATAGATGAATTATTGAGCCTGCTCGCCAAGCTTGATGGTGATCCGCAACCGAAGGATTGGATGACGGCATCCGATACGAGGGATGCACTGGTTCTGGAGATCGAACTCTTGATTATTCTACTGGAATTCCTGTAATCAATTTAAGCGCGGAATGAACTAACCTTTAGGCTAGTTAGATTACTTACGATATCCTTAGCCCATGGTCCATGCCGTGGGCTTTTTTTATCATTTCGTAAAATCTGCTATTGTGGTAGGGCTACTTACCTAATCAGTGTGTTTTACCGTTTGGGTGAGTGAGATTTGCTGAATAAGATAATGCCCAAAAGGGAACTGATTGCATGCCTAAGAAAACCATTGAACACGTGGAAGTTGCTTCCAGCACTGTGCTTATGCGCGTGGATTTTAATGTCCCGCTCGATGATGCTGGACAAATTACAGATGATCTGCGAATCCGTATGGCTTTGCCGAGCATTAAATCTGTGATTGATCGTGGCGGGAGATTAATTTTAATCAGTCATCTGGGTCGTCCTGAAGGCAAGGGTGTCGAGCCGTCGCTTAGCTTGAAGCCGATCGCAGATCGACTTGGGCAATTGCTTGATGGCGCTAAAGTGCGTTTTGTACCTGATGATTGTGTAGGTTCACAAGCAACTGAAGCGGTAGCCGCATTAAGCGATGGCCAAGTTCTTGTTCTTGAAAATCTCCGATTCGATGCGGGCGAGAAAAAAGGTGATAAAGAATTCGCTGCAAAATTAGCTGCGCTGGCGCATATCTATTGCAACGATGCCTTTGGGACCGCGCACCGCAATGATGCATCTATGGTAGCAGTTCCACAGGCTATGAGTGGCAAACCCCGAGTTGCTGGATTGTTAATGGATAAGGAATTGAGTTTTCTGTCTGAAACTTTAAGGTCGCCTAAGAAACCATTTGTTGCGGTTCTTGGCGGAGCGAAAGTATCAGATAAGCTTGGAGTATTACACAACCTCATGGGTAAGGTTGACACCATCCTCATGGGTGGGGCCATGTCGTATACATTGCTCAAAGCCCTGGGGTTTGATATGGGTTCGAGTATGGTTCAGCTAGGCATGCTCAAGCAAGCGCAACAAATAATCGATGAAGCTGCAGCAAGTCCAACGGATCTAATACTGCCCAATGATCATGTTTGCGGAAAGCAGATTTCACGTATGACACCGATGAAAATTTGTAAGGATTCGATTGAATCTGGCTGGATGGGCCTTGATATTGGGCCGGAAACAGTCTCGCAGTTTGTAGAGGAGATTCGAAAAGCCAAGACAATTCTCTGGAACGGCCCAATGGGCGTTTTTGAGACCAAGCCTTTTGATGTGGGAACAAAACAGATTGCTGAGGCAATAGCTCAGGCAACCGACTCAGGGGCTGTCAGCATCATCGGAGGGGGTGAAACAGCAGCTGCAGTAGATGAATTCGGCCTTGCGGAGCGATTTTCGCATATTTCAACTGGAGGCGGGGCAAGTCTGCAAATGCTTGAAGGAAAAGAGTTTGCCAGCGTTAATTTACTTGAGAAGGCCTAGCTTGTGCATTTCTAGGGATAAAAAGGGGCAATATTACGTATATCTAGGCGATTTGGTAGAACATTGTGTCCACAAATAGACTTTGGGTAAACTTCTACTAGCTTCTTGAGGGTTTTGGCAATAAGGTTTTGTTAGCAGGAGTTGCTAATAAGTAGGTATAATGCAAATTCGTACAATGGGTTGACTCAACATAAAGGGAGTCCACATGAAATTTCGTCATATTCTAACCGTAGCTTTGTGCCTCACTATCGCAAGCACAGCATTTGGCCAAAGACAAAAACTTAAGGTTGGGGATTCAGCTCCCGGGCTGGATATAGCAACATGGGTCAAAGGCGATAAGATTTCTATTGAATCTGGCAAGGTCTTCGTGGTTGAATTTTGGGCAACTTGGTGTGCACCCTGCAGGAAATCAATTCCCCATCTAACAGAGTTACAAGAAAACTATGGCGATGACTTAGTAATCATCGGTGTTAGCGATGAAGAAGAGAGCGTTGTCCGTAAATTCGTCAAAGCACAAGGTAAGAAGATGAATTACCGAGTTGTGGTTGACCGACGCAAAGGAACCAAGCGCGCATGGTTCTCACGTGCTGGGCTTAAAGGTATTCCCGCAGCTTTCATTGTAGATCGCAAGGGAAAGATTGTTTTTATTGGCAACCCACTGGAAGATAAGTTTGATTCAGTTATTGCTAAAGTAATGAAAGGTCGATATAACCCCAAACTTATGAAACAGGCTAAACCTCTTCTCGATGCGGCAAGGCGCAATCGTAAAGTCAAGAACTGGCGTATGGCCAAAATACAATATGATGAAGTAATTGCGCTTAGCAACCGTGTTTTCGCTGAAGTAGCAATTGAGAAACTGGAAATGCTTTTGGTTGATATGGATGACCAAGAGAAGGCATATGACTATGCGGAAGATGAAATGATCAGGAAGATGTATGGCTCCGATGCAGGTGCCTTGCAGATGCTGGCTAAGGACATCACTTTAAATCCCAAATATTCAACTAATCCTGACAAAGACCTTCGTGATTTGGATATTGCGCTAGATGCAGCTAAAGCATCACTAAGGGTGGCAGGTGATAAAAATCCCGTTGCACTTAGTACTTTGGCGCTTGTACATTTTCATAGGCAGGAACTCAAAAAGGCAATAGACTTACAAACAGATGCCTACTTCATTGCTGATACAAGGCACAAACCAGAATACAAACGTGTGCTAGATACCTATCAACAAGCTGCAAAACGGTCAGCTTCGATTAGTATCAAATCCAACTAATATCGAAACTGCAAATTTTTTCAAATAGGATATATTGCGCGGCACCACACCATGTGGTGCCGTGCTTACAATTTGATTGTAATACCAAGTAGCCTATGTCTAGCAAGAGTCTCATCACAAATCCCCAGCGACTTCCGCTTGTTGGCGCTTCGATCCTTTCTGCCGATTTTGCACATCTAGCGGATGATGCCGAGGCGGCCTTGGACGCAGGTGCGGATTTGCTGCATGTAGATGTAATGGATGGCCACTTTGCGCCAAACTTGACGCTAGGTCCTGCACTTTGTCGATCTTTACATAATGCACTACCTGATGCAATGTTGGATGTGCATCTAATGGTGAGCGACCCAAGCATGTTCGTAGAACACTTCGCAAATGCTGGCGCTGATCACATTACGTTTCATATAGAAGCGGCAGGGGATGTACTTTCATTGGTGCAGGAAATTCGCAAACAAGATATGACAGCCGGTCTCGCGCTAAACCCTGATACAAATGTAAGCACTATTATGCAGTTTATTGAACATGTTGATCTAGTACTGGTGATGAGTGTTAATCCTGGCTTTTCCGGACAATCGTTTATCACTGGCGCTCTTGATACAGTGCGAATGATCAAACCCCTTTTGCGAGATAATCAAAGATTGCAAATGGATGGTGGTGTTAGCAGCAAGACATCAGCAGATTGTCGTGAAGCTGGTTGCGATATACTTGTTGCGGGTTCTGGTATCTTTGATACAAGTGATTATGCTGAATCGATAGAATCGATTCGAGGTCTTTCAAAGGCGCTTACGCAAAGGTAATTCATGGCTGAGCGAAATGACATTCTGCTGACATTGATCGGTTGCGGCCAAACTGCATGGGAAGCGGATGATCGTGTGCATGGCGCAACGGATCTGCCGCTGAGCTCAACTGGCCGAGCATCGATTAGCGCAATTGCGTCAGCAATTAAGCCAAAAAGTTTAGGTGCGATTTACCATTCATCAGATGAATCTAGTACGGATACAGCACACATCATCGCCGATGCTTCTGGCTCTAAAACAAAATTGATTGAGGAGTTATGCGAACCTGATTTAGGGCTTATTGATGGGTTAACTGAAAAGGATTTTGCGGATCGATTTCCCAGGCGTCACAAACAGTGGCTTGAGGATCCGCTTTCACTTTCACCGCCAGAAGGTGAGCCATTAGTAGATGCGCGTGCAAGAATATTTGAAGCTTGTTCAAAAATACTAAAACGTAGTAAATCTGATCATCCTGTAATTGTTTTAAGGCCATTAGCACTGGGATTTATGCGATGTTGGCTATGCGATCGATCTGTTACCTCGCTTTGGGATATAGTAAAAGCCCGTCCGCAAATTGAGCGATACGCGCTTAATAGTGAAATTGTCAGTTGGTTGGAGGAAGCTGCTACGACTGTCCAGAAAGTAAGTTCCTGATCTGCTTTGCATTACTTGTAGCAAAGAAAAACCTTAAGAACTCATGACACAAACTCCTAGTCCACACCCTATTGATACCAGCGAACTCAAGCCGATTCACGCCAAGAAAGGTGTACCCGAAGGGCTATGGATTCGTTGCGGGAAATGTGCAGCAATGTTGTTCCGCAAAGCTGTTGAAAACAATCTTTGGGTTTGCACAAAATGTCAGCACCACTTTCGTGTCTCGGGGCAGCAACGTGTTAAGCAATTAGTGGATAAGGATAGCTTTGAACCATTTAACACTACTATGGCACCGGTTGATCCACTGGGATTTGTCGATCTTAAAGGCTATCCCGAGCGCATCGCTGCTGCTCAGAAAAAGACCGGACAAAATGATGCAGTACAAACCGGCATGGCATATATAAAGGGCAGAAAAGTAATTCTTGCCTGTATGGATTTTACTTTCCTAGGCGGATCTATGGGGTCGGTCGTAGGTGAAAAAATCACACAAGCTATTGAACAGGCAGGTGAAAATAACTTGCCAATGGTTATCGTCTGTAGTTCGGGCGGAGCACGTATGATGGAATCAGGATTTTCGCTAATGCAAATGGCGAAAGTTTCTGCTGCCTTAGCGCGATTTGATGATCAAGATGGACTGTTCATCTCCGTACTCACCGATCCTACCACCGGTGGCGTTACTGCAAGCTTTGCCATGCTCGGAGATGTAATCCTTGCTGAACCTAAAGCCTTAATTGGATTTGCTGGACCGCGCGTAATTGAACAAACAATTAGACAGGAACTGCCCGAAGGTTTTCAGCGCGCAGAATTCCTTTTAGAGTGCGGTTTTATTGATCGCCTGGTACATCGTAAAGAATTGCGCACAGAGATCAGCCGCATAATCGACTATGCAGGCAAGTGACGCCCAATCAGAGAAGTATTGCCATAGCCTGAAAACGACAACTGCGCTGGCGCTTTGTCAAGCTGCGCTTTTTGCAGCCTCATTTGCGCCACTAAATCTATGGCCGCTTAGCTTCATATCACTATTTCCCTTAGCGTTTTTAGCAATAAACGCACGATCAACAACCAAAGCATTGCTAATAGTTTTTATAGTGCAAATGGGAATGTGGCTGGCAATTAACAGTTGGATCTATAACGTAACTGAACTTGGGTTTGTGGCATTGTCCGCATATCTATCTTGCTTTGCCGTATTGTTCGTTTGGCTTTATAGAAAAATTACCCAGCACAGAAAACTTAGTGCAATTCCCCCAGCAATTGTTATCCCTATCTTGTGGGTGGGCATCGAATGCTTGCGCGGCGAAATAATCTTTCATGGCTATCCTTGGTATCTATTAGCTCATCCATTAATAGAGTGGCCGGTACTTGCGCAGACTGCGGATATATTCGGAGCTTATTGGATTAGTTTTATTGCAGCTATGGTAAGCGGCGCACTAGTTGGATTATTGCTGGCAAAAAAACAAATAACCCTAAAACGATCTGCCGTAACTTTCGCCTGTCTTACGATAATTGTCCATATCGCAAATATCTCATACGGCTATTGGCGAGTTAATCAAGACACACTTTCGCCGGGCCCGGTAGTTCTTGCTATTCAAACAAACCTTTTACAAGACAACAAAATCAGGTGGGATACTAAACAGCAACCGATCGACTTTGCAGAGTTTATTTCACTCTCGCGTAAAGGACACTCCCAAGCAACCAGGTCTGGTCTAAATGTCGATTTAATCGTGTGGCCAGAAACCATGGTCCCTGGAAAGGGTTTCGAAAAACAATCGCTCGATTTCCAAAGATCTTTGAACCTGGCCCCGGGTGATTATTATCTATCTGCACTTTGGTCGCTTGAAAATGAACTTCAAACCGCACTATTAGTTGGCAGCCCATCATATTTTGGACTTGGTGTTACTGCTGACCGCTATACATGGGATCAACATTACAACTCAGCGTATTTACTTAGCGGCAAATCAGATCTGCAACGATACGACAAGCGCGTACTGACGCCCTTTGGCGAGACTATGCCATACATTTCGAGTTGGCCTTGGCTGGAGCAAAAACTCCTAAGCCTTGGGCCAGATGGGATGATGTTCAATCTAGACAGCAATCCACAAAGTAAATTGTTGCGCTTAGATACCTATAACCAATCGGTGCTTATCGCAACCCCTATTTGCTTTGAGGATACTGTGGCCTGGCTTTGCCGAGAAATGGTCTATCGAGGCGGGCAAAAAACTGCGAATGTGCTTATTAATCTCAGTAATGATGGTTGGTTTGGCACATCAATAGCAGGCCGACATCAGCACACACAGATCGCCCGTTTTCGATGCATAGAGAATCGAGTGCCCATGGTAAGAGCCGTCAATACGGGCCAAAGTGTTGCCATAGATTCATGTGGAAAATTGATTTCTTTGCCTACTGAAAGTCGATACCCAAAGTCTCAGACTCAAGGCTGGTTTGCGGTTGAACTTTTGCTCGACTCACGCAGTACTGTCTTTGGTCGAATAGGCGATTCGTGGGCTTGGTGCTGTTTCGTGGGCACCATCGTCGCTTGCGGCTGGAGTTTGCTTCCTACCAGGCAAGGAAAATAAGCATGAGCAGGTACAGAACAATCCCAATAGCAGCAGTTAGCTTAATAGTTATTCTAACTAGCTGTGTAGACGCTCCGGATCATCAGCGCTGGGGAACTAAATCAGATTCATTGCAGCCGAAACCGATTGCCACTCCAATCTTGGCTGTCAGTCCAAGTGAAACAGGCGAGGTCCGATCAGACGATCTGCGAGAAGCGGCAGTCGAACTGCTCCGTCAAGCTATGGAGCAGAAGGATTATCCGGAACTGAGACTTAATGCCTTAGAAGCACTGCAGCTAGCTCCGGAGGTTTTTGAACCTTTCGTTCGCCAATCGTTAGTTGATCCCAACCGCGCTGTGCGATTCGCCGCTGCGATGTCTATAGGCCAATTGAGGATGAAGCATCTTGCTCATTTAGCTGAGCCACTTCTTCATGATCCATCCCAATCTGTACAAGCGGCTGCGATTTATGCACTACACAGATGTGGGCACCAAGTAGACCTAACCCCGCTAGCAGTGATGATTTTGAGCAATAAGCCAGAGATTCGCGGCAATGCTGCAATGGTTCTGGGAGACCTGGGGGATAGATCTGCGGCTGAGATGATTCGGCGAGCAGTGCGAAGGCCGATGCCACGCATCCCTTTGGCTCGTGTCAAGCTGGTCAATCTTCAAATGGCTGAAGCGCTTGTGAAGCTTGGCCGCGAAGAAGAAATGACCGTGATTCGGGCAGCACTTTTTGCGCCAAACGAACAAGGGGAAATTTCTGCACTGGCATGCATGATTTGTGGCCGCCTAAAAGACGGTCAAGTGATACCGGACCTAAATAATCTTGCCCGAGGGGAAGATGAATCCAAGCGTCCAGCGGAGATCCGCATGGCAGCGACCTGGGCTTTAGCAAAAATCCGCTCTGGTTTAGCGCAAACGTCGGTTCCTATGGAGTATTTGGAGAATGAGCTATTCCAATTGAGGGCTCAAGCTGCTTCAACCTTGGGTGTAATGGGTGATCCAGCGGTATTACCCAAGCTAGGGGCCTTACTACAGGATCCACATCCACTGGTTCAGATCGCGGCAGCTGGAGCTATCCTCAGATTAGATCAGTACTAACGAACTATCTAAGGAACCGATCAAACTATTGACACGAATCGAACCTCAAGGTACAAGGCAAGTTAGCCGTTGTGTATTTGATGCGCGGCAGACGGCAGTGGGACCGTTTTTAACTGATAGCGCTCATCATGAATATCGGTAGCCAGGAGGAGCTAATCCGCCTGGGAGCTGGAAAATAACAGCAACTGCCCAAATAGCGAGGATCTGGATCGTGCATGTCCTGACCAAGATTTTTATCGTGCTTGTTTCAATGCTTTCTGTACTTCTAGTACCGCTAGTCGTGGCCTATGCCCACAACGAAGCGAACTACAAGGACAAATATGCCCAGGCAGACCTGAAGGAGGCTACTTCCGCCAAGCGTCTCCATGAAGAGCAGATTTCGTCTGCTGCGGCCAAGAGCCGTATGGACCTGGCGTTGCAAGCGGCTATTGATGACAACAGCGACCTTTCCGACGATTTGAAGCAATCGCAGGCTGATGTTCGTAAGCTTGAAAGCCAACTTATTAGAAACGAGACGCTTCAGGCAAGCATCGAAGCCAGGCTGGCAGTTTTGGCTTCCAGCGTCCAAGCAAGCCAAAAGCTCACTGATAATCTGGTCGGAGAACTCCGAACCATCCGCAACGATGCTGCGGCGGACGCAAAGCGTGTAATTGACCTTGATGAGAGACTCAGAGATGTAGACGCACAGCTCGAAGTAGCTGTTTCAGCACGTAGAGCCCTGCAAGAGGAACTCTCGCAGCTTCG
Source organism: Planctomycetota bacterium (assembly GCA_022574595.1). Lineage (GTDB taxonomy): Bacteria > Planctomycetota > Phycisphaerae > Phycisphaerales > SM1A02 > JACZRS01. The sequence continues at coordinate 73,060 of JACZRS010000004.1, read as the reverse complement.
TTCGGAATTGGCAACGGCCGTGCGAGACGTCTCTTCATATGAACAGAAGTTTGGTACTCTCATTACAAAGGGCGAAATCCCTCCTCCCCCATTAAGCGATCTTGACGCTACAGTCGTTAACGTCAGGCGAGGCCAAGATCAGACCTTGGCGGTGATTAATGCTGGTTCACGCGATGGTATAGAAAAAGGTTGGGTAATGAATGTTGCACGTGGTGGCAGTTTCATAGCAACTCTTCGTATTATTGAGGTTGATATCAATCGTTCTACAGGCATTCTTGAGTTGCAAGACATCCCAAACCGTGGCGAAGTTCAGCCTGGTGATCGTGTTATGACTCGATCAGGAAACGGCTAAAGCCTTTATCCACCAAGGAAAGCGAGAAGAGTAATATGAGCCAGTTTAATGCTCCAGTTGCACGAAAAGGTGGAAGTCTTGATGTCTACACAGGAATGCTTTGCGTGGCCTTTTTGGTACTCGCAGCCGGCGTAGCTTTGTTGGCCATGAAGAATATCGAGCACTCAGAAGAAGGTAGCTCGCCCGGTGGTGTGATTAAACTCGTCAACTAATCAACAACTTATGATGGTGTTTTTCAACTCTAGCAGTTCCTAGCAAGCCTAAACATTCTTTTTAAACAAATCCTTATCGCCGCCCACAAAAAGGGTGGCGTTTTCATATGATTGGCGCACGGTTCGCTTGTTGGTCGATGATCAACTCGTGCGGAGCATGTTTTAGGCCGAGCTTAATCGGCCGTTAGGCAAATGGAGTTGCCGTAGGTGTTTCTTGAGAACCTCCTTGGATGGTTCAGCGTGGACATGGGCATCGACTTGGGTACTTGTAATACCCTCGTATGTGTCCGAGGCGAAGGCATTGTCCTCAACGAACCTTCAGTCGTAGCCGTCAAGCGCGGCACTAGCCGTGTGTTAAATAACGGCAATGCTGTCGGTTGGTCTGCTAAGGAAATGCTTGGCAAAACGCCCGGCTCGATAAGTGCGATACGCCCACTCAAAGACGGCGTAATCAGCGATTTCGAGATAACCGAGGCAATGCTCAGCTACTTTATTCGCAAGGTGAATGGACGCAGCCGAATATTCGGCCCGCGTGTGGTCATCGCTGTCCCATCAGGCATCACAGCCGTGGAGAAACGGGCGGTACTCGATTCCGCTGAACGGGCAGGAGCTAGAAGGGTCTATCTCGTAGAAGAGCCTATGGCCGCTGGTATCGGTGCTGGGCTGCCTATCGTTGAGCCTACTGCTTCGATGATTGTTGATATCGGTGGCGGTACAACAGAAGTCGCAATCATGTCTCTGGCTGATATAGCCATTTGTGAGTCGGTGCGAGTGGCCGGCGACGACATGGACGAAGCCATAATGAATCACATGAAGAAAACCTATAACCTCACCATCGGTGAGCAAACCGCGGAACGCATTAAGATCGAAATCGGTTCCGCTGCACCTGTGGGTGAACCTATGTCCATGGACGTTCGTGGCCGAGATAATGTCTCTGGCCTACCACGAAAGACAGTCGTAACCAGCGAAGAAGTCCGTGAAGCATTACAAGAACCAGTAGGCGCAATCATTGAAACCGTAATGCGCACCCTGGAACGTGCAGAGCCTGAGTTGGCTGCGGATTTGGTAGACAATGGTATTACTCTAGTTGGTGGCGGAGCTCTTCTAAGAGGAATGGATGTAATTCTCTCCAATGCAACCGGTATAGATGCAGTAGTTGCTGATGAACCTCTTACTGCGGTTGCGCGTGGAACCAGCATCTATCTTGAAAACCTGGAGGAATGGAAAGCAACGATGGAGTCTGATCTAGATGAGATGTAAAGCTACAATTATGGGTGACTCTTAATTGCTCAAAGCTGAATGCTGATAGCTGACAGCTTCTTTTTTACAACGGTGCCGCAAGATGGCCAGGAAGATGTCTCCATCAAAGCAAGCCTTTGCCCTGGCGCTGTGCGTCACAGCTATGCTTGCAGTCCTTCCCAACCGCTGGCTGCAACCTTGGACAACCGATCTTGCTGGTATCGTTAACCTCCCCTTAACACCATTTGAAGATGCTGGCGGACGAATAAAAGCTTGGCTGCGACCTATTGATGATCCAATTGCAGGTGAAACAGAGCAGGTGCAAAAACTCATCGAAGATCGCGATGAGACTTTGGCACTCTATAGAGCCGCTCAACTTAAAATTGATCTGCTGCAAGAGGAAATCGGACAACTTCAAGACGCAGTTCGTTTTCACCGTGGCGTTACTGTCACACCAATTATTGCACAAGTAACCGGCAGAAGCCCAGGACGAGCGGGCGGCCTGCTTAGACTAAAAGCTGGCACGCGAGAAGGTGTAGTTCCCGGTACCGTCGCAGTATATAGAGGTGTACACATAATCGGAAGAATCACCGATGATGTTGGACGTTTGGGGTCAAAATTACTTCCCATGACAGACCGCGCCAGTGGATGGGTGGCTGGCATTGTGCTTTCAGCCGATGATGTTGCAGCTTCCGTTGCAGATGCGCCTCATGTAGATCTTTATCCTCAGGGTGATGGAACACTAACAGGCGAAATAGAACGCGCAAGAGATGTACACAAAGGTGATGTCGTGCAGCTTTCAGATTATTCCTGGCCAGACGCTGCACAAGGTATGATGATTGGCGAAATTGAATCTATCTCTACAAAGGATGATGATCCACTTCGAAATCTTGTAGTAGTTAGGCCGCATTACCTTGCAGCTGACTTAAACTCGGTTACCTTAAAAATCGAACAAATTGAACTAACCCAAGGTGGGGGCGAAAAATGAGTTGGGCGTTCTTTGCAATATGCGCTCTCATAGCAATGGTCTTTGAAGTAGGCCTGGTTGATACCGTGCACATACTTCATATAAAACCCAGTGTGTGCGCAATACTAGCAACATTTATCGCACTTTCAGCGCCAAGGATCACAGCTTTATGGGCTTGCCTGATTCTCGGTTTACTACTTGATCTTTCCACAGACTTATCAGTTGGAATCGCACGAACATTACACCTGATCGGTCCGCACACACTTGGGTATGTCTTTGCTTGCTATATTGTCCTGCAAATGCGCTCAACCGTCTTTCGCAGAAGAGCGCTAACCATCGGAGCCATGACTTTGCTATTTGCCTTTTCAGCTATGGTCATAACCGTCACCCTGTATATCGTCAGGTCGTGGTATCCTGAAGGCCCACTTTATTGGGCGGAAACATCGACTTTCAACGAAATTATGAGACGCTTTTTTTCTGCGATCTATTCAGGCATAATGGGCGTACCAATTGGGTGGGTGCTAGCTCGTTCATTACCGCTGTGGCAGTTCCAAACAAACCTTATACGAGGTAGGGGCGTGGCCTGGCGCTAGATGGGGTAGAATCCGCTGCAACTTTGTTTGATGTTGTTGATCTAGTAAGTAAGGCCAACATATGCCGCGCATGATCATCTTTGACGATGGCCTGGGCCAACTCGCTCCTATGACCGACTTGCGCGCTTCCTTTGAAGTGCGAACCGGGGTGTTAACCACCGCAGGCAGAATCGATGCGCATAAACCTAAAACACTTGCGGGTTATTGGGTTCCTGAGAAATTGCAGGAGATGGTCGCTGAGCGCGCAAATGCACCGGTTAACCATTTACCTAAAGAAGAAGTTGTTTACTGCGTCAACGGTCGATGGGCAATGCCTGATCCACAGCTTAAACTCGAAGTAGGTCAAGCAGCAATCGAAAAAGCTACCGGGCACATCGTTGCAGCAATGCTACGCCGAGCTGATGCTGAGTATTTTCTTGAAACTAATCAACTGCACGAAAGAGTTTCGATTCAAGAGCTTGATAAACGGCTGCTATATAAATATCCCTGGGATGTCCTATCAGTACTTAATGAGACAATTTCCTATGACCTATCTATGGTGAGAATGTTAGATGCGGTCGTTCCAACGGGCAAAACAACAATCATCGGCCAACACCCCGTTGAAGTGCATCGTGATGCTGATATAAAACCCAACGTCGTGCTTGATGCCGAGCTTGGCCCAGTAGCAATTCACGAACAAGCGGTGATTCGACCAAATGCTGTAATCTGCGGGCCATGCTCTATTGGACGAGGCAGCACAATTACTGATGGCGCGCTGATAAAGCCAAATACGGTAATAGGGCCTATGTGTAAAGTTGGAGGGGAAGTGGGGGGGACAATCTTCCAGGGATATTCCAACAAAGCCCATCTCGGTTTCCTGGGCGATTCGTGGATAGGTAAATGGGTGAATTTCGGCGCCGGCACAACCAACTCGAATTTGCTTAATACTTATAGCGAAGTTGCCATGCGCCTTTCGCCGGAAGGACCAGTGCATAAGACCGGGTTAACATTCCTAGGCGCGTTTGTTGGCGATCATGTGAAGTTTTCGATAAATACCAGGATTATGACCGGCACAGTAATCGGTACAGGCTCAATGATCGCCACCACAGCAGCGCCGCCGGGAGCTGTAGGCCGCTTTGCCTGGTTAACCGATCGTGGTGAACAAACATTTAGGTTCGAAAAATTCCTGAGTACCGCCAAGGCCATGATGAAACGCCGTGACCGCGAGCCAACCGAAGCATACATAAAAGTAATGCGCGATCTCCACAACCAACACCGTTCATAAAATCCCCCCATTAGCCCCGGGTTTTACCCGGAATGTGGGAGGGCAAACGATTAAGAATTCAACAGTGGCACGGGCGTCTCGCCCGTGCAGTGATTGGAATTACCTCCGCACGGGCGAGACGCCCGTTCCACTGAGGAGGTTGGAAATGCAACATATCCGTGGCATAATATAAAGTAGTGATACAGCGATCATCCCAGATATTCAATATTGTATTGTTCCGAGCCATGGTTCTTGCCATAGTCGCAATGCCGATTGGAATAGTCCTCGATGCCATCTTTCCATTGGAAAAATATCACCCTCATTACAGCGATTCCATCATGTTATCTATCGTTGGTGAAGGTGATGAGCAACACATCGCCGAACAATCTGGTGATGGGAACGGGCTCGTCTTCTACGCATCCCGAATTGTACATGATGATGAAAGCCCTATGTTCCCAACTAATAGGTTTACACAACGCTATCTTAATGTATCAATTTTTAGTCCTGTTGAGGGGCATTACTCGGCTGAAAAGGCGGATCTTTGGCGTCCCATGCTCTCAGAGTATTTTAAGAAAAATGGATACGATGAAAAATATGTACAGGATGTTCTAAAACCAGATATATACCAAGAAAGCACTTTATGGATAGGAATCTGGGCAAACGGCCTTGTCATCGGACTTATTCTCTATGCAGCAGGGCGAGTTTGCATTAGCGTTGCCGTAGCACATAAGACAAGACTGAAGTACAAGTATGGTCATTGCCAAACATGCGGCTACGACCTGACTCACGCCGACCACAAAGCCTGCCCGGAATGTGGGACGAAAAACCCAAGCTAAATTACTCACAATCAGGATTTGGGAGATTTGCACTTTCTTTCTAACTACTGCCTGCTTTTCTGCGGTATTATTCCATCATGATTAAATGGGTAGTGGTGGGCATTGTCTTCTTAACACTGGGTGCGATCACAACTTTGATCGTATCCTGGTCGCTAACTATTACAGCTAAAGTAGAACAGTACAAAACGCCCGGCCTGGACGGGTTGATGCTATATGCTCGGCAAGTCTGGTGTGAACACGACAAAACCATTTGGCGCGCAGAACTTTACAAAGATAGGGGAGCGCTAACAATAGAAACTAAGCCCTTAAAAATTAATGCGGATCGCAATCCATGGTTGGCTGCAGTTGATCCAGAAGATCTAATAGAAGTCGGCTTGCCGCGCTGGAATCACTTGTTTCACGGCACACCAGTCAAACCAGTGAAAAAGACAAGCATTAAAAGTGAAGCGCGTGGTTGGCCTATGCTTGCACTGCGTTACTCTTTGCGCTCCGATGGTAACACAAGTAAGGTCTCGGGCGCGATAAAACTGAGATCAATTTGGACAGATGCACCGTGCGAATTTTTACCTATTCACCCAATCTGGTTTGGAGCATTTATTGACAGCGCATTATATGGAAGTGCATTGTTTGTCATGGCATTAGGGCCGTTCTACATCAGAATACTAATTAGATGCAAGCGTGGCCGCTGTTTTAAGTGCGGCTACGACCTCCGCCACGCCGACCACAAAGTCTGCCCGGAATGTGGGGCGGCAAACGATTAAGAACTCAACAGTGGCACGGGCGTCTCGCCCGTGCATTGATTTATTGTAATCTCTCACGGGCGAGACGCCCGTGCCACTGAGGAGAGCAGTACTAAAACATACTCACGCCGATCACAAAGTCTGCCCGGAATGTGGGGTTCCCAACCATTAGCCCCGGGCTCCGCCCGGATGAACATCACCAGTTAATTGTTAAGTAATACATTCTAACTTGGCGGCCAAGAGTTTTCATCATTTACTGTGTAGAATACCCCAATGAAGCGCAAAATAATACTAATCATTTTACTTGTATTTACAGCAGCAGCAATTAACATTGCGGTCGCGCTTGGTTTCTGGTTCTTTGGTGAACGGCCGCCTGCGCCATCTATTGACAATGATTATGGCATAGTTGATTTAAGACAACAGGAACTTGCGGTTTGGCGGGGTAGGCGCGATTCTGATTGGCCATTAGATCCCTCAACAGCAACAATGCATAACTACTTCGGTATTACTCGTCGATCACTTATATGGATTGAAATTGAGTGGTCGGAGCCTATCGATGATCCTGCTTCCAAAGTCATTAAGTATGATAGTTATTCAATCGACATCGTGGAATTAGGATGGCCCGTGCGGTGGATAGCTGGCGAGCAATGGAAAGAACTGCATGGACTTGCAACACAGCAGCAATTCAATACTGGATTGTTCCAAGCATTCGGCTATCAATGGCCCAATCGTGTGCTTTGGGCAGGCATGTTTATCAATGTGTTGTTTTATTGTGCTTTGATTGCATTGACATTCTTAAGTTGGATTTACATTCCCCGCGCAAATAGGCGAAGGCGCGGCCGTTGCCTTAAATGTGCATACGATCTCCGAGGGGATTATTCCAGCGGCTGTCCGGAATGTGGTTATGGAAGGGAACTAGCATGATTGCTAAATACAATCGCCGAAGTTTATATTGGGGTGCGCCAGGTTTGTGTTTGCAAATAGTCGGGCCGATTATGTTCATGGTGTGGGAAAGTGAGGCGACCGTGTATGTTGGTGCAATCGCAGCCCTGACTGGCTTAACCATGCTGATGATCGGGTTCATTTATTATGCCAAAGCAAAAGATCAACACCCTGCCTGGGCAGGGATGGCTTTACTATCCTGGATTGGGTTTATTGTGCTTGCACGGTTACCTGATCGACATCAAAGATCAATCGATCGCATGAACAAAGGACTTTGTCCTAAATGTTAGTATGACCTACGAAGCGATTTTACATCACCCTGCTCTGAATGTGGTTGGCGAAGATCGGAGAAGAACATTAAGGCATCAGCTTAAATCTTCAGTGGAACGGGCGTCTCGCCCGTGCGGAATTTCTACAACTCAATGCACGGGCGAGACGCCCGTGCCACTTATGAATGGTGAATAATATCTGCAGCGCCTGATATAACAATGCACGTTACTATGCATCATAATTATGGCGACAGACACTAACAAACCAAAAACCCTATACCTCATCGATGGGCACGCACAGTTTTTTCGCGCTTATCATGCCATTCGCCCGGGCATGACTAGTCCGGTTACCAAAGAGCCGACGAATATGACCTTTGGGTTTGTGGGCATATTGCTTAAATTGTTAAGAGACTATAAGCCGGACTATCTGGCGGTTGCGATTGATGTTAGTGGAGATCGTGAGTCGTTTCGCAGTGAAATCTATCCGGAATATAAAGCTAACCGTGAAAAAGCCCCCGATGATTTTCATCCGCAGGTCGATCGATGTTTAGAAATATTGAAATTACTAAACGTGCCGATCTTTGGTTTGGAAAGCGTTGAAGCGGACGATGTAATTGCAACTCTGGCCCGCCAACTTGAAGAAGATCACGATGATCTAAACATACGCATCATCTCGCGCGACAAGGATCTATCGCAGCTAATTACTGATCGCGTTGAGCTATTTGATATTCACAAAGATGAACTTGTTTCGCCTGAGAAATTATTTAAAACCGAAGGCGTTAAGCCACATCATGTGCGCGACATTTTAGCACTCATGGGCGATACTTCCGACAACATTCCGGGTGTGCCCGGTATCGGCCCAAAGACCGCGGGCCAACTAATAGTTAAGTACGGCTCAATTGAAAATCTATTAGCGCACATTACCGAAATCAAAGGCAAGAAACGAGAAAATATAGAAGCATCGCGTGACATCCTCGCGTTAAGCCAGCAACTTGTGTCGTTAAAGTATGAGCTAGATGTAAAGTTGGACCTAAAGCAAGCGGAATGTGATCCAGCAAACTTTGATGTAAATGGTGTTGGATCGTTATTTAGAGAGTTAGGTTTCAATCGCCATCTTGATGAACTGGCAAAATTGGCGGGCTCAAAAGCGCAGTCGGCGGAAAAACCCAGCGAATTTGAAGGCGGATTGTTCGCATCAGTTCAAGAAAGACCTAAATCAACAATTAACAACAATTACGGGCAAATAAGAGAAATTAAGGCTCTTAAACAGCTTTTAACAGATGCAAAAAAGGCGGGCATTTTCGCAATCGATACCGAAACCGACAGCCTCTCAACCCGAAGCGCAAATCTCTGTGGCGTATCAATTTCCCTCAAAGAAGGAACAGGTTTTTACATTCCTACAAGATCGCCGAACCCTGAAGATCATCTCGATACCGAAACGGTTCTAAAACACTTGCGTCCACTTCTTGAAGATAAGAAGACCACAAAGATCTTCCACAATTTGAAATTCGATCTTAATGTTTTTCGTAAGCACAAAGTGAAAGTTGTTGGCCCATTCTTTGACACGATGATTGCAAGTTACATAATTGATTCCAATCGTTCCAGCCATAGTATGGATGTATTAGCGCTTGCAATACTCGGTTATACCTGCACGCCGATTAGGGATCTTATTGGTTCAGGCAAGAAGCAAATAACCTTTGATAAGGTTCCGCTTGAGACAGCTTCGCCTTATGCAGCTGAAGATGCGGATATTACTCTGCGCTTATATAACAAGTTTAATGCACAGCTAGATAAGATGAAGTTGCGTTCGTTGTTTGAAGATCTTGAGATGCCTTTGGTTGAGGTTCTTGCGGAGCTTGAATGGAACGGGATTAAGGTCGATCCGCTTGAGCTTGATAAGCAGCGGGAAAAGTTGCAAAAGCAAATTGATAAACTTCGCACAAAAATTAGTGATGCAGCGCCGCATCCATTTAATCCCGATTCACCAAGGCAGGTAGCGGCTGCACTATTTAATTCCCCAGAGCAAGATCCGCCCGGCCTGGGGTTAAAGGCTACTAAACGCGGCAAGACCGGGCCTTCAACTGATGTTGAGGTGCTTGAAAAACTCGCAGCTGACCCTTCCGTAGATACACCAGTACCAGAGCTTATTGTAAGTTACAGGCAGTTAACCAAGCTGGTTAATACATATCTAGTCGCGCTAAAGGAAGCGATAAATCCAGAAACAGGCAGAGTGCACGCTTCTTTTCATCAAACCGTAGCAGCAACCGGCAGATTAAGTTCATCTGACCCTAACTTGCAGAATATTCCGATTCGATCGGATGTTGGACGAGAAATTCGCCGAGCATTCGTCGCAGAACCTGGCAATGTGCTAATCAGTGCTGACTACTCACAAATTGAACTACGTTTACTTGCACATTTATCTGAAGATGAAGCGCTCATCGCAGCCTTTGTTGGCGGTGAGGATATTCATACACAGGTCGCAGCCGATGTCTTTAATGTAGATCCTAAAGACGTCACACCCAATCAACGCGATAGTGCAAAGATGGTCAACTTCGGAATAGTCTACGGCATAACCCCATATGGCCTATCTCGCAGACTCTCCGGCGAAGTCTCCATCGATGAAGCATCGAGGATAATCAACGATTATAAATCCCGCTTTGCGCGCATCGATGAATTTCTAAATAAATGTATCACTACCGCCCAAACACAAGGCTACGTCGAAACGATGCTCAAACGCAGACGCGAGATTCCTCAAATCAGTTCAACCAACGGCCAACAAAGAGCACTGGGTGAGCGAATGGCTATCAACTCAGTAGTCCAAGGATCAGCTGCGGACCTTATTAAGTTAGCCATGGTTGATCTATATAGATTGCTGCCTAATGAGTTTGCTGATGCTCGCTTATTGCTGCAAATCCACGATGAATTAGTGCTTGAGGCACCGATCGAGCAGGCCAGAGATGTAGAAGCATTTGTCAAAGAGAGGATGGAAGCTGCGATGAGTTTGCGGGTCCCGCTGGTTGTGCAGACAGCTGTTTCCACTAACTGGATCGATGCCAAATAGTGCTTCTTGACCAGCTAGGCAATGGTGATAGAGTATCCGTCTCCGAAAGGGCCTATTTATTTCGGGGCGGTAGCTCAATTGGTCAGAGTCCTGGACTGTCGATCCAGTGGTTGCGGGTTCGAGTCCCGTCCGCCTCGTTTACAATAAACTCTGTATAAGCTGAGTGAAATGAACTAACAAGAACCCTCGCAAATGCGGGGGCTTGGTGTTTTTTGGGGGTGGGGGGGCGAGAAATCAAGCTTCGATTGTTTGACTTGAGTTACTCGATAAGATTTTATTACACATGAGAATCATCGACGATCCATTGAGCAGTATTGCCGGGGCCATCGAGACTATTGTGGGTTGGAGCTGCGCTTACGTGTTCACTTGGCTCTTGGGTATCTACATTGGTATGTGTATTGGTTATGGGCAGTTGGAGACCAATCTTTGGGCGCTGCTTATGACACCACTTATTTTCTGGTTTCGGTTTTTCATAACCCCTATTTTGTATTTTCGTTCGTTGGGTTCTTTGGGTTTTGGGCGCTACCACTCTATCTCGACTCCAGTCGCGCACGAATTACATTGCTCGTACTGGCATTGGGAGCAGCCACCGTATCAGGCTATGTGTTAACTCAAATCGAATTCATGTAAACCATAGATCGGGTGTGGCGAAGGGAAGAAAAGGCATGCAGGTATTAGTGTATCAAGCAATTGAGTGAAGAAGGTAAAGCCATCGCGGAGGTTGGTATTTCCTTGTACCTTCTGCCACCGAGTCAAGATTGATTCTTATCTATAGAGGGTGGCGCGTGATCGCTGCGCTTGCGAATATACGCAATCAGATAATCAAGCGATAGCACGTCGTAAGCGCGCGGGGCTACTAACACAAACACAAGCAGGACAAGGCGTGGGAAGATGTGGCCGGTGGTGTCGTACAGCGGCTCCAGCAGCAAATGCCCATAAGTAACAGTGACGAGGATCGCTCCAAGAGTCACGTAAGCTACAATGCGCAAGAGACCGAGGCATACTAGCAAGCCTGCAAGTAGTTCTAGCACTGGAATCGAGGTCCCGATTGCCCACAGCAGCCAGTGCGGGATCCAGGTTGAATCAAACTGACCAATGAAGAACTGCTCAGCATGACCCTTGGGCGTCATTTCGAAACATTTCCACCAACCGGCTATGAAGAAAATCAGCCCTAGTACCCATCGTGTAGTGAATATTGCCCACATCCAACCACTGTTCTTGTGTTGCAAGATCATACCGCTGATTGTACTGGATGTTTTTGTGGCTGCCAAAGAACGGGTGATGCATAAAGCCATCAAGGCGACGAGGAATATCGGAAAAGAGGAAGAATCCTCATTCAATAAAAAGTTGTTTCATTGATCATAATTGTGAGGTAGGATGATGGTGTAGATTGTTACGCGTTACCAGAGTCCCATGTACGAGATTTGCGATGATGACTAATATACAAACAGGGGTCGTGTCCATGATTACTCTAAGGTATTTGTGTGCTCATTGGCTGGTTCTTATTGCGCTGGGAAGCGCTGCGACGATGGCTTCATCTTATGGTGTCGAGGAAGGCGCTCAGGCAGATGACAATAAACCGTTGATCACGAACCAGCCACACGAGAAAACCGGTAACAGTTATTTACCAGGAATTGGTATCAGTGCGCCCGCTGCTTTGCCTTCGTTTGGTCTTTCAAACAGTGTGCAAGTGAATACTGATTCTAAAGGGAACAATTTTCTCAACGACGCAGCTAACGAACCGTCAATAGCAGTTGACCCGACCGCTCCAAATCGTATGGCAATCGGCTGGCGTCAATTCGATAATACTCAATCTAACTTCCGTCAAGCCGGTTGGGCCTATTCCAATGATGGCGGGCGAACATGGACTTTTCCGGGTGTGATAGAGCCCGGTGTTTTTAGAACTGATCCAGTTTTGGATTTCGATACTGAGGGTAATTTTTACTACAACAGTTTACGTGTCACAAACGAATATGACTGTCAGGTATTCAAATCCACCGATGGTGGGGTTAGTTGGGGTGAAGCGGTGTGGGCTTGGGGCGGTGACAAACAATGGATGGTCATTGATCGTACGGATGGCATAGGCCACGGCAACATCTACGCAAACTGGACATTATCATTCAGTGTTTGCGATGGTCAGTTCACACGCTCTTACGATGGAAATCTAACATATTTGGATTGTATTTACATTCCAAATAATCCGCAATGGGGAACTTTAGCGGTCGGACCGAGCGGAGAGCTGTATATTGCTGGCAGAGAGTTTGTAATCCTCAAGTCCAGCTCAATGCAAGACGAAAGCTTGCCTCCACATTTCGACTTCGTGGCGCCTGTGGATATGGGCGGTGACATACAAGCTTTTATATCTGGTGGTCCGAACCCCGCAGGATTACTTGGTCAGGCGCATGTAGTCGTTAATCATGCTGAAGGGCCGATGTTGGGAGAGGTATATATGTTATGCTCGGTCAATCCGCCCAGCGCTGATCCATTGGATGTGCATTTCGTTCGCAGCACAGATGGCGGCGCTACTTGGAGCATTCCGATACGCCTTAATGACGATCAGGTAGATAACGCGGCCTGGCAGTGGTTCGGAACTATGTCTGTAGCGCCCAACGGCCGCATCGACGTCGTTTTTAACGATACACGAAACACCGGTCAGCCCAACATGTCGGAATTGTTCTATACCTTTTCAACCAACGGCGGTAGAACGTGGTCACCAAACATACAACTCAGCCCGGTCTATAATAGTTGGCTCGGTTGGCCCAACCAAAATAAAATCGGTGACTATTACCACATGATTTCCGATAATGTTGGCGCGAATTTAGCGTGGTCAGCAACTTTTAACGGTGAGCAAGATGTCTATTTCCTGCGCATCGGCGATTATGACTGCAACGCCAACGGCAAACCAGATAGCGATGATATCGATTCTGGTGAGAGCAGCGATTGCAACGAAAACGGTATCCCCGATAATTGTGAAATAGCAGCGGGGGCTGTGAAGGACGATAACGGAGACGGAATTCCTGATGAGTGTACAGAATGTCCATGGGATCTTGATGGTGACGTTAATGTCGGAACAAGCGACCTACTTGAACTCTTCGCTCAATGGGGTACAGCAGGGCCAGCCGACTTTGATGGAAGCGGTGTTGTAGATACAAATGACCTGCTCATCCTCTTCGCCAATTGGGGGCCGTGTCCATGAATACTCTTGGCTGCAAACATACTAATTGGTTAGCGCTTATTGCTCTAATATGCGCTGATGCAATCGCTTCAACTCACGTAGCTGCGGGAGGTACTCCACAACTTCCTTCCGGGTTTGAGCGGCAATTGATCGCCTCGGGATTCGATCGGCCGGTGGGGATTGCGTTTGCCAAAGACGGTCGTTTCTTCGTGACAGAACAGCGCGGTATTGTCTGGGTCGTTCAAAATGGCGTAGTGCTAGCCGAACCATTTATCGACCTTACCCAAGAAGTCAACGGCGAGTGGGATCGCGGTCTGCTGGGTATTGCCATCGACCCCGATTTCACAACTAATCTTCACGTCTATCTACTTTATGTTGTCGATCCCATTTTCGGCGAACCTGATGAGTCGCCACAGCAGGGGACATTCGGCCGCATTACGCGCTACACAGGGACGATTGACAGTGACGGAAACAGCGCTGATCTCAAATCGCGTCTTGTGCTGCTAGGTGCTGAGCCTGCGGAAGGTTTTCCCGTGTGTGATCGATCTCACGCCATCGGCTCCTTGCGCTTTGGCACGGACGGATCGATGTTTGCATCGGCTGGTGATGCGGCACACTTTGAATTTACGGATGATGGTGGAAGTGATCCGGAGTGCTTTGCCAAAGGGATGTTCGGCGAGGATGAAGATATAGGTGCGTTTCGTTCACAATATCTTGGCTCATTAGCGGGGAAAGTATTGCGCATCGATCCTGCCACCGGTTTGGGGATGCCTTCCAACCCGCATTGGACGGGTGATGCTGCTGACAAGAGGTCGAAAATATGGGTCAACGGTTTGCGCAATCCCTATCGCTTTGTGGTCGATCCTGATTCGCCAGCGCCGGGTACTCTGATTGTCAGCGATGTCGGCTGGTACCAATATGAAGAGGTCAATATAGCGTACGGTGGTGAGAATTTCGGCTGGCCTTGCTTTGAAGGTGTGCTGCCCACCCCGAATTATCCTAATTCAAATCCCGCCCACAGTGGTTGTGATTCAATTGAAACGCCCGACAACCCTGGACCGCTGACCGACCCCGTCGTATGCTGGCATCACTTCAATCCGAATCTCTCCTGCCCTCCAGGTATGGTCGGCAACGCTGCCACGGCCTGTGTCTTCTATAAAGGGCCGTTCTACCCACCGCCTTTTGATAACGGGATTTTCTTCGCAGACTATGTAGCCGGTTCATGGATAAAGAAGTTGCAAGTGGATGAGAGTGATCAGTTGATTGCGATCCATGATTTCGCTTCTGATATTAGTCGGACAGTCGATCTTGCTGCTCATCCGCTCAATGGAGATATATACTTTGTTTCACTTGCTGACGATGCTATTTACCGGCTCAGGTATGTGGATGCATTACTTGGTGACTTAGATGGCGATTGCGTCGTGAACATCTCTGATCTGCTGGCACTATTCGCAAATTGGGGCCCGTGTGATGCGTGTCCAGCCGATCTTGATGAAAACTATTTTGTCAATACAAGCGACCTGCTTATTCTCTTCGCCAATTGGGGACCGTGTGGGTGAAGATGGCACTAGGCATCGTGGCATCGAGAAAAAACCCGTTTAGCCTGCGGGCTTGACCCGCTGCGTTATGCAAGAAGTCACTAGGTAGGCCGCATGCCATGGCGGATCTTGACACTGTTGAAAAGGGCATCCAACCCGCGAGAATGACAATTGAAAATTTAGGATTACCATTACCCCACTATCTCCCCTGTACCCAAGTTATTCGTAGCCAGCTGTTATGCAACTCCGCCAGACGAGCTGGGCATCACTGCTCAAGACTTACCATGCAATACATTTTGCCGATAATACGGCTTTATTGACCCAAAACAACGATTTTGAAAAAACATCAACAAAATAGACTACAAGCTAGTTATAATCCCATATTAGGCAAACACTTAGGGATGTGAAGCCAGGAGTCTGAGGAAACTAAAATGCATAATTTTGTAACGTCAATTACTGCCAAAGTGCAGCTATTTGTTATGGCTGTGGGAGCTGTTGTGATCTTTAGCCAAGCAGCGTTTGCTGCTGATTTGCCAAAGCACGATCCACTGCGCATTCTAATTGTTAGTGACCAAGTGAATCCTCACGGATTGCCGCCTGAGGATTTGACTCAACCTGGCGACATATCTGCTGCATTACAAATGCCAGGTACAGGTCTGAATATCAGCAAGGAGCCTGATAGCATTTTGGAAATCCCAACAAATAGCATTGAAATGGCTACGAAGGCGTTAGGTGTGTCACTATGTTCTCCTAACGCATATGATGTACTGATCTACTTCTGCCACAGAATTCCCAACAACGGTTCAGCAAAAGACAACACAGCTCGGCAAGAAGCGTTTGTAGACGCTGTGGAAAACTATCTTATAGCGGGCGGAGGCATGATATCTTTCCATCATGGTTCATATAAAACAAGCGGCAAAGATTCAATTCAAAGTATCATTGGGGCAACTGCAGTAGCAAGTGTAGTTTGGGACACAATCGATGGCCAAAATGTTATAAACGTTTCACCTGAACACTTTGTTACCAATAATTCTGTTGAATATACCGATCAAGTAATATATAGCGATCCCGATAGTGGTGTGCCAATGAGTAAGTATGAATTCTTTAATAACACCCCTGATGAGCGATACCTTTTCTTTGATATAAATAATGACATTGATGAATTTGAAGTTCTCTTTGCTAGCAACTATGACCAAATTGGTACGACTCATCTTCTAGGCTTTACGCATAAACGCCCGGAATGGAATGGGATTGTCGTGGGATATCAGCCTGGTGAGTATCAACCCAACGCCCTGGATGATTTAGATGGCAATAATTTTCAGATACTGGCTAACGCGATTTATTATGTAAGCAACTTTGCCACACCCTGTGCTGACTTTAATGGCGATGGAATAGTTGACGAAGCCGATCTGAAATACCTGCTAAATTCTTGGGGTCAGTGTTCTGATAAAGGTGAATGCTGTCTAGCTGACATAAATGGAGATGGGACAGTTAGTACACAAGATCTTCTTGACCTATTATTCAGTTGGGGGGATTGTGGTTGAAGAAGGCATTAGGCATTAGGCACTAGGTACTAGGCATTAGGCAAGAAAATATCGA
Source organism: Planctomycetota bacterium (assembly GCA_022574595.1). Classification (GTDB taxonomy): domain Bacteria; phylum Planctomycetota; class Phycisphaerae; order Phycisphaerales; family SM1A02; genus JACZRS01. The sequence goes on along the minus strand of JACZRS010000004.1, from coordinate 56,294 downwards.
GACTCAGAACTAAGCAAACGGAAACTGAGGCCTTGGCAAGAGTCCGGGTGAATTGGATAGTCGTGTATCAATGCACGATCAATATCACACCAATCTCTCAATCAATCACTTCAAATGTCGCGAAGTCATTGTGTGTTTCTGGTAGGGAATCGAGATTGAAGTACTCTCTACAATGGAACACACTTTGATCAGCTTGTAGTATGCTATTATGCTCCTGCTGCGCAGCCTCGCCTGAGCGGTAAGCCGATACTTGCCACAATTTGCTTTAGGAGAACTGGGATGGTAAGCACCACTAAAAGAATCAATGTATTTTTTCTTGTGGCGATGGCTTTGTTTGCACTCACTTTGAGCAGTTGCGGTAGCAGCGAGACTTGGCAATTTACGCTCAAGTCACAGAAGGACAAAGCTGTAATAGATATGGACAAAGTAACACTTATCTTCGAAGGCGTCCCCATGGTTCTGCCACAAGATCAAACTGGTGGCGGTGCATCCGGATCGCTAGTTGTCTCTGGTTCGGGGACAGCCGCGGTTACTGTTACAGCCTTCGGCAAATCATTTACAAATTACTATAATGAAGGCGTTAACAGCATGTCATTCGAGGGATATACCTTCAACCTACTAGACACGGGAACTAAGTTAAGGATCGGCACGCAGGTTTTCGATTTGACTGGAGAGAAGAAAACCATAGTTATTCACAAGAGTGGCGGCGCAATTGTTATAGATCCTAACTGACAGGCGCATCTGCTTAATGCCTCTCAATCTATCGCAGTAAACGTTGCAAAGTCATTGTGAGATTCTGAAAGGGAATCGAGTTTGACGAATTCGCAGCAATCGTCGAAACGCTGCCAGAGTGCCAGGACATCGGGGTTTGAGTGGGCGCGAGAAATCGCATCATCATCAACCCATTCAGAGACATGAACAAACACGCCTTCACTCGAACGCATATTGATCGGCTTACGCTCTGTGATCATGCCCAAGCTGCGCAGCAGCGGTATTCGATCCTCAATAACTTTGAGCAATTCGTCTTCCATGCCCGGCTTAGGTTTGAACGCAGCAATACTGATAAGTCCCATGATGGAGGCATTGTGACACCAAGACACCGAGGCGTCAAGACACCAAGGCATCATGGCATCGAGGCATTAAGATTGACCCGTTTAGCCGGCGGGCTTGACCCGCTGCGTTTGGAAGAAGCACTTGGCACTAGTGGGGATGGCATCGTGGTCCCGATGGAATCGGGATCTCCGCTTCGCTTCGACATCGTGGCATAAAGCCGCGTCCGTTGTATCGGGTTCCTCGCAAATTGCCTCAATAACTAGAGCTTTGATCAACTTCTTATCAGTAATTAGTTACAGTTTTACTGACACTTTTACTGACACTTTTTCTATAGTTTTACTGACGGTTTTACTGACAGTTTTTCTATAGTTTTACAGACAGTTTTTTGACCAAACTGCCTTGTAGCCTTGTTAGCTTAAGATTGTATCACTGAGTATGGTTTCGCTTAGGTTGCAAGTGTTATCCCTAGTTAATGAGCCAAAATAAATACATCTATAAAAAAGTGTTTTGTTAGCCTAATTAGCCTAGCTTCTCGTATAATAAGTGTAGCATTTCCCTATTTGCCGGAGGATGAGCAATGGATGAAGCCCCGCCTCCGCGGATTCCGAGCAACATGAGGGATGAGTTATGAGCCACGAGGAAAACGAAACATGAATGGACAAATAAAAATAATGATCGCAGTGGCAACAATGGTCTGCCTGTTGATGGCTGATAAAGCGAACGCTCAGCCGGAGTGTGGGTATGAGGTTGTGATTGTTCATCCTGACCCGTGCGGGCCATTGGGGCCGCCATCGGCTAGTGGTAGAGGCATAAATGCATTTGGCCACATTGCTGGACTTCGCACGAAATGTAGCGACCAATTAAGTCAAGCTTTCTTCTGGACACCCCAGACGGGGATGGTAGATGTAAACGTCCCTGTCGATACATTCTCAAGCGAAGCAGCCGATATCGAGGGAACGTGGATCGTGGGGACCTTTAACCTCGACGGCGACGGGCTGAGCGGACTCGGGTTCCTTTACGACTCCGAAACCGACGAATTCACCAACCTCGGGACTCTACGGGGCGGTAATTTCAGCCAAGCGACAGCGATCAATAGTGCTGGCCAAGTTTCTGGGTTCTGGGGGAATTTCGTCAACGGGAATCCCGCAGCTGAGGCGTTTATTTGGGAGAATGGACGCATGACGGGTCTAGGCGACTATCTCAACACTCTCAACAGTAAAGCCTTGGCCATGAATGAACTTGGACAAGTAACCGGGTGGATGGGAAGTAGTCACATTATAGATTCTCATGCGTTCATCTGGGATAACGGCAAGGTGACCGAACTACCATTTATTCCCGATGGTTTTACAAGCGCAGGTTTTGGCATCAGCAACAATGGTAACGTCGCCGGTTCGGGCACGAAGTTCGATGAGGTCTTACAAGATGATGTGCGTCACGCATTTCTGTGGACTGATGGCAAGATGATCGATCTCGGAGTGCTGCCGGGTCGGACTGAAAGCTTTGCCTTCGGCGTAAATGATGCCAGACAAGTGGTTGGACTGTCTTGGGATTTCGGAAGCAACGGCGCGCCTTTCATCTGGCAAAATGGGGTGATGAGCAATTTGAACGATATTGTGCCGGCGGAGTTTACTATTGCGGAGGTCTGGGCGATCAATAACGAAGGCATGATTGCTGGCTCCGGTAATGGCGCGGAAGGTGGATTTCCTGGGATGGCGCTACTTATTCCTCACCCGCGACCGGTGGGTGATCTGGATCTGGATTGTGAAATTGATCTTGATGATTTGGTATTGCTGCTGGATAACTGGGGTCCATGTGATGAATGTCCATACGATCTTGATGGAAATGGAATTGTCAGCACGAGTGATTTATTAATATTGTTTAGTAATTGGGGGTAGAAGATAGCCATGAGGTATGAGCCATGAGGCATGAACATAAAGCCGCGACCTTTGGTCGCGTAAAAAGAAAGGAAAAATCGATGAAGAAAGTGAATCGACAGCGAGGACCACCAAAGTACAAACTCGAACAATTGAACTTAGATGTCAAAAGGGATCCATGCCTATGTGGGACATGGACCCCGAGCTTACGCATCATTAATGATGCACAAACAAAGTAACCTATATTTTAGGAAAAAAATACCATGAAATCTAATAGATTAAATAATCGGCTATTCTGCGCGGCCGCTGTGTGTGCAGTTACTACTATAGTCCTTAGCCCATCAGTAAACGCGGATACTCTCCGTGTTGACGGCAGGAATGGATCAACTTCTGGTAATGGCTCCGGTTGGGGATCTAATGCTTACAAGTATCTCTGGAATGCGTTGGAAGATTCGGATCCAGGCGACGAGGTCTGGGTCGCGGCAGGTACTTACTACGTTGACCAAAACAATGCCGATCATCCAGATGGCAGCGGTGATCGTGAAGCAACATTTTTGCTTAAGAAAGGCGTATTGTTGCGAGGAGGTTTTGCAGGAACAGAAATGGAGCCCGAAGATCGGGATTTGATCGGCAACATTACAATCCTAAGCGCGGTGCTATATAAATTGCCAGCTACCTCCTGTGGTGGACCGGATGAAGTGTGTTGTGATACGGTTTGTAATATACATGGATATGAATTTTGCTGTGATGAACTTTGGGATGAAGAATATTGCAACCCACCTGCTGCGGCGCTATGCGGCGATGCATTTCACGTTGTTGCTGCTGGTAGCGACATTGACGATCACGACCTTCATCGAAAGATTCACTATTCAAGATGGTGTCGCCAACGGTGTTGGCACTAATGAGACCGAAGGAGCCGGAATGTTGGTTCTTGGTGATCCGGGAATAATCCGCTGCGAGTTCACTAAGAATGTTGCCTATATAGGCAGCGGCATGAGCATTAAGAGCGGTAGTAATCCAGTAATCGTCAACTGTGTATTCCACGAGAATCCACCCTTTGGAACGACTGTTTCGGCTGGTGATGGCGGCGGGTTGGCCAACATTGGAGGTATCGTGCAGATTACCAACAGCCTCTTTTATGACAACAGCGTCCCCGGAGATGGAGGCGCGATTTATAACGAGATTGGATATTGCGGAGAAAGCCCTCCAACCCCATGTGGCGGCGTCATAGACTTAATAAACTGCACCATTGTCGATAACGAAGCAGGCAAAGATGGCGAATATGCTTCCACCGGTTTCGGAGGCGGCGTCTTTAATATAGGCGGTGCTTATATAGATGCTGACAATTGCATATTTTACTTCAATGTCGATGACAGCGCCACAGTTGAGTAAGCACAAATTATAGAAAGCGGTACTAGCGGCACTGTAGATTATAGTGATGTTCAAGGAGGTTGGTCCGGCGCGGGAGACGATAATACTGATGAAGATCCCGATTTCATTGAGGCCGGCACAGGCAATTACCGTCTTGACACGGGTTCGCCGTGCATCAATACAGCTGACAATTCTGCAGTTGAATGTGATCTCTACGACATCAACAATGATGGAGAACATTGCACCTCCGGTACAGTCGGGGACAACCCCGATCTTGATCTCAATGATCGCATAGGCGGCGGTGATGTAGATATGGGCTCATACGAGTTTGAATCCTGCATCTGGGATCTTAATGGGGATTGCGAAGTTGGTACCCAAGATATACTTGCGTTATTTGCGCTGTGGGGTACTGATCCAGGCGGACCTCCTGATTTTAATGATGATGGCATCGTTAATACTTCAGACCTTTTGATCTTGTTTGCCAATTGGGGTCCGTGTTACTGCGCCCCCTTTGGAACCATAGTTCTATCATTCGAAGATGAGCTCGATGATGCCTGCATATCAGAGGCAGAATGGGATGATTACGAATACATAATGCAAAATGGAACCGAAGAAGAAAAGGAAAACTACGATTGTTGGATGACGCACTGGATCGAAGATTGCGACAAATGCACATGCACTGGCGAATCAGGCTGCCCAGGCGAGGACCCGTTCGACTAAGCTACTTTACTGAATAAAATGCTTAAGCCTTAACCTTAACCCAAGCCCCGGGCAGATAACTGCCCGGGCTTTTTAATTGGGTGAAGAAGGCATCGAGGCCCCGATGGAATCGGGATCTCCGCTGCGCTTCGACATCAAGGTAGCGGAGCTATGAGGGATGAGTCTTGAGTCCTGAGTCTTGAGACCCTGACTCCTGACTGGAACGCGCTGGCGAGACGCCAGCCGCTAAACTTTGTATATATTTCTTCTCTGTGTCTCCGTGACTCCGTGGTGAAAATTCTTCAAAAACGCACATTTGCGCGCGCATACGTGCGTGTCCAAACCCACGGAAAATGAAAAAATATGGAATTTGTGAAATTCATTTTCCATGGCTAAAACACCACCAGTCCCGATTGAAGAACGCGACCAACGGTCGCGGCTTTATGCTCAAGTTGCTTGGAATCCGCCGTGGCGGGACTCATCCCTCAAGTCTCGCCCCTCAAGACTCAAGTCTCGCCCATCTTAACTCTCAGCCCAAAATGAGGCCATTATTTAAGGAAATTGGCAATTTTGAAAAAAGATCTACGGTTCAGATTATTGGTTGGTTATACTCGCGTTTTAGGCCTTGTGTGAGATACATGGCCAGGAGGCTGAAGGATTTTCTAATGAGTCGTGGTGTGTTGTCATATTCTGCTGTCGTGCAGCGATTTATTGTGAGTGTTGGGGTTGTTGTGATGGTTAGCCAAGCAGCATTTGCTGCTGAACTTCCGCCACATGATCCACTGCGCATTCTAATTGTTAGTGACTATGTGAATCCTCACGGATTGCCACCCGAGGATTTGACTGAACCAGGCGATTTGTCAGCTACACTAGGACAACACGGTACAGGCCTGAAAATTAGTCACACCCCAAACAGCATTTTGGAAATCCCAACCAATAGCATTGAATTAGCGACGCAAGCGTTATCCGTATCCTTATGTGATCCTGATGCTTATGATGTACTGATCTATTTCGCCCACAGAATTCCCAACAACGGTTCAGCAGCAAATAACATTGCCCGGCAAGAAGCGTTTACCGAAGCTGTGGAAAACTATCTTGTAGCGGGTGGCGGCATGATATCTTTCCATCATGGTTCATATATAACAAGCGGTAAGCAATCAATTCAAAGCGTGATTGGCGCAAGCGCATATGGATCTGTCCCTTGGAATATAGTGGATGGCCAGAATGTAATAAACGTTTCACCCTTGCACTTTATTACCAGCAATTCTATTGAATATACTGCTCAAGTGAATTACAGCGATCTTGATAGGGGTGTACCAGCGGGTACATATAGATCATTTAATAACACCCCGGATGAGCGATATTTAAACTTTGAAATTAATGATGATGTAAGTGAATTTGAAGTTCTCTTTGGTAGTAACTATTCACAAAATGGAAGCACACATCTGCTAGGCTTTACACATAAACGCCCGGAGTGGAAGGGGATTGTCTTCGGATATCAACCGGGTGAATATCAACCCAATGCTCTGGATGATTTAGAGGGAAACAATTTTCAGATACTGGCTAACGCGATTTATTATGTAAGCTCCTTTGCGGAACCTTCTGCGGATTTAAATGGCGATGGCACGGTCAATATGGATGATTTATTAATCATGCTAAGCGCTTGGGGAGATTGTCCTGATCGAAATGAATGCTGTCCAGCTGACCTGGATGAAGATGGAGCAGTTGGTACAAGCGACATTCTAATTCTCTTTGAGCAATGGGGTTAGAGCTTATCCGCTAAATAGATTGGCTTAGGTGGTGGCAGATCATTTTCCAATTCGCCTATGCCGTTCTTGGTGTTACCATGCCCTGTAATGAATATCGACTTAAGCGGACAAGTTGCGATTATCACAGGCGCTGGGCGAGGTATCGGCAAGGAAATAGCGCTCACTTTTGCACAATGTGGATCTACTGTTGTCTTGGCTGCACGCAACACTGATCAGATCACAACTGTCGCAAGTGAAATCAATGACGCAGGCGGCAAAGCTGTTTCGGTTGAAACTGATGTAACAGATTCTAATGCAGTTGGAAAGATGATCGAAATAGCAATGGAGCAAGCTGGACGCATTGACATACTGATAAATAATGCAGGTGCAAGCTATGTCGCTAATTTGGTGATGTCGGATGATGAGAAGTGGCGTGAAGTAATAGATGTCAATCTTATGGGCGTGTATTACTGTACTAAAGCAGTGCTGCGCCACATGGTGCTGGCAAAAGCCGGCCGAATCGTGAATATTTCTTCTGTCGCAGGGTTGGTGGGAGCTGCGTACAACAGCGCTTACGCTTCATCAAAGGCTGCGGTAATAGGATTTACAAAGTCAATTGCACTTGAGGTGGCCAAGGTAGGAATCACTACCAATGCGATCTGCCCTTGGCACTTAGATACTGAATTGACTAAATATACAATGGGCGCACGAGGCAAGATGTTTGGTAAATCAGCTGAAGAATATCTTCAACAGTTAGCATCTGATAGTCCGCAGCAAAGACTAATCACTCCTGAGGAAATAGCTGGCCTTGCGCTGTTCTTAGTCTCACCGCAAGCAAAGGGAATTACTGGACAGGCAATTAATGTTTCCGGCGGTGCTGTAATATAGACCGCTTAGCAATGAAGGACGTATTGCGCAATGGCACAATGCGCAAATGAATCCAATGAGCAGCAGCTCACGCTTAGAATGACAGATGGCTATCAGCTTAGCTATAGATTATGGCGTGCAACCAAGCCAACTGCCACGGTAGTTTTGCTTAATGGTGTGATGAGCCATTCTCAATGGTTTGCGCCACTTGCTGAAGTTTTAAATAAAAGTAATGTGGATGTAATTGGCGCTGATAGGCGAGAGTCAGGAATAAACAAACAAAGTTGTGGCGATGCACTATCGCGTCAGCAATTGGTTTTAGATGTAAAGCAAATTATAAATGTGTACAAAGATGATGCACGTCCACTATATTTACTTGGTTGGTGTTGGGGAGCAGCTTTAGCTATAAATGTTGCATTAGAATTAGGTGATGATCTAAATGGGCTTGCTTTACTTGCGCCCGGTATTTATCCATCAGATACCGTTCACAAGCGTATCACGCAACAACAAGATAGAATTAGAGAAACAGAACTTTCCTTGGATGAACCGTGTTTGGATAATCCGATAAATGAGGAGATGTACACAGATAGCAAATGGTTGGAAGATTACATACTAAAAGATAAATTGCGCTTGCGAACTATCACGCCGCGGTTCTTTGGAATAATGTTAAAAATGAGCGCTAATGCCTTGCTTCGTCTTGCAGAAATCAATTGCCCAATCTTGCTAATAACTGCAAATAATGATAAAGCAATTGATAATGAAAAAACGATTGAGAAGTTTAATCAATTAGATAGCAAATCTATAAGTATGGAATCTTGTGAAGCACAGCACGGGATGCAATTTGAAGTCCCCGATTTATTAGCGTCACTTCTTTGCAACTGGATGCAGCGTTTAGAAGCGGGGCATGTGTAGAGTGTCTGTTCCTAAGGTAATTAGTAGTTTTTATGAAGGGCTGAAAGATCCCAAAGCAGCGCAGTTGGACTGTTTATTGCGAAAAGTCATTAGTCCCAATATTGATAGTGAGTATGGCCGCGCTCATGGTTTTGCTTCCATTAAGACAGCCCAAGATTATCAACGAGCAGTGCCGCGAGTGGAATACGAAGATCTGCGTCCTGCGATTGTGCGTATGATGGAGGGAGAAACTGGAGTACTCGTTTCTGAGCCAGTACGCCGTTACTTTATCACAAGTGGTTCTACAGCTAAGCCAAAGTATATTCCGGTTACCGGTTCACTCATACGCGATAAAGCTCGAGCATTCTCGGTGTTCTGGGCTTTGACTTTTCAGCAACATCCAAAGACTAAGAAAGGTAGAATTTTAACCAATTTTGCTGATTCGGGTTCAACCTTTAATACCGCAGGCGGCACGCCTTGTAGTTCTGAAAGTGCTTTTTGGAAAATGTGGGAAGCAAGCTTGCGAGTGGACAAAAAACCATCACTTCCAGCATCTATCTCAGAGATATCAGATACTGATAGTCGTCATTACACAATTGCCAGGCTTCTGCTAGAGCAAGTCGATATATCAATCATTATGACGCTTAATCCCAGCACGATTGTCTTGCTGCTAAATAAGATTAACGCTTGCAAAGATGAGTTAATTAACGATATTCAAAACGGTGGCTTGTTGGAATCGGTCAATGTACCAGCAAATCTGCGTGAGGAAATCGAAACTACATTTACAGGAAATCCTGGCCGAGCTGATGCATTACGCAATATAATGCGCAGTCAAGATCCGCAGTTAATCGCAACGGAAATTTGGCCTGAGCTAGAGCTTGCGGTGTGTTGGCGAAGTGAAATGCTAAGCCCTTATCATCGTTTGCTGGAGCCGCATCTTAGTTCAATACCAGGTCGGGACTACATTACTATGGCTTCAGAAGGAATATTAGCTATTCCCATAGAAGATAATGTCAGTGGGGGGGTACTCGCAACCAACACACATTTTTATGAATTCATTGCACTTGATCAATTTGATAAGAGTAACCCCGATGTATTGCTTGCGCATGAAATTGTTGTAGGCGATTTGTATGTGGTGCTATTGAGTACATCATCGGGACTGTATCGATATAACATTGGTGATGTTGTGCGCGTAACTGGCAAGAGAGATGGCACGCCGACAATCGAATTTCTTTATCGCGTAGGTGCAACATGCTCGTTAACTGGAGAAAAACTTACTGAGCAACAAGTAACTATAGCGTTTGATGCTGCTTCAACAAAAGTATCCCTTAAAGCATCTTGGTTCGTACTTTTTCCTGGACATGAGCCTCTACCTCACTATGTGATACTTGTTGAGCCTACGCAAATTGGAGAAAACAACAATTTTCAATCACTTGCAAATGAGGTTGACAAGCAGCTTTCAGTTTGCAATACAGAATACGAATCCAAGCGGAAATCTCAGCGACTTGGGGCACCAGAGATATGGGTGGTAGAAGTGGGAAGCTACTCAAAATGGCGTCAAGACAAGATTAATGATGGTGCCAGCGACGATCAGATCAAACCGATTCATCTAACACGCGATGTTAAATTTGCTGATCGGTTTACGGTAGTGGAGCGATACGATGCTTGTTAAAGCAATTCGCATTTACCACATTAGGATTCCGCTGAAAACGCCCTTTCAGCACGCGTTGCATGAACGAAAAGTTGCTGAATCTCTTATTGTTTGTGCAGCGGATGAGGATGGAAGAGTTGGGTTTGGAGAAATTGTCCCAAGGCAGTATCTAACGGGAGAAACTGTTGAATCTGTATTTGACGATCATGCGCCAGCATTGGCCGCGGCGTTTGTTGGTCGAAAGTTTGATGATAAGGAGCAACTGCTTTCATCTCTCATAACGCAACTAGAAAATACAGATCGTGAACTTGCAACTTTGTGTGGTTTTGAGCTTGCTCTACTTGATCTTGGTGGACATTGCTTTGGTTTTCCAATTGGTGAAGCAATCAGCATAAAAGAGGGTGTTGAGCTTGAACGCGGCATTGTTATTGGATATGAAGTGTCAACGGATAAATTGCCTCGACAATGCGCTATGTTGAAACTTGGCCAATGCAAACACTTAAAACTCAAGGTAGGGTTGGATGATGATTTAGAGCGAATACAGATTATTTCTGATTGTCTTGGTGACACAATAGAACTAAGAATAGACGCAAACGGCAAATGGAAGGCTGACGAAGCTGTTTTAGCGATTAAACCTATGCTGCAATTTGAAATTCAATCAGTGGAGCAACCAGTTCATGCTGCTGATCTAAAGGGTATGCGTCAGGTGCGTGAGGAATTGGGGATCAGGGTCATGGGTGATGAATCGGTTTGTACCTTAGAAGATGCGAAACGCTGCGTCGAGGCTCAAGCTATAGACATAATAAATGTTCGACTTGGTAAGTGTGGTGGTTTCGGTGGTTCACAGCGTCTTGTTAAGTTTGCTCTGGAGAACAATATAGCCTGTCACCTTGGGACTCTGGTTGGGGAGACTGGCATCCTTTCACGAGCATCAGAGATATTTGGCAAAAGAATGGGTGTTTTCGCTTGTTTGGAAGGAAAGGGGCAGAGTAGATTCCTGTTAGAGGACGATATTATTGACATAGAAAAAGCGGGGGAATCCAAGTCTGGCGATGGAATGGAGGTTGGTTTGGGGATTATCGTTGACAGTGAGCGTTTGGCGCGGTACACCATTAAAGATCGTGTTTTCAATTTTGAGGGTGAGGAATAGAGAAATGACCATGGGGCCAGAGTTTGAGTTAATAGATTATATTCGAAGTCAGTTTGCGCCAGACACAGGGGTTGAGTTATCGGCCACTACTGATTTGGTGGGAAATGGGATTCTTGACTCCACCGCAATGATGCAGTTAGTGCTCTGGATCGAAGAAACATATCAATTTCCGGTAGAGCTCGAGGACATTTCTCCAGAAACGTTCGGCACAGTGCAGCGTTTAACAGAGTATGTGCAAAGGCGAACCGCAGGAAGACGAGTAGGTTGATATTATATTGCCTATAAATGCTTCTTCCTGATCTTCTAATTAAAAATGCTAAGCAATTGCCGGACAAGGCAGCAGTTGTCTTCAAAGATGAGAAGATCTCTTTCCGCGATCTTGACAAGAAGAGCGCGCAGGTTGCAGCGAGATTAAATCGACTTGAAATCGGCCCGGGGTGTCGTGTTGCGATAATTTCTGAAAGTACTCTGGATTCTGTGATCTACTTTTGGGGTATTCTCAAAGCGGGTGCAGAATCTGTAGATATACCCGCTACTGCAGGGCGCGAAATGATTAGTACAGCACTACAGGAATGTAAACCATTTGCAGTAGTAGTTTCCAATCAACAGTTTATAAATTTGACAAGCCAAGGTTCACTAGCAGGATTCCCCGATCTCGTATTTATTTCTGACAAGCCAGCGTCTGATGCTAATACTACATCTCTTGGCACTCACACTTTAGCGGACATATGTAAAACAGAGTCAATCGAAAACAAACCTTTAGATATAGATGAAAATGCTGTTGCGGTAATTATTTATACATCAGGTTCAACAGGTCAACCTAAAGGTGTGATGCTTTCTCATAAAAATCTGATTTCCAATGTTGTTGCTGCAAACGAATATATGAATCTAACCAGCAGCGACAGCATTCTTGTTTCTGTACCTCTTTATTTTATACATGGACGAATGCAGTTGATTACTCATATGAATATTGGTGGAACTGTCTATTTTTCCAATGGTTTCCAATTTCCATCTGAAGTACTTAAAGAATTAGCACAATACAAAGTAAGTGGTTTCTCTGGCGTACCTTATTTCTTTACAACTTTACTTAGACGCAGCAAGTTAAGTAGTACTTACTTACCTGATTTGAAATACTTACTTGTTACCGGCGGTGCTTTTTCATTGAAAGAGCAAGCTGAACTTGTTGCTGCTCAACCAAATGCAAAGCTATACATGGCTTATGGCCAGACCGAAGCTTCCCCGCGTATAACTTTTAGTGAACATAGCAGTGATACAAATAAGGATGGTTTCTGTGGGAAGCCATTGCCCGGAGTTCGCATCGAAATACTAGATAAAAATGGAACACAAGTACCTAGCGGACAAAAAGGTGAAATTGTTGTTACTGGCCCAAATGTTATGCGGGGTTATGTATCTGGGGATGAAGTGTCAGATGGAATTATAGATTCAAAAGGCCGGCTTCATACTGGTGATTTAGGTTTTGTAGATGCTCAAGGTCAACTATATCTTGTCGGTCGATTATCACAAATGATAAAAAGTGCCGGAGAACGGATATTCCCCAAGGAAATTGAAAGAGTAATTAATGATATCCAAGGCGTAGCTGAATCAGTTGTGATGGGGATTGCACACGAAATGCTTGGAGAAGAAATTGTAGCGTGTATTGTACAAGAACCTGGAGCGAAGCAATCAGAACTGGACATTCGCGCTAGCTGCCTAAAACACTTGTCATTTGTGCGTACGCCGCACAAAATCAAATTTATTGATACATTACCTAGAACCACGACGGGTAAAATTGATCACCAAGCGCTACGTAGACTTTTTGATGCAGACTGTGAGAAATAAAATTATTAACAATCAAGAGCTTGCTAATGGTTGATTTACGCAGTTTTCTCGATCAAGTCAGGCAGGATCGGCCGCAGGACATTGTAACTGTTAAGCGGTGTGTGAATCCCAATTATGAAACTACTGCAATTCTTGCGAAGTTTGAACAATCGTATCGTTTGCCGATATTCTATTTTGAAGATGTAGAAGGTTGCAGCTTTCCTTTGGTAACAAATGTTTGCGGTTCGCTATCTCGTCTAGCCCTTGCGCTTGGAGTTACTGTTGCTGAATTGTCGCAACGTTATGAGAATGGGTGTAAGAATCCTATCAAACCCAAAGTTATTGATAGCGCAGCAGTTCAAGATGAAGTGGTTGTGGATGAGGATGTTGATCTTGGAGTATTACCTAAGCTAATTTATCACGAGAAAGATTGTGATAAGCCATATATCACAGCTGCAATTGTTGTTGCGGTTGATCCGGAAACCGGAAAAAGTAATTTGAGTTTTCATCGTCTGATGATTGCTGGCCGTAATCGAACCGGTATATATATGGCTGCGGGTAAGCATTTAGACGGGATATATCAGAAATATGTGGCGAAGAATCAAGCTATGCCCATCGCGGCTTTCATTGGAGTTCATCCTATATTGTCGCTAGGCGGTGTTTATACAGGATCAACTGATGTAGAGGAATACGACATCATCGGAGGCTTGCAAGGTGAAGCGCTAAGAGTAGTTGAGTGTGTTAAGAATAAAGGATTGTTTGTACCTGCAGATGCAGAGTTTGTACTTGAGGGAATTGTAAGACCTAATGAGCGCATTGAAGAAGGGCCGTTTGGTGAGTTTACAGGATACGCAACGGGTACGATGCAAACTCCTGTTTTAGAAGTACACACTATTACTAACCGCAAGGATCCAATTTTTCAAGATATTGCAAGTGGGCATTCTGAGCATTTAGTGCTTCCCATATTGGGCATGGAGTACTCAATTAAAAAAGTTGCTCAGTCAGCATCACCGTCAATAAAGAATGTGAAAATCGTCGCACCATTAACCATTGTTGTGTCTATTGAAAAATCGGATGATGCAGCACCTCGGAAGATTATAGAAGCGTTATGCAAGAGCGATATATATACAAAGCACGTAACTATTGTTGATGCTGATGTAAATGTTAGTGATGCAAGGCAAGTGAACTGCGCAGTTGCGCTAAACGTTCAGCCTGATCAGGATGTCTTTGTTTTTAAGGATTTGCAGGGTACGCCGTTAGATCCATCATGCCGCGGCGAATCTGGCATTACTTCGAAATTGGGGATAGATGCGACTGCTCCACTTGTAGGCAAGCGAAAGATTGAGCGCAATACCATTGCCAAGCAATTGCTAGATAAGATTGATATGTCGGAGTTTCTGGATAATAAAGATAGTTGATATTTGTTAACCCCACGGCTTAATTCGAATATCACCAGGTTGATCTTCCCAACCACCAGACTCCGCAACCCACTCTTTTTTAAGCTGAAGTTTGTTGTCTTTGCGATATATGAAAATGTTTGTCAGCCAATTATCGTTATCAATTTGAGGGAAATCGCTGCGGTAGTGGCTTCCACGACTTTCTTTACGCATAGAAGCAGCTTCAACGATCGCTTCCGCTACATCTAACAAATTAATATGTTCAAAGGCAATTGCAGTATCTGTTGGTTTGGCGATATACATCGACTTAAACAGATTACTGCGCTGGCTAAGAATAAATTCTCTTGCTTGATTTAGACTTTGTTCAGACTTCTCTACGAGCAGGTTCTCCCACATTACTTGTTGCAAGGCGGGTCTTAGATCATCCGGAGTTTTATTTCCGTTTGATGACTTAATTTGAGCGAGTAATTGTTGATTGTCCTGTACATCTTCTTCTTTTAACGAGATATTGGGGCGGGTTGATGCAATACTTGCAGCTTGCGTTCCTGCCCGCCAACCAAAGACTTGTGAGCCTCCAAGCATAGTTCCACCAAGGCGATCAGCGCCTTGCCAACCACCAACTTCACCAACAGCAAATAGGCCTTCAATGCTGGTATTTCCATTAGTGTCGATTCTAATTCCGCCGTTACTTGTGTGGTGGTGATTCTGTACTTGCACAAGCTCGTTTCTTATATCTATACCCTTTGCAAGCATAAATTTCGCGAATAGTTCCGGTTCAAATCCTCGTTCACCTTTGGAAAGATCAATGTAAATGCCATCGGTTTCCGTGCCTCGTCCAGCTAATACTTCTCCCTTCATTGCTCTATCTAAGTGGATTGCATCATCTCGGCAACTGACCGGCCAATGGTTTGCTTTTAACTTTGAAACATCTTCGCAGGTTACGCCTGCGGGTAAATAATCCGCCAGGAACGCTTTCCCGTCAGTATTTGTAAGATGATAAGGTTCATCCATTTCATAGAGCATTACCATTGCTTGATTGGGGAAAGTCGTAGCCAAACCTTGCTGCATGAATTCCATGTTAAATAAAGTTGCCCCTGCGCGCAGAGCCATGGCATAACCATCACCGGTATTTCCCGATGGATTAAAACTATGCTTAAAGAGTTGCCCTACTCCTCCTGTTGCAAGTATTACTGCACCAGCTTGTATGAGGAATGGTTCGCCTTCATCATCAACTCCAAATGCTCCAAGGCATCTGTTGTTTTGGACAATTAAATCGGTTAGATTTGCATGTTCGACAACCTGGGTATTAGTTGCAGAAATAATAGCTTTTTGAATAGCGACAATTCCATGCGTGCCTCCAGCTTTGGCATCTGCGGGCATTGTTGCTAACATTTTGCTTTTAAATTTCATTCCCATTTCACTGAGCCGCTCTAGAGCATGGGACACCTCATCAACAAACACCCTGCATATTGCCGGATCCGCCATTCCGAGTCCCGCTTGAATCATGTCCGCATAGACCAATTCTGGTGGATTAAAGAAGCTGCCTTTTGGTCCTACAGTTCTGATGGTCCAGAAATCACCTAGTGGATTTGAAGTAGCTCCGGCTCCTCTTTTTCCTGGAACACCAAATTGACCTTTAACCGCAAGCATTGTTCTGGCCCCACCTTCGTGAGCGCTTATTGTTGCGGCGGTGGCAGCCCCGCCGCCTCCAACCACCAGAACATCTGTTTCGTAATTCTTCATAGGTATCATGTTCGTTTTTTAAGCAGTTTGTATCTTGCTTGATCGGGAGGAAGTGGTCCTGTAATAACATAGAGGATACTTTTCTACCCGAGGCGTAGCAAGGCGATTGAACTGTGCTTATTGCCTCCATGAATAGCTTTGGATCATAAATAGCAGAACCTTGTATTATTACGGCTCTTTTTTGCACAAAGTCTTGCGTTAGTTTCCTCCACTTACATAGAATCAGACTGTAATAGATACTTTTTTTTAGTTATGTCTGAGCGTTCTAGGGCAATTGAGATAAGAAAGGCAGCAAGATTAGCGCTGGTTTCTCGATGTTCCTGGGTAATGATTAAGAGAAATTTGCATCCATTTGCGGGACATTATTGTTAATGAACTCAGGTCATTTATCTGTGCAAACAAAGAAGACTCCAACTAATAAGGTAGGTGCTATACGTCCACTTGAACGGGCAGATCTGTCTCAAATTTCTGAGCTCTACGATGCTTCTTATGGAATGTCCAATTCAGGTGCTTTTGAGAAATTGGCTGACTATTTTGAAAAGGTTTTCTTTGATAATCCCTGGCTTGAAGATGGACTAAGGTCGCTTGTTTATGAAGAGCCCAATGGTCAGATAACTGCATTTGCAGGTGTCGATGTTCGTCGAATGGTTTTGCATGGCAGAAAAATAAAGGTGGTTGCTGGAGGCCCTTTGTGGTCACGACTAGATGAGAAGCAATGTGCAGCTGGTCTGATGCTGTTAGGTAGGGTGCTTCAAGGCCCTCAGGATCTGACTGTAGTTGGTGCTAATGACCGTGTACTTCCTCTTTGGAAATTTCTAGGCGGACATGACCATTGGCTGTCTGGGTGTCGATGGTTTCGACCTATTAGGCCAGCAAAACTATTGCTATCTCAGGTTTGCTTGCCAAGATGGACCGCACCGTTTTGGTGGGCTGGTCAACCAGTTGCTTTGTGTATGGACTCTATCTTGCAGAAGATTCCAATAAATCCATTTCGCCTTGCGACTTCAGTTGTAGAGGAAGAGCCACTTAATATTCATCAAATGATTGATCACCTGCCTGAGTTCTTAGAGTCAAGCCCTCTTAGGCCTGACTATGATCCAGAGTTTTTGCGATGGCTATTGGACTGTTCACGAGGTCCAGTTGATCACGGGGAAGTTATCGGATCAATGGTTCGTGACAGCAATGGCAAACTAATTGGATGGTATGTGTACTATCTTTTTAAAGATGGATTTGGGCAGGTCGTACAGATAGTTACTAAACCTGAGAACGTAGCCAAAGTCATGGCGCATCTATTTTCAAGTGCTAGAAATAGAGGCGCAAATGCATTATTTGGTCGGCTTGATAGTATAGTTGCTGAAGTATGTTCGGGGAGAGGGTTCTTTCATCCCTATAAACACCCTTCACTTTTGGTTCACTCATCTTCAAAGGAGATGCTGTCGGCGGCTCTATCAACAAACGCGTTTATGTCTCGGCTGGATAACGAGTGGGTCCATGGCATGTTCAGGCACTCAAACTATGGAATACCTCACTACCCTCGTTAGCCGTTTGCAGCAAATTGATAGGAATTCGATGCATCCTGCAAGTTTGCGTGTGCAAAATCTGCTAAAGAAGTAGTGGTATATGTTTTAGTATTTGGTAAATTGCGTTAACGACTAAGGGCTTAGGTTGATGATATAAAATCATCAATGCAGCAATGCTGAATTATCGAACCCTGGATTACTACCCTCAAAATAGTCAGCCCTGGGAAAGCACTTTGGTATGCTGATGTCGAAATAAGAAGCTAATGACTTATTGGCAGTGATTTTGCTTAAATTACTTCGCTCCAAGGACTTAGCGACTACTATCCACTCCTATTGCCAAATAGCCTAAATTTACTGTCTGAGAGCGTTTTTCTGCGAAGAATTACATCTTTGAGGTCACATAATGCAAAAATGCCAGATTGTGCGAATTCTCCTAGGTTCTTACTGGGATTGAGCTTGCGTTTAGCTCTAGGCCATGTATCCTAATGAAGGCTCCAGTGGTCGATTCATGAGGCGAGGGCTGCGGTCCCAATCACATTGAACCCACCAAGCTAGGAGTAAGGTAGGAAGAACGTCGGAGATTCGGGGCTAGGTACGAAATCTATACATTGGCGTTCTTGAAACGTTTGTGTTGGAACATGCACGCTTTATTAATTGCGCGCGAAAGTCTCTATGGATTTTTGGTACCTTGACATATGACAACCTTCACTCATCATAACAATGTCGACTATGGCCCAGTAAGTCTCACATGCTCAACAATTAAGAAGTGGAGAGTGTTGTGGACCAAGCCTCGTCAAGAAAAAGCTCTAGGACGCTTTCTTGACTCTATGGGTGTGCGATTCTTCTTGCCTCTAGTCCAAAGGGTTCATTTTATAGGCGGGCGTAAATTTCGGACTAGTGTTCCACTTTTTCCAAGTTATGTATTTCTGGATTCTGAACTGGAAACTGCGTACGAAGCAGTCTCTACCAAGCGAGTTTGCAGCATTATTGAAGTTCCTGATCAAGAGCAGTTTGCAAATGAGATTGCCCATATTGAACGCGCGCTCACTGGCCAAGCCTCACTTGATCTTTACCCATTTGCGGTCGTTGGAAGACACTGCCGAGTTCTTAGCGGACCATTCCAGGGGATCGAGGGTGTAGTTTCCAGCCGTCTAGGTCCGAGTCGTTTAGCGCTTCAAATTCGCACTCTAGGGCAGGCGGCTCTATTGGAGATTGATGCAGATTTAATCGAGCCGATTTGAGGAGAAATGAATCGGCCTTTCTTGTTGTTTTTAGGCTCCCTAGGTTAATGGATTGCCATTGGAGTTGACCAGAATTTGTGTTCTTGGCTTATCACTGCAGCGAGTTAGAAATCGCGCAGTTGACGGGGGCGAAGCCCAGACTTATTTTTCAACACAAATTTACAAAAACTAATATTGTTAAGATAGGTAGATTGAGTATTTATTCACAAATACTCCATTTACGTAAGCCTAAACGGTTGCACAATTTGTAGCTGATTTGCGAACACAGGCAGGCAATAGATTCTTCTTATTGGAGGTTACTACTGGCATATGTGCCTTCCTATTGCGACTCTCTGGAATGCTTGGGGCTGTATAGTCCCTGCTGAGGTTTTCCTGAAGGAGTTGTGTAATGGTTAGCTATACCCGTAAGTTTGTTTGCCTTTGGAATTCGTTTATCGCTCGCATTATGAGACTGCGACTAACGATGGTTTGTTCGGGAATCCCGATCGGGAGGATTTCGGGGCTATTAATAGCAACGACGGCTATTATCACAGCTTCGTTAGCGCGGCCAACAGCTGCTATGGCGGCTGAAGATCGAACTGCTAAGGATCCATTCCTGGTCAGTGTAGATCTTCCAGCGATAGGGAAACTGTTTAGAGCTACATCTGAGCAATGGGCGATAATGATGCAGGATCTCACTGAATCAATATCGAGTTCATCCGCTGCTATGGCCACTGAAGTTCGAACTGCTAAGGATCCAGTCATTGTCAGTGTAGATCTTCCTTCAGTAGGGAAACTGTTTAGCGCTACGCAGGAACAGTGGGCGATAATAGTGCAGGATATTGCTGAGACCCTAGAAACAGCTATACAGGAGAATCCTGGAAGGCTTGTAACTCTTGATCCTGGTCGTAACAGACTATTCTTTTCAATATTACCAATTGAGGAGCAAGAGCGTGGCATTGAATTGGCGGGTGAGGATGCTTCACTTCTTTATGAAGAAGCGATGTCTGATCTGTTAGATCAAGTTATCGAAACAGCACATGCCAGCCATCGCAATTCAGCAATAAGTGTTATGGGCTTGCCCATAGATTTGCGTCGTGTACTCCCTGAAGAATTACAAACGACCAACCAACGCTATCAGAATGTTATAGATGATCTTTCAGCCTTTGTCTCTTATCGCTCATTCATTCTTCTTGGTAGTAGAGAAGTAGAGCAGTATACCGTATATCGCGGTATGCCCGAAGCGTTTAGATTGCGCGATGGTCGCCCAATTGTTTTTAGGACTAACCAGGATTGGAGAATTCTGTTTGGCGACGATTTGGAATCTGACGATTTTGAATTCCAATACACTAGGCTGGCTGAAGATGATGCTTCATCCGATGAAGATTTGCAGATAACTGAAGAGGAATTAGCGCTTAATGATTTGACTGAAGAAGAAGAGCTAGATGAAGAAATCTTAGATTTAAACAAAAAAGTTGTATTGCAGCATGATCCTTATTCTGCCCCTAGTGGTGGTGCTGGTGGCGGTGGTGGGGGTAGAAGTAGACGAAGCAAATTGGGCAGCGGCGGCAGCGGCGGCGGTGGCGGCGGCGGTGCTGGCGGTGGTGGAACACCAACAGAAGACGACCAGTCAGACGATGGTGATGGCGGCGCTGGAACACCACCCGAAGACGGTCAGTCAGATGGTGGTGGTGATCAACCAGATGGTGGTGATGAACCCGACGGTGGTGGTGATGAACCCGACGGCGGTGATGATGGTGGTTGGGAACCCGGAGATGAAGTTGATGGTGATGCTGATGATCCTCCAGATGATGACTTTCCTGATGGCGGCGATGACGGCGATGACGGCGATGGCGGCGACAATGGCGATAGCGGTGAAATTCCTGATGGCGCGCCTGTAATTCCCCCAGGAGATGGTTTTTCTAGCCCAACATCTGAACCTGGTGCAATTGGTAGCCCAAGTGATGCGGGTTATGATGCAAAGGTAATTGCACATTTTGACGTTGTGCCTTACCAAACCTTTGATGGTGATTTTAACTTTGGCGTGGTTGCTTTTCACATTAATGGCATTGATCGCGTAGAGTTTTCAGCTGAAGGCGGATCATGGACGCCAGTTACAGAAATGACGCTCAACCCACGCACCAATGTATGGGAATACTGGGCTGTATTGCAGGCAGCAGACTTTAAAGATGGTCCTGTTGAAGTGCGCGTTATTGCGTATCCTAAAGATGCGGGTGAGCCACGCTTGCTCAGTTACAACTACGAGTTAACGAACGGCTCTGAGACCTTCGGTTGTCAATTGTATGCCAACGCGACAGGTGTACTCCCTAATGAAGTTCGCTATGTAAACCCTGGTGAGAGTATTGTGGCTGCTGCACAATCAATTGAGGCAGCTCAAGGCGGGAATGCGGGCGGTGGAACGATTTACTTAACCGCAGGCGATCATGCCCTGCCTAGTTCTAATGTTAATAGTGTAAATATAGATAATCGCTGGCTAACGATTGCAGGTGCGCCTGGAACAACGGTTGATCAAGTACGCATAACGTCTGGTGGTCACGGCTTCAATAACGGCTTGATTCATTTGAAGGATCTTTCGCTCATTTCGGCTGGCATAGGCGGAAGTGGAGCTGCCTGGGGGGATAGTCTTATTTTACAGGGTTCTGGAGTAACGGATTATACAAGGTGGCACACCGGCTGGGCCGGTTGGACATCAGGAACTTTCATCACAGAATCTGAAATTCAAGACTTCAACATGCCTATGGTAAGAATGTATCTGATGCGAAACCTGGTGATGAACAATATCGGCAGGGATCTTTTGCGTGATCCAGCAGGTATGGTAGTCAACATAGTTGCAACACACCACGGATTTGGTCCCCCTTCAGAACATTCGGACTTCCTACAGTGGTATCACCCAAACATCACCGAAATTGAAAATTTTATCTTCTACAATGTGATGGATTATAAGGCTCATGGTCAAATTCAAGGCATATATGATGCCGGCAACGATGCCATTACGCGCAATGATGTGGCATTTGTAAATGTCCACATTGACCGAATAGGGAATACTGCTGACGAGCCTCCTAACAGTCATTGGTTAAATCTAAACACAAATCACTTTCTGCTTTGGAATGTCACACACGAAAATATTAAATTCTTTTTGCAATCACCTTTAATGACAAACGTATCAGTCAGAGGATGCTCGTGGGATCTGTTTTTATTGCCGCCAAGTAATGATTACGAGTACGCCTTCTCTAACAATAACTACATCATGACTAGTACATATCAGGCATTTTATGGTGGTGTAGATGCGACAGTAGGCGATCCCGGTTATGTGAACGCCGCAGAGAATGATTATCGACCTGGGCCCAACTCGCCGCTCCTAGATCGATTGAATGTACCAATCGCCGTCTCAGACGCCTTAGGTTTGCAGCGTTCGACTGGCAAGAGCCCCCCTTGTGATGTTGGAGCATTCGAACACGAGTAAGCAGATCCCTTAAAGCGCCGGGGTTGATCTCCAGCGAACTATTTGGGCGAATTGACAACCTATTTATTTTCCCGAATGCAAGCTGGGCTCAACCCCGTGACCCCTGTGGGCTGTAGTGTTGATGTCTGTTGACTCAACTCGCTCAGATCGATTGCCTAGACCTTTAAATAAATGATGGATATCGTACAAGACATTACCTCGACAGCCGATCGAGACTCTGGTCTCTTGCCTGCCAACTTGCAGATCCGAACCGCGAGGACTGTATGTGAGGTGGAGGCGATTCGTAATGTGTGGCAGAAAATGCATGCGCATCCGAACGCTGATATTGATTTATTCCTTTCGGTTAATGAGGTGCGAAAGACAATTGTTCGGCCGCATGTAATGGTACTTGGCGATTCCTCTCAGCCTAGTGTACTTGTTGTCGGTAGAATAGAGACAATTGGTTCCAATGATTTCGTTAACAGGCTGTCCCGTAAGATCCCAATGCTGTGCAAATTGCGGATAATTCAAGGTGGATTTCTTGGGAATTTAGATGATGATCATTGCCAGGCTGTCTTTGAAGAAATATTAAGTCTACTACGCCGGCGTGTAGTGCATGTGGTCCAGTTGGATCATCTTGACATACGGTCGAATATATACAGACAGGCTACTCGAATTCCCCAATTTCGAAGTAAAGATCACTGCATTGTTCCGGTGGAGCATTGGACAGGTTACCTCGGTATTTCATATCAAGACTATTGTAATTCAAGATCCAAGAACACACGACGAAATCTTAGGAGATATACATCGTTATTCTTGAGTGAATTTGACAAGCGATGGTCGATCAAGATTCTCAACCAACCCTCAGATCTAGAGCAAATAATGAGAGATACTGAGGTCATAGCGGCAAAGACGTATCAGTACGCGCTTGCTGGGGGATTCAAGTGTGATAATGAAATGCGTGCACTTGTATCGCTCGCGCTGAACAAGGGATGGATGCGAGCTTTCATATTGTATGTGGATAGAAAACCTGTTGCATTTTGGAATGGGATAGCGTATTTAGACAGATTTCATACATGGACCACTGGATATGCTCCTGAATTAGCAAAATACCATGTCGGAACATTTTTGCTTGCGCGACTCCTCGAGAACTTGTGTCAAGATGAAAGAATTAACCACATAGATTTCGGCTTTGGGAATGCGCAATATAAACGCAGTTACTGTGATGATATCCGCCATGAGGCATCAGTAAGAGTCTATGGTCCGGGCCTGATTGCAGTGTGCATGAATGTGGCCAAGACTGCATCCACTCTGGCATACGAGGGAACAAGGCGCGTTGTTTTATCAACAAAGTCATTGCAGAAGGTCCGAAAAGCATGGCGTAAGCGTCTGTTGAAGCGTAAAGAATAATGGATGTTTTTAATCACCGAGCTAAAAATTATGAAAATCGAGAACATAGTGCTCTTGGCTATTGAAACGACTTTTGTCGTCTGCTGTGGATATCACGATTCTGATCTGAAGCGCGGTCTATGCAGCATGTCATGAATGAACAGTTTGATAAATATCCAAAAATCTTTGCAGCATGATCATGGACATTCAGATACTCAATCTAACCAGCCCTTTAGTATGCGCCATTGCACCTACGATGAGTCGGATATATTGGCCCTTTGCCACGTATGTCAACAGAATCTTACATGGTTACCACGGTGGCAAGGTCCAGAGAGTTATCAAAGAACATGGTGGAGAACCGCGCTCAAATCCGATGGCGCAGAATGCTGGGCGGTCGAAGACAATGGACGCATCACGGGTTTCTGTCTACTCGTCACTGATGAGGAGACGTGGAAACTTGAACGAAGCGAACGAGTGGGCAACAGGCTTGCGTACTTTCGTATGGTTCTTGCCCGGCCTTGCCTTTCGTTAATGACGATTAGCAAATACCTTCGCCCATATATTAGAAAAGAGACTGGCTCAAAATACCCATTGCCAAAATATCAACGCCGCTTGTGGATCGAGTTGATAGCAGTATCACCCGAGTGTCGGGGTTCAGGCCACGCTGACAAGATCATGTCGTTTGCTATTGGGCGAGCAAAAGAAAACCAAAGAGATGCTATTGCGTTAATAGTGGAAAGGCACAATAAGCGTGGACGCGCATTCTTCAAGCGATGGGGGTTTGTCGCTGCCAATGAGGGGCGGCGGGGCATTGTGATGGTGCGAACTATATGATGGCTAATCACATGTCGAAACAGAATCAACATGCTTAATCGAGAGTTGTGGAACCGAGCGGTAACGCATCCAGCCCTTTCAATAACTAATAAAACCTATGACTAAGCTGAAAAATCAAATGACAGTCGTATCTGACTCGCCCATTTTCATAGTAGGTGCCTCTCGATCTGGCACTTCTTTAATGCAGGCAATTCTGAACGGTCACCCGGATATTCAGACCTCAGGTGAAACACACTACTTCGATCACCTGCGAATAGAGATGAAAGGCCGTGAACAGCAGGCTTTAAGCGCCAACGATTTGCAGCGTTGCGAGGACTATTTCTTGGCTCTATCACATCGACCATATGGCCATTCCGGTGATCCCGAAAAAGGTCGAATCCAGCGGGAAGAACTCCGACAAGCTGCTCACAGCGTAGGTGAAGGTGCAGACGCATACTTCGAAGGGTATTGTCGACTGAAAGCATTTAAGGCAAGAAAAGCGCGCTGGGGTGAGAAGACACCGCGACACGTGTTCCGGATTACAGAGATACTCGAGCGATATCCCAAGGCAAAAGTCATATGTATGGTTCGCGATCCGCGCGCCATCATTGCATCGTATCGTGAGATAGCAAGTACTCAGGCAATCAGAGTCCATAATAGTGGATTCGACTTTGAGCGCGATCCTGAGCATCTCCCAGCGATAAAACGAGACCGCCGGCGCGTCAACAAGTCATACAACATTCTGATCCATTGCCTCCTGTGGCGTGGCGTTATCAGAGCGGCTTGGCGCGCGCAGCAACGATTTGACAAGAGTCGAGTTTATTTGCAGCGATATGAGGATATTGTGGAATCGCCGAAGAAATCAGTTACCGATCTCCTAAATTGGTTGTCGCTGGACTTTTCTCCGACAATGCTTGATGTGCCTATTTTCAACAGTTCATTTTCCGCGTTCAATCGGCATGGTGGCATTTCACAAAACTCCGTTCAACGTTGGCGCAAAAAGCTCAGTGCGACTGAAATAGGTGAAATTCAAACCGTCTGTGGAAAGTTGATGAAGCAATCAGGTTATGACATTGATCCTGTGCGAACTCCGTTTGCCGCACTCGGATTTCATTGCTTAGGACTTCCTCTTACCGTCACACGCGCGGCATTAGCAAACAGAGATCGAATTGCAAATGTTCCCGGATATATCTGGAATAGGCTCCGATTTTCAGTTGGATCATGGCCTCCACTTACAAGATCAAAATAAATTGAAGACGGAAGTATCTGAAAAAGAATCTATCGCTGATCCTGCTGTTCAGTTGCAGCAATCAGGGTCTTTGTGCAAGCACAGGATAGTAGTAGCAAAATCTCTGGAGGACATTGAAAAGATTCGGGGCGACTGGCAATACCTTGAAGATAAATTTGGTAGAAATGCACCTTTTTCAAATTATATATTTTTCCAACAACTGTGCCACACATTTGATGAGAAAACTAAACCACATGTCATAGTGGTTTATGATGATGCAGAGCCTATTGCATTGTTAATAGGAAGGCAGACTGTTTGTCCGGTATTTTGCTTGAAGGCAATTGGACTTGAGATTCTCTCGATGCGCTGTTGGACAATCTTTTTCGATGGAATAATAACCAATGATAAAGCAAGTTCGATTGATGCTGCTATTGATTATTTTGATTGTCAATTAAAATCGGGTGGAATTGATATATTAAATCTGCAGCACATACCACTTAATGACAAAGCGGCAATGAAAATTGTTCATTATCTTCAGGATAGATTCAAATCTATACTAAAACCCGAATTCCACTTGTATCGCGAGTTGCGAGATGCAGAAACTGGACTTGAAAATTGCACTAATTCAAGCAAAACAATGTCCACTTTTCGCAGGAAGGATAGAAAGCTTACCACATACTTTGGTGGATCATTAGAAATGCAAATGCTCAGCTCAATTTGCGATTTGCAACCTTTTATTGAAGATGCCGCTTCCATAGTATCACAAACCTACCAGTCTGCTTTAGGTACAGGTGTTACCAATGACCAACATTGGCAAACAATTACTCAAGCCCTTGCTTCGATTGGTAGTTTTAGAGGCTATTTACTTAAGTCAAACAACATACTTATATCGTATGTCCTCGGTGCTGTGGTGAATGATAGGTTTACTTTATTCGCTACAGGATTCTTGCCAAAGTATCAGAAGTTTTCACCTGGAACTGTTCTTATGAATCGTGTTCTCACTTCATTAACTGAAGAGGGGGTGAATGTAGTAGATCTTGGCTTTGGTGATGCTTCATATAAACGTCTTCATGCTACTCAGATCGAAGAGGACTTGTCAATACAAGTGTATGGGAAAGGTTTCCTATCTTCTTTAGAGTGGACATTCATTTCTTGCACTTCAATTACATTGCGGATTGCCAAACATACCTTAAGAAAACTCGGCTTAAAGAGAATTACAAAGCGCATTTGGCGACAACATCTCCTGAGAAGAAGCATGCGTTCTCTTAGTACACAATAGCATAAGTTTCTTATACGTGATTGATGTATGAATGATATTGCTCCCATGCTCCAGAGGCAAAGATTATTTACTTGATGCGAAATCCCATCGAGCGCATGGAGTCGCAATATACTTTGGGGGTACCATGGCGGGCGTCGGGAAGTGCATCTTATATGAAGAATGAATCGTTCAATAAGAATCAGGATAGAAATACTATACCTACTCTAAGTGTGGAAGAAGTTGATATCTCAACCGAGTCAACACCACGGGCGGTGAAGAGTCGAGAGTCATCATCACCCATACTAGTGACAGGCGCTCATCGATCGGGGACGACATGGGTTGGGCGCATACTGGCTTCGGCAAAGGGCATGGCCTACATCCATGAGCCGTTTAATTGCCACTGGAGTAGACCCGGCGTACGAGGTGCTTGGTGCGAAAATTGGTTTAAATACTTGTGCGAGGAAAATGGGGAAGAGTATTTTGAATACATCGAGAGTGCACTCCGCTTTCACTATGTGCTTCAAGCAGAACTTCGTGTGATTCGTCAAACAAAGTCGTTTCGGGACGTTAAAAGCCTTGCGCGACAGTGTTTCCTACTCATTCTCAATCGCAAAAGGCAGCTGCGCGCGGTTGTGAAGGATCCGGTTGCACTTATGTCTAGCGAGTGGCTGGAGAGACACTTTGGAATGCAAATTGTGGTTATGATCCGGCATCCCGCTGGTTTTGCATACAGCCTTAAGAAGCGTGGATGGCGTTTTAATTTTCGAGAGTTGCTTGATCAGGAACTATTGATGCGGGACATGCTTGAGCCCTTTCGAGATCGCATGGAGCTAGCTTTGAGGTCTAAGGCGGACTTGATGACAGAAGTTGGACTTTTATGGAGCATCCTAAATCATGTGGTCTCTGAATACCGCAAGAATCACCCTGGCTGGATCTTTATTCGGCATGAAGATTTTGCGACAAACCCACTCCCTGAGTTTAAGAAACTGTTTGCCAAGTTGGGAATGCCTATAGGAGTTAAGACGGAGAGAGTGATCGATTCACTCACCAGATCCAGTGGTAAACAGCGTCCTGCTGGTGCAACACACTGGCTTGAGAGGGATAGTCGAGCACTTACTACGGATTGGGTAGGGAAGTTGACGAAACGTGAAATTTCACAACTTCGTAATGAAGTCGAGCCGGTCTATTACGAATTCTATGATGACACAGCTTGGAAATAGCCGCTGTGATGCGAATTGTATTGAATAGTGTGCTACACAATTCGCGCGTACTCCATACGCAGAGTCGTGAAATGATCTTAGTCGATTGCACAATGACTCTGGGTTTGGCGATGCTTATTACGAACGGCTTAGTTTCGCCGGATGTGAGGATTTTACAAACGAATACAGGATTGCACACTTGGCATATTGTCTAATAGGCTCTGCCTTCGACACTCACAAGCCTGACGTTTCGCAAGGTGGTGGTTCATTCTGGTTTGAACAGAACAATGAAGAGACTGAGGCAATCACCAATATCTTAGATGCTAGTGATAATAATAATTAAGCTAAATGAAGTCTTTTCGAATTTGGCTAGCTAAATTAATTGCAAATAATCTGTGAAACATCAACCCATAATTATCATCGGTATGCATCGGTCAGGGACGACTGCCCTCTGCAAAGCATTGGAGACGCTTGGCTTATTTGTAGGTCAGTCTAAGACAGGAGAGAACGAAGCAAATTTCTTTCAGCAACTCAATATCTGGACCTTTGTTCAATGTGGTGCTTCTTGGGAAAATCCAAATTCAGTTCGTGATTTATTCGATTCAGAAGATATATGTGCTTGTGTCGAAGAATATATACGCTTCTCATTGTCATCACCAAGGATTAAGTCTTATTTTGGAATGATAAAATACTTAAGATATAGAACTCTATTCAACATTGCAGAGCATTGGGGTTGGAAGGATCCTAGAAATACATTCACGCTACCACTTTGGTTGAGGTTGTTCCCTGGTGCGAAAGTAATTCACATTACCCGGAATGGTGTTGATGTAGCACAGAGTTTAAAAGTCCGCACCGATCTAGTACTTAGGCGAAGACATTCTAAATTTGGGAAACCAGGTATTCGAGTAATGTTGCCTCGACGCCACTGGCAAAATTATGGTCTCATTTCGATGTTGCGTTGCTCTACATTGGATGGTGGATTTTCACTGTGGGAAGAATATTGCCAGGAAGCTTCAAAGCACGTTGGAATGAACGGAGATCATGCAATGCAGATACGCTTCGAAGATCTACTCAAGAATCCAGTTGATTACCTAAGCTCTTTAAATAGTTTTTGTGAGCTTGATGCATCTCCAGAGTTGTTAAGCCAGGCGGCAAAAAATTTGAATTCAGATAGGGCATATGCATATAGACATGATGAGAAACTAGTGTCGTTTTCTCAGAAAGTTAAAAAACGCTTAGCTAAATATGGTTACTGAAATACCATTATCATTGGGTGTATCCAGATCTGTGTGAGGTTTACAGCTGGTCTTAAAGAATTTGTAAGATTGCAATAATTATAATGTCACTTAGACAAAAAGTAGTAAAAGGCGTATTTACGGTAACAGGAGGTAATGTAGTAGCTCAAGGGCTAGCTTTCACGCGAATCGCAATATTGGCTAACTTGCTGAGCAAGGAAGACTTTGGAATTGCTGCTACATTCTTAGTAACCATTGCATTTCTTACAATGCTTGGCGATCTTGGAATAGATAGATTGCTTGTTCAAGCGCGTGATGGGGAAGAGAAGCCATTTCAAGGTGCCGCACATTTATTGCTCGCTATCCGTGGATTGATTGTAGGTGCAATAATCTTCTTCTCTGCAGGATTGATCGGTCTGCTATTTGATGTGCCAGATGCTATTTGGGCATTTAGGTGTTTAGCAATAGTACCCATCGTTAAAGGTTTCACACACACTGATTGCCGAAGGCTAGAACGCCAACTCCGTTTCAAAGCAACAGTATTTGTTGAAGTATTTCCGCAATTGATAATTGCAATTGCAGCCTGGCCAATAGCTACGTGGCTTGGAGATTATTCCGCAGTCTTATGGTTAGTTATTGCACAGGCAGTTTCAACAGTAATTGGATCTCATATTGTCGCTAAGCGACCTTATAGAATTACATTTAATATTAATTACCTAATGCGATTTCTGTCATTCGGGTGGCCGCTACTTGTTAATGGATTATTGATATTTGGAATATTTCATGGTGATCGAGTAATAGTGGGAACATGGTATACAATGGGAGAGCTTGGTGTCTACTCAGTCGCATTTGCTTTACTACAAGCTCCAAAGATGTTGATAACGCGCAGCGCATCTGCATTGATGTTACCCTTGTTTTCTAGAGTACAAGATGACCATGAAGCATTTTGCCAAAGATATCGCCAAAGCGGTATTGCACTAGCATTGATTAGTAGCTGTATTGCAGTTGTACTAATAATAAGTGCGTTTCCTCTAATCATTCTGATTTATGGCGAAAAGTATTCAGCGGTAAACTCTTTCCTAGTATGGCTGGTGATTATGCAGGCAGTAAGGCTTTTACGTGTTGTTCCAATTCTTGCTGCAATGGCATTGGGTGATACAAAAAATCTTATGTACTCAAATATGTGGCGTAACAGCACTCTGAGTATCGCGGTAATAGCTGCAGTGATGGATTACGAACTTATGTGGATCGCTGCAGCAGGATGTCTAGGTGAAATAATTGCATTGCTTTATTCAATGATTCGATTAGCGCGCCGCCAAAGAATTGCATTCGGACTAATAGCATGGCCATTTATCTTATCCGGTTTATGGATAGCACTGACAGCAGCAATTACTTCATTGCTAGAGATTGGGACTAATTGGGGGGTTGTAATTGGTATTTCTACAGCAATGTTAATTTGTGTCTTGCTTAGTATGTTAAGTATATCAGATTTGCGTACGGAATTATCACGTGCAATTAGCATTGTTCGTAAGAAAAGTATTGCTATTCAATCAGACGCCGTTGCTATTAATGATATTGCGCAACGAAAATGAACGATTGGGCAAACTATTTTCTTTGTAATTTAGTATGAGTGAGCAAGAACAATACAGTAAGAATGAAGTATGCATGAGTTCGTTTGCTCCAATACTTTTGAAATTATACGGCTATGATTATCTACGGAGCGCTGTATGGAAGGCAGTCTTGCGATTGGAGAAAGGTGCCTTTTACTCAGCGACGGCGCGCGATATATTAAAGAAGTATCACGGAGTTAGTGTAGGGGCATATAGCTATGGCACTTGTATGAGTCCAGGTGCTTTACCTGCTGGTGTTAAAGTGGGGCGCTATGTATCGACTGCAAGTGACATAAAGGTATTTCTGAGAAACCATCCTATCGATTGGTTATCCACCCATCCATTTTTCTTCGATGCTAATCTGGGTTATCTTCATGAAGACGCGGTTCAGTTTGGAGAACTGACAATTGAAAGCGATAGCTGGATAGCAGAAAGAGTCATCATTACACAGAAGTGTTCACGAATTGGTTTTGGCGCCATTGTTGGATCAGGATCGGTTGTAACAAAGGACGTTCCTGATTTCGCTGTGGTAGCTGGCGTGCCAGCAAGGATATTGCGTT
Source organism: Planctomycetota bacterium (assembly GCA_022574595.1). GTDB lineage: Bacteria > Planctomycetota > Phycisphaerae > Phycisphaerales > SM1A02 > JACZRS01. The sequence continues at coordinate 24,537 of JACZRS010000004.1, read as the reverse complement.
TTAGATTTCCTGAATCAATTCAGCAATTGATACTTGACAGTCGTTGGTGGGAAAAATCTTTGGATCAATTGTTACCTAGTTTGGAACACTTATCCCAGCCACTAACACAATACTGCAATGTTGAGTCTCTCTTAAGCCGTTTTATCAATAAGCAAAGTGAAAAATCCCTAACGCATTAAGTAAGGCATCAGTTAGTTTGTGTGGCTGCTTTGCAGTCGCGACTATTAATGATTTTTATTATCGCAAAACTTGGTCAACTCGAGTGGGCTAACCAGACGACACTGCACCCTGTCGGTGTTGTGACCGTTGTAGTACTAGGGCTCATCATGCTCTTTGTGCCGCGCAAATACGCAGTGATACCGATGTTAATAATGGCGTGCTTTGTAGCACAGGCTCAACGCATTGTTGTAATGGGCTTAGACTTCAATCTATTGCGCGTGCTTGTGATATTTGGTTGGATTCGAGTATTTACGCGTTCTGAGATGACAAGCTTTACGTGGAAGGCACTTGATGTTGTCACATTGTTGTGGGCATTTAGTAGCACAATTTCATACACATTGCTACACGCAAGCACAGCAGCGTTCATCAATCGTCTTGGATTCATGTTCGATGCGGTGGGCATGTACTTCTTATTTCGAATTTTGGTGCGTGATTGGAATGATTTATTAGCAATAATACGAGCTTTGGCAATAATTAGCGTTCCTGTGGCTATGGCGTTCTTGATTGAAAGAAGCACCGGAAGGAACATGTTTTCAATTTTCGGGGGCGTGCCTGAGATTACGGTTATTCGACAAGGTAAATTGAGATGCCAGGGAGCATTTTCACATCCCATTCTTGCAGGTTGCTTTTGGGCATCACTATTGCCAATGATTGCTGCTAGTTATTCTAGTTCTGTTAAGTGGAGAATGTGCTCAATTGTGAGCTTAGGTGCATGCAGTTTGATTATCTTTGCTTGTGCTTCAAGTACACCAATGATGGCTGTTGCAGTTGCCTGCATAGGAGCCGCAATGTGGTTCTTAAGGCACTGGATGCGGTGGATCTGCGCCGGAGTACTAATAGTACTTGTCGGTCTGCATCTAATTATGAATGCACCCGTGTGGCACCTAATATCAAGAATAGATCTTGTAGGTGGATCCACAGGTTGGCATCGATACTACCTTATAGACCAAGCAATCAATAGAGTTGGCGAATGGTGGCTGCTGGGAACTACCTCGACAGCCCATTGGGGTTGGGGATTAGCTGATGTAACAAACCAGTATGTGCTAGAAAGTGTAAGAGGAGGAATCGCAACTCTTACACTATTTGTTTTATCTTTGGTTATTGCTTTTTCAAATGTAGGAAGGATTTGGCGATCCATGCAAAATGACCACGCAAAAATGGTGTTAGGCTGGTCGTTAGGCGTCGCTCTATTTGTACACACAATAGTCTTTCTTGCAGTTTCGTATTTCGGACAAATTTATGTGATCTGGTTTTTGCTACTTGCAATTATTGGTAGCCTAACACCAACAAGGAAAACTAGAATTGCTTCAACAGCTTTGTCTACTCCATTGTCTAGGACGCGACATTCATTTGCAAATCCTCCTTGCGTTGGAATTAGTAGATCGCATTCTTAATAAACGGCTATACCATCTCTTCCCGAGATATACGCCTTACTAGTAACAAATACTACATGAGCACGATCATTAATTTGACGTTTCACGGGATTGGCCTGCCCCAAAGACATCTGGAACCTGGCGAACAGCAAGTATGGATTTCGGAAAAGAATTTTCTATCCATCTTGGATTTGGTTAAGGATCGGCCGAATGTTAGGCTGACATTTGATGACGGAAATATTTCAGATGTGAAGTTAGCACTGCCAGCTCTAATAGAAAGAGATTTAGTGGCTGAATTCTTTGTGTTAGCTGGTTTTGTAGATAAGCCAAATTATCTAAATGCAGAATACATTCGCTCATTATTAGAAGCGGGTCTGAAGATCGGCTTACATGGAATGAACCATTGCTCCTGGCGAGCAGCGAAAAATGGTGATCTGAAGGAAGAACTCTTTGTGGCTAGAGAAAAACTTCAAAACATCATTAACCAGAATATCAAGAATGCTGCGTGCCCATTTGGCGAATACGACAGACGGGCGCTAAAAACACTAAAACAAGCAGGATTCAAACATGTTTATACAAGTGATCGAGGCAATGCAAACGAGAACGATTGGCTGCAAGCACGCAATACTGTTACCTGTGATGACAATGCAAAAAGCATTGCTGAATTGATTGATAACAATGAAGGAATGATCTTTAGATCAATCCGAAGATCCAAATTGCTTGCAAAGCGCCTTCGCTAATTCTTACTTTAAGCAAAGCTAAATAGTAGATGAATCAGTTAACAGTAAAATCGATTGATCGCAAACAATGGTTAACATTGGTTAAGCGATTTAGTGACTTTAGCTACAGACAGGATTGGGTGTACGCTAATGCATTAGCGGAACGCCGTAGAGCCATAAGCGTAAATGTGGTTATTGAAGGTGATGGCGAATTGCTGGGTTTAGCGAATGTACGAGTCAAAAACGTGCCGTTAGGTTTAGGTGGATTGGCTTATGTGAGTTGGGGGCCGATTGTTTGGCAAGATAAATCGGATCATCACTCAAGGTATTTCCTGTGCATGAATGCTTTGCGAGATGAATTTGTAAAGCGACGCAACCTGTTACTTAGAGTTGACATTCAACCAGCCCTTCGTGAACCGATTCTAAGCGAAAATATTAATGCTCCACTTGCGGAAATTGGATTCACAAGAGCTACCAACGTACAGCAAGAGCGAACATTAATCGTTGATCTAAACTACCCAGAGGAAACTCTTCGTTCACAATTGGCTCAAAAATGGCGTAACTGCCTAAATCAAGCTCAAAGAAACGGTTTAACAATTCGCACAGGCAACAGCTCTGAGATAATGCAAGAATTTAGCGAACTGTTTAATACCTTCATCAAGCACAAACAGTTTTCAGTTGATCTTGATGCTGAGTTCTTTGCTTCTGTGCAACAAAGTAATGACCATGCATGTCGCTTTGATGTTGCGCTTGCAGAGATAAATGGGCATGTAGTTGCTGGCGAGGTTACTAGTATGCTAGGAGATACTTGCATTTATCTTCTAGGAGCTACAGAAAAAGAAGGCTTAAAAACAAAAGCTTCATACATGCTCCAATGGAATGCAATTACAACTGCAAAGGAGCGAGGCTTCAGGTGGTATGACCTCGGAGGAATTGACCCGATCACCAACCCCGGTGTATATCATTTCAAGAAAGGATTGGGCGGGAAAGATGTATTTTCACCTGGGGTATTTGAAGCAACGCCATCGGGAGTAATGGGTAATGTAATGCAAAGAGCAGTTGATTTACATTACAAGCGTCAAGAACGTAAGAAATCTCGCGTTGTTCAGCGTGCTAAATGATACAAAGCTATAAGAATATTCAGACTGCTGAGCCTTCCACTTGTGATGTTTCAATTGTAATAGTAAATTGGAATGCACGTGATTATTTGCGTAATTGTTTAAATTCCATACTTGCTGAATGTATTGACATTTCGTACGAAATAATTGTTGTTGACAATGCAAGTAATGACAATTCGTGTGAAATGCTTGATGCAGAGTTCCCATCAGTTCAAGTAATAGCGAACTCTACAAACAATGGCTTTGCCGGAGCAAACAACCAGGGAATACGTATCGCAAAAGGGAGATATGTGTTGCTTTTGAACCCAGACACTATTGTTTTGGATAAAGCAATAGACAAGTGCATAGTATTTGCGGATGAACGCCCTGAGATAGGCATAGTTGGATGCCAAGTTCTTGATGATGAAGTAAGTATCTCAAATACCTGCTTTCTATTTCCTTCTCCTATAACAATTCTTCTAACTCAACTTGGGTTTACCCGAAAATTTGCTAAGTCGCGATGGCTTGGTTGTTCTGAAATGGGTTGGTGGGATCGCAAAGATGAACGTGAAGTGGAAGTAGTAACCGGCATGTTTATGCTCACCAGGAAATCCGCAATAGAAAAAGTTGGCTTAATGGATGAAGATTATTTCATCTATGCGGAAGAAGCTGATTGGTGTTATAGATTTTGGAAAGCTGGGTATAAATGTGTGTTTACGCCAACATCTAGAATTATTCATATTGAAGGTGGCGGAAAGTCAACTGCACAAATTCCAGAGCGCATGTTTGTGCAAAAGCAAAAGAGCTTATTGCTGTTTCAAAAAAAGAATCGTGGATTGTTAGCGTGGGTGGCAACTTGGCTTATTTTTGTTGGGTCGCAATTGATACGTATGCCAATATTGGCCGCTATGTATGTATTTGATAAGCAAGGAGAACGAGGTAGTGATATCCGAGTTAGATTAACCGTTGCTGCAGTTAAATATCATCTGCTTCGAATAGAACCTAAAATGTAAAATTCCAATTGCGGCTTAATCACCGAAGATTCAAACTTAGAGCCGTAAGCTTAGCTGGCATGTCGATTCAAACTGCAATTGAGTTTAGGTACGTTCTAGATAATGAACAATGAAACACTTTATAGCTTGTCAATCGATTGTAATGATTGAAATATTTTATTATGGCGATAAAATCACGTAATAATGCCAAGGGACTATTCGTCTCAACGAATAGATCTGTTGAAGGGGGTCAGAAAGACGCTGCACGGTTCGTGAGCCTACAAACCGTTGATTCCTATTCCTCTCGCCCTTGGATCTCTCGATTACAGCGAGCCCAACGCAGGTGGGGTGCGCTTGGCATTGGGAAGCGAGCCGTTCTCAAAGTCACACGGCGCTTGTTCTACTATAGGCAATATGTATACAAGCACTCCAATCGCAATGCCATCTATCCTGTCATTGCAGGATTGCGTGTCGAATACTACTGCCAAATTGACGAGGTACCACAGCATATTGTTGATTCAATCCTGCATGAAGAAGGGTTCTTTTACCTAAATACGATTCGACAAGAGTTCGAGCAGAATGGACAGCTATATGTCGGAGTGCTGCACGAACGAACGGTTGCCTTGATGTGGGTTAGAAAGGGAAAGTATATAGAGCAGTGGTTCGTTCCTCTTACGGATGAAGACTATGTACTTTATGGAATGCTCACATTTCCGCAATATCGAGGCCGAGGTCTAATTCGGGCACTTGCATTCGAGGCGATGCGAAAATACGGAGATATGGGAGGTACGGCACATATTGATTGTCGCGTATGGAACCGTTCGTCAATTCGAGCCATAGAGAAATTAGGATTTGAAAAGATTGCAACTGCTCGTCCTCTTTGAGCCTGAGTATTGTTCAAATCTAACTGTAAAATGTCATTTGTATTACTAATCGAGCAAATATTTTCTGTTTATCAATATGTTAACTGATTTGAAACAAGAATTTAGCACAACTGAGTTATTCTCTTTAGAGAGTGAGACCCTTAATAGAGTTACTTCAATTGCTCTTGCGGGATTGCAGAAAATGTACTGCAAAAAAACACATCGATTCGCATTTACATTACGAAAATCAGAGATTGATAAGCTGTGTTGTATTGGCGAAAGTATGCGATATGGCGCTATCGTTGTAATTGGCGCACGGTATTTGCCGGAGAACTTGCAGCAAGATTTATTTGCTGGCGAAACTGCAAAGCAATTCTGCAGCAGGCTAATAGAGGATATTGATGCGGTTACCAATCTGGGTGATGTTGCATTAATCACCTGGGCGGCTGCGGAATTAAAGCATCCGAAGCTTGAAGTTGCGGTAAACCGGATACGTGAAATGTCTGGAGCGAATTGTCCATGCCCTACGGTCGAAGCTGCTTGGGTGCTATCAGCTTTGTCTGTAGCAAATGATCAGTTAGATGTTAGCAATGAAATACTTCAAGCAAAGCAATGGCTCATAGGATGTATTGACTTAAGCGCAGGCATCTTTGCGCATCATACAGATCAATCCAAATCCCTAGGTGGTAGATCGCACGTTTCCTGCTTTGCAGATCAGGTATATCCAATTCAAGCGTTAGCAAAATATCACCAGGCAGTTGGCGATAATGAATCGCTTAACGCGGCAACTGTTTGTGCTGAACGTATCTGCAAACTGCAAGGAGATGCGGGACAATGGTGGTGGCATTATGATGTGCGTACCGGAAATGTAATCGAAGGTTATCCTGTTTATTCAGTTCATCAGGATTCAATGGGGCCGATGGCTTTACTTGACTTGCAAGAAGCAGGCGGTCCCTGCTTTGATAAGGCAATTGAGCTCAGCTTGCAGTGGCTAAACAATGCTCCGGAAATTGGTAGCTCGTTAATTGATGAAGAGAATTCTGTGATTTGGCGCAAAGTCGCGCGTGCAGAGCCTAAGAAAGCCACACGCTTTATCAGGGCAGCTGCCACCCGAGCGCACCCTAACCTTAAAATGCGATGGCTAGATAGTGTGTTTCGTCCCACTGTTATTGATTATGAATGTCGGCCTTACCATCTTGGGTGGATCCTTTACACTTGGTTGCGGAGGCGTGAGCAATGATTACCCAGACCTCTAGCGTTAGACGGATATTAGGGGTGCCGATACATGCTGCGACGGCTGCGCAAACTATCGAATTGTGTAATAGTTCTATTCAAGCGCAAGATCGCCTGGTTATTGGAGTAGTTAATGCGGCAAAGATTGTGCGGATGCAAAAACAGCCACAACTGCGAGATGCGGTTTTAGGAGCGGATCTTGTACTGGCGGATGGCATGTCAGTGGTATGGGCAAGCAGAATACTTGGCCAACCTCTGCCTGAGCGAATAACGGGAATTGATCTGTTCTATTCACTGCTTGATCTTGCGAATAAGCATAACTATTGCGTGTATTTGCTTGGTGCAGAACAAAGCGTTCTGGACAAAGTGATTGAGCGTATAAATGAAGCATACCCAAATGTTGGTATTGCGGGTGCACAAAACGGTTATTTCAAAGAAGAAGAATCTGCAGCAGTAGCTGAAGACATAAGAAATTCAAACGCAGACATTCTCTTTGTAGCTATTACATCTCCAAAGAAGGAAGTTTTCCTCGAAGCGTACGGAGATAACTTAAGAGTGCCTGTGTGTCATGGAGTGGGGGGGACGTTTGATATCATGGCAGGAAAGGTCAAACGCGCTCCTGAGATTTGGCAACGACTAGGTATTGAATGGCTATACAGAACGTTTCAAGAACCAAGGCGCATGTGGAAACGTTATCTCGTCACTAATACCCAATTCCTTTGGATGCTGTTGATCGAATTAACTAGAAAAGTTCGTAAGCCATCTACTGAGGTTAGTAAATCGTGACGCGCTGTTACGATGGATTAGTTTGTTTCGGCGGCGCTGATTGGTGGTATCACAATCGTGGCCATTACGATATACAGATGTGCAGGCAATTTGCCCAGCAGATTCCGGTTATATACATAAATTCAATCGGCGTTAGAACGCCAAACCTTAAAGAAGGCTCGATGTTCTTTCGCCGTGTATTAAGAAAATTAGCAAGCTATCGAAGAGGCTTTGTGGAAATTGATAGTAATTTCGCGGTACTTAGTCCCTTGAGTGTACCTGGAAAACTTGCTCGCAAATTGTTGAAGCCGATTGTTCATTATCAAATCAAGCGAAGCATAAAGCGAATGGGGATTACAAGACCTCTGATCTGGGTGGAATGTCCTACTGCGATTGATCTAGCTTTGGAAATTGATGCAGCTGGCATGATTTATCAACGGACAGATAGATATGAAGAATTTCCCGGTGTTGATCCAGAGCTGATTAAAAACTGTGACAAGCGGCTTAAGCAAGCTGCGGATATTACGCTTTATTGTTCAAACTTGTTATATAACGAGGAGAAATCACAAAGTCAACGTGCGTGTTTTATTGATCATGGTGTAGACTTTGACAATTTTCTACAAGCGGCAGCTACAGCACAAAGCGAACCGGTTGATGTGAAGTTAATCAAGCACCCACGCATAGGGTTTGTTGGCGGAATTGATGAACATACCTTTGATGCGAAGTTATTTAATGAAGTTGCACGCAGACTTCCTCAGATGAATTTCGTCTTAGTAGGACAATGCTCATTACCACTACAGTGGTGTGAACTAGAGAACGTTCATTTGCTTGGCAAGAAGGCATATGAAGATGTGCCTGCGTATATGGCCGCTTGTGATGTTCTTATAATGCCTTGGAATGACAATGATTGGATAAAAGCTTGCAATCCAGTCAAGCTAAAAGAATATCTAGCAGTAGGCAGGCCGGTCGTTAGCAGCCCATTTTATGAACTTTCTAAGTATTCAGATTGTGTAAATATCGCCAGTAATGCAGATGAATTTGTAGAAGCAATTTCTAAAGCCATCAACGATCCCGGGGATGCAACAATACGTCAAAATCGTGTGCGCAGTCACACTTGGTTGGCTAAAACCAGAGAGTGTCAGCAGGAGCTTCAGCAACAGGGTTTAGTAATGCAAGGCGTTCCTGAAATTGCCTCAGTAATCACTGCGTAGCTGTTGATAACCATAAATAACAATGATTAACATACGTAAAAAAGCCAAGAAGAAGGCGCTAATAGTATTCGGCGCAAGGCCGAATTACATGAAAATTGCACCAATATATCGCGCTATGCAAGCGCACAATGATTGGACTCCGATACTTTTAAATACTGGGCAGCACTTTGACAAGATGATGTCAGATGTATTTTTTAAATCGCTTGATCTACCTGAACCAGATATTAGTTTGCAAATTGGGCCAGGAACACAAGCGCAACAAATCTCAAAGATTATTCGAGATATAGAGCCGGTCTTAAATTCGGTTGATCCTGCAGTGATTATTGTAGTGGGTGATGTCACTTCAACATTAGCATCTGCTATTGCGGCTGCGACCATCGATTTACCTATCGCACATGTTGAAGCGGGTCTTCGCAGTCGTGATTGGTCCATGCCTGAAGAGCGCAACCGTATATTAACAGATCGGCTGTCAAGTTATCTGCTAACTCCATCGGAAGACGCGGATGACAACTTAATAGCCGAGGGAATTGACCCATCAAATATATTCTGCGTGGGCAATGTGATGATTGATACTCTGGATTGGGTACGCCCCAAACTTCCTATTAAAGAGACAAGAATCAAATATGGCGTAGATAACAGTGACTATGCCGTTGTTACACTCCACAGGCCAAGCAATGTAGATAATCCTGAAAGTTTAGCGGCAATAGCTGAAGGCCTTAGCGCAGTGGCCCAACGAATGCCGATTTTGTTCCCTATTCATCCGAGAACTCAGAAGAACCTTGCCGAATTCGATATTAAGTTAGATTCTCAGAACATACAACTATTGCCGCCGCTTGACTATGCAGAGTTCATGGCCTTGCTTTCGAGTTCATCGCTGATCATTACAGATTCAGGCGGCATACAAGAAGAGGCAACCGTACTAGGAGTGCGCTGCTTAACTTTACGCGAAAATACAGAGAGGCCGATTACGATTAAGTATGGCCTAAATCAACTGGTTAAGACGCAACCCAACGAAATAATTGCAGCTGCTAACCGTGCAATTAATGCAGGCAAAGCTGAACCACAAAGACCACCTCTTTGGGATGGTAACACTGCTCAAAGGATTTTAGATGTGCTTGATGGCAATTATGATTGTGTTGTACATGATGTAGTAAGTAAGAAGCAAAGTGTCTCGGCTGAGATTTCAAAACACCAAGCAAAAGCACCAATTAAGCGTTAAAAGCAATTGCTGCTATCTCAGCGCAGCAGTAATCGAATCAATTTCTATGACCACTAAACAATTAGATGTAATTATTCTTGCAGGCGGGTTGAGGCTATCGCCTTTACGCTCCGAGCTAAAGGTGCATGAGTTATGCCTGCCAATTACTCAAAGTAAATCTTTGCTTGCCGCTTGGCTGGAAGTTATCAATGAGCTAAAGCAATGCCGAATGGTTGTTATAGCTGTTAGCAATCAATCAGATGCTGCACAGATTCAGCAAACCTTAGACGGTCTAAAAGGGCTAAATTCAAATCTGCCGCAGACTCAAGTAATAGTTGAGCCAAGACGTTGGCGAGGTACTGCTGGGGTATTGCGTGATGTTGCTCAAGAGTATGCAAAGTCAGAAATACTATTAGCAGTTGAAGGCGCATGCTTACCTCCTAGTAGTCTTGCATCCTTTGTGGCTGCCTGCAATTCTGAGAAGACAGGAGCAGTTGGGATTACGCATAAGTCTGATCCAGTTGGTGTATATGTATTTCATCGATCTGTGATGAAGCATGTGCCGACCGTTGGTTTTTTCGATGTTAAAGAACAGTTGTTGCCTCAAATGTATGCAAAAAAAATAGGAGCGCATGCAGTACAAATTTCAAATAATTTTATTCGATTACGAGATAGGCAAACATATCTATCTGCTATGTCTGAATATGCACTACAGCAAGACAATTCGGACTCATGTGTTAATGGAAAAGTGCCCCAGAGCAACAAGAACTACCAACTGGTCGATACATGTGTGATTGAACCCACAGCATTTGTCGGTGATGGCTCAGTTTTGCGTAGAAGTATCGTATTTACTGGTGCAAAGATAGGGGTGAATACCGTTATTAATGAATGCATCATAGGATCAGGTGTTGTAGTTCCAAATGGTCTAATTGTAAGCCAGACAATTGTGACGCAAGAAAACATTTCATCGATCATGAGCAGAGAAAAAAGTAGAGCGCATCGCACCAAGTTAAGAAAACGAGCAATACGAAATTGAAATTACTTACACCATCATTACGTAGAAGTTGGAAGGTTTATGACTGGATATTGCTTGCGCTATTATTAAGTGCAGGAGTGTGGACTTCTAGGGTAGCGCTTTCTGAGATGTGGCGTATAGGAATGGGGCGAGAGGAGCAATCATATATTTTGCTTGCGCCCTTAATCTCAGCTTGGCTATTTTGGTTGAGAAGAAGTCGTCTACCATCCATGCGGGTTGAATTTAACTTAGTTGGACCTTCGATTGTTTTCATTGGATGGTTATTGAATTATTTTGGCCTGCAGCGGGATATAGAAATTGCATCTCATACTGGCGCCATGCTGGTGTTGCTCGGATGCGTTATGAGTATGACTGGCATTGGCATTGTCCGCAAATTCTCGCCTGCAATCTTGGCGCTATTCTTTCTCATTCCAATTCCAGGAAGCATAAGGCAGTTAATAGCAATACCATTGCAAGATATTGCTACGAACGTAACACAAATCGTTTTGGAATTAATAGGTGTGCCTGCATTTCGCGTGGGCCAGGTTCTTGTAATCAATAATGAGCCTGTAGCGGTTGGTGAAGCATGCAGTGGTTTAAGAATGATCCTTGCTTTTGGTGTTGTGGTTTATGCATTCGCATTTAGTATGCCTTTACGAACGAGTACTCGTATAGTCTTGTTGGGAATAAGTCCGCTAGTTGCGGTTATTTGCAACGTTGTGCGCCTTATCCCTACTAGTGTGTTTTTTGGTTATGGCTCTGTTGATCAAGCACAGGTATTTCATGATCTTGCTGGTTGGGTCATGATTCCTATTGCACTAGTCATACTTGTAGGCATACTTCGACTCATTCGCTGGCTGGAACTTCCTGTCATGGCATTTAGATTGGCAATGCGATGAGCCCAATTGCAATTATTGCACTGTTTCGGCGACCTACTCGATTCGCGCCTGTAATAGCGCTATTTCTGATGGTGTTTCTTCCTTCACTCAACGTGGATGAGCTACTAAATCAAAAAGACGCATTAGCTAGGAATGAGGAGGTTGCAATTATATTTCGTAATGCACCGTACAGAATTGGTGATTGGGTTGGTGAGGATATACCGGTTCCTACAGCTGCAATTGAGATACTTCGACCTAACGCTATCTTGAGTCGCAAGTTCGGAAGATTAGACGGTGGTGAACCTGCTGACTTGATAATTGTTCATTGCAGTGATGCGCGTGATATGCAAGGGCATTATCCACCCAATTGTTTTCCAGCTAACGGGTGGAATGAGCCGGACACTAATGATCGACAGGATTATGAAGTTTCTATAGACGGTAAGGACATCCAAATTCGCGTTTATCATTTCAAAATGATTGATGGATGGGGATCTGAGAGAAATACACGCGTTATCAATTTTTTCATTTTGCCTAATGGTGAATTCACATGTGAAATTAGCGCGATAGGTAGCATTGTCAGCCGCTTGTCGCTTTCCGTACAAGGTGTTGCTCAAGTACAAATTGTTACGTCCGGCGATATACCACTAGATAAATCAATTAAAGCTGCTGAAGAATTGCTCAGTGGCCTTTCATCTGTCATGACAATACTAAGTCAGGGTCGAAAACATGATTACTCCAACTGATAACTCAAACCTACAATTCCGTGACACAGAATCTGAACAAGCAAGACTTGCATCAATGAATATGCAAGCGCACACTTCTACTCAGTCACCAATAGCCATGCTTGATGATTTGCTACGAGGTCGTTGGAAGATAGCAATTGCTTTAGGAATAGTTCTGGCAACTATATGTGCAGTTGCTGGCTTTAGATTTGCGCCTGTACGTTTTTCGAGCACTGGTAGAATTCATGTTGCGCCAACCGGATCAGCTATTCTTCACGCAACGGAAGAGACAGAAAATGTATATGCTTATAATACGGTAGTTGGAACTCAAGCGCAATTAGTAAGATCACCTAGAGTAATTGAACTTGCTTTACAAAGCCCCACACTATCGGGGCTGGATATAGTTTCTAACCCAAATGCAAGTGAGTTAGTATCAAAAAGACTAACTGCCAAGGCTGTAAAGGGAACGGAGCTTATTGTGGTAACATATGAATCTACAACTCCCACAGAAGCACAGTTGGTAGTTAATGCTGTACTCGATTCATATTATAAACTGCACGGTGAAAGTGGAGGAGACAAACGTGCAGCACGTCTTCAAAAGCTATTTGATCGAAGAACGGAACTGCAAGGCAAACGCAATATTAATCGCAAAGAAACAAGAGATTTTATTACAAATAGTGAATATGCAGCTAGTGATTTGCGGCAAATTTTGGAAATTAAACTCGCAGGAATTGAAGAATTACGCCAAACCCTTGCAAGTATTGATTTAGAGATGGCAATGCTGGGAATGAATGATAATACGACTGAAGGCTATGTCGACATCCCCATCCCCGAGCCTCTCGTAGAAGAGCTCGAACTTATTGATCCTGACTTAGCAAAATTGAGACGACAATTTCTTGATCTGGAAGTAGAGCTGCAGCAGCTAAAGGAAAAGTACAATGGAAATGAGACTCATCACGCAATAATTAGTAAAGTGCGAATTCTTGCAACTTTGGAGGAGACAATCGCTAATCGGATAGTAGCAGCTAGAGAGAGGTGGTACGCAGCGAAAGGATCGGTTTCTATTGATGGAGCATCTACCGGCCGTATGAGTCCTGAACAACTTGTTGAGCGACGAACACAGATTGGTGAGATGCTTGCTAAAGCAAAGAATGAAGTTCGTCAGCTTAGCGAAGATCAAAGTAGATTAACTGAATTACAACAAAAAGAAAATGATACTAATGAGGATCTAGATGAAGTTACAGATATGATTGATATTCTCAAGCTTGAATCCGATCCATCAATGTTCAGTGGTCGGATAGAGATTGTAGAAAGTGGATCAAAATCTTTGTCTCCTTCTAAAGATAAACGTATTCAACTTGCAATTGCAGGATGTGTGGGAGGCTTTGGATTTAGTTTGGGATTGTTTGTTATAATGGGGATTTTAGATAAAAGAGCATATAGCGTTAGCCAATTAAGGCATGATGACTCAAAGTACCGCTGCTTAGGCGTACTACCGGATCTAGCAGAAGGCAATCTTGATCCAGCACGTGCTGAAGTAGCAGTGCATTGTGTTCATCAGATCAGAAATAAAATTGAAGCCCATCGCATTCCAATACCGAGCTTTGTCTTGCTTGTTACCAGTCCGCAACAGGGTGATGGCAAAACTAGTTTGGCAATGGCGCTGGCATCATCCTATGCCTACGCAGGATATCGTACACTAATTGTCGACTGCGATCTTGTAGGAATGGGTGTAACAAAGCAACACAACTTATCACAACACCGAGGCTTAAGAGAGGTGCTTAGCAGGAAAATAGAAGTAGGCCAAGCGACTAGAGTAATATCTTCTAATTTTGACGTTCTTTGTGCTGGATTGGATTCGCGCTTTGGGCCAGAATCTGTAAGGCGTGATGGGTTTTCTGATTTGTGCAATGAGCTTCGACGTATGTATGATGTCATCCTATTAGATACAGGTCCCTTTATTGGTAGCGTTGAATTACTACCAATAGCTGCCTCCGCTGATTGTGTCGTACTTACAGTACGGAGGGGACGATCACGCCACAGGCTCGAAGAATGTGTTGCCGATCTAGATAAACTGAATGTGCAAACACTAGGTGTGGTTTTAAATCGGGCTGTTCGTTCTGATTGCGATCATTACGTCTCCTATTCTGTTATTTCAGAAAGACGTTTGATTATGGCAAATGGTGAATCCCAAAATGGTGAATTAAATAATCAACCCGAAGTATTAGAGAATGTACTGATGCATGCTATGAATTTGTCTCATGAAGATGTTCATGAAACAAATAAAAAAAAGTAAAGTAGCGCCTCATGATTCAAGATTCAAAAATTGCAATTTCCAATCGTTTAAGTGACTACAACAAAGTTCCTCAAATATGGGGACTAAATGCAGAGCAATTGCATGATGCATATTGGCGGACTCACGGAATACAGTGCATACGTCGTGGAGCCAAGCAGCAACTTCAGCCAGGTGTTGACCTATTTCTGCTTGTTGAACCGGAGCAACTGGTTCTGTTTGACTTGTCTTTGCTTATTGATCGGCTTGCCTGGCGCCGTGCAGCTGTAACGCGCCTGCGTGTAGTAACACTTGAAGAAGATCGATATGCGGAGAAAGTTGATATTGATGAAAGTAACATGGTTCGACGAATTGAGCGCCGCTATCGTGCTAATACACACGCAGCGTACAGGGTTCTTCTTACGCGAAAAAGAAGAATTGCTGAGAAATGGATGATGTCAGAATTGAGACGCGATGGTTGGCGAAAGATTCGAGCCATGGTAGGCCAATCTAATATTGACAGTCACCGTATCGCGGGTCAATGCTACACTTCTCATGATACCAACGATGAAAACAAATTGATTAACAATTTGGTTAAGATATGGAGATATCCCAACGCTGCAATTGCCGGTATTAAGGAATTAGGTGCTTCAGTTTGGGCGCACCAATCAATTGAAATTCCTAGTCAGGTAACAGTCGTAGGGCCTGCATGGATAGGCAAGATCGCTCAATTAGATGAAGATGAATGTTTGATAGGGCCAATATGGGTTTGCGATGCTGAAATTGAAACAAATGGACAGGCTCAAACTGTAAGTGTTCGCAACATATACGATATTGAACCTCAAGAAGGTCCAAAAGATGAAGTATCTAAAACCCCAAAAGCTTCAAGTAATAGTAGTGTGGGATATTTAATTACAAAGAGAACAATTGACATTGTTGTAAGCGGCATAGGTTTAGTTTTCATGCTGCCGCTTATTTGCATAATCGCGATATGGATTATTGTTGATAATGGTTGGCCAATACTCTATGGAGATGTTCGCCAATCGAGAGGTGGACGAGATTTTAAGTGCTGGAAATTCCGCACAATGTGTCGTAATGCAAATAAAATTAAATTGGATTTAGAGAAACTCAATGCTTGTGATGGCCCGCAATTTTATATTGAAAACGATCCAAGAGTAACGCAAGTCGGAAAGTTCCTGCGACTTTGTCACCTCGATGAATTACCACAATTATGGAATGTATTGGTAGGCGATATGAGTTTAGTTGGTCCTAGACCTAGCCCGGAAAAGGAAAATCAATATTGCCCATCGTGGCGCGATATTCGACTTAGTGTGCGACCGGGAATGACAGGCCTTTGGCAACTAAACCGAACGCGCAGCCCAGGCTTAGACTTCCAAGAGTGGATTCGTTTTGATACTGAATATGTAAAAATGTGTAGTACTTACTTAGATATGAAAATCTTAATACTAACAGTATTGAGTGTTTTAGTTAAAGGGATAAAAAGTGCGTTTAACTTCTCGCGGTAAACGTAGATTAGTAATAGTAAGTGTTGTCGTAGTTGTCTTAATGGCAATCTTAACGTCTTTATGGATGTTCCGAAGCGTCTATAGATTGCGGCTTGCAGATCAAGCTTGCGCTACCGGTTTAGAAGCATACGCTCGGGGAGATTATGAAGCAGCGCTTGCTGATTTGAGCTATGGGTTATCCCACAATCAAGATAATATTGAAGCATTGCTTGCGTTTGCTGATACTAGATCACGAATATCAGAAGTTAACAATCGCCATCTAAGATCAGCAATAAATTTGTATAAAAAGGTACTAGAACATGACAATGATAACTTTCAAGCACTTGATGCACAGCTTCAGCTTTACATTAGGCTTGGATTCTGGTTAGAATTAGGATCAGTCGCAGACAGAATTCTTGCATTGGACGAAGACCATATCGAAGCGCTGCGGGCTAAGGCCACGATAGCATATCGTGATAATTCTTTTGAAGAAGTCGCTAATTTAGCTGAGCGGCTAAGTTCAATACAGCCGCAGGATTTGCGTTGGAGAGCGCTTAAGATTCTAGCTTTGCAGGCCCAAGATGAAGATATTGATTCTATCCTTGATCTTTGTGATAAGTGGATAGAAGAGTCGGCAGTGGATGGAAGATTCTATCTTCTTAAAGCACAAACTCTTAAGGATTATGGAAGAATTGATGAGGCACGTACTGAGTCAGAACAAGCAGCTTCTCTTGGAACAGGTTCAAGGCAGATCCTCAGTGTAATGATGAGCCTTCTTGATATTCTAGAAATAGGGGACCTTTCTGAGGATCTTCTTGCAACAACAAAGACTAAATATCCAAATCAATCTTGGGTTTATGAAGCTGCGGTGCGCTGGCATTGGCAGGCTATGCGCTTGGATTACGCTTCGGCTGAATTGTCCGAATCTGAGAATGTACTAGGGAATATTTCAGCTGATTTGCTGAAGTGGAAAGCTCTGATTCATGCAGCTAAAGGGGAATTTGAACAAGCAAACATTAGTCTCGATAAACTAGTAGCTCTCACCAATGATGATGATGCCCAAACACGCGATTCGACTAGAGGCTGGGTCGAGGCTATCAAAGCTAGATTAAGCGTGTCTGAACAAAATTGGCTTGACGGAATTGTTGCTTATCAAAAAGCACTTGCATTAGAGCCAAATTCTGCAATCTTGGAATTTCTACTTGCAGAGGCGTATCAACATATAGGTGAACACGATCTCGCCCTTATTGGGTTTAGGCGTGCTGCAAGGATTGATCCGCACTGGATTTCTATTCCTATTGCTCAAGCTAAATCTCTGATTAAATTAGAGCAGTTTGCAGAAGCAGTTGGTTTACTTCAACGTGTTATTCAACGTGCTCCAGGCTCAGGACTTTCAATATATCACCTCTTGGGGCAAGCCTGGTTGCAAACGGATGAAGCGGTTGAAGCAAGTATATCAAGTAATGATGAAAACAGATCTGCTTCAACCATGCAACAATTGTTCAAATCACTATATGCACAATTCCCAAACGACCCTGATGTAATACACATTTTAGCTGAGATACATGCAAGGTATGGATTTGCCGAGAACGCAGTAAGCATAATTCAAAGAGCAATTGACGACGAAGCAACCAAGCCACGTACTTATATACTATTAACTAAGCTGAGTTTTAGATGGCGCTTAGGCTACGAAGATTTATTGCTAACTACTGCAAAGCAGCAAACAGATCTGTCTATAGCGCACGCTGGAGAAATATCACTCTTATTGTCGCATAATGGGCAAAGTAAGGAAGCACAAGAATTCTTTAATAGAGTTGTAGCTAAATCAACACAGAAGCAGCGAGCAGATTCTCAAATAACAATATTACGAGTACATTTGTTATTGGTAACTAGTGATCAAGACGCACATGATAAAATGATTCAATTGCTAGCAAATGCACCCAAATCATTAGCCGCTGCCGAGTTTGTCTTAGGTCAGTCGCAAGCTTGGAATTATGCACGATTAATTCAATCCGCAATCGAAATACTAGTTTCACAAGTAGGCGAACACTCACCTCGGGCCATGCTTGCAAAAGCAACTTATATTTATCACTTTCAAAAAGATGATCCAGCAGAGATTGCGCGTGCAACAAAATATGTACGTGATGTACTGCAAGGCACAAGGGATTCTAAACACGCACTAACACTAATGGCTGCGCTACTGCTAGTCGGTGATGATCCTAAGCTTACTCGTGCAATAGATCACATTAAGAGAGCAATTAACCTGTACCCATCAGATACATCGCTTTATCCAAGATTGATATCATTGCTGCAACAAATTGGCGATAATGACGAGGCAAGCGAATATCTAAAGCGCTTAGCATCAAGGCCTCGCCTTGATCCGCAAACAAGGCTAGCGGAAATTAAGCTATTGCAGGCTCAAGGAGATCTAGAAACCGCGATTGATAGAATCAGCCAATTCACTGACGAGTCGCTAGATGAATCAGTAATGATTGACCTGGCAACAATGTACGCTCAAATTGGCAAGCAAGAAGACGCGGATGCAATATTTCAACAACTCTTGGGTAACTCAAACAGGAGTGAAATAGCAGTTCTCATCGCAGCAGATTTTTATGTTGAAAGAGGCCGGTATCAATATGCATTGCAGTTGATTAAAACTTTAGCAGCAAATCGGAGTAATGGTGAAGAACATATGCTGCTCGGCGCCTTTCACCAAAAGCACGGCAACTTTGATGAGGCTTACAAACTCTATCTCAAAGCTGTTGAAACGGCTCCAAAAAATGCTCAAGCATGGAATTCTTTAGCTTCATTTTTACTGGCGACAGGCCAAGCAGAAGAAGCAAAGAAAGCAGCCGTAGCTGGATTAGAAATTGAGCCAAGTAACGAATCAATACAAGCAACATTAGCTATTGCCATACTAGGATCAAAGGATTCAACTCCACAGCAAGCTTTGGAACTGGTTAATAATCTTGGATCAGGTAACCAGCCATTGAAAGATTCCTTTAACCTGCTCTTGAGGGTTATGAATGATAATGGCGAAATTGAGCCCACGCAGCGCGATCTTAATTTATCTCAACAGCTTGTAAAAGAACATTCTCAATTTATGCCTGCGTGGCAGCTAGCTGTCATGCTACATGTGCAATCTGGTCAGGTTGATGAAGCACTGCGCTTGGCAAATCAAGCCTCAAGGAAATTGCCTGGCAGACATGAGCCCGCACAATGGGCCGCAATCTTACTCCGTGATTCTAATCGACTCAATGAAGCACTACTAGCTGCACAGACTTGGCGACAAAGAACACGCGTTAGACGTATCGAACCGGATGCCTTTGTAGCTTCTGTTCAGCTTGATCTAGGACACCCCACATTGGCAGTCGATCAATTAATTCCTCATGCGGACCGTATATGGAATGAGCGTTTGAAGACGCCTCAGAGAGTATTGTTACTTCTTAGAGTGTATCTAGCGGTAGGAGATTCTACACGTGCAGGATCGCTCATAAATATGATGGCAGATGAATCCAAGATTTGGTGGGATCAATTATTACTTTTTGTAAAAGTACTTGATGCTCAATACGGTTATGAAGTATTAGGGTTAATGCAGCCTGTGTTTCTTAAGACACGTACTGATTATCTAAGGTTGGCAAAGGCATGGTCGGATTACGCAGGACGAATAAAAGACTTATCTTTGTATGATCGAGCGGAGGATCTTGCTCAAGCCGCTGAAGCTAAAGGTGCTCGTACAAGTAACATCGAACTACTTCGTGGCATTATTGCCGCAGGCCGTGGCGATCTTAGCAGTGCCGAGCAGCATTATCGTAAGGTTTTAAGTATTGATCGCGAACATTTAATTGCACTTAACAATCTTGCGTATGCACTTATAAGTCTAGGGGAGCGTTATGATGAAGCACTTATTCTAACGCAGCGTGCAATTAAAATTAGTCCCAATAATTCTGAAGTACTAGATACACATGCACGTGCACTGCTTGGTGTAGGTCGGCTAAGTGAGGCGGAGCAAGCAATTAATAGTGCACTTGAGAGCTTCAGAAATAGTCCGACTTTCAGATTAACTTTAGCGCGTATTCTAATCGCTCAAGAAAAATATGAGCGGGCGGAAAATGAGCTAAACCGTGTGAAGCGTATTTTGCAAAGAGCTGATCTATCAAGTATTGACTTGCAAATTGAGCATCAACAATTGATTGAGCAATTGCCATCGCCAAGTACATCGGCTCAACGATAAATGTTTTTGCTTAAACCACAAAATCACTTCTGTCTTTCTAGAGTAGATTACACATGAGCCAACTGCGGATAGCTGTTATTGGTTCGAGTGGCATGCTCGGTCAAGAGTTGGTTAGATTCTGCACTAAACGTGATATGGATCTACATAGCTATCGCGGCTGCGAAAGTCTGGACGTTACCAATTCAGATGCGGTAAGCAAAGCGATTCGCGGATTTGATGTTGTAATAAATTCAAGTGGTTACACAGATGTTGATGGAGCAGAATCTGATTCAGAATCCGCAATGAATGTAAATCAACGCGGGCCTAAGAATCTAGCCAAAGCTTGTTTAGAAAATAACGCTCTCTTGGTTCACTATTCAACTGATTATATTTTTAATGGAGCATCTATTGCAGCTCATCGGATTGATGATGAACCTGGTCCGTGCAATATTTATGGATTAAGCAAACTTGCTGGTGAAAAAGCCATCCGAGAAACTGGATGCAAACATTTAATAATCCGCACAAGTTGGTTGTTCGCAGCGCATAGTAAGAACTTTGTCCGAACTATTTTCAGAGAATCACAAATACGCGATACTCTTAAAGTGGTTTCGGACCAAGTCGGGCGGCCAACATTGTGTTGTGATCTTGCTGAGCAAACTCTGAGCTTATTAGCATCTAGTGCACATGGAACCTTCCATGTTACTAATGGTGGTTCTTGTTCGTGGTATGAGTTTGCAAAGGAAATCATTAGCTTGATGGGAAATAACTGCATTGTGCAGCCATGTAAAACCAGCGATTTTCCACGACCTGCTGCAAGACCAGGTAACGGTGTTCTCGATCTAGGTGAAACTATAAAGCTAATCGGTAAACCAAGAGATTGGAACATAGCACTTCGAGATTGCATGAAAGAGTTGATTAATGAAAGCAAGATGAATGAAGGCGACTCGACTATCACCCCTAAGCATTCAATCTCAAAGAATGCTTGAGTATGCCTTAGAAACTACTGCATGTGCTAAGCATCACCAATGATGGCTAGCAGTTACTCTTGAAAACGCTTAGCTAAGTCAGTTGGTACAAATTTACTTTGTTCTTCCTACCAGTGGGGCCGATCCTCGTGATCGGTCCTGCTTTTTTTGTAGGTAGCTAGAAAAAATTAGTAAGAATTACTTGGCTAGTGATACCTAGGCATTACTAATGACATAGCCGTCGTCTTAGTATTACCACGCCAATAAGACCAGCAAGTGCTAAGCCCAGTGGTGGTGGTAGTGGCACCATCAAGATAGGTAGCTGAAGTTGCAAATTACCGTAAAGCATATCTGGATTAGAATTGCCAAAGTTAAACAGGCCGACATCTTGAATAGAACCTTGTAAAGCTTCGAAAGCTACAATGAGTTCGCCCTCACTCATACTTTGAAGGTTAGTAATAGCGAATCCACGTGGAGTAATATCACTTGGGTCTATTTCACCATCAATACCACCATCCCCGCCAGCATATGATAGTGCAACAGTGCCCTGGTCGATCGCTACGCCTTCACCAAGAGCAAATATTTCAGCTATGCCTTCGAGTGGGCCCGTTTCATTTCCTATGTCGAAAATATCAGTAAATGAAACGCTAGCGCTGTACTCAGATCCTGGGCTTTCTCCGTTACCCCACATAACAAAGAGCGTTAGACCTGCATTGCTAAGAGGGCCACTTGCGCCGGAAAGATCTACAAGAAAAATATTGACCATATTGGTGCCGAAGCCCGCACCAGCAAACACTCCGGATCCGCCGTTTCCATTACCCATTTCATTTTGCATTAAGCCCAATAAGGTGCCTGCACTACCGCTATATTCAAACGGATTCATATCGGAAGCGTGCGCACCTCTTGATATAGTCATGAGTAGTGCTAAGCATGTCGTCAAACCCCATTGCTTAAGTTTCAATGCTCTTCTCCTCCGAACACAGCACCTTACTTAACTCTTCCATCCGTGCAGAGCTTAAGGGCTTATTCTTTCTATACCGCACGAATACTTGTTTAGCGGATCAGCCTCCAAAACCAATCCGTCCCATGCAGTAATCCCATGATAGTTAATCTGATGGCTTCTGCAAGCAATAAATGGGTAAATTTGGGGATTTATATGCGGGTATTCCCTAAACTCTGAAGCCTTGAATCATCCAAATAACTAGGTTTCAAGGTGTTTCAATGGGAACATAGGTGATTTCCTGGTGTCCTTGAACGATGTTTGGAGCCATTCCTG
Organism: Planctomycetota bacterium; assembly: GCA_022574595.1. Classification (GTDB taxonomy): domain Bacteria; phylum Planctomycetota; class Phycisphaerae; order Phycisphaerales; family SM1A02; genus JACZRS01. The sequence goes on along the minus strand of JACZRS010000004.1, from coordinate 2,021 downwards.
CTATGATATGCTTGGTTCGCTGCTCTGTTATCCACTTGTAATACTCCCCTTTGGGGGCCTCTATGGGCTCACTTTCCTCAATAAACAGCTTTAAAGGCAACAGAGCTGTATCTACCGCAAGGTCTGCAACTAGTCCAATAACGCCATCAAACCCATTAGCTGGGAAAAAGCGCTGGCCCAACTGATATCGGTGATTTGCTTCGACAACAAACTCTAGCTGCTTCAGTTCTCGTACATCATTGAGATAGACATATTCCCATTGGATTATGTGTGAACCTGGCAATAGTTCGATCTTACTCACATATTTTTCCTGTATAGGAGAACCATCTATTACGATATTTGTCCATGGTACGTTTAATACTGCGACCTCTGATCTTGGCAGTTTTTCGCCTGGATATGCTCTATAAACTGCACACCCTGCTTGGAAGAAAAAGCTGCTTACAAGGATCATTCCTAATGCAATTATTCGCCTCATGATCTACTCCTTGGCTTCATAGTTAAGCCACTGCTTCTGCAATATAATTGTGTCTCCAAACGCCTTCTCGAACAGTTCTAAATGCCGTTTGCCTGTTGGTCGGCCGGGCGGCTCCGATCGTAACATCATTAGATAATTGCTGAATTCTTTAGGACGCTTTTTAATCAACCAGCAAACTAACGCATAGCTCTGATTATATATCGTGAAGCTAGTTTGTTGGCTAGTATCAGGCAGAGCGTCAAGCTGCACTAGCGATTTCAAGGGTAGCAATTTATTGCTATCAACTAACGAACGAAAGTGTTCTCTACGTGGTTGGAAATCCTGTTCTGGACCGAAAGCTCGTTTAGTTGAATTGGATTCAAAGTTTGTCGCAAGTCCTTCACAAAGCCACAAAGGATATTGAATATGAATGTTCATCACGCCGGTGTGAAAGTGAAGTTGATGAACAGCTTCATGAATGGTCGTAGCTATTATTCTATTGTCAGTGAACTCATCTGCATCTACCTCAGAACGACCATCGAATAATACAATGCGGTCATTTAGAGGTGAGTAGTAACCCAAATTCCACGAATGAAGATTTAATTGATCGTGCTTTAGTGCAAAGGCCTGATATTCCGAGCGGCTCTTAAAAAGAACGCATACTAGCTTCTGTTTAAGAGGCAATGGCTTTAATTTCAGTTTCTTGGTATAGCGCAGGAACTGCTCGTAGGTCCGCTCCAGTCGATTCGCTTGCGTTCGAGTCCATCGGGAATTTGCATTTGATATAGTGATGTAATTCTTGGATTCGTGTATGCGAAAGTTTTTTGGTAGTAGTTGGCGTGTCGATATGAATGTGTTCGAATTACCTTCCAATGGCTGGCTTTTTGATAACCGCACTAATCCGTGATATGCACTATTATTTAATGGATCTTTTTTTAGAACATCTCTGTACAGATTTTCCGCTTGGGAGTTAAGATCATTCTTCGCTGCCCAGTCAGCCAATTGAATTTGAGCACTTGATCCCTGATTAGAACTCTCTGCTAATCGCGCTTCAAATTCTAACTTGATATTATGTGGCTGCGGATCTTGCCCTGGCACTGGATTGTTAGGCAACAGCAAAACCGAAACAGAAATCATCCAGCAGGCCAGTTTGCGATTTTGCGGTTTCACAAGCAACAATAATTCCCCTCTCATAGCCAAATAAAGTGGCACTTATTGTTTCGGCATGCTTTACAGCAGACTTAGCCGTAGAGGTGTAACTTCTAAAGTTTGCGCTTGTAAATCTCCTGGTTGAGTGTATACACAATTGATCTTGATATTAATATATGCTTTGATAGTCCATCCGATAATCAGCTTAGGACTCGACGCTATTATAATCGCGCACAGCTACAGATAGTGAGCTTGATAAGTGAGGTCTTAGATCTAGTTGGCTAAACTACACACCAGCTAATGCGGTAAGTCTGCGTCGAAATACAGCGACAATTCCCAATCCTGCTGCAGCCATTGCTAGTGGCAATGGCAGTGGAACTACTAGAATGATCTCGTCAAAACCTGTGCCAAAGACAAA
>JACZRS010000003.1 GCA_022574595.1 Planctomycetota bacterium | reverse complement strand
CCGGCTCCGCCTACCTCTTCGACACCACCACGGGCGCCCAGATCGCCGAGCTCCTCCCCGTCGACGGCGCGGCGGACAACCACTTCGGCATCTCCGTCGCGATCAGTCCCGATGGAATCGGGACCACCGCCATCGTTGGGGCACGTTGGGACGACGACAATGGCGCTGAATCCGGCTCGGCGTATCTCTTCGACATCTCTGACCCCGCGAATCCCGTACAGACCGCCAAGCTCCTGCCCAACGACGGCGCGCGGGGCCACAACTTCGGCCAATCCGTCGCGATCAGCGGCGCCACCGGAAAGGAGACCGCCATCGTCGGGGCCTTCTATGACGACGACAACGGCTCCGCCTCCGGCTCGGCCTACCTCTTTGATGCTGCCGCCCCCGGAATGTGCCCGTGGGACCTCGACGCCAGCGGCGTCGTTGGCGTGGCAGATTTTCTCGAGCTGCTGGGCGCCTGGGGGCCGTGCCCGCCGAAGGGAGGCTGCCCCGCCGACTTCGACGGCAGCGGCGACGTTGGCGTGTCAGACTTTCTCGAGCTGCTAGGCAACTGGGGGCCGTGTCCGTAGAAGGAAGATGGCATCGAGCCATCGTGGCATCATGGCAGCGGCAAGAAAACGGCACCCGAACATTCGGGGATGTTGGAGCCATCCTCGGAACTCTGGGTCATGGAGAACTTCCTGCCCTAACTCGTAGAAATGCGTATCGCAAAAACAACCGCGCCGAGAACGTTACATGCTGGGCGATGGAAAACTTTACAAAGGAGACTTTTCCTATGAGTAAGAAAATGCTTTGGGGAGCGACACTGCCGGGATGTGTAGTCCTGGCCCTCGCCTGGGCAATGCTGGCACTTTCCGGGAACTCCCTGGCCAACCCGCCCGACGTAGACGGCGACCATGATCATGGCGGCGGCGGCGGTGGCGGCGACACGATCCCGGTGACCGTCACCTTCCGGGATTTTCTGGGGGACGACGACGATCCGGTTCCGGACCGTATTCAGAGCGATGACGGGGAGACTTACGACAGCGCGAGCATCGGACGCACAGGAAAGTTTGGTTTGGGGATAGGGGGGAAGCAGAAGCCGAATGAGCCGCCTGTCCGGATGCTGTGGTTGGATTTCAGTGACTGTGTTTCGGGCCCGTGCACCTCGCCTCTCCCTCCGGTTGGCTTATTCGCCGCCTCGCCGGGGACGGTGAACCTGCGCACACATGGCATTGACCTGACAGAGATGCTCGTGGACGAGTTCTTGGACGTGGATGCGGGTATGAACCTGAATATTGATCTTACCAAGACAGGCGGCGGCTATTGGACCCTCCGCTGGGCCCTCGACTTCGAGAATTGCCCGGCCGGCGTCAGCTCCGCCGTGACCGTAACCCGAACTGCGGCCGATATCTGGGAGATCGAAGCGTTCCCGAACGACCTCGCCTGTCTGGGGGAGTTTGTGGGGGGACATTGGGAATTCCGCGGGTTATACCACATGCCGTTCAAGATGACGCTGCAGGTGATTCCAGATTAGGGTGCAGGCGAATTAGGCGGCTCGGACCGTAGATAGGCGTCTCGCAAAACCAACAGCGCCCAGCACATCACGTGCTGGGCGCTTTTTTCGTATTCACAACGCGCTCAGCCGCCGAAATCACACCACGGTTGGCCGAACTCTTCGATGCTGATGATTTGTACGTTCTTCTTCGAATCGGTCCGGATTGTATAAACACGATGGCAATCGCAGCCATCAAAACAATCATGCCAGCCATCATCAATTACCCACTGCCACAATCCACCACCAAAATCGGTCGGCGTCCAGAAGTTCTGCCCGCCAAATATGCCGTTAGGCTCTGCGAAACTAACCGCAGGCGTTGCGGCATAAATTGGAGCTAGCGCAGGTATATTGATATTGTCTGCAAATGTAATGAGCCACAAGTTAGAGGAAAAATTATCCAGGTTTATCACCTGGTAGTATTCGTTTAAACAGAGATACTCTTGTTGAGGTTCGTTTTCTAAAATCTGAGCAAGAATCTGACCTTCAACCCATGCCGGTGAATGTAACTGGCTGATCAAGTCCGGAACCGCTGCACGAATAAGATCCAAGTCTCGATCAACTCGCTCATAAATATCTGTAGGAACATTTAACGGGCCACCAGCACCGAGCATCTCAATAGCAATCTGCTGCGCTTCAGCATCATCCTGCCCATCGGCAAATTCAAATTGCGTAGGCCCCCACCCAGCAAATAGCTCAAGAATATCACTAGTATTAACACTTCCATCTCCATTCAAATCTGCTACGCATCCCTCACACGGACCCCAAGAGCTAAATAGCAAAAGCAGATCGCTTGTCCCAACCTGCCCATCATCATCCAGATCAGCATTGCAAGGTGGAGCTGCATGAATGGAGCTAGTCAGCATCAATGCCAATCCTGCAACGGCCACAGCAAACATTCTTGGGCTAGAAATACGCATAATTCATCTCCTGTGCAAAACTCGAATCCAAATTCGAGTGCTATTCACCGTACATTACCCCTTATTACGTTCAAAAACCAGCTAAATCCATAGCTATTGGTAATACCAGCTCTTTTACACTTTAAGACAGAGTTACAGCCACAAGCTGGTTTTTTTTTCATTTTCTTTATTGACAAGCAATAGAAATCGTATACTATGGCCATAGTACTACCCCTGCGGTAGATACATTTCCTCTCTTTGGAGACTTCTTTCTATGGCCCGAATGCTCTTTGATGAACTTGGAAGCCTGCAACGCGCTGTTATGAATGTGCTTTGGGAGAAGGACCAGGCAACAGTGGCCCAAGTCCGCCAAACGCTTGGCGGAAGTAAGATTCCAGCCTACACCACAGTCCTTACTGTGCTGCAAAAGCTTGAAAAGAAGGGCTGGGTGCGGCATCGTGCAGAAGGCAGAACCTATATCTATAGCGCCAAACCATCGCGCCAAACCGAAGGAACTAAGTCGCTTAAAGGTTATGTCGATCGAGTTTTTCAAGGCAACCCACTACTGCTATTTGAACATCTCATGGATGATGAACGAATAGATAACCAAACATTAAATGCACTAAAAAAGATGATCGATGATAAACACAAGGAGCGAAGTAAGCATGCGTGATCTTCTCCTTGATGGCTCGCTTATTATTGATGCGATTTGGCAACCAACCCTTTGCTTGATTATTGCCATCACCTTGGCATCGGTTTTCTACAAGCAAATTGCCCGCACACATATCACCGTATTGCTTCTCATTACCGCAGCCGTATTTACACCAATGCTCAGTGCAGTTTTTCGCTTGCAAGGCCTCGGCTTTATTACACCTACTACAACTACTGATCCATCTATTACTTCCCAATCGAGTAATGCTTTGCAAATTCAACCTAATTTCCTGGGTTCTGCAGTGAATTTGGATCTCATCTTCGCGATACTTTGGGCGCTTCTTTCGATCATCATGCTGCTTAAACTCGCGCGAAGCACTCAGCAAAGTCGTCGCTTCATTAACCAATCCACACCGATTGAGAACTCTACACTCCAAATGCTTGCGCTTGAAGCTGCTAAGAAACTCAATCTTCAATGCGTACCTCAGATGTATACGAATTCTACTTTGTGCTGCCCTGTGATTTGGTGCTGGAGCAAGTCGCCAAAGATCATCATTCCCCAGCATATTGCAGATTCCAAGCAGCCAGACGAATTGTTTGGGGTACTTTGCCACGAGCTTGCGCATTACAAACGAAACGATCATTGGTGGACGTTCATAAGTGAAATTCTTGCTTGCGCTCTGCCTTGGCATCCGCTTATGTGGATTGCCAAACGCAGACTAGCGCAATTAAGTGAACAAGCGTGCGATTGTTGGGCCATCCAAGCCGGCCAATCTCCAACAATATTTGCTAAGTCTCTACTTAGTCTAATACCACAGCGTCAAGAACAGCTTGCCCTTGCGGCGGTAACTGATAAACGCAGCCTGGTTAGACGAATTCGCTGCATTCTTGATAACCGATCTATGAATCCCAAGTGCGGCTTCTTATGCATATTACTGCTTTCAATCACTACGCTCACCTTATCAACCACAGCAGCATTGGCGCATAGATATAAGCAAGTTACAAATATCAATGACTCTACGTTGCCATCAACTGCACCTTCCATTGAAGTGATTAACGACGATTCGCTGTTTATCGTTCGCGTAGTACCGGCTGAGCTTGATCTAGGTGTGGGCGAACCCGGCAAACCTAAGCCCGGCACACTTTGGCTAATAAATACAGGCACAAAAGCAATGAACATTGAGCGCGCAAAAGTTGCCTGCGGCTGCACAACATTAACTAAATTCACGACCGGCCTAATAGAGCCCGGTGAAACTATGCAAGTTGATCTAACCATGACTGCACCGGTTAAACCCGGTGAACAAAAAACCAAAACTGTTACATTCTTTGTCGATGGACAACCTCCACTTAATGTTCCTATTCATCTTAAAGCTAGTCTTCTTGACTCTTGACAACTAGTTAGCTCACACAACTTAACTCAATTCTTACACAACGCTGTAGTGTAACCAATATCACTGCGTCAATAACAAAGGAAATCAAACAATGACAAACTTCACGAATAAACTTCTTATCTTGCTGGCAATTGCATTTCAAACAGCATCCGCTAGTGCATCCCCGCAAGCTACCATCGTGCCACAAGTACTTGATCTTGGTAAGTGCGCATCTAACCAATCGGCAAGTGGAAGTGTGTGGATCATCAACACTACCAAAACGCCGATCACAGTTGCCAGTGCCAAGGGCAACTGCAGCTGCACCACCATCACCGATTTTGTCTCGCAAACGCTTGAACCCAGTCAAGCTAAAGAAATTCACGTCGTAATGAGAGCTTCGGCCAAGCATCAGGATCTGAAAGTAACTAAGAAAGTCACCATCATGCTTGCGGACGGTTCTTCGTTGACTTCTAACGTGCGAATGGAGTCCATTCATCCGCTTTACGCAAAGTTGCTTGGGTATAGAGCTGCTAAGAAAACACATGATGCTGAGCTAATCGCAAAGTTTCTTTCTAAAGATTCGCGGATCTGGTTTGATGAAAAAACCGGGCCGGGCACACTTCGCAAACCATCAGGTGAAGGGCCTTGGGCGGGTTGGGATAAGGAAATGAAATCCACAGGCGAAACACTTGAATATGAAGTAATTGATAACAAACTTGTAACCGTTGTGACTGAAACCAATGACTATTTTAGATTGCTGGATCGAGAAGCTAAGCCGTATCTTCTAACTTATTGGTTTGATGAGAATGAAAAGATCGAAGGCATGTTAGTATCGAAAATGCCTGAAACGAAAGAGAAATCTAATAAGTATGAAGAGTTTAAAGCTTGGGTGGATGTTAACCATCCTGGAGCTATTGCTAAATTGCAAACCGATGAAGGCAACATCATTCCCAGCATGGAAAATGCAATGCGTTGGCGTGAACTCTTAATAGAGTGGCGCAAAGCAACGGGTTTGCCGGAGGTAAACCTTCGCGAAGCTAGTTGAACGAAATATCACATCATTAGATATCCATTAGAAACACCACACGATCCGAGCCACGGCGAAGGTAGTCCTTAACTACATTGACACCTTCGCCGTTGGGCTCACCTTGCATTTCCATCCCCAGCGCCAGATGAAATTTTATTGTTTGAATGTTTTGAGGATGGCCTGTCGTTTTTAATTTGGTACAGCCGCGCTTGCGTGCTTCTTTAATAAAATGTTCATACATTCGTTTAGCCAAGCCTTGCCTTCGGTAATCCGGATGAACTGCGACGAGGTGCACGTATCCGGTCGGCTCGGTTTGGGAAATAAGGCCCATCAAATAGGCTGCGATCTTTTCGCCATCTTTTAGAGTGTACGCTGTATCGGCAAACTCGTTAATAAAGATCGGATGATGCAGTTGATAAGTAAGATCGCTATCCCAGTACTTACTGTGATCATCTACAATCTGGAGAAAATCTTGTTTGGTCATCTGAGCAATGTTCACGGTTGTAGATCCTGAAAAATGTTGGCTTCCTGGGATTGGAATCTCTGGGCTTTGCGTTCGGAATTTACATAAAATTACTGAGAATCGTAAAGATTACCAATATCGCGATAAAGGCTGATGAGATAATTCCCATTATTAGGCCCGCCTTCGCCATAGTGTGTGAAGATTTGCTGTAACCTCCAACTGCCATCTCTTTTTTCGCCGTGTAATAGCTGAATATTGCGACCGGTCCTAGCACTACGCAAGCAACTAAAGAAAGTATTCCAAAGATCATTGAAGCTGTAGCGTAGGAGCAGGACTTATCCGCATATTGAACAGCTCGTAGTGAATCTTCAACTGATTTGCCGCACTCAGGGCATGTGCCGCCTACTGGAGTTCCACTGACATCGTAACCGCACTCTATACAGCTGAATCCCGCGGGGTTAATTGGTGGGGGCTCGTTGTTCACGAAGTTATTGTAGCGTTGCGAGAGGCTGCGTGGGAACAGCGGGTCAAGCCCGCTGGCTAAACTTGGTTTTTTTACTTAGTGGCTTATTCAAACGCTTCCCTGGCGGGGCGCGGCTAAACTTAAGAGCCCTTACTCACGCTGGCCGCGGGCGGGGACGCCGCGGCTCGCCGGGAGTTGGAAATCCCGGGGCTTTAGATGGAGTTCATTAGAGTTAAGCGCTGCTCATTATTAAGCGGTATTGGAAGGGCGATACGCCGAAGTGCTGTTTGAAGATGCGGCAAAAATGCGGTTGATCTGCAAATTCTGCATCTAATGCAATTTCAACAAGCGAGTGCTGAGAATTAGCCAGCTGTACTGCGGCGCTACTTAAACGCAAATGTCGAAGGTATTGACCTGGTGTGCAACGATTCCAGGCCCTAAATGACCGAGCAAGGTGTCCGGGATGTACGCCAACTTCTGATGCAATGAATTGAAGATTAATTCCACCTTCGGGCGCATAGTGCAGCAGATTTATTACTATATTCATCCATTGCGGCGGCTTTGATTCGCAGTTATGCACCCCAAAGATTTCGCTTAGTAATTCCAAACTTAAAGACTCAATCGCAAGGTTTGATGCTTTGTCAGCACATCTATATTCAAGGAGGATTTGAAAAGCGATCCCTGCTGCTCGCGTTGCTGAGAGATCACAGCCATCTTCAAGCGCATTGCCACGGGGTTTTATAAGCATTCCCGATGGAATTATAAGATGCAGAAGTTTTGCACCTTGATCTCCGCAAGACCAGGTGTGTGATTCGCCGGGCGCGTAGTACAGAACAGTACCGGCCGGAGCGAATCGCGATAACCCACGATATGAGTCACTAGCGATTCCGTTAATAACCAGATCAAGGCAGGCGTAATCGTGTTCATGGGCGGATGTGCGCATGCTGGCTTTATAGCTGCGTTCTGTGAGCTGCAATTGTCCTACACGCTTGCCGGAATCTTCACATCCAATGATGAATGAAGGCACTAAAGGCTGGCTGGTTCGATTTGAGACATTGCGCAAAAGTAAATCTCCGGATAACTGCTCTAGTGCTCTAGGTTTATCCGAACGCAACTGCCATTTCTGCCATAATTTAGGGAAAAAAGCCCTTATCCGCGCACATAGCGTTCAAGACAGGCTGGAGAAAATGCTTACATTTATTGATTGGCTGAAAGTGAAGCGCTTGAAAGCCAATGGTATCTATTTACAAAGGCAAATTAGCATGACAACAGCATATCGAATTAGCGCGTTTTTGACCGGCTTAGTTGTTCTGAACTCGGCTTCGCTAGGTCAATTTGTGGAACCTATAGAAACAGTCCATGTTTGGACTGGTGAAGTTCCTTTTGCTCGTTTTGGATTCATTAACCGTGTTATGGGTGATGTTGATGGTGATGGAGTTCTCGATGCTGGTATCGGCGTACCCGAAAATTCCGAGGGTGGCGTTGGCTCGGGGAAAGTCTTCATTTATTCAGGACGAACCGGTATTCTGATTCGCGAGCATACAGGCAACATCAACGATTTTCTTGGCTGGGAAATGAGTGGCGTTGGAGATGTCAACCGTGATGGGTTCGATGATTATGTAATCGGAGCGCCTCAAACCTTCAATCTAGGAGCTTTCTTTGGCCCCGGACATGCGTATCTCCATTCGGGTGCGACTGGTGAACTGCTGCATACATGGACTGGCCAAGTATTTGCAGATGGATTCGGCTTACTTTGTGCAGGAGCAGGTAACGTCATTGAGAATTTATCGGGCGATATCAATGGCGATGGTGTGCCGGATATTCTGATAGCAGCTCCGCTAAATGATACTGCTGCGGCCAACGCCGGTAGGGTATATGTTTATTCAGGAGCAAATTACGACGAACTCATTTATGTTATTAATGGTGAAGCGTTCAATGATAGATTTGGTTTTTCAGTAGGCGGACTTGGCGACCTTAACGGTGATGGTCTTGGTGAATTTATTGTTGGCGCTTCGAACGGTGGTCCGCTAGACCATGGCAGAGCATACGTGTACGACGGCGCAACTGGACACCCAATGTCGTTTTCACCTTTGGATGCCGACTCAACAGGCCTGAATTTCGGCCACTTATTTTCTTCAGGCCCTGGAGATGTTAATGGCGATGGTACTTTCGATATCTTTGTTGCAGATATTTCCAACACTGCCTTTGGAGTAGCCACCGGCCGCTCTTATGTGTATTCAGGATTGGATGGTTCGCTCATTCATGTATGGACAGGAGAAGCGGCACTTGAAGGTATGGGTGTTAGGCGAGGTGCTGGTGATGTGAATTTTGATGGCTATGCGGATATCGTCGTCTCCTCATTCCGCAGTGGCCTTATTGCTGAAGCTGCCGGCAAGACATTTGTGTTCTCAGGCAGAGACGGTTCCATCTTAAGGACTATAACCGGAACCATCGAAAGTGATCGACAAGGTTGGTCTACTGTCGGTATTGGCGACGTGAACAATGACGGTGCGATAGATTTTATGATTTCAAGCGTCGGAAATGATGATGGCGGAACAGATGTTGGCCGCGTTTATGTCATCGCAGGAGAGTTTTTTCCATGCTCGCAAGATCTAGATGGTGATGGAAGCGTTGGTACCGCAGATCTTTTGGAGTTATTTGCCCAGTGGGCCACAGATGGGCCAGCGGACTTCGATGGAAGTGGCGCAGTAGGAACCAGTGATTTGCTTATTCTTTTCGCCAATTGGGGGTCCATGTCCGTAATTACGACAACTGAGTAGAGAATTGTAATTAAGTACGCAGGGATGAGTTAAGAAAAACCCAGGGATTGGAATCCCTGGGTATTGGATAGGTAAGTTATTGTTGGTGGAGAATTATTAAGCTCCTACAGCTACGCTTGCTCCCATGTGCTCTATTATTGCGTCTGCGAATCCGCTGCACTTTACGAGTGTTGAATCTTCCATTAGGCGTTCGAAATCGTAGGTTACGGTTTTTGCGCCTATTGCGCCATCAATACCCTGGATAATAAGGTCGGCTGCTTCTTCCCAGCCCATGTAACGCAGCATCATTTCGCCTGAAAGAATTACCGAGCCGGGGTTTACTTTATCTAACCCTGCGTATTTCGGTGCTGTGCCGTGGGTTGCTTCGAATATAGCGTGGCCTGTATCGTAGTTGATATTTGCACCGGGCGCGATACCGATGCCGCCTACTTGTGCTGCTAGTGCATCTGACAGGTAATCGCCGTTTAAGTTCATGGTTGCGACGACATCGAAGGATTTAGCGCGTGTCATAACTTGCTGAAGGGTGATATCAGCAATTGTATCTCGGATCAGGAGTTTTTGCTTCCACTGGCCATCGCCATGGGTTGGCCAGAGCTTGATGGCTTCATCGACTTCATCGCAGATAGTTTTCTGCTGATCGGGGGTCATCATGCTGAAGCCGGGGTCGATTTGTTGGGCATTTTGCTCTGAGGTTATGCTATCGTTTGCTTCTTTATTGCCGAGGATCCAGCTTTCTCGTTCGGAAACAGTTTCGTTTCTAAACTCGTTTGCAGCGAGTGCGTATCCCCAATCACGGAATGCACCTTCGGTGTATTTCATGATGTTGCCTTTGTGAACCAGTGTTATGCTCTTGCGATTGTTCTTTAAGGCATATTTGATTGCTGCACGAATTAGGCGTTCGGTCCCTTCGCTTGAGATGGGCTTGATACCTATGCCGCTGGTTTGGGGGAATCGTATATTTTTAACACCCATTTCATCCTGCAGAAACTTGATTACTTTTTTCACATCATCGGAGCCTGCTTCCCATTCGACTCCGGCATAGATATCTTCGGTATTTTCGCGGAAGATGATTATATCGACATCCTGGGGTTTTTTAACGGGTGAAGGAACACCCTTGAAATAACGTATTGGCCGAAGGCAAACGTAAAGATCGAGCATTTGCCGAAGCGCTACATTTAGTGAGCGGATGCCCCCGCCGATTGGTGTTGTTAACGGGCCTTTGATTCCGATCAGGTAAGTTCTGAATGCTTCTACGGTTTCATCGGGCAGCCAACTGCCAGTTTGGTTGAAGGCTTTTTCGCCTGCGAGAACTTCCATCCATTGGAGTGATCGCTGGCCTGTGTAGGCTTTTTCGACAGCTGCATCGAAAACACGAACGGCTGCGGACCAGATATCTGGGCCTGTGCCATCGCCTTCGATGAATGGGATGATAGGGTTTGAGGGTACGTTCAGTCCCTGAGGGGACATTGTGATTGGATCAGCCATCGCGCGGGAATCTCCGTTGGAGGTAATTATTAGTGTTTATTCAAAGGGCCAAGCAGTATAGCGGCCAGAGTTGTAAAGGCACTAGTGCGTTTTAAGTCTTCCACTTCATCTATTTGTCTGGCGCGTTAGCGGCTGGTTCTATTGGTTCATCCGCTACGCCGCTTAGTAGATCTAGCACATCTGCGAAATATCGATCGCCTTCACGTTGAGCATGGCCGGGCACACCCAGACCTCGGCTGGTAAAAACTGCCTTAGGCGGATTTGTAGATTCGAGCATTATCTGAAAGCGCCATTCGCGTTTTTCTCGCCTAGTTTTAGATGCTGGCTGCGATAAAACTCGGCGAAGCCTGCGATAGATCTCTATACGCTTGGCATCCTCATCAACCCACACATCATTGCGCGATACCTGCCAATCCTTATATACAGGGCTATGGGCAACTGCGACCATTGCGGTCCATACCTGGTCGGCTGGTTGTGAGCCGAAATTGTGGTTAACGGTGGTGCAGCCGGTAAGGGCGATTGTGGCCAGAGCTGCAACAACTATGTGTGCGATGATCTTGTTCATAAGCAATAGGGTCGTCATGCTGAGCGGATTGTCAAGGCAGGGGTACTTATCCATCGGGGGACCTGGTCACTGAAGTGACCAGGCCTTGGTGGATTAGGAGCGAACGGTGAATCCGTTGAATTCATCCGTAGCCTCGAGTTTTATGATTTTGGTGTCCTTTATATTGGATTGCTTGGCCTTTTGGATCGCTATAACGAATTGATCAAGAACGGTTGGTTCGCCCTCAGCCAGGCATCGGACGGATCCATCAGGCTCATTACGCACCCAACCTGTGATAGTGAATTGGTTAGCGATTTCCTGGGCAGTAGCGCGAAAGAACACGCCTTGGACGCGGCCGGTGAAGATTATTTCGTAACGGGCGGAGGGCATTTAGAAAATACTGATAAATACGCTGTTTGCGTGGTCACTTAAGTGACCACGCCTTGTAGGAAGGTTATGCGGGTTGGGGGGCTTGGGACTCTACGAAGTTTTTTAGATTTTCCAGATCCTTGTCGAAGGCTTTGGCGCATACGCTTTTCATCATCCAACCGGTTAGTGCGCTCATTATCTTGCCAAACGCTGACATCGCCTCTGCTTCAAATGACATTGTTACCAATGTACCATCGCCATCTTTCTCGCAGGTTATTACAGATGTATAGTGGCAACCGCAACCATCAGCTTCAGTGGTGTAGGAGTTCGGGGGATTCCATGAAGTTATTTCCATCGTCTCCGTCGCTTCTTTCTTAAACATGATGCGTGTTTCTTTGAAGCGTGTGCCCTGGCCGACTGGGCCTTCGGTGAGAATTTCCAACTTCACAATGGCGTCGATTCGATCTGCAGCGTTTTCCAGATCGGACATGACTTCCCAGACTATTTCCGGGGGCGCCTTAAAGTGTTTGGTTGCGGTTGCCAGCATAGTTGTTTTTCCTTTTGATTCGCTTAGTTAAGATCCCGTGGTCACTGAAGTGACCACGCCTTGTTTGAGCGTACCTTAGCCTGCCATTACTTCGTCTGGGATGTCTGCGTTGGAGTATACTTTTTGCACATCATCATTTTCTTCGATCGCATCAAGTAGTCTTAGCACCCTTTCGCCAATCTTGGCGTTACAAACAACGATGTTGGCAGGGATCATGGTTAGTTGAGCTGAGTCTGGTTCTATGCCTGCTTTTTCTAGTGCTGATTTTACGGTTAGAAAATCCGCAGGCTCGGTTGTGACTTCCCATGCGCCATCTGCTTCAACCACATCCTCGGCTCCGGCTTCTATGGCTATCTCCATGAGTTTTTCTTCGGTGACTTTGCTTGCTTCTATCAGGAACAAGCCTTTGGAGGAAAAACCATAAGACACTGCCCCCGGCTTGGCGAGGTTTCCACCTGCTTTTTCAAATAACAATCTCATTTCCGGTGCGGTACGATTTACGTTGTCAGTTAGACAATCAATGATTATTGCAACACCGCCCGGGCCATAACCTTCATAGCGTATCTCTTCATAGTTAGCGCCATCGCCAAGTTCACCCGAGCCTTTTTTGATAGCTTTTTCGATGGTATCCTTAGGCATATTTGCAGCTTTGGCTTCATCGATAGCGTAACGCAGAGACAGGTTCATATCCGGATCACCGCCACCATCTTTCGCTGCAACTATTATGGCGCGGCTACACTTTGACCAAGCTTTACCTCGGACAGCATCTTGGCGAGCTTTGCGATGTTTGATGTTGGCCCATTTGCTATGGCCTGCCATCTTGTGTATCTCCTGAATCTGTGTCTGAAATATATTCAGCAAATATTGCCGCAGTCTTTGGCTGCTTGCCTTGCTTTACTGCTTCTAGCTTAGCTGATATTCGCTCCAGCACAATACCAAAATTATTGTGATATAGCTTCTTTGGATCAGTGACCAATAATCCCCACCCTATCTCGGGATCGGTTTGAAGTTGAGTATATACCCCAGTCCAGTGTCGGCGATGGGCAGGATTATTTAGAAGCCGAAGCGCATTCTGCCAGACCTGTAATGCTCCGGGAGTATCTCCAGCTCGCCAGCGTGCATCACCCACATGCTCCAAGACTACTTCTGAATTAACCGTATCAAGGCTCATGGCAAGCTCTAAAAGCGTTACGGCACCAAATTCTTCGCCAACATCTTCAAAGCGGCCTTGCTTATATCTCAGCCAACCAATCGTATCAATTATGTTTGGATCATCTGGCTGAAGTTCATAGGCTTTTTCAATAGAGTCAATCATCTGCCTATCTGTGGCACCTAATTCCAGACGAGCATACCCAAGATTGTTATGCGCTAGTGCGTACTGAGGATTTACTATGACTGCTTGCTGCAAGATTTGTACTGCTCCTTCTTCCTTGCCAAGCACAGAATATCTTTGAGCTGCGTCGAAAAATGTAACCGTAAGAAGATCTAAATCTGAGGCTGCGGGATTTCTTGGATCAAGAGGTAATATACCGTCTATTGCCAAATCTCTAATGATCTCGATGGTTGCAGCACTTTGATTCGCGGCTGCGTCCGCAACCACAGCCAAGGTCAATAAACGCTCTGTTTCCAATGGCGTTAATGGTTTTTCAAGTCTAAATGGGGCTCGTATGGCGCGCGATGCAGCTTGTGGCTGCTTGGCATCTATTAAAAGCTGCAAAAGTTGCTGCCAGCGGCGAATGTAGATTGCTGAATTATATTCGAAGCTGCGCGCATTAGAAGCTGCGCGATCCGCCCAGACATCGAAACGCTCTTCTATTTGTCCCGATCTGGCTAAGGCCCTTAAAGCTAATCCATAGACAATCATCGGCGTAGAAGAGAACCGATCAAATATGTAATCAGAGTAATCTAAGACTAGCTTATTAGCGTCCGGAAGTTCCCCCGCAATTGTTACTGCACTTAGCAATTGGCCATGCGTTGCGTTATCTCTGGAATCATAAACCCATTGCAGGCGCTTCTTTGCATCATCAAAGCGTTTAGCTTGTATTTGAAGTACCGCCAATTCGATCTCTCTGCTAAAACCTTTTGGTCTCGTGAGCAGGCGCTCGAGGGCGATATCTACATATTTTTCGGTCTGCCCAATTATCCGGTATGTTAAAGCTAATATATCCTTAGCAACGTAGTTTATGGACTGCTTAGCAATGACTCCTTTCATTTTTTGGATAACTTCATCCGTGCGTCTGTGATTTAATCGCAATCGCGCCCATTGTTCCAGCAGATTTGGGTCATCAGGTTTTTGGGCCAAACGCTGATCAATCCACTGTTGCGCTGCCAGAGTATTGCCTTGACGTAGCCAAGATGTAACTGCCAGTTCCATACTAATCGTATCATTGGGATCGTTCTCGTATATACTTAGGAATTGTTCAACTGCTTGTTCGAAGCGGCCTTGTCTTCCTTGTTGCTGCGCCTTAATTCGCTTTAGCAGGGCGCTATCGGGTAAGGAACTGCGTAAGCGGATAGCAGTTTCTTCATACAAATCCGCACTTGGGAATGGTCCAGCTTGACCGTAGATTTCAAACAGTGCTGCGTAGGCATCTTCGTATTTGGCGTTGCGCTTGATTGCTCGATCTGCTGCTGTGATTGCCTGGTGCGCAACATCACTTTGTTGCAATGTACTGGCCTGCACCAGTGCGTGCAGAGTAAAGCATCGCGCGCGTTCAGTTAATGCTTCGATGCTTTGATTATCAAGAAGTAGAGCTTTTTCTGATGCGCTTAGCGCAGCTTCGGTGTCGCCGATCGCTCTGTTAGCGCGTGCGCGAGCTATCCATGTTGGTACATCATTGAATTGATCTAGAGACTTGCTTACTTTATCAAATAGTTGTGTATCTTTAATGTAGGCTGCTATATCCAGTTGCAATAGGCGCAGACCCAGATCATTAGGCCAGTCTGCCAGTGCATTAACGCTAACACCCCAAGCTTCACCAATTCCATCGACATAAAAAAGTAGCTGCGCATTAACAAGAGACACAGAGGCAGAAAGAGGCAGTTGCTTTATAGTGTTAAAAAGATCCGATATGCGAGGTGAAGCTACAGCCAGTCGTTTGCAATAGTTC
Source organism: Planctomycetota bacterium (assembly GCA_022574595.1). GTDB lineage: Bacteria > Planctomycetota > Phycisphaerae > Phycisphaerales > SM1A02 > JACZRS01. The sequence goes on along the minus strand of JACZRS010000003.1, from coordinate 238,772 downwards.
CTTGCATAGTGTGGCCGATCCGCGCACATCTTGGCGACAAGTTCAACAGCAATGCAGGGATCGTCTATTAATAGCCATTCTAGCAGCTGCGAAAGAACGTACAGATCTTCAGGACGCCTCTCGAGAAATTGACGCAATAACAAAACCGCATCTTGGGGCGGCATTAAGGATGCAGCTGCGCGCGCGATTAGTGGATCATCTGGACTTTCTTTGTATAAATTTGCAACAGAGTTTGCCAGCAGTTTTGTTTCTGTTACATGCTTTGCAAGATATCGACAAAGAAGTACAACGCTTTCGCTGATCGCTACTTGCTGAGATTGCATGCCTTCAAGGAGTTTTAATTGCGCGCTATAAATCCTGCCCAGTTTAAGGTTGGCGTAAATAATTCTATAAGATAAAGGGGTCGGATCGCTTATGGGTAATGATGCTGAAACTTTATATGCTTTGAGCGCTTTTGCGTATTCACCTAAGCGGCAGTGTGTATCCCCGATTTGTCGCCAAATTTCAGGCTTACGGATGTGAATATTTTCAATCCGTTTCAAATGCACGGTTTGTCGTGTAATTCTAAAAGGCTTATCAACAACCATGCGAGCGATTTGTATTGAAGCAGAATCGTAACCGAGTTCTTTCAGTGAAACCTGTAAAGTATAATTTGCTATATATTCTGCTCCCGGATCATGATCAAATTTCTCTCCAGTAAGATGCGGTCGACCAAGCTTTAATACTGCCTGGATGTGTTGCAGCTTCATCGTAGCGGACAAGCCAACTTCAAAGATTGCTTCTGAATCATTAGGTTCTATTTCAAGAAGACGCTGATAGCGAACGGTTGCCTGCCGTCTCATACGCAAGGCAAGTAAACTCTTAGCTGATGCACGAAGTACAGCTGGGTTGTAAGGATCTAACCTGAGAGAGTTCTCAAATTCAGTCCGCGCCAATGAGTGCCTGCTGCTTAATGCTGCATCACGCCCTTTTAGATAATGGCGTAAAGCGTTTTCTTGAGCTTGAGAATCAATTTCAGGGATATCAAATAGCGCTATAGATTCATCAGTGTTGTGACTTGATATTTCTTTAAGCGCTTGATCTAGAGATAGCATTGCCTTCGGATCAATTGGCGATTTGATTGCAAGGATGTGTGGATCAACACCAGGTGGTGGCGGGACTAATAGCGGCTTAAGCTTAGTAGAATTTTCCTCCGCATTGGCAAAGCGCTCAAGATTTTGTGCATCTGTTAGCTGTTGATCAACTTTTATCCCCAGGGCTCTATCTCGATACGTATCGGTTTTCGACGAACAAGATAAAAGAGCGCACAAGGATGTGAGTGCGACAATTCTTATGCTTAGCCATAGGGTTCCTGCAAGCTGCAGCATGCTTGAGAAGTAATTGATTGAGCGCATGTGAATCAGCAGTTGAGGCACTGCGGTCTGATCCTTAGGTGCTTTTGCGTGAGGAGGAGGCAGTCTGCCTGGGCGATTTCTTGTTTGTAGTCTTTTTTCGAGTAGTGCTGGTTTCTTCACCCGGTTTTTCGTCCACCCATTTCTGAAGAGCAAAGTGAGTAGTCACAGCTTGGGATGCTTTTATATGTCGAGTAAGCCAGGATGCGAGTTCTGGCAACTCCTGCGAACCATCACAAGCATTAATATCAGCAAGAGCACGGCGCAGGAAATCATCTGCGGGAATACAATGTATACTATAGCAAAGCAGCATCACACGGTCTGCTACATATCCAACCATGCCATCGAGGGAGCGCAGATACTTCTTGATTTCACGTTTTCCCTTATCCGTCAAGCTCTTGAGAGTAACTTCATGTTCTCTAAGATAAATATCGCGAAGAACTAATTTTATACTTTGTGCGCGTTCTTCAGCTTGCGGATAGTTTTCCCCCATATACGCAGCAATCTCGCCCGGTACCGAAACTCGAAGGTCGTTGTAATCTACAACACTTTGCATTAATAATTCGTATGCAGCTTTGGCTTTTACCCTTGTCGAATCCCACATCAAGAACGACTCTATAAGAGTATCCAGCGGATCAAGTGTCTCCACAGGTTGCTCGGGTTTATCGAGCTTCTCAAGCAAAGCACTGAGATTCTTTGCAGGATCAACGACTTGCTTCACGACGCCGCCCCCTCGGTTTGAGATTCGAGTGTTACAGATGAATCTTCCTGATTGACCTTGGCAATAGCTGTGTAGATTTCTATTTCCTGACGCAAAGTCTTATCCAGCTTGAAAATTAATCGTGGTTGGCGACGGGAGCGAATCGTTTTTGCTAGTTCCCTTTGAATATATGGTGCGGCGCTGGTTAAGCCTTTTAATGTTAGATCAGCTTTTTCTGCGGGCAATACCGAAACCTCAACCACCGCTTGGGACAAATCAGGCGAAACATTGACTTTTGTAATTGAAATCAACCCCTTCACTCGTGGATCATTTAAGCCACGACTTAGCGTAGTTTGCACCGCTCGATGAATGGTGGAATTGATTTGGTCAGTACGTTTAGTCATATAGCTTTTCTATCTTTCTCCCAATTGATGCTACGAGTTATCAATTGAACAAATAAGCAGTTTTACGATGCTGCTGATGCTGCTGCTGACGCCGCCAAGGTTCTTTTAACTTCCAGGCGTTTGTAACACTCCAGCACATCTCCAACTTTGATATCGTCGTAGCCTTCGATTTTCATTCCACACTCCTGGCCGCTGCGCACTTCCTTGGCATCGTCCTTGAAGCGTTTGAGTTGGTCGAGTTTTCGGTCTTTTTCTACCACAATATCCGCTCTGGTTATACGGATCAGAGCGTTTCTTTCGATAACGCCATCTGTAACGTAGCAACCTGCGATTGCGCCCACTTTGGAAATCTTAAACACATCGCGCACTTCAGCATGGCCTAGCACTTCGAGCTTGTGTTCCGGATCGAGCAGGCCTTCTGCAGCCTTGGTCACATCATCTATGACGTCGTAAATTACATCATAAAGGCGTATGTCAATATTCTTTGAGTCCGCATGTTTTCTAGCCTTACTTGATGCTGTAACGTTAAACCCAACCAGAATTGCGCCAGTGGCTTCTGCCAGCAGGATATCCGAATCGTTAATACCCCCAACGGCTGTATGTTTAATGGCAATGGTGATATCATCGGTGGATATCTTCACCAATGTTGCCTTAAGAGTATCCACAGAACCTTGGACATCGCCTTTAAGAATTAAGGGCAACTCTTTGGCATCCTGGCTGGACATCTTTTCAAAGATGTTGTCGAGGGTGACCTTTTCTCTGAATAAAGATCGTTCGCGATCAGCATCTCTGCGTTCTTGGGCAGCGGCTTCCGCTTCCTTTAGGCTTTTAACCACATAGAACTGATCGCCGGGATCAGGTACTTGGTTAATACCGGAAATAGTTACCGGGGTAGATGGATCTGCTTCTTCAATACGTTTGCCATGGTCATTGACAATATCGCGCACTTTTCCGAAGGCTCGTCCTATTACAATAAAGTCTCCTGGCTTGAGTTTGCCTTGTTGCACAAGGACGTTAGCAACCGGGCCTCGGCCGGCTTCGATTTTAGCTTCAAGAACAGAACCTTCAGCGTATCCGCCGAAATCGCCTTTAAGATCAAGTAGTTCAGATTGATAATCAAGTACATCAAGGAGATCTTGAATACCTTGGTTTTTAAGCGCACTGGTTTTTACGATTTCCGTACTCCCACCCCAATCTGGCGGCGCCAAGTCATGTTCCGCAAGTTGCCCGTAAATTCGTTGCAGGTTTGCATCGGTCGCTTCTGCTTTATCGATCTTGTTAAGTGCAATAACGATTGGCACTTGTGCAGCTTTTGCGTGATTGATTGACTCAAGAGTTTGTGGCATCACGCCGTCGTCAGCTGCGACTACTAATACGACAATATCAGTCACATTAGCGCCTCGAGCACGCATTTCCGTGAAGGCTTCATGTCCAGGCGTATCAATAAAGGTAATAAGGTGTTGCTTATCCCCCGCTTTAACGGGTACTTGAAATGCGCTCGTTGCCTGTGTGATACCACCGGCTTCACCCTCAGCGACATTGGTATTTCTTATTCGATCCAGCAGCGATGTTTTGCCGTGATCGACATGTCCAAGGATGGTAATTATTGGATTTCGCGTTCGTTCATCCTTAACTTCTCGTTTCTTGAAAGTTTCGACAATTATCTGCTCCGCAGTTTTTAGTTCGATAACTTCAAGCTCAATACCAAATTCCAGCATAAGCTCACAAGCGGATTCACTATCGATCATGGAGTTGACGGTCAGATCTTTTCCTGCAAGGAAAAGTTTCTTCATCATTTCCGTGACTTTGATACCACATTCTGAGGAAAGACTTTTGATGGAAAGTGGCTCTTGTACTGTGAGTTTTCCACCAGCTTGAGCGGCTGTTTGCGCTCTATGTCCACCACCCGCAGCCCGCTTGAGATTATCTCGTCGATGAGCTTTGAAGAAACCACCAGCGCGAGTGAGGCGACGATCTCTTTCAAGTAGATCCTGTTTCGTCCAATCCGATTTTTGATTGGGATCCGTTGAATATACACGTGCGACTCTAGTACCTTCTTCACGTGAACCTGAGGATCTGCGTTTATTTCGTTTTGATGTTCCGCCCCGGCCTGTCCTTTGCTGCTCACCGGGCTTAGTTCCTGGAACTTGTGCATCGGGATACATAGTCCCAACGCCACGACCTGCCCTTGGACCTCCACGTCTAATAGTAGAATCAGGTTTTTGTGAAGGTGCCCGTCTTTGAATTACATCCGGGGTTTCTACGCGAATTACCTTTGGCCCAGCCAGTGTTGTTTCCGTAGGTTCTGCAAGCATAGGGCCGGCCGGGCTGATGGTATCAGGCCGATCCGGCACATTCATTTGCGGAGACATGGGACCTTTGGCCGCAACTGTAGCCGCGGGCGCAAGAGCAGGATCAGTTTTTTCAAGCGCTGGCTGGTCACCAACACCACCGTCAGGAAGCTCGGTAATTGTTGGTGAATCTTTAGCCAGTCCTGGGGGCACTACAATCGGTGTATCACCCACGGCCGGTGCATGTGGCGCAACCACTTCGACGGGTTCTTTGGTCTTGGCTATTGTTTTAGTCTTAGCTTTTGTTGCAGTTGCTTCTAAATCTTTCTTATCTTTAGCTAAAGTAGATTTTGCCGCTGTTTTTTTCGTAGTCTTTTTCTTGGCCTTGGATCGAACTTTAGCAACATCAACGGGTGCTGCTGTTTCAACAGCAGTTACTGTTGATGACTGCCCTTCGCCGAACCATTCGCACACCGTAGCCGACAGGCCAAGGGATATCGCTGACATATGGTTAGTAATGCCTTCGATACCTTCAGCCTGACACTTGGAGATGACGTCCTTGGAAGTAACGCCAAGGCTTTTGGCCAACTGAAAAACTCGAGTTGTGGTTGCTTTCTTTGCCACGCTTATTCTCCCGCCCCTCCTGCCGGCTGCTGAGATGTTGTTTCGTCAGCGGGTGAATCGTTATCTTGCGATTCCTGGTGATCCTCGTCTTGCTGATCCTCATCAATCTGTTTAGGGGAATCGTCTACAGAATCATCATCAGGCAAATCATCAACTGTATCTGCACTAGATACAGGCCCAGGCATTTCACCTAAAATTGCATCAGCTGCTGATTCAGCTTGAGCATCAGCGACGATATCCATCGTTGGTGAATCTATATCATCGAGAACTGCTGATGCAGTAGCTTCTTCTTCAGCTTTAACTCGCTGGGCTTCTTCTTTTTCGATTTGTTGTTGTTCAGCAACAACTTTCGCTTGAGATGAACATATTTCGACAACAGTTTCTGCAAGCTCTTCTGACATTTCAAGTTCGCTTTGCAATACCCCAGTACCAACTTCTTCGATATCAAAGACACTGATCATTCCCAAAGCGCCCATGCGATCAAGCATTGTCTCGGTAACACCCTCAATCGGTTTGACGGTTTGCTCGAGTGTTTCAAGACTCTTAGCGAACTCTGCCGGGGTTAGAATATCTACATCCCAGCCAGTTAATCGGGCCGCCAAACGAACATTTTGTCCCCGTCTGCCGATTGCCAGTGATAGTTGATCTTCACGTACGATTATGGTTGCGCGGCCTAGTTCAAAGCACAAGCTGACTTCTTCAACCTCTGCGGGCTTTAATGCGTTAGCAATAAGAACCTGACTTGATTCATTCCACCTGACAATATCAATTTTCTCACCACCAAGTTCATCAACGATGTTGCGGATGCGGCTACCTCTAACTCCCACGCAAGCCCCGACCGCATCAACCTTGGAATCGATTGACGAGACTGCGATTTTAGTTCGGAATCCAGCTTCTCTAGCCATGGCTTTAACTTCGATCACGCGCTCAGCCACTTCGGGTACTTCAGCTTCAAATAGTCGCCTAATAAAGTCGGGGTGTGCGCGAGAAAGTACGATCTTGACTTGATTGCCTACATCGCGAACATCAAGGATCAAGCAGCGAACACGATCGCCGGGATGGAATTGCTCTCCGGGGATCTGTTCAGAGCGAGGCATGAAGCCTTCGGCACGATCAACCTGCACAACCAGCGCGCCACCTTCATATCTATGCGCAGCTCCGGTGACAATTTCGCCTTGTCGTTTGGAGAACTCCTCAAGCAGACTTTGGCGTTCATCCTCACGAAACTTTTGAATCATGACCTGCTTGGCGGTTTGCGCAGGGATTCGGCCAAGCGTTTCTAGCGGGATCACATCGCGTGTATCATCATCGTTATTTCGCCAAATCGTAATCGCACCATTTAGGCGATCTATTTCACATCCAAATGCTTCTGTATCCAGCGAGTTAAAGTGCTTGCGCGCAGCGCTTATCATCGCCTGCTCGAGGTCTTCGATGAGAATTTCTCGATCTATGTTTCGATCACGGGCAATGGAGTCGAGGATTCGCAGTGTTTCAGGATTCATAACTAGTCTTACTTAATCAGGTTGTTGAGTTGTTTGGTTGTTTAGTTATCCGAATATAAAATGTAAAAAGCTATATATGTCTTGAACTTATCCAGTCAGGCAGCATGTATTTAGCTGCAATTTTCTTAACAATCAGCTCCGCCAAAACGACAAAGCCACGAGCGTTTGCTAGAAACGTCCCGTGACCCGCAGGGGCATTCGGCTACCGATTGGTATTACCCATGTGGTATTACCAAATTTGGGCATTACCGGATGCCGAACCTTCGATCTGTCGCGTTGCGTCAGATCAAGGTATCATCCTCCAGCAGGCATTGCCGCAACCGTAATACATACCGCCTGCCACAGAGGCTTGGTAATATGCACTAAGATGGTTGCGATTAGCAGCCACAGCGAACAACCAGTTGGTGGGCGATCATTATCACAAGCAACTTCCTAGTTAAGCGGAACCTAGCGAACGGATAAGGATATCTCCTACTTTGCATATAAGTCAACATGATGCCCCCATTCAGTCACAATTCAGCTGGCATAATTAGGCCAGCTAAGCTACAGCTAGGCTGATTTTTCCATCATTGTCACGGTATTCTTGACCCTGACAGCTCGGTTTCCACGGTATTGGCCCAGCCTGGCAGAGTACTTAGGCACGCCCTCGACACATATTGTGACATCTGCTTCTGCTAGCTTGTCCGTGGTTAGAAGATCTCCAATCTCTAAATTACGAAGTTCTGCGACAGTAATACTCGTTTCTGCCAGGATAACAGCAATTTCAAGAGGAGCATGGGCAATGCGATCTCCGACCAATTTTGCCCAGTGATCATCAGAACTATGTTTACCTGTCTGGAACCAGCTTTGAGCAGCAATATCTTCCATCAGTGGCTCAATGACAGTGAAGGGGATGCACAGGCTCATGGTTCCTGCTCGGTTGCCCAGCTTCAGCTCGAATCCCAGGACAACTACAACTTCATTTGGTGGGACGATTTGGACAATCTGCGGATTGGATTCCAAAGCTCCAAGCCTGAAATCGATCTCCTTCACCACCTCCCATGCTTCGATAAGAGCAGTTACAGCACGATCCAGGATTTTCTTGATCAGCCTGGTTTCGATGATTGTTAAAGGCCTTTGGGGAATGAAAATGTTTTCATTTGACCCCCCTAGCAAACGATCGATTATCGGATAGATGATCAGAGGGCTGATTTCCAGACAAATTTGCCCTTCAAGTATGGGAGCTTCTATAAGGTTGAAACTAGTAGGGTTTGGCAGGCTGCTGGTAAACTCCGAGTAGGTCATTTGCTCCGCAGTTGCAACTCGGATCTCTACGATTGTCCGTAGGAATCCAGATAGCGAAGCACCAAAGTTTCGAGCAAAAGTTTCATGGAGGGTCTGGAGAGCCCTCATTTGATCCTTTGAGATCCTCTCAGGCCTCTTAAAGTCGTAATCCTTGATCTCAACATCTTCGAGATCCCTGCGGTTACGCGAGAAAATCTGTGCCTGCTCGGTTGGCTCATCCACCTCCCCCTCGGTAACTGCACTCATTAGTGCATCAATTTCAGATTGGTCAAGAACATCTGTCATGGCAGAGAGCCTAAAAGGTGGGAATGACTATGGTCTGTTGAGAGTTAGAAGGTAACCGAAAGCCCCAGTAGAGCGCACTTGCCTCATGGCTGAGGCGAACTACTGTTTGAGGGCGTTGTAGACTTTATCGGAGCGACAGCCAAGGCCACTTGAAGGGCTTAAGAGAGCTTGGCTTGGGTTTGTGTGCTTTTCCAAGGACCTATTAATGAAAATGCTGTTATTGATTATTGCTCTGATTTTCTCATTAGCTGCTCTTGTGCCAGCATTTGCCGATCCTGAGCCGGATATGGCTATGCAGGATGGCCGGGCTGAGGTGAAGCTTGCCTGGCAAAACCAGCAACTTCTGCCGGGCCAACAGGCGATGCTCGGTGTTATTTTCGACATTCAGCCGCTATGGCATATTCAAGCCGGCAAAGGTTCCGGCGATGATCTACCTCCATATATACCAACTTCAATCAAAGTAACTGTTGCAGATGGTTGGGAAACTGGCAAAATCATCTGGCCAACCGCTCACATTTTCACGATCGGTGAAGGCGAGTTTATGGAGACACTTGCTGGATATGAGGGTGAGGTGCTTGCAGCGGTGCCGATTGATGTGCCCAGTGATGCTCAGCCCGGCGAATACGAGGTGTTGGTCAGTGTTGTATATCAAGCCTGTGATGACAAAAGCTGTGAGATGCCTTTGGAATTTGAGATTGAGGGCAAAGCTGTGGTTGTGGCTGAGCGAGACGATGCTGCATCGGAGGCGGAATCAGATATCGCAGCACTTTTTGCAGCGACATTAGGCGTTGTCAAATCGACTACACCTTCTATCAAGACAGGATGGTGGGGAGAAATTGCAGTCCTGCTACTAGCTGCACTAGGAGGCTTCTTGCTCAATTTAACACCCTGCGTCTTACCAGTTATCCCACTAAAGATCATGAGCCTTGCCCAGCAAGCCCAAGGTAATCGAAGCAAAACACTTGCGCTGGGTATCGCAATGTGTGCTGGCGTAACCTCCTTTTGGCTGGGTCTTGGTGTTGCAGTTGGATCGATCAGTGAATTTACTACCAATGAATTATTCCAATACCCCGCGTTTCCGATTACTGTTGGCGTAGTAATTGCACTAATGGCAATTGGAATGTGTGGCCTGTTTACCATGCAACTCCCACAATGGGTATATAAAATCAACCCTGGGCATGACAGTTATCATGGCTCATTTGCGTTCGGCATAATGACGGCTGTGCTATCGACTCCCTGCACCGCTCCATTTATGGGAGCAGCAATTGCAGGATCAGTAGGACAAAGCCTCACAACCGTCCTGCTAGTCTTTGGAAGTGTCGGAATGGGAATGTCGCTTCCTTACTTTGTGCTCGCAGCCTGGCCACAACTAATTGCCAAGATGCCTCGAACAGGCCCAGCAAGCGTACTCATCAAACAAGTGATGGGCCTTTTAATGCTTGCGGCTGCTGCTTATTTCATTGGAGTAGGGATTAGCAGTTCAGTAGCGGAGCTTGGCAAACCAGCTAGCCTTGTGTATTGGTGGGCAGTAGCTGCAATGTTAATAGCCGCTGGCGGATGGCTAGGCTTGAAAACATTTGCAATTTCCAAATCATCACTTCAGCGATCTGTCTTCGGTGGAGTTGGTCTTTTGATTATTGTCGTTGCGTTTGCTGGTGCACGCATCCTTACAGATAAGGGACCGATCCCCTGGAAGTACTACACCGCAGATGAGCGTCTTCAAGATGAGCTTGAAGATGGAAAGGTTGTGGTTCTAAAATTCACAGCTGGATGGTGTGTTAATTGTCTCCTCCTGGAAAAAACAGTTTTTAGAACAGATGCGTTAATAGAATTGCTTTTGCGAGATGATGTAACCCCTATGAAAGTGGATATCTCAAATAAGAAAGCACCAGGAACTAAATTGCTTGCAAAATACTGGAGAAGTATTCCATATCTCGTTATCCTACGGCCGGATGGCTCAGTAGCCTTCGAGGCCGACTGGTATACTGCAAATGATGTTATTAGTGGCATTGAAGCTGCATTAAGCACACAAGCAGCCATTGAAGATCCCTGATTGTCTTAATTCGTATAGAATAATCGCAAACTTATTCCAACTATTAGGGGCTTAAGGGCTATGCGATTAATTCAACTCTCCGTAATCATTTTCCTCTGCACAATAGCTGACGCCAAAGCAGCGCAAGACCAATTCTCTAACTTTGGGGATTCACGTGATTATGTGCGCATCACAGTGTACCCGGACAAAAGCGTGGTCGAGCCCGGCGATAATCTGCGCATAGCCATCATCTTTGATCTTCAGCCAAAGTGGCATATTCACACTAATAACCCCATCGTCCCGCCTGAACTTGGAAGTCCAGATGATTACATAAAAACACAAATAACTGTTGGATCAATCACTGATGAGGCCCTAATTGCGCATCCGGAGCTAATAAAGTGGCCCAAACCTCACGCAACAATGGTTTCTTTTCTCAGCGAACCTGTTGAATATTTAGTATTCAGTGCAAGATCAATCGCCTACCTGCCGGTGACTATTCGCAATGACGCCGAGCCAGGACCAGCACATATTTCGTTAAGCCTTACTTACCAGGCTTGTGATGACAAACTATGTGTTGGACCTGTACGAGGTCAATCCTTTAGCGTTTCCCTTAACGTCGTATCAGAAGGTAAGGCTCCCATCGCACCGGCAGATGATGCTGCAATCTTTGCGGATTTCCCTGAACACGTTTGGGATAATTTAGATCGTGGCCCTGCGCTTGTTGAAAACACAAGTGCTTACAGACTTGGAAGAATCACTGGATGGATTATAGGTGGCCTTATCGGTGTTGCTATTGGTTATGCTGTTATGAAAAGACTTCGTCAGTAATCGCAATTAAGGCTTAGAGTTTTCTACTAGCTTAATACGATCAATTAATTCATTAAAATCCGCAACTGGCAATTGCTTAAGCGCATCTAATTCAAAGTTATAATGAGCTTTTATCGCCTGCCTGTAAGCTATAACTGCCTGTGCTTTATCGCCACTTTCCCATAAACAATCGCCTAAACGCTTAAATGCAATTATCCCCTTTGGATCAAGCTCAGTTAGCCATCTGCCCATGTCAATCGCAGCTTGCCAATCGTCTTGCTCTTTGCTGCCTCTGGCTTTAAGGAGGTATAAATTAGTCGCATAAGCAATGGATGAAAGCTTTTGGTGATCTTTAACAACACGGTCGATGGATTTTACTGCTGAATTAAACAATTGTTCTTTTCTATCGCCTGTTGCGAGACTCCATGCAATCACATACTGCTTTGCAGCTTGCTCCATTAGGAAATAGTCGCTGTCCAGATGATCAATATAAGCGCTGCTTAACAAATCAGCTGCTTGCTGGCGCTGCGCTGATTGCTGTGATCGCGCTTGTGCGGGATCCTTGAAGATCTGTGCAGCTTCCAGCATGATTTTCTGGGCGCGCAAAGCGGGAGTAGTGGTTGATATTGTTAGAATTATTGTTGCGGTAATTAGAGTTACTGCGATTGCGATACCATATTTGGTGTTTTGGCGATCACGCGAAGCCGCAAGAGGCGGGGATGGCGAAGCTATTCCTAAAATACAGAAAATCCACATTGATGAACCGGGGTCAAAGAGTGTCATTTCTATTTGCGCGTGTATAAAAAGTGCTGAGGCTGCTGCGGTCAATGACCAAGGCAACGATGCGCTAAGCCAATCATCATCACAATTATCAATCTGCGATCCTGCTCTATACAACAGTAAAAGTACAAGTAGCACCCATGCGATTCCGCTCATACCCAACATGGAGATCCAATCCACGAACGCACTATGGACAGAGGTAACTTCTTCCGGACTCCGCGCCAATCGATTCAGTGTGTAAGCGGTCTTAAACTCATCAGGTCCAACACCCAAGACAGGGTTTTCGCTGATGGTTTTGCTTGCACCAGCCATATAATGCCAACGAAACAGCAAACTCTTTTCGCCTAGGAATCCCTCATTTAAAACAGTGCCGCGCACTACTACTGCAAGTAGCGCCAGGCCGATCATAGCAATAATGAGTGCACCAGCGCGCTTAGGTGTAAATATCTTCTTGAGTAGGGCAATACGAGGTACAACTAATAGCGCAAGGCCGGCTAATGATGCAAATATCGCTCCCTTTGAGCCGGATAAGAGTAATGCCAGCACCATGATTGCTGCGAGAATGGCGCAAAATCCGATCCATCCACTAGTTTGTTTGCTGCGAACTGCTCCTATACCCAGGCCAACGGATATGATTAATCCGCAGGCTATGAGCGAAGCAAAGATGTTAGTTGTGGGAAACCAACCCCTTGGATTTGCTTGTCTTGCTCTTCGTTCAAATATCAGCGCAGAAGCAGAACCTTTCTCCCAGCCAAGATCCTCAATGAACTCATCTATATATGTTTCTACTTCCTCAATTTGCTGTGCATAAAGCGAACCTTCAATTGTTGCGCCAAAGATAGTTACCTTTGATTGCATAGCTCCGCGGACAACAAGCGGCAGGAATACTGCAAATAAAACTGCAAACAACGCAATACGCAAAGTTCGATCGCGCGCAAGATGAGCTAATACAACACAGGAAATTGCGCTTGCCGCCCATGTTGTTCCTCGCCACATGTTGCCAATATCATCCAGCCCGTGATATATTATTACAGGGATCGGCACCATCGCAAGCAAAACCAACCACCAATTTATGCTCTTTTTCCCCAGCACAATTCCCAGCATTCCAAGTGCGCAAGCAACCAGCACCAACGAATCAAAAATAAGACTGCCCACAGGTCCAATGCCCGGCAAAGGATCTGGGCTAAGCACAGGATTTATGTCAAAGACAACGTGAGGCACAATCGTTTGAACGCAGCGCACAAAGGCAAACACAACAATACCAATCCCACCTATCCATCGAAGCGCGAGCGAAAGTCGCTGTGTATGAACCTCATCAACCATTACACTTGATTATCTTTCACAGTAATTTTTCTGCTTGCGTGTTCTAATAGTGCGATCATTAGTAAAACTAAAAGTGTTTGCCCGCCGACCAGCGCTGCCTGCCACGCATCTAATCTTCCCAGCGCTACGCCACCGATTCCCGTAACCGCAGCTGCGGACCAGATTACGATGACTGCACCACGTTTTGATAAACCTCTCTGCACTAATCTGTGGGAGAAATGTTGTTGATCGCCAACTAACGGGTTTCGTCCCTGGCGTAATCTTAAAAGTGTTACAGTAACTAGATCGTAAAGCGGAATCGCAAGAACGATGACAGGCATGAATACGCCATACCACCCTCCGCCTAATGGGTAATCATCCTGCGATGGATCATAAAAGGTTGTTCGCGCGGTGAGAACTGCCAGCACAAAACCAATAACCAGCGATCCGCCATCCCCCATAAAAATCTTGGCGGGTGGGAAGTTAAATACTAAAAACCCGATAAGCCCTCCCAGTAGTAGCGCTAATGTAGCTGCAATAAACCACTGGTGATTAACCAGACAAGCTGCTATAAAAAGCGAGGCTGCTATTGCGCTAACGCCGGCTGCTAAACCGTCCATATTGTCCATGAAGTTAATTGCGTTGATGATTGTGACAATCCAAAGGACAGTCACGATGATGCTTAGGGTTGTGCCTAGAACAGAAAGTAAGCGCACATCGAACCAGATGGTTAAAGTTGCTGCGACTGCGATTTGCACGAATAGCTTTACCAATGGGTTAATGCTTTTTCGATCATCAACTAAACCCATTAAATGCAAAACCAACATTCCGCCGAGCATCGCCCATGCAGTCTTGATGGATGCCATGGTTGTTTCGCTGCCCTGTGTTAGACGAGGTAGATGTTCAGCAATCCCCGGAATCCACTCACTTAATGTTGTTTGATCGAGTAATAAAAGCCCCAGCAAACCTCCACCCATGGGCAGCGCTATTGCGAGAAATATCCCCACACCACCGACATTTGGTAAGCCTCGCAGCGTCTTGCTATGCCCAATTGCACCGCTCGAATCAAGCGTGCCCAGCCGCTTTCCCAGCTTGCACAAAATAGCTGTTACAGGCAAGCTGATCGCTGCGCCAAGCGCCACCAGGGCTAAAACCATCCACACCATGGGCCAATTCATGTCATTCATAGTAACCAATGCCGGAAAAGAGCTGTGATATGGATACGATGTGTTGCTCGATTATGATCGTTGAAGATGTATCGTTATATACATAGGTTTCAAATTAGTGTCTTATAACAAACCCAATCTAGGCCTCATCGCTGGTCAGGGGGAGCTTCCACTACTCGTCGCTGCAGGTATCAAAGCTTCCGGGGGTAGGGTCTGCTGCGTTGGGCTGCGCGATCAATTCGATTCAAAGCTGCCTGGGTTGTGTGATGAGTTTCATCAAGCAGGAATTGTTCAGCTTGGTAAATGGATCAAATTGCTGCAGCGCTGGGATATAAATCAAGCGATAATGGTTGGCCGCGTTGCGAAAACACAGATGCACGATCCGTTAAAGCTGTTTCGCCAATTGCCGGATTGGCGCGCTGTAAAGCTTTGGTATCGTCATCTGAGACACGACCACAGAACCGCTGCCCTTTTAACTGCACTTGCGGATGAACTAGCTATTAATGGGATCAATCTTATCGACTCCACAACATACATACCCCAGCACATGGCCAGCCCTGGTGTAATGACGGCAAATAAGCCCAACGAACAACAAAAAGGGGATATAGATTTCGCCTGGCCGCTGCTTGAACGAATCGTCGAACTCGATATTGGCCAATCAATGGCTGTGCGCGATCGCGATGTTATAGCGGTCGAAGCAGTTGAAGGAACCAGCGCACTGATTAAACGTGCCGGCGAATTGTGCAAAGCTAAAGGTTGGACGCTTCTTAAAACTGCTTCCGCTACTCACGACATGCGTGCAGATGTGCCAACCATCGGTGTAGAAACGATTGAGCAACTAGCAAACGCAGGCGCAGGCTGTATAGCCCTAGGTGCCGGCCGTGTGATTCTAATCGACAAGCCCAAAGTGCTGGAAGCAGCCAATAAAGCCAAGATCGCGGTTGTGGGAGTTTAGGGTAAGAAAATCACAATCGATGCTCTAACATCAAGCAGTAGAAATCTGCACGATTCTACTGCTATTCTTTAGAATCACTGCTATCACTCGCCAGGCTGAAAGTTGCCTTCGTTATCGAAATATAATACATCCTGATCAGTAGTATCAAATCCAATCTCGGCGTAAACCTCCAAAATCAATTCGCGTGCAGTAGTGTCGCTCAAATCTGTAACCGTAGATCCTGGCAAAGTGGCTAGGACATTATCTTCTGAAATTGGTCTGATTGCATCTAACCTACCAACCCTAACAGCGACAGAGTTCTTTGCATATCTAGTCAATCTGACATTGGCAGCGTTAATCATAGAAACGTAAAGATCAACTTCCTCAATCGATGCTGTCTCTGCAACCTTCTTGGCCAAAGCAATCGTACAAACTATTGGTTCTATGTAGGCAAAAGGATTGAGGACAGGGCTGCCTTTTTTTGATAACTCTTGATAGGCCCATTGTGCACCTTCTGTATCAAGCGCGCAATGAAAAACCGTCGAACCATTCCAACAAATAATCACGCTCATTTCTGAGCGTTCATCGTGGACACCAAGACCAAGTGGAACTCGTCTAGGCTGCTCTCCATGTCTTATAAACCAAGCATGCTTTCGAACATCAGGGGGATGAAGCAAGATATCCCTAAGTTTATCTTGGTGTTGACGGAGGACCTGCCCACTATGTAGAGGATTCGGTACTGATAGAACACACATACAAGGACGTCCATTGTACTTTTCTGAAATCCGTGATGTGACTTCTTTGGAAAAATGTAATGGATTGGTCAAATCCAGGAGTTCACGCTCACCTAGGGAAGTAAGATCTGCTGGCTGAATCTGGCATTCGATGAATTCGTTTAATTTATCATTGAGCAGATGTACTTCGTGTGCAAGTCTATCACCCAACATCGACTGCCTAATTTCCAGCATCGTCAATGGCCGGATGCTTCGCCCTTGACGAATAGGAAACCTACGTTTCCACTGCCCAGTTTGAATACAATGCGGTGGTAAGTCAGGGGATTCAACACGAATGATAATTACGTCTTTGTCGTCAACACTCATACATCTTACAACCAAACCCTTTAGTGGTGGATCTATGCAGTCCATAAGGACTGCTTCTATCCTCTTCATCCTTTCCACAGCATCTACAATACCATAAATAAAGCATGCTCTACTATCTTTATCTTCGTCTACTCCAATGATAAGAGTTCCACCGCCACCGTTCGCCAAACCAGAAATATCCTTGCGCAACTCAGTCTTCGCTGGATTGGTAGAGTCTTCAAGAACATTTCGCTTAAACTCAAGATTTTGATCTTCTTGAGCCGCACAACTTACAAGATTAGAGATATCTTCTGCAGTCAATTCACTAATTAAAGTACGCTGAAACGTCAATTTTGCTTCAACATCACTAAGCGGCTGAGTTGTCACAGTTTTTTCCTCATATTTGTACTAAGTAATTATATTCTAGTCCCCACAATCAGCCGCTTGTGTATAACCTGACCTACTACGAAATTAAAAACATAGCGGAAGCAATAGGGCCGGCTAATGAATCAAGAGCTGACAAGTCAAATCGTAGCTACTGCGGGGCTCGTTTTGAGAGAATTTGGCAACCAGATTGGATACGGCAAGAACAATCCAAAAGGTTGTGCGTCGTTGAATTTCCTAGCAAGGAGCATCCGCCAGCTACAGGCAATCGATTTATTGGTTCAAAAGAGCCTCATCTCTGACTCCTGGAGTCTCTACCGATCGTTGGTCGAGCGCTATTTCCTTTTCGTAAATTTGGCTGATACCAACAAATTTAGTGTATTCGATGACTGGTGCTTCAAGAAGCAATACGAAATCGAGAATCGCATCAAGAGCTCCTCTGACCTCAAGAACAAACCCGAGGTCAAAAAACGCCGCTTCTCACCGAAAGATAAACAAAGATACGAACGCATATCGCAGGA
This sequence comes from Planctomycetota bacterium, assembly GCA_022574595.1. Classification (GTDB taxonomy): domain Bacteria; phylum Planctomycetota; class Phycisphaerae; order Phycisphaerales; family SM1A02; genus JACZRS01. The sequence goes on along the minus strand of JACZRS010000003.1, from coordinate 221,286 downwards.
CCGTCTGGTCAAGCAATGGAGGCGGCCCAACGCAGAAGAAGTTGCAAGACATCTGGACCTCAAATTCCTCTACGACGCTGGCTATGCCCATGCATCATCATTCGTCCATCCCATATCAACGGATGGATTGGATGATTACCTTCACCTCATGAATCGAGAGAGCGAGATTAAGGATGAGGATGCAGATGTACTTTTGAGTAATTCGCAGCTTGTAACAGTACTGCACATCCAGCACTTCTTAAACCAGCCAGAGTACAAATGGCATGTAACGCTCTATGACCTATTGGATGCCCTTCTTGATCGGAACCAGGATCATTCGTATAAATGCTCTGACCTGCTGCGGAAGGTTAAGATTATCCATAAAACAGGCACTGGCCTTTGTCAGGCTAAGCCGACATCGTCGTGAGCGAGCTTCACGAATGTGTCGCTGATTGAGCCTTTAGTCTTAATGGATAACATACAGCGTGACCAAAGAATCTCAACAGTTTGTTTCGCGCGGGGGGCTTAAACTTGCTCATGCTCTTAAGGAGTTTGAGGTTGATGTGGCCGGTCTTGTCTGTGCGGACTTCGGGTGCAGCACAGGTGGGTTTACTGATTGCCTGCTGCAGAACGGAGCGGAGAAGGTTTATGCGATAGATACAGGCTACAACGTGATTGATTATAAATTGCGAAGTGATGATCGTGTGGTGGTTATGGAGCGGACGAACGCGCTGTTTGTGGTGTTGCCTTGGGATAAAAATAAAAGAGAAAAAAGAGAAGACCCTCACCCTAGCCCTCTCCCAAAGGGAGAGGGGATAAGAAAAGACCCTCACCTCGCCCAGGCGAGTCGCCTTCGGAGACCCCAACCCCTCTCCCAAGGGGAGAGGGGAGTCAGAGAAGACCCTCACCCTAACCCTCTCCCAAGGGGAGAGGGAATAAAAGGAGAAGAGATAAGAGGCGTTGATCTTGTTACTATTGATCTTGGTTGGACTCGACAGCAACATGCGATCCCTGCTGCGCTAGAATGGCTTAAAAGTGATGCGTCAAAACCGGGGCGGATCATCAGCCTTATCAAACCACATTATGAAACCAATAAACAGGAAAAGGCTGACTGGCTGGTTGATGGGGCTTTGCCAAGTGAACGGGCTGAGCAAGTTCTTAATAGAGTTCTAAGCGAATTCCCATCCTACGGAGCTGAGGTTCTAGGCTGCACAATCTCACCCATTAAAGGTGGCAAAAGCTCCCGCAAGAAAAAAGGCCACGGCAACGTCGAATACCTCGTTCTGGCCCGCCCAATTACCCAAAATCACTAGCTCTAATTGTCTTTAAGCATCCTGCAAGAGTAGCAAAAATCGGCTATAATCATCAATTCTTTTCTTGTAAAAAGCCTTTAGAGTAAAACACCAGATTATGGCAGACGACCCAAACACAGACTCGCCCGAAAATAATTCATCCGCAGCGGCTGCAGCAGGAACAATCGTAGATCAACCGATCGAACGCGAGCTGCACGATAGCTATTTAACATACGCATTATCCACAATAATGGACCGGGCGCTGCCTGATGTGCGAGACGGCTTAAAGCCCTCGCAAAGACGAATCTTAGTAGCCATGAACGATCTGAATCTGGCACCGCGCGCCAAGCATAGAAAATGCGCCAAAATCGCAGGCGACACATCAGGCAACTACCACCCGCACGGCGAATCGGTGATTTATCCAACCTTGGTCAATATGGGCCAAGACTGGAAGATGCGCCACATGCTTATTGATAAGCAGGGCAATTTCGGCTCGATTGATGGCGACCCACCTGCTGCCATGCGTTATACCGAAGCGCGCATGACCGCGGTTGCGGTAGAAATGCTTGCGGATCTGAATCTCGACACCGTTGATTACAAGCCAAACTACGATGAAACGCGAAACGAACCCACGGTTCTGCCTGGCAAGTTTCCCAACCTTCTAGTCAACGGCTCCAACGGCATTGCCGTGGGCATGGCTTGCTCGATGCCGCCACACAATCTAATTGAAATTTGCAACGGAATTCTAGCAACACTTGAAGACCCTGATATTCTGCTGGAAAACTTAATGGAAATTATTCCAGGCCCCGACTTTCCAACCGGAGGAATAATCCAGGGCCGGGCGGGAATCATCACAGCTTACGCAACTGGCCGAGGCAAAATAACAGTGCGCGGAGTAGTGCATGAAGAGAAAATCGGCTCGCGAACCACTCTGGTTATTGATGAAATCCCCTACCAGGTTGTACAAAATAACTTAATCGAACGTATTGTTGATTCAGCCAAGAACGGCCGCATCCCCGATATTTCAGATGTAAAGAACTATTCAGGCAAGAACTTTCGCACTCGTATTGTGGTTTATCTGAAAAAAGGTGCTGATCCAGGCGTTGTCGAAAGGCAGCTATATCAATTCACACCACTGCAATCGGTGGTGTCGATTATCAATATCGCGCTCACCAATCGCCAACCACGCACAATGGGTATTAAGCAATTGCTGGATTGCTTCATTGTGCATCGTCGTGAAGTTATCCGCAGGCGTACCGATTACCTTCTGCGTGAAGCTCAAAAACACGCACATCGCCTCGAAGGCCTTATTTATGCGGTTTGTGATATTGACCAGGTCATTGCACTAATTCGAGCTAGCAAGACCAGGGAAGATGCGATCGAACAGTTGATGGCCAGGCATTTTAAGATCCCAACCGACCACGTTTACGCACCGCAAGTTCCTAAATCGCTTATAGAACTTTCCAACCAAGGCGATGGCGTGCAGCTAACGCGAGTTCAGGCAGATGCAATCGGGGCGTTACGCTTGATACAACTGGTTGGCTTGGAAATAGAAAAGCTCACAGGCGAATACAAAAAATTGCTGGAGGAAATCGGCGGGTACGAACGCATACTTGCGGATGAAAAACTCATTACCGAAATTATCCAACAAGACACCATTGAAATTCGTGAGAAGTATGGCGATCCGCGAAAAACCAAAATCGAACGATCCGAAGCGGAAGATTTTGAGCTTGCAGAACTTATCCCCGAGCATGAAGTGGTTATCACAATTTCCCATAACGGCTACACCAAGCGATTGCCGCTTGATACCTATCGCCAGCAACATCGTGGAGGGCGTGGAGTAAAAGGCACCGCAGCGCGCGAAGGCGATTTCATAGAGCATCTTTTCGTTGCCTCATCGCATGATGATTTATTGTGCTTTACAGATGCTGGTCGCGTTTTCAGAATGAAGGTCTTTCAGATGCCGGAGATGTCGCGTACCGCTAAAGGGCGTGCCATCGTTAACCTGTTATCGCTTAGGCCGGATGAGCGGGCCGTGGCGTTCTTAACGATCGAAGATTTTGAACGCGGCGAAGATTTCCTGCTGTTTTGTACCGCTCAGGGAAGAGCTAAGCGAACAGCACTAAAAGATTATCGCAATGTACATAAGGCTGGAATCATCGCAATTAATCTAAATGAAGGCGATCATTTAGTAGGGGTAATACACACAACAGGTGAAAGCCACATACTGCTTGGTACTGCTAACGGCATGGCTATTCGTTTTGATGAAAACGACATCCGTGTAATGGGACGAAATGCTGCGGGTGTTAGAGGCATTAATCTTAAAGGTGATGATGAAGTAGTTGGGGTTGTGCTGGCAACCGATGGCGAAGATTTACTTACGGTCACACAAAATGGTTTTGGCAAAAGAACTGCACTAAAAGAATATCTAAAGCAAGCGGATGATGGAACCACTAAAGCGCAAAGTCGAGGCGGCAGGGGACGAATTGATATTCGTACAACACAGCGCAACGGCAAAGTTGTAACCATTCTTTGCGTCAATGATAACGACAGCATAATGTTCATCTCCAAAAATGGAATGATAGTTAGAGTGCCGGTATCTTCCATATCGCGCATCGGTAGAAACACTAAAGGCGTTAAACTTGTAAACCTAAAAGCGGGTGATCGCTTAATCGCTGCAGCTCGTGTTGCTGAAACCGAAGAAGATATCGACTCTCAAGCAGAGCAATCGAATAACTAAGCGCAGCAAGAGGCAATACCATGGCAATTCAGGAATGGTCGGACACAATTCTCATTGCGGAACTTAGCGATGAACCTCTGTTTTCAGAAGAATTTGATGGTTTGCTAAAACGCTTTGAAGATTCTGAAGATGCAATTAAAGATGTCGTCATCGACCTTAAATCAGTTACGTATCTAAACTCATCGAATATCGCGCAATTGCTTAGATTGCGAAAAATGCTTGCTGCAAGCAAACACCGTATGCGCCTTTGTAGTGTAAACGATAGTGTTTGGTCTGTATTCCTTGTAACTGGTTTAGATAAACTCTTTAATTTCACAGACGATGTAAGTACTTCCCTTGCCTCATTACAAATAAATGCATGAATCCCCCTTAATCCCCTATTTCCCTGACCTCTTTCCCCCTAGTGCCTAGTGCTAAGTACATTCTCCACAACCACGTAGGGTCAAGCCCTACGGCTAAACCTAATGCCTTGATGCCTTCCTCTACTCATGCTAACTCTTCGCCGACCACAACATGAATCGCGCATCGAGATCATGCCCCTTATTGATGTAGTTTTTTTGCTGCTGACATTCTTTATATATGCCATGGTGTTAATGGTTCGCGCTGAAATAGTTCCCATGCAGCTTAAAGAATTTGAATCTGGTTCGCCTGCTAAAATTCCCCCAGCCGTAACCGTCAGCATCGACCATAGTGGCAGCCTCTTTATCAATCGCGAATCAGTCGAGATGGATCAGATTATCCTGCGTTTAATGGAATTTAAAAAGGATGATCCCTCGACAGTAATCTACCTCGCAGCGGAGGAATACGGCACAACCGATCGTTTGCCTACGTTCTTAGAGCTTTATGACAAGCTTTCGCTGGCGGGGCTGGATATAAAGCTAGTTGGTAAACCCTCGCCCTAGCTGAATGAGCCTACAATGCTTATGTGAGTAATCGCCGCTCAATATTGCCGCTGCTTGCCGGCTTGTGCGCTTCCATATTCGCACACCTTGCAGTGATTTTGCCTTTGCTGGTGTCGATCATGACAACTAATGCTGCTAAGCCGGCGGAGCTTAAAACTATAATCACAGCCGATGACTTTCAGCTGATCGAGGAAGAGCAAAAACTTCAATTGGGTATTGATCAAGACAGACCATCATCATTCACCTGGATCGGCTACAAAGAATATGAAGAGCACCTTGCAGCATTATCTGAAGTAGAGCAAGCAGCTAAAGCAATTGACCAATCGGGCACAACGCAAACTCCTTCTGCTGAATCGGCTAAGCTGATTAAGGCAATAACCACTGAACAATTCGAAATCATAAAAAATGAATTGGCCGCTCTGCTTGAACGCTTTGAAATTATGCCTACTCCTCCCAAGGCAAAGCCAGGCATGAATCCTGATGTCCCCCAAGTAACCGAGCTGGGACTGCGAAGCGCTATCGAGAAGATAAGGGAGTGGCTTGAAAACGTAGCAGAAACCGCAAAGTCAAAGCCTACAACTGAACCTGACGAAACAGCTGTGCAAGCTGTTGAGGCCAAGGCAGTAGAAACGGGCCGGCCGGGCAAACCTACGGAGAATCCTCCCGATGAAGGTGATCCATCGGATATGGAATCTGATGCAACTTCGACTATTGATGTGCCGTTTGATAAGATAAAACTAGGCAAGCCCATATCAAGTCATGGGTTAGAGTTGAAACCGCGCCGCCCTGAATTTACTTTGCTTGAGTTAATGAGCGCTCGGCCACGCAATCCCTTGATTGAAATCAGTTTCCCAAGTAATGGTATACCAAAGAGCGCCCAACTTATCGAGCGAACCGGCAATAAGAACATAGATAATGCAATTTTAAATAGTCTCTACGCATGGCGCGCCAAGGGTAAACGCCTCGAAGCGCTTGGCGATAACGAAACCGTAACAATTCAAATACGCATATTGCTAGTCAGTGATAAGAAGTAACACCGACGCCCACGGATAGCAATCCGTGGGGTTAGAAGTACGAAAACTCTCACCCCTAATCCCCACCCAACCGCTCTGTCCATGTCTGCAACCTTGCGTGATCCGTTAAAACATAACTAAGAGGCGTAACCGTCACACAACGCTCCAGCAAAGCTTCTACATCAGTATCCGGAGCAGTATGCGTAAACGCCATGCCATCGGTTGTAACCCAATAATACTCCTGCCCGGCGGGACTTAATCTTCGTTCATACTTCTCAGTACCCGGCGCTGAGTTCATTTCCACGACACGTATCGGAGGCATAGGTGCATCGGCACTATATGTGTACGGGATATTTATGTTAATTACACCATGCGGTTCTAATTCGTGTTCGAGAACGCGGTCAATTACTTGCCGTGCAATCTCAGCTGCTCTCTTAAAATGTGTCTTGGAGCGATCACCAATATGAAGTGAAACCGCAATTGCTGGTACGCCTAGGAAAGCTGACTCCATCGCCGCCCCGACCGTCCCGGAATAAAGAATGTTGATCCCGACATTAGCACCAACATTCATTCCGCTAATGGTTAGATCCGGCATTTTGCCTGCTCCAAAACGCTCAGGCCAAATTGATCGAAGCGCTAGTTTTACACAATCCGCAGGTCGGCCATCTACTGCTACTCCTTTCATGCGATCATTCACGATCACATCTTCGGTCATCAATGGTTCTCCAAACGTAATGCCATGACTTGTAGCGGACTGCACCGTAAGTGGCGCTACCGGATGAATCTCACCAAGCCCTTCAAGTGCATCGAATAGCGAACATATCCCCTGCGAATAGATCCCATCATCATTAGTAAGCAAAATCTGCATAGAACAAGTGTACTCGATTCCGTCCATTTAGCCCCGGGTGAACACACCCGGGGCTTCTTCGTACAACCAAAAGCATCAATCTCCATTAAACTATTTCAAATGCCTCCACCACAATACATCCTTGATCGTCAATCTGTGCGGGCTGTGGATGCGGCTGCGATTAATGAGTACAAGATCCCAGCCATAGTGCTTATGGAAAACGCTGCGCGCGGCTTGGCGGATCAGGCACTACTCATGCTCGAAGATGCCCAAGCTTCGCCCGCTAAGGTGTTGATCATTTGCGGTTCGGGAAATAACGGCGGAGATGGCTACGCACTAGGCAGACATCTACATAACGCGGGTGTAAAAGTTACATTCGTACAACTTGGCCAGGTGCGCGAAAATACTGATGCTGCGACTAATCGCAATATCTGCCTAAATATGAAAATACCCGAAATCACCTTTGAGGATATTGATTCTCACACAAGCAATGATTTGATCGTTGATGCAATCTTTGGCACGGGATTGGATCGCCCGGTGGCTGGTCTGGCCAGCGATGTTATTAATTGGATCAATAAGCAGAAAACGCCGGTTCTAGCGGTTGATTTACCATCGGGCCTGGATTGTGATACGGGTAAACCTCTCGGTCTTGCGGTCAAAGCGGAGTGCACCGTGACTTTTGTCGCTCGCAAACCTGGGATGATAGCGCAAGGCGCAGAGGATTATCTGGGCAAGGTTGTTGTAGCGAGTATTGGAGCGCCGATCGAACTAATTAAACGATTTGGTCGCTTGATTGAATAAAACGTACATTTGTATCAACAACCAATCGCTGCTAATCTGTTGGTTTATGTGCTGCAATTACCTTATTCAAACGCTCCCCTGTCGGGTCGCGGCTAAACGGTCTTTTTTTTCTTAACTAGTGCCTAGTGCCTTCTTCCATACCACGTAGGGTCAAGCCCTACGGCTAAACTTGATGCCTTGATGCCTTGATGCCTTCCTAACCCATGTACCACTCACTGCTCACTAATCGCTACCTGACCTCGCGCGTAATACCCATCGTTGCGGTCGGTGCAGTGGCACTATGCGTTGCATTAGTCATCATTGTCGTTTCAATTATGACCGGCTTCCTGGACATGGTGCGTTCATCAGGCAAATCGCTTATGGGTGATGTAATCGTTGCCTACCCAGTCAACGGCATACCTCACTATGAAAGACTGATCGAGCGGATAAAAGCTCTACCCGAAACAGAAGCTGCCACGCCGGTTGTTGATGGCTGGGGGCTGCTTCGTATGCCTTATCCAGATGGTGAGCGCAAAGATACCGAAACGGTCCAGTTCTGGGGGATTGAAGCTAAGAGTTTCGCCAAAGTTACCGGTTACGCGGAGAGTCTTTATTGGAAGCCAGTAACTGAGGATATGTCTGAAGCAGATTTTCGCCACGAGATTACGCCAGATATTCTGGAAGAAGTGTTGCAAAACGGTTTGAATTTACAGTTTAATGGGAACAAAGCTGGAATTGTCTTGGGGCTTCACATTTCCCAGGGTAATGAGCGCCAAAAAGATGGCTCGATTCTCCCAGCGCTCAATGGCTATTGGTGGATGCCACAATTTGAGGTCACATTGACAATCATGCCCACAGGTGGCGGGACGGTCATACCAGAACCAGAAAATGTCAAGTTTCGTATAGTTAATGAGTTTTCCTCAGGGGTGTTTTTGATTGATGACACTCGTGTAATAATTCCCTTTGAGGTTGCGCAAAAACGTTTGCAACTGCATGAAGCTGAAGAAGTGGATCCCAACGATTTTGATGAATTTGGTATTCCAAAGGTTGTTGGTATAAACCCTGGACGTGCGACGATGATTCTGGTGCGCGCTACAGACGGGATCGATCCCAAGACGCTTAAAAGTAGAGTGCAAGAAGTTTATGAGGCTTTTGAACAAGAGATTAATGCAGATGATACTGCCATTATAAAAATGCCACCACACGAACTGAGCATATCCATTAGTACCTGGGAGGAGCAGCAAGCAGCGTTTATTGGCCCAATTGAAAAAGAACGCGAACTAATGCGCACACTCTTTTCTTTGGTGTATTTAGTATGCGCAGGACTCGTGCTGGCAATCTTCTGGGCCATCGTATATGAAAAAACCCGCGACATAGGCATATTGAGGTCAATCGGTGCTTCACGCATGGGTATCTCCTGGATATTCCTGCGCTACGGATTAATAATAGGTATCGCAGGCGCAGTTGTTGGGGTTGGTATTGCCTACCTTGTGGTACACAACATAAACATAATACATGGTGCCTTAGGCGATCCACCTGTTTGGCTGGCAATCATTTTTCTTGTAATAGGAGCAATTGTAATTGCTATAAGTGCATATCATGGGCGCAAAGGAGACTTGCTGCCCATCGCGCTGGGCGCACTCATTGCTATAACACTAATCGGGGCAGGCGTTGGAATCATAGTTCTAAAAGAGAGTGGTGGCGTGGTAATTTGGGATCCAACGGTTTACTACTTTACGTACATTCCAAACCAAATGGATAAAGTAACTGCGATCATCACAATGGTTGGCGCAGTAGTGTTTTCACTGATTGGTGCGTTTCTGCCCGCGGCTAAGGCAGCAGATATAGATCCTGTTCGTGCACTTAGATATGAGTAATTAAAGCGTGGCTACAAAGACCAGTGAATTTGAATTTCCCATAAAGTCTGTAAAGACGAGCACAATACTTGTTGCTGATAATATTAGCAAAACCTATCGCCTCGGACGAGTGGATGTACCGGTTCTAAAAGGAGCTTCGCTAGAAGTAAAAGAAGGCGAGTGGATAGCGGTGCTTGGCTCTTCGGGCTCGGGCAAAAGTACGCTGCTTCACCTGCTGGGCGATCTTGATACTGCTGATGCAAAGGGCGGCAAGGTTTCTTTTAATGGTCAATCTCTAGCTGAAATGTCGCGCAAAGAACGCGATCAATACCGCAATCAGTCGATCGGGTTTGTGTTTCAGTTTTATCACCTGTTGCCTGAATTGAATGTTATCGATAATGGATTGCTGCCAAGCTTCGTCAAAGCTTCCATGAACCCATCATGGTTTCGCCTGGCAAGGTGGGTTGGGGCAATCCTGGTGGGACTTACTGCATCAACTCTATATGTAAGTTTGCTGTCTGCCCCAATATGGGCAAGCCTTGACATTAGCCAACTTCTATGGTGGAAAGAAAGACTCTTTGTTATAGTCATCCTCCTGTTGGTGGCGCTGGGTAGTGGAGTTATTGCTGCGGGCCTCGGGACTTTCTTGTGCCTAGAAGTGCAATCATTGCTGTTCCGAAAAAGTGCCAGCTATAAAGAGATGCACAAACACGCGGTCCAATTGCTTGAATCGTTTGGGCTTGGGCATCGACTCAAGCACAAACCTTCCGAACTATCTGGCGGTGAACGTCAGCGCGTTGCCATCGCCAGAGCGCTGGTGAATAATCCCAAAGTTCTGCTCGCAGATGAACCGACCGGCAACCTTGATGAAAAAACCGGCGCTGAGATTCTCGATCTAATCGCAAAGCAGCATAGTAATGGACTGACGATCGTTATGGTCACACACGATCCCGCAATAGCAATACGCGCAGACCGTGTAGTTCATCTGCATGATGGGCGAATCGTCGAAAAGTAGGGCAAAGGCACTGCCATACTAATCATTCACTTTGTAATATTGCACAAAGGTTTCAACCAGAGTTCTTAGCGATGAGCCAAACTCATCTCTTAACGCCTCAGGCCACTCACTACCCTTTTTTAGCGCGTGAACCCAAGCTCTAAAACCATTGGGATTCTCGTGAATCATCAAATCAACGAGTAAATAGCCAATTGCGTTACCAATATCATATGGCCCGGGGAAGCTCTCATCTTCATATTGCAAACTAACAACAGTTGCGACATTCCCACCTGAGCGAATAAATTCAAGAGCGGGCCTGCGCAATCTGTCATCAAGCGAAGGATCTTCGATAACTTTCGATACTACATATTCCGCATACCCCTGATTTGCCCAAGCAGGCAAACGCTTAGCAGATCGAAAGCGATGCATAATCCCATGAACACTTTCACGCACCAATGTTCTTGCTAGCTGCGATTTATCAGATGATTCGTAACAACTAATATAAACCTTAGGCCCAACTGTATGACATAACCCCTTAACCTTCAGCGGAACAAGTTGCTTGAACGTTTCCGCTTCAACCAAGCGAAACCGATCCTGATCCTTAAATATATAAACCAGCGCTTTCCCCCAAAATATATTATCGCTATCAAACGGCCCAACAAGATTTGCCACCTCATCATAGGTTCGCTCTAACATTCGCGCCCACTTTGCTGCGGACAACCTGGGTATATCTGAATAGATCAAGAAATGCGCAGTCTCGATGGGCTTCAGTTGCAATGCTGATTGCTGGGCAATTTGCTTTGCTTCATTTTTTATTTCATTAAGCGCATTTATGCGCTGCTCTAAAGTTAGTTCTGGCCAGGGATCAGCTGACCATGGCCCGGCTTCGGGGGATTTGGTATTAAGCTGCTGAGCTTTGATATCTTCCAATTCTTGGAGAAGCTTCCTTTTAACTTCCCCAGCATGATCTCTGGCAGTTTGAATCGCATCAGTGGAGGCAGGGTCGATTCGAATTGCATGATCGAAGGCTTTTTCAGCTTTGGAATCCCCCTTAGCCGTGAGTAGTAATACAGAGCCAAGATCTACCCATTGCATCGCGATTTTTTTGTCCATCACTTTTTGGTAGAGCTTCCAGACATCATCAACATCAAGCTCAGTCCACTCTCGGCGACCGAATGAGCCATTTATCCCATTTTTGTCCCATTCCCGCATTAAGCCAACGACCCTCATACCATCTGTCAGTTTGAATCTAACTTTGATGGGTTCTGGAAGAGGACCGCAGTTAGCTATTTCCCCCATAGCTAGCAACACCGCCAAAATGGCACCTTTTGTTACTTTCATGATAAAAACGGCACCCTTACCTAGAATGAAACTGCCTCAATAGCCTCGAAAATATCATCCAAGACCCTTTGGTCGCCGAATAGAATGGTACTAGGATTGTTACATCTAAGGATGGAATTGATCTCCGTGTATGAGGTCTATATCTATCCAGATAGTGGCATATTCCACTATCCGGCAAAAATTGCCGATGTTTCGGAGCCAACAAATGTTTGAACGCCTAACAGATAGAGCTAGAAAAGTAATGGCCTTGGCTAACCAGGAAGCCCAGCGCTTCAACCATGAATACATTGGTACCGAACATATTTTGCTAGGCCTGGTCAAAGAAGGTTCAGGCGTAGGCGCCAACGTATTGAAGAATTTAGATATAGATCTACGCAAGGTTCGCCTCGAGGTAGAAAAGCTAGTCAAATCTGGCCCGGATATGGTCACCATGGGCAAGCTCCCACAAACCCCACGGGCGAAAAAGGTCATTGAGTACGCAATCGAAGAAGCTCGCAATCTCAACCATAATTACGTAGGAACCGAGCATCTGTTGCTGGGATTGCTGCGCGAGCATGATGGTGTAGCAGCTCAGGTGCTTATGAACCTAGCGCTTAAACTCGAAGAAGTGCGTGAGGAAGTGCTAAATCTACTCGGAGCTGGCGTTGAGACTGATGAAATTGGCGAGCCAATGGAGCCTGCCGGCGGCGGTAGTGAACCCGGCGCATCACCAAGGCGCGGCAAGAGTAAAACTCCTGCTCTGGATTCATTTGGAAGAGATCTGACCGAGCTTGCCAAGAACGATGAGCTTGATCCGGTTATTGGTCGTCAAGATGAAATCGAACGTTTAATCCAGGTTCTTTGCCGACGCACCAAGAATAACCCCGTCCTTTTAGGTGAAGCGGGTGTGGGCAAGACCGCAATCGTTGAAGGATTAGCACAGCAGATAATCAGTCAGGAAGTTCCGGACTTGCTATATGACCGCAGGCTCGTGGTTCTTGACCTGGCATTGATGGTTGCCGGTACCAAGTACCGAGGCCAATTTGAAGAGCGCATCAAAGCTGTGATGAATGAAGTTCGCCGCGCCAAGAACGTCATCCTCTTTATTGATGAACTTCACACGCTAGTTGGAGCAGGCGGAGCTGAAGGTGCAATTGACGCATCTAACGTTCTAAAGCCAGCCCTATCTCGCGGTGAGATTCAGTGCATTGGCGCTACTACCTTTGATGAATACCGAAAGTACATTGAAAAAGACGCAGCCTTAGAGAGGCGATTCCAATCTATTACCGTAGATCCACCAAGCGCCAAGGAGACTGTTGAAATTCTTCGCGGACTGCGCGAGCGCTACGCTTCTCACCATCGCGTGCGCATCACTGATGAAGCTTTGGAAATGGCTGTGGAATTGTCTGATCGATATATCACCGGCAGAGTTCAGCCTGACAAGTCCATTGATGTAATGGATGAATCAGGCGCGCGAGTGCGCCTCAAATCAATGACTAAGCCGCCGGACCTTGCGGATCTCGAGGAGCAGATTGAATTGCTCTCTATTGAAAAAGAAGATGCGGTCAAAGGTGCTGACTACGAAAAAGCAGCTGAGCTGCGCGATCGTGCTGAAAAACTCCGAAAGGAAAAGGATACTATTCAGCAGGACTGGCGTAAACGCATGAACGAAATCGATGGCGTAGTCGATGAAGACGTCATTGCAGAAGTCGTCTCAAAGATGACAGGCGTACCACTGACACGACTGGAAAAAGACGAGTCCGAACGGCTGCTTAACCTCGAAGAAGAGTTGCATAAGACCGTCATCAGCCAAAATGAAGCTGTTAGAGCTGTTGCACGTGCCATACGCAAAGCACGATCGGGTCTTAAGGATCCACAGCGTCCCATGGGGTCATTTATCTTCGTTGGACCTTCAGGAGTAGGCAAGACACTTCTGGCAAAGGCGCTTGCGGAGTTCATGTTCGGCGACAATGATTCGCTTGTCTACCTTGATATGAGTGAATTCATGGAGAAACACAATGTCTCCAGACTAATCGGCGCACCTCCCGGATATGTGGGGTACGAAGAAGGCGGACAACTAACCGAGCGCATCAGGCGTCGGCCATACGCTGTGGTACTGCTTGATGAAGTTGAAAAAGCCCATCCTGATGTGTTTAACATGCTGCTGCAGATTATGGAAGAAGGCCGCCTCACCGATTCCTTCGGCCGACACGTTGACTTTAAGAACGTGATCCTCATCATGACCTCCAATATCGGCGCAGAACTGATCAAGGGCGGTCAGAATTTCGGCTTCGGCAAGCGCGACACAGTTCAGGACTATGAAAAGATGAAGTCAACTTTGATGAACGAGGCTGAGAAGTATTTCCGCCCCGAATTCATCAACCGACTCGATGAGATCATCGTCTTTAGGCCGCTTGATAAGGAAGACCTTTACTCCATTATTGAAATCGAACTTGCCAAGGTTCGAGAACGACTCGAAGCCAAAGGTATGGCTCTCGAACTCGACATGGATGCCAAAAATTTCCTTATCGAAAAGGGTTTCAATCCCGATTATGGTGCACGCCCGCTGCGTAGAGCCATCGGTACACACATTGAAGATCAACTAGCTGAATCTCTACTTAGTGGTGAATATCGCTCCGGAGATAAGATCATAATTACGCATAAGAAGGATGCGGAAAATCTATTCTTCACATCTGAGCCTATTCCCAAGGATGAAGGGCCTGATGATAAAGGCGATGATGATGGTGGAGATTCACCAGATAAAAGTCCGGATAAAAGCCCTAAACCGGCAAAAGCAGCCACTGCTTAAGAACGGTCGGACTCATCCAAAACCTACAAAAACACCCAGGCGGGCCACATAGGCCCGCTTTTTTGTTTGCCCTTCCACCACAGCAATCAAGCTGAAACCACATAGCCAACATTCCCAAGAAGGTTGCGAGCCCATTATTGAACTGGAGCCTGATCATGTCTGATTGTTGCCATTGCTGCGGTGAACCAAATCAACAACCTGCTGAAAAACCACGCAAGCGATTTAGGCCTATTGCCTTGTTGCTTAATTTCGTCCTTGCCTACATTCTGCTGGTTGGTGGTGGTGGAACCCTGATCAACACCGGCCATCCAGTTGCAGTTGAAGCGGGCAAGATGGTGCAGACAATTACCTTCGTTCAGCCAACCATTCACTGGGCGGAATCAAGCAATCATCACAGTGTAGCTCAGGGGTTGCGCTTGCTATCCAATGGCTTGCCCGTCGGGCAATTGATGTAAGAAAAGCCATTCACCTGAATCTCACTGCTAACAAACGTAGGGTCAAGCCCTACGGCTAAACGGGTATGTTCTCAATGCCTTGATGCCTGCTTAGTAAGAACCCTATGGATTGCTATCCATAGGCGTCGCTATGTTATTTAATCATCAGCAACTTTAGGCCCGGCCCTTCGCTTACTATATCTACTGTCTTAAAGCGAAATAGCTTGGCTAAATTTGGATGAAAACGCATGCGCGTTACGCCATCACCAAGATTCTCAGTAACTACATCATTGCGAGGTAAACCCAACAGCATCCGATTTACACCTTTAGCGAGTTCTATGCGTCGCTTGGCTAGAAACTCCGCAAACTCCTCAACACCCATACCCTCGAATTCATAAGCAAATTTTGTGCGCCTAGAAAGCATTTGATCCCATAGCAATTCATATTCTTCATTGCGCAAACAGGTCAGCGTATTAGCAAGTACGTGCTCAGGCAAAACTGCGCGAAGAATTATGCCACCGTTTTCCATCTCTTCACGAATAAGAAACGGCTTGGCTTTATTTTGCGTTTTCTTCTTTAGTTTGCTATACCCCGCAGCATCGACGTAAACGATTACAGTGCCATCTTCTAAGACAATACGATCAGGAAGCTTCGTGGTTGATGCTTTACTATAAAAGCTCGGCCGCTTGTGATATTCAATACGGTATTCTTTGCAGCCAACAAAAACCATGCCTAGCACAAACACACTTAAAAGAGCTAACACCCAGATGTTTTTCTTTTGTGCGCTTTGTGGTTTCATAAGCTTCTCAGTCCTCTGTTAGGTTGAGCACGAAATCTGCTGCCCATACTTGGCTCATGCCATCTTCACCGCGCTGACTCGTCCAGATCATTACGCTTCCATCGGAATTAAAAGCGGGCAATACATCTGTTCTTGCTGCGTGAGTAATTCTACGCCTGCGCGTGCCGTATTTAACAGGCCCATTATCTCCATCGAGATTTCCCGGATCCGCATCCATTATGAAGACCTCGTAATTGCTATGGCCGATCTCGCTGGTTGCGTATACGAGAAATCGGCTGTTTGGATGCCAAAATGGAGCCCAATTTACATGGCCATTGTCGGTAATTTGATATTCACGCTCCAAACCAATGATTTGGCCGTTGTCATCGTAACTTATGTCACCAATAAAAATCTGCAAATAGTGATCATTACGCCTATCTGAGCGGAAACAGATGCGCTTTTGGTCGGGGGAAAAGAACGGTCCGCCATCGTAGCCCGCCGCTTGAACCAAACCGTTGACTTCGCCTGTGGTCATATCTTTAACAAACAGATCACCACTTCCTGAGCTTAGATCACAAACAAGCAGATGCCGCGCATCCTTTGTTAGCGAACATTCAGCTTGGTAAGATGCAGCATCGCCATAGATTATTTCAAGGGAGTCTACTGTACCATCAGCTTTATCAAGCTCGCATCGCACAACTCTCATCTCCGGCGGGAACATCCAACGGTAACGCTTGGTATCGCGCGCAAAACCTGGAGCTTCACTCTCCACCGGCTCTATAATTGTTGACCCAAATATCACTACGTTGGGATCGGTTGGATGAAACCAGCCGCAAGTGTTAGCTGAGCCGGGAGGGCTTAGGCGTTTATAATTTTCTAAGCCCATGATTTTGCCAGAGCGGCTGCGCACAACATCGGCAATGAACATCGCATAAAAAGGATCAGGCTCTTGCCCCGCGTTTGGAACTTCAACTGCCTGGAAAATAATCTTTGAATCATCCGGCGAAAAATAAGATTCGCCTGCTTTATAGAATCGATCCGCATGCGTAAGCTGCACATGATTTGTTAGCGATTGCGCTTCAGCTTCACGCCAATCTACGGTTAATTTCTCACTTGGCTGAGTGGATTGTGCTTGAGCGAAAGTTGCGAAACTTAGAGCGAAAAGAGATACGCTAAAGTAATGGCTTTTCATCGAGTGTGTTCCCTTATTTGGGGGTAATCCAAAGCTGTCCGATCCGGCAATCATACTCACAAACTACAAACTTTTATTGCTGTTTGCACAATACTAGCGCCTAATGTAGCTAACTAATGAACTTTGAGATTATTTACCAAGATGATCGGATCGTGGTGCTTAATAAGCAAGCTGGTCTGCTATCGGTGCCTGGAATTGGACCCGAAAAACAAGATTGCCTGGCCACGCGGGTTAAAGCTCAAATCCCGGAGGCGAAAATCGTACATCGACTGGATAGAGATACATCCGGCGTAATCATCATGGCGCTTGATGCAGAGGCGCACCGCGAACTGAGCAGACAATTTCAGGATCGAGAAGTGCAAAAAACTTATATCGCAATCGTGCATGGCCAGGTTGAATCAGATCAAGGCGAGATTGATTTACCAATGCGCAAAGATATGGAATCAGGCAGCAAACCGTTACAAATTATTGACCACGCGCAAGGTCGTTCTGCGGTAACTAAGTATCGTGTAATTGAGCGCGAGGCGGATCGAACGCGTTTGGAACTAATGCCGATCACAGGCAGATCGCATCAGATTCGCTTGCATCTAAAAACCATAAGCCACCCCATTCTTGGCGATGACCTTTATGCCCCAACGGAAGCACAAGCCATGGCGGAGCGTTTGTTACTACACGCAGAAAAGTTGTGGGTAGTCCATCCGGGAACAGCGGAGCCGATGACATTCGAATCGCCGTGTCCGTTTTGAGTAAAACTCATGCATTAGCACCCGGCTTTGCCGGGTTTGGGCGCTAAATTGTGTGTAACTACGATTAAACACATGCGATCCCGGGTGAAACCCGGGGCTAATGGTTGGAATCTGAAAGGGGTGCCACGCATCCCGATGGAATCGGGAAGTCTTCTAGTCGTGCGTGTAATTTGTACGACTAACTTCCAAACGCACTGACGACTCCGCTACGCTTCGCTGTCAGTGGCACTCTATTTAAAAGTTTTAAGCACTGGTACCACCGTCTCACGCACAAGCGCTAACCGAGCTCACTGGTTTGCTTATACAATTGTTAACACTTTTGGTAGCAACTTGATTGCGGGTGCTTGGTGTTGTTGCTGATGCGATTCATCTAGTGTTATTGCGAGTGCGGAGAGGTATCTGCCGATCGCCATTACTGGGAAGTATAAACGATAAAGGTGATATCTTAAGTAGAACACTTTTGGGAAACCTGTGCCGGTAAACCAGGGTTCGTGCCACGAACCTGCGGGATCTTTATCGGGATTCAGTTTGGGGTTAGCTGCTTGTTCGTTGGTTAATTGTGTTTTTACAAGCCAATCTATTGCGCGTTTTAGATCAGGGTCATTTTCGCCGTAGATTTCCAGCAGAATCATTGCGCCCCATGCGGTTTGCGATGCGGTTGATGGCCCGCGTCCTTTCATGGTTGGATCAATATATGAGTTTGCAGATTCGCCAAACGAACCATCTTCTTTTTGTACTGATTTAATCCATTGACCCGCTCTCTTTAGCCATGGTTGATCTCGATCTTCACCGCAGCGGATTGGGCCTATTACCGCTTGCCATGTTCCGTAGATATAGTTCACACCCCACCTGCCGAAGAAACAGCCTTCGGGATGCTGCTGTTTTTTAATATATTCCACCGCACGTTGTACCGGCGGATCATCAATTGTCATACCATGCCAACTCAAGCATTCAAGGGCTCTGCCGGTGATATCCGGGCAAGATGGATCTTGTATTGCGTTATGATCCGCAAACGGCACATACTCTAATATCTGATGATTTCTAGTTTTATCAAATGCTGCCCAACCACCATCATCATTTTGTAGCGCAAGCGACCACTTCACGCCACGCTTGGCTGCTTTGATGTTGGCAAATCCTCCTGCCCTTTTTAGTCCCATTGCAACCATTACCGTGTCATCAACATCCGCATACCAGGCGTTTTCATACTCAAAGAACCAACCGGCTGGCTTCACAAACGAGCCAACATTGTCCGCCCAATCGCCACGATGAATACATTCTTTTTCTAACAGCCATTTTGCTGCGTTTGCAATCGATGGATTACTTGCATCAAGTCCACAATCGGTTAATGCGTAAAGCGCGATACCCGTATCCCAAACCGGGCTGAAGCATGGCTGAATCCGAATCGCATCACCATCCTCAATAAAAAACTCATCAAGCTCACGTTCCGCCCTCTTAATAACCGGATGATCCCGCTCATAACCAAGCGCTTTTAAGGCGACTTGAATATAAACCATAGGAGGAAAAATCGCACCTAAACCAGCGGTTGCGGTAACCCCATCTTGACCAGCGCGCTTAACAATCCACTGCTCAGCTTGTTTTAAGGCTAATCTACGAAATGGCGTAGCGCCAACTCGCTGCGCCAGCTTAAGCACCCGATCAACAAACTTAAAAAACGCAGTCCATCCAGGCGGAGCAGTTTCCGCCAAGGCCATGGTAAATCTATGTCGTTCCTGCTGACTGCAATAAAGTTCATCAATCCCCAAATGCTTGGACAATTTTCGTATAGGCCTCAGCGAAGTAACAATCGCAAGGGGCAGGATCATTGTCCGCGTCCATGCACTAACTTTGTTCATGGCAAAGTAAAACCAGTGGGGAAGCAAAATAATCTCAGGCGGAATCGCAGGCACAGCGTTAAAAGAAATCTGTCCTAAACACGCTAGATAAAAATTTGAAAAGCTATTGCAGCGCTCGGCCCCGCCGTTTTCTAAAACGATCTGTCTGGCTTTAATCATGTGTGGATCAAACGGATCATCCCCCATTAGCTTTAAGGCGAAGTACGCCTTTACTGTGCCGGATAGATCTACACCCGCGCCCGGATATTGCCCCCACGAGCCATCAGCTCGTTGTTGGGATCTCAGATAGGTTGTGACTTTTTCCAAGGTTTCGCGCCCGGGCCTTCCATCGGCCATGGGCAGATCTTCTTGGCCTAGGATGAATTTCATCAATAAATATTCGCTTTGCAGGATCGAATCGCCCTGGAGTTCGCCACAAAAATGCCCATCTTCATTTTGCAATGACAGCAGCGCATCAACAGCCCGTCGAAGCGAATCTCTATAAAGCTCCTTATTTTCTTTGGCAAGCTGAACCAACAATTCTGCCTCCGCCCCCCGGAATTGGCCACCGTAACCTGCTTCATTGTAATGCCAGCCCGGCGTAAAGCTGCATACCGCTTATGCGTATTTGTCTAAAACTATACGGATTAGCCATCCTTCTCTTTTAGCAACTGGCCGCTACCATCCTCTCGATGAATTTGCCTACCCCAGCTTCAAGCCCATTCGCAGCCGCAGCCATCAGTGGCCACCTTGATACGCGCACAGCTGCCACCGAGGTCGCCCACGATCTGTACGACCATATTGGCCCTAACTGTGATTTGCTGCTGATATTTGCCAGCTTTCACCATCGAGCAGCAATGGCGGAACTTGGCAAGGAGCTGCGAAACACCATAGGCCCGCGCGTTACTTTGGGGATCACAACTGAATCCGTACTGGGTGTGGATCAAGAACTCGAAGGCTTGGCCGGCCTCAGCGCAATCGCTTTTCAACTGCCCGGCGTGGAGCTTCACCCTTTTCGATATGAAGCTCAACATCACGCAGGCATATTAAAGTCGCGCGATGCTATGCGCAGCCACATCTCACTGGATGATCGATTAAGGTCCGTAATTCTTCTAGGCGATCCATTTTCAACCCCAATTACCAGATTATTACCCGCAATGACTTCCTGTGGCGGCGATGAGCAACCAGTACCCATAATGGGAGGCATGCTTTCAGGCGCTAGTCAACCAGGCCAAAATGTTATGATCTTTGACGATCAAACATCACCTAACGGTGCCATAGGCGTAAGTATCTCCGGCGATATAGATATCAGCATGGTGGTAAGCCAAGGTTGCAGACCCATCGGCGAGCCTTTAATTATTACTAATTGCCAGGGCAATATTGTTCTGGAGCTAGGTGGACGCAAAGCCCTGGATGTTGTTCAGGATTTGACAAGAAACCTTGATGAAGATGAGCGATCACTACTCTCAGGCGGCCTGCTGACGGGAATGGTGATCAACGAATATAAGGATCGCTTCGGGCGCGGCGATTTTCTTGTGCGAAATATGTTGGGGTACGACAAGAAGAAACGCGCTATTGCTCTCGGTGAAATGCCACGCATTGGGCAGACTATGCAGTTTCATGTGCGCGATGCAGAAACTGCGGATGAAGATTTAAGATTACTTCTTGATGCACAGGAGCTAAAACACTCGCCGTTTGCTGCGATGTTATTTACCTGTAACGGCAGAGGCGCTCGGCTATTTAAGCAACAGCACCACGATGTAAGTGTGATCCAGGACCGCCTCGGCGAAGTACCACTAGCAGGTTTCTTCGCAGCCGGCGAAATAGGCCCCATCGGCGACACATCATTTTTGCATGGGCATACCGCAGTGTTAGCGCTACTTCGAGGTCGGAGTGGCAGTGGTTGAACCTGTGTAAAGCCAGCAAAGGTATTGTAGGGAGTTCGCGATTAATCCCGATTCAAGACGCCGCCCGCTGAAGCGGGCGGCGCCAACTTGCATTAATTATATAGAGGGCATGGTTCATCTTTCCCGTTACTTGCAGCGCCAGGCCGATATGTCAATTGGATAAACCATGAATCTCAGGCCACTTGCAGCGGTACAATGAGGATACAGTGGGTATTGGAAGCATACTTCTTGAACGGGGGCTAATTGGTGAAGAGCAGCTGGAGCAGGCGATCGGTGAGCAGAACCGAACCGGCGAGAGGCTTGACCATGTTTTGGTACGCCTGGGGTTTGTCAGTAGCGTCGATGTTTTGGAAGCCATCGGCAAGCAGTTCGCAATGCCAATTGTGGACCTAAATTCAATAGATGTAAGCGAAGAAACTCTTAAGACGCTACCACCCAAATTAGTCTTCAAACAACAGTGCGTTCCCATCAGCAGGCAGAACGGCACCTTGCAAATCGCAACCTGTGATCCCTTTGAGCTTACCGCATTTGATGAGCTTCGCCTGTTAACTGGAATGTCGATCGAGCTTGTCCTTGCGGATGAGCAGGACATTCGCAAATTCATCCGTACCCACTACGGAGTTGCGGGCGACACAATCGCTCAACTGTCAGCTGATAGCGTGGTAACTGATACCGAAATCACTGACAGCGACACCCAAGAACTCGAGCAAGCGCAAACCGCAAGCGTAATCAAACTCGTCAACGATCTACTTATCGAAGCAGTTCGTGAGAGGGCAACTGATGTTCACATCGAGCCCTATGAAGATCATTTGGAAATTCGTTACCGCATAGATGGCGTGCTAAATAAGGCAGGCGTGCCTGCATCGATTAATCGTTTTCGTAACGCAATCATCAGCCGCATTAAAATCATGGCCAATATGAACATTGCGGAAAAACGTAAGCCGCAGGATGGCAGAATCACGTTGCGGCATAAAAGCCACGAGTACGATTTACGTGTGAGCATCATTCCCATGATCTTTGGTGAGGGAGTAGTACTTCGAATTCTCGACAAGACCGCGGCCATGTTCGATTTAGATTCTCTAGGCATGGAGCCGGAGATGCTTGAGCGTTGGGATATTTTAATTAACAGACCTCACGGGATTTTGCTGGTAACAGGTCCGACCGGTTGCGGAAAATCTACTACGCTTTATGCATCACTTTCACGCGTTGTTAATGATAATGTAAAAGCGATTACTGTCGAAGATCCGGTTGAGTACCACGTTGCAGGTGTCAATCAGATTCCCGTTAAAAGGCAAGTGGGCTTAACCTTCGCAACAGGTCTTCGCGCAATTCTCAGGCACGACCCAGATATTATTATGATTGGCGAGATCCGTGACCTTGAGACAGCTGAGGCTGCGATCCAAGCCTCGCTGACCGGCCACTTGGTTTTTTCCACACTTCATACAAATAACGCACCTGGTTCATTGACTCGCCTGACTGATATGGGTGTTGAGCCGTTTCTTGTAACCAGCTCTCTTGAAGGGGTCATGGCCCAGCGCTTGGTGAGGCGAATCTGCCAACAGTGCAAGGAGCCTTACACCCCCGAACCCAATGAAATCCCACCAGATTTTAAGATGGATAAGAATGCCAAGTTTCATAAAGGTCGAGGCTGCCGCGAGTGTAGGCAAACCGGATATCGTGGCCGGGTTGGTCTTTACGAGTTATTGGTCATTAGCGAGAAAACCCGTGAGATGGTGATGGAAAAGGCCAACGCTCGCCAAATTGCTAAAACAGCCGAGAAAGCTGGCGATTTATACACTCTTAGAGAAGCCAGCTTCGAAAAGGTTAAATCGGGTGTAACCACCATTACTGAGGCTTTAAGGGCTACTCAGGTGTAGATTTTGCCAGGAAATAGATATTTGCTCAAAGATATCGCAATTGATCCTGGACAATTTAGTAGATCCTTAAGCCAGCATTTATCGCCAAGGAACCGTCATATATGGACTTGCGTATTTTCCATAGTACGAATTGTTCTTGACGGAGCATGAAGGCTAGAGGACACTAGAGGTTCAAGGCCTGATGTCCATTAATCGGTCTGGCGGACCCGGTGTGGGAAGGTCCGAAAATCAAGTTATGTACCCCGCTTGGGAGGTAAACATTCATGGCCGCACGCACTGGAGCCGGTATCGGCGTAGTAGTATCTCTTGTCGTCTTCGTGATGACCGCAATTTCGCTTTTGGTATTGTCAATTATGTTCTACGCAGGCAAGACCGAAGCGCTTCAAGGTCAGGAAGAGGCTGAGAATTTATTAGCAAAATATGTTACGACTGAACAGAGCAATCGCGAAGAGTATAAGGCTCTTGTGGCAAGTGCTAGCTCAGGCCGTGGCAAGTCAGTCACTGGACTTCTGCTTGAGCGAGGACGCAAGACCTCTCAATGGTTAGTGGGTAATGAAAATAGATCGTTAGATGATGCGCAAAGCGATTTATCTCAATACGGTGCTGGTAAAGATGCAGTTGTTCAAAGAGTCCTGCAGGATTTCTCCCGATCGTCACGAAACCAAGTCCAGGAAATTGAAGGTCTAGAGTCAAGTCTTGCTGATGCTCAAGATGATTTAGCTGAACGCGATGCACAAATGCGAACCCTTGAAGAAAATCAACGCAGCGAAATTGATGCTATTAATGCACAACTTAATGCGTATATGCTCGAAGCTGAAGAACATCGCGATCGCCTGATTATAGCTGAGGGCGACTACAACGCTGCGATAGATCGCTTAGATGATCGATATTCAGGACAGATCAATGACTTGCAGAATTCTGGCGACCGACTGAACGAAGACAACGTCAGGCTTAGATCCAGAGTTGGTGAATTGCAAGAAATCATCGGGCGAAATCGTGTACATCCTGATCGACCTGATCTTATGGTAGATGGCCGCATCATCGATCAAGCAGGCGGAGCCGACCAGGTATTCATCGATCGCGGCAAGAAACATCACATCGTGCTAGGCATGACATTTGAAGTTTATGAAGATGAACGATCTATTCAGGTTGATCGCCGCACTGGTCTGATGTCGCGTGGCAAGGCCAGTCTGCAAGTAACAACCGTGGCTGAAACAACATCAACTTGCAAGATAATTCGATCAGTTCCCGGACGACCCGTAGTACGAAACGATGTTATTGTCAATGCGGTCTATGATCCGAATTACAAATTCAAGTTCCTTATCCACGGCAAGTTTGATGTTAATGGTGATGGCAAACCTTCATCTGCTGAAGCTAATTATCTCGGAACGGTTGTAACTAACTGGGGCGGAACCGTCATAACAGGCGATGAGCTGCCCGGCGATCTTGACTTTCTCGTACTAGGCGTACAACCGCCAATACCACCAGGCCTTCCGACAAATGCTACTGAGAGACAGATAGAGATTTGGGTCGAAAAACGTAACGCTTATGAAAAGTATCTTGAATTGATGAATCAAGCTATGGACGCTCAGATCCCTGTGCTAAACGCCAATCGCTTTTTCATCTTAACTGGACATACAAGCTTCTGAGCTAGGCGTATCTAAACTATTTTAATACATGCAAAAGCCCTCGCAGCCATCTGCGAGGCTTTTTCTTTTCACATAAATAGATCTTTGTGCCACTTACTCCGCTATCATCGCGCAGAAACAAAATGAGGATCACGCCTCGATGGCTAAGAATCAATCTGCGATCGTTAATTGGAGCCAATACCTCAGCTTGCGCGCTTTGTCCGGGTTCATGCACTGCTTTGATGTGCAGCAAAACCTTAGTACAGCAGCTAGTGTGGGTTCGCTTTATTATCGACTCAGCAAGCGACATAGAGAAAGAGCTGAGAACAACATCGCTTTGAGTTTCCCTGATTGGTCGCACCAACAAGTACAAGATATTGCTCATCGATCCATACAGAGTATGTTCCAGTTAATTTTAGTTGATGCGCTGGTTACACCTAGATGTATTACCCAGTCATCCTGGCCATCTTATATACGTATTGGTGACATGCCTCGGACGGTAGAACGCTTGATCCGTAAGCAACCAGCAATATTCATCACAGGACACTGCGGCAATTGGGAATTGCTTGGTTATTGCCTGGCTGTGTTTGGTTATCCGCTTAATGCACTGGCTCGACCATTAGATAATCCCCTGCTTAATCGCTGGGTCATGGGTATACGACAAGAGCGAGGAATGCGCATCATTACAAAATGGGGAGCTGCTCCTATACTTCAAAAGATGCTGGAAGATGGCGAGTGGATTGGATTCATTGCGGACCAAAACGCGGGAGATCAAGGACTGTTTGTACCATTCTTCGGCAGAATGGCGTCCAGCTACAAATCAATAGGCTTGCTGGCAATGCGATACAATATCCCAATCGTGGCAGGAGTTGCGCACAGAATAAACGGCCGATTTGAATATGAACTATCTTGCACCGATTACATCACGCCTGAAGATTGGCAAAATCAGCCTGACCCACTTTTTTACATCACCACCCGCTATAACCGGGCCATGGAACAGATGATCCTCAAGGCTCCGGAACAATACCTCTGGGTACACCGCCGCTGGAAAAGCCGCCCCAGGTACGAAAGGCAAGGGAAACCCATGCCCAAGAGGATGATCGATAAATTGCGATCTTTACCCTGGATGACTCCTAGCGAATTGGACCTAATCGTGGATCGTTCATGCCCAGTTGAAAGTAAATAACAAACTACCAAGGCAATTAAGACGTAACGGTGCTAGGATTGTCCCTAACTGCAACAAAGCCAAAGGCCAAATGAGTAATCAACGACTAAAAGATAAGAAGATTCTAATCGTAGACGACGATGAGGATATCCTCAGTTCCATCGACTTGGCCATGCGCGCAGAGGGAGCTATAACCCAAGGCGTAACCGATGGTAATTCAGCAGTTTCTGCTTCACATAGCGGAAACCCAGACGCAATCATCCTGGACATGATGCTCCCAAAGCGATCGGGATTTCTCGTTCTGGAAAAACTAAAAGAAGAAGTCGACGCCCCAATTATAGTGATGATCACAGCAAATGAAGGCAAGAGGCATATGGCGTACGCCCAAGCGCTAGGTGTGGATGCTTATCTCGTAAAACCCGTGCCGCTTCATCGACTTGTTGATACGCTGGTTGATTTGCTAGAACAGAACGATGCTGATCAAAAGACTCAGGCAGCCGAAGCGTAAGGTATTAGCTAATATCTGATATATGAAGCGGCATAGTATTTTGCTGCTGGCTACACAACCAGGATTGTTGTGCAAAGGACAAAATAAACAATGAGTCAATCAAGTTCAGGCAAAGTGTTTGTGGTGCTTTCAAGCCACGATGCTAGCGCACAAGACGGCATGATGCCGATTGCCTCACGCAAGGAACTGCTTGCAGAATTGTTTGATTGCAATACCGGGCCTGAACGTCAAGATGATGATATTCTCTACGGACCAGGGTTCAGGCTTGAACTAACTCCCGGGCAAGATCCCATCACACAAATGCTATTAACACTCACAGAAGAAGAAATCGGTTGGCAGGTGCTTACTAAACTTCTAAAGCAATTCGAATGGAAATTGCTCGATCCAAATACGGGACGCGAGCTTAAAGCACCGGCTGCTGAGTAATTCTCTTTAATCCCCCTTCGCCCCCCATATTCACGGATGAAGCGCATTCAAAAAATAATCTCAGGAGGGCAAACAGGAACCGATCGCGCAGCTCTCGATACTGCAATTGACTTTGGTATCCCTATCGGCGGATGGTGCCCCAAAGGACGAACTAGCGAAGATGGGACTATTCCTGATCAATACAAATTGACCGAAACAAAGTCGAAAAATCCTACGCAGCGCACTAAAGCAAATGTAAGGGATTCAGATGCAACACTAATCATTGCCCAAGGACCATTAACAGGTGGAACTGCATTAACCCAGCGCTTAGCTAAAGCAAAGTATAAACCTTGTTTGGTTTCTGACCCCAACGATTGCTCTGCTGTGGATTTAGCTAATGCCTGGCTCGAAGAAAATGAAGTCAAAGTCCTAAATATCGCAGGCCCACGGGCAAGCAATGATCCGCAAATCTATGAACTATCTTGCCTATTCCTGCGAAAATTGATCCGCAGCCACGATTAACTTGATTAAACAGACTCTACTAGCGGCTTGTCCCAAGCTACAATGAATCCGACACAATGAAACAGGAATATCAATGGGCGATGACAGATAAACCACTAAAAACAGAAGCGGATACTTCACTTCAAGGCAAGACCGCAGATTCTTCTGACCCTCAAAGCCTTAGCTGCGCTATTGATGAAGCGTTCGATTACAGAGGCGATGTTACTATTACAACCGCAAGCGGGCAGACTATCCAAGGCTATATCTTCGATAAAAGCTCTGGCCTAACCCCTGCGGATTCCTTCATTCGCATCATCCCAACTAAAGGCGGCGAGAGAGTAACTATTTTCTACGACGATATAAACATTCTCAAATTCACCGGCAGAGATACCGCTGCGGGAAAATCATTCGATACCTGGATAAAAAAATACATCACGAAAAAACAAGCGGGCCAAGCTGCAAACATACCTGCGGAGCCGCTGAACTAATTTAATTCTTACATAACAAAAATATTATGAAACATGAACATACTTTGATTAATAGATGTTTGATAAGCTCAGTTGTCTGTATGGCAATTGGGCTATTACTTGCACAAACTGGCTGTGATAAATCCGCCAATACACCTACTGTTTCCAATACTTCAAACGCAGCTACTAATAGTGTTCCAAAAAAAATATTACCGCCACCTCTGTCTACCGAGACAATCGTTAAAGGAGCATTACGTGTTGAGCCGGGCGGGTTTGATTTTGGAATAATAGAACCAAACTCAGTTCAAGAAGTTAAAGCTGTACTATATAATACCGGCACGGAACCTATTACCTTCGCTAAGGTTTCTCCTTCGTGCGCTTGTACTACAACTCAGGATCTTACAAAAGAGACTATCTCTGCAGGCGAATCGATCACCTTTGATGCAAAGTTTAAAGCGCCAACAAAGCCCGGCCTTAAAGAGGCCTATATACAAATTGTCTTTAATCAAGGCTCAACGCAAGGACATGTAAGGATCAACCTGCAAGGATTAGTCACGATGCCTGTGCGCGCCGAACCACCGTTTGTAGACGCTCTAAAGGGAGTACAAGTTGGCCAGGCTGTGATTGAATCTATTGATGGAAAGCCTTTTAATATTATTACATCAGGCGGCAAGGAGCCGGTCTTTGCTGATGGGTTTAATCCAAAGAAAAATAGCCCGCGCAACTCATATACCATTAAATGGAATGTCCCCTCAAGAGACATTAGCAACTGCGCAGGCATGAGGCGGTGGTGGATAATTGAAACCGATCACCCCGACTGCCCAATATTGCCTATGCGTGTTAGAAATGAATGTACCGGCTCAAGGCTGGATATGACAAGGAAACGTAGAGGATGGTACTTCAAGGAATACATTTCGCAACTAGGCGCAATTGCAGCAGGCAAGCCCGTTGAAGTAGATGTGATAATCCCATTTGATAAACCTGGAATTAAATTCCAAAGCGTGCAATCGCTTTCACAAAACATACACGCGCAATTGGTTTCATCTACAACAAATGATAATGACACAATTACCTGCCGTGTACGAATTACACCGCGCAAGGAATATCAAGGCGTAATTTACGCTATGGTGATGTTCAAATCCAATACTGGCAGTAAAGACATTCCCTTTATTGCCAAGGTTGTGCCGCCTGAAAATAAATAGCCTGAAGCTTGGCAAAATGCCAAATGCAGCGAATTTTCCTGCAATTTGGGCGCTAATGAAGCTAAAACTCCCAATAATCCATAGCCCAATACATTCTAGGCCGACGTAGAAAATATCTATGGCCGACTTTTACAACATCCTTAGTATCTTCGGAGGCGTGGCCTTATTGGTCTTTGGCGTGCGCTACCTGCGAAAAGGTCTCGATCGACTCTTCGGCCAACGCTTAGGTACTTGGATGCAGCGCCTGGCAGACCGCAAAGGCTGGGCCTTCCTGGGAGGCCTGCTGGTTTCGCTTGCTGCCCCATCAAGCACAACTATGTCCCTGCTAGCCGTGCAAACCGTCAAGGCCGGCCACATGAACGCAAGACAAATGCTCACAAGCATGTTAGGCGCGAACATTGGCTTGACGGTTATGGTGTTTCTTATCGCATTCGGATTTGAGCAGGCTGCACCAATTATCATTCTCTTTGGGGTTGCTCTTTATCAATTCACACAAAGCCCGAGAAGTAGAGGTATCGGACAAGTTCTTCTGGCGCTGGGTTTCATCTTTCTCGGCCTGGGAATTATGAAACAAGCATCATCTATTATGGTTGAGTCGGATGCTGGATTCGGTGAAATCATTAACTTCGACAAATTGCAACAATATGCTGTGCTGCTCGCTGTATTTGCAGCTGTGCTAACACTACTGCTCCAATCAAGCACAGCCACCATAGGCTTGGTAATAGGCCTTGGTTCTACTGATGCGATAAATTTCCAGATGGCTGCACCCATTGTGCTGGGCGCAAATGTGGGTCTGGCGCTTACAACACTTATTCTCGGTTGGAGGCTTATAGAATCTAGACGTCTTGCGTCAGCAAATTTATTACTTAAAACCATTGTCGCAGCAGTAGGTTTGCTAATTCTACATTTACTAGGTGATTCTATCCAGCAACTTGATAGTGCTTCGCTTGCCCTTTCAATTGCTCTTTTACATTTTGGATTCAATATCGTCGTTGCAATCATAGGCTTACCTGCCGCGAGATTACTTACAGCTCTCTTCACTCACTTATTACCTACACCAACATCTAAAAAACCAAGTGCGTTCGGGCCACGCTACATAACTGGCGGTCCCATCGGTGGTGTGGCTCTGGCAATGGGTCAATCGCTAAGGGAAATTACACATACTTCTGAAATCGTTAGCTCAATGTTGCATGATGCTTGGAATGCTCTTAAAACTAACGATGAAAAGCTTGTACGCCAAGTCTCGCAGCGCGATGATCATGTTGATCTACTCGATACGGAAATTAAGCGATTCCTGACAACCCTGGCGCGAGAAGACAACGAACATTTTGACTCTGCGGAACAAATGCGGCAACTCCGCTATCTAAGCGAATTGGAAACCATCGGCGACATTATCGATAAAAATATCTGTGAATTGATACTTAAAAAGATCCGCCTGGGCATAGAGTTTTCAAAGGAAGGGCAAAAGGGAATTCAAGACTTTTACGATAAAATCTGGGAGAATTTTCAAATCGCAGAAAACGCTTTCCCAATTCGCGACAAACAACTCGCACAGCAATTGCTCCGTCACAAACAGCGAATTGATCAATACGAACGCGAACTGAGAGATCAACACTTTGCACGTCTTAATGCTGGCCTCTCCGAAGCATTTGAAACCAGTGCCATCCATCTGGATTTGCTAACTCACCTTAAACGTATAAATAGCTGCATTACACATGTCGCTTACGCAATCCTCCAAGATACCGAACCAAAACGAAGCTCCACCCACACAACCACCGGCGAATGAATAGATGTATTGCAAACTAGCATTACTCTTTAACAAATCTTGTGCAGTAAATCGGTGGCAGGTGAGTAGAAACATTCTGCCAGGAATCGCCTTGATCTTCTGAAACCCAAAGTGAACCCGTTGTAGTTCCAAATACAAGTCGATCGCCGTTTTCATCCACATCTAGTGAGTGACGAAACGTTAAATCGTATGCGTGTTCCTGCGGCAAACCTTTGCTTAATTGCTCAAACGTTTCGCCGCCGTCTCTTGTACGCGTTACAACAACCTTTGCATCAACAGGTATTCGCTTTTCATCCTTAATAGCCGGTACAAACCAGGCGGTATTCGGATCGGCTGGATGAACCGCAACCGCAAAGCCAAAGGTTGATGGCTTGACATCAGTGATTTCCTGCCAGGATCGTGCGTTATCTGTTGAGCGAAAGATTCCGTTATGGTGCTGCACCCAAAGGCAATCCAAAGAATCGCGACATCGCACAAGTATATGCGGATCTTGTATACCCGGATCGTATGCCTTTTCTTCAGGCATGTACTCCGCTCTCATACCTGTGCCGTCACATTCCCATGTTTTGCCACCATCAGTAGTTCGCCAAACACCACCGCAGGATACGCCGAGCAATATGTGTGCTGAATCGCGTGGGTCAACGTGTATCGAATGAATACCCGGATAATCGAACCCGCCACCGAACCATTCTTGCCTGCGCGGATCTTCCCAAAGTGTGCGATTCAGCTCCCAACTATCTCCTGCATCATTTGAACGGAACAATCCCCCGGGCAAAGTACCACACCATATAACACCAGGCTCATCATTACCCCCAGGCTGCAATTCCCAAAGCAGCTCAGTATTCCACTTAATAACCGTATTAGACATGGGATTGGGAATATCTTCAAAGTCATCCGGCTTTTCGGGGTAAGCGGGCGATGCACATTCTTCCCAACTCTTACCACCATTGCGCGATCGATGCATTTTACATCCAAAATGTCCATGATCTAGACCAACCAGCAACATCCCATCTCTAGGATCATGCATAACCATTGAGCAATTATCTGCTAGAAAATCTGCTTGGGAAATAGACCAACCGGTGTTACTCTTCGTAATGGTAAATAAACCTTTACGAGTTGCTACAAGGATACGATCACTCATTGTGTTACCTTTACTACTAAGTACATTCTTTTACTGCTAATCCTAAGCCCATCGTAATTTCCCAAAGGAGTTTGTTAACCGCCTGAGAGCGCTTGAATGATTTCTACAGTCCCATCACTTGGAACCGAATCACTAAGTTTGACTCGATCGGCAATTTGCTGCGAGTTAACGAATATCACCATGTGTTTACGAAGCGCGCCTTGATCATCAAGCACATAATTTTTTGCAAATGGAATTTCAGCAAAGTACGCTGTTAATACTTCGCGTACTGTTTCCCCTTGCGCTTCTGCGGCTGGGCACTTAACGTGCCGCTGAATGTTGTCTGTGAATCTAACGTGTGGCACAGCTTTTCCTATTACAAATATCAAGAAAACAGAAGGCATAATGATTTAATCTATTACTTGTTGTGATTGTAGATATTACTATTTCAAGCAGTAATTCGCAATTTCAATCACACAATGTCAAGTATTAACCGCTAAAGGGATTGAAGAATTGGCAGCAGCCTACGCCCTTTAGGTGTCAGGCTATACGAACTGGTTGGCGGATATTGATCCAGTATTCGCCTATCTACTAATCCCGAACTTTGCATTTCCTTTAATCCAAGTGTTAGCGCTCGTGCAGTTATACCCGGCAAAGATCGTTTAAGCTCACCAAATCTATCAATACCGCTGCCTAGCGCTAGAGCGATAGGCATTGACCACTTGAGTAATGCGCTTCGCTGCACACCTAGGCGCTTGAGAGTTTTCATTAGTGAAAAGCAGATTGGTGCAAGTTTCGCTCCGCGTTTTGTGAGCAAGTACTCAGGCCTCAGAGGATGGCCATACCCGGGATTGCGCGCAATCCAGCCGTTGGTAATCAACTCATCAAGCGCGCAGCGCAAAGATTCGCGACTAACGCCTAACCTGTTAGTAAGCGTAACCGCTTTTGCTCCTTTATCTGCATACAGCTCCGCTAATACGGGAGCAGCCCACCTTCGATGAAAAAGCTTAATAATACTAATAATTTGCTTAGCTCGGCCAACGCTGGAATTGCGTTTACCCTGACTTAAGAGCTTATCTTTGGAACCTGGTTTGTACTTCTTAATAGTCATGGTTGCTTGTTTGGCTAGTAAATCGAATTGAAACAGAGCTTACTAGCAATGTTGTCTCCGGCGTCCCCCCGTAATAATGACACCCCCCTATACACCGACTCGGCGACCAACCGTCCAACCGTCCAACCGATTATTCCATCCCCATTATAACTCCTGATCCACTACAAATACTGCTACAAACCACCTAAGCGACAATTTTATAGTAAGTATAAAAATATGGCTTTGGTTTGTCAAGGTTAGACTTTAGGATTTTGTGGTTTATTGCAGTCATACTATTTGCTCTATAAGTAATTCCAACTCGAGATCGAGGTCGGGATCGGGGTGGGGATTGGGATCGAGAATCCTCAACAATTTTTTGCGCTTCGTCATCAGTAATTCGCCACAGAAAACAAATCACCCAAGTTAATCAGCCCACCTCACCGCCTCACCGAGTACCGTCCCAGCGGATTACTCTCTCCCCATAAGAACTCCTTGTCTACTACAAATATGCAACAAACCACCCAAGGTCCAACTATTATAGTAAGTATAAAAATAGTACTTTGGTTTGACGAGGCTTAGGCTTAGGCTTAGGAGTTTGTTGTTTTTAAGTCATAATACTTGCTATATAAGTAATTCTAAATTCAGGTCGAATCTCTCAACGTGTTTTGCTGCTTGGTCATCGGTGCTTGGTCATCAGAAAATCGCGACTGCCCAGCACATCCAGCAAGTTAATCAGCCTTGCAAAACCACCCTCACAGCCTCCAAACGCCAAACGCCAGATCAGGCTACATAATTCAGGTATTGTAATATTCCTCATTGACAATTTTATATAGGTAGTATAAAATTAGGACAATGGATTGTCAAGGTCAAAATATGAGACAGGTGCTGGTTGCTTGTGTGAGGCACGAGGAGAGAGGTGACTGGTGCTATGTGGCAGGCGTTTTGAGGTTGCGCCTAAACTGTGGCTGCGAATGTAAACACTATGTGTAGGGCCAATTGCAGTCATGCAAACAGTTTGGCCGTAGCTTGTTGGTGACTGGTTGGAAGACTTGGTGCATCTACACATATAGTTAAAGAAATTCTGAGATCTCATAATTTGAGCATGCAATGCAAGTTAAGAATAAGACCTACTACTAAACAAAACTCTTACCCAACTTACTCAAAAAAGGCAGCCCAATATGACAACAGATACTAGTACAACGGAACTTTCTGATCGCGCATGTGCTCTCGGCTTTGACGGCGGCGTGACATGTGCGGTTCAAGTAAGCGATATAGAAAAATCAATTGCCTGGTATCAAGATGTACTGGGATTCAAGTTAATCTATCACGTCAAAGAAATAGGCTGGTGCGAGATGGCTAGCCCTGTGAATCGCTTGCAATTAGGTCTTTCACAGGTTGAAAAACCCAATGTCAAAGGCGTAACGCTCACCTGGGGTGTGAACGACATCGAAGCATCGCGCAAAAAACTTGAGCAAAGCGCTGTAAAGTTCGATGGCCCAACCCAGGAGATTCCCGACTTGGTAAAGCTTGCTACTTTCTACGATCCCGATGGTAATAACTATATGTTGAGCGAATCTCTTTCAGATGAAATGTCTAACTAAAAATCTGCTGTTCTTTAGTGCTGTATATCAAGCAGAGCAATCAAGGAGAAAACGATGAAGCTCTCAATTACATTTCTATGTTTACTAATTATTAATTCTGCTATTGCTGCAAATAAGCCAGAAGCGCAGCAAGATACATCAGCAATAAGTGCTAAAGAAGCTTTGGCTGCGTACGAGCGATTTAAAAGTCACAATGGCCAATGGGTTGGTAAAAGCACAAAGGGCTGGACCAATAGCGAAACAATAAGCGTAATCGCACGGGAATCCGCAATCATGAAAGTCTCGCACGGGGCTCATCCAGGCGAAACCATGACAACCATGATTCACATGGATGAAGATCGACTATTGCTTACACATTACTGTGTAGCGAAAAATCAGCCTCGCTTGCAGGCTACATCAATAAATAAAGATGAAAACACCATCACGTTCACATATCTGGATGGCACAAATATGCCATCGCGCGATAAAGGCCACATGGACAAGGTAATCATAAGATTCATTGATAAGGATCACTTCAGCGAAAAATGGACCTGGTACCAGGATGGCAATGAAAACTGGATGGAAGACATCGTTTACGAGCGTGTATCAGATGAAAAAAGCAAGTACAGCAACACAAGCACTGATCAAATTGGGTTCGATGGCGGATTGACCTGTGTTATTCCCGTTAAGAATCTTGTCGCATCAAAATCCTGGTATCAGGACGTACTAGGTTTCGAATTGCTCTTTGAGCTCACCGAAGAAAAGTTCTGCGAACTTGCCAGCCCGGTAAACCGTGTAACGGTCGGCCTATCCGAAGTTACTGAGTTCAAAGAAGGTTCCAGCACCACGCTAACCTTCGGCGTAATTGACATTGACGCAGCCCGCACAAAGATGATTCACAAAGGCGTTAAATTCGTGGGCGAAACCGAAGAAATCCCCGGCATCGTCAAACTAGCATCGTTTCTCGATCCAAGTGGAAATAAGCTTATGCTCTATCAAAGTCTAAGTAGTGACAGTGAGTAAGTCCTACACAAATAGCATTGCTTTGTAAAGCACTCACGGTTCTGTAGAATCGCATTTGTTTTCAACAGATAGACTTTTAATAGGTTGGGTAGCGCTTTGCAACTTGTCTGCGCGTAGCTCAAGGCCTTCGATTATTGCAGTTGCGTTTATACGGCAAGTATCTTCTGTTGGTCCGGTAGCTATGGCGACTCTATTCCCTTGCTCGTCAAAGATTGCAAGTTCATAGCTTCCAGCAATCTTGATTATCCGAGAAGATGCATTCCAGATATTCTCACTCATTTTGATTCTCCGCAGATCATTGCTCTAATTGAAGTTACATGTGCTAAGGAAAAACTTGGTGAAATTGTGATTAAGGAAGGCCTTTACTTTGGCTGGAATTATGTTTGGAGTTTGTGTGGCTTCCCCTTGAGGGCTCGGTTATCTTGGTGCATGGGCAATGTCGCTTTGCGTTTGCCATAAGTATCAAGTCTTGTAAGTTTTATCTCTAATTGCCGAATTATTATTACGCGTTCTATTCTTTCTATCTACTAATGTATCGGCGCAACTGGCAAAGGTAATATAGTTAAACCTTATAAGTGTAACACTCTTGGGCTCTGATAATATTTCCCCCTTTATTACCTTTACGTAATTCAATCAGTTTTACTGACAGGAAAATGACCGCAAAACCGTCAGTAAAAACGTCAGTAAAAACGTCAGTAAAACTATCAGTAAAAACGTCAGTAAAAACGTCAGTAAAACTATCAGTAAAACCGTCAGTAAAACCGTCAGTAAAACCGTCAGTAAAACCGTAGAAATTACTACCGTGCCAAGTAAAATAGCATTATTGGCTTTACCCAACTGTGCAGTCGTCTTGATACGACCCTACCAACAATAATCGCAGCTAAATTGTTGGACCTCATTAAGATCATGGTGCAGTACTAGGGGATGCCTTGAGTAGTAGCAATAGAACCTGTGTGAGGTTCCTCCGCATGCGTAGGGCAGGAGAATCACTTAATTATTGGGAGAGGGATTATGACACTTTCAAAGACGTTTGTTGGCACTACAATCTTTGCTATGTCCTGTATGTTAGGGGCTGCTATCTCTGGACAGGATGCTAGTCGGAATTCATTATCGAAATCGACCTGCCAATCGCAAGTCCTCAGTTTTTCAATGGATGAAGATCCACTTTGTGTACTTGCACGCCAACTTGCCGAATGGATCTGTGGCAATTCTATGAAATTGGGGATAGATCAGCTAACAGATGGCTTTGTTGATCAAGTTGACTGGGCAAACTGGGATAGCCTTGAGCCACTCATCACAAGGTCAATGGATAAAATCGATGTGATCCTCGATCCCAACCAAACGCCCAGCCTGGATCCGTTTGATGCTGGTTCTGGAGCTTTAATGCTTAACACATCTTCTATGACAACCGAAGATATGGGCGATGATTTGTGTGAGAGTGCTCGCAAGGCAGCAGAAGAAATATGCAACGCCAGCAATCCTGATCATGAGTATGCAGGAACGCTATTTCGACAGACGCGTTGGTTGCTTGCGGACTTATATGATCGAGCCAAACCATAAGAATAAATAACTTGCATTAGGCTGACAGACAGTGGAGCTTTGGCTTTGCCTGCTCTTAGAGGCATCGGGCATGTTGTGCTAATACCTGGATTCGCAACTACTATTACTAATTCTTCATTCAGGCTGCTGCTTTTTAATAGTTGAAAGTTTTTCCAGCTCGGTACGCACGCCACTTAAGTCCGCTTCACTATCATGAACATCTGTAATCACAGCTATTATCATTTCAATACGCTCTTGGCTAATGCGCTCAATTAGGTCGCCTTCACGATTGTCCAAAGCAACTGTAATCTCTGTTAAAAGATCTATCATGCTGATGGCTTTGGCGTAGTGACCACTCTTTCTGAGACCGGCTATGATTTTCAATTGTGAATTTGCAATATATTTGAGCCGCTCATCCCTCACTTGAAGATCTTCGCGTAGTTTTCGCTCAGTTGCAGCTTGATTTTCAAAGTAGGCGGCCATTTGCTGTTCTTGATCCGCAATCATTATGTTTTTTTCAGCGATGGAGTGATACTTAATAGCACTAGCCCAGCCAGTTGAACCCGCAAGAACTAATGAGATTATGCCTCCTATAGATACCGCTAGCCAAAGGGCTATACCTCTTCGTCCGTGCTGTGAATGCGCTGCTCTAGCTGGTTGGTTTCCCGAGAGAGTAACTTCCATATCTTCTGCAAGTTGAGATATTTCTTCTTGAGAGGCTGGTGAAAGTAACATTCTAGCAGCTCTTATTTCAGGAGCGAGCGATTGTGCCCCATCCTTCCAACCGTTACGATCGAGCTTGGATCGTGAATCTTGCATTAGGTTTTCTCCTCTTAAAGTGCCTCTATTCCTGTTCCGCTTCTTCAATAGCCTTTAGAAACTTTTTATAAAGGCCCCGTGGGTTGATTTCTGTTGGGTAATTCTCTGCTTCATATCCCCATAGAGTCAAGAATCTCTTAACTTCTTCAGGCAAGTCAGGATCTAATGACAAAGCTAATAATGTTATAATGGCGTGCTTGCGCCCCCTTTTCCCATCGGGGAATGCACTTGCGGAATCTTTGGCTAATTCAAGCGGAAAATTGTCGAGAATAAGTCTACCTCTAGGCACCAAATCAGACTGTGGAATGTGAGATTGATTTTCAGACATCGTGCGTATTGTAGTCAATTTGAGGCTTCTTGTTAAGTCACGTTTTTTGTCAGTTTTTTTGTCAGTTAAACGTACTATTTTTGTGCAGTTTTTTGTCACGTTTAGCGGTACAACTGCTTACTTTTCCTGGCAAGAGTAGAAAACCTCATAGTGCTACATATCGCATGTTTGCGTAATAATGCCCCAAATCCACCCGTAGTGGGTCAAAACAAGACCCCAACAGCCTATTACAACACAATCTACTAGATAATAATGGCTGAAAAATTGCTGCATCTTGCCGAGATTAACTTTCCTACCAAACGCTGATCATTGCTGAATTGTGAAGCAACACCGATGATGCCTCAATGCAACACTTAATATAAAAATAGCTTCTCATTGACTCTCGCTTAGCTGGCATGGTCTTTGTACCTTGGTTTAGTGGAGGGTTGAAAGATGATGAGCAAGATATTCGGTTGGGGTTCGGTTTGGGCGTTGGGTATGGCCCTAATTCTTGGCAGCACAGGTTGCGGTTCATCATCTGCAATGCGTACAAGTTCCTCCACTTATAAACGGACAATATCTGCAAATCTTGTCCTGCCTGGCAATGAAATGTCGCATGGCCAACCCCATGATTGGCAGTACAGCCGAAATGATCAAAGGCTTAGCGTTGGTCGAGAAATTCCTTCTACGCATGTCGATGAAGTAGAAATTCGTACAAATGATCGAATTCGGATCGATGATGGGCGACCTCACAACCACTCCACAACACGAATAAGGTCGATTCGCCGGTACAAAAGCCCTTAAAGCCACATCTCCCGGCATCTTGTCCACAAAGAATTCATACATCTATATGAATCATTCGATTCTCTGGCGGTTTCGCTAAGCTCTATTCTTCTGTCGAGTTGTTCTTGACACATTACTGAGTGATTGCGATACTTGAGCTTGATCGTAAAGTTAATAAACACTGAAGGTTGGAATGCAATTTATTGATTTTTTTTACTATGATCTTGATTCAGAGCGAGCGAAAATCAATTTTCACACAAAGCGCTGAGCGCCAGGGGGCTGGATGCCATGCCAACAACGACTAAAAAAGATCTTATTGACCGAATCGCAGAACAGACTGGCCAGAAGCGCACAGCTGTAAAAAGAACGATTCAAAGTTTTCTCGACAATGTAATTTTCGAACTCTCCGAAGGCAATCGTCTGGAGTTTCGAGATTTTGGCGTTTTTGAGATCAAGAATCGTGCGCCAAGAATGGCGCAGAATCCCAAGACCCTGGAGAGGGTTCCGGTTCCGGCTAAGAGAACGGTCAAGTTCAAAGTCGGCAGAATGATGAAAGCTGCTTTGGAAAATAAAACATCTAATAATTCTGTTGTGCCAGACAAGACGCCTCAACTCGAACCCGCGACGACTGATTCGAGCACTTAATAAACTGACTGATGACTGCTGAAAGCTGAAGGCTGACAGCTAAATAACATGTGGATCAATTGACGTTCACTAGCAACCTCGCAAGGAAGCGCGGAGAATAAATGCTCAAGGATGAGCGCTTCAACAACAAAAACATCAAAGCCTAACGCTTCTTCAATCCCTGCCAAGCGCAGAGGTGCTGGTAAGAGCGCAGCAAGGCTATTAGAGCAATTGCCCCCTCATGCTATAGAAGCTGAGATGTGCTTGTTAGGTTCGATCATCATCGAGCCGCGCGTGCTTGGTGATGTCACGCTAATAATAAAAAACGGTGAAGAGTTTTTTAAGCCCGCAAATGGTGCGATTTACGATGCCATGGTCAAGCTCTACGATGAAAATGCTTCACTGGATGTGGTGCAGCTTCATCAATGGCTTATCGACCGAGAAATTCTCGACGCGGTTGGCGGACAAGAATACCTCCTCGACCTGGCCAACTCCGTTCCCACCGCACATAACGCAGATCATTACGCTCGGCTAGTACGTGAAAAAGGAATGATTCGCAGACTCATAGAAGAAGCAGGCGCGATTCTCGAAGATGCCTACACCAGCAGGGAAAGCTCAGCAGTCCTGCTCGATGAAGCGGAGCATCGTATCTTTGCCATCGCAGAACATTATGAGCATCGAGATATTGAATCGCTTAAAACAATCGTAAATGATCTCGTAAAAGAAATGGAAGCTCGAGACGGCAGGCCAATTAATGGTGTACTTACACACTTTTCAATCATTGATGAGTTAACAGGCGGATTTCAGCCTGGCGATTTCTTGATCATCGCAGGCAGACCTTCAATGGGTAAGTCCGCAATCGCATTGAACATGATCGAGAACATGGCTTCTCACGGAGATCCCGTCGGGCTATTCAGCTTGGAAATGAGCAAACGTCACCTTGTTGAACGTATGCTTGCAGGTAGAGCTGGCATAGATCTGCATCGACTTCGAAGAATGAATTTGCGATCAAGTGATTATGCAAAATTCACAAAAGCTTGTGGTGAATTACAAGATGCACCGGTTTTTATTGATGACATGGGTTCCGCAACGCTGCTGCAAATTCGCGCGCGTGCCAGGCGAATGGTTGCTAAACATTCAATCAAAGCTGTATTCATTGACTACATTCAACTTGTTACATCAGGCGGACGCTCTGAATCGAGGCAAATGGAAGTTTCAGAAATTAGTCGTGGCTTAAAAGCACTAGCACGCGAGCTTGAAATTCCAGTCATAGGCCTAAGCCAACTTAACCGCTCACCTGAACAGCGCGAAACACATCGGCCGCGCATTAGTGATCTTCGTGAATCGGGTTCGCTCGAACAGGATGCGGATGTTGTATGCCTGCTGCACCGTGAAGAGTATTACCACCAGGGTGAAGAAGATTGGGCGGCAAGCAATCCAGACAAGGTAGGCATGGCTGAGTTCATCATAGCTAAGCAAAGAAACGGCCCAACTGGTTTGGTTAAATTGAAATGGAACCGTGAACTAACACGATTTGAAGACGATTCTCCATACTCAGGTAGAGCAGGCAGCGAGATTGAAGCAAACCCCGGACAGCCCGCATATACCGCCGATCAATATGCCGATGATGATGCCGAAGCAGCCGACGTACCGTTTTAGGTCTTTCCATTTAATATCTCGGAATGGTCCGCACAGCGGACCCTACAGATAAGACACGATCCCGTAGGGTCCGCTGTGCGGACCATCTTGTCTTATTATTCTTACAGTGGTACGGGCGTCTCGCCCGTACATATTCTTGATTTATATGTGAGTCTTTTAAAAGAATACCCGCACGGGCGAGACGCCCATGCCACTGAATAATTAAATCTTCGGTGCCACTGGTTCCGGCTCCGCGAAACCAGTGCTAGGGAATTAATGGGGATAAGTACATTATTAGAGACAACACTTTATCCGGTTCTCGTCCCTCTAACCCCAACAAATAAATAGCCTGTCCCCTTTTCTTCCTATTGCTTAAGTAGCCCCGCTTGGTAATATATGGTGATGGCTTCAATTACAGGTGCAATTCTGGTTTTGGCTGGTGTTATTGGTATGTCATTTGGCGACAAGAGAATTGGCGAAATAATCTTTCTTGTCGGCGCTCTCTACCTCATTGTAGGAATAGCAAATCGCTATATGCACTTCGTAGCGAAGACGCCTAAAGACTGAATGTAAGTTTTAGAAGCGAATGGTCCGCACAGCGGACCCTACAGATAAAACACGATCCCGTAAGGTCCGCTGTGCGGACCTTCTTGTTACGGCTGTGGAAAACAAAGGGGGGAGAGCCGTATTTGTCGATCATCTCAATTCGCGCACCACCGAAAACGTCATATAGCCAAAATATAGCAGAAGTAAAATCCCGCCTTCGATGCGGCTAACCTTTTTGCCATGTGTTCTAGCGAACGGCCACAGCAATAACGTAATCACATTCATTGCTACTAAATCCCAAATCCCCCACTTACCTGGAACAACAACTGGCGTAATAACAGCTGTTGTCCCTAACACCAATAACAAATTAAAGAGATTCGAGCCAATAATATTTCCTATGGCTAAATCATCATGACCTTTGCGCACCGCGATAACGCAAGTTGCAAGCTCCGGTAAACTTGTGGCAACCGCAACAATAGTTAGCCCAATCAGCGACTCACTTAAACCCAATAACTTGGCTGCAGATACAGCCCCAATCTCCGCAAGCTTTCCGCCAAGTAGCAACATCACTAACCCACCAATCAGCATCGAAATTGCAAGTGGCAGCGAAGCTTGTGATTCTTCCTCTGCTTCTGTTCCAAGCTCTACAATTAATGGATCAGCCTTATCGCGTTTTCCCATGCGGTACCAGGCGATCATGAAAGCTGCAAATGCAGCCAGCATTATCATGCCTTCAAAACGATCAAAGCTTTGACCTTTGCCAAAGAATGTAACTAGAGCCATCCCCAGGGCGAAGAAGGAGATAAAAACCAGCCAGGGCAGTTCCTTGCTGATTATTCTGCCATGTACCACCAAGGGCGCAAACAAAGCTGTAACCCCAAGGATCAAACCGATATTGGCGATATTCGATCCGACGATATTGCCAAAGCTCATCTCGCTGTGGCCGCTCTTGGCAGCGATGACGTTAAAAAACAGCTCAGGCGCGCTGGTTCCGAACGCCACGATGGTTAGGCCGATCACCAAGGTGGACCATCCCAACCTTCGAGCGATAGCTGCTGCTCCATTTACCAGCAAATGCCCGCCAATCAGCAGCACAATCACACCTAGAACAAGTATGAGACTGGCTGACCATGGATCAGCAGCAAATTCAACGAGTAAGTCAAGCATGGGACGGAGATTGTAGTTGCGTTTTCTACCCTGTTGCTAGCTGATTGAACCCAATAAGCCAGATTGTCTTAATGTACCTAAACTGCACGCTAAGTTACTTTCTCCAATAACTCCTGCCTATGTCACAAACGCCTGAAAATGAGACGCTTCAAGAAAACCTGCAACGAGCAGCCGAGGGCGATGAGGATGCGTGGCGGGATATCGTGGAAACCTATTCATACAGGGTATTCGGCTTAATCCGTGCTCAGTGTGGCAATAACGAGCTGGCGGAGGAAATCACACAATCCACATTCTGCACGGTGGTGATGAAGATAGGCCAATATACGGAGGTTGGTCGCTTCGAAGCTTGGCTATTTCGCATAGCTATGAACCGCCTGCGCGATGAGATGCGAAGGCGAAAACGCCAGGCCAGGCCTGTTGAAGACGAAGTCTTAACAAGCCTCGCTGGTGGTATTGGCCCTGATGAGGACATTCACTCAGATGCAGACAGCGAACAATTAGCTAATCTAAGGCAAGCAATGGCAAGATTATCGGAATCAGACCTGAAAGTGATTCAAATGCGTCATTATGGAGGGCTGAGCTTTGCCCAGATCGCTCAGGTGCTAAATCAACCCATAGGAACCGTCCTGGCGCGTCAGCATCGGGCATTGAAGAAGCTCAGGGAGCTTCTTGGCCCAAATGATGTGGATTCTTAAAAGGCATGGCAATCAAGTACAATCTGGTGCGTTAGGCAGATGACATGAACAACAGACGACGTTTACAACATCCAGAGCCCGGGCCGCTTCCCGCTG
This sequence comes from Planctomycetota bacterium, assembly GCA_022574595.1. Lineage (GTDB taxonomy): Bacteria > Planctomycetota > Phycisphaerae > Phycisphaerales > SM1A02 > JACZRS01. Next base: position 177,299 of record JACZRS010000003.1, on the reverse strand, counting down.
AAATTCCTCCACAACTGCACAGTGTGGATATGCAGTTGCAGCGGGAGGCCCGTAGGCTTCGGGTACCGCAGGGACTGACGAGCCGAGTATTTGACGCTTCGGTTGGTCTGCTACCAGTAAGAGCTCGCACACCTCAGATCGAAGTATTAGCAACAATATCGAATATTGGTTCAGGTCTGAATTCAAGTTACGCTTCAATATGGGGTCGAATTGCCATGGCAGCTTCGCTAGGCCTGGTGGCGATGATCGCTTTTGATGTATCACGTTCACCAACCCTGCCTCAATTAGTTGCAGGCATCGACATTAAGGTTAAACCGTACTACCACGGAGTTGTTGGCGAGACCATTAGCGATATGGACTACTTACTGGTTACTCGAGATGTAACCTATGATGATTTAGACATGGAATTTGCAATCCTTGCTGCTGATTTGGATATGTAACCACTGCACTGATTAGGAAACTAAATGATTAAGCTAGGAATCATAGTTATTGCAAGCAGCACCATGGCCTTGTCTTCTGCAATCATGCAGGATGATAAGGACATAAATACCCAGGTTCAAATCACTGAACCGAAGCAGCTAATCCAAGAAACAAATACTAACGATAAGACCCCACAGGCAATTATTGATAATAATTTATCCACATCGCGCAGCTTACTTAGAGATCCACTGAGGCGCAGTAGATCACTGCATACAAAGCCCATCACTGAGGAACTATTAGAAGATTGCCGTGAAGTTGCTCGAGATGTTAGTCCACATTTAGCGATGTGGCTTGAACGCCTCGAAGCAAATAACTCTAAGGAAGAATTTGAACGCGCACTTCAACGCAACGCTCGATATCTACTAGGACTGGTCGAACTGCGTGAGAACAATCCGGTTATTTATGACTTTAAGATGCGAGTGCTAAAGACTGGCTCAGAAATCAAACAGGTCACTACCCTGCTCCAAGAAGCTGTCGATACCCAAAGTGCAGACCAAGAGATGCTTGAAGTTCGCCTTCGAGAATTGGTCCGAATTCAAGCAACCTACTCTATCGAGGCGGATGTCCGATACCTGATCCGTATTAATGAATACGCAGCAGATCTTCATCAGCGAATCGAAGAACAAGGTTCCAGCTTTGATGAAACCGCAGAGCAGCGGCTACAAGAAATTCTCGACAAGATCAAATCCAAATCAACAACTGCTAAGCAGCAGAATACCACAACCTCAGGCTGATCCTGTTTATTGATCGCGTGTACCATGTGCATTGATGCGAGTACTGCGCTTACAATCGGGTCGTTGGTTTTCCCTTTTAGGGGGATGTGTCCTGGGCATTATGCTGCTTGCGTGCTTAGGCACACTGCCTTATACCCTGGGAACTGTTGCTGCTAGCGAAAACGATGTAGGTGCACCGCCAAGACGCTACGAAGCTACCAACTTTGATCATGCGCTGCTGCCTCCATTTTGGGCACATCATAAAATTGATGAACGTGAAAAATTCGACCTTGCTAAAGAAAAAGATGCCCAAACACCTTTGCACATACTCGGGACCGATCGCTTCGGACGAGATCTACTAGTCCGCTGCTTGACCGGAGGTGGAATCAGTCTAGGTATAGGTCTCGCAGCAGCAGCAATCGCAATAATCATCGGCACACTCTACGGCGCAATTGCCGGTTACGCGGGAGGACGAGTTGACGCAACTATGATGCGAATAGTAGATATCCTTTACAGCTTACCCTATATCCTACTCGTAGTCCTACTCGCAGTCGCAGCAGACGGCTTGCTCGAACGATACGCCGTTGACATGAGCCCAGCATATCGCCAACTCATAAACGTACTAACTCTCCTGATAGCAATCGGAGGAGTAAGTTGGCTTACCATGGCTAGAGTTATCCGCGGTCAAGTGCTAAGCCTCAAAGAACAACCATTCATGGAAGCCACAAGAGCGGTAGGTGCAGGGCTAGGCCGACAATTCTTCAAACACTTATTACCCAACCTGCTAGGCCCAATCATAGTTTACACAACTCTTACAGTCCCAGCTGCGATTCTCTCCGAGTCGTTTCTAAGTTTTCTAGGAATAGGCGTAAAAGAGCCTTTGCCCAGTTGGGGAAATCTAGCAGCCGATGGCCTGAGCGAACTAAACACAGTCCGAGTACGTTGGTGGCTACTACTTTGGCCCTGTTTATTTATAGGTATTACTCTGTTATCCCTGAATTTCCTGGGCGAGCGCCTGCGCCAAACCTTCGACCCCAAATGGCGCACAAAAAACTAAACCCGGCGCCCCCCGCTTCAGCGGGCGGCGTCCCCAAACCTAGAATCCAAAACATCCCTCAACGCATCCCCAATACAATTCAAACTAAACACCGTCAAAAATATCATCACCCCCGGAAAAAACGCCAACCACCAATGAAATACTCCTGTGCTAGGATCGATGGCTTCCGCCAGCATCTGCCCCCAGCTTGGATCGGGTGGTTTGATTCCAAACCCTAAAAAACTCAAGCTGGTTTCCAATAGGATTGCAGCTGCGATTGAAAAACTTGCATCGACAAGTACAGGCGTTATCCCATTAGGTAGTAAATGATAAAAGATTATGGACCTTCGGGGCAATCCCACCGCCTTTGCTGCACAAATATAATCAAGTTCGCGTAACTTCAAGAACTCCGCTCGAACAAATCGCGCACAATTCATCCACGATGTCAAGCCGATGACGATCATCATTGCATAAATTGTATAACTGCTAAATTGCGGCGGGATGAAAGCCATAACCAACAGTAGTAGGAAGAGTCGAGGAATAGCCATGAATATCTCGATGATGCGCATCCCTAATGTGTCTATCCACGCACCGAAGTATCCCATGACAGACCCAACGCATACGCCGAGGAGTAGAGCTATGGAAGTTGAGATTAGGCCGATGGATAAAGCAATTCGTGATGCGTGAATTAGTCTTGTACAAACATCAGCACCTGCTCCATCAGTTCCCAACCAATTTGTTGTAGATAAATCGCCTTGCCAACCTGGTTCTTTTAAGCGTTCAGCTATATTTGCAGTAACAGGGTCGTGAACTAAAGGTGCAAAGATCGCCCAGTTATCACGACTTTGGCTTAACGCATAATAATCAGTTGTATCAAGCGTTGGCCTATCCAAGGTAATTAACAGCGAGGCTGTGAACGTTAGCAATACTGCACCTAGATATATATACAAAGTTGCACGTTTGCTGCACTTGGCTTTTCGCTGCATGCTTCGGCAAAACCAAAACGTTAATAACCCCAGGAAAAAACCAATAAACAAAATCCAATCACTAAGGCGCAGCATGTTAAAAAGCGGAAATTCAATAGAGTTTTGTCTCACCAAAACATATGGCCGATGGTTTGCAATAAATGGTGCAAAGATCGCAAGTAATGAAAATACACATAAAATACCAAGCGATATTGCTGCGAAATTGTTACGCTGATAGATGAGCTTCAATAATGCTATTGGATTTTTTCCTATCGAGTTATACATATCTCACCCAAAGCACTAATTAGCGATATTTGATTCGAGGATCAGCAGCTGCGTACGCAATATCAGCTACAAGCAAACCGAACGAGTTTAAAACCCCTGCGATCAAAGCCATGGCCTGCACCACATCATAATCACGATTCATAACTGCTCTAAAAGTAAAAAGACCCATCCCTTCGATGTTGAAAATCTTCTCGACGATCACAGAACCCGCTAACATAAACGGCAGCAACGTCGCAAATATTGTGATAAGTGGCAGCAGACTATTTCTAAAAACGTGATGCTTAATTATGTTGATCCCCGATACACCCTTTGCCTTAGCTGTGCGAACATAATCCATAGAGAGATTCTCAAGCACAGAAGCTCGAGTTTGTTTGGCTAGATAAGCAAAGCCGCCTAATGAGATGCAAACCACCGGCAAGATGAGGTGCCAGGCACGATCAGCAAGCCATGCAAAAAACGGCAAACGTTCCGCGCCAATGCTAGATAGCCCATTGTTGGGAAACCACTGTACGCCTAAGCTGCCGGTTGTGGTGTAGCCTATTAATAATGTTGCTACAAGTACGATTGGAACCGACCACAATGCTAGTAATAGTGTGTTTGAACCAATATCGAAGCGCCTGCCCCGAGTAACCGCCATGAGCAGTCCCGTTGGAATGGCAATTATGTAGATTAAAATAATTGAGAGCGTGCTAATTAATAATGTAATAGGTAACCTGCGTTTTAATTCGCTAACTACACTAGAACGACTTGTTAGAGAGTATCCTAATGTAAACTCAAAAGTTCTTGTTTGATGTTCCTCGCTTGCCACGATCTCTGTGCTAAATAAGCTCCTCCACCACGAAAAATACTGCTTATATAATGGTTGATCCAGGCCGAGTTTTCGTTGGTAATAGGATAGCGAAGCAGCCTGGCCATCAGCAGATAGATATCCCGCTTCAAATGATTCGCTGCCAGGCCTACCCGGCGCGAACCTGACGATCATAAAAACAATCAGCGTTATCCCTATCCACGTTGGAAACATGAGGGCGATGCGCCTGATGATATATGTCGTCATCGCCTATCACTTTCTAACGATGCTGCTGATCCGAAGGGATATACCATTACTGTTATACAAACGCAGAGGATGGCGAACGATGTTCTTAATTCGATTGTTGGCAAACGCTAAACGTGGACCTGTAAATAGAAACGTATAAGGTTGCTCCTCGTGGAGGATTGCATGGAATTTATGCCACAAAACCATTCGACTATTGTAATCCATTGTTTGCCGCGCTTGTTCAATCAGTTGATCTGCTTGCTCGTTAACAAACCCAATAAGATTGGAACCGCCTGTTTCAGTTTGGCTTGAATGCCAAATTTGATAAGCGTCCGTTTCAGGATTACCCGTCCAGGCCAGCATGATTATTTCAAAGTCGCGTTGATTTAATCGTTGCTCAAATACTGGCCATTCCAGCTGATCAATGTTAAGATCAATTCCCGCATTGGCGAACTGAACCTGTATGTAGCGCTGATATTGTTGATGCAGCGAACTTTGTGATGCCAGAAGAGTTAGCGATAGTGGTTCACGAATTCCATCACCATCTAGATCCCTATCTATCACCCCATCACTATCAGTATCAACCCAGCCAGCCTCTGCCAACAACTCCTTGGCGCGCTGGGGATCGTAAGGCCAAGGCTCAATTGTCTTATCATGTTGGTCGGAATTAAAATAAAACGGCCCGGTAACGATTCGCCCCAATCCGCCACGCAATTGGTCAATCATCGCCTGCCTGTCAAGAAGCATGGTTAATGCCTGTCGCACACGTTTATCTGCAAGCATAGGTAAACGCAAGTTGTAACCTAGAAAATAGTATCCCCGCATCGGTGTATAGTAACTGATTCCTTCACCAAGCTCAGCCAAACGCGGATCATCGATATATTCAAGCCATTGCTGTTCGGTTGGGCCTATCAGATCAGCATTGGACGCCCAGAATTCTTGAAGTTCCGCAAGCTCTCCGGTAATAATTCGAACAACTTGCTTTTGTATAGCCGGTTTAGGCCCCCAATAATTTTCGTTACGCTTGAGAACAAGTTGCCGACCTCGATCCCAAGATTCAAGAATCCAAGGCCCGGACCCAACGCACAAGTCGGGGATCTTGGTGTTATATGTTTCGCTATCAAATTTGCCGTAAATGTGCCGAGGCAATATCCACAGCAAATTGCCGCAAATACCAAGCGCATTAAAGTACGGCCGCTTCATGTGAAAAACTACAGTGTGCCTGTCTATCGCTGCGTATTTAACAATATTGTCCGCAAGCAAACTGCGCCCAAATGCATCAATCTGCTCGTTAAGCACCAAATCAAATGTGAAAATCACATCATCGGAAGTAACAGGCTTGCCATCTGAGAAGTGTGCGTTTTCAAATAGATGAAATGTTAATTCCAACCCATCTTCGCTTATTTCCCAAGCCCGCGCAAGACCAGGCACATATTCAAACGGAGGCTCAAGGTTACGCCAACACAACTTCTCGAAAATATCCTGGTGAATATCGTTTGCGTAACTTGCACGTGAAACAAACGGCGTAAACGTCGATGGTTCCGCACTACGAATATGAACAAGCGTACCACCTGGCGAAAAATCATCAGGCAGCTCAGCATCAGGCGCAGTCTGCCACTGCTGAGGCAGACCCAATCGATTAACAGATGGACTTGCTGAGCTGAACGTGATTACCGTTGATGGTTCTGCAATTACAGGATCAATTGCGCGCGGTAAGATCTGATTCACTTCAGCAGAATTGATAGTTGTTTTCAGATCATTAAATGCAACCGCTTGTTCTTTGATGGCATCTTCAATTCGACCTAGTGCTTCAACCTCACGATTTGTCTTGATCATATTAAGCAGCAAAAGCAAACAAATTGCCACAGCCAGCAGCACGAACAAATAATCCTTGGCTGAAAAGCGATTGGGCATGATGAGATATTAGCATATATCCAGGCATCAGGTTTCAGGAATCAGGAGTCAGGGGCATCAAAGTATCATGTAACAGTGGATCCCATATGTTTAGCGGCGGACCTCCAGGCCGCATATCCTAAATCTATTCATCTGCATGCTCTCCGTGGCCTGCGCGCTACTTTCATCTCTTGTATACTTCTCAATTGATGACCGCCGCACATACTCAACCAACTCATATTGAAACTAAACAGTCCAAACCGCTGATTTGCATACGCGATCTAGCGGTTTCGTTTGAAACCAACAAATCAAAAGTTAAGGCAGTAGATGGCCTGAGCTTGACCATCTATCCGCAGCAAACTCTTGCGCTTGTTGGCGAATCTGGTTGCGGTAAATCAGTTACCGCTTTGAGTGTGCTTCAATTAATCGATCAGCCGCCAGGGGATATTGAACGCGGCTCAATTTTCTTTGATAGCACAGATCTACTAAAACTTAGCGAAAAGCAAATGCTAAAAGTTCGTGGCAAAGATATCGCAATGATCTTTCAGGAACCGATGACCAGCCTCAATCCCGTTTATACCATAGGCGAACAAATCATCGAAGCAATCCTACTCCACCAAAACGTTGACAATAAACAAGCGATGCAAATCGCAATCAAAGCAATGGCCGATGTGGGGATTGATAAAGCCAAGCAGCGCCTGCGCGCTTATCCGCATGAATTTTCCGGCGGGATGCGCCAAAGAGCAATGATAGCTATGGCCTTGGCCTGCCAACCCAAACTATTGCTTGCCGATGAACCTACCACAGCTCTAGATGTAACAATTCAAGCCCAAATTCTCGAGCTATTGCGTAAGCTTCAAAGGCAGCGCAATATGGCTGTGATGTTTATAACCCACGATCTTGGCATAGTCGCAGAAAACGCAGATGTTGTTTGTGTGATGTATGCAGGACGCATTGTCGAATACGCTAACGTGTTTGATTTATTTAATAAACCGCAGCATCCTTACACGCGTGGCTTGTTCGCATCAATACCTAGAATTGGTGCGCCTAAGCATCGACTTACCACTGTTGACCAGGTGGTTAACGATCCCAAAGAATTTAAGAAACTGCCCGGATATGAAAATGGCGTTGAGCCTTGGTGGCCAGGCGGTGAGGATGAAACAAGAGGATATGTACTTCACGAAATTCAGCCTAATCATTGGGTAGGTTGCAAGCACTGTGAATACTTAGATAGCCAAATCTCAACCAATCCGGATATTGATTTTCAGCGCAAAAAATGGTGTACGGGCTCTTTTTAGGGCTGAAAGTGGGCCTTAACGCCCTTTGTGAGGGCTTGGCAGGCTGCATTTGCCGATTGAGTTGCCGTTGACCTAACTGGGGATAAGATCGTCCCTTTAGCGAAAAATCGAACTAACTTTGGTGGCTGGATATATAGGTTGATTCTAGTCACTGTAAGAAGAAAGCCCCGACCAAAGCAGCAAGTTGAGTTGCTTGAATTGAAAGCCAGCGCATGAGAATCATTATCTGCGGAGCAGGACAAGTCGGAAGCCACGCAGCTGAGGTTCTTGCGTCCACTGATAACAATATCACCGTCATTGATACGGACGCATCTCGTCTGAGCGCTATCGCAGATTCCTTGGATGTTGCGACTCTCACAGGAAGCTGCTCGGATGCAGAAGTTCTGCGCGAAGCTGGCTGCGCTAAAGCGGATTTATTAATAGCTGTTACCGATCAGGATGAAGTTAATATGCTCACTGCTGCTATCGCAAAAGGAGTGGGCGCTGCTAAGACTATTGCGCGGGTTCATCATGGCGCTTATCTATCGCAGCGTGACTTTAACTATGAGCATCATCTTAACATTGACCGATTAATCTGCCCGGAGTATTCAACTGCGCTAAAGGTCGCCAGTAAGCTGCGCAATCCAGCTGCGCTTGCAATTGAAACGTTTGGCCGAGGCAAGATCCAAATGCAGCAGTTTCCTGTAAGTAAGGATGCAACTGCAATTGGTAAGCCCCTATCTGAATTAAAGCTTCCGGAAGGGACGAGGCTTGCTGTGATTAGCCGAAACCGAGAAGCGTTTATACCTATTGCAACCAGCATGGTTCAAAAGGATGACAATGTCGTACTAGTGGGAAACACTAACACATTCCACGAAGCGCGCAAGCTGTTTCATGATGATAAACAAGGCAGGCGCAAGATAGTGCTAATGGGCGGCACTCCTATGGCTGTGTGGCTATGTCGCTCATTGCGAAATAGGAACTTTTCCATACGCCTGTTTGAAACTGATCGTGAGCGCGCCAAAGAACTAGCGGACAAGCTCGACTGGATCACGGTAATCCAGGCAGACCCAACAGATCGCAGCGTATTTGAAGAGGAACATATAGGTCAATCAGATGTCTTTGTTTCGCTGCGTAGCGATGATGAAGACAACATCATTGCATCCGTTCTGGCAAAGAGCATGGGCGTGACTATGGTTATCGCTGTTCTTCAAAGTGCCAACTATCTTGATCTGGTTTATCACATAGGTGTAGATCAAGCCTTCAGCCCCAGCCTTGTCGCAGCACAAGAAATACAGGCAACCTTAGATGACAGCCCTCTACAACAAATGTCAACGCTGGCTGATGGCGTGGTTGATGCTTACCGTGTTCGTGTTGGAAGGGATGCTGATATGATTGGAAAACCACTTCATGAAGTTAAGCTAACCCCGAATTGGATCATCGCAGCAATTCGTAGAGGCCAACGCGCCTGGGTTCCCAGTGCTGATGATGTTGTAGAAATGGGCGATACTGTTTTAGTAATTGGTCGTCATGGTATGGAAAAGCAGCTTAAGAAGCTGTTCGCAACGGAGTAGCTTATTATTATGAATTGGCGCTACGTTATTAGTCAGCTTGGTCTGCTGTTTCTCCTGCTTAGTGGTGCTTTGCTCGCTACTCTAATTGGGGGTTGGCTGTTTGAATTAAATAGTGCAAGTGGTGTTGACCGAAACGCCATGCTGGCAATTGGCGCTACTGTGTGTATTGGTGCAGCAATCGGATGTATATGTTGGTTCTGGACGCGCAAAGCTCCCAAGCATATAGGCAGGCGCGAAGCGTTGCTTCTAGTAGCTCTAAGTTGGTTCATTGGCGCTGTGCTTTCTGCACTTCCTTACCGACTTTGGGCGCATTGGAATGGCAGCATCGCGGACGGGCATCCATTTTCTAGATTCATAGATTGCTATTTCGAAGCTATGAGTGGGCTTACAACAACAGGCGCAACAATATTAGGCGGGGCATATAGCATCGAAGCGATACCACAAAGCTTGCTACTTTGGAGGTCCGCAACACAGTGGCTGGGCGGACTAGGTATCGTTGTCTTGTTTGTTGCGGTCTTGCCCACACTAGGTGTAGGCGGCAAACGTTTGTTTAGAGTTGAAGCGCCAGGACCTAAGCATGAAGGTTTGCAACCACACATAAGAGATACCGCTCGTGTGCTATTAACTATTTACGCAATCCTTACTGCGGTCGAGGTTTTCGCATTAAAAATCGCAGGCATGACCTGGTTCGATTCTGTTTGCCACACGTTCACCACAGTTGCCACCGCCGGTTTCAGTCCCAAAGACGCCAGTCTCGGGCATTACGCTTCACCTGCTATTCACACAATCGTCATCATCTTCATGATTCTGGCGGGTGTGAACTTCGGCTTGTACTACCAACTCTCGCGCAAACGTTTCCGCAAAGTGCTTCAAGATACTGAGCTGCGCGTCTATCTTGGGCTGCTGTTGGTTGGCACAGCGATTGTCACACTTTCACTGATCAATAGTCCCATCACATTAACCAAAGACCTAACCGTCCTTGAGCCGTCTGTGGCAGGCGCTATTCATCACGGAGTGTTCGCAACCGTTTCGATACAAACTACCACCGGTTTTTGCACATCCGATTTCAATCTTTGGCCCTTCGCAGCCCAGGCCGTGTTGGTTATGGCGATGTTCATCGGCGGGTCGGCGGGTTCGACAGCCGGCGGGCTCAAGGTCATTCGTATCTGGATCGCGCTTAAAATCATGCTCGCCGAGATCGAACACGTCTTCCGCCCACAAGTTGTTCGGCCAGTGCGCTTAGGCAAATCAGTGGTCGACGACGAATTGAAGCTTGCCACAGTCGCCTACATTCTGGGGCTGGTGGTGCTGTTTATCGTCGGAGCCGTCGCCGTGATGTTGCTCGAGCAATGGACCGGCAACAATATCTGCGACTTCAAGACCGCCGCCGCGTCGAGTATTGCGTGTCTGTTTAACATCGGCCCGGGCCTGGGCCTCGTCGGGGCGACTGCGAACTACGAGTGGATGACGACCGGCTCGAAGCTTCTGCTGACGTTGATGATGGCTCTGGGCCGGCTCGAGGTCTTCGCCATCATCGTGCTGGTGATCCCACGCTTTTGGCGCGCGGATTGAGTGCATTTCAACACAGAGGGGGGTAGTTTAGCGGGTGACGCGCAGCGTCCCTGCGCTTGCATTGCGTTGAAAATACCACAAGAGCAATCCCAACAACTCCCAAGACGATCGATGGCGGCCGTTTGCCTGACTGGCTGCCGTCGACTCGTCTATATTGGGTCATAAGAAGCTGTGAAATTTTCTCTTTTGTTTGTCCTACCCTTGCAGGTACAATCTGTGGGTAACCCCACTATTGGAGAAAGATGAACATGGGTAATCTCAGAAGATATAGTTCCGCACTGGCCGCTTGCGGCTTCGCGTTAACGTCAATTGCAACAAGCGCTACCGCACAAACTCGTGTACTACAACCCGAAGACCTAAAGCCGCTCACATGGCGCAGCGTTGGCCCGGCAAATATGGCCGGCCGCGTCGCAACTATCGCTTTAGCCCCTAATAACCCTAAGACCTATTTTGTGGGCTACGCAACCGGCGGCCTATGGAAAACCACTAACAACGGCACGACATTTTCACCCGTCTTTGATGAAAAGGAAACTTCTTCAATAGGTGCGGTTGCAGTTTGCGATGTGCCGACAAACTGGCGAGGTTGGCTTGATAAAAAAGATGAGCTGGAAAAGGATGCTGATCTAAAGGAGCTGGGCAAAGCTAAAATCGTCTGGGTTGGAACTGGTGAAGGTAACGGCAGAAATTCCTCATCATGGGGCAACGGGGTTTACCGCTCAACCGATGGAGGAGCAACATTTGAGCATGTAGGGCTGGCGGACTCCCATGACATTCCAGCATTAGCGGTCGATCCACGCGATCCGGATACGTGCTATGTTGCAGCGCTCGGCCACCTCTGGGGCGCAAACGAAATGCGCGGCATATATAAGACAACCGATGGCGGGAAAACCTGGCAAGCATCACTTCAAATTGATGAAAATACTGGTGCGTGCGATGTAATAATAAACCCTGACAATCCGGATGTTGTTTATGCTGCAATGTACACACGACGGAGAACTGCGTATTCGTTTGCCAGTGGCGGGCCTGATGGCGGCATCTTTAGATCAACCGATGCCGGCCAAACATGGACGAAGCTAACTGAAGGCTTACCCGAAGAAACTGGTCGCATCGGCTTAGATATTTATCAAGCTGATCCAAACGTGATCTATGCAATGGTTGAATCTGATATCGGCGGCAAGGTTGGAGATGCATTTGGTAATGATTCAAGGGCAGGCGGTGTGTTTAGGTCAGATGATGGTGGCGATACCTGGCAGAGAAAAGCTGCGATCACTCCACGGGCTTTTTACTTTTCCAGAATACGCATTGACCCCAAAGACGATCAACGCATTTACCTGCCGGGTTGGACTTTATTTGTTTCGGATGACGGCGGTGAATCTTTCCGCGCCGGAACCGCTAAGGTAGCGCATGTGGATTTTCATGCCATGGTCATTGACCCAAACGATTCCGATCATATTCTAATAGGCACCGATGGCGGGCTATACGTTTCATATGATCGCGGCGAAAAATGGGACTTTCACAATCACTTTGCGGTAGGACAGTTTTATAATGTTTCAGTTGATAATTCAGATCCCTATCGAGTGGGCGGCGGTCTACAAGACAACGGCACATGGATAGGTCCCAGCGAAAATCTCTTCAACGTAACCGAAGCCTACATGGGGCGCAAAGGCGCAATCACCAATCATGATTGGACGTTCGTCAATTGGGGTGATGGCTTTCACCTGGCATTTGATCCCAACGATTCCAATATCATCTACGCAGAATCCCAAGGTGGCTACCTCATGCGCGTGCATCTTGATACGGGTATTAAGCGAATACTAAAACCAGAAGCAAAGGAAGGCGAAACGCGGTTCAGATTTAATTGGAATGCGCCATTTTTTATCTCGCCACATGAGGATAATACGCTCTACCTTGGGGGCAATTATGTCTTTAAGCTAACAAACAAAGGCGATCATTGGAAGCGCATAAGTGATGATCTTTCAACAAACGATGTTACTAGGGTGACAACTGTTGGTTCAGAAGCTGAAACCAATGGCACGATTGTTTCATTAGCTGAATCACCACTAGAGCAAGGCTTACTTTGGGCCGGGACAGATGATGGGTTAATCCACATCACAACTGATGACGGCGGTACATGGACAGACATTACTCCTCAAGACCTTCCTATGGCTGGCTTATATGTATCTAAGATAGAGCCATCACATCACGATGCTCTTGCCGCCTATGCTGCGATTGATGGGCATCGTAGTGATTATTTTGAGCCGATTCTTATTGTGACTACTGATGCAGGCAAGACTTGGAAATCTATTTTAGGCGATTTGCCTACTACTGCTCCGGTAAAGGTAATTCGTGAAGATTTTAATAACCCTGATGTGCTTTACATTGGAACCGAACGTGCAGCTTATGTGACAATAGATCGCGGCACACATTGGGTGAAACTCAACGGCAAATCACTACCAACCGTTGCGGTTGATGATTTGAAGTTGCAGTCTCGTGAGCAGGATCTCGTAGCGGGAACACACGGCCGATCGATTTATATTCTCGATGATATTTCGCCTATCTCGCAATTGACAAATGATATTGTGCAATGCGAGTTTCACGTTTTTGTTTCAATGCCCGCCCAGCCACGCTATTACCTTAATTATGGCGATCTTTGGAGTGATCGCATGTTTATTGCGAATAACCCTGCATTGGGAGCTGCAATCAGTTATTGGATTCGCGAATACGCAGATGAAGAAGTGAGCATTTCCATTGCAGACACAAATGGCCATGTAGTAAAGAAACTTAAAGGGACGAATCGCCCGGGCCTTAACCGCGTGATGTGGGACTTGCAGCCAGAAGAAGAGCAGCGGCTTGGTAATGCGGATCAACTGCCTGAGTTTGTAAAGGCTGGCGTTTATAAAGTCTCAATTACCTATGGCGATCATGAAGCTGAAATGTCACTTACAGTCTTGCCCGCACCTGGAAGTGAAATGGAATAAAAGTTGACAAATTCGTCAACCGGCTTTGCTTGCATCTATGCTGTACTTTTGCACATCATTACCACATTTGTTTTCCCAAAACACTATAGCGATGCTATAACTCACACATGGCTGACCAATCGAGGCGGCCAATTGTAAGCATTTTATGAACTGAAGAAATACAATAGGAGTCACCGAAAATGAAGAGAACGAGAGACATTTTAACAGTTGTGGCAATTGCGGGAGTAGCATTTCTTGCAGGTCGTATTGGCTTGCCGATTGTTGGCAATTCAGCAGCTAACGCACAAGATCATCAACATGATCAGGGCATGGAGATGCCGCCCCATGTGAAAGCGATGATGGATGCTGGAAAGCCCGGTGAATTCCATAAGCAGCTTGAGAATTTAATTGGTGAGTTCGATGCGGAGGTAAAGATATGGGAAACACCTGATAGTGAACCAATGAAATTCACCGGTACTGTAACACGCGAATGGATCCTAGGCGGCAGATTCATCAAAGAAATCGTAAAGGCCCAAGGGGAAATGGGGCCATTCGAAGCAATTGCGTATATTGGTTATAACAATATTGATGGACAATATGAAACCATCTGGATGGAAAGTATGTCGACTGCGATTATTAAAGGTTCGGGATCATTTAATCCTGACAAGAAGGAATTTTTCACTATGAGTAAATACCGTAACCCCTATACTCATAAGCTAATTACTAATTGGAACAAAATTGAACTTGGTAATAGCAGTCGCCAAGTAGCTACGGGTTGGGAAACTACTGTTGATGGCAGAGACTTCAAGAACTTTGAAGGTGTATTTGAGCGAAAATAAAAGAATGTAATTCAATGGATTCATTTAGATAAACAAAGCCGCGACATAATGTCGCGGCTTTGTTTTATATTGCGTTAGGCATTGATTTCTTTAAACGCTCCCCTATCGGGTCGCGGCTAAACATGGCGCATGTTGTTCGGAACCAGCCGTGGTGGGGCTCATCCCTCATGCCTTTTTCTATGGGCATGCTCCCCAGTTGGCGAGGAGGATTAGTAGATCTGATGTGTTGACTATACCGTCGGCGTTGAAGTCGGCTGGGCCGGCTGTTCCCCATTGGGCGAACATCATCAGTAGGTCGCCGACGCCGACGCTGCCGCTGTTGTCTATATCCCAGGGGCAGGGTGGTTTGTCGCACTCATCAGGTAGGCCGTTGTTGTTTTTGTCGGCTGCGTTGCCATCTGCTATGTCGCATATATCGATTATGCCGTTGTTGTTGCAATCGCCTAGTCCGCCGAAGATGAATGCTGCTCCTGCCTCGCTGTGGCCGTCAATGATCGCGAAATTAGCACCAACTATGACGTTTACGCCGTCGGTGGCTGCGTGTGTGCCAAAGGCCTCGGCTCCTTCAAACTCAGATGCATAGAGCTTGGCGGTTTCGTTCCACTGTTGGGAATCGAATGTGTATATGTAAGTTGAGCCTACAGTCTGTCCATCAACATCATCCAAGACAGCGGCAACTACTGCTATGTTGCCCGCTAAGGAGACTGTCCGGCCGAATGTATCCAGTGGTTCGCCATCAGAAGCAAATAGTTTATGTTGCTGAGTCCATTGCTTGCCGTCATAGGTAAATACGTATGCCGCCCCTTCCAGGAACTCTATGCCATCCGCTCCGGGTGCTGCGATCAATGCTGTGTTCCCATCTAGTGAGACAAACCAACCGAAGGAAGCTCCTATCACTGGGTCATTCGGCAGAAGTTTTTGCTCTAGTTGCCATATTTGTGTATCAGGATCCATGCGGAAAATGTAAGCCGCGCCTGATCCGAGGCCGAAATCCTGATCTTGTGATGCGCCGATTAAAACAACATCGCCTTCAAGGGAGATTGAAGTGCCAAACGTACCTGGATCAGGAGAAAGGATTTCCTGCTGCTCATTCCAAGTCCCGGAATCCGCATCATAACGAAAGACGTAAGCTGTACCGCTATTTTGAGAAGGATGATCATGAAATCTGGCTCCGATGATCGCGACATCACCCCAGATTGAAACCGACCAACCGAAGCGATCCTGACTGTGAGCATCGGAAGCTGTGAGCTTTTGCTCCTGGACCCACAGTCCCAGATCGGTATCGAAACGGAAGATGTAGGCTGAACCAGACTGGCACGACGAACAGTTACAGCAATCATCGGCATCATCATCCGCCCAGGCTCCAATTATGATCACGTTGGGGTCGATAGGATTTATAGCTATTGACTGAGCAAATTGATCAAATGTATTTCCATCTTCTGCAACTACTTTTTGCTGATCCACCCACATTTCCATTATCGAGTCATAGCTTAAGACATAAGCCGCCCCTGTGGCACCAACCACACCATTTGCTTTGTTCGCTCCGGAGATCGCGATATCTCCCAGAATTATGACAGAAGTTCCATAATGGTCACCACTTGTTGCATCGGACGCGGTGAGTTTTTGGAGTTCATCAGGAAGACACTGCGCTGTTGCGGGCGAGGTAAAGCCCACGAACGCGAGAAAAACGAATACGATGTATCCGGGACACAGAGAAAAAGGCAACGCACGGGCGAGATGCCCGTGCCACCACGATGTCCCGCCTTGCTGGTTAATATGCTTAAATATACTCAACATGTTAAATACCTCTAACAATCAAATCAAAGCCCGATCCACAGGCCTATACGCTGAAAATGCCAGAATCCTGCGCGCATTCCTGGTTTTTTATTAAAAAAAGGAGCCTCGCCTCATCGCGAGGCTCCTGAAAGCCAAAAAACGAGCATATAAGCTCTGTGAATTATCACTCCTGGTCTTGAAGAATCGTAATTAGCACATACGTTGATACGAAAGCTTCGGCATCACTGGCTTGAGCCAACCACGCTTGATGGAGTCTTACGGACACGGACCCCAATTGGCGAAGAGGATTAGTAGATCAGCCGTTCCCACTTCGCCGCTACCATCTAAATCAGCTGGATTGCCTGGATTAGGGCCCCATGCACTGAACAGTATTAGTAAATCAACGGTACTGACAATTCCATCACCATCTAAATCGGCTGGACAATCATTAGCACATCCTTCGCAGTCTAGAGTTGCGATGTAGGTGTTGCCGAACACGGGTATTTCGCCGCCTTTTTTTGGACAGGGTATGCCGTCTAGGATTGCTCTAAATTCTGTACCGGTTGTAACCACAAAATAGTATGTGCCGGGCTCGACGCACATTTGTAATGAAGCTGCATTGCAACCGAAACCATTGGCACTTGCCACAACTTGGAAACCGAATTCGCAATCTCCTATTATGCCGAACAATGCTGATGGGAATTCGCTAGTTACTGACCAGATCAGGTTGCTTGGCTGATTGACAGTAATTTCATACCAGTCTGTGTCTCGATTACCATCTGCGGATGAAGTTCCGCAATAAGTTTCCCCACAATTAATTGTAGTAAACTGAGGTGGGTCTAGATTGCAACCGCCGTTTGTGTCCTCATCGCAAAGATCAAATTCGGGAATAGCGCCTGCTGGACACTTTAAATCGCATGGTTCATTGAGACAGAGTAGCTCAGCCTCGCCAACACAAATTAAATCCCACACTGTGTGGCAGCAAAACGCATCAATGGTACAGACTATTTCACAGCAAGCAGCATCATCACAGCTAGGCGTATCACCATCTTCAAAGCATGAACCTTTTCCGGGACAAGTTGCACATAAATCAACTGCGAAATCTACACATATTAGATCCCACTCCACGTCACAACAAAACGAATCAACATCGCAAACGATGTTGCAACAGACAGCTATAGCACATCCAGGTGTTTTATTTATTTCGTAACAAGTTCCAGCTTTAGGGTTACAAGCGGGGTTGTCGCCTGCAAAAGAAGCGTCAATTGTAATGAACAAACCAGCACTAGCTGTTATCGCAGCTAATAAAATATGTCGCTTACTACCTTGCCCAAGCGCGATCATTTTACGCCCCAATGACTTAGTAGAAACAGCAAATCTGCAACATCAACGATTCCATCATATGTAAAATCTGCAAATGAATTGGCTACATTCCACTGCGCAAACAATATCAATAAATCACTGGTACCTACTTGCAAATCACCATCAAGATCCGCGACTGTACACGCAGATAGTTGTTGGGTTTCGTTGATCAGAATTAAGAGTTTGTGAAAACCTAGCTGCGCTACAACAAGATCCAGGTCGCAATCTCCATCGAGATTGACCGGCAGTATAAAGCGAGGCTGCCCTATAACCAGAAAAGTATCAGGTGCACCTAGAGCAATATCACCTTGCGACTCGTTAGGCATTAGAAGCAAAAGGCCGCTCTGGACATCAGTCATGGCAACGTCTGGCTTTGCATCGCCATTAAGATCAGCAGTTGCTACAAACCATGACCATCCACCGGTATCAATTGTTGTTAGTCCAGTAAATACTGCATTGCCTTGATTTTCAAGAACAGCGACCCGACCATTAAAGTCCAGCAGGTCGGCCATGACTATGTCTATTTCGCCATCAAGATTCATGTCCGCAGCTGCAACACCAACAGGCGTATCAACCGGCAAGATCATTGGCCAAGCAAACGAACCATCGCCTTGGTTTCGCAAGAACGAAATATTGCTGCCCGTAAGGTGTCCGATCACTAAATCAATATCCGAGTCATTATCAAAGTCAGCTGAGGTTGAATGAAAAGGAAACGCTGGCCCTTGAAGCCCACCTATTAGTTCGATTGTCTGTGAATTAAATAGCGCACCATTACCTTCGTTTAGTAAAATGCTGACGCTACTGCTTTGGTAATTTGTTGTTGCAAAATCGATATCACCATCATTGTCGAAATCTTTTGCAACAAGGCTCGATGGATAGCGGCCGACGGAATAATCTACACGGTCAATAAACGTCCCATCCCCCACTCCTGTAAATGTAGCAAGTGTGCCATCGCCTCCGCGCATTACTACAACCAGATCGAGCGGGCCGTTAAGATCCAAATTGCATATCGCAACAGCATCATTTTGCGAATCTACTACAATCTCGATTGGAGCGCTGAATTGGCCGCCGCCTTCTCCAAGCAGTATTAATGTTACGCCTTCGACGTTTCTGCCAGAGATTGCTAAGTCTACTATCCCGTCGTTATTCACATCGCCTGCTGAGATTGATGTTGGGTACATATCAAAGTCAAATTCATAGACAATGGGTTTGGCAAATTGAAATGAGTCTTGAGCAATTGCACAAGGCGCGATCATGCCAAGCGTAGCGATACCGATCGTAATTGCTGTACCGTAACCCACAGCTCTCGAACGTTTGATCATCGCTTTTCTAGAGCCTCCTTTTGCGATACGAGATTAGGGGCGACTCCCGCATCAATTGAATCCACTATTGTATGTTAAGCCTCTATTAAAGTAATGCACTAACTTGAGAGTTGGTAAAGTGTAATTCCTATAATAAGTGGAATATTTACGAGTTTGTCACATTTAATGTGCAGGCTATTACCCTAATGACCATGAAATGGAGATTTCCAATGGCCGCTACCCCTTCGACAATGCTGCCTCTAGGTACAAAAGCCCCTGATTTTCAGCTTCCAGACCCATTGGGCAAGGTATTCTCACTGTCAGATTTTGATAGCAGCTCAGCTCTGCTTGTTATGTTCATCTGCAATCACTGTCCATTTGTGATTCACTTAGCAAAGGAAATATCACAGTTGGCTAAGGATTATCAAGCCAAGGATGTCGCGGTAGTTGGCATCAATTCCAACGACATTGGAAAATATCCAGCAGATGGTCCAGAGAAGATGGCGGAAGCTATTAACGACTATGACTATACATTCCCGTATTTATTAGATGAATCGCAAGCAGTCGCTAAGGCATATCAAGCAGCCTGCACACCCGATTTCTACGTCTTTGATAGTAACAAACAATTAGCATATCGAGGGCAATTCGACGACAGCCGCCCCAGCAATGATGTGCCAATTACAGGCGAGGATTTAAGAGCAGCATTGGAAGCGGTACTTAATGGCAACACAGTAGAAGCAGATCAAAAACCCAGCATCGGCTGCAATATAAAATGGATCCCAGGCAACGAGCCGGAGTATTTTGATGGACTTATGGAGAAAAGTATATAGAATGTGGCTGGACTCAAACTATCCACAAGCGCCAATAGCTTCATCTAGCTCATAGATTGCACGCCCGCTTATCGCTTAAATCCATACTCTCTTTAGCAAGGATTGTCTTTTATTTCTTTAGTTGCCGATCATACGCTGCACGAATTGCCTCTTCGAGCTTGTTTGGTTTTACTTCGTATTTTTTGAATTCGTGTATGTTATCTTGTTTAATGTGCAGTTGGCCTTCGCCAACATTACCTCGATGTTGGCCTTGAGAATAGTAAGGATTAGTCTCAACTTCGTTAGAAGAAAGCACCCAGTAGCGTATCACATCGCGCCAAACGGCAATCCAGACAAATAGATCACAGCACTCCGGCTTCATTTGCTGGAAATTCATCCAGAAATTCTTTTTGGAATCTGAAGCCAATGCCTTGACAACTAGCGGAGCATTCAAATCTGCGTCTACTGCGCGTGATGCCTTCACCTCAATACGAATGTTTTCAAGGAAAAAGTCATACTGGCCAGAGTATGTAGGATCAGTTTTCTTAGAGGGTTTCTGAAGCAAAGGAACCAATTCCTTTAAGTGTCCCTGAGCCCATGCCTCTCCAAATGTACGAGGTGCGCTAATTTCAAAGATGTACAAATAAAGATTTCTCGCGAAATAGTTATCTCTCAACTCGTGATAGCTGTCTAAAGTCAGAACATCCATTGCGAGTAAAGTGGAGATTATGTATTCGTATTCGTTGAACGGATAAACTGATACGAGCGACTCCAATCGATCACTAACTTCTTGTGCGTTAGGTAATTGCAAAAGCAGTGAATTAAGTTCTTCTTGTAAATGTTCCATGTGAATTAAAACAATGATTGCTGGACAGGTATTGTCTCAACTGCAACTTGAGCAACACCGCCTGTTTCGATATTTGGAAGTTCCTCTTGAAATGGATGTCCGTTTTGCCATCCGAGGCGGCCTGTTAAACGAAAGCGTTCAAGACGACGAATTGTGATCTCGGCGTAGATCGGATCGAGTTCTGTCGTGAAGCACTTACGTTTGAGGATTTCAGCCGCAAGCAGCGTTGTTCCGGAATGAGCGAAAAAGTCAATCACAAGATCGTGTGGATTTGAACTTGCCCGGATGATTCGATCAATGCACTTCAATGGCTTCTGAGCATAGCAGCCAGAGACATTCTCATCCATCCTGTAAAATACCTGTTGAATATCGACCCAAACGTTTCCCGCTCTAATTGTATCCGCCCGACTTCTTTCTAAGTTATCAGTTATCTTCCCATTGACTTTCTTGTAATACCCCTTCAGAATTTTGGGTATATCTGTATATTCTGCATCTACATTGAATGTAGGCGATCCTTTGATGTAGTACAGCAATTCTTGCCGAACGGCCATCCAATTCTTTTGAGTTCCATATCCACGTTGGTTTCGCATTGTGATGAAACTTCTAGAAGAAAATGACTTATTGCGCATCATAAGCATGAATTCTGGTAATGGTTGGAAACCATCTCTTTGATCCGCACCTAGCCAGATGCAGAGAGAGGCGTTTGAATCCAGCACAGCGTCGCTAATCAGCACCCATTTTTCGCACCAATCAATGAACTCGGAGATTGATCGAAGTTCGAACACAGCCAGATTATATGGAGGATCGTGAATGGCCAATTGCGCACGCTGCCCGGCCATCATGTCTTGGACCGCTTGGTCATTGGTAGCGTCGAGACAACCTACACGGTGACCGTAGCGTTCATCTTCCCAAATCTCACCCGGTTGAAGCCGACAGTATGGTAGCAGTTGTTCTCTAACATCTGGTGCCGCGTCAAGTCTTGGAAGTGGGTTGTTATTCAAAATATGCATCCTTTCAAAACTTGAGTTCTGTCATTCTAACAAGAAAAATGATCCTAGACATAACAAGCAGAGTATTGTTTTCACATCTATATAACACTCCATTGGTTGATCCGCAAAGAGGGCGGTAAATTATGTTCTTCCCTTAAGTTAAGCTGTTACTGCTAATTCATTTTATACGAATTATCAAAAAAACGCCAATACATGGTTTTAGCTCAATAATGACCAATAATTCTGATTGGAATGGCTACACAGACTATTCAAGTTTCAACTACAAATATGCACAACAATCTTGCGAACCTTAGGTTTTGTACGATGTTCCCAAAGATAGATGCCTTGCCAGGTGCCGAGGGCTAGTCTGCCTTGGTGAATTGGGATGCTTAGTGTTGTGGAAGTTAGGGCGGCTTTGATATGTGAAGGCATATCATCGGGGCCTTCATCGGTGTGGGTATATAACGAATCGTTTTCCGGCACTAAGCGGTTAAGCCAATTTTCCAGATCAATTCGCGCAGATGGGTCAGCGTTTTCCTGAATAGTTAAGCTTGCAGAAGTGTGCTGCACGAAGATAGTGCACAGACCATCATCAACTGCTTCATCACGGACGATCTGCTCTATTTGACTGGTAATCAGGTGAAGCCCCTGTCCAGGGGTTTTTATAGATATTTGCGTGGTCATAAAGCTGATATTAGCTGTTTATAACCAGTTATGCTAGCAGCATCAGCGACTCGAACCGCCCAGCACCAAAGCTACACGGCGAAACAAACGCTTAAGCCTCCAAAGCATATCATCCTCAAAAAGCACACGAAACTGCCTCCAAGCAAACGGAAATGGACTCCAAGCAACAGTTAGTAATGCGAGTATTCGTGTACTTAATGATATTACATCATCACGGTGCGGCATATCGGGGTAATATTCATTCATCGGCTCTTTCCAAGTCAGCATATCAACAACTTGAATTTCTACCGGCTTAAGAACTTCTTTGTAGTAGTACAGTCTTGATGCATTGAAGCCGCGCTTTTCACTTGTTCGGGTATATTCTTTTTCTGATCTATTAACATGCGGCACATTCAGGTAATCTTCAGAAAAAGGCAAACCCATAAAATTGAAGATTTCCTTAAAAACTTGCTCAGGCATAGAAACCATATCTTCGTAGCGCTTCATTAAGAACCGATCAGGAAATTTCTTTTCAAGATCAAGGGCAATTCTCATTCCTCGGTTCCAGCTTATTACCCACCCAAGGTAGCGGTCCCTTTTGCTATTTCGCCGTTTCTTTGAAGCACATACATCATGAGGATTGCGCAATAGATACAAAACGCGCGCCTTAGGCATTAGCGTCAATATCTCTTGAGCGTAAAAGATATAACTGGTTGCGCGGCGAACCCAAAACTCCTTACCAGAATCCAAAGTAGCGAACTGCATCGCCTGGCAGTAACAATCCAATGCAGATGCGTCGGGAGTTTTGTTCTGCCAATCAATTAGCCAGTGCTTGGTTCTATCCGCTAATTCTTCATCTTCGAACTTAAGTAAATCTACAAGTCTTTTTGCTCGCTCAGTTGGATCTTTGATTCGATCTATTAAGCTACGCTGCTCGAAAAACAAACCTTCAACGTTTACCGAAAGGCAGTTGGCGACGCGCTCAAAAACACATGCGGTGACGGTATTGCCGCTGTGTTGTCTGCCACAAATAAACAAAGGACCGATTTCAAGTTGATCGGTATTAGCTTTGTTGATGGCAGGTTCGAGTTGACTTGTGGGTTCGGTCACCAAGTGATATTCCTAACTGGCTCCTGGACTGCATAGATTGATCCAACAACACATTCTGATAGGGCAATCTATATTATATTAGTCCACACTTGATTATCGAAGCCGTGGGAGGTGATCTTGATTCTCATGCTGAGATGGGCATCTAACCATGAAATATATCGATAATGCTGTAATTTTAGGTCTATGATAACCTGCATGGAGCTTTTGGCGGAGATATGATTTTGGCTTGCCGCTAAAGATCTTGCCAGATGCTTCAAAACTGGTCACAATAAAGGTTGCTTTATTGGAGGAAGCACATATGCCCTCGATCACAATTGTAGCTGGACCCAGCACTGGCGATTACTACCCACTAGCTAAGCGAACCATGGTTGTTGGCCGCGATGAGGCTGTTCCTGTTCAGCTTAAGGACGAACTTGTCTCACGCAAGCATATTCAAATCAGATTTGAGGAGAAGGACGGTGTCGCTCATTATGTTCTACTTGATATGAACAGCGCTAACGGCACATTAGTAAACGGGAGACAAATCACGGAAGAATTATTACTGGAAAATAATGACATCATTGAGCTTGGTAAAAGCAAGTTGATGTTTTCTGAATCTGATTTTCCAGATCGCGAGAGCGCACTTAATCATTACAAAGCCCGCGGTGAACGTGGTAAGAGTACGCTTATTCAGTAGACACGCTTGAGCATGCTCTCTATGTCTTGCGGCTTACTACACAATTTGCCTTTACGGTCAATTGCTGGTTCTACACTAGAAAGAACGCAGAGATAAGGTGCTGATTGTCATCCACCAATTGCGGACATGGTGCGCTTTGGTTGCACGAAATCTGCTGCATTAATGGAGTGACCTTTTTGCTTGGTCCAAACAGAATCTACTATAAAAGCTGCGAGTTCTTCATCACTTGCGCCGGATCGCAGTAGCGGCCTAAGGTCCCATTCCTCAAGACTAAAAAGGCATGCCCTAATTTTGCCATCTGCGGTAACACGCAATCGGCTGCACGCACCACAAAACGGTCGTGTTACCGATGCAATAATGCCAATTTTGCCAAGTGATTTATCCGCGAAACCAAAGTTTAGCGAGGGGCTATGTGGATTCTTGCGATCGAGCTGCACAAGCGTGTGTCGTTTATTAATAGCCTCAAGCATCTCATCAGCGGAAACTACCGCAGAACGATGCCAAGCACGATCGGAATCGAGCGGCATAAACTCGATTAACCTCACATCAATTTCGTGTTCACGCGCAAAGTCGGCAAAGTCTGCTATTTCATCATCATTAACATCACGCATGATTACCACATTAACACGAATCGGCGATAACCCCGCAGCTTTTGCGATCTTAATCGCGTTAATTGACGAATTGAGATTTGTCTTGGCGCGAGTGATATGTTCAACACGATCATCACGAAGACTATCGAGGCTAAGCGTGATGCGATGAAGCCCCGCTTCCTTCCACGCCTTTGCGCTTTCTTGCGTCATCAACGATCCATTGGTTGTCATTGCAATATCTTCGATAGCCATCTTGCCGAGTTCTGTTAATAACGGCAATAGCTGCGAATATAAAGTGGGCTCGCCTCCGGTCACGCGAATTTTAGTTATGCCTAGCGTTAAACAAACACGAACGACTGTTAGATATTCTTCGAAGCTGAGCAGTTCGCGTTGGGGCATGTATTTGTAATCCGGTTCCATGCAGTAGCGACACCGGAAATTGCAACGATCGGTAATGCTTAAGCGCAGATCGTGAATTACACGCCCATGCGAATCATAAAGTTGGCCCGGTCGATTTGCTTCAAGAGGCGCAGCAGGCGGCTTATTTGCCGGCTCGTCAGACGAAGATAAAATGATTGGCAAAGCAGTAGACACGAATCTTACTCCAAAATCGACTGTAACTATTCACGTGCATTATACGCCGACTAATCCAATAAGTTCATACCATGGAAATGATGTTTTTATGCGCCTAATTAGTGACAAAGCGATACAATAACTTGATGATAGCTATGGCAAACGACAAAGATCAAATCCACCTTGAAGTAGGTAGAGCGCTAAATGTGGTTACCGCTTCATTAGGGTACAAAACGTTCGAAATGATCCATCGGGAATACAAGGATGTCGAAGAGAAATTTATAGCGATTTGTGATGATTCTGATCTTCAGTTGTATATAAGGCAGAATGTTAGCGAAAGGATCTTTGGAGATGCTGTGGCAAAAAATTGTGCAAGCAACGATCTTGAATACTATTACTCAGCGGCAGCGGAACTTGGGTTTTCAGATGTTAATCCACGTATCTCATCAACAATTCTGTATTGCCAAAGCCTCATACTTAATGATCGCAGCGATAAAGCAAAGAGATTGCTTGAGGATCTACTAAATTATTTAACTAAGATTGAAGAAGCCAACCCAGGCGTTTTCCCTCAGGACACATTTGACTTTTTAGGATCACAACTCTCTAAATGCGAATAGGAATTTTTGCATTCAGTGAAGAAATCGAGCGATTGCAAGTTATTTATTAGAGCCAATCTCAACGCTTGAACCGGTGATCCACTTTTTTAGCTAAATGTGCCATGAGATTGGATTGAGACCACAGATGAGTGATGGATTCAGAGGCCAGGACATGCTTGGTGAGCGAGATCCCATAGATGTATTGCGCCAAACGGAAAATGATCTGTCTAGGTTAATTGAAGAGACGAACGATTTGGTTATGCGCAAACGGCCATTTGAAGGCAAATGGACACCGATCGAAATCCTAGGCCACCTCGTTGATCACGAAATTGCCACAGCCTGCCGCATTCGCACTACGCGGTTTGACAAGGAAGCCTGGCTGAGCAGCTACGATCAGGAAACATGGGTTGCAAAGCAGAAATACAACGATAAAGATCCAAAACAGCTAATACAGCGCTTCAAGCTGCTGCGCAATATGAATATTGAGCAGTATGAATCACTGAGCCCAGAGGAACTATCTCGCCCACACCAGCGCATGGGTGGAGGCGAAGTTACACTATCGTATTTGCTTAATCGACACGCAAGTCATGATCTAATTCACCTGGATCAATTAGACCGGTATATAAAGGCCAACCGTGCGTAAAGCCATGAAATATAGGTGACGGTCCCTAATCTATAAATAAAGTGAGGCACAAGTGTAACCATCTAAGAAACTGTTGTCTGTCTGTCTAAATAATCGACAGCCGTTTAGTCCCGATAGAATCCGGAACGCGCAGCGTCCCCAACGTCACTCAATTTTAATAATCAGGGACTATGGGGATGTTTAAAAGTATCAGTTTAGATAATAATAATTGTGTACAACTTCACGGAGGATGGATGTGGCAAATCCTATGTCGGCTGAGTTTCTAGATAGTACGAGGTATTCTAGGGGGATTCACTTGGAGGACACACCCAAAACATGAACTGCTTGATGAGGCAGCGGGAGCTCGATATTCGCTTCTTTAAAGGCTCGCATGATCTCGAAAAACACGTCTGATTTCACGTTTGAAATTCCTTTATGCGCAGTATTTATCCAGAAGGCTATTCTGAGATCACATGCCCCGTCCCCCTGCCTCACGAAAAATGTTTTCGGTGGCTTGTCAGCTCTCTTCAATACCCGGTCAATGCGAAGGCACGCCTCCTCAGCGATGTGGGCCGCTCGCTCAAAATCATCCCATTTGATACGGACATCTACGTCGAGTCGTACTTCCTTCGCTTCATGGGTAAGGTTCTTGAGCTCCTTACTGATCAGTACGGAGTTGGGGACCAGGACATCAATTTGATCTCTGTTTCTAATCTGCGTGAACCGCAGCGACAGTCTTTTTATCTCACCAGTAAACCCGTCAGCGAGCTCAACGACATCTCCAGTCTTTATGCTTTTGTCCCAAGCAAGAATTAAGCCTGCCACTACGTTGTTGAGAAGGTCCCGCAACGCGAATGACAATCCGGCTCCCACCAAACCTGAGAAGAGGCCCAGGCCGGA
The DNA here is from genome assembly GCA_022574595.1 of Planctomycetota bacterium. Lineage (GTDB taxonomy): Bacteria > Planctomycetota > Phycisphaerae > Phycisphaerales > SM1A02 > JACZRS01. The sequence goes on along the minus strand of JACZRS010000003.1, from coordinate 149,861 downwards.
GAGGTTGGCTCCAGCAAAACTTACGGCCGCGATTACTGACATGGTAATACACACCACAGACATGGCTCGGGCATACGATTCCGGATCAAGACCTACGGCGACACCTTCCGTGGGTTTTTTCTTGTGAGAGATCAGACAAACTTCTGCATAGTACGAAGTCAATACGAAAGTGCTGACGAAGGCGTAGGCACTCTTCACGAAGCTGGAGGCCGACAGGGACGATCCTTCGCCAGGGAGCCCGCTCATGGTTGTAAGAAATCGTGCGATACCACCTGGATAGAACGCTGAGATTAGTGGCACTGATAACAGTGCAACCGTAATTCCGATGCGGGTAGGAAGCTTCCATTCGAGTTTCCAGAGCATTCGCAGGATCGCCATCGTCCATGTACACAATGCGAGCGCACCTGAAAACCTTACGCTGACTGGAGCGATATACATCGCTAATGCTGGGGATGCCTTCCCTTCTTGTAACTTTCCCGCTTCCTCAATTTGCCGCAAAAAGAAGCTGGTATCCGCCACGACAAGTGCGTGCCAAAGCAGAACAAGCACAACTTGGATCACCGCCGAGTAAAGTAAAGCCTTGGAAAGACGAAGACCGATCTGCTCGTGTTCATTTAGACGAACTGGAACGGCAAGGAGGATCCCGACGGTTACGATCAAGGCACAGAAGGACGCAACTACTGGCCATGTCGCCAAGTCTTGCAGCGTTAGTTGCTCGACAAGTGATATATCTATGATTACGGAGGTTCCCCCGGTCGTGGCGAGAGTTTGTGTTGCATGTAACAAAGTAATTATTGCCCTGCGCCGCGACGTTCTTCGGCTCGTTTTGTTTTATGGATCTCTTCTATCCGCTTTTTGTAGTCGTTTTCTAGTTTAAGCAATCTCTCCGGTTGACATTGGCCAATATCCCTGGGCAAATTTTCTTTCTTTTTAGCTGCTTCTAAAAAATCAATGGTCCGATCGTGTATCAATTTCGCAATTTCAGGACCTCTTACCAGTACACCGCTGAGTTTGTCGTCTTTGCTCGTCCCAATGATGTCTAGGAAGCCCTGCCTTGTGACGATAGTGCTGCGCGTACTCCCGAAAGGTAAGGCTCGTTTCGAATCCCACAGGGTATACCAACGATGTGTTTTCAGGAGACCAATCTCTTTGGTCAGCCAGCGGATGTAGTCCGAACGCTGAGATTCGCTTCGATCCCTGAATGCTTCAAGGCTAAATAATTGTAGATAGCGGTCAACTCTAACAGGTTCGGGTGCAGCCAGGGCCTTGTAAAAGGCGCCTTTAAAGGTCACGGCTGGATGGTTGTCGACGTCCTCTACCTCCCCTTCCTTGAAAGCGAGTTCCTCCTCAGGGGTGGGGCCAAGCGAGGCAGCGCCGAAGTAGGTTATATAACGCGCCTGATCGACCTTTTCCTCCGGAGCGCCTTCGAGCAGCACTGTGGCTTCCTGTCGTATTGCTTTTTTCCCGTTTAATACGTGTATACTTGGACTAAGTTTTTCTCGTATGTAACGTTGAAGTTCTTCGTAATGATCCGACGATGACTTCTCGATCTGTCTGAGAGTGCCTTTAGCTTCACGGTTAAGGAAAACGAGAAGGATAGAGTTAATGATTACCACACTGACGGCTACGGAGAACCAGCTCAATGCCGCTTCTCGGCTGACTCCTATTGATTGAACGTTCCACCACCACCAGAAGAATATGGCAAATAAGGCAAGTGCAAGCGTCACGACCAACAGCACAGGAAGCAAATAGTGGAACGCGATGTATAACGCCACCCGTTTAGTGAGGTGATCTGCTTCGCTCTTTGCGGTGCCCTGGCGTTCTTGGTCGTTTTCAGTCATTGTCAAGTCCGTTGGTCTACCAATAGGTGAATCGTCCCGAAATCACAGAAGCAATTGATAGGTCACGTCTCCGCGGAGCACTCATCTGGAAGATGCCGCGTCGTTAGGGCCGGTGATGCCTAACCAGTCATCCTACAGCGCGTCTTCCTGTATCGTTGGCATCACCGCGTCCATCAAACTTGATTACGTGATTGTTCAACTTGACTGACGGAGGGCAAGGCCCAATAAGCGCCACGCCTTTGCTAAATGCTTCGTCCTCGTCGATGGCATCTACGATCAGGTGGCGGAACGTTACTCCATTCTCGTCCTCCAACGACTCAACGTAGATCCAACGTGACATGGTGCTAGCTTTCTATGAATGGATCCGATATCGATTTCATTTAGTTTTTATTCAACAACAGCCCCTACTATCGGTGCTACGCGACCACGTTCGAGAATTTACGGTAGCGCATTCCAAAGTCCTATAAAAAGGCTGGTATAGTTCACAGCGAGAGATGTTTGTTTGCTCGTTACCTTTTGCTATATGTCAGAGTTCAATACGGCATGATGGAATTGCGGGCTATGGTAACCGACCTCAATTGGCGAGAAGGATTAAAGTCGATAGCCGCTACTTGGTAAACGCTGTTGAAACCGACGAGAAACTTGCGAATCCAGCGTGATAGTTGTGGCAAGACAAACAATTATCACTCGCCTGCTCCGGTACGTGACAAGCCGAATAATTGGATTTATTGATGGGGTCGAAGGTATGAAGAATTTGCGCTGGATCTGTTTGCGAGTACATCATCTTCCACTGCCGCGCATCATCAGCTGTCGCCTGCAGAATGTCCATGGCTACCCTCGTAAAGTAGAAGCCTCCGTGTCGACAGAACTGTAATAGTCTACCAAGGACTAGTCCTTGTAGTCAAGAAAAACCTCGACCATTCCTTATCCCAATCCCGAAGGAATCGGGACAGGTGCAATCGGGACAAGCGGAATTAAGACGGCTTTGTGGCCTCTCAGGCCTTTATATGATGCCACGCTAGGTCCCGAATGATTGACAATTCACGCAGTAACCGGGTACATTGCATGTGCTGAAACGACTCCAAGCAGGCATAGCGTAATGTAAGCTTCGCGTCTCGGCCGATGGCTCCGATCACGGAGGGTGAAACATGGAGGAAAAGATCATGCGAACTGACCGATGCGCACTGGCATTAGCCGCACCATCTTTGATAATGATTTGTCTTTTAGGAATAGCTATGGTCGGTGCATCGCTGGTTCCTTCTACAGGGTTAGATGGATCAGGCGGAGTTCAGGGGCAAGATGCTCAGGATCAGGATGATGACCTCCTTGATGATGATGACGATCTTCTTGGTGATGACGATGATCTTCTCGATGAAGGTGACGATCCAGAAAAGGATAACAAGGATCAAGTCGTTCAGGAGACGGCGAATCAATTGCACGCTGAGGTGTTTCTGGCGAATCGATTCCCATCTGCGACAGCGTGCTCAAGCTGCCATCCAAAGCAGTATCGAGAATGGTCAGTCTCGCAGCATGCATACGCACAAATGAGCCCTGTCTTCAACGCGATGCACGGGACAATTCTTATGCTGACCAACGGTACAAACGGTGACTTCTGCATTCGCTGCCATTCTCCTGTCGGCATGAATCTGGGTGAGCCAGCGTTCATGAGCAACATCGATCGTCATCCGACCTCGCGCGAGGGTGTCACGTGCATCGTTTGTCATCGCGTCAACAAAGAATACGGGAAAATCAGCGGACGCATTGCCATCGTCGAAGGTGATATTCTCTCACCAATCTATGGCCCTACCGGCAACGATGAGCTTGCGCGCGTATTGGCCAATCCCGACATATATAGTGTCGTTACCACGCCTGACAAAGCCGGGCGCAAGATTCACACAGAAGCGATCAAATTCTTTCAGATTGACAAGTCGGGATTTTGTGGAACTTGCCATGATGTCACGCTGGTGAATGGCTTTCGTTTGGAGGAAGCGTTTAGTTCATACAAACAATCACCTGCGGCTGGGCGCGGCGTGAGCTGCCAGGATTGTCACATGGGTGTAGTGCCTGGAGTTGCGTCGGGCTATGAAACAGGGCCGGCTGCATTCATCGGTGGCAAACCAACAGTCGATCGCAAGATCACCAATCACTACTTTGCCGGTCCTGATTATCCAATCATACATCCCGGCATCTTTCCTCTTAATGCCAAGGCAGTAAAAGAAGAATCAGAGAAGGACGATCCGACTGTGGAAGGACTTGCAACCATTCGTGAATGGTTGACCTTCGATCACAAGGCAGGATGGGGAACCGATGACTTTGAGGACACCGTCTCGGAAGATTATGTCTTTCCCCAGCGTTGGGAATCAATTGATGATAGGTATGATGCGCGCGACATAATCCAGGAAAATCTGGAGTTGCTCGCTTGGGGTCAGCAGCAGCGTGTGGCAATTCTCCGAGTAGGCTACGTTCTAGGCGACATCGTAACGCTTAACGCCGATCAAACCGGAATCAAGTTCAAGGTGCAGGTGCGCAACGGGACAGATGGCCACGAGGTTCCCACTGGGTTCGATGCTGAGCGAGTCGTGTTCCTGCAGGTAACAGTTACTGACAGTGCAGGTAAAGTTGTCATGCAATCCGGCGATCTGGATCCCAACGGTGATGTTCGTGATCTACATTCATTGTATGTTCACAACGGCGAGTTGCCGCTGGATAATCAACTCTTTAGTTTACAGTCGAAATTCATAACGCGCAATGTTCGCGGTGGAGAGCGCGAGCAAGTTCTGCCCATCAACTATTCGCTAGATCCCTTGCCATTCCTGCGACCCGAGTCAAGACCGACGATCATTTACGGCCGACCTGCTGGAGCGCGTAAGCATCGACAAACCATCGCGCCATTACAAGAGCGATGGCCGCATTACACAGTTGAGGGATCGCAGCTTACCGGCAACGGGCCGTATACCGCCAACATCAAGCTCATCGCGTCAATGATTCCCATCAACTTACTCAGCGAGATTACTCTGGCTGGAATTGATTACGACATGACGCCGCGACAGTTGGCTGATGGAATCAGAGAGGGACACATAGTAGTGTGGGAGAAGAACATCACGATCGATGTTGATCAAGGTCCAGAGACACAGCACTAGTTAGAGTAACCCGAGGAGAAGGCTCGAGTGAGGCAAGAGGTACGAAGAATTTCGCATAAGTACAAAGCACGGTCTTGGATATTCTGCGCGCAATTGGGGCTTGCCTTAGGATGCCTTGTAACTGCGGCGTTGGGGCAAGATGCACCGAGCAGTGAACAGAATCAAGATAAAGATCAAGAGCAGCAAAGCACCAGCCGATTTCCCGATGAACCAATCCCACTGAAACTCGAAGGATTTCCGCAGAGACCCAAGCCGATCCTTGAGCTGGGTGCTCCATTCCTCGGGACCGGTACGTTGGATCCCGGCTTTGAAGTGCCTGGTGGCGCCGTGTGGCAACCCTCTTTCCTTGTTTACGGAACCTACCGCAGCGCACTGCAAACATTTGATGATGGACACACCCAATTCAGCGAGTGGGTTCATCGATTGGATCTATTCGGCAATTTGCAGCTTACCGGCACTGAGCGCTTACTCGTCGGGCTGAGGCCGTTGGATCAGGACGGACGCTTCACCGGTTATGGCTTTGAACCCGGCGCTGGTGCGGACGGCTGGTTTGACGAATTCAACGGTAGAGTTACCACTCTGTTCTTTGAAGGCGACTTTGGTGAGTTGTTTCCCAATCTCGATCGCTCTGATTTTTCAAGCAACGACTGGGGATTTTCCGTCGGTAGACAACCGATAGTGTTTCAGGAAGGCTTGCTTATCAACGACACAATCGACGGCGTGGCTCTGGTGCGCGATACGCTTGTCCCCAAGGGTGGCTCCGATTTGAGGCTGACCTTTTTTTACGGCTGGGATAACATCCATCGGGATAACAATGATGAGGATGGCGGAACAAATATGTTCGCATTGTTCACGGAGTCAGATTTCCCAACCAGCACCTACCAGTTCGATGCAATCTACATTCAAGATGATGATGATAGCACTGACGGCTTATACTGGGGTGCTGGGGCGATACAAAGAATAGACCATTTCAACACTGCATTTCGCGTACTGGGTTCACACGCAATCAATGGTGAATCGCCCGAAGTCAGCGATGGATACTTATTCTTCGGAGAAGTCTCCTGGACGCCTCCACATTCCCAAGACCTGGTTTATGTCAATGGCTTCTGGGGAATTGACGAGTTTGCTTCGGCGGCGCGCGGACCGGATGCGGGTGGACCTCTTGGGAGGACCGGTATCCTCTTTGCAGCGGTTGGAATCGGACAATATGGGGCGGCACTGGGAAACCGTGCGGATGAGTCCGTCGGCGCAGCCCTTGGGTATCAGATGTTCTTCGATCACACTCGAAAGCAATTGATCATCGAGGCGGGAGGGCGCTCAGGCACCGATGGAGGAAATGAGGACATGCTGGCGCTCGGCGCCAGATATCAACAAGCCATGGGCCAAAATACTATTTTGCAGTTTGATGTTTTCGGCGGTATTCCCGAAGAAGGTGATAACATGTGGGGGGCGCGCGTGGAACTGCAGTTCAAATTCTGACTGGCTGGATGAATAAATTTAAGAAGGCGCGTGATATGGTGGAAATTCTCTGGATCTTAGGCGTGATCATAGTTGTGCTTATAGCGGCACAAGGCATGGTAGCGCTGTACGGAACTTTACGCCGAACTATCAACGATGTGCAGCGGCGGAACCTGGTGGTTGACTTGATGAGACATCGCGTTGGGGCAGCGCAGCGGAATCGCGCTGAGCTTGAGCAGTCTGCACACACTTGGCAGGGATATCGCAAATTCGAGGTCAAGCGAAAAGTCGATGAGGGAGGCGGAATCTGTTCCTTTTATCTCGTGCCCCACGATCAGAAAGCCATCCCATGGTTCAAACCCGGACAGTATCTCACCTTCGAACTGCACCTGCAACATCAGAGTAAGCCCCTGATCCGTTGCTACTCACTTTCCGATTCACCAGACAACCCTCATTACCGCGTCACAATCAAGCGGATACCACCGCCTCGTGACAATCCCCAGGCCCCGCCTGGACTGGTGTCGAGCCACTTCCACGAACAAATCAATGAAGGAGACATTCTTGATGTCAAGGCGCCTGCGGGGCACTTCTTCCTCGACATGTCCGCCGACGCACCTGTAGTTCTCATCGGGGGCGGAGTGGGCATTACACCAATGCTCAGCATGCTCAATGCCATCGCACAGAGCGACTCCACGCGCGAGACATGGTTTTTCTATGGTGTACGCAACAGCGATGAACATATTATGGCCGAGCACTTAAAGCAACTGAATATCCAGCATGACCATATTCACCTTCATGTGTGTTATAGCGATCCGCGTGATGGGATTGACCAAAGCGATCTTCACTACCATCATGCCGCCCGGGTTAGCGTAGATCTTATGCGGCGTGTGTTGCCCTCCAACAATTACGACTTCTTCATTTGTGGGCCGCCTCCGATGATGGCCGCTTTGACATCGGATCTCGACACTTGGGGCGTGCCTTCGAGTCGCGTACACTATGAATCGTTTGGACCAGCAACGGTCAAAAAGCTACGTGCACCCGAGAAGCGTGCTGAGGGAATTGAGACATTTGATGTCACTTTCACACAGTCTTCAAAGACCTGCCAGTGGGACCCTGAGGCCGATTCGCTGCTCGATTTTGCTGAGATGAACGATGTGGCCATAGACTTCGGGTGCCGAGCCGGCAACTGCGGAACCTGTTTGACAGCTATTCGCTCAGGCGACATAGAGTATACTACAGAACCCGGCTTTGAGACTGAGGAAGGATCGTGTCTGGCTTGTATATGTATTCCCAAGGGACCATTGGAGCTCCATGCATAGATTTGAAAGCAAACATCCTATGAAGAAGACCTGCACATCGATTGTTCTTGGACCGTATTTCTGTAGCGCATTTGTTGCAATGTTAATCATTGCGTGCATCATCGGTGGTGCCGCAATGGCGCTGGCAGATCCAAACATAGAACACAACAGCGCATCTTCTTTTGACTTCGCTATTCTGCCACAGGTATCTCAGGATGATGTGAAGGCCAGTCTGTCAAAAATCTCTGGTGCAAATGCTTGCGGCGAATGTCACGCATCGGAGTTTGCAGCGTGGAAACAATCGACGCATTTTGCAACTTGGAGCACAATGCACCGCAACGCAAAGGCCAAGGAAATTGCCAAGAAAATGGGCTATACCAAGGGGATCAAGCGAAATGATCTGTGCTTGACGTGTCATTACACCTCGAGATGGAAGGATGAGGCAGCCAAGCCGTTTGCAGGGGTCTCTTGCGAATCGTGCCACGGCCCCGCGCAAGACTGGATTGACGTTCACAAAGACTACGGAGGTAAGGAATTCAATATCGATAACGAAACGGCGGAACACAAGACCACACGTTTGGAAGCGTGCGACAAAGCGGGCATGTTGCGGTCGGCTCAGGTTTATCGCATCGCCAAGAACTGCTATACATGCCACACCGTTCCCAATGAATCGCTCGTCAACGTAGGAGGGCATCCGGCTGGGAGCGCATTCGAGCTTGTCGCGTGGTCTCAAGGTGAAGTTCGGCATAACTATTTCTATTCGCCGGATCAAAAGAATCGACAAGCAACAGCAGATCGTCGGCGTTTGCTGTTCGTAGTAGGCCACCTGACTGATCTTGAGTTCAGTTTACGAGCACTTGCCAAGGCGGAGAAAAAGGGTAAATATCTCAGTGCAATGATGAGGCGAGTCAACAACGTACTTAAGAAACTCGATAAAATTCAGTCAGCTCATTCTATTTCCCAAGTAGCTACAGCATTAACTGCGGTTCCACGCCGTGAAGCTGGAGATAAACCACAGCATGCCGGTAAGTTGAAGATTTCCCTATCCAGCCTCACTAGCCTTATCGATGTTGCTGATGCGGTTTCCCAAGCAACCAAGGCGTTCGCAAACCAGCACGACGGGTCGGATCTCGCGGCGATTGATTCGCTTCTCCCTATTGTCGCAGATTATCGAGGTGTGGCTCAGAACTGACTAACGACTTTTAGAAAGCCTTCTGAAGAGGTACAACAATGGCCGACACAGCGATGGCCGTCCAACGACCCAAGCGATGGGATGTGCCCTTCGGGCCTGAGATGACAGATGCCGATGTCCGCCGAGTGCTTGACATGGAGCCGTTCTCTGCGATCAACGCAAGTTCATTCCCCCCGTCCACACCGCTACATGACATCATTCTAAATGACTGTCGAATCGAACGTTACAATCCAGGCGACATCATCGTTCGCGAAGGTGATTACGGCAATTCCTTGTTTTTTATTATGCAAGGAGATGTGCGTGTAGCTTTGGACAAGCTTCCCGAAGAAGTCCTCGGTCGCAAGAAGTCGCAGAAAAAGGGTGTCTTTCAGGCCGTGGCCCAGTTGTGGACCAACCACCGGGGCGTGGAGCAACGCGACCTGTCAGGCTATGACACAAAAGCGCTCGCAGCTCGTCGTGGAACCGGCACCGACACTCGTGTGTTCCTTCAAGATGTTCCAAGAATCCTCGAGGGCAGCCAAACTGTATGTATTAGCGCAGGCGAATTTTTTGGCGAACTTGCTGCTCTCTCGCGGATCCCCCGATCTGCCACCCTCTTTGCCGATACTGAGTGTGAACTTCTGGAACTGCGCTGGCAGGGTTTTAGAGATCTGCGCCGTCGAGCAACTGAATTGCGCGAGCACGTTGATCGCCTTTACCGAGAGCGCAGTTTGTCATCGCATCTACGTTCCACGCCTATCTTCAGTCATCTCACGGAAGAACAGCTAGCTAACGTTGCCGAGCAGACAGTTTTCGAGACCTACGGCGAGTTCGATTGGTACGCATCATATAAAAAGATCGCGGAGGCCGATCCTGCGCGGCGGCTAGCACATGAACCGATCATTGCCCAAGAAGGTAATTATCCCAATGGCGTGATTCTTATTCGTGCGGGATTTGCGCGCCAGAGTTGCCGCTTCGGCAATGGCGAACGAACTATGAGCTATCTCGGGCGAGGCCACGTTTTCGGATTCGACGAGATAGTCGACAGTGCTAACATTGAGCAATCAGTCCCTTTACGCTCGACATTGAGGGCTGTTGGATACGTGGATGTGCTACGGATTCCGACTGTAACCGTGGAACAATTTGTGCTATCAGTAGCTCAACGCCACCGAGCACATCAAAAGCCAGATCAGGTTTCAATCGATCATAGTGTGCAATCACAGACAGAGATTGACACAGGCTTACTCGAGTTCATAGTCGAAAATCGCTTCATGAATGGCACTGCGGCGATGCTCATTGACCTCGATCGATGTACACGCTGTGACGATTGTGTCCGGGCCTGCGCCGATACTCATGATAACAATCCGCGCTTCGTGCGGCACGGTCCGACGTTTGATCATTACATGGTCGCCAACGCATGCATGCACTGCGCCGACCCGGTTTGCATGATCGGCTGCCCGACAGGAGCAATCCACCGCGATCCACAAGGTGGGCAAGTTGTGATCAATGACTTGACCTGCATTGGTTGCTCTACATGCGCCAACAGTTGTCCCTACAACAACATCCGTATGGTGGAGATCACAGATAATAAGGGGCGCGTTGTGCTTGAAGAGAGTACTAACCTGCCTATTGCCAAAGCGACCAAGTGCGATCTCTGTTCAGATCAACTTGGCGGACCCGCTTGTCAAAGAGCGTGCCCGCATGATGCGCTGGTTCGGATCGATATGACCGATCATGAGGCTCTTGCGAAGTGGGTGAATCGATGAAAAGACTCGCAACGCGCCTTTGGATTAATGTGGGAATAACCATGGTCATTGCGATCGCCATCTTCTTGGCGTGGTGGCTGTCACTGGCAACACTGATTGAAACAACATTCATCTCCGGATGGACTCTGGCATCCTTGTTCATTCTTCTTGCTGCATACAACGTCCGCAAATTGCTAACCTTTCTACCGCTGGGGTCTTCATCGTTGTGGTTGCAGATTCACCTTTACGCGGGGTGGTTGACTCTGGCGCTATTCGCCGTCCACATCGGGTTTCGAGTTCCAAACGGCTGGTTAGAGTCTATTCTAGCGGTCATATACCTTGCGGTTGCAGGAACAGGGATTGTGGGAATACTGCTTTCGCGCACGGCGGCACCTCGACTTACCAGACGAGGAGAGAGTGTTCTTTATGAACGGATACCCTTACATTACAAACAAGTCCGTGAGCAAGCAGAAGAGCTTGTGCTGCAAACCGTGACACAAAGCAATGCTCCAACCATCGCCGACTTTTATTCATCAACATTGATCCGATTTTTCCATGGTCCGTGCAACACATTGGCCCATCTTGTCGGAGTTAGCCGCCACAGGCATCGTCTTTTGCACGAGCTTAATGCTCTGGAGCGTTATCTGAACGCAACCGAGCGCGACTTTCTGGCGCAGATTGTCCGGTTGGTGGAGATCAAGGATGACCTTGACTTTCAATTTGCTACTCAAAGATCGCTTAAGTGCTGGTTGTTCGTACACATCCCCCTAACCTATGCGCTACTGATCGTTACAGCGGCTCATGTGCTAACAGTATATACATTCATCGGAAGCGCCTGGTGATCGAACAATTACAACAATTCGATCACGACAAGAGTCGATATGAGCGCCCAACGCAGAAGTGGGTATGTGGTTGGGCGGCTGAGGGAGATGCCTGTCATCGCGGACCGGATAATCGTGGTCGTTGTCATGGCACTTCGGAATGTGCGCCCCAGCGTAGAGGTGATCGCTGGCATTGCACCCGCGCTGCAAGTTGTGGCGCGCAGTGTGAACAAGGCCCTATGCCTGATGGTAAATGCTCTCGACCAATCCCGACTTGTCAGCCGGTACGAAGCTTGCGCGCCAAACGTGCGATTACTGTTTGGGGAGTTAGCGCAATCACCCTTGGCGCGCTTCTTATCCTTGCTTTCGGGCCGTGGAATCGGGAATTTCTTTCGCCTGGATTGCTTTCAGCTTCTCATGGAATTAATGATCAAAACTGCACCGCTTGTCATGCTGACGCACATAACAATCAAGTGATGCTCGATTCATCCTCAGTTGCAAGCACATTGTTGCAAAGCGACTCCGAGCGTTGTCTGAATTGTCACCATATATTGCAGTTTCCGAATTTGGCGCACAATCTTCCGCCCGAATCCCTACGACAGGTTTCAGCTGTTGCAGTGCAGGGCCAAGACAACAAAGATGGCACGCCAATTCGTATGTGGGCGGCTCGGCAACTTACAGGCAATGACAATAGCGCCTGGCAATCCATTGCCTGTTCGACCTGCCACAATGAACATCGCGGTCGCTCCTTCGACATTACCTTTATGGACAACACGCGCTGTCAGACTTGTCATCAGCAGCAATTTGCGTCCTTTGCCAACGGTCACCCCGAATTCACCTCGGACTATCCATTTGTCAAGCGATCATCAATAGCTTTCAATCATGTTACACATTTGCGCCACTACTTTCGCCAAGACAAATACGCTGATACTTCACCTATTGACTGCACGACGTGTCACATTCCTGATGGTGCTGGCAGGCGCATGCAAACACTAGGCTTCGATACCAGCTGCGCATCCTGTCATCACCATGCGGATGAGATACATGGTGCAGGCCTGTCCGAGCCATCAATTGCCTTTCTTAGATTGCCAAGTGTGGCGATCACGACGCTGGAGCAACACCACACTTGGCTAGGCAATGACCCCTGGCCGGCAGATGCATTTGATGATGAGAATGAGATGACCTGGTTTATGATCCTTCTGCTCGAGGTAGATAAGGAAGTCGCAGCAGACTTGAACACTCTACGCGCATCAGGATCAAGCCTAGCGGATCTTTCCTCAGCGGATGAGCAAACGGTGGAAGCCGCCGGTCGCTTGGTGTGGGCAATCAAAAGTTTACTGTATGAGCTAATACAAGGTGGGCAACCTGCTCTGGAGTCAAGGCTCACACGAGCGCTCGGCGACAAGATTTCCGCTCGACAACTTGCAGCGATGAGTGGGCTTGCGCCGGATAACACTACGCTTGGTGTGCGCAGCAACGAAACGCAGTGGCAGGTAAATCTCCGTGCTGCTGCGGAACTTTGGCTACCTAACCTGATGAATGATGTTCAGCGCTATGAGGCAGGAGAGCGACCGCTGCCCACAACGGACGCTATTGACGAAGTCAATGAACCGGCCAAGCCTAAGGATATTGTGCCGGCAGATGACAATGATGAACTTCTTGACGACGATGATCTTCTTGATGATGACGAAGACCTTCTTGATGATGACCTGCTCGACGACCAGGAAGGTGGCGCTGCGCAGGATGAAGAATTACTTGATGATGAAGATATACTGGACGACGATCTGCTTGAAGATGATGTGCCAGGTGAAACGCTTACTGCAACTGCCAACGAGGCGTTAGATGCTGAATTAAGCAGGATGCGATCACTTCTCAATGAGTTCGCTACCGTTGGGCAGTGGCATATAGATGATAACGACTTTTCGCTTCGATACCGTCCAACTGGACACGCAGACACGTTTCTTCGTGCTTGGCTTGATGTAACTGCCGACGCACGCAGTACCGCCGTTCCTAATACTACCAGGTCAATATTCGACGAGATTGGACGCGAAACCATTGAATATAAGTCGCCGGGCCGATGTATGAAGTGTCACAGCGTTGAAGCGGTAGGTGGGGATTCAAATCGATACGTGATAAACTGGACCGCAAGTAACGGGTTGTCTGCCAAGCACCGCCTCAACACTTTCACTCACAAGCCACACCTGAACCTTGCCGGCCTTAGCGACTGTACTTCATGTCACACACTCAATTCAGCAGCTGATGACACGAGGCAGTGGAAGACGATGTACTCGCATACAAATCCAACCCAAGTTCTCCATTCTTTCGACGCCATCAACAAATCCAATTGTTCCCAATGTCATTTACCCGACAAGGCAGGTGACAATTGTCTGTCTTGCCACAACTATCATGCTGGATTCGCACGTCTTTCGTTAGGTTCAACAGCTCCACTGTCCCCAATTTCCACTAAGTAATTGGGTACCATCTCTCATACGGAAAAAGGCGAGTGTCCTGCTGATCTAAATGGTGATAATGTAGCAAACACAAGCGATCTGCTATTGCTCTTCGCAAATTGGGGTTAATGAACGGCCTGTTTAGGCTTGAGAGGCCATAAAGCCGTCCCGATTGCACCTGTCCCGATTCCATCGGGATCAGAATTGGTCGTGATTTTGCTTGACAACAAGGATAAGTCTTTGGTAGACTGTTACCGTCCGGCCGACACGGAGGCACCTGCCATCCGGGGGCGGCCATGGACCTATGGCAGGCGACCGGCGTGAGGCCTCGAGACAAATGGGAGGCCTAGCTATGTACACGATTCGTCATTTTCAAAGACTTTTCGTAATTCTCATTGCCGTTTTCTTCGCCACGCAACCGGTTTCAGCCCAATGCACTGAACAGTGGCTACCGGGTCAGGGTGTGCCGGGGTTGAACGGCTATGGGGGGTACGCTGCGGCGGTCTATGACGACGGCACCGGCCCGGCCCTGTACGTGAGCGGCGAATTCACTATCGCGGGCGACGTGTTCGCCAACCACATCGCCAAGTGGGACGGCACCACCTGGTCAGCACTGGGCAGAGAGATGGGCGGCGAGTACCCTTGGGTCTACGCGCTGACCGTGTACAACGGCGAGCTGATCGCCGGGGGCTCCTTCACCACCGCAGGCGGGACCGAGGCCAACTACATCGCCAGCTGGGACGGCACCACCTGGTCACCCCTGGGCAGCGGCATGAACAGCGGCGTTTTGGCCCTGACCGTGTACAACGGCGAGCTGATCGCTGCGGGCAACTTCACCACCGCAGGCGGGACCGAGGCCAACCACATCGCCCGCTGGGACGGCGCACAGTGGTCGCCCCTGGGCAGCGGGATGATCGGCGGCGTGTCGGCCCTGACCGTGTACAACGGCGAGCTGATCGCCGGGGGCGGGTTCACCATTGCAAGCTGGGACGGCGCTACCTGGTCGTCACTGGGGAGCGGGATGAGCGGCGGCAGTGTGCTCGCTCTGACCATTTACAACGGCGAGCTGATCGTCGGCGGCTCCTTCACCACCGCCGGCGGGATGCCGGCCGAACGCATCGCCCGCTGGGACGGCAAATCCTGGTCGCCCCTGGGCAGCGGGATGCCAGGGGGGCAATTCACATCCGTGCGCACCCTGACGGTGTACAACGGCGAGCTGATCGCCGGAGGCCGGTTCGGCACCGCCGGCGGGACGACCGTCAGCAACATCGCCCATTGGGACGGGACGAGCTGGTCGCCCCTGGGCAGCGGGATTGGCGGATGCTTGCAGGGGCCAGGCAAGGGGGAATGCTCCCCTATCGTTACTGACCTCGCGGTGTACAACGGCGAGCTGATCGCTGGAGGCGACTTCAACTCCGCCGGCGGGACGCCGGTCATCGGCATCGCCCGCTGGGACGGCACGAACTGGTCGCCCCTGGGCAGTGGGATGAGCGGCACTGTGTTTGCCCTGACCGTCTACAACGGCGAGCTGATCGCTGGCGGCGGTTTCACCACTGCCGGCGGGACGGAGGCCAACCGCATCGCCCGCTGGGACGGAAAATCCTGGTCGCCCCTGGGCAGCGGGATGAACGACTCCGTGTGGGCGCTGACCGTGTACAACGGCGAACTGATCGCCGGAGGCACATTCACCACCGCCGGCGGGACACCGGCCAACAAGATCGCCCGCTGGGACGGGGCGAGCTGGTCGCCCCTGGGCAGCGGGATGAGCAACCATGTCAAGGCCCTGACCATCTATAACGGCGAGTTGATCGCCGGGGGCTTCTTCAGCACCGCCGGCGGGATGCCGGCTAGCCGCATCGCCCGCTGGGACGGCACCAGTTGGTCGTCCCTGGGAAGTGGGACAGGCAATGTGTTTGGTCTGACCGTCTACAACGGCGAGCTGATCGCCGGGGGCCAATTCACCTCCGCGGGCGGGACGGAAGTCAACTATATCGCCCGCTGGGACGGCGCCAGCTGGTCGCCCCTGGGCAACGGGATGAGCGGAGGCTGGGGCTTCGTGCATGCCCTGACCGTGTACAACGGCGAGCTGATCGCCGGGGGCCAGTTCACCACCGCCGGCGGTACGCGGGCCAACTACATCGCCCGCTGGGATGGCCTGAGCTGGTCGCCCCTGGGCAGCGGGATCCAGGGATGCTACGTCCAGTTCCAGTTCTGCTACCCTATCGTGAGAGCCTTAACGGTTTACAACGGCGAGCTGATCGCCGGGGGCGAGTTCCTCGTCGCCGGTGAGCAGGTCTCGGCGTACTGGGCCCGCTGGGGACCCGGCCCATTGCTGGGCGATCTCGATGGCGATTGTATAGTCGGCCTGTCGGATCTGTCAGCCCTGCTGGACAACTGGGGGCCATGCCCACCCCCGGAAAAAAGCGACTGTCCTGCTGATCTGGATGGCGATGGCAAAGTGAGTACGATCGATCTGCTCATACTATTCGCAAATTGGGGATAGATTTATATGGTTTGGCTTATAGCTAATAGTAGTTTTTAGAGCAACTTTTTTAACAGCCCCGTTGTCCCTAATTTCTCCTAATTTCTCCCTTTAGCGTATCTAATTATAAGGATGGGCTTGCTCACACTAAAGCACAATGTCCACGTCAAAGTGATTTTGCACTAAAAATCTCACTCCCATTACAAGAGCCTCGAACTATCCACAACCTCATTTTTGAGCGCTAAACAAGAGCCTCACACACTCGCCAGCTTTATGTGCTGTCGGCCACTTTCACAAATCAACTGCGGCTGTACACTCTTCTTGTCTATATACAGGAGGTTTGCTATGTATAAGAGGCAGTCCACCATCACCCGCCGTGAATTCACCAGCCGAGCTGCCGCAGCAGCCCTAACGACCTACATCGTGCCGCGCGTTTTCGCTCAAGATCCATCCGAGTCCAAGCACATCATCCTTGGCCAAGGTGAGCACCGTTACCAAGTCATTCACGATTGGTTAAAGCCGCCTAAAACAATTGCGTGGGGTGATACTCACGGCCTATGTCAGGATCGATCGGGACGTATCTATGTCGCGCACACGGTTAACGCATCCAGCCATGAAAAGAACGCTGTCCTCGTGTTCGATGCTGATGGGAAATATATCACAGCCTGGGGAGAAGATTTCCAAGGCGGTGCGCACGGCCTCGACATTCGCAAAGAAGGGTCAGAAGAGTTCCTCTACCACTGCGATATCAAGCGCAGGCTTGTAGTTAAAACCACACTCAAGGGCAAGAGTATCTGGCAACAAAGTTATCCCAAACAAGCCGAGGTCTACCCCAGTGTTGATCGTTACCGCCCCACTAACGTAGCCTTCGCACCCAACGGCGATTTTTATGTCGGGGATGGTTATGGCTCAAGCTACATCCACCGCTACTCCAAAGATGGCAAGTACATTACCACTATTGCTACACCCGGAAGTGATAAGGGACAAGTTAGTTGCCCACACGGCCTGTGGGTTGATGAACGTAGCGGCACACCCCTACTTGCTGTGGCGGATCGCTCTAACGCACGTATTCAATATCTAACACTCGATGGCAAACATCACAGCTTCGTTACCGAAGGCATCCGAAAACCATGCCATTTCAAGACTCGTGGAGAATTGATGCTTGTTCCCGACCTTGATAGCGTTGTAACACTACTTGATAAGGATAACAAAGTTGTTGTACACCTCGGCGATGGTTATCCCTCCAAGTTGCGCGGAGCCCCGCGCGAAAAATTCATTCCCGGCAAGTTCGTCCACCCACACGATGCCATCTTCCTGCATACTGGCGATATCCTCGTTGCCGAATGGGTCCCCATCGGCCGCATTACCTTATTACGCAAAGTTGTTTAGACCACGAGAATGCTTAGAATGAGAGCATGTTTATTCCTGATTGTTTGTCGCGGAGCGTGCTGTAATAGAAATGGGAAAATCGGCCGACATAACACGCCGGACTATGTTGGTTACTGCAGCCGCGGCAGGAGCGGGCTTTGCCGTTTGGCCATATCGCTCGCGACATGTCCGTGATATCCCGAGTGGTCGCGTAGTATTGAATTATTGGGAAAAATGGACCGGCGTTGAAGGCCAAGCTCTCGGACGCATAGTCGATCGATTCAATAACTCACAGAATCGAATCTGGGTAAAACGTGTAACAATGAGCGATATCGTTGCAAAGTCGATGGTCGCCATCGGCGGCGGAGACCCTCCCGACCTAGTTGGGTTGTTTAATTTCAACATACCCCAATTTGCTGAAGCCGGCGCTATCCTGCCGCTTGATGAACTTGATTCTACCAAGCAATTACTTCCTAAACATTATGCACCAGCGGTGTGGAATCTGCTGACTTATGAAAACAAAATATGGGCTGGGGTGACTACTTGTTACAGCCTTGCGATTTATTACAACCGCGAGCATTTCCGCCAAGTCGGCCTTGATCCTGATAGTCCGCCGCCAACGGTGACTGAATTCGATCATTACGCCAAGCTACTCACACAATTCGCAGATGACGGCTCACTTAAGCGCGCCGGTTTCATGCCCAATATTCCCAACTGGTGGCCGCACTTCTGGCCGGCAATGTTTGGAGGTACTTTCTACGATAAGCAAACCAATCGGGCAACACTGGTTTCGCCTGAAAATATCGCGGCTTATGAATGGGTGGCAAATCATCCCAAGTTGTACGGCAAAATGGCAGCACAAACATTTGGTTCAAGTTTTAATCGCACCTTTCATTCGCCACAAGATCCATTTCTGCTGGGAAAAGTTTCGATGATCTTGCAAGGGCCTTGGATTGCGAATTTTATTGGGACATACGCGCCGACATTTGACTACGGCTGTTTCGCAGCTCCAGTTGTCGAGGAACTGTATGATCCAACACATCCGACAGGCATCCTCGAGGCGGATGTAATAATGATCCCGCGTGGTTGCCCTAATCCGCAGGCCGCATTTGAGTTCCTGCTGTATACCCAACGCCAGGATGTACAGGAGCAATTGGCGACAGATCACTCCAAACCTTCGCCGTTAATGAATGTCTCCGAAAAATTCATCCATGAACATCCCAATCGTTATGTGCATGTTCACGATGCCATCATCAAGAGCTCTGCGGTGCGTGTTGCTCCGCAAACTCGAGTCTGGAAACAATATGCGGACATGATCGCAAGTGCCTTCGACGCGATTTGGGCTGGAGCGGATGTACGATCGCAATTACAAGCCGCACAAGATCGTGTTCAACAACTTCTTGATACTTCTGCACTCCGTCGCAAGCAGCGACAAAGCATGATCGGCAAATATCCGTGATGTTGCGGAAATTCATTACGCCTAAACCTGCCGACCATGTTGGAATTCAAACCTTACGCGGTTTGATTTGGGTCAGCCCCTGGATTGTCGGGTTTGTGCTGTTCATGCTATTGCCAATTGGGATGAGTATTTATTACAGCCTGACCGACTACTCACTTCTCGAAGCGCCCGTCTTCATCGGCCTGGATAATTACCGCGAACTTTTTAGCGACCCGGTGTTTTGGATAAGCGTCAGAGTTACAGCAATCTACGCATTATGTTCGGTACTACTCTCAACCATCATCACAATCGCCCTGGCTGTACTGCTAAATAACAAACTCCGAGGCGTGGGCATAGTGCGCGCTATTGTGTTTCTACCCACACTTGTCCCACTCGTTGCAGCAGCGTTAGGTTGGATGTGGCTGTATGACGGTGAGATGGGGTTAATCAATAACCTACTAGCCAAGCTCTCAATTGATGGGCCAAACTGGCTTGGCGAGAAACATTGGGCTTTACTCTCGCTGATCATGATGAGCCTTTGGCAAGTCGGAGCGGCAATGGTGATATGCTTGGCTGCTCTCCAGAGTGTGCCTCGTTCACTTTATGATGCAGCCAACATCGACGGAGCTCAACCGTTGAGTAGATTCAGGCACATTACACTCCCGATGATCTCACCAGCAGTATTATTTAACATCATCATCGCTCTGATTTGGTCTGTTCAAGTTTTTGCAGTGCCTTATATTATGACCCAAGGCGGCCCTGAGGACTCGACACGCTTCTACACCATCTATCTATATGAAAACGCTTTCGTTTATGGACGTATGGGTTATGCCAGTGCCATGGCTTGGCTGCAGCTACTAACTGTACTTGGGTTGACTGCGATTATCCTTCGCCTGTCTCGCAATTTTGTTCATTACCGAATCACATGAAACTCAAACTTACCAACTCGGCCAGCTATTTTACAAAGCGTATCGCGCTCTATGTAACGCTGCTGATCGTCGCCGCTACATTTTTGCTGCCACTTCTCTGGATGATCTCGACTTCAATTAAGCCGCTAGATCAAGTGTTTGCAGCCGATCAATCAATCTTGCCGCATGTGGTGAGTGATGATGGAGTGCAGCGAACGGTTTCGCCGTTTACTTTGCAGTATTGGCGTGGCGTTTCAAATTACGCAATAGACAATTACAAAGGTGCGTGGAACGATCCCATTGCGGAATTTCCCTTGTATCTCAAGAACACGCTCTTGATTACGCTACTTAGTGTGTTAGGTATTGTGATCTCAAGCTCAATTGTTGCGTACGGATTCTCGCGCATCTATTGGCGAGGCCGCAACGGCGTGTTCCTACTGGTTATAGCGACGATGATGGTGCCGTTTCCCGTATTGATGGCCCCTCTTTACGTCCTCTTCAAACAACTCGGCTGGATCGGAAGTTTCAAACCGCTGTGGGTGCCCGCCTGGTTTGGTGGAGCATTCAGCATCTTCCTCTTACGCCAATTTTTTATGAGAATCCCCAAGCAATACGACGAAGCAGCGATGCTCGATGGTTGTTCGCGCTGGGGAATACTATGGCGAATCATCTTACCACTCTCTAAACCCGCATTAGCAGTCGTAATATTATTTCAATTCATCGCAAGTTGGAACGATTTCGTCGGCCCACTTGTCTTTCTAAATCACCAGGAACAGTTCACACTCTCACTCGGCTTGTACATGTATCAATCCCAACAAGGCGCAACACCCTGGAACCTCCTAATGGCCGCAAGTGTACTTGTCATCCTGCCTGTACTAATAGTATTCCTACTAACCCAAAGAAGCTTCATGCGCGGAATCACAGCGCGAGGATAAGGGATAGCCTCCCTCTTATCCCCTCTCCCCCCGGGAGAGGGCTAGGTCTCCATAGGCGACTCGAAGCGAGGTGAGGGTCTTTGCTTTTCTTATCCCCCTCCCTTCCAGGGAGGGGGCGCGGGGGTGGGTTCTTCTCTTTTTTATCTTCTCTTTACCAGCACCCAGCACCATTTCAAGAAACCCCATGGATTGCTATCCATGGGAGTCAAGTGGGGTTAATTATCTTCACAAGTGCTTAGTGCTTTCTCTACGGACACGGCCCCCAGTTGGCGAAGAGGATGAGTAGATCGCTGGTTCCTACGGCTCCGCTGCCATCGAAGTCGGCTGGTCCTGCTGTGCCCCATTGTGCAAAGAGTATTAGTAGATCGCTTGTGCTAACCGATGCGGTATTGTCGAGATCCCACGGGCAGGAAGAAGCATCAAAGAGGTATGCCGAGCCGGAGTTGATGCCGTTGTCGTCGTCCCGGTGGGCCCCAACGATGGCGGTGGCGCCGCTGATCGCGACGGAGTAGCCGAAGAAGTCGCCGACCGCGCCGTCGTCGGCCAGGAGCTTGGCGATTTGGTCGCCCGTGATGGTGTCGAAGAGGTAGGCGGTGCCGGAGTTGATGCCGTTGTTGTCGTCGTCAAAGCGTGCGCCGACGATGGCGGTGGCGTCGCTGATCGCGACGGAGCGGCCGAAGTTGTCTTGAGCCGCGCCGTCGCTAGAAAGGAGCTTGGCGATCTGACGGCCCGTGGTGGCGTCAAACAGGTAGGCGGAGCCGGAGAACTCGCCGTTGTCGTCGTCGAAGGGTGCCCCGACAATGGCGGTTTCCTTGCCGGGGGCGCCGCTGATCGCGACGAAGATGCCGAACGCGTGGCCCGCCGCGCCATCGTTGGGCAGGAGCTTGATGATCTGCCGGCCCGTGGCGGCGTCGAAGAGGTAGGCGGAACCGGAGCTAGAGCCGTTGTCGTCGTCCAGGTAGGCCCCGACGATGGCGGTGGCGCCACTGATTGCCACGGACTCCCCGAAGAGGTCGTTCGCAGCGCCGTCGTTGGGCAGGAGCTTGGCGATCTGACGGCCCGTGGTGGTGTCAAAGAGGTATGCGGAGCCGGAGTTGAATCCGTTGTCGTCGTCGAGACGCGCCCCAACGATGGCGGTGGCACCGCTGATCGCCACGGAGAAGCCGAACAAGTTGCCCGCCGCGCCATCGTTGGGCAGGAGCTTGGCGATCTGGGCGCCCGTGGCGGTGTCGAAGAGGTAGGCCGAGCCCGAACCGCCGCCTAGGGCCCCAACGATGGCGGTGGCGCCGCTGATCGCGACGGAGTAGCCGAAGAAGTCGCCGACCGCGCCGTCGTCGGCCAGGAGCTTGGCGATTTGGTCGCCCGTGATGGTGTCGAAGAGATAGGCCGAGCCGGAGAGGTCACCGTTATCGTCGTCCCGGTGGGCCCCGACGATGGCGGTGGTGCCGCTTATCGCCACGGTGAAGCCGAATAAGTCGCTCGCCGCGCCGTCGTCGGCCAGGAGCTTGGCCAGTTGATCGCCGAGGTCAGCGTAGGCGGGGCTTGTCCCACCAATGAGGCAGAAACTAATCGCAGCGACCGCCGTGATTGTAAATCTTGACTTGAACCACATAGCTCAACCTCCTTAAAGTTAGAGGTCGCACAATGGTAGCACATGCGGCAGGTTTATGGCCGCCCCCGTAGACAGGTACCACCAATGCAACCACCGCCATACTAACACTCAAACCCGGTTATTGGAAGGTTCCTTTTGCCAAAACAGTAATTTGATGGATTTCCATAGTGTTCCGGCCATTTGGAGATGGGTGTACCGATTTAACTCGCTCTAGGCCAATAGGTCGGTAATCACGCGGCCGTGCACATCGGTTAATCGGAAATCGCGGCCTTGGTGTCGGTATGTCAATCGTTCATGATTA
This sequence comes from Planctomycetota bacterium, assembly GCA_022574595.1. Taxonomy (GTDB): domain Bacteria; phylum Planctomycetota; class Phycisphaerae; order Phycisphaerales; family SM1A02; genus JACZRS01. Next base: position 126,893 of record JACZRS010000003.1, on the reverse strand, counting down.
ACGCCAAGACAATGGAATATTGTGGCGTTTAGATCATGAACATGAACGGGATTCTCAATGATGTTGTAACCGAAATCATCGGTTTTGCCATAGGTTAGCCCGCGTTTCATGCCACCGCCGGCCATCCAAATTGTAAAGCAGCGCGGATGATGGTCGCGGCCGTAGTTGGTTTGAGAAAGTGCGCCTTGACAATAAATGGTTCGGCCGAACTCTCCACCCCAGATTATCAAGGTATCATCTAACAGGCCGCGTCGTTTGAGATCGGTGACCAGGGCTGCTGATGCTTGATCGACATCCTTGCATTGGGCTTTGAGATCGCTGGGGAGATTGCCGTGCTGATCCCATCCTCGATGGTAAAGTTGCACAAATTTCACACCGCTTTCAGCCATTCTACGTGCCAGCAGACAATTTGCTGCATAGGTTCCAGGCTTTCGCGCATCTTCGCCATAGAGTTCATACGTGCTATCGGGTTCATCTGAAAGATCGGTAAGCTCAGGCACTGAGATTTGCATACGATACGCCATCTCAGCCGCAGCAATTCGAGCGTTGATCTCCGGATCACCCACGCGACGCAATTGCTGATTATTCAATGCTGCGATTGCATCCAGCATACTTCGACGAGTTGTACGCTTTACTCCCGGCGGATTAGATAGGTACAAGACCGGATCACCATCGGAACGGAAACAAACGCCTTGATGCTCTGATGGCAGAAAACCAGTACCCCAAAGCCGCGAGTATAGCGCTTGCGATGGGCGTTTGGAGCTTCCCTGGGAAATCAATACAACAAAGGCGGGGAGATTCTGATTTTCACTACCCAGGCCGTAACTGATCCACGCGCCCATACTCGGTCGACCCGGTTGTTGATGACCGGTTTGAAGGAAGGTGATGCCGGGGTCATGGTTGATGGCATCGGTATGAACACTCTTAACAAACGTCAGTTCGTCAGCGATGTCTGCGATATGAGGAAGAAGATCGCTTACCCATGCGCGTGATTGGCCGCGTTGTTTGAATTTGAATATTGATGGAGCAACCGGGAAACGATCCTGACCGGAGGTCATGGTGGTGAGTCGCTGTCCCTGGCGGATTGATTCAGGAAAATCCGTATCATACAGGTTGTGCATTTTCGGTTTGTTCTCGAAGAGATCCAACTGCGAAGGTGCACCGGCTTGGAAAAGGTAAATGACACGCTTGGCGGTGGGAACAAAATGCGGCACTTTGAGTCCTAATGCATTGGCGCGATCGGTTCCACCTGCTGCGGCGAACAGACTTGGGTTGATTAACGATCCCAGCGCTGCTGCACCGATCCCGCACGCGGAATGGCCGAAGAACTGTCGTCGAGTTTGTTGCAATCTGTTATCCCATATCGGATTCATGATCTATCCCTTCGTGACCGCTTCGTCGAGGCTGAATATGACTGCGGCAATCATAGTCATAGCAGCATGTTGGTTGAGGTCAATGGATTCATCGCGAGGTGATTCACCGACTGAAAGGAGCATCTGGGCTGCTTGCGGGTCGGATTTGAACTCTGCAAGTCGAGCTTGATACAAATTCAGCAAGATCTCGAGTTCTGCCTGGTCCGGCTCCCTGGCTGTAACTAGTCGAAACGCCAAGGCGATCGAAGCTTGGGCAACAGAATCACTTTCAAGCAAACTGCGCTGCGCCAGCACCCGAGCTGCCTCGACAAATTGTGGATCATTTAGTAACACCAGCGATTGCATGGGCGTATTGGTGCGGGCGCGCCTGACAGCACATGTCTCGCGCGAAGGCGCATCAAAGGCGAGTAGATTCGGCGGCGGACTCGTGCGCTTCCAATAGGTGTACATACTCCGACGATATTGTGCATCACCTTTGTCACTGGTAAAGACCTGTGTATTACTATCTGTATAAGCGACAGCCTTCCAGAGTCCGGACGGCTGATACGGCTTCACACTTGGACCGCCAAGTTGCTCAACCAATAAGCCACTGGCAGCAAGCGCCTGATCACGAATCATCTCAGCATCCATTCGATAGCGCGGCCCCCGCGCCAGCAAACGATTGTCTGCATCCAGTTGCAGCAATTGAGGCGAGATGTTCGATGATTGCTGATAAGTTGCGCTCATCACGATGAGCTTCATTATGTGTTTCACATCCCAACCGCTGTCAACAAATTCACATGCCAACCAATCCAGCAAAGCGGGGTGACTAGGCCACTCTCCTTGTGATCCGAAATCTTCAGCTGTGCGCACAATTCCTGTTCCGAAGAATCGCTGCCAGAATCGATTGACAGTAACGCGAGCAGTAAGTGGATGAGCAGGATCGACAAGCCATCGCGCCAAACCCAGCCTGTTTGGTGGAGCATCATCGGGCATCGAAGGCAACATAGCTGGCACATTCGGATGCACTTCATCGCGGGGTTGATCGTATTCACCTCGATTTAATATAAAGGTCTGGCGACGCTCCTCACGCTCATTCATCACCAGAGTGATGGGCAACATTTTTTCAAAAGCAGTGCGCTCCTTTTTAAGCGTTTGCACTTCATCATAAAGGGCTTGCAAATCCGTAGAATGATTGCGGCGATAATATCGACGCAGTTTTGTTCGTTGATCTTCTGTTATGGAATCGTCGTCCAACTCAATGAGTTTGGCGATTTGTAAGAAATCTGCGGTCGCGCCTTCCTGCACTTTACGATAATAGAACCCATATTCACCGGTGATATTCACGACTTTCATAAGCAGGTGATTCTCACCGGCTTTGAGATCTACTGTCACGAAGTTCTGATCTGGCGCTGCCCCGCGCGCAACATTTTTGTCGAGAACAACTGTGCCGTTTAACCAAATCTTGATTCCATCATCGCTTCCAATCGATAATTCCAACGACCGTGCTGTTGGTGAATCGATCATGCGGTAAACATAGGTTGCACACTTTTGCCCTGTTAACTTGTTAACTTTTGCGTCTACAAAATCTGGCTTTTCCGTCCATACCAATTCTTCATCTTGATAAGTTGAAGCCACATCGATCGAGTCGAGTTGTTGTTCCGGACCAAATTCAAAAGTGAATGCATCCTTACCTTCGGAGGGCTTAAACGGCCCTACCATATGCCACGTTGATGACGTCGTAGGTGCCAGCGGCTGATAGATTGCCTGGCTTGAAGTTACTGAAAGACGAACGCGGCCAATATTATGTTGCTTGAAGTGAGTTTCAAATCGAAGTCGAAAGTGCAATTCGGTGCCGCCTTCATAGCCGAACGGTTTATCAGCCACATACAGCGCTGTACGATCTTCACGCTTATTAAAGCCCTCTACTGCCCAACCGTTGGTTTTAGCTATAACGCCGTCGATGGTGTGTTTGATTAGAAATGGGCCGTTGAGTTGTTCATGGTCGGCCACAGCAGCGACGAATGTAATTTTCTCGTGTATGGTTGAATCAAGGATTGAAATCACTTCGACTTCAAATTCACTCAATACGAAATTTGCATTTTCTGCGCGACCAGGCCCATTGTGCGGTAACGATTCGTGCGTTAGTGCTTCGAGCTTAATTACGAGTAAATCGGTCGCGTCAGTATGCGCAATAATTTCATAAACATCAGTATCTGGGTTGTCTCCCCCGGCAAGGATCGAGTTATCATCGAGCTTGCGAAGAGATGATCCATTTGTAGATTTAAACTCGATCGGTTCGAGCGTGATCCACTGTTCGATCCACTCGCTGCGTTGCTTCGTTTGCCATTGGCTTTGTGCATCATCGATTTCGGGCATCGGTGCATCTAGTTGTGCTTCTTGGTCAAGCACCTTCTGTACAATCGATTTAAGTTTCAATTCGTCCTCAGCCGTTGGAGCAAAGACGATCGGTGGAGGATCGTGGCGATTCCCGTCCATGGCTTTTTCGGTGATGTTGTTGAAGTAGGCAAAGAGTTGGTAATACTCTTTCTGCGAGATTGGATCGAACTTGTGATCGTGGCATTGTGCGCAGCCAACCGTCAACCCCAACCAGACCGTCGAAGTCGTTTCCACTCGATCGGCAGCATACTTCACCAGATATTCCGCATTGATGGCGCCGCCTTCGCTTGTGGTAACGTGGTTTCGATTGAAGCCGGTAGCGATGCGCTGCTTAAGCGTAGGCTCGGGTAGTAAATCGCCGGCCAGTTGTTCGACAGTAAATTGATCGAAGCCTATGTTTGTGTTAAATGCATCAATAACCCAATCGCGCCAGCGCCACAAGGATCGTTTGTTATCAAGATGCAAACCGTGCGTGTCGCCATAGCGTGCCGCATCGAGCCAGTACCGCGCTTGATGCTCGCCATAACGAGGCGAATCGAGCAAGTGATCGACAACCTTTTCGTAAGCGTCTGACGATTCATCGACCAGGAAATTATCAATTTGGTCGATACTCGGTGGAAGACCGGTTAAATCCAGTGATACGCGCCGAATAAGTGTTGTGCGATCTGCTTGGGGTGATGGTTTTAGCCCTTGGCGTTCTAGCCGTGCCAGTACAAAGTTGTCAATGGGATTCCGTACATTCTCAGCGCTTAAAACTTGTGGCGGATTTGATCGTTGGGGCGCGATGAACGACCAATGATCCTGCCACGGCGCGCCTTGGGCGATCCATTGGCGAATGAGTTCGATCTCCGAATCGTTGAGCGATTTACCCGATTCCAGCGGGGGCATACGAAAATCAACATTGTCGGAACTAATGCGTTTGATGAGCTTGCTTTGACTCAAATTGCCGGGCGTGATGGCCGCACCACCGGTTTCTAGCTGGGCTATTGCGAATTCATGCACATCCAATCGAAGACCGGCTTGACGTGCTGCTTTATCAGGTCCATGACAACGAAAGCATTTATCAGAAAGGATGGGCCGAATCTGGCGGTTGAACTGGATAAGCTCGGATGCCTGCAATTCGTTGCCTTGAGCAGTGGTTGATGCAGAGGTTGACTCTTGGCCGTAGAGCAATGACCATCCGCTACCTAAAGCAACCGCAATAACCACAACTACCGCCAGCCCTATCCTTGGATCAGCAAACCTTGTCAAACCGCCAACCCACATACTTAAACTCCACATTGAAGCTATCTATATATACTACCACAGGCCAGCCACAAGTAGATAGTGGTTTCTCGTCAAGTTGACTGCTATGCCTCAAATCGTTGGTTTGCTCGTCGCATCTCTCTTAACGGACAAATCACAGCTTCAAGCCAGGATATCCTTGACCACTCGCCCATGCACATCCGTGAGCCGGAAATCTCGGCCTTGATATCGATATGTCAATCGCTCATGATCCAAACCCAGCAGATGAAGAATCGTCGCCTGCAGATCATGGACATGGACAGGGTTCTTTGTAATTGTGTAACCAAGCGGGTCAGTCTCACCATAGACTAATCCACTCTTGACACCGGCACCGGCCATCCAAATCGTAAAGCAACCCGGGTGATGATCACGACCGAGATATTTCGATCCATTCCTGGCCTCGTTCATTGGCGTGCGACCAAATTCGCCACTCCAAATCACCAGAGTATCTTCGAGTAAACCTCGGCGTTTGAGGTCTTTGATAAGTGCCGCTACGGGACGATCCATTTGTTTGCATTTAAGCGGCAATTGATGGACGATGTCATCGCTTTTACCAGTTCCATGCGTATCCCAACCCCAATCAAAGAGTTGAACAAAGCGCACGCCGTTTTCGATTAGCCGACGAGCAAGCAGACAGTTATTTGCGAATGATGCTTTGCCGGGTTCTGCTCCGTATGAATCGAGAATTAATTCGGGTTCGCGTGAAATGTCCATCACTTCAGGGACAGACATCTGCATGCGAAACGCCAGTTCGTATTGTTCGATGCGACTTAAGACTTCCGGGTCGCCGGACTCTTGTTGTTGCATCTCATTAAGATCGCGCAGCGCATCAAGGCTGCGCCTTCTGGTTTGGCGCGACATTCCATCGGGATCTGAAACAAACAGCACGGGATCGCCTACGGATCGACATTGCACGCCTTGGTATACGCTTGGCAGGAACCCGCTTCCCCAAACGCTCTTACCAGCACTAGGAGTTTTGTTTCCGGAAACAAGTACCACGAATCCGGGTAGATTGTCTGCTTCTGATCCCAGCCCGTAAGTGATCCACGATCCCATCGAAGGTCGCCCAAGCTGCGGTGAACCCGTATAGAGGAAGAGTTGCGCCGGTGCGTGATTGAATTGATCGGTGTGCATCGACTTAACAATCGTGACATCATCCACAATAGACGCAAAATTTGGTAATAGCTCCGAAACCCAAGTTCCATTAGCTCCATGTCGGGCGAAATTGTAAGGTGAACCCAGGATCGTCGGGTCACCCTTGATAAACGCAAATCGTATGTTGTCGTAGAGTTCTTTGGGCGCGGTTTGCCCGTGAAGTTTGTTGAGCAAGGGTTTATAGTCAAAGAGATCCTGTTGCGGTGGGGAACCAGCCATATGCAAGTAGATAATTCGCTTAGCACGAGGCGCGAAGTGTGGGAGGAGGTTAGTATCGCCATCACTTTGTGTGTTTGAACCAAATGTATTGGATCCCAATAACGAAGACAGCCCAATCGACCCCAGCCCCATCGCAGTCGATGACAGAAAGTGTCTGCGAGTTATATCGCGTATGTATTGAAGTCTAGGATCCATCGGGCTTATTTCTCGTTTAATTGTGATTTAGAAACTCATCAAGATTTAACACAACATTGGCAACTACGGTCCAGGCGGCAAGTTTGGGTAACGCTTCTTGCTCTAACTCGGTAGAGTTATTGACTAACAGAGCTGCATCATCCAGCCGTTCTTTGTAAACTGCCAGTTCAGAATTGTAGAGTGCCACGAGCCGATCTATCTCTGATTGTTTTGCAGGACGACACAGACAGAGTTCCAAAACGAATCGCGCTTTGTCGCTGGGGTCGGCTCCACCCTTAGTTACTATGCGACGCGCTAAGGCTTGCGATGCTTCTACATATACTGGACCGTTGAGTGTGGTTAAAACCTGCAACGGCGTGTTGGTTCTTATACGACGAATTACACAAAACTCACGGCTCGGCGCATCAAACGTTATCATGGAGGGGTACGGGCTGGTTCGCCTCCAATAGGTATAAAGTGCACGCCGGTAGCGATCCTCACCTTCACTGGTTTTCCAGGTTGCGTCGCTATAGATGATCTGCCAAATGCCCTCGGGCTGGGGTGGATACACACTCGGGCCATACATCTTATCACTTAGAAGACCAGCTACGGCCAGCGCTTGGTCACGAATGATCTCAGCACTCAGCCGATAGCGCACCCCGCGCGAATGTAGTCGATTTTCGGGATCGTATTGAAGCTTGCGCTGCGTTGTGATGGACAACTGCTGGTAGGTCTGGGATGTAACTATCAAACGACACATTGCTTTTAGACTCCATGAGGAATCCATGAAGTCCAGCGCCAGGTGATCCAGCAGTTGAGGGTGACTTGGTGGGAAGCCACGCGTGCCGAAATCCTCTTCTGTGAGAACGAGCCCAAAGCCGAAGATGCGACTCCATATCCGATTAACTGTTACACGCGCCGTAAGCGGATTGTCGCGCGAAACAAGCCACTTTGCCAGGCCCAGGCGAGTCATTGGCGAATTGACAGGCATTTCGTGGAATAAGCCTGGCACACCCGGCTCAACTTTCACAGTTGGATTGAGGAAATTACCCAGTGTTAGTACGTGTGTAGTACGCTGTTTATCAGCCCCGCGCTGGCGCATGATCGGAATTGTCGGAGCCATCTTGGTGATAGCGTTTATTTCGTCCGTGATAGTCTGCTGTTTGGTGCTCAACAAGAGAAAGTCGCGCCAACTATCGACATTAATATGTTGTAAATAATAGCTGTGAATTTTGTCATGCTGCGCTTGGGTTCGTTGCTGGCTTCCAATTGCAACAATTTCCTTAATGTCTTTGGCAAGATGCTTAGGAGAGGCCTTAAGCACACGCGCTTCCCATGCTGCTTGAGATACAAGCATTGTGTCGTCTTGTGGCGTGCGCGTCGTCAGGCCAGCCTTATCCCAACCAACCCTACCGCCATGTTGGGTAAATGCCCAGCCTGTCACTTGATCGCCGGGCATAAGACCGACATCGCTTGCTGCAACTTCCAGGCGATGCCACGCACCACTAGCAGGTAGATCGCCAATTCGCAACCTTTCAACGGTTGCATCCTGACCCAGCTTGATAATATTCTCACCCCAATAAGCGCGATGTCCCCAAGGATCGCGATTGCTATAAAACTGCAACATAATCTCGCGCGGCGGATTGTCCTTATCAAGAAAGACATGGGCAAAAAGCCTGTCACCTTCGCCAATTACTAAGGGCACAAGAGCATCGGTACTAAAGAATTGATTAAAATCACTCGCAGTTAACCACGCTGATCGCTGTCCACTTAGCGCCGATTGTTCTTCAGTATCAATCCACGGCCAGGGCTTGAGACCGCCCGATCGATGTTCGATCGAGCCGATTGGCGCTCGATCATCAATCCATACAAAGTCGCGGGGCTCATCAAGCTGTGCTGTTGGGTCGGGCGAACCCGAATCGCCGGGATCTTGGTAGTCGATCATTTCAGCAGCCGCTTTAAGTTCATCGAGTGCTGACACGATTTGAACTTGCAATTCTTCCTGTTTGAATAGTTGTTCAGATGAGAGTATCGAAAGTGTCGGCGCTTCATCCATGCGATCAGCATCTTGGGTTTGATCAAAGAAGGCGTAGAATTCGTAGTATTCACGTTGGGTAATCGGATCGAATTTATGTGAATGACAAGTAGCGCAGCCCATAGTCAAGCCCATCCACACTTGCATGGTCGTATTTGTACGATCCATCACTGCGGCAACGCGAAATTCCTCATCATCCGTACCCCCTTCATCGTTGGTCATGGTGTTGCGGTGAAAAGCCGTCGCCACAAGTTGATCTTGCGTTGGTTGCTCTAGAAGGTCGCCTGCGATTTGTTCGAGTGTGAATTGGTCAAAGGGCATGTCATCATTGATAGCTCGAATCACCCAATCACGGTAAGGCCAAATTGTTCGATGTGCATCCTTTTCATAACCCTTGGTGTCGGCATAGCGCGCTTGATCCAACCAAACGCTTGCCCAACGCTCACCGAAGCGCGGTGAATCAAGTAAACGGTCAACAAGTTTCTCATACGCATCAGGGCGTTTGTCATTAACAAATTGCTGCACTTGCTCAGGTGTTGGTGGCAGACCTGTTAGATCAAGTGACACACGGCGAATCAATGTGTGGCGACTGGCTTGAGGAGCAGGTGTTAGATTCACTTCTTCAAGCTTCGCGCCTATGAAGCGATCAATTGGGTGTTGCTGCCAGCTCTCTATAGAAACTATGGGTAATGGATGTCGCTTGGGCGCAACAAACGACCAATGGGTTTGCCACTGCGCGCCGCTGTCGATCCATTTTCGCAAGAGTTCAATCTCCGATGCGGCCAACCGATCACCTTCACTAGGTGGAGGCATGCGATATTTCGGATCATCGCTCGTAACCCGGCGTATCAGTTCGCTTGCCGATGCATCACCCGCAACGATCGCATGATGACCTGATGGAAGCTCGGAAAAGGCAACATGAGGCACATCAAAACGTAGCTCAGCTTCACGGGCTGATCCATCCGGACCATGACACTTAAAACATCGGCTGGAGAAAATTGGAAGAATTGAGTCGTTAAAGCTTGGCCCAGCAACCGCAACATCGTCTTGGTCAACGTTTAGCGATGCAGGTCGGCCCAGCGCAAGTGTGACAATCCCAATAATCGTAACCACGACCAACAAAACCAAGAGCAGATGATGTATTGCTAATCTCATACGCTATAGGCCTCACTACGGAACTAACCTCTACCTTACCACGAGAGGGCGTTAGATTCGAGGGGAAATCTCGTGGATGCCGTTAGTAGGCCTCATTGGCCGACGTTTATATCGACATTGGGCATTCCCGCTCGAAGATTGGCAGCCCCGGTCAGTGTCACTTTGGTTTTCCAGAGGTAGAGGCGACGAAGATTGTTCATTGGCCGCAGTGCCTGGATGCCTTCATTAGTTACGGTGGTAGAGTGGAGATTTAGTACTTCTAAAGTCTTCAATTTTACAAGATTCTCCAAGCCGGCATCGGTAATGCCTGTTTGCTGAAGCCCTAGCCGCTTCAGTTGCCCATAGGATGAAAGTTGCTTTAGCCCATCATCACTTATGCCCGTTGTTGATAAATCAAGCCACACTAATGATGACTCCAATCCCTCAAGCAGCGTGAGATCGCTATCAGTTACCTTTTCACCAAGGGCGGAGAAACTCACTTCTATTGCGTCGCCGTCAATAGCGATCAACGCAGCATGTACACCACGTTCACGCAAGCGCACAATAGCATCATCGCGGACTTGACGCTGCCGAGGTGTAAGGACAATGGGTTTCGGATCTACATATTCTTGTTGATTCGTTAATTCTACAGTAGTATTAGGCAACTCGATCGGATCGGTCTTACCGACTACCTCATATTCCCAATTCGCACCTTGCTCGATCCATGCGATCAGCGTCTGGATCTCCTTCTCCGTCAATGGCTCAGCCTTGCGCGGCATGCGCTGTTTACTGTCCGGCGCCAGTGTGATGCGACGAACTAACTCACTGGACAGCGAATCGCCCGGCACAATAATCGCTTCATCATCATTTGAACCAAATAATCCTGAAGGTTGATCCAAGCGCAAATCGGCTCGTTGGCGCAGCGGACCATGGCACTTGAAGCAGTTCTGTTCGAGAATAGGCCAGACTTGCGTTTGGAATACAACCAGCTCTGGCTTCGGCGCTTCGTCGGCCGGAGTTATCTGCACCAGTTCGATGATTGGGGGTGCAACATCATTCGTAAACGGCCCTACAAGGTGGTCAGCTCCATGAACCAGCATGCCGCCGAAATGCCCTGTCGCAGCGATCAATCCTGCACATAACACCATCAACAATCGATATACAGATCGTGCTCGATGCGAAGGCTTGCGACATGCAACAATCGCTGCAATTACAGCGGCCAATGCTGCGGATGTTGCCGAGATTCCAATCCAACGGTGAAAAAACAACAATTCGCGTGAGTCGTCGCTCAAATCAATCGCAGCGTAAACCCAACCACTTCCTGCTGTGATAATCGCAGCGATCAGCCCGATCCACAACAAGCTTATAACGGTGTTGGTTGGAGGAGCAGCGACACTGCCTCGGCCCAATAATCGGCCAAGGATCGAGCCTACCTCGAATAGCACCATGATGATGAGTATTGCGATCGGGAAGTGTACCAGGACGACATGCGCCCGCCCAAAGGCGTGCAGCCAAGGCGAAGGGTCGGTCCAAATACTTGGTTCAATCGTGGCAAACATAGACATCATCACGCTACTAACGATCCTCGAAAGTCACCTTCTTAAAACGCTGGATTGATCCTCACAATCCTACCGTTCCATAGTATAATGGGCTGCTCAATGATGGATAATCTTTTTTACAATTCTGTGAGACAACCATGCGAGTACCACTCCGATCGCTCGTCCTCTTCGCTACTGTGACCATATTACTCAAACCAACTTTACAGGCGAGCGCGCAATCACCACTGCGTTTCGGCCTGTCGTTTACCAAAGATCACAGCAAGTCAGCCTTGGATGGGCGGATATTGTTGATGATTTCTACCAATAACGAGGAAGAACCTCGTTTTCAGATCAACGATGGCGCTGACACACAGCTAATCTTCGGTATTGATGTCAATGGGCTAATGCCAGCAAATGAAGCGATTATAGATTCGGATGTACTAGGCTACCCGCTAGACTCGCTTGGCAAAATTCCGCCTGGTGATTATTGGGTGCAGGGATTGTTGCATCGTTATGAGACCTTCATTCGCTCTGATGGGCATACCGTCAAATTGCCTATGGATCGAGGTGAAGGGCAACACTGGAATCGCGCACCCGGAAATCTTTACAGCCTTCCCCAGAAAATTCACATTGACCCAGCGCAAGATCAACTGATTTCCATCGTGTTGGATCAAGAGATACCGCCGATCGATCCTCCTCAAGATACCAAATATATAAAGCATGTAAAAATCCAGAGCAAGATGCTTACGGAGTTTTGGGGTCGACCCATGTATTTAGGCGCTGTCGTTCTCTTGCCTCACGGGTTTGATGAGCATCCGGATGTACGCTTTCCGCTAATCGTAAACCACGGCCATTTCCCTTCAACCTTCGGGGGATTTCGTGAAGAGCCACCCGACCCAGACCTAGAGCCTACTTACAGCGATCGATTCAGACTCGAAGGATACAACATCATCCAGCAGAAATATGCCCACCAACTATATAAGGAATGGACAGGACCTAACTTCCCGAGGATGGTTATTATCGAGGTACAACACGCCAACCCATATTATGATGATTCCTATGCTGTCAATTCCGAAAACCTTGGACCATACGGCGATGCAATCATGTATGAGTTGCTCCCCTACATTGAGAAGAAATTTCGTTGCATAGGCGAAGGATGGGCACGCTTTACCTATGGCGGGTCGACCGGTGGTTGGGAAGCCCTTGCCGTGCAGGTACTTTATCCTGATGACTTTAATGGTTGTTTCGCAGCTTGTCCTGATCCCATCGATTTCCGCGCCTACACCGTTGTAAATATCTACGATGATGATAATGCTTATGTAACTGGTGGGCCTTGGAAGCACACTCAGCGTCCGGGGCAACGCAATTACCAGGGTCATATCAGTACGACATTAAAGCAAACCAATCTTCGTGAACTTGTGCTAGGAACACATTCACGCTCAGGTGATCAATGGGATATCTGGGAAGCAGTCTACTCGCCAGTAGGTGATGATGGATACCCCAAGCGCATTTGGGATAAACGCAGCGGCGAGATCGATCATGAAGTTGCCAACTATTGGCGCGAAAACTACGACCTTCGTTACATCATGCAGCGCGACTGGAAAACCTTGGGTCCCAAACTCAAAGGCAAGATTCACATCTACTGCGGAACCATGGACAACTATTATCTCAATAATGCTGTTGTCCTAACTCAAGAATTTCTCGAAAACACAACCGATCCCTACTACGAAGGCGAAGTAACCTTCGGCCATGGCGCTGAGCATTGTTGGAATGGTGATCAGGACCGCCCCAATGCAATTTCGCGATTACGCTACCACCAGATGTATGTTGACAAAATCCTCAAGCGCATAGAAGCGACTGCTCCGACTGATGCGGACTTAACAAGTTGGCGGTATTAGCGCTATGGCTTTGCGAACGTTAATTGTCATATTTGTTGTGCTTGGAATATTCGATGCCGAAGCTGATGCGCAGTCTCAACCGCAGACAACTCCTCCAAATGTGATCATCATCTTAGTCGATGACATGGGTTATGCTGATGTTGGTTGTTATGGAAGTGTGTATTACGAAACGCCAAACATCGACCGTCTTGCCGCTGGTGGCATGCGCTTTACTAACGCTTACGCTGCCTCTGCTGTTTGCTCGCCCACACGAGTATCAATACTCACAGGTCGCTACCCGACAAGGCTAGGCATCACTGACTGGATTCGACCGCTAGCAGGTCAGGATTGGACTGAGGATCAAGTTCGCTCAGCACCTGAGTATGCCATTAACCCTAAGCGCAAACTCCATACGCCAACCAATCCACGCTGGATGGAGCACGATGAAATAACCATTGCTGAATTATTAAAGCAGCGAGGATATGCTACGGGATTTGTAGGCAAATGGCATCTCGGGCCAGAAGGTTGGTTTCCGGAAGATCAGGGATTCGATTTCAACGCCGGCGGTTGTGACTTCGGACATCCGCCTGACTACTTCGATCCCTATCTACCCAAACACCAAGCCACCACTTTTCCAAATCTAAAGCCCCGAAAGACCGGAGAGTACTTAACTGATCGGGAAGCTGCTGAAGCCGTCGGCTTCATCCGCAGAAATAAGGACAAGCCGTTCTTTCTTTATCTCTGTCATTACGCGGTGCATTCGCCCATCAAGGCCAAAACCGACCTTATAGATAAGTATGAAAACAAAACAGCCCCGCCTAATGATGGTCAGAATTTTCCACCGTATGCAGCGATGGTTGAAAGCGTCGATGATGCGTTGGGCTCGATCCTCGCAGAACTGGACAAACACAAACTCACCGACAATACACTTATCATCTACACCAGCGATAACGGCGGCGCGACCCATTTTCGCGCTACCGACAACCGCCCATTGCGCAGCGGTAAAGGCCGACCCTACGAAGGTGGTATACGCGAACCGTTCATAGTAAGTTGGCCGGGACACATTAAACCCGCAACCATCTGCCATGTGCCGATCTTAACTATTGATCTATTGCCTACAATTGCCGAAGCCACTTCGACTGCAATTCCCAACGACCGCCCAATCGACGGCAAAAGCTTGATGCCACTATTACAACAAACTGGGTCGCTAGATCGCGATGAACTATTCTGGCACTTTCCTCATTATTGGTGGGGTGGCAAGCTAACCCCCTATTCCATATTGCGCAAAGGCCCGTGGAAACTCATACGCTGGTACGAAACAGGTAATGAAGAACTGTACAATCTAGATAACGATCTATCCGAAACAACCGACCTCGCATCACAATTTCCAGACAAGGTAGCCGAGCTAAGCCAACGCCTCGATGAATTACTGGTAGAAACCGCCGCTAAGCTTCCACAAAAGAACGACACATATAAAGATAAGTGAAATAGGTAGCACGACTTAAGCAGTCAAACAATTAACGCATAAAACAACTATGCTATATATAACTAATAAGCAGCAATACTCTTTATATTGTAACCAGATATATCGGATTGCGATACATCGAGTGTGGAAGCATTAGGAAGTTGAATTAGCGCTAGCGCAAGGTCGTTACGCAGAGTGTCAACACTTGAGCCATAACAATTCTTCCTTTCACCTTTTCTTATCTTCCGCTTATTTCTTCTCTCGTTTCTTTAGTTCACTCACAACCAATTCCGCAATCTTGGAATCATTCCATTGTCCAATCGTGCAACGAACAGGCATGTTGTAGCCTAATTTTGATACTTCTGCTGAACTGATGGCCTTCTCTACTGGAACCTTGGTTATCCAATCGACTGCGCGATGATACTCATCACCATTTGTGTCTTTGTTAAACATTCCTAATCCCTGTTCCGAAATCTCCTCTGTAATATTTCCTGCGGCAATGATTCCCTTCCTGTTCACATAAACGAATACACGATTTCCAGTTGCTGGCATATCCATTTTCATCTTGGTGGTTGCCTCTCCATATCCATAAGCGGCTATCACACCACGCTCGATCATGTTCTTCCATGCACCGGTAGAATGTGTTTCATTAGTGTTGAAGAACCAATCGCCATCAAATTTAATCGTCTTGGGAATCGGCTGCACATCTATCTTGTCCATATGCAGAAATACATCGTCTCCATCTTCGAAGAATGTGAACGGTACAAAGTCAATAGGAACATTGTACTCGTCTCTTAGCCATATTATGATTCGCTTTAGTCCTTCATCTGCATGCGAGGCGAGTATGAAAAGCCGCTTTGTTTTAAGGAAATCTTCTTCACTAAAGCTAGGGTTTTCCACGAAGTTTCTAAAGCTCTTCAATAAGTCACCAGCCTGCTCGCCTTTGTGTAATTTCCAACGATTGTTGAATGCTTCATAGTCCCATTTCGATAATCTCGCAGCATAGTCCAAGATCTGACCTGCTGTTTTACGATCGCTCCAATGTCGCTTGATCTCGATAATTATCAGGTTCCCCTGACTATCAACTGCAAGGAGGTCAGCCAGTAATTCACCTGAAAGCTCTTGAGCGATAACCATGACAGAACCGGCATCTGTAAAGAGCAGGCTTGGATTAAGGGTAATCCATTTCTCTATCTGCTTCTCTTTCACTCTTAGATCTGCTGCGCTGCAAGAAATAAGAGGTGAAATGTTGCCTGTTTTCAGGTTTATTCGGTATAGAAAACTGATATCTGACATAACACATTCCTTGCTCTCAGCCCAGTTGTACTTCTAAATACTCGGTGGAGAGCTTATAACATATGCTTGGCTTCAGCGTACGGTGACATACTAGCCCAAATAACATGTGTGGCTTCCTGGCAACTTGTCATTTGGGATCAAGCAATAGTTAAGATGGCATCAATGTGTCAAATATGATGGCTGAATAAATCTACTTTTTGACGATTTGACGTTTTGATAATTGGACATTCCTCAAAACATGCACTTATGCGCGCGCAAACGTGCGTGTTCAGCCAAGTAGGGAGGGACACTTTTTTGTGAATTACCGACCATGATTACTAATTTCCCAACATCACCAAAAACACCCCTTATTAAGCGCAATGAAGGATTATCAAAACAAAACAAGCACGTATGCGCGCGCAAACTAACACCCCCTGAAAAGTGCGCTCACTTCTGTGCGCGCAAACGTGCGCCTCTGAAAGACGCGGAAATGGAAAAATTTGAAATTTGTGAAAAATCTTTTTACTGTCCCAAGACGCGACCACGGCCAATGGAAACGCTCGCGGCTTTACACCACTTGGACGCGACCAACGGTCGCGGCTTTACACTCAGGACTCTTGGCTACAATTGCGATTACCAAACCCAAGCTTGCTTTACAATTTTCCTACAAGGATCTCACCATTGATCTCAATAACTCAAAGAATCATTAACAAATTCTCCGGCTTGTGGATTGCGGCTGCAATGATGGCGCCAAATTCAGTTTTCGCTCAAGCCCCGCAACAGCCAATCAGTCGCCCCAACATTGTTTTCATATTCGCGGATGATCATGCTTATCAAGCGATTAGTGCTTATGGCTCGGTCATCAACAAGACGCCGAATATTGATCGACTCGCTTCCGGAGGCATGTTGTTTGAGAATTGTTTCGTCACAAACTCAATCTGCGGGCCGAGTCGTGCGGTTATATTGACCGGCAAATACAGCCACATCAACGGCTTTTATCGAAACGGTTTAAAATTTGACGGTTCGCAGCAAACATTCCCCAAGCTACTTCAAATTGCCGGTTATCAAACCGCAATCATCGGCAAGTGGCATCTGGGAAGCGATCCCACCGGCTTTGATTATTGGGATATTCTTGTGGGACAAGGGCCGTACTACAACCCGCCAATGATAAATAATGGCGAGCGCGTGAAGCGCACTGGATATACCACCAACATTATCACTGATCTTGCTCTCGATTGGCTAAAGAGTGGTCGCGATGAAAGCAAGCCGTTTATGCTCATGTTCCAGCACAAAGCCCCGCATCGCAGTTGGCAGCCGAGTCCGGAACATTTCAATATGTATGATGATGTGACAATACCTGAGCCGCCATCGCTATTTGATGATTACGCAACGCGCGGCTCGGCTGCTAGAACACAAGACATGACAATTGCCAACACACTTACGAATTACGATCTGAAATTTCAACCGCCACGCAATCTGACTGATGAACAGTTGCAACGCTGGCATGCTGCTTATGATCCTAAGAACGAAGCGTTTGAAAAGGCGCAGTTAACAGGCAGGGATCTCGTTAGGTGGAAGTATCAGCGATATCTCAAGGACTATTTGCGCTGCGTAGCGTCACTGGATGACAACATCGGCCGAGTGCTGGACTATCTTGATGAATCAGGTTTGGCATCCAACACCATTGTAATCTACTCATCAGATCAAGGTTTTTATCTGGGTGAACATGGCTGGTTTGATAAACGCTGGATATATGAACCATCGTTGCGTACACCACTGATCGTTCGCTGGCCCGGTGTGACTAAACCTGGTTCACGAAACCACGCAATAGTTTCCAACCTCGACTTCGCGGAAACATTTCTTGATATTGCGAGTATCGATGCACCAAATGCTATGCAGGGAAAGAGCCTCAAGCCCGTACTAGCGGGTGATACACCTGCGGATTGGCGCACAAGTTTTTATTATCATTATTACGAATTCCCTGCAGTTCACAGCGTTCGGCGGCATTACGGAGTGCGCGATCAACGCTACAAACTCATTCACTTTTACAATATCGATGAATGGGAATTTTATGATCTTGAAGATGATCCAATGGAAATGAATAACGCTTTTGATAATCCAAAGCACGCACAAACTATTGGGCGATTGATGCAGGAATTGCAACGCCTGCGCAAGCTTTACGATGTGCCTGTTGATACCAGGCCGGTAGCCAGAACTAAGAAGTAGATTGATGATCATTGATCATTGTCAATCCTTCCCGGTTTTCTATTTCCAGTTGGCTTGATATTTGTCAGGTTATCACCGAGATCATGGCGCATGGCGTCGGCAAGCTCTGTCAGTTTTTTTACTACCTCCGGATGAGCTTCAGCAACATTGCGCCGCTCCCCAATATCTGCAATCAAATCGTAAAGTTCCAGACCAGTTTTACGGTTGTTGTCGTATTTCCCAGGCGTTCCGCCCGACCCGAGTTCTCGACCATCCATCGAACGATACTTGTGAGGGAAGTGAAGTTTCCATCGACCGCTACGAATTGCTTGGAGATCATTGCGATGATAGTAAAAATAATACGCTTGCTGTGGGGATGTTGCATTTGGAGTCGCTAAAACTAAAGCGCTGGCGTCTCGGCCATCAATCTTGTTCTGCGGCAATTCCGCACCGATGAACTTTGCAATTGTGGGAAACAAATCGATGGTCATCATCGGCTCACGACAAATTGAACCAGGAGGGATCTTGCCTACCCAGCGCATTATACAAGGCACGCGCACTCCACCTTCGAATGTTGTTCCCTTGCCTTCGCGTAATGGCCCGGTCGAGCCGCCATGATCACCATAACTCAGCCAAGGTCCGTTATCCGACATGAAGATGACGAGCGTGTTCTCTTCGAGACCGTTACGCTTGAGAGCTTGGAGAATTTGACCCACAGACCAATCGATCTCGCTTATTACATCGCCATAGAGTCCTTGCTCCGTCTTGCCTTGAAATTTGTTCGAAACATGAAGCGGCACATGGGGCATTGGGTGCGGCAAGTACAGGAAGAACCTTTGGTCCTTGTTGGCATCAATAAATGCCACGGCTCTTTGGGTAAATGTAGTAGTAAATTGTCTTTGATCTTCGTGCGTAACTTCCGAGTCAACAATGCTGTCATCTTCGTAGATAGGCAAGTTAGGATAACCTCGCTTACGTTTGGCAGCAGCGTCCGGAAGTTTAACAAGGTCGGGATGAAGCGGCCACATATCGTTGGAGTATGGAATGCCATAGAAATTATCGAATCCATGGCGAGTTGGCAGGAAGGGCTTGCGATTGCCAAGATGCCATTTACCGTAGATGGCAGTGGCATATCCCTTTGATTTACAAAGCTCGGCCAAAGTGGTTTCGTCGGCGTGGAGCCCGTGCTTGGCATTAGGGCCCAGAGCTCCCGTAATACCCAAGCGATTCGGATAGCAACCGGTAAGGAGTGCCGTCCTTGAAGCTGAACAAACTGGCTGCGCAACATAGAAATCCGTAAAACGAATTCCATCAGTTGCCATCTGGTCAAGATTCGGCGTGTTGAAACCCTTGGCACCGTACACACCAACATCTGCGTACCCTTGATCATCGGTGAAGATTATGACGATGTTGGGGGCCGTCGAATCGGAATTTTGCGCGAGAGATAAGTTTGCGTTTCCGATGCAGACGACAAAGAAGAGGAATATGTTTTTATTCATGGTCGAGATTGTACCATCACACGGCCGGATCGTTTACTGTCCGGATATGAAATTGTAAATCAGCTTCACGTATCCATAACAGGAATAAGCAGCCATCGACAATCGACCTGGCTTGGCCGATCGAGGCTCAATGGCTTGCAAACTCTTGCGAGAGCCTTATTAAGAAGAACTCACGGATTGAGATCCATGGGCGTCGATTTCTTATTCACACGGCCCCCAATTGGCGAATAGGATTAGCAGATCGTTTGTGCCTACAGCGCCACTTTCATCGAAATCGGCTGGGCCATCTGTACCCCATTGAGCAAAGAGTTCAAGCAGATCACTTGTGCCGACGGAACCACTGCCATCAAGATCCCACGGGCATTCGCATTCGTCGGGGATGCCGTTGTTGTTGAGATCGAGGCTGATGCCGAAGATTATGTCAATGGTGTCGCTTTGGCCGTTGCCGTTACAGTCCAGCGGCGAGATGGGCTCTTCCTGCATCATGGGGTTGAATGCACAGTCGTTGATCCGAAACGTGGGACAGCAATCTGTAGGGCCGCCGAACAGCCCGACGCAGAGTTCGGGCTCGGCCAAGAAGTTCACACGCACATGCAGGTACGTTGTGCCCAAATCCTCGATGGCGGCGGCGAATAGTTGGATTTCAGGCACCGGGGCGGCATTGATGCTATCTGCAAAGTGCTGCGCCACAGCCAGTGTAGTGCCCACCACCCCCGTCTCGAACAAACAGCAGACCGTGCCAAGGCTCGGAGAGCTCACACACCACGACCACCCGATACCGTTACCAGGTCCGCTGAGACTATAGAGTCGCGATGTGAACTCGCAATCATCAGGGATGAGATTGCCGTTGCTGTCAGGGCTTGTACCGTCGGCGATGTCGCAGTCGTCCGGTACGCCGTTGCCGTTGCAATCAAGACTGAAACCGCTGTCGATGTCGCAGTCATCGGGGATGCCGTTAGCATTGCAATCGCCGTTGATAGTGATGTCGCAGTTATCGGGTACGCCGTTGCTGTTGCAGTCGTCGAACGGCGGGATTTCGAGTTCGAACACATAGGCCGAGCCGGAGGCATTGCCGTTGTCATCGTCCGCATACGCCCCGACAATGGCGAGTTCATTCCCGGAGGCGCCGCCTATCGAGACGAAAAAGCCGAAAAGGTCGCCGTCGGCGCCGTCGGAGGCGAGGAGTTTCTGCTCCTCGTCCCAAGTCACGCCATTAAAGCGGTAGATGTACGCCGAACCAGAGCCACTGCCGCTGTCGTCGTTCAGATGTGCTCCTACGATAGCAACTTCATTACCGGGGGTGCTGCTGATCGAGACGGATTTGCCGAACTGGTCG
Organism: Planctomycetota bacterium; assembly: GCA_022574595.1. Taxonomy (GTDB): domain Bacteria; phylum Planctomycetota; class Phycisphaerae; order Phycisphaerales; family SM1A02; genus JACZRS01. The sequence goes on along the minus strand of JACZRS010000003.1, from coordinate 105,945 downwards.
CCCGCTGTGGCGTCGGAGGCATGGAGCTTGGTGGTTTGAGTCATGTTCACCCAGCCGCCGACCGGCTCTTCGAACACAAACGCCGAGCCGGAGGCATCACCGTTGTCGTCGTCCCCATGCGCCCCGACGATGGCGACTTCATTTCCGGGGGTGCCGCTGATCGAGACGGACTGGCCGAAGCGGTCGTCCGCTGCGCCGTCGGAGGCGGTGAGCTTGGCGGTCTGGGTCATGTTCATCCAGCCGCCGACTGGCTCTACGAACACATACGCCGAGCCGGAGCCTAAGCCGTTGTCGTCGTCACCCTTCGCTCCGACGATTGCGACTTCATTTCCGGGGGTGCCACTTATCGAAACGGACTCGCCGAAATCGTCGAGTGCCGCGCCGTCGGAGGCTGTGAGCTTTGCTTCCTGGAACCATTCCAGCATGAGGGGATCGAATCGGAAGATGTACGCCGAGCCTGAGCCATGGCCGTTGTCGTCGTCATCCGACGCCCCGATGATGGCGACGTCGCCGTTGATCGAAACGGAAACGCCGAAGAAATCAGCCAGCGCGCCGTCTAAGGCGGTGAGTTTCTGCTCCTCATCCCATACTAACGTGTCTGGATTGAAGCGATAGATATACGCCGAGCCGGGGTCAGCGACTTTCTCATCGTCCGGGAGCGTGCCGACGATGGCAACTTCATTTCCGAGAGCGCCACTTATGGAGACGGCATGGCCGAAGTGGTAGTCCGCCGCGCCATCGGACGCTGTGAGTTTTTCCTCCTCGTCCCAGCTCACTCCATTGAAGCGATATATGTACGCCGAGCCGGAGTTCGAACCGTTGTCGTCGTCCAAAAATACCCCGATGATGGCGATTTCATTTCCGAGGGTGCCGCTGATCGAGACGGACCGGCCGAAAAAGTCGCCCACCGCGCCGTCGGAGGCTAGGAGCTTGTCAAGCTCACACTGCCCCCAAATAGCAGAGTTGATAAGAGTCACAGTGCACACACTCACGATTACGCAGAGAGAACTAATTCGCCTATTAATCAACATCGCTGCATCTCCTTCTTTGGCCACAGGTGTCCCCAACAACCACCGCCACACTAACGCGATGAACCGATAATTGGAACATTCTTCCGCTGAAAACGAGGTTTTAAGGGTTTCAATGGTGTTCATGCAAGCCGTAGGGCAGTTTCTTGCTGTTTTAAGCGTGTTGGTACATTATCAAATGGATGAGGAGTCCCATGTGATGTATCCCATCAATCTTGGCATTGCTACTGACCGCTGTTGCCGGTTGCTTGCTTTAGATCGAGGAATCTCTTGTAGGCAGATTCCCAGATACTGGAGTCTATGGGCGAATAGGTCTGCGGCTTAAAAGATAACGCGACAATACGGCGCAGATGTGATAAATCGGTGATTGCTCCGCTACCTATAGACTGGACAAGGATATTGCCGACAGCCGCTGCTTCGATGGGTCCGACGATTACTTTTCGACCCGTAGCATTGGCGATCATCTGATTGAGCAGCAGATTACGTACCCCACCCCCCACTACATGCACCACATTGAAGCGCCGATCAAGCACATCTTCGAGCAGATCAAGTGTGAAGCGGCAAGCCAGGGCGAGACTCTCTAAACAGCAACGCACGTATTCACCAGGCCCGTTAAGTGCAGGTTGTTTCGTAACGAGCGCAAATTCATCAATTTTTTTAAGCATGCGCCCAGGCATAGCGAACGGAGCATAAGCTGGATCAACGATTGTGCGCAGCGGCTGCGCCTTGGATGCAAGTTCAGTCAGGGCATCGTAATTGTAATCCAGCCCAGACTCAGCAAAGGATTTTCGGCACTGCTGCACAAGCCACAAACCAGTGATATTTTTCAGGAATCGGATGGTTCCTTCTACGCCTCCTTCATTGGTAAATGATGCATCACAAGCTTTGTCCGTCAGCACCGGCTCCTTTAGCTCAGCCCCAAGAGGCGACCAAGTCCCGTTGGAGATGTAACACCAATCGGAGTTTTCATCTGCGGGTACAGCCGCTACAGCAGAACCAGTGTCATGCGAAGCTGGGGCAATAATAGATAATGAATCTTTAATGCCTAGCTCAACAGCAAGTTCATCGGTAACTGTACCGAGGACCGTTGCCGGCTGAACCATTTCACCGAGCATATGAGTAGGCAACCCTGCTGCCTCAACAATACTATTAGCCCACCAACCCGTGCGCGCATCAGTCATCTGGCTGGTGGATGCCAGGGAATATTCAACGACCGGTGAGCCTGTGAGCAAGTAATGTATAAGGTCAGCAATAAATAATAACTTGTCCGCACGAGTCAATATGTCTGGATTGGCATCACGCGCCGCTACAAGTTGGTAAAGTGAGTTAAAGCGCATGAATTGGATGCCGGTTGTTTTGTAAAGCTCATTCTTACCGATGGCATCGATAGTCTTGTTGTATGCAGCTTCGTTGCGATCATCTCGATAACAATGCGGCGGCTCAATGATTTCTCCATCTGCATCAATAAGTCCGTAATCACAGCCCCAGCTATCCACGCCAACTGAAACAAACTTCAAATCATTATCCGCAGCAAACTTACTTGCTAGTTTCACACTTTCCTTTACATTTTCCCAAAGTGCATCTAAATTCCAGTGAGAGCCCGTTTCTAATTGTTGCGGAAGGTTTGCAAAGCGATGCAATTCGTGAAGCGTGAGTCGCTCATCTTTTAGTACGCCAAGAATCGCCCTTCCAGATTCTGCACCGAGATCAAGAGCTAGATGAGCCTGCGCTGCCATGTTTCACCTAAAATAGTTTCTAGAAAAGCGAGATCATCGCATAAAGGCGTCGGGAAGCCCGCCATCCACAGCAAGTATCTGGCCGGTAGTCCTGGAAGCGGTGTCTTTCAGAAGAAAAGCAATAGCCTGGGCCTGATCTGTAGGAGTGATCGGCTCCTTTATGAGAGTTCTAGAAGCGTAGAACTTAGCCAAAATATTACGAAGAATTTCAGTTTCCGCATTTTCATCAAAATCAATGCCATATTTGGCTAATGATGAAACAACTCGATGGCGCGGAAACATGGTTGATCCTTCAATCACTGTAGCAGGCGCCACGCCATTAACGCGCACTAATGGTGCAAGTTCGATCGCCAATTCACGAACGAGATGATTGGCCGCAGCCTTACTTGTATCGTAAGCTAGACTGCCTTTCTTAGGCACAATGCCGTTGACACTTGTTGTCAATACAACGCTGCCTGTTATTTGCTGCTGTTCCCAGATTTTTCGCGCCTCGTCAATGACTATGTATGCGCCCATTACATTAACATCGAACGTGCGCTTCCATTGTTGATCGCTAACACCAAGACCCTTTTCCGGCGTTGGAAAAAGTCCCGCAGTGATAACAACGTGGTCCAATCCACCATAAGCAAGAACAACCTGATTGAGTAACGCATTTACGCTTTCACGATTTGAAATATCAACCTGCATGGCCACCGCCGGCCCGCAATTGGAAATCCCAGACCCCGCAACGCCAACTCCAAATCCGAAACTGTCTGTTAATTCCTTCTCCGTCCCGGCGGCCGTTTGTTGATCCAGGTCAGCGCATACAACATGAGCGCCTTCATCGGCAAGGCGATGAGCTACGGCTTTTCCAATACCGCTGCCCGCACCGATGATAAGCACAACGCGGCGCTGAAGTTCTTTCTCAGGCGGCATACGCCTTAATTTCGCTTCTTCAAGGGACCAATATTCAATATCGAAGGCTTCTTGCTGAGGTAAGGCAATGTACTCATCGATGGCCTCAGCACCGCGCATGACTTCGATCGCACAATTGTAAAATTCAGCGGTCACGCGCGACTCACTCTTGTTTCGCCCCCAAGCGATCATTCCAATACCGGGGATGAGTATGACTGTTGGATTAGGATCGCGCATCGCAGGCGAATCGGGGTGCTTACACCGATCGTAATAGGCTTGATAATCCCTGCGATATTGCTCCAAGCCTTTGACAAGCAAGTGTTGCAGCTTCTGCATGTCATCTTTTTGAGGATCCCATTCGACCAGAAGTGGCTTAATTTTCGTCCGCAAGAAGTGATCGGGACACGAAGTACCGAGTTCAGCCAATCGAGGCGCATCCACACTGTTGATGAATCGAAGCATGTTTGCATCGAGTTGCACGGTTGCGATGACTCGCTTGGATTGTGACAATTGACCACGCAGCCAAGGCATGATTTCTATTAGTATTGCTTCCCGTTGTTGATCAGGAAGTGTCGAGTAGCGCTGGCCACCAAAAGTTTGTTCACCACGATCATGCGCCTCAATGAATTCCGCTGCTTTGTTTATCAGCGTCAGCGATAGTTCGTAACACTCCTTGTCATCATTCGCCCAGTTGATCAAACCGTGCTGGCCTAGCACAACACCTTGGATGTCAGGATTTTCGGCGAATAGATCTCGTATAATAAGTCCCAGATCAAACCCGGGTCGTTGCCACGGTGTCCAGGCGATTTGTTCGCCATAGATTTCGCGCGTCAATTCTTCAGATCGCTTAGCCGCTGCAATTGCAATCACAGAATTTGGATGCGTGTGATCTATATGGAGTGCAGAAACGAAAGCATGCAGCGGAGTGTCAATTGAAGAGGCACGTGGATTGAGATTAAATGTGCAATGCGGATAGAGGCTGACCATACGATCTTCAACTTCTGTTTTGACGCCTCGCACATCCTCTCGGCAATAGACATTTTCAAGTGCAAGAAGTTTGTTTTGATAAAGCGAAGAGAAGTTCACACTTGTTGCTGTACGAAGGTCGCCTCCTGAACCCTTCACCCAAAGAACCTGTACGGTTTCGTTTGAAAGCGGATCGGATTCATCAAGCTTCGATGATGTATTTCCACCTCCTGTATTGGTAATAAGCTGATCACTTCCTAAAAGATTTGAGCGATATACCAACCGTTCAAGCGGGTCGAGACTGCTAGCGTGATCATCACACCATTGGTTCTCGACACAATTAAAGCTAATAGGCGTAGTGGTAGGCATAATTGTTCGCTCCGATTGAAGACCATTGGAGATTGAGAAGCCCCCAATATCGGTTATATTCAGTAAAAACGCAACAGTCTTAAAGAGCAACTATTTACTATAGATCTGAAGATTGCTTCAGCATCTCACACAATTGAGGATTTTCACTTGACCATCGCATTATTTATCACATGCCTAACTGACAATTTCTATCCTCGAAGCGGAATTGCTGTTGTTAAAGTTCTTGAATATCTCGGCCATAGTGTTGTATTTCCACAAGCACAGACTTGCTGCGGTCAACCGATGTACAACAACGGGTATCACAACGATGCCCGCGATTTAGCGCGACGTTTCTTACACGTCTTTGAAGAGTATGAAACTATTGTCACGCCTTCGGCTTCATGCGCGTCGATGATTCGAGAGTACTACCCCACTCTATTTAAGGCTGGGACTAATGAGCGTATGGCTATAGAAGCGCTATCCGAAAAAACTTATGAATTTGTTGAATATTTAGTGCGCGTACAAAAAGTTGATCTTCGTTCTCTTGGCATGAAATGGAAAGGATCAGCTACTTATCACCCATCGTGCCATCTTCGAAGTTTAGGGATGCACAAAGAGTCCGAGCAATTCATAGAACAAATAGAAGGTATAGATTTGCGGCCTATGGCAAACAGTGAACAATGTTGTGGATTTGGTGGATCATTTGCGGTCAACTATCCAGAGATTTCTGCATCTATGGTGCGCGATAAAGTTGCAGACATAAAAGCAAGTGGAGCTGACACTCTTGTGTGTAACGAGGCTGGCTGCTCGATGAATATTGCCGGAGCTTGCCAGCGTCAAGGTGTTGTAATTAACACCAAGAGTTTGGCTGAGATCATCGCCGAAGGACTGGGCTTATTCGATTCGGAGAACGAATCGTGACCGTCGATACCATTCATGACAAACATGATCCGCTTCACCCGCAACTACCATATAGGATAGCGGACAGTGTGAATCGAGCGATGGGCGACGTGCAGCTACAGCAATTCGTTAACGCTGCAACCACCGCGCGTGATCGAGGCCGGGTTGAAACTTGCCGCGATGCGTTCGCAGAGCGATATGATGCGGTGCGCCGTCATGCTGGTGATATCAAACAACATACGCTGGATCATTTGGATATCTATGTTGAGCAGTTTATCGATAGTGCTACGACTGCGGGCGCTCAGGTTCATTGTGCTGCATCAGCAGAAGAAGCACGACACATCGGAATAGAAATCGCCAAAGCCAACGAATGTAAGTTGTGTGTAAAAAGTAAGTCAATGGTGACAGAGGAGATTGATCTAGTTAGTGCGTTGGAGGATTCCGGTATCAAAACGCTCGAAACCGACTTAGGTGAATTCATCATTCAGCTTGATAACGATGCGCCGTCTCACATTGTGATGCCAATGATCCACAAGGATCGGCGAAGTGTGGCGCGAGCCTTTGAGCGCGAACTTAAAACCAAATACACTGAAGATCCGCAGCAATTGACGCAAATTGCTCGAGAATATATGCGGCACAAATTCGCCCAGGCGGACCTCGGCATTAGCGGGGCTAACTTTCTAATTGCGGATACTGGCGATGTAGTATTATGCACCAACGAAGGCAACGGCGGGTTGACGGTGAGCACGCCGCGACTACACATCGTTTATGTAGGTATCGAGAAAATTATCCCGCGACTCGATCATCTGCCGGTGTTCCTTAAATTATTGGCTCGAAGTGCAACGTCCCAACCGATCACGGTTTACACGACAATCCTGACCGGCCCGAAACGTGAACTGGAGATCGATGGGCCAAAGCACATGCACATCATCCTTTTGGATAATGGACGAACCGATATCCTGCGAACCGATGCCCGTGAAATGCTGCGCTGCATACGTTGTGGAGCATGCCTCAATGCCTGTCCGGTTTATCGCAAAGTTGGTGGTGGTCATGCGTATGGCGCTGTCTATTCAGGACCAATCGGTGCGGTCATTACACCGTTGATGAAGGGGTTACACAATTATCCCGACCTGCCGCACGTCAGTTCATTGTGTGGCGCCTGCTTTGAAGCTTGCCCTGTTCATATTGATATTCCTCGTCAACTCATAAATCTCCGTCGCGATATGGTTACGAATCGTACTATGCCGTTGAGCGGACGATTGGCGTACAAACTTTGGGCTATTGTTTTAAAACGCCCACTTTTATATCGACTTGCTTCACGCATCATGGCTTTGATTCTCAGGCGCATGGCTCAATCAAACGATTCAGGTTGGATCAATAAGGGACCAGGTCCGCTAGGTGCCTGGACCGCCGAACGAGATTTCCCCGCGCCACCATCTAATTCCTTTCGTGATTGGTGGAATCGCCACACGGGAGGTCAAGAACGATGACTACGCCTACTCACACAAGCCAAGCTCGTCATCTCGGGACCGATCGCGAAGTGTTTCTGGCTAAAATTCGTGGGGCATTGGGAGCAAAGAAAGGCCGAACCATCACTGAACCAGTACCCGATGTCGATGAATCGTTGGTTCGATTATGCCAAACCGATGAAGACTTGCCTGCACGATTCGCCGATCGCGCCCAAGCGCTAGGCATGCAAATACACCATGCAAAAGTGAATGAACTCGGCGCCCAGATAGGCAATATCCTTGAGAAACACAACTGCAAAGAAGCTGTCACAAGCATTGCTCATCAACTACTAAACAAGCAAGTCACCGAAATACTGAGAGACCTCGGAACCGCAATGATCGACCACAAATCAACCTCGTGGCACGATCAGCAGTTTGACGTTGATGCGGGGATAACCGATGTCGATGCCGCATTGGCTGAAACAGGATCAATCATCATCAGCTCGGGAGCACATCGGAGCCGTGGCAGTTACCTTGCCCCACCACTGCACATTGCGCTGGTTCGCACAAGTCAGATCCTCGCCGACCTGATTGATTATTTCGACTGCAAAAACGATTGGTTGGACGAGCCGAATCAATCCGCAACTGTACTCATCAGCGGTCCGAGCAAAACTGCGGATATAGAAGGCATCCTCATCACTGGTGTGCATGGTCCTGGCATGGTGCATATCATAATAATCGATGATCAATCTCAAAGCGAATAATAAGTGTCATAAATGTAGTGTACTTGCACACTGACTGTACAATGGATTCTGTACCCGTCACCCATCGCGTGATCGCAAGTCGTCAGGTAAAATCCAGGAGGAAACAGATGCGATTTGTTCAAACCATTGTGTTAAGCGTAGCCCTACTGCTTGTTACAGCAAACGTAAGTGCCGGCGATTTAGCGCTTCCAAATGTCATCAGTAATCACATGATCTTGCAACGCGATCAGCCGGTTAGAATCTGGGGATGGGCTGCCGCAAATGAAATTGTTAGAGTTGCATTTGGAGACCAACATAAAAGTGCTCACGCAGATCTTTCAGGCGATTGGTCGATCACACTTCAAGCCATGTCAGCCAGCAACGATCCGCGCACGCTCACCATTGAAGGTGAAAATAAAACGCTTTGTATTCAAGATGTACTTGTTGGTGAAGTGTGGCTGTGTTCGGGACAATCCAACATGGGAATGCGGGTAAACAACTCACAACGGGCTGATGAGTTCATTGCCAAAGCCACGGATTCGCGTCTTCGCATGTTCATTGTTCCTAACACAGCAAATCACGAGCCACAAGAACAAGTCCTGGGACAATGGCATGTTGGGTCACCTGAAACCGTCGGTCGCTTCTCGGCCGTAGCCTATCACTTCGGCCGGAATCTGATCGAACAGCTCGACGTTCCCATAGGTTTGATCAACTCGAGTTGGGGTGGAAGCACGGTGGAAGCGTGGGTGGATCGCCCAACACTTGAAACGATCGAAATGGCCCAGCCGTTTCTCAGTGCTTACGACCAATCTCGTGACGCAACAAAACTGGCTGCTGAAGAATTTGTTGGCCCTCAACTTATCGGTGATGACTGGCAAACTGTTGAACTGCCCACGTTGATCGAAGACATCGGGCTTAACATTGACGGCTTGATATGGTTTCGACGCACGATTGACATTCCCGCATCTTGGTCTAATCGCGACCTTCTTATCAAACTCGGTGCGATCGATGACAATGACATCACGTTCTTTGCTGGTGTCCAAATCGGCGCCACGAACAACTGGAAGCAGCTGCGAGAATATGTGATTGACGGCGACCTGGTTGAAGAAGGTCAAGCGGTTGTGGTAATACGCGTGCAAGATACCGGCGGCGCGGGAGGATTTTCCGGCTCGCCTGGGCAAATGACCATTGGGCCGGTTGATGCAACAGAGCTATCCATTTCATTAGCTGGCCAGTGGCACCTCCGCGTGATCTCAGACAAGCCCTCCGGTCCTGCACAACATCGCCCGGCTAACTTATACAACGCAATGATTCACGGAATTCGCCATTATGGGCTAAAAGGTGCAATCTGGTATCAAGGTGAAAGCAACGCAATTAATCCGCGCGGCGAAGAGTATTTTACCATATTCCCTGCGATGATCAAAAATTGGCGTCGTGCGTTTGATCAGCCCAAGCTCCCATTCTACTTCGTTCAACTTCCAAACTTTACCAACAACGAAACCAACTCGCGATGGCGTTATCCAGTCGTACGACAAGCACAGCTTGAGACATTGCGCACAGTTGAGCATACAGGTATGGCAATCACACTCGACCTGGGCGAGGCGAACGATATTCATCCGCGCAATAAACATGATGTGGGTGAACGTCTGGCGCGATGGGCCCTTGTAGATACATACGAAGTTACTGGTCTAGTTAAATCCGGACCCATATTCAGGAATGCGGATTTCCGAGGTAACGGCGAGGTATTGTTGTGGTTTGATCTGTATGGTTCAAGTCTTAATATAATAGAAACTGAATCCACTCTCAACGGATTCGAATTGGCTGGCGCTGACGGTCAATTCCATGCCGCTATTGCCCGAATTCAAGACAAACATGTGGTGGTTAACTCTAAGGCAGTATCACAACCATTAACCATACGCTACGCCTGGAAGAACAACCCCACAGAGGCTAATTTAGTTAATGCTGAGAATTGGCCCGCTTGCCCGTTTATCGCACACAAACAATGAGTTTCAGATCAGTATTATTACAGCACAAATTCAACCGGTATCAATGTGAGTACAAGCTTGCATGCGATCCAGCCTCTGTTACTATGCGCGTTGCGATTATCGCTTCAAATGTGAAGTGGATCAGCCTCTAAATGCATCAGCTGGGGGTGAATATGGAAAGCACTATCATGGGACTTACACGTTTCGCCAAACTTCTGGCTGTCGCAATGTTAATACCATTAACCGCTGCTTCAATGAACCAACCGCATGACTTGTGGGTCACATACGATGGTCAAGATGGACCCGGCAAGGATTTGCATATCGTACTAATCAGTGGCGATGAAGAGTACCGTTCCGAGGAAGCTCTTCCACAGCTCGGTAAGATTCTGGCGACACGGCATGGCTTCACATGCACGGTGCTGTTTGCCATTGACGAAAAAACCGGCATTATAAATCCGGAAAATCGGCACAACATCCCCGGATTAGAATCACTAGCCACGGCTGACTTGGTCATCATCGCTACACGATTCCGTGATCTTCCCGATGAGCAGATGGCGTATATCGACCAGTATTTGAAAGAGGGTAAGCCAATCATCGGAATGCGAACGGCAACACATGCCTTCGCACTTAACTCAAGTTCGACATATCAACATTACAATTGGAATTCTGCCGATCCTAAGTTCGAACAGGGTTTTGGTCGGCAAATTCTAGGGGAAACTTGGATCAACCATCACGGCCATCACGGCCACGAAAGCACTAGAGGAATTGTGGTTGAAGATCAAAGAGATCACGCAATAGTGCGCGGCATTAGTGAAAAGACAATTTGGGGGCCAACCGATGTTTATGGTGTACGTTTGCCTCTTGCAGGTGATGCACAACCTATCGTCCTTGGACAGGTACTGGCAGGAATGTCACCCGATGATGAACCTGTAACGGGCGAGAAAAACACACCAATGATGCCTATCGGATGGACAAAAACATACCAAGTAGTTGATGGTAAGCGTGGGCGAGTTTTTACTACAACTATGGGTGCCGCTACCGATCTGCTGGCCGAAGGGACGCGGCGTATGATCGTGAATGCTGTGTACTGGGCGCTCAGTTTGGAAGAGAAATTGCCGCAAGCTGGAGCAGACGTTCGTATCGTCGGTACGTTTAAGCCGATCGATTTCGGTTTCGCTAAACATCGTCAAGGCGTTCGACCCGCCGATCATGCGATTAAGGCGAAGGACACCCCATAGCCAATGGATGTATTTGCTCGCCAAGGCCGGAGAATTATGATGCGCAGGATTCCACTGAAATATCTTCTAGTAATCTTCGTGTCATTGATGTTGCCTACTGCTGCCTCGGCCGATCCCGACAAGCGGTTTACGCTCGAGCCGAACGATCACATCGTCATCATTGGTAATACTTTTGCAGAACGCATGGCATTAAGCGGTTACTTCGATGCGCTAGCCTACGCGTCCCATCCAAATCATCAACTGGTTATTCGTAACGTGCCATGGTCTGCTGATGAAGTTGCACTTCGCCCGCGCGAAATGAATGTGCCGACGATGGAAGATCACCTCACCAGTTACGAGGCTGATGTCATTGTCATGAGCTTTGGAATGAGTGAATCGTTTAAGGGAGCGTCTGGTCTTGGCGCATTTGAAAAGCAACTCGATGATCAGCTCACCAGGTTTGCCAGTACCTCATACAACGGTACTGCGCCGCCGAAATTGGTTCTCATCTCCCCCATTACCCACGAGGATCTAGGCACGCCGATGCTCACAGGTCGGGATTTGAAAGAACGCAACAACATGCTCGGTCAGTATGTCCAGGTAATGCAGCGGGCCGCGCAGGCACATGATGTTCGTTTTATCGACTTGTTTGAGCCTTCATCGGGTTTGTATCAACGAGAGATCCCTCAACTTACATCCAATGGCATCCACCCCAACGAGCTTGGGTATTTTCATCTCGTCCAGGAAATCGCAGTTCAGCTTAGATGGATGGAATCCACAGCAAGGAGAGATAAAGCACCCACTTCAGCCACAAAGCTTCGACGATTGGCATATGACAAGCACTATCACCACAAGATGTTCTATCGTCCTACCAACACCGAATACGTCTTCGGGCGTAGACACAAACCCTATGGAGTTGTGAACTTCCCAGCTGAAAGGGAGCAACTTCTGCGAATGATCGAGGCGCGTGAACGGGCAATTTGGGAGATGGATCTTCCAACTCTCAACGAACTTTTTGCATCTGCCCCCAAGGGGCCAGCTGTTTGGGAAAATATACCAACATCACAAGATTTGCCTGAGGATACATGGGATGCTTCCGCAGTAAAAGCCAAGGGAAATGAGAATTCACTGGGCGATCTGAATATTCTCTCACCTGAGGAGTTCGCTAAGAGCTTTACACTTGCGGATGGGTACTCGATCGATTGTTTTGCATCGGAGCAGGATTTTGAGGAATTGCAAAACCCCTTAGCCATGACTTTCGATGCGCGTGGCCGACTGTGGGTTTTGTGTACCCCAACATATCCTCATCTTATGCCGGGTGAAGCTCCACGTTGTAAACTTTTGATTATCGAAGATACCGATGGCGATGGTAAGGCTGACAAGCGCATCATATTTGCCGATCAATTATATATCCCCACAGGTTTTGCCATCGATACCGATGCAGTTTACATCGGTCAAGCGCCTGATCTTTGGAAGTTCACTGACACTAATGGTGATGATCGTGCCGACCGACGTGAGATCGTTGCCAGCGGTTTCGGTATGCCGGACTCGCACCATCAAATCAGTGCTTTCGAGTGGGACCCCAACGGCGGTATCCTCTTCCACGAAGGCGTCTTCACCAAATCGAATGTTGAAACGCCTTACGGTACGAAGCGCACCAATGGAGCTGCAGTTTGGCGCTACGATCCGCGCACACAACATTTGCAAGTGATGTCGCATTGCAACTTCTCAAATCCTTGGGGGCACGCTTTCGATGACTACGGCCAAAGTGTGCTGGCTGACGCTTCGGGCGGCGACAACTATTCCTTTTCGCACGTGATTATGCCTTATGAATATCCCAACAAACCCAAACGAGTTGGTCGCTTCCTAAATCGCGGAAGGCCGACGGCTGGCTGCGAGCTTATATCCAGTCGGCATTTTCCTGATGATGTGCAAGATTCGTTTCTGGTCAATCAAAGTATTGGGTTTCACGGCACGCGTTGGAGCCAAACCGCCTTAGTCGATTCAGCCTGGACTGCCGAGGCCATGCCGCAGGATCTGTTGCAATCTACAGATACCAACTTTCGTCCGGTTGCAATGGAGATTGGTCCGGATGGAGCGCTGTACATCGCCGACTGGTGCAATCCGTTAGTTGGGCACATGCAGTACTCGGTGCGCGATCCCAGACGAGACCACACGCATGGGCGAATCTGGCGAATCTATCACACCCAACGTCCATTGGTTTCGCCGCCAACAATCGAAGGTACAACAGTCGTTGAATTGTTAGAGCTTCTGCGCCTGCCTGAGCGTAACACCCGGCAGATTGCTCGTCGTCGATTACAGACTACTGCGGCCTCGGAATTATTCCCTGCACTGATAAAATGGATGGCCCAACTCGACAACTCGGATCCGCTTCATGATCGACTTATGCTCGAAGCCCTGTGGATCCACCAGGCACATGGCCGTGTGGATTTGGAGTTAGCGTATCAAGTTGCAACGCTTGCCGAGCCACGAACACGAGCCGGAGCCGTTCGTGTTCTGCGACATTGGCTTGAGCAGCACGTTATTAACGCAGATTCGGCTCTGCCCCTGCTGCAACTTGCTGTTGAAGATGAAGACATGCGCGTCCGTCTTGAAGGTGTATTGGCATGTGGGTTTTATCCGGGAATTTCCGGGGCTTCAGTTGCTGCGGTTGCAGCAGAACTTGTAATGGATGAAGGTCTTCGCATTGTGCTTCAGGAAACACTCGCGTATTTGGCAAAATATGGGGAACCACAATCCGAGATCGTCAAGCGTTTGCGACTGGAACGCACAGAAGTTGATGACTTGCTTTCACAGCCACTCGACGAAATCCTAGCCAGCGTTATGCTTCTACGCAGTGACATACCGCAGAATAAGCGCGTTGAAGCGCTTACTTTTCTCGCAAGCGATAGCACTACTTCACCTGCACAACTACTCGTTGCTGAATTGATTGCGGCCAGGCAAATCAATAACGCCATAGCCGCCATCGCCCCACTTCTATTAGATATGACAGCACAGGATCTATCCACTGCAGATGATGCACTAAAGCGTGCAGCATCAAGTGAAAATATACAAATGAAATCGCTTGCGATAGCAGCCTTGATGCGGATTGCACCCGAAAACGCGAAATTAGTCGGGACGAATCCAACACTTACTACTGAGGTATTGAAATTCCTGACTCCCGAGCAAGTGCCAGATAGCATCATCACGCAACTGCGACAGTCCATAGATAAAGGCTTGGTCGATTCAAGGCAAGCCATTGAGCAGGTTGTTAGATATTGGACTGACGACACTGAGCTATTTACATGGTTGGCCCAGCGTATCGATGCAGTGAGTGAAAAGGGACTCCACGAATTCAATCAGGAACATGGCACGGCAATGGCGGCATTACGGGCTATGAATATGATTCACACAACACAGTGGCCCCAAGGATTTGACAATTACCATGTCGAGCCAGTCAGCGATACACAGCTTGATTTGGGCCGAGCAATCTACTTCGATGAGATCAACGGCTGCGTGCGCTGTCATGGTGTGGATGGCCGCGGTGAAGAAGGCTTCCCGCCGCTAGACCGTTCGCCTTGGGTGTTGGGAGCCCCCCGTCGCGCTGCAGCAATTGTGATCCACGGCCTCTATGGTAAACTGAGCCTTTCGCAAGGCCAGCAGTTCAACTCCGTCATGGAACCGCTGGGTGCGAATCTTGATGATGAACAAATTGTCGATGTACTTTCGTACATTCGTCAGAGTTGGGGTAACTACGCGCCAGCGATTGCAATCGATGATGTTCGTCAAGCACGACAACTAAAGCCGCAAAGCCAAGCGTCATTTTTGGTAGAGACGCTGTCTCGTGATTACCCACTTTCGCGGGATCGGATTCTTGCATCAAACAATAATCCAAATGCACCTGAAATTACCATCGTGAACCCCAAAACCATTTACATGATCACCGGCAGCGTTATCGTGGGCCTTCTGGTGCTGATATTTATTACGAGTCGTTTTAGTGCAAAATTTCAGCGTAAAATGACCTCATGAAAGCCGCCTACTACGGCGCGGGTGTCGATGACCGACATGCTTGATTAACAAAGGAAGTCTTATGCACGAGCCAATAAAACCACCAAACCTCTCACGCCGAGACTTGCTTGGCGTAGCAGCAATGGGTGCCGCATCGGCAGCTCTACCGGTCTTAGCCGCGCCTTTGCATTGGGACGAAGAAGAAGTAGCCTTGCGCGGCAACATATCTCAGTCCATCGCCCATTGGTGTTTCGACGCCGTTGGTTGGACCGTGGCGGATACGGTTCGTGCCGCCGTTGCACTTGGCTACAAGAGTGTTGAGTTGGTCGATCCGCCTGATTGGCCGTTGCTTGGAGAAAATGGTTTAACTTGTGCGATCGCGCTGAACGGCATGTCCGGTGCACCATTCCTCAAGGGGCTAAACAATCTCACGTACCACGATGAAGTAATCGGTAACACCAAGAAAATGATTGACGATTGCTCTGCTAGTAATGGTCTTTGTAAACAAGTGATTGCCTTCACCGGCTACAAGTACCGAGTTGCAGATGATCCTAACAGCGGCGAGATTTCCATGGATGAAGGAGCAGACAATTGCGTCAAAGGTCTCAGCGAACTTGGGTCATACGCTATAAAGAATAATATTACAATTTCCATCGAGATGCTCAATACGCGCGATGATACGCACCCTATGAAGGGACACCCCGGATACCAAGGCGACGATCTGGACTATGTGGCAGATATCGTCAAACGCGTCAACATGCCGAACGTCAAGCTACTGTTCGATATTTATCACGTTCAGATTATGAACGGTGATTTGATTCGCCGTATCAGGCAGTACAGCGATATCATCAGCCACATACATACTGCTGGAAATCCGGGTCGAGGTGAACTCCACTTGACTCAGGAGATCAACTACCCAGATATCATGAAGACGTTGCTGGAACTCGGTTATGAGGGATACGTCGGGCAGGAATTCATTCCAACAGGTGATCCCTTAATCGGGCTGCGCCGTGCTGTATTGATGTGCGATGTATAAAAGTCAGATTTCACGATCCGTTAATGATCTTCGTACTGTGGATACGAATGTACGCCCGATGGTCGAGGCCGCCATCGAAGCTGGAAACGGCGTTATGCGTCTTGCTCCGTGCTGGGTGCCGCGATCTTTTCTACAACCAGGTCGACGCTTGAAGTTGCATCCTGATGATCTGTACGCCTATGGCCTTGATCGAGGCGGAATTGATGAGCGCTGGTTTGGCTCGACGACTGAAGCAGCCAATGAAGGCAGAGTGCATGATGAGGGTCTGTCTTATGTTATACATGAAGATCAGCGAGTGCTGCTGCGTGACGTGATCGAAGAATTTGGGGCTGAGATCATCGGCGAATCCATCTGGGATAAATATCACAAATGGCCCGTCTACTCTAAGTTCTTTGACAACATGGGTCCGATCCCACATCACATGCACCAAAGCGATGAACAGGCAGCGCTAGTAGGCCAGGAAGGTAAACCGGAGGCGTATTATTTCCCACCACAACACAATACTATAGATAACAGATTTCCATATACATTTTTCGGATTAGTGCCTGGTACTTCGCGCGCGCAGCTGCGCAAATGCCTGGAAGATTGGAACAAAGGCGATAACCATATCCTCGATCTATCGGCTGCTTATCGACTTAGGCCGGGAACCGGTTGGCTCGTGGGCCCGGGTATTCTGCACGCACCCGGATCACTTTGCACCTATGAGCCACAATGGGGTTCGGATGTCTTTGGTATGTACCAAAATCTTGTAGAAGGACGCGAGGTCCCCTGGTCGCTGCTGGTTAAAGATATGCCTGATGATAAACATAGCGATCTAGATTTCATCGTCGATCAATTAGACTGGGAAGCCAACGTCGATCCCGACTTCAAGTACAATCACTATGTGGAGCCGATCACGACCGATCAGACTGAGCCAAACAGCCCCTGCGTTGACAAATGGATTACCTATGGTCGCATCAATCAGAAGCAATACTTTACGGCCAAAGAGTTGACGATCGAACCTGGTGCCAGCGGCACAATTTGCGACAAGGGAGCTTATAGTCTCATAGTTGTCCAAGGTGAGGGCAGGATCAACGGAGTTCGTCTCGAGTGTCCGACACTAATTCGCTTCCACGAATTGACACAAGATGAAGTTTTCGTCACCCATAGTGCTGCTCAAGAGGGAGTACATTACGAAAATACATCACAGAGTGAACCGCTGGTAACACTGCGTTACTTTGGCCCGGAAGTGAACCCAGATGCTCCGCAAATTGGCGATCACCTGCAACGATGAACAATTCCTGGTATATTGCTTCATTGCTTATCAACGAAAGAAGGAAACATGAAACGTATATCCATCGGCTCATGGGCCTATACGATCGGCCCCTACGAAAGCGACCCAATCGATTTCGAGACGGTTTGTCGCAAGCTCAAAGATTTGGGTTTCGACGGTGTTGAGCTTGGTGGGTTTCCTCCTCATCCTAATCCAACTGATCTACCTGAAAAGTCACAGCGGGAAAAAGTAGTTGCCTTGCTTAACCAATACGGTCTTGCTTTTAGTGGATTGGCAGCAAATCTTTGGGGTGAAAAACTCATCAATACCAATGACCCGACCGCATATATCAATGAATTCACCAGGAACGCAGACTTTTGTGTGGATCTCGCTATTAAGGGAATTCGTGTCGATACAGTGCAGCCGCCAACAATGCTTGACGAAGTTGGGTATGACAATGCTTTATCGCGTGTTACTAACACATGGAAAACCTGTTGCGATGTTGCTGCGGAACGCGGTTTGTACATAACCTGGGAGTTTGAGCCCGGCTTTGCCTTTAACAAACCAACCGATGTTGTGCGCGTCTTGGATAAAGTAGACAAAGACAACTTCGGTGTTATGTATGATACATGCCATGGCCAAATGGTGGCTGTCGTAGGTGCTAGACAACCAGGAGAGAAAGAAATTCTACCCGGCGGCCAGCTTGAGTTTATCAGTATGCTATCAGGTAAAATAAACCACATTCACCTCATCGACTCGGACAACACTTGTCATAAAAATGCACAAGGTGAAGATGAGACTTCCGCACATCCTCCGTTTGGTGAGGGTATTATTAATTTTGACGAGGTTGTTGGGGCGCTTACCAAAGAATCATTGCCTCACGATTGGTGGACCATTGATCTATGCTTTTGGCCGGATGCGTGGGCCGCGACTGCCAAGTGTAAAGCTGCGATAGACAAACTCAATAGTAAGTATGGCTAAACAAGACCTAAGGAGGGCGATCACACAATGTCCAAACCGCTTCGCATCGGCATGATCGGTTACGGCTTCATGGGAAGAGCGCACTCTAACGCCTACCGGCGTGTGAACAATTTTTTCAGCCTGGATTATACACCAGTACTCACTGCTGTATGTGGTCGAGATAGCGAAAAAGTTCAGGCCTTTGCTGATACATGGGGATACGAATCGATTGAAACCGATTGGCAGCAACTTATAAGTCGCGATGACATTGATCTCATCGACATCGGCGTACCCAACCACCTTCATCATGACATAGCGATAGCCGCAGCCGAGAACGGGAAGATGGTGCTATGCGAAAAACCCCTGGCTATGAACGTGGATGAAGCTCAGGAGATGACCGAGGCTATAGAAAAAGCTGGCGTTGCAAATATGGTTTGGTTCAATTACCGAAGGGTGCCTGCTATCGCACTGGCCAAGCAAGTGATTGATGAAGGTCGTATAGGTAGGCCGTTTCACTTCCGTGCAACCTACCTTCAGGATTGGACCATCGCTGAGGATGTCCCACAAGGTGGAGCAGCGCTTTGGCGACTTGATGCTAATGTGGCCGGCTCTGGTGTAACCGGTGATCTGTTGGCACATTCGATTGACACGGCAATGTGGCTCAACGGCCCAATTACAAAAGTCGTCGCTAGAACAGAAACTTTTGTCAAGCAGCGCCAACATATCGAGACCGGCAAGGTCGAACCGGTCACGATTGATGATGCCTGCATGTTCCTCGCTGAGTTCGCTAATGGATCATTGGGTACATTTGAATCGACTCGTTACGCCCGTGGTAGAAAAAACTACAACACCTTCGAGCTTAACGGTGAAGACGGCTCAATCGTTTTCGACCTGGAAGACCCGCAGTATCTGGGGTTCTTCGAATATACCCAGCTCCAATCCGGCAAGAAAATCGAGGATCATCTATCGGGTTGGCGAAAAATCCACGTCACCAACTTCGAGCATCCTTATATGGATCATTGGTGGGTGCCGGGCTGTACTATCGGTTATGAGCATACGTTTGTTCACGCACTTGCAGATTTCCTCAAGGGTCTGGAGACTGGCGAACCAGCACAGCCGAATTTTCGCACAGCGCTAGCAACACAACGGGTCTGTGATGCGGTACTTGAATCGGCACACAACGGGCAATGGGTATCAATTGATCCATTTGCAGCAACCGCTTAATTTTTATTTTGGAGGTCAGTATGTTGACACCTTCGCGGCAAAGCACAATTGCCATAATACTTGTTTGTTTAGCAGTGACATGGTTCAGCACCGAACATTGCTCATTTGCAAGCTACTCGCCTGACGATGCTCAAGGCCCAGCAGATATTGGTGAATATATTCTAGTATGGCAGGTCGCAGGCCCTTACAGCGCTGATCAGCAAACTGGGGCATCGCTGCTAGATACACCTTTTATTCCAGAGCATGCACCTGATTCTAATTCCATCCTCTGGCAAGATTTTCAAATAGCAGATCAAGTCAAGGTTGGGTGGATTGATCTTGCAACACTTAAGAATAAATCTAATGACAATTGTGCCTATGCGCGAACTCAAATATGGTCAGATGTCCAGCAAGAAATACAACTGGAAATCACTACACAAAATAACATCAAAATTTGGCTCAACAGTGAAGTAGTGAATCTACATGATAAGAACATCCTGCGCACTACTCTTGGGAAAGGCTGGAACAATTTGATGCTCAAGATTGCTCAAGATGATGATGATTGGGGATTCGCATGCAGGTTGCTCGATGCATCTGGTTTCTTACTTCCGGGGGTCCAAGTCGATCCATTTGCTCGATCGATTGCACCTCCCAGTGATGCAATGGTACTATTTAATGGTAAAGGAAAGTCTGCATTTCGGCATGAAGATGGCAGTGATCTAAGTTGGAATGTCGAGCAAAGTGAACTTGTCATTGAACCTGGGACTGGCGACGCATATACAATCGAGAAATTCGAAGACTTCACGCTTCACCTGGAATTCATGTATCCCGAAGCTGGGCCCGAAAACACCTCGGATGGAAACAGTGGTATCTATATTTTCGATACTTACGAAGTGCAGATTCTCAATTCGTGGGGCAAGCCGGTGCGCCACAACGGGTGTGGTGCACTTTATCGGTTCAAGGCGCCTGATGTCAACGCAACATATCAACCAGGGCAGTGGCAGCGATATGACATAGAGTTTACCGCTGCACGCTGGGATGAAGATGGACAAAAGCTTGCGCCTGCGCGCATCACTGTACGGCACAACGGTGTTGTAGTACACAGGGATATACGGCTCACAAGAAAAACTGGGGCTGGATCACCGGAGCGACCCGGCGGTGGCCCGATTGTGCTACAGGATCACGGCAACCGCGTGCGTTTTCGCAACATTTGGGTTCTGCCACACAACTCTTGGGAGGGCAAAGACGCACAAGGCTTCAAACCTCTATTTGATGGGGAAACGCTCGACGGTTGGAGGCGAATCGGGGGTAAAGCAGAATACTTTGTACAGGATAACATGATCGTTGGCGAAACTCGTCCCAATCAACCTAATACATTCCTTTGCACCAAGCAACAATACTCCGACTATATACTCGAACTAGAATATAAAGTCGACCGAGAACTTAATTCAGGAATACAGATTCGCAGTTGGAGCGATTCGAATGAAGATGATAGTCGTGTGCGTGGCTATCAGGTGGAGATCGATCCATCGGATCGCGCCTGGTCATCGGGTATATACGAGGAAGGGCGGCGCGGTTGGTTGCATAAGCTCGATAACAATGATTACGCCCAGCACGCATTGAAGCCGGATGACTGGAATAGACTTCGTATCGTAGCGCGCGGTGATGTTATCCGTACCTATCTCAACGATGTACCTGCATCAATCCTGCTCGATGGGGCTGTGCGAAAGGGATTCATAGGACTCCAGGTTCACGGTGTTGGCGGTCGGACCGAACCATTGCGTATTCGTTGGCGCGATATCAGGTTGAAAGTGATTGACTAGCATCATTGCAACGACGTAAGTCACCGACTAGAATCGAGCCAGCTATGATTGTAAAACACATAATTATATGGTGCGTTATTACACAATTGGTAGCCGGTTGCGCTTCGACTCATCAAACACAAGACTATGTGCAGGTCATCAAAGGCAGTGCTATCGAGTTTGAGATGGTTTGGATACCCCAAGGTAACTTTTGGATCGGTCGAACCGAGGTGACATGGGATGAGTTTCTGCTGTACTGTGATTTTGAGTGTAATGCTGCAATACCTCCCGGGGCGGATGCAGTTACCAAACCTTCAGAACCAATAACTGCGTATGATCACGGCTGGGGATTTGGAAGAAGGCCGGCCGTTGGAATGAGCCTAAATGCAGCTAGAGAATTCTGTCGTTGGATTTCGCTTAATACAGGCAAGCTATACCAACTGCCAACAGAGACTGAATGGGAATTAGCTTGCGGACTAACTGGTTATGCCCCTCTCGACCAACACGCCTGGTACGCGGAAAACAGCGATTTTATGACACAGAATGTGGGTCAAAAAAACGCCAATCGTTATGGTTTGTACGATATGCTGGGGAACCTTTGGGAATATTGCCAGAATCCCTATAATGATAATGAGCCAAAGCGACCAGTGCTTCGAGGCGGATCGTGGAAGGAACCCGCAGCGAGGGTCACTCCCCTAAGCCGACTGGGTTTTGATGACGATTGGATTCTTGATGATCCCAACGTACCACCAGGCGTTTGGTGGGTTCCCGATGGTGACCATCTAGGGTTCCGAGTGTTGCGCTTAGCTGACGAGAAACCGTTCGCTGCTGAAAGGTAATGGTATGAACGATGTGAGTAGACGCAAATTTCTTGAGCAGTCGATGCTTGCCACAGCAGCTGCGATAGTTCCTGTAACGCCAACCATGGCCGTTGCTTCAACGCGCCGCTCGATCTCACCCAACGAGATTATTCGTGTTGGTGTAATAGGTGTGCGCGGTCGTGGCCGCGCTCATGTTGGTGCGTTCAAGAAGTCACCGGATACCCAAGTAGTGGCCATATGCGATCCGGATGAAAGCGTAATCGAAGGCGCTATGAACGCAGTCCCCACTGCAACCTACTACCGAGATATTCGCAAACTCCTTGAAGACCAATCAATAGACGCTATTTCCATCGCCACCCCAAACCATTGGCATTCGTTAGCTGCGATTTGGGCTCTACAAGCTGGTAAGCATGTTTACGTCGAGAAACCTATCAGCCACAACGTACTCGAAGGCCAAAAGGTGGTTGAAGCAGCAAAGAAATATGGCAAAGTAGTACAGCATGGAACACAAGCACGCTCAAATGAAGCAACTAGAGAAGCGATAGCTTGGTTACATGAGGGAGGACTGGGTAAAATCTCAATCGCTCGCGGTCTGTGTTACAAACGTAGAGAAAGTATCGGCAAGGTCCAAGGTACTCAGCAACCGCCAACAACGCTGGATTACGATCTTTGGACTGGCCCGGCTCAGCTCCTTCCACTTCGCCGCAAGCAACTGCATTACGATTGGCACTGGGTATTTAATACAGGTAATGGTGACATCGGCAACCAAGGTGTTCACCAGATGGACATTGCCCGTTGGGGACTCAACAAAACGGAGTTTCCAAAGAGTATCACCAGTTGCGGCGGACGTGTCGGCTATGATGATGATGGCGAAACCCCCAATACCCTGATGACTGTCTACGATTATGGCGATCAGCAACTTATATTTGAAGTGCGCGGCCTTAAAACCTCAGAATATAAAACTGCACATGTCGGCGTAATCTTCCATTGTGAACACGGCTACTTAGTAAGCACCAGTGGCTATGGGAAAGTCGTTGCCTTTGATCTAGATGGAAACATCATCAGAACCTTCGAAGGAGACGGTAACCATTTTCAGAACTTCATAGATGCTGTAAAGAACGAAGACCCATCGGGTGTGAACGCAAATGCACTGGAAGGACATCGCTCTGCGGCGCTGTGTCATCTTGGGAATATCTCCTACAGGCTTGGAATGCAGCGAACGCTGTCCGAAATCGACGAGATGTTTGGTGATAATGGTGCTCCAAGTGAAACATTTAATCGCCTGAAACAGCATCTGATCGATAATTCTCTTGTACCTGATGAAACGCCATTCACGTTTGGATCTGCGCTTAGATTTAATTCAAAAACTCAGAAATTTATTTCGGGCTTTGGTTCCAATGAAGCTAACGCACTACTGACCCGTCCCGGCCGCGAGCCATTTATAGTGCCTCAGCAAGTTTAGTTCTAATGTAGCGTGATCCATTCCGTGAACTCGGACTCTATACGCTTAGAATCCCATACACCGTCGTGAATAACCACTCGATAGCGCAGGCGAATTGATTCACCCTTTGCAATCACCAATTCGCCTGTTTGTTCACGCTTGCCTTCAAATGCACGGCGGCCAAACGGATTTGCGGCCACAAGACCGTACTCACGCGCGTGCCACCATGTTGGATGTCGTGGATTGTCGGGGTGATCGTAGATTACTACACCAATAATCTCGCTGTCAATCGCTCCTGAGTATTCGATCCATTTAGCACGCTTACCCCACACATCTTTTCCCGTCACACCCTCGCTGTTACGAACACTGCCATTTGCCACTTCACCTTTGAGACGTAGTGCCGGCGCCAAACGCAAAGCGAACATTCCTTCTTTGGTATCGCCAAAGGTAACTTGTTCAGCGTTTGCAGTCAGAGTCAGATCAAAGTCAATTATTCGTGATGATTGATCTGCAGAAAAACGCATGATGCGCTTTTCGGTACATATAACTTCACCATCCGAATCGCGCCACTGGAAAGTAGATTGAATCCCCTGACTTGATTTCGATGTTTTCTCTTGGAGTTCATGAGATTCAATATGAACGATGCGCTCACCTTTCGCTCCATGCCAGAAATCATGACCATTAAGATCGCCATGTGCGAACCATAACGAAGTATGATGTGGATGATCCTTCGATTCGCCCGGGCGAGGATCCATAGGATACCCCCGCGTAACCGAGGCACCTTTTGGGGACTTGATCGGATAAAGATAAGGTTTTTGAACATCACCAAAGTGTAATGAAGTAAAGATTTCGCCATCGCACAGAACACGAAATTCTTTTTCTGTTTGTTCAAAGGATATTTCGCCAGTCGCTGCCATCACCTCATCAGGTAGCTGGCGATGTAGTGTTTCAGCGTCTTGAACGCACACACAAGACAATGTGCCTATGACTGCGATAATGAGTATTCGATAATACATTACTACAACTTTAGTGTATCAAGTTGTAACTTCATGTGAGACAATGCACTGTTGATTTGTTAAGGTAAAAGACTATGGCGTATCAAAAGTATTGCAATTTATTGCGTGTTGTGTTTGGGGCCGTAATAGGTTGGACCATTTCCGGCTCAACGGCCTTTGCCGGCCAGATGGATACTACGCCTAGGTGGATATGGTCATCCAATAGTGCTGCACCAAATGAAGAAGCGTTTTTCAAGACCATTCTCTCATTTGATACCCCTCCCAGGAAAGTAACGCTGATTTTTACTTGCGATAACCAAGCGACCATATTCATCGGCGATCAACAAGTTGCCTTTTCAAACCAATGGGAAGTACCGGTTGAACTGGATATCACTACGTTTTTCGATGTTGGTGAGACATCCTTTATAGTTCACGCAAAGAATCAAACGGGCCCAGCCGGTTTCGTAGCCTTATTGAATATCGAGAACTCCGACGGCACTATACAGCAAGTCGTCACCAATGAAAATTGGCTTGTCTCGAACAACATTGACTTTGCATCACAACGATCAGCAACTGAACTTAGTACACTAGGTTCTGCGCCTTGGTCACAAATTACCAGTTTTGTGACTGAGGAGATTGAGCGCAATATCACGGCCCCGCAAGGTTTTATTGTTGATTTAATATACACAGTGCCGCGCCGTCACGGTTCATGGGTCAGCCTTACTGTAGATGCTAAAGGACGACTAATCGCAAGCGCTCAATCCAAAGGTTTGTATCGCATCACTCCAGCGCCACTCGGCCAAACCACATCAAACACAATCGTTGAAGCTTTAGATTCACCTATAGGAGCCGCGCAGGGTTTGCTCTGTGTTGATGATGATCTGTACGTTATGGTTTCACAAGACCGTGCCGATGGAGCTGGCCTCTATTTGCTGCGCGACACTACCGGCGACGATCAATACGACCAATCCAATCGTCTCCGCGCTATGCCAGCAATCGGTGAACATGGTCCACACAGCATTACATTAGGCCCCGATGGTATGCTTTATATCGTCGGAGGTAATCACACCCCAATACCTGATCCGCAGCGATCTACAGTCCCGCGCCATTGGGGCGAAGATCATTTGTTAAAGCGACTTTGGGATCCGCGCGGACACGCTGTCGGAATCCTTGCACCAGGTGGTTGGATTTGCCGAACTGATCGCAACGGGACAAGCTGGGATTTGCTTGCCATCGGTTTTCGTAACCCATACGACCTGGCATTTAATGCCCATGGTGAACTATTCACATATGATGCTGATATGGAATGGGATATAGGTGCGCCATGGTATCGTCCAACGCGTTTAAACCATGTAGTAAGCGGAGCAGATTTCGGTTGGCGCTCAGGTACAGGCAAGTGGCCGGAGCATTACCCAGATAGTCTGCCAGCCGTTCTAGACATAGGCCCAGGTTCACCGACGGGTATGACGTTTGGCTATGGCGCTCGATTCCCTCAGCGTTATCGTGATGCGCTTTATATTCTCGACTGGACATTCGGCACGATTCATGCGGTTTTTCTCGAACCGGATGGCTCATCCTATCGTGCAACCAAAGAGACATTCCTTACGGGACGTCCACTTCCCCTTACCGACTGCGTGATTAATCCACTTGACGGCGCCATGTATTTTGTAGTCGGCGGGCGTGGTACGCCTTCCGCACTTTATCGAGTGTACTACCAAGGTGAATTAGAATCCGAAGAGAACCTCACGAAATCACTTGCCAATGATAGTAATCGTAAAGAACGGCGTAAACTCGAAGCATTTCACAGTCCACAGACTCCGGCGTCGGCGATCGACACCCTCTGGCCGTTCCTAGATAGCGATGATCGAACACTACGATATTCCGCCCGCATTGCTCTAGAGCATCAACTGATTGAACGATGGATTGATCGCGCTTTTAGTGAAAAGAATAATACAGCAAAACTAACAGCAATGATCGCACTCACGCGCTGTGGGAATCTGCGAGAACAAGACCGTGTCATTGAAGCATTATCTGCAATAAACTGGTATGAGCTTCAGCGCAGTGAACAATTGGACTTACTGCGCTGTTGGGCCCTGTGTTTCATCAGACTTGGCGAACCGACTGAAACAACAGCACAAAAAGTCCGTCGTATTTTTGAGGACTTGTATCCATCAGATGACAATCTCATTGATCGAGAACTCTGCGACTTGCTGGTTTATCTAAAATCACCAATTGTGGTGGCGCGGACAATTCCATTGATGGAACGAGCTGACTCAGATGAACAGCCATTCATCGATCCATCGCTCCTATCACGTAACGATGAGTTCGGCCCGATCATTAGGGAGATGATTGCTGCTATACCTCAGCGACAGCAGATTCACTATGCGTTATCACTTAGAAACGCTCAACAAGGTTGGACGAGCGAACTGCGTGAGCGCTATTTCAACTGGTTCATAGCCGCGAACCGAACACACGGCGGTGAGAGTCTTGCGGGGTTTCTAGCGCGCATACGATCTGACGCACTTGAGGCTATTCCCGAACAAGAACGTGAGCGGTTTGCGCTAATCGGATCAACAACGCAGGACGCCTCACCCATCGACGTTGAATTACCTCAAGGCCCCGGCCGAGCCTGGACTACCGAGGAAGTTCTAGCGTTATCACAAAAAGGCTTTACCAATCGCGACTTTGCCAATGGCAAACGAATGTATGCCGCAGCCAATTGCATCAACTGCCATCGCTTCGCAGGAACCGGTAAGATGGGTGGACCTGATCTCACAGCCCTTGTAACTCACTATACCTTGCGCGACTTGATTGAATCGACAGTCGAACCAAGTCGGCTAATCTCCGACCAGTATGTTCAACTCGAATTCGTACTCGATGACAACCAGCTAGTACTAGGAATAGTCGTGGATATCAATGATGACCAATACACAATCATGCCCAACCTGCTTGAGCCGAATAAAACAGTGAAGCTACCTCGCAAGCGCATCATCTCTCAGCGTCTTTCAGATGTTTCGCCAATGATGCCCAGCCTGCTGAATCCACTCAACTCAAACGAGGTTCTTGATCTGCTCGCCTATCTGTTAGCGTCAGGCGATTCATCTCATGCATATTTTGCTCAAGAGAAAAATGATTGATTGTTTGACTTACACAGTCTTTCCATTCTATAACCTGCCATAGCTACAGATCACTCATCAAATGGGAATTACCATGACCCAGTAACAGTGCTCTCTTGCAATCAATTGACATGAAAGTGGGTAGAGAAGTGGTACAAGGCGACATCTTGAAGCACTTCATTGCTTAGACTCGCGATCTTCTAGCTTGAGCAATTGCCGAATCGCGTTTTCGAGTAATGTGTAGTCTTGGTTCTCTTGCGCATTAGCCGCTTTCGATGACGGGAATACAGCCGGGCCCGGGTGCACGAAACGGATGATGCCTTGTTTATCGACCAGAATGCTAACGCTCGTGGCCTTGCGCTTACCCCAGCGCAAATATGCAGCGCGCAGCACCGACCAGTCCTCGTCCACTGCAATATCACCGTGAAAACCGTAGTCGGCTGCAGCGGCACGAATTACCTGATCATCTACGGCCCGCGGTGGCTTGGGGTGATACACACCAACTACGCGCAGACCGTCATCGGTGTACTTCTTCCGCAAGGTCTCCATTGCAGGCATTGACGCATTGCAGTACGGACACCCATCGATCCACCAACGATAGAGTGTGATCCTGGGGCTAGGTATATTTTCAATTTGTTTCTTTGGGGCAGCATCATCAGGCAACCCAGGGGTCTCGCTACCATCATTGACAGCCGCATCCGCTTTAATCCAGCGGCTGAATGGGATCTTTGGAAAACGCTTCCCGATACGATCCTGGCCGCCGCACGCAGTTGGAAGCGTAACGATTTGCGTCGCAGTAGGCGCCGGTTCCTTGAGTAGCTGTTTGATCATGTGCTCGCCGGCATCAGCCGATATGCGAAAGTTATTGAAGCGCACAACACCCTTGCGATCTATAATGATGGTCCAGGGCGTGCCACCAGTGCGGTAATCAATCATTATGCGCGAACGGCGATTATCGCTTCCAGAATGACCGATTGGGATCTTCAGGCCATATCGCTTTGCAGTTACGAGCGCCTTGGGAGCTGTGTTGGTATTGAAGCCTTCGAAGGTCGTCTGCACTGCCACAAATGCCACGTCTTTCGTACCTTCAAATCGGCGTATCAGTTCCCCGAGTGTGGGGAAACCATGTGAGTGGCACCCCGGACACCACGACTGGAAGCCATAGAAGTAGATCACCTTGCCGCGGTAATCCACAACGTCCAGCGTTTCCATACCCTCAGGAAGCTGAAACCACTCATCAACACGCCACGAAGGTGCTTCTCGACCCAAAACTCCACGAGACTGACCTATGGCAAGAGAAGTTAAGCCACACACCACGGTTAGAACGATTATCAATACTCGATTGCTCATTAATTTAGTACCTCAATCGCAAAATCTTCGATTTGTTCCTTGAGCGGCAGGCAACGACTGTCAATACATGCATAATACTGGATCAACACTCGATCCGACAATATAATTCCTGAAAGTCTAAATTCTGCCACACAACGAGATCATTTTAGGAGCGCCGCTTCGACGACCAAGCCGGGGCCAAAGGCGAGCATAATGCACGGCGATGGATGAGAGATGGGCGAAGAGTTTGCGCACTTAATTGTACCAACGCGTGATTTGCAAAGCGAATCAAGAATAAAGAGCACCGTGGCAGACGACATGTTACCGTATTCGGCCAGTACGGCTCGGGAGTGTTGGAGCGACTTGTCGGGAAGATCAAGTGCATCGGCTACGGCGTCAAGAACTTTCGGTCCACCGGGATGAACCGCCCAGGCACCGATATCATCGATCGACAACCCTTGGGCATCAAGCCAGTCTACCAGCCATGGTCCAAGGTGTTTACCGATCAAGTGTGGTACCCGCGGAGAAAGCTTCATTTCATATCCGTGATCGCCGATAGACCATGTCATGTCATCTCGTGAATCGGGAATCAGACACGAGCCTGACGCGACAACATGCCAACTTGATCTCTGATTGCGAGCGGAATCGTTTCCATGACCGATTACCGCAGCGGCACCGTCGGAAAAGAGTGCGTTGGCAATCAGTTTGTCCGTCTCCGGGCCGTACTGCATGTGTAGGCTGCACAATTCCACGCAGCAGATAAGAATGCGTGACTTCGGTTCGGCAGATGCAAATG
This sequence comes from Planctomycetota bacterium, assembly GCA_022574595.1. Classification (GTDB taxonomy): domain Bacteria; phylum Planctomycetota; class Phycisphaerae; order Phycisphaerales; family SM1A02; genus JACZRS01. The sequence goes on along the minus strand of JACZRS010000003.1, from coordinate 75,921 downwards.
CATTGGCGACATGCAGCGCGTTAATCGCACCGTGGCAGCCCATGAATCCAATATTAGTGCGCTGCACGGTGGGTAGCAAGCCAAACCGTTCTATCAAACCAACGTCTACACCCGGTGCAGCAAAGCCTGTGCACGATACGGTGATCAATTGTGTGATATCGTCTGGTCTAACATTTGACTCGTCGAAAGCGCGCTTGACCGCACAACTTGCGAGGTTGAGCGCTTCGGTTTTGTATCGCTGCATTCTTGAATGGGTCGTGGGTCCGTAATCGTTCTCGTTTAACCGCGCGGGATAGAACGATATCTGAGGGTTGATGTGAGCTGAGAATTCGACATCCGCGCCACTTTCGCCTCCAACAGCGATGACTGCAGATACTACTTGGGCAGGTTCTAGCACGTTTTCAGCGATAATCAGGTGTCGCTTAACGACACCGGCATGTGTAAAGATACGTTCAAGCCGTGCGGCGTGATTGCTCTTAGCAACGCCGTTTGCAAACGCTGCGGCATGTTGCGCCAGCTGCGATTGAGTCATGGCAATTTCAGGCACCGCAGTTGCGATTGTATCGATGACAAAACTCATGTTGCGTTCCAATCTGGGTTGGTCATGCTAACTCCGGCAGGCGTCGATTTGTTGTGCAATCCAGTGTGGTAGCATTTAGTTGATTGAATATTGGCCGCGCAATTGCAGGTGCGATGTTTATGGCTGATACAGCCAATCCAACAAGACCTGGGTGGCGCAGTAGCTGCCCCATCAAACGACAGATTCGTTGCCGCCTGCCTATCAGACCAGCGTGAGATTTGCACCAATAATCGACAAATGCGGGTTGCCACTGCTGAGAAGCTTTATGTGCAAGCGGCGCTACCGCTGCTCCGGTTGCAAGCGCCCAGGCTATTCCCTCGCCAGTGAAGGGTTCGACATAACCTGCTGCATCGCCAATTACGAACATACGGTGATCAGCAACCTGTTTAGGCCGGCGTGTGAGTTGAGTAGTTCCCCGCCAAGGTGCATAAACAAGATTATCAATTCGCGGCAATCCGGATTCAACGATGATACTTGTGGCCAGGATGCCTGGACGCGATTGATTCTTTTCGGTCTCAAGCGACAGAAGCGACATCGGATCTAGTGCTGCTGCAACGTCGAGTCGTCCGTCTTCGAGAACTACAAGGCCGACGTACCCACCCTTGCCACAGCACATGAAGACAACACCAGGCTTGCACCAATCCGGGACATGTATTTTTTCCAACATCACGCCAGCGCCAACGCGCGAATGCCGATCGATAATCTGGGAGCGTGTCGGATCTTTGGGATCAACTCGGCGCGCCCCCAAACCGTCTGCTGCAACAACGATGCGTGCCTTGAGTAGCGATTGTCCACTGCCGCATCTTGCTGTCACATAGCGATATTTCTTATTTCGCGTAAGGTTTTGCTCAACAACAATGTTAGTTTCTGGCAGAAACTGCGCGCCGGCATCGATCGCCGCGTTCACCAATGCTACGTCAAGGCGAATCCTTGATAATGCAACGCCGGTCGGTATTTGCAACGATGCTGTTCGCTTCCGCACTGACAATTGAAATTTGCGTAATGGCACAGCCCCATTTGCTGCGATGAGATGGCCTAGTCCAAGTGAATCAAGCGTTGCCAATGCATTGCCGTTGAGACACGAACCGCACACTTTAGATCGAGGAAATGATGCACGATCTACCAGTAGTACCGATGAACCGAGCAGCGCCAATTGCCGAGCGGCGACCGAGCCACCCGGCCCTGCACCTACCACGATCACATCCCATATCCGATTTGCATCACTTAGCGTAATGGTCGTATTGATCGGCTGCAGTTTGTGCGCTGTCAACAGCCCAGCATTAAAATTCGAATCGCCATGATGAAGAGGTGTGATCATGGGGAAGGATCTTTGTGTGCAGTAAATAAAAATCTCGCCGGCCACCGCTTCCGCAAGCTATACTCCAACAATCCTGCCTGCTTGGCGATATTAGAGAATTCGTGAATTGTATGCGCTGCCCTGACAGAAATCGGTCCGTCAGTCTGAACCACTTCGGAGCGGGTTAGGATCCGGCTCGCGGCTATTGCCAGCCACAAACCGAAACGAGATCGAACCAGATCACACACCATTACTGTCCGACTGGCCGCTTGCCACATTTGCCCAAGCAAATAAGCCGCCTGATCGTTGCTGAGATGATGCATATACAGCGAACACATTACCACGTCATAACCGGCCGGGAGATCATCTGCAAGAACGTCGCCAACAAACCAATCAATATCTGCACCGGCTTCTTGCGCCCGGCGACTTGCAAACTCAATGGAATGCGGATTTACATCGCAACCTGCGAATTGCATCGGCAGATTCTCTTGGCGTGCCTTGAGAGCCAGTCGGATCGGATTGTCGCCGGCACCCGTAGCAAGGTCGAGAATGCGCAAGGTGACTGGTTTAGAGCGGTTTGGTTGATCTGTTCCTTGCAACTGCTTTGCCAGATCGCGCAGCACCGGCCATAGATTTCCTGCGCTACCGCTCCACCTGTTGAGGCGCGACAAACCACCGAGCGCGCATTCGAGCCGATCTCGATCCAGATCAGGCTGATCCATGATCTCAGATTCTCGGCGTCTGATCTGTAACACTACCTTTTTGTTGTTCATCACTTTGGTTCAGGCGTTCCTGTTTGGTTTCAGTGTTCAGTCGAACTCACTAAGCCCTGCTATACCAGAACTCGGCCGCTAGCAGCTTGAATAGAACTAATTTAAGCTACTAGCTTATTGCAAATTTATCTTATGCTTACTCGCAACCAACAATAGTGGCATAGAAACACGTTTATGTTGGCGATTGCACCGATATAACGGCCCAGAATCTGCCGCAATAGTTCCAAATCACGCTTTGCCAAACCTCCTATAAGCATAAGCAACAAGTTACAGATCGACCGAGTTTTTAGACAGTCCGCCATAGAAAAAGAGGAAATATAGCAGAGTCGCCCCAAGGATCCACCCGATGCCGATCAACACTGTGATGCGCTGCTCGGAATAGAACAACGCGCCCGCGAGAATACAGAGTTCGCCCAACACAAATAAGAGTGGAACAACCGGGTAACCCGGAACGCGCACGGACCGTGCGGCCACCGGCCCAAGAATGCGCTTCAAGCCGTGATCGGACCCACCACCATGTTTCTCACTTTCGTTGCCCATAACACTTCAATACCAGAGATGCACGAATTTGTCACGTACAGTGCCAGCAAAGGCTCCGCTGGGCTCAAATTAGGTTAGAGAGTTGTCCTTGTAACCTTGCGATTGTCCACGTTTCGCCCCTGGTGTATTCACCAGGGGCTAAATGGGTTGTGTTGTTAATTGCACAAGTTGGATGACTCCCCATTTAGCCTGCCGTGAATACACGGCAGGCGAAGGGCGAGCAACAATAAAACCACTGCCAGCAAACGCAAATAACCTCTGCAAGAGTTGAAAAGCCTGAAAAGAGTCGTGATGAATTATTTACATTTCGTTCAGGGACACCTCGCCAAGGCGAGTCAAGTGATCGGCATGCCAAAGGCACTGCCCTACAGCACTTGGATATCAAACAAATCAACCTGACAACCTCATCCGGCCAAATAATATAGAAATGTATGATTGAACAAACCTACGTATTGCTGCGTATAAACTCTCAGCATACTTTGAGTTATATTGAGAAATCAATTTATTATTGTTTGGGCGAGTTGTCCAATGAAGCGCGTTGTTCTTGTAAATCTGTTGTCGCTTATTTTAGGAATGGGAGCAACCGTTAGCTCTGCCTGGCTCGCTTTCTTGCTGCCTCGAGAGGTAATAGTACTAAACGACTCTTACTTAGTATGGGAACAAAGTAAATCTTGGGCATTGTATTCTTGTAGGCGGATCGGTGAGTGGCATTGGACGGCCATACATTACTCTTATGATTCATCAGCCGCTATCCACATAAGTGATGTGACAATTCCAAAGTGGAGTCGTCTTCGAGATCTTCCAGATTATAAAGCCAGGGATCCAATACCAACAATGCTTGATTTCGGATATGGTTGGCCCTTTATAAGCATGTCGTTTTCATTTGAAATTCAACGCGACTGGCTCACTGGAACGGTAATTTCTCAAGAGGTTACTGGTACTTTTGGCAGTTTGAATCTCCCGGTAAAGGTCAATACTTGGGGCTTTGTAGGAGACGTTTTTTTCTTCGCTATATTATTTTTGCTAAGTCTCGTTGCAGTGATAGGCACACGTAGGCGGTGGCGAATCCAAAAAGGCAAGTGCCCGATATGTTGCTACAATTTGCGTAGTGAATTTTCAACAGGCTGCCCTGAATGTGGCTGGGGAAGGGAAGCTGAGGTGTAGAATACTATCGTGAAACGTGCCCTATTCAAACTTACATTATTCCTCCTCCTTGGGATCCGGAAAGGCTGTCAGGTTGACTTAATTGGCTCCTTGGGGCAAGCCCAAAGCCACCCGCGGGACTTGAACCCGCGACCTGCGCTTTACGAAAGCGCCGCTCTACCACTGAGCTAGGGTGGCGATGAGTAACATGTCAACGGTAGCACTAGTTGGCAATAGGATCAACGCAGAATACATAACGCTGACGCAGCATGATATCACAGTTAAGAATCTTAGCTAAGCGCATGAGTATCTTCGTAAAAGCTACAAAAAAGCAGCGATGCATTCCTCGAGAGAAACACAACGCTGCGGATAGGAGCTTATTAGGGATTGAACCGGATTACTTATTTTGTGGGATAAGGCCGACTGCATCTTGTGTGGACAGATTAAGTGCCCCGTGAAGTTGAGCAGCTGCTTCTGCTGTTGCGCCACTGGAGTCAGCGACTAGTTTAAGAAGCGCTTTAACGTGACGTTCTTCTGCATGGTTGCCGTAGCGTTTAACGGAAGATGTCACTCTATTAAGAAGTTCAATCTGCTCAAAGTCAGTAGCTGCAAGTGCAGCATCAAAGAGCTTTCGCTGCGCTCGGTCTGAATCCATAAGAGCAAGCGTATCGGCAACGAGAAGTCGAGTTCCACCACTACGTCCATCAAGGGCTTCGAGCAGTGATGTTTCCGCATCAGCAATGTTGTAAGAGGTATTGCCAGCAATTGCTACAACACGAAGAGCAGATAGTGCTTCGATGGCATAACCCTCAGATTCAGCATCGCTCATTTGCCCGCCTGATGCTCGCTGCATGAGTAGTTCAACACCGGCAGCAAATTGGTCATCATCAGTTCTGCGCGTACTGATTTCGATGGATAAATCATCACTGAACTCTCTTGTAAGTGCTGGCCTATCAACTGCAACGCAAATCAGCATTACCGGGCAGGCATTTGTTCGTGGAAAGCCTCTGAGGTCAGCTAAAGTTTTTGTTGTACGAGCAATGCTTTCGACATCAACTACAACAAGATCAACTCCCACGGATTGATTAAGTTCATTTGCGATATTACGAAGGCTGTCACCAGTAGCGATGACTGTATATCCCTGGCCTTCTAATTTAGAAGCAGTAATGCGTCGTTGTTCTTCATTGTCGGAAATAACCGCAGCATAACTGGCTCCGCCTGACCTTACTGCTGATGCTAGTGTTGGAACGACAGTTGAATCGCCGGGGAATGATCTCTGTGGCAAAGCTCTGCCTAAGGTTAACGCAGCTTCATATTGCACACGGCGATCAGGGTATCTAAGTGCATCAAGCAGCGGCTGTTGGCCTGACTTAGAAGAAAACAGATTCGATCCGCCAGTAGTTTGCGCTAAAGCAGCAATAGCATCACGCACTAAAGGTGTGTCGGTTGTGTCGAGCGCCATGGCTAAAACGTCCAGGCAAGTTGCGGTTCCATAAACAGTCGCATAGAACAAAGGGCTATAGTTGTTTTCACCATAAATAGGATCAGCATCGCCTTGGGGCAATTGATTTTCCCTACGCAGATTTGAAGCAACAAACAGGCTCAAAGCTGTATCGTTAGAGGGATCAATTTCCAGAGCTTTAGATGCCACGCTCATAGCCATGACTTCTGAGAAAATCTCAGTAGGAACAGGCATGGGCAAAAGGCCTGAATGAACATCATATGTCCAGACGTTGTTAGTCGCTTCACCTGGGAACGCGATCAGTGATTCATATTCGCTGAAGTATTGCATGCCGAGTTCTGTGTAAAGAACGCTAAGGTCATTGCTTCCACCACCAATGCGCCTAAATGCTCGAGCAGCTACATCGCGTGTTGCAGTGACTGTACTATCATCGGTAGAAAGTTCCAGCAGGTAAGGAGCAGCATGTGGATAGCCGAGTTCTGCCAATCTCTCACAAACGTAGCGCTGACTGGCTGGATCGATATATGCAAGAGCTTGGCAAAGCGGGCTGACCGCCTGTCGGCCGATCTTTACAAAGACATCGCTAACTGCAACCTTAAGCCGATCGTTCTGCCCATCGGTTACGACCTTAAGCAACTTAGGAATTGCATATTCACCAGCTGCGATAAGTCGTTGTCGACCCAGCATCTTTGCACGCTGATGTAGCAACAACATTTCTATTGCTTCATCAATACGATTAGCATCGCGCGCAAGATCAAGTCTGCCTAGTTCGACTCGACGATCGAGTTCGGTCGCGATGTCTTCTAGTTCCAGCACAGAAAGCCCACGGACAATCGCACGATTGAACCGTTTCACAAGTGCAGGATCATCGTCGAGCATTTGCGCCAGCTCTGCGTTTGTCCTTCCAGATTGAAGCAACAGCTCAGCCTTGGCAGCCGCCAGGTCTGGTTTTGCGATCAATGTGTAATGGATAAAATCATCAAAAAGCTCAGCTGGGGCATCTTGCCCATAAGTTGCTGTGCCAAGCACCAACGCCGCTATGAATCCGGCCAGGGTGCATCGTATACGCGAAGCATTCATCATCGGAGTCTACTCCTGATAGGGAAATACCTTCCGCCTAGGTAATTATGCTTTAAAACCCAAAAATGAGGTTCCAGCAGCATGTACTAAATTCAATACCCACCACTACTTAAGCTAGTGAACGGAGCCCTCAGTGTCAATAAATCTCCGTTCAGATGGGATTAACAATCGTTACGCATTTGCAAGGTTAGGGGTTCCTGGTACTATTATAGCGTCTGCGGTGTCCGTTCTGGGATAGCCCAGGGACTTAATAAGGGAAGGCAGTGAAATTCTGCCGCGGTCGCGCCGCCGTGACGGGTATCTGATTTTGATCAGGGCCTTGCGTCCGATATGCCACTGTTAGCCCTTCTATGAGGCTAATGGGAAGGTGAACGCAAGGAAAAAGGACCCGAAGCCGGAAGACCTACCACAGACGCTTAGCGTTGCCCTCGCGCAAGGGGCTCTGGCGCTGCGTCTTTCGGCTAGTTCCCACCGAATCTCGCTGTGAATCCTAAGAGCTTGCGAGGGTAGAAATACCACCGTTGGGAACCGTTCTGCGCGAAACAGAGCGAAAGATCAAGGATTCTTCCCATGTACCGAGTCACCCGAATTTTCCCAGTTGTAATCTGCGCATTTGCCTTGAGCCTAGCTGAGTCGCCTGCTGCATTTGCCTTGCCCGGCGGTAATGAAGCATTTGCCAACCAAGTGATCGAATATGACCAAGGAGATAATGCAGCTAAGGGATATACCGATCCTCTTGTTGCTTTATTCTCACCTGAACGCTTTACCGGTGAAGGAATCTTCCCCGGAGTAGTTAGCCCATTTAACCCGCCATTTGGCCTGGATGAAATTGTCTCTATCGGAGTTGGTGGGCATCTAACCGTTAGCTTTGAAAATCCCATCACCGATGACCCAGCCAACCCCTTTGGTATTGATTTACTAATCTTTGGAAATGCCGGCTTTATTGATGCCAACTATCCCAACGGAATCGTAGCAGGACTCTTCGGTGGTGACGGCGGCATCGTTGAAGTTAGCGCAAACGGCGTTGACTGGTTTGAAATCAAATCGGTAGTAGCTGATGGCATATTTCCAACGAATGGCTACTTGGATTCGGGTCCATACGATCAAGATCCGGGCAGTATACTCACAAATTTTTCATTGCCAGTCGATCCAGCCATAACCCTTGGCGATCTGATGGGTTTGAATTCTAGCGAACTAAAGGATATTTATGCAGGATCAGGCGGCGGCGTGGGGATTGATTTAGCTGATGTTGGTTTGGATTCAATTAGCTTCGTGCGCGTATATGTGCCGATTGATGCTAGCTTGAATGTCGAAATCGATGCGTTTAGTGATGTGTCGCCAATGTTTGATCCCGCAGATTTAAATCAAGATGGCAGTGTTTCTACTATAGATCTTTTAATACTGTTTAGCTTATGGGGACCTTGTCCTAATGAGCCAGAAGATTGTCCAGGTGATTTGGATGGCGATCAAACCGTCGGTACATCTGATCTATTAATCCTTTTTGCAGCTTGGTCATGAAACGCAAATTACCACGTGGATTTACACTGGTAGAACTCATTGTGGTGATCGGTCTTGTTACTTTGCTGCTGGGGATTTTGATGCCCACATTAGGGAGTATCAAAGCGGCAGGCCGATCTACCCAATGTGTTTCTAACCTTCGGCAAATGAGTTTGGCCTCACAAAGTTATGCTGCGGTTTATGATGTTTTTCCAGTTGCGCTTCGATTTGAGTCGCGCGATGGACTGTTAGTTCAAGTTGCGTGGGATTGGGTTACAACTATGGGCGGCGAGCTGATAGAACCAGGCCCGCTATGGTCGTTTGGAAATAATCCCGATTCGGTCCAGCAATGCCCGGAATATCACGGATCTGCAAACTACTCGGGCGATCCCTTCACCGGATACAACTACAACACAACCTACATAGGCGGTGAAGCGCCATTTCCTAATATTGGATTCAAACCAGTTCGGTGGGGAGTCAAACCGCACGCATGTCAGCGATCATCACAAACCGCAATGTTTGGAGATGGTGGTTATTCATCCGGAGCTAACAAATTCATGCGCGCTCCATTAAATAGCGAAGAATACGACCTAGCCACGATCTACGCTGGAACCCAGGCATTTCGCCATACCGGCTCAACAAATGTTGCATATGTAGATGGGCATGTCAACTCGGTTGGACACGCGAGGAAAGGCAGATTCGCCACCGAACAGCTATTAAAAGAGATAATGGACTATCCCAATAACGGCTTCCTTTCAGATTATGATTCAGCTTACAACCCAAGTCATGAGTAAATGCGTATCATGCCTGCCATGCGCAAAGTGAAGCAGTTCACATTGGATGTTGGTGATCGTAAAGTTCGAGGCACATTCTCTCGACCTGAAACCAACGGTGATGATGATCGCTGCGCAGCAATATTAATGTGTGATGGGCTAGCTACACCTAGTCCTTTTACAGATGAGCTATTTGAGCATTTAGCAGATGCTCTACATAGGGCGGGGATTGCAACGCTTACGTTTGGACCCTGCGGTCAAGAATCCAACGGCCAGGCAACCGAGCGCTTGGCTGTTGAATCAATTGATGCAGCCTCGGCTGTATTTCGTTGGTTAGCCTTGCAAGAAAAAATCGACCTTAGGCGTATCGGTGTATTGGGATTTTCGCTTGGGAGTATCGTTGCTGCGTGTTTGACTAAGCGCACAGATCAAATCGCAAGGTTATGTCTGCTGGCGCCTACAACTCCCGATGATGTTCTTGCACACATATCGAGTAATGGCGACGGCGAATCTGCTCCACTACTTGGCGTTGAGCAAGCAAACGAACATTACTTTGCTGATCTGAAGAATCTAACGCCTCCACAAGACGCAGCATTACACGATCGGCCTACGTTGATTCTTCATGGCGCAGCCGACCGTGCGGTTCCTGCTGAAATTTCCTACGAATACTCGCGCGCCATTGAACTTGCAGATCACCATGTCCAGCACACATTAATCGCGCTTGCGGATCATTTCTTTACGCAGCAACCAGGACGCGGAGTATGCTTAAACCACATAACACGGTTTTTCGAGTCTATGGGGCAGAATTCCGCGCTTGCTAAAACCTCATGAATCAGTTGCTGGATTACAACGATGCGCTGTCTGCTGCTTTAACAGCTATTAGTGCAACTAAGAAACAAGAAAACGTTTCGCTGATTGAAGCAGCAGGCAGGGTTCTTGGGGACTCTATCAATGCCGACCGTGATTTACCTCCATTTAATAGAGCGCAGATGGATGGTTATGCTCTTCGCGCAGCTGAAGTTGGTGAATTAACAAGTTGGCCGGTGGTTGAAACTGTCAGTGCTGGCTCTAATGGAAAACTAGATGTACCGGTTGGTTCTTGTGTGAAAATCGCAACTGGCGCCCCCCTGCCCGCAGATGTTGACACGGTAATTCAACATGAATTATCTGATCGCAATGATCCGGTTAGTTTTACTATTGATTCGATCAAGCAAGGCAATGCGGTTCATCCCTACGGTTCTGATGCAAAGCTAGGCGATCATCTTGTTGCAAAAGGAACAATAATCAAAGCCCAACATATCGCAATCGCTGCAACAGTTGGCAAAGCTAAAATTGCGGTAATACGTCGGCCATGCGCAATAGTGTTAACCTCAGGCGATGAAATTTTGCCTGCTGACTCGCCCGTTGAAGATCATCAAATTCGTAATTCCAATGGGCCTATGTTGCTTGAGTTACTTAAACGCATTGGCGCAGAGCCGACGCAACATATACATATAGTTGATGATGCGAAGTTAACTACCGAGGCTGTTAGAGATGCGATCGCAAACTCTGATTTAGTAATAACGATTGGCGGGATCAGTGCGGGTGATCGCGATTTCTTCCCGCCAGCCTTTGAAGAGCTAGGCGTGAAGGCAACACTAAGACGGGCTGCGATTCAGCCGGGCAAACCTATTTATGTTGGCCAAGCTCCTGATAATTGTGTGGTAGTTGGTTTGCCGGGCAATCCGGTTTCTGCTTTAAGTTGTACCTGCATTTTCATTTGGCCCATCGTGCGCAAAATGCTAGGCCTCGATCCACTCTTGCCATGGCGCAAAGTAGAATTATCACATACAGTAAAAGCCAACCCCAAACGCAGAGCATTTCGCCCTGCGATTTTGTTAAATGATGGCCGCGCTGAAGTCCCAAACTGGGCGGGATCCGGCGACATATCCCACACCGCACCAACGCACGGTTTATTAGAATTACCGATTAAAGAAGAAGCTGTAATTGAAGGAACGCAACTGCGCTTCCTACCTTACCCATAAAGCGATTCAATTTTCATGCAATGCCAAGTTTTACTATTCGCTCAGTTAGCACAAACAATCGGCAAAGATCGCATAACGATCGAACTATCAAATGGCGCAACAGTAAACGAAGCTTTAAACGAACTAGCACAAGAACACAAAACAATCGCACAAATGCGCAACTCAATTGCAGTAGCAATCAATGAACAATACTGCAATACCAATACAGAAATAAAAGATGGCGACACGCTAGCGCTAATTCCACCAGTTAGTGGTGGATGAAACAAATATATATTTCTTTATGAGTTTGAAATTAGGGCTGCGTTGCGAAGTCTTGTTGCAAGCCAGCACAGTTCTTCTTCATTTCTACCATAATTCAGATTAATACAGTATCCGTCACTTAAAAATAAGCGTATACTTTTCCCATCATTTTCTGGACCAACCGCTCGGATATCAAATATATCTTCTAATAACCAACTCTTCTCGCTGGTCATCATGACCTTATGCTCGAAGACGATCATGCGCGTACTGTCTATCTCATAATCCGTGCGTGCAAAAGTTACGTATAAATTGGAGAAGCATGTATAGAGCCCCACAGCAAAAGCAACAATTCCCACGCTTAAGATTACATCAAAGGATAACCATTGAGATAATGAATTTGCAGGCTGCAAAAGTCGAAACGAAGCATAGATGAACGCTAAGCCTCCTGTAATAAACAAGAGTGAAGCTAACGCGCCTTCCAGATTTGATTTTTTAAATCCAATTGGGGGAACAGATAAAAGCAGCCTGGAAGAATTCTTATCAACATGTATAGAACTCGAATCAGGTTGTTCACTGATATTAGTTCTTGCAAAACTTGATAGCGTTCTATCGTAAACAGATATCTCATCCATTCCAAGATTTTCATTGTTAATGCGTCTTGATAAATCAACCGCAATTGGAATAACCCATTGCCGAGGATAAGAGGCAAGTAGAACCGCCGCATCGCCATTTTCATCTTCTGCTACAAGGTCTGCCGTCACCGCACCACAAGGTGGAAATGAGCCGCGTTCGACGTTACGCATTATCGCCGTCGGGGGTTCTATGACTAGCTTGTTAATTTGACTGAAAGGTATGTAACTTAACCAAGTAGTACGCCTGACATGAACTGTTCGCTCAATGCCCTGATCACCTAGTACAAGTACATTGTATCCGAAGAAATAATCAAGAAAGCTCCCCCATTTCATTTTGGCCAAGGCTGCCCACACAACCAGTAGCCTCACAGGTGTCACGCTCATCAAGATATGATATAACCAAATATCTTGATTACTGACTCCGCGCCGTTTAGGCAAACAATAACGCACACCATTCGGCAATTCATCGACTTGAATGACTTTGGGAATCTGGTACATGCTAAAATTATTATCGCCACCTCAATACACGTTTTGGGTAAAACCCACACGGATTGCTATCCGTGGGCGTCTGGGGTGGCCATCACCTTCTCCCAAATTGCTTTTCCAGTTCTTCTATACTTAATCTAAGAGTTGTTGGGCGGCCGTGGGGGCAGTTACTTGATCGTTCGACTATTTCTCTTTGTCTTAACAGGTCTGTGATTTCCTGGGTTGTTAGTTTATCGCCGGCCTTGATGGCAGCTTTGCAGGCCATCATGTCTAAAACTTCATGAAGCGCAGCTTCGGTGTCGTTGTTTAATCCTTCAGCGGAAGCTTTATTAAATAGTTCGAGTATGAATTCTGCTGGTTCTACGCCGCGCTCAAAGAGGAATGATGAAAATGCGTTTATGCCGATTGCTGCCGGGCCTATTTGTTCCGCTTCAATACCGATGCGATCAAGCAAGGGTTTAAGTGATACTAGCAATTCCATTTGCGATGCATCAATATCAACCGGAGCGGGCATTAATAATCGCTGCGATTCGAGATTACCCTTACCGATCGCTTCCTTTAATTTTTCAAACATAACGCGTTCATGCAGCGCATGTTGATCGATAATAAGTAAACCATGTTCATCCTGAGTAACTAAAAAACTAGAATGAATTTGCAGCACATCTTCAACCGCACGAACCATAGGCAGGACTTCCATATCCTGTGCCGCTTGCGGCTTCGCGTTATCATCATCCAACAATTCCGGTACCGACTCCGCCAAAACCTCCTTAACCTCGCTATAAATAAACCCCTTCTGCAACGGATCCAACCGACGAAAATAATCAACAAACTGACTGGTAGATTCTTGTGAGCTTGATCCCCCACCCCCGGAACCTACACCACTAGCAAACTCCGGCTTAAATCCAGGTATGCTAAGCGAACCAACCCCAGGCCGCGACAAATCAAACGTAGGTGTTAAATCATCTTCTCTTAACCGATTGCGAACCGCAGACAAAACCGCACCATGTACCGCAGCTTGATTGCGGAAACGCACTTCCGCTTTGGTTGGATGCACATTGACATCCACCATAGCAGGATCCATTTGCATAAACAGCACAATCGTCGGGTGTCGCGTTGGATCGATCAGACCTCGATACGCTTCTTTGATTGCGTGTGTGATAGATCGATCGGTAATAGATCTGCCGTTTAGAAACACTTGCATGTGTCGATTGGTTCCGCGCGCGATTGCGGGTTTACCAATCATCCCCCACATTCCTATACCTCGCTCATTTACATCAAGCTCAAGAAGTTCACCATCAAGCTCTCTGCCTAGGATTTCCAGCACTCTTTCACGGCGATGTTGTGTGGGCGCAAGATCAATAGTCTTTCTTTTATTAGTCGTAAACGTAAAACCAATTTGCGGATGAGATAAGGCTAATTTTTCAACGGTTTGGGATATGCGCGTTGTTTCGGTTTGATCGGTACGCAGAAACTTACGCCGACCTGGCGTATTAAAAAAGAGGTTGCGCACAGTTATTGTTGTTCCAAGTGGGCCTGGTGAAGGTTTAGGGTCATCTACTTTATCACCCTCAATATCAATTCGTGCTGCGCCCGTATCATTCTTAGTGCGCGACACGAGTGACATTCGACTTATGGCACCGATTGAAGCAAGCGCTTCACCACGAAAACCTAAACTCGCAATAGCGTTAAGATCTTCAGTTTGGGTTATCTTGCTGGTTGCGTGTGCAGCCACTGCAAGAGACAATTCATCCATAGGAATCCCAACCCCATCATCGTTAATAAGAATCAGATCACGCCCACCGTTTTCGATCTCAACATTAATGCGTGTTGCTTCCGCATCAATAGAATTCTCAACTAACTCCTTAACAACGCTTGCAGGGCGTTCGACAACTTCACCAGCAGCAATCTGGTTGACGACGAGCGGAGATAGAAGATGAATAGGCATCAGGAGTCAGGAGTCGGGAGTCAGGGGGGAGTTAAGACTTTTAATTGTTGGTTTTATTTTAATGTTCTAGCTTTAGTGATGTATTTGCGTAGGGACTTTATTAGGCCGTTTATTATGCGGCCGACTTCTTCGGATTGCTCTATAATCGCTGGCCAGTTCCCAGAATACTCTAAACGCTTGCAAACTTCAGCCTGTGTACTAATTTCACATGCTGATGCCCTTGCGATATTCAAAAAACGAATATATTCCTGGGTGCTATCGCGTCCCCATCCTTCAGCGATGTTTGATGAAATGCTAACCGCAGCCCGTCGCATCTGTGAAACCAATCCAAATTTCTCATGATCGGGCAGCTGTAAGGTCATTTTGTATACATCGCAAATTAGATCCATTCCCTTTTGCCAAGCGATCAAATCACGAAATGATGATATCTCTGAATTCACATTTACTTGTTGCGATCTTGTTATTGTTGACATTCCACACTCCTATCCCCTCTCTTTTCCCCCCTGACTCCTGACTCCTGACTCCTGACACCTACATCACAATTCATTACAACAGGCATGGGTCGGCCACGACCAAATGCACGCGGCGTTACCTTTAACACAATTGCTGCTTGATCGCGTTTATATTGGGCGAGATCTATCATGCGTGTGGTTTTCAAAACTAGATCAGTATCCAAGTGTGGTAAAGCAGCGATTTGATCTGCGGATTGCTCTTGTTCAATATATCGCTGGACTATCTCATCCAATACTTCATATTCCGGCAACGTATCTTGATCGGTTTGATTAGGACGCAATTCTGCTGAGGGTGGTTTGGTGATACTACCATCTGGTATTGGCGGCTTATCAAAACCACATTCATCATAGTTTTCGTTCATCCAACGCGCCAACTCGAATACTCGTGTCTTAACAACATCACCTATCACAAAGATTGCGCCGCACATATCGCCATAGAGCGTTGTGTAACCAGTCGCTATTTCGGACTTGTTCCCGGTCGCCAGGACAAGTCCACTACTTGCATTGGAAAAGCCCATTAGTAGTATGCCGCGAACGCGTGATTGAACGTTCTCATCTGTAATGCCGGCTGCCTGATCGTGAAGATGTTCCTGAAGTACAGCTTCAATGGCATGATGCACGGATTCGATAGGTAGTTGCGGGCACTTTGCTAGACCGAGATTGGCTTCTAACGCACGTGCATCTTCAATAGAACCGGTTGAGGAATATCGAGATGGCATCAATACGCCGGTGACATTTTCTGGGCCAAGCGCTGCGGCTGCGATGCTTGCAGCTACGGCTGAATCTATACCGCCGGATAGACCTAAGACTACGCGTTTGTTGCCGGTCTTATGGCAATAATCATGCACACCCAGCACCAGGGCGTTATATAGTTCGTGCATAGGATCTTGGTTAACGCTTATGGATTTTCCTGTTATCTCTACTCTTCTTACACACGATTCCCACGCGGGTAGCATGTCAGCAATCTCGCCATCAGCGCCCACAACTACCGAGCGACCATCGAAAATTAGATCATCGTTGGCACCAACTTGATGTACGGCAACGATGGGCTTGCCGATTGAGCGAGCGGCACTTTGCATAAGCTTAACGCGTTTTTGACACTTACCAACAACAAAGGGCGTGGCATTCAGGCTTAAAATCAAATCACAGCCAGCGTCTATAGTTTCCTTAACTGGTTCTAATTCATAAGACCGCTCTGCAAGCGCATCCTGTGCCCGCCAAAGGTCTTCGCAAATAAGTAGGCCGATGCGCTTACCTGCAATTTCCACAACACAAGTCTTATCACCTGCCTGGAAATAACGATCTTCATCAAACACATCATAACCGGGGAAAAGTCGTTTATCGTAAACTGTAATTACTCTGCCGTTATTACAAACTGAAGCGCTGTTATAAAAAGGTTTCTCGCCATTAGAGCAGCGGCGAGGATGACCGACAATTACGTGCATATCGCCTGTTTGATCTGCGATAAGCTTTACCGCGTTTTCACAAGCCTCAACAACGCCATTCCTGAAAAGTAGATCGCGCGGTGGATAACCGACGATCACCAACTCTGGTGTGATGAGAAGATCCGCTCCTTCAGCTTTGGCCTTATCGATCGCATCAAGCACTAAGTCTGTATTGCCTCGGACATCACCGATCGTGGGATTGAGTTGTGCAATTGCCAGCTTCATGGGCCGAGATTGTACGGCAATGATCTACTTCTGACGCGCTCGCGGAAGATTACGAAGAAGAATCCACTTTTTCCGAAGGCGGATCAGGCAAATCCTGGCCATCTATACCCTTGCGAGCCACATACTCCTGCTCCGCAGCATGCCACTGCTCCCATTGATCAGAGCGCTTTCTAAGCAGCTTTATTTCATCCATTAACTGATATCGAGTCATTTGCTCCGGCGGTTTCTGGCCAGGCGGACGAGGCTTGATCCCCACCTTTTTAAGGATACGTTCTGTTGCTTCGAGTCCAATCAGCGCAGATATGCCGTATCGAAGAAACTTCACGCCCACCCCACGAAGGGTAAAAAGCCTGCTAGTCCGCGCAACCGCAGCCACGCGCAGCGGCCTAAGAACCGGCAAGAGTATGATGATCACATCAAGCCAATTCCGCCGAACATATTCAATACGACATTCTGCAATCATAATCTTCAGTACAAACTCTGTTAAAAACGCAAACCAAATCAACGCTAGAGCACCTCGACAGATCCAGGCGGCTAAGTCGTGCGATTGATACTCATCAGGGTTGAGATAGAGATGTTCGATAGCAAGGACTGGAAGCACTAATAGCGCTAGGATTATCATCGGTCTGTGGAATAATCGATCAACTCTTTGGCGAAGTTCATCATCTGCGATGAGGATACCTACGCGTTTGAGCTTAACATGCCGAACACCAGGCCTTGGTGGTGGCAAATTGCTATTGCTTGGATGAAGCTTTTTTTTAAACGCACTAATTATCATCATGCCTCCCTAGCTGCACGATAGGGTTGCCCACAATTAACCAGCCTATCGCTGCTATAGATAATACGGCATAAGTCGTGCGCTGACATGTCGAATTTGACATCAAATCCGCCACGTCAGGACGCTTGGTGCATTAGGGATTTATCGCTCGATGATGAAAAGCTTAGTAAACTATCGCGCTTGCACTTTCGATTGCTTCGATGACTTGCCTGACGCTGAAGGGTTTTCTTAGTGCGCTATCAAAGCCTTGATGCAAGAGTTGTGCAGCCTGACCATCGGTTACCTTGCCGGAAGTTGCGATTACTTTAGTTATCTGCAGATCATCGCTTTCACGGATTGCCTGACAGATAATTTGGCCTTCACAACCTGGAAGGTGGATATCCAGCAGCATCACATGTGGGCGGAATCGTTCGCACTCAATACCAGCAGTGAATGCTGATCGAGCGGAGCGAACTTCAAAGTTAGTTTGCTCAGAAAGGATCGATTGAAGAGTATGGACGACCTCCTCCTCGTCGTCCACGATGAGCACTCGTAATGAGCCACTCATTAGTCCGTCCATGGGAATGCCATGGCTCTTCATGAATTTGACGAGCGCACTCATTGGGATACGTCGATCTTTGGAGCCAGGAATTCTGTAGCCTTTTAGCTGACCCGAATCGAACCATTTGCTAACGGTTCTCGACGCCACGTTGCAGATCTTCGCAACTTCCCCAGTTGTTAGTACATCTTTCTCAAACGGATTCATAGCAAACTCGCAATGGAACAAAACAAGCGGTCAACGGCGGCAGGGTTGGCCCGCTTATGGTTTTCGATCGGTTCAATTGAAAGTCAAGTTGACTACGCAGACCGGAAAACCGTTAAACCAGCGCGTTAGAGAGAAAGAAAATATATTGCGCTGGGGTGATAACGTAATTTGTCTTCAATTGCAGACATTTTTGAGCTAAGTAAGGGCAATCATTTAAGGCGACTTATCGGCTGAGAATTTCGCTTAAATCTGCAAGAAGACTGTCAACCTGCTCAGGTGTTGTGTCAAAGCTGCACATGAAGCGATACAAGTTCCAGGATGAAACGCCAAACGGATAGAAGAAGTGACCCTTATCGAGCAAAGCTTTAGCGACGGGTTGTTTTAGAGTAATAAAAATAGCGTTGGCCTGGGTTTGATATCGCAGCTCACAGCCTTGGGCTTTAAAGCCTGCAGATAGCTTTGCGGCCATGTCATTAGCGTGTGATGCGTGATGAAGCCAGCGATCATCTCGAAGGGTTGCTGAAAACGGAGCGGCTACAAAGCGATGCTTGCTCAGCAGGTGGCCGGTACTTTTGCGTAGAAACGGAAACGCCTTATCGGCGGTTGCAAATACTTCTCCATCACCTTGGGGAAATAGAAGAATAGCTTCCCCAAACGCCAGGCCGTTCTTGGTTCCACCAAAGCTTAAAGCATCAACACCTGCGTCTATAGATAACTCGCGCGGATCGCAGTCAAGCGCAGCTACAGCATTCGCAAAACGCGCACCATCAACATGCACCCGATAACCAGAATCGTGGGCAACATCACAGAGAGCTTTCATTTCATTTGGCGTATAGATCGTGCCCAGCTCTGTGGAGTTTGATATTGTCAATACGCCTGGCTGAGGCACGTGAACGTCCAACCGCGATTGATTAGTAGCATCGATGACCTCCTGTGGCGTAATCTTCGATGTGTCGTTAACGATTGCTGTGGTACGACATTGTGTGATCCGCTCGGGGGCAGTGGATTCATCATCGTTGTAATGACTATGCACATAACAAAGCACACGCTGCCAGGGACGAGTTAGGGCTGCGATTGCTAGTGTGTTAGCAGCAGTTCCGGTTGCTACGAACCAGACACTTGTTGTATCGCCGAAGATCCGAGCAAATTCTGCCTTGGCTCCCAAAGTATAATCATCATCACCATAAGCAACACAATGACCTTCATTGGCATCGGTAATAGCAGCCAAGGCTTCCGGGCAAAGTCCAGCATTATTATCACTTGCAAATCTGCTCATAGAAGTATTGTACGATATCCCTCAGCCGCTTGCGGCTTCGCGTAACTGCATAATTCAATACACTGCATCTGACTAATCCCGTTTCCGTAAAAAGAAAGAAAACCATGGCATATATCCAAACCATCTCCGAAACCGAATCCCAGGGTGAACTAGCTTATCTCTATAAAAGAGTGGGGAATCCGGACGGGACTGTAGATAATGTGATGAAGATACATGCACTGAATCCCGATTCGCTGCGCACGCACTTTGAGATGTATACCGCAGCAATGCACAAGCCTTCGCCTCTATCAAAAGCAGAGCGAGAAATGGTGGCAACCGAGGTGAGCCGCCTTAACGGATGCAATTATTGCTTAACGCATCACAACCATGGACTTATTCGACTGCTGCCTACGGACCGCCACGATGTCGCCAGTGAGCTGCGAGAAGGTAAACACGAGTTACTAAGTGAACGTGAACGAGCGTTGGTGCTTTATGCACGAAAACTTACTACAACTCCGCAGCAGATGAACGCAGATGATGTGAAGGTCTTAAGAGATGTCGGGCTTGATGATCGCGCGATTCTCGATCTGGCGCAGTGCATCGGCTATTTTAATTACGTAAATCGCATCGTTACTGGTTTGGGTGTTGCGCTAGATGATGAAGAGGGCGCTGTAGGACAATGGCCGGAGTGAGGTTTTACCGTAGATGACTTTTCATAGTAGTACAATAACGCTCAGCCGCTTGCGGCTTCGCGCAACCGTACAATTTCACTTCAACGCATCAAGCTGCATCGCTACGATCCTGCTGACACGAAAAGCAATGTGGCATCAAATCGCGCCAGGTTACAATCCCCTCTAACCGCCCATCTTCATCAACCACAGGCAGGCAGGTCACTTGTTCTTGAATCAACTTTGTTGCAGCTTCTGCTACGGCAACAGTTTGAAGAGTAACAATAGGTGGGCGGCGCATAATTTGATGTGCTCGCTTTTTAAGTGTGTTGGTATCTTGCTTGCGCTCCATCCAATTGTTACCAATAAATGGACTGATATTTTTCAGCAGATCGCGATCGGAGATCACCCCCACCACTTGGCGATCCTTAACAACCACCAAGTGATGAAATAGCGACTCATCAAAGATTTCCTGGATAGTCGCAACAGTGTCGTCCATTTGAACTGTTACAACCTTACTAGTCATGAAATCAGCAACTATCTGCATTTAATATCTCCAGAATTGCGCCGCAAGCGTTGAGTGAATCGGCTCTTAATCTACAATATCGGCCGTATGTAATGGCTTCAAAAGTGCAATTGACCAGAGGCTTGAAGCTATAATCGCTTATTTTTCACGTCGCCAACCACATTCTGGACATCCTGGATCGGCAACTCCTCGTAAATCAAATCCACACTTTTCACAGACTAATCCGTAATCTTGGCTCTGCTTATGGTAGTCGCATGCTTGCTTTACAAACGACTCGAATGCATCAGGATAGTCGAACGCTCCTTTGGGAATTATAAAAGCGGAGAATGGTGTGTTGTAAATAAATGCGTATTCGTTCGTCTTAATGATTTTCCAAATTGCATGCCATTTTAATTCTTCAAGACCATCAAGTGTTTTTAGGCAAATCTTCTCCGGATTTATCGACAAATGATGTTGGCCCAGCGCCAATCGGCCATGGCCTTTTCTTAGCATTTTCTGCATCGCGCGTTTCGGCGCATTGCGCCAATGAAGCCAATCATAGAGAAAAACAAGAAACACAAATGCTATTAGCGCTGCTTTAATCCTCCCAGTAGGCACCAATGATCGATAAATGTTCATCAACCATAAAAGGAGAAATATTGGCAACATGTAATACAGTTGCATGCAGATTCGCTTGACCCATTGCATTGGGGATCGTGTGTGGTGCAGCTTGTTAAATGCAAACAAATCCTCTTCCGTAACTTCGAATTCTATTTCAAGTTCGTTCATTACTGCTCCAGCGTGATTCTATATCATATGCGCATTGGGCAACTATTACAGGTGATTCTGGGCAATTGGAAGCTTTTAAATAAAAACGCGACGGTCGGCCCACCATAATAGTTCCGATCGTCGCGCTTGAAATTTAACCTTACACGCTTCACATAGGGTCAAGCCCTATGGCTAAACCTCATCCCTTTGGGCCAGCTGCGCGTACCTCTGCTGATATCTCATAACGCGCATCGTTTTCTCTAAATAGTTGTGCAAGCTGTGACGCTTTCTTATCGTAGGCATCCTTATCCGCCCAGGTATTGCGCGGATTCAGCACATCGCGCGGTACGCCCGGAACTTCCGTTGGAATACTCAGTCCAAACAATTCTTCCGTCTCAAATGATCCACCACGCAGTGTTCCATCAAGAATTGCGGTAACAAATGCACGAGTATATTTAAGCTTGAAGCGTTCACCAACGCCATAAGGCCCGCCGGTCCAACCTGTATTTAACAGCCACACATCCGCATCTTGTTCCTTAACACGTTTGGCTAACCACTCTGCGTAAACCATAGGTGGACGCGGAAGGAACGGCCCACCAAAGCACGGGCTGAAGTTCGGCTGGGGCTCGGTTACACCAGCTTCGGTTCCCGCCAACTTGCTGGTATAGCCATTGACGAAGTAATACATCGCCTGCTCACTGGATAATTTGCTAACAGGCGGCAGCACTCCAAAAGCATCAGCGGCCAAAAACACGACATTCTTAGGATGTGTTCCCATTGAGGGCACAACCGCTCCTGGAATATATGAAACCGGATAAGTTACGCGTGTGTTTTCTGTCTTTGATCCATCATCATAATCAGGCACACGCGTAACCGGATCGAGAATCACATTTTCTAATACTGAACCGAAGCGGATGGCATCCCAGATTTGTGGTTCACCTTCATGGGAGAGTTTTATGCACTTTGCGTAGCATCCGCCTTCGATATTAAATACACCCTTATCCGACCAGCCATGCTCATCATCGCCGATTAACGGGCGGTTGGGGTCAGCGGACAATGTAGTCTTGCCCGTACCGGATAAACCAAAGAATAATGCTACGTTCGATGGATCATCGGATGCAACGTTTGCTGAACAATGCATGGGAAAGACATTCATTTCCGGCAAGTCGTAGTTCATTGCATAAAAGATGGATTTTTTAATTTCACCAGCGTAATGAGTTCCAAAGATTATTACTTTGCGCTGTGTTAGTGATTGAATAATGCCACAAGGTGTATTGAGTCCATAGTCCGTGAAATTATCCACGCGCATTTCGCAGGCATTGATAATTTGCCAATCCGGCTCAAAGTTTGCGAGTTCTGAAACATCGGCATTAATAAATAAAGTCTTCGCGAACAAGTTGTGCCAGGCTTTTTCGGTTACTACTGAAACACGAAGTTGATAACTTGGATCAGCCCCCGCCAGGCCATCGAACCTAAAGAGATCTTCACGAGTTGCAAGATGCTTAACAGCCATCTGTTCAAGTTTGGTAAAGTTCTCTGGCGTTATTCCTACATTGACTTTCCCCCAGTCAATGTTGTTATGAATGGTTGGGGTATCTTCAAGAAATTTATCTTTAGGGCTTCGACCTGTGTGCTTACCCGTATCGACGTTTAGTGCGCCATTTGAAGCAAGCACACCTTCTCCGCGCTGGATAGCGATCTCTATTAATCGAGCCGCGGGAAGATTGCGGTGGATCGTTGCATTAGGAAATTCAAAAATTGTTGTTGAAGCAGTCGCAGTTGTCATAGCTGATCTCGTTAGGTTTATCCTCAGGTCGTATCCAGTAAACTCTTGTCGCCTATCGGCAAAAAAGGACTTCCTTACCAGTGGATTAGCAATCGGGTAGCTTAGCACCATAAAGCCCACCCGCCTATGGGCAATTTGCAGTTTCCTCTCAGCATTGACCGGTATTGGTATGATTCATACGCTTGCGAAGCGACAGTTGTTTGGCCCTTGAATCAGCTATCGATAATGGCGGCTGTAGCTCAGTTGGTTAGAGCACCTGGTTGTGGTCCAGGGGGTCGAGGGTTCGAATCCCTTCAGCCGCCCTTTTGGGTGAGGTTACTAGGTTTACCCCCTGTCTTTTTAGCATTTGACCAATCAAAACCACATTCCGGACAAACAGGACCAGGTGAAGGCCCTTTGTCGTAACCACAGTTAATGCAATGGGTTTCGGCAATCAAACGCCTGCGCTTGGCAGTAATTGCCAAGACGATTCCGGGACCTGCAAGCCAAAGTAATGCCCAGATGGACATACAAAAAGCAAAAAACGTTCCTGTCCCGCAATAGCAATTTGTACGACGCCTAACCATCATGTCTATTGGCAATATCACCAACGTCTCGATTACAGTACCTGCTAATAGCAGCACGATTATTTTTTCGTGCAATCTCCTTGGGCCTTTTCGACGTGCGAAAATGAACAGGATTGGCAGCCATAGCAACCAGCAAACACCAATACTGATCCAGAATATTACGAACATGATCGGAATATCTAAATTCTGGTCATAACTCCATGCGAATGCTGGCTCCCAAATCATTAGCAATTCAAGTAGACTTAAGATCAAACCTGTAAAAAGGAATCCTCCGACCAATCCTGCTGCACAGACTGTCCACTTCAAAGAGCGCCCTTGTGTTGTAATTTGCAGTCGCTTTGAGAAAACCGGCAAGAGGAACGCGATCTGCGTGCAAGCGACAAGAAGTGCTGGTACAGGTATGCTTAGGAATCCTTCCCAACTAGTAAATATTCCATTTTCGAGCCAGACTAATGGATTGAATACCTCGGCCCATTCGATATCTTCAAGCGAGGTATCCTCGTGTAAGCACATTATCAATGTGCAGCTAATTACCCCTATCACCATCAACAGCCACCAGTAAACCGGCAAAATTACTAGAATCAAAATGGCCGTACGCCACCGTCTCATGGCTATACGATACACTTAGCTCATGCGTGTTGCAGCATTACAGTTTGATATAGTCTGGGAAGATAAGAAAGCTAATCATCGCATCATCGAGGACATGCTAAGCGCAGCTGACCTCGCACAAGGCACTTACGTCTTGCTTCCCGAACTATGCGACACCGGCTTCAGCTTTGATCTAGACAAAATTGTTGATGAGCAAACACTTCCATGGGCAAGCGATCTTGCAAAGCATCTAAAAATTTGGCTACAGCCTGGCTTTGCGCGAATCGGATCTGATGGAAAAGGCAGAAACTGCACTGCGATCATCTCACCTGCTGGCGATGTTTTAGGCATTTATGAGAAGTTGCATCCGTTTACTTATGGCCGAGAGGGACAATACTACAGCGGTGGCAGTGAACTTCTGATAGCAAGTTGTAAGGGCGTAAGCATTTGTCCCACAATATGTTACGACCTGCGTTTTCCGGAGCTGTGGCGGGTTGCGACCCTGGCAGGAACCGAACTTTTTACCATCGGAGCAAATTGGCCCGCAGCTCGTCAAACACATTGGAAATCGCTGATTATTGCTAGAGCCATTGAAAACCAAGCATATGTTCTAAGCGCAAACCGCATAGGTGAAGATATAAGCCTACAGTATCAAGGCGGATCAATCCTGGTTTCGCCTAAGGGAGAGATAATAGCCGAAGCGCAAAGCGAGGCAGTTGTATTACAAGCCGAGTTAGATTTATCTGCGCTTATATCTTGGAGAAAAGATTTTCCTGCGCTAAAAGATATTAAACAAAGTTTACTTGGATCAATCAAAGTGAATAGTATTGCTGCGGTAGATTCCAAAAGCGATTAACACATCGCTTATCAAATTGCTATTGCAATTGTAGTTGACGTTGAGGTTGGTTTGCTTACACTTTTAACAACTTCACAGATAGCGCAGGAGAACCTAATGGGTCAACCCCAAACGCAGCGACAAAGACAAGCAAACTCAACGCATCGCAAACGCCTACAACAAACTGCGATGCAAAACGCAACATCACAATTAAGACGTGCATACTTTGCACAAGCTTCACAAGCAGTTGCACGCTACAACATAATGTTTGATCGAGTTGTCGAGCACGTTAAGCCTATGTGGGATGCAGGAGCAAAGATTAATAAAGACATTCGCTATGCAGATGATCTAGTGCAAGCAATTGCTTGTGTTGATGGAATGAGTGTTGCATGGGCGGATCTAGTTGAACAACATGAACGCATACTTATTCGCGCTTCTGGAGATCGCTTTGAAGAAGCGGATTCAATTCTTTTAGTTCGCAGAATGTTCGTCGACTTAAAGCGCTGCAGCGAATCTGGTGCTTGCGATTTACAATTATCCTTGCGCAACTATTACGGAACTTCTTCACTGCGCAGTTGGCTTTGTAAATGCTTAGCACAAGCTATGAACCAATTCGTATATGGCCATAAAATGATTGACAATCGCCCAATGCGGTTTTGTGAACATTGCTTTGAGTCACTTGGGTGGGATGCCATCGAATCGAAGTTGCCCAAGGCTCTGCCTAATGCTCAAGGTAAGGCTAATGTAGCTCAACAGGTAGCAATAGGCAGCGGCGTTTCCACTGGAAATTCCTCTGCACAGTAGATTCACACTGGCTTTTTGCTGATTTGCAGATCGCGCTTAGCCCGATCAACTTGACATTATCAATAGGTAGCCTAGCTTGATTGCTCTGCCATAGGCGAGGTAGCTCAGTTGGTAGAGCACCGCATTGAAAATGCGGGTGTCGGCGGTTCAAGTCCGCCTCTCGCCATTTTAACTTTATCTACAAGTCACCCTCGCCTATGTGGGGTTTTTTTATTACTACAATTAAAAACCAACCACTCATTTACTGGCCTATCCACGCTTGGCTTGACGATTCTTAGGTGTAGGTGAATCAAGAAGCTAGCGCTATCGCTGAAGTTAAGAATATGCCTGAATCTGATGAGAGGCTTAGGCTTGCTGCGCTATCTAAAAGTGGGCTTGATTTTCAGTTTCTTGATGCTGCGTATCGTTATTTACATAAGACACCATCGGATCCGCAAATCGTATTGTTAACTCTACAAGCTTTGGTGAAGGTTGGTTTGGGAGTGCCGGCTCGTGAGTTATTGCAAACTCGCAAAGATCTTGAAGGACACGTTGATGTTGCAGAACTGCGAAAGAGTCTTGTGCCTGTTCCGACAGGCAGGGTTGGGATGCAGGAGCTTGAGGAGACTTTTAAGAACAATCTAAATGCGCTGATTAGCAACCGCCCCGAACTAGCAAAGCTAAAGGAATCAATCAGTGACAGCCTTCATGGCCTGGATTTTTTCAGATCATCCGATGACCAACTTCATATATCGCAGCGCAAGACCGGCGAGCTGCGCCAGTGGCTGCCCGGGCTGTTTGATCACAAATTAGTTGAAACATTGGAATTGCCCATAGCTGCTACTGGACCAGCGCCGATTGTGATCGGCCTTGCGATGAATTGCTTAGTTGATCGCGCTTACCAAGAAACATCGCCCCAAATGCCCGGCGGACAAACCACGCCGGTCTTCATTATCGATCAAGAATTACGGCATTTAGCAGCATGGCTATGTGCAGCGGATCATACAAGTGTCCTCAGCGATGATCGCGCTTATTTTTTCATCGGCAGTGATGCTCTAAAACAATATGAACTCTTCCTAACTAATAATGAAGATATCTCAATCGCTACAGCGCATCTTTGTGCTAGTTGGGCGGGTAATCTTTCAAATAAAGTACAAGAGATTGGTGAGTTAGTTACAGCAAAGCGTACCAAATCATTCGATGAACTTACTGCTAAGCATAAAGCAAGAGCATCTAAGCTTACCCCAACATCTCTTGCAAAGAAACTTGAGCCTGGAAGTGGAGCGCGCATCCTCGGCTTCACATCTCGATTTACAACAATGCTGCAATACTCAATGCGCGATATTGGTCACGCTCTTGAAGAATTGGGATACGAGTTTGAGCTGATGATAGAAAAAGATGCTCATCGCGATCACACAACGCTAACCACAAGTCGAAGTGTTTATGAATCCGATGCTGCACTTGTGATTATGATCAATCATTTTCGAAGTGAACGACCAAACTGCTTAGGTGGAGTGCCTGTACTTAGCTGGGTTCAAGATCCAACAGAATTAGTTTTATCTGAAGATACTGGTAAAGAGATAGGCCCATTAGATTTTGTATGTGGTTATTGCTCGGAAAGATGTGTGGACGAATTTCAATATCCTGCAGAACGTTTTTTCCGAGCTACTGTTCCTGTTTCAACGCGCATATTCCACGATGGGCCAGTTGTTGCAGAAAAACAAGCGCGTTATCAGTGCGATGTAATGTATGTAGGACACTTGCATGATACTGTGCAGGAACATCTCGAGAAATGGCTTTCACAAGCACCTCCGCGAATTCACCCGCTACTAAATCAAATCTATGAACAAGTTTCTCAATTGCATGAGCGGGGTGATTTTCTTGAGTTGCAACACTGCTTAGCTTACGTGAAGACCCTCTTGCAGAAATCAGGCGCAACATTACCTGATAATGAAATAGAAAAGATTACTAATTTTTATATGTACAGGCTGTTTGATATTCTTTTTAGAACTCAAACACTGCATTGGGTTGTGCAGTGGGCGGAGAAATTCGACCGATCGTTTCGTCTATATGGTAATGGGTGGGAAAAAGATCCCATCCTCAGCAAGTACGCAGTTGGGTCCATACTACACGGCGAAAATTTGCGGTGTGCTTATAGATGCGCCAAGCTCTGCATACAAACTATCCCCGGCGGATTCAGTCACCAACGTGCATTTGAGGCACTAGCCAGCGGTAGCCTGGTGTTGGGCAGATACATTCCGCCAGACTTTGGCAACTTAGCGCTAGATCAGTATTTAAATCACCAAAGAGATGATGATCATGTTCTCTATGGCTCTGTTAGCACATTTGGTGCTTTGGATCGTGTTGTATTTGATAATGCAGAAGGCTTTGCATCACTTGCTGAAAAATACATTGCAAATGCTAATTTGTGTAAAGATATCCAACAAAAATTTGCCTCTACCGTACACAAGAAATTCACTTATACGAGAGCGATGCGAGACTTGCTGAATAAAATACGTGCAAATCTTGCAGCACAGGACAAGACTCTAAGGGACAATTGATTTCATGCTAAAAGAGAATCCAACTTTACAGGGCATCGCTCCCATTCCTGTACCATCTATTGTTGATGAACAGGTCATTTCCTCAAAGACACTTCCATCGTATTCGTATCTGCATGAGTTGATGAAACGATATCAACTTAAAGATCTTGTAAATGTCGAGGCAGATTCGTTTATGCAATCAATACAGGAATTACACAGCCCAAGTGAAACGGCAACAAATATTACCGATGATGATAAAGTCCAACATCCAATGGCCAAGCAGTTCCATTGGGGGCATCGCCACAACTTTGGAGAGTTTTCCATGCCCGGGCGCATGGGAAATCACCATATCGCTTTACTGGCAA
Organism: Planctomycetota bacterium; assembly: GCA_022574595.1. Classification (GTDB taxonomy): domain Bacteria; phylum Planctomycetota; class Phycisphaerae; order Phycisphaerales; family SM1A02; genus JACZRS01. Next base: position 47,085 of record JACZRS010000003.1, on the reverse strand, counting down.
CCTTCATCGATCACCTGGGCGCAATAGATCAATCGCTGAAGGGCAAACGTATCCTGGATATCGGGTGCTGGACTGGTGGTACAAGTTTGTTACTCGCAGCTATGGGCGCTGAAGTAGTCGCGATTGAAGAAATTGAGCATTACGCAAAGACCGCTGAGTACCTTGCCAAAGCTTTTGATGTAAGAAATCTAACCGTGCTGCACAAATCGCTTTACGATTGCACGGAAGATGAAATGCAGGACTCCTTTGACCTTGTGCTTTTCGCAGGTGTATTGCATCATCTTTCCGATCCTAAACTAGCACTTCGCATAGTGTTTAATAGCTTGCATGACGGCGGTCTCTGCTTGCTTGAAACGTTATCGTTCGATCACGATAAGAGAATCCTCGCGCGCCGCGCCCTGGACACGGCCGGCAATTCAGACGAGCCTTGGGGTTGGAATTGGTTTCTATTCACAGCATCAACACTAACGAAAGTCCTACAGGATATTGGTTATGAGATCGATCATCCGTGCAGCATTATCGATGGTCGCACATATGTTGCTGCACGAAGAAAACAACATGTAGCGATGCAGCGTAGCGGTTTGTCAGTTTCCAATATCAGATAAGGGACATTGCAAGAGGCATTAATGAACGACGCTCAACCGATCATCTTTGTTCGCGGCACAGGTCGTTGCGGAAGCAAAACGCTTGCTAATCAACTTGGAATGCATCCATCTATTGCCAAGGTGCCCGTCAATCAATGCTTGCCGGAAGATCTCATTGATTGGACGGACTCGCATGTGCGCAATCGCTGCCCCAATATGACTGATGAAGCGCTTGGGGCAGCATGTCGGGCTTATTTCCAAGCATACTGTTCCTGTCTTATTAGCGAATCGGGCATCATTCTACATAAAAGTACTATGAACGTTCACCGGTTAATGACGCTGTTAGAGCTTTGGCCAGAATCTAAGATCGTTTATATTGTACGGCATCCCATACTTGTCGTGCCAGCTTACATCAGTGCAGACATTGTTCACTATAAAGGCGCGCATGGTTACGATGCAACTGTCGTCAATTCCATGCTGCGATGGGCTAACGATGTCCTGGCCTACATTCGATCACCTGTGTTCGGTCACGAAAGGGTTATCCATGTGCGCTTCGAAGACATGATTTCTAATACCAAAGAGTTCTTCCAAAAAATTTATCGATTCCTGGACATTGACGATAGCTTTTCACATACACTTCCCGGGCCGGTTGATTACGATGACGAGTTCGTACTCAATGAAGATGAGCGCAAATGGATCATCAATAGTTCAGAGCCGATCCTCAGCGAGCTTGGTTACAAATCAAACGAATACTCCTCTCAGGTACCGAATCACATTCTAGATCGAACCGAGCTTTATCCACAGCGCCGTTTATCAGCAGCACCGCCGACTATTGATGCCGTACAGATGCTGCGACAATCGATTAAGATGGTTGCTAAACAAGGGCATCATCGCATCGGACTCTTCGGTGCGGGGTATTTGAGCCACCTCATAGCTCCGACACTTAACGACATGCCCGCTGATATCATCTGTTTCTTGGATGAAAATCCTTCATTAGTTGGGGCGACTCTTGGCGGATATCCAATCTATCATCCGCAGCAAGCAACAGATCATGGTATTGAGGCAGTTATTCCAATCACACTAGTTCATCAGGAGGTGTTGCTTGATCGCTGGCAATGCCTTTATGAAGATCGCATTCCGATTATAGAACTTTGGCCTGAAAACAAAACCGACCCTGTTTTCGTTTGAGATACACAGCATAATAATTCACTCCAATTAATTGCTTAGGAAAATTTCGCTTTATAAGAAAGTTAGAGATACATAACGTGTGTGAACTTTCAGTAATTATCCCAACCTATAAGCGATCTGACAAGCTGCAAACGCTTCTTGATGGCATTGCTAAAACCAAATGCGATCATGACGCGTTTGAAGTCATAGTTGTTGTTGATGGTGAAGATGAAGAGCCGTTAAAGTGTGCAAATTCGCTGCCGGACACTATTCGTTTTAAGGGGCTTACCAAACAGCACGCAGGGCAAGCGCCTGCGAGGAATTTTGCTATTGAGCAAGCTCAGGGTGATTGGCTTGTATTCTTCGATGATGATGCTCGCGTTAATGATCAAACTCTTATCGGGCATCTAAATTTGATTCGCAAAGATCCAGATGCAGCACTTGCCTACCTAGGGCGAGTTGATTGGCCTGGGGAACTTATAGATTCTCCTTGGCGCGAAATGCTCGCAAAAACTTCAATGCTATTTTTCTGGGATCGAATGAAAAGCGGAAACCAATACGGCTTTAGACACTTTTGGACAAGCAACCTCTCAGTTAAGCGAGAATATGTAAACAGCGTTGGCGGTTTTAATGAGCATTTCGCCTCTGCGATGCATGAAGATATAGAACTCGGTTGGCGATTACACGAAAAACATGGCTTAGAAGTTCATGTAGATAAATCTATTAGCAGCCTGCATGATCACGCATTGGATCCCCACGACTATTTGCTGCGTGAACACAAATCGGGCCGTTCTGCTCATGCTGCAAAGACAATCAATCCGCTTTTTCATGATCAAATTTGGAAATGGATCAATAAACCTAAGCAGCAATTGGATACTTTGGAATCCTTATTTCTGCCCGCAGCCCGTGATGTGCTTGGTGTTCTACAAACCTGGGCGCAGCCATCGGACTTTCGGCCTTCGCGCGATGAGATGCATGCTACTTACCTCGCTCACTTGCCATTAAAGCGAATGGTATTTCTACAAGGATATCTGGATCAGCCGTTTGATGAGATGTGGGATCAATTACAGTTAAAGTAAAGTTGCTGACGATATGCAGTGTTGGAGTAAGCCCACTGATGCCAGTTGCAATCGAACCAGAAATTGATGTTTCTTTCGTACATGGTTTTCACGATCATGTAGCTGTCGATATTAACGATGAACATCCCGCTCTGTGGTCGCTTACTCCAGATGGTGAAGAAACTCATAGTTACCATTTTCCTTTTACACCAAGCGATTTTGAAAGTTTGCCCTACCCCTTGCTTGGCGAAATGCCTCGCACTAAAAATGAATTAAAACGCAGGCCCCGCTATGGTTTTACAGGACTCGCCAAACTCAAGGATAGATTATTAGCAGGTTCATGGAATGGGATTTACTCGCTTAATTCTTCAACAAAGAAAGTGGAGAGCTTCCTATCCAATAGATACTCCTGTTATATGCATCGCTTCTGTGCTGATGAGCAGCGAATAATCTTTGCCATGCCCTTTATGGATATGGTCGTGATCATGAGCCACGCCGGCGAGATCATTGATCGCTTTATGATCGACCAATCCCTGCGCATCTTGCGCGACATTCCCGATGATGAGATCGATTGGCGCTTTGCAGATAAACCCTGGTCAGGCCCTACCGGACTGTTTCATATAAATCACGTGCAAACCATCGGCCAGGATATCTACCTTACATCACGCAACCTTGGCGCACTAATAGTAATCAGGCCCGGTGAAGATCATGCCAGCCTGCGCACACTAAACTACAAAACACCAACTTGCGTTCACGATGGGGATTTCGTGGATGGCAAATTCTATCTGACCAGCATTGATGGGAAAATTCTTGTGGCTTCCAAGCCGCAAGGCTTTGACCCCAAGCTCTTTCGTTATGATCTTCAGGTTGAGTGTATACGCCTTGATGAGGTAGAAAATAACTGGTGCCGCGGAATCGAAGTCACTTCCAAATACATCTACACCACAATCGACGGCCGATACGATAGCGATCTAAGCTTCGGCCTACTCAAACTAGATCGCGAATACAAACTAATAGATCAGCACCGCTTCAAATGGTCCAACGTAGGTAACGTAGATGATATTCGTTATGTGACCGGTTTTGATATTGTTGCGCAAGATCATGCAAATGCGCCGTAAAAAAGCCGTAGCGAATTGCTGCGGCTAGGGTATTCTTCAAGCGCTCCCCTCTCGGGTCGCGGCTAAACGGTTTAATTTCGATGCATTTCACTAGTGCCTAGTGCCTTCTTCCATAACGCAGCGGGTCAAGCCCGCCGGCTAAACGAGTTTATACTCGATGCCATGATGCCTATTCTTCAACCTCACGCGGCCTTGCCGTTCTTTGTCATTTCAAGTAGGCCGGCAAAGCTGGCATCATCATCGATTGATTCCGGTGTGAAACCTGCAAGGGCGTATCGTTCACATAGTGCGCGTCCAAGTGCTATGGGTTCGGTCATTACGAAGTACACGGGCACGCCTATTACGTTTGTGGCAAATCGTAGTGCGCGTCGCAGATGTCTGCGCGTAGTAGCCATTATCAACTCACTATCATCGAATCGAATCGGTAGGACTCGAAACTGCCAGGCTTGGCGATGCGAAACAAGCTGACTTGCCTCATCGGTATAGAACTCAAACTCGGGATCAATAGTCCGCGTGATCGATGCGTACTGCTCCGCCCAAGCGTCCTCTATTACTTCAGGATCTATGCCAAATTTACGTTCCGCTAACCAGCCAATGGGTTTATGGGTCTGTTGCTGATAATGAAGCAGATCTTCTACTTGCTTGGCGGTCAATACGCCGCTTTTAACAAGTATCTCTCCTAGTCGAAGAGGTTCCATCCTACACCTCCTATGGATTAACATGGCCTCCATTAGCAATATCGACAAGGCATAGCTAATTATCCTTGTTCAGTAGCGTTTAGGGCTATTCTGATGGCTATCCAACTGGCTTGTGCTAACTAGCTATGGATGGCAATCTGTCGCATCTGGCCTCAATCTCAGCCCCGTTGGCCTATGCAGCAGAGGCATCAAATACACCCTTCCAAGCCCTCCTATCCAACCACTTGTAGACCCTAAAAACCACCTAAATACGCATCGGCTGTTATTTTATCTAGTCACTAACGCAGCCTATAAAAACGTCCTACTGTTGGGGTCCAATGCACGAGCGTATACGAGACAAATTTTTAGGGGTATGGGGACACACGGTTGCGTCACGCCCTTTACTAACGCTTACATTCTGCTTGATCCTCACACTGCTTAGCGTTTATCTAACTATTACACGTCTTGAGTTTCACGCAGAACGAAGTGACCTTGTCGATCCCAACCTTAGCTGGAACAAACAGTACGCACAATACAAAGAAAATTTCCCACGCTGGAGCGATGTAGTTGTTGTCATCGATGGCGAGCCTGGTGACCAAGACCTGAACAGACTCGTCGCTGAAATAGCGATTGAAATTCAAGCTGATGAAAAGGTTATCTCCGCTGATGCTGGGTTTGATGCAGCCGAGGCTGGGCCCAAACTTTTTGCTGTTGCTTCTAAGGATCAATTCGATAAAACGCTTAGCGAAATTGGTGACGCCAGGAAAATAACTGCCTGTAAAAACGCCAATGCCGCATTGGGATTATTGCTTAGTTCTCTAGCAACAGATCGCGATGATCCCGGAGCGGTAGATCGCCTTGATGATTATCTCAAGCCGTTTCTTGCTGCAGCAAGCGGTAAGCAAGCATCTTTTGATTTTCTTTTACCAAACCAATCGCGCTGGGAGCCGTTTGCCAGTGAATCGGGTGAAGGTAGACTTCGCTATATACTGGTTCAATTCTATAGCAGTAACGCTGGAATCGATCAGCTTGGGAGTTCACTTAAATGGTTGCGATCTACAGTTTCCAACTTAATAGCAAATAGCGCTAACCCCAAAATCGACTGGGGCGTGACAGGCCTGCCAGTTATCGAATCTGATGAGACCTCACAATCGATAGCTGATTCTACGGTTGCATCGATCATAGCCATAATTCTTATTACAGCGTTAATGGTCGCTGCGTTTCGCGGAGGCATTGTTCCATTTCTAGCAGCAGCATCATTACTAGTTGGTATCTCATGGAGCTTTGGTTGGTTAGTCATATCCGTAGGCCATCTTCAAATTCTTTCAGTAGTGTTTTCTGTAATCCTGTTAGGTCTTGGAATTGACTTTGCGCTTCTATTTGTTTCTCGCCTCGAGTTAGTTCAAGATGAACATAAAGATTTACCATCCGCAACAGCACGCGTTTTTCGTGGGATAGGCCCAGGTATGGTGACCGGAGCAGTAACAACCGCAGTTGCCTTCGCATCAACTGCGCTAACACAATTCAAAGGCATGGCTGAGATGGGAATAATCGCCGGCGGCGGAATTATTCTCTGCCTCTTTGCAGTACTTTCAATGTTCCCCGCATGTTTGGCGCTTACGGGACGCTGGAAGAAGATTATCCGCCACAGACCAGGCGGCGAAACAGCACACTTCGCGCATGGCCGACTTGACCGCTTTGATGGGAATCCCAAAACAACATTAGCTGTTGCTGCATTCATCGTAATCATCATGGCAATTGCAGCTCGTAATGTTGGTTACGATTCCAATGTAATAAACTTGCAGCCGCCGAATCTGGAATCGGTCGTCTGGAATAAACGCATTGTTGAAGAAGATGAACAAAGCGTTTGGAGCGGGGTTGTTCTTGCAAAGCCCGAGCAAGCAGCTGAGCTTTGTATGCGACTGCATCAAGCTCCTAAAATATCAGGCGTCGGAGCCATGGGGATGCTTTATCCAAGTGATTGGCCTGAGCGCCACTCGCTGATTAGAAAGCTGCGAGAGGAAACTATAAGCCCAGCAGCTTCGCAGCCGGGCATGGGCAATCTGCTAGGGAAGTTAGAACTACTAAGTGCGGGTATCGCGCTTCAAATGAGAACGATAAATGATGAAGCGATTGGTTTAAAGCTATCTGAAACCATTGGGAAAATAGCTCGATCAGTAAACACCGGCCTAGCTATGGACGCTGATGCACAAAGCCTTTCATGGAACAATCTAAATGATGCTTTTAATAGCGCAAAATTCAAACTCAGTACCTGGGTTGATCAAGCGCTTGATGAGCGAATACCAGGAATTGAAGATTTGCCGCCTATCCTGAGGGAGTTATGGGTAGGAATTGATGGATCGTGGCTACTACTGGTTTATCCCGAAGCTGATGCGCAGCAGAGATCAATTCTCGATCCGCAGCGACTTGTAGCCTTCGTCCATTCTATGCAAATGTCCCTTTGGGGAACAGGTGTAACACCAATAGGACCACCTATACAAATCTACGAATCGGGTGAGCTTATTAAGCGTGCATATAGACTTGCTGCTCTCTATGCCATCGCAGCCATATTGGTGATTCTGTTCCTTGATTTTCGCTCATTGGCGGATGCGCTGTGTGCCATGACTCCGGTTACCATCGGCTTCGTAGGTGCGTTCGGCATAATGGGGTTAACAGGCATGCCCCTGAACTTCGCAAACATGATAATATTGCCTGTGATCTTCGGTGTGGGCGTTACTGCTGGAGTCCACACTGTTCACCGCTGGCGTGCGGAACCTAATGGCAGGCCCGCAGGCCTCAGCGGCGCTACCGGGCGCGGCATAACACTGACAATGCTGACAACCATGATAGGCTTCGGCTGCCTCCTGATTTCCGAGCACCGCGGCATCAAATCCCTAGCAATAGTAATGCTAATGGGATTATCCATAACCCTACTTGCCTGCTACACCGTCTTACCCGCTATATTGCGCTTAAGAACGCTAAGAGGCAAGCAGTCTACCCCTTAAGTGCATCGGGGTTCAGGGGTTCGAGGTCGCCGGGGATGAATAGGCCATCGCGTCTTATTAGTTCGCCATCGAAGTGGATTGTTCCGCCGCCGAACTCCGGGCGTTGGATTAGAACTAAATCCCAGTGGATTTCGGACTTGTTGCCGTTGTCGGCTTCTTCATAACACCTTCCGGGGGTAAAGTGCAGTGAGCCTGCGATTTTCTCATCAAAGAGAATATCTTTCATTGCGTGTGTTATGTATGGGTTAAAGCCGATGGCAAATTCGCCAACATAGCGCGCACCATCATCGGTATCGAGGATTGAGTTTAGCTTGTCGGTATCCGCTTCTGCGGAGGCTTCGACTACTCTGCCGTTCTCGAAAGTGAGGCGGACATTTTCAAATGATGCGCCGTTGTAGATGGTGGGTGTGTTGTAGTGGATTATGCCGTTGATTGAATCGCGCACCGGAGCGGTAAAAATCTCACCATCTGGGATATTGTGTGTTCCCGAACAACCAATAACATTAATGTCTCGTATGGAAAACGTCAGGTCGGTATCGCCCGGCCCATTGATTCGCACCTGATCGGTCGAGCTCATACGATCTTCAAGAGGTTGAATGGCACTGGCCATTTTGGCGTAATCCAGTGTGCAAACATTAAAGTAAAAATCTTCAAAGGCTTCGGTACTCATCTGCGCCAGTTGAGCCATGCTGGGTGTAGGCCAACGTAGTACACACCACCGAGTATGACAAACGCGCTGCTGGAAATGCACCGGCTTAGCGTAAAGACTCGCTTGCATTTTCTGCTGTTCATCTGGTATGTCTGCTGCTTCTGAAACATTTTGCGAACCGCGCAGGCCTATGTAAGCCTGCATTTTAGTCATGCGATATCTATCGTAATCCGCCCACACCTCGAAGTTGGCATTGGAAGCATCATAATTAAGCGCGCGCATAATACGATTATCACGAATAGCCACGTGCGCATTTCCTCCCACCGCTCGCGTAGCTTTTATCAGGGCAATTACAATCTCACTTGGCGCATCAAAGACTTCTATCAGCACATTCTCACCAGCTTGCAATGCGGTGGAGTGGTTAATAAGAACATCAGCGAGTTTTTCGTAGCGTGGATCAGGCATTGGTTAGTCCATCAATAGTGTGTAGATAAAGGATGCCGATTCTACTCACTTTTGGCGTGGAGGAGCGATTCCAGTTGGTTTGTCATCTGATTGGCAAGCTCATCATCCGAACGAAACCATAACTGTGGCCTAATTTCCGCAGATTGTGGATTGAGGCAGAACCATCCCGCCACCGCTGACTCAGCAAATTGATTTAAATGCCAAAAACCATCATCCGCCCGGCCATGAGCAACGCGGCGGCCTCGAGGAGGCTGTGTGTCCCAACGCTCGATATGCGAGCCTAGCAATGCTGTTTCAAAGTCAACTTTATCCTCTTGATGCAAACTGTAAATTATAATAATGTTTGTCGCGCCGGGCATGAACTGTTGATAGGCTTTGCGCATGGCCTTGCGCATCCGAGGCGCTTCATCAATAAAACCAGATGGAAAGCCTATGGCTAAACTCACATGAGTCCCATTCCATGGCGCTACGATGCGGCAACCACCAATTTCTTGCTCATCATTATCACAAACAATAAATTCATCACCAACTTTTGCTTGTTTGATGAACTCAGCTGTCTTTGCCACATAGGTAATCATTTGCTCATCATCTAGTCCGCTATTCCAACGAATCGAAACAACATATGGCCGCTGAATTCTCTCAAGGTAACGAAGTCTTGATGATACTGTAATTCTGCGCGCAGTTGCACGTTCGGTTATCACTCGCTTTAAGTGCAAATAGAATTTATCATCTGAAGTTGTAACTTCAAAATCACAAGTTTTACCAGCAGGTGTATCTACTTCTACTCGAAGCTCACAGCCATGTGCTAAAAGATGCAGTGCAAGAAACGCCTCGCCACAGAAGTTCAGGAATCTCTCATGATCCGTTGCGGTATCAAGATTTGCAAGGAGTTTGCCCAGCTCTGGATGGTCTTGCCATTGAGAAATTTCTTTAAGAACCGCGGGGCTTAGATCTGATAGAAAACTGTTCAATGAAACTCCAACTGGTTTAGCTTAGCTTAGCTTAGCTTAGCTTATTTAGTATCGCACACTTTCCCTGAATAGTTCTTAGATTTCTGGCAATTCGTGCGGTGGAATACGCAAGGGGCGATCTTTGTCAGATTCATCTTCCTTCCAAAGTAGTGATATCGCTTCCTGTGGATTTTTGCCATCTATCAATATCGCGCCACCTATAGCTAACACTTGATCAATCTGCCTTCTGCCTATACCAACGGTAAAATTGACCTGTCCATCCCCATAATCTCTATTAAGTACTTCGGTTCGTTTTTCTATAAAATCAACTGCTCTACTATCTGATAGCTGGATAGTTATGACAATTTCCCGTACCTTGCCGATCACTGACTCGCGGACAGTATTGCTAAGCTCATCCAACCCCTCTTTCGTGATAGCGCTAATGCAGATAGCATCGGGGTGATTGTTGAGCCAACACATTATTTGGCGGCTATCTTCCTGTTGATCGATTTTGTTTAGAACAAGCAAACGTTTTTGGCGAGTCGCTTTTATTGCATCTAAGGTATTTTGAACCGTCTCCAAATGCATTTGAGAGTTGGGATCTGAAATATCAACTACAATAATGATCAAATCTGAATGTATGGTTTCTTCAAGCGTAGAACGAAATGATGCAACAAGATGATGCGGTAGGTCGCGAATAAATCCTACAGTGTCAGATAACATCGCTGCGGTTCCGCCCCCGAAATCCCATCTTTCAATTCGGGTTCCTAGTGTGGCAAATAGTTTTTCGTGTGAAAATGCGCCACCGGCAGTAAGACTATTAAAGAGCGTTGACTTGCCTGCATTGGTGTATCCAACAAGCCCTACGGTAAAGTGATCGAGGTTGCGTTTGTGGACTTCGCGTACCTTGCGCTGCAGTATTTGGTTGAGTTCTCTTTTTAAGTTTCGCAAACGATTCTTCACAAGTCTGCGGTCGATTTCCAGTTGCTGCTCACCCGGGCCTCTGGTTCCGATCCCAATTGGTGCTCCACCGACAATAGTTTCCAGATGGTCCCACATAGCCCGGAGCCTGGGATAGGTATATTCAAGCTGGGCAATTTCCACCTGCAATTTTGCTGCATGGGTCGCAGCCCTGTTGGCAAAAATATCCAGGATCAGCTCACTTCGATCTATGACCTTGCAATTGGTCCCTTCCTCGATAGCTTTAATTTGTGATGGTGCCAGGTCATTATCAAATATCACAAGTGACGCACCCATCATTGACACTAGATCTGCCAATTCCTGAACCTTACCCTTGCCTAAATAGGTCTTGCCTGATGGTTTAGCCCGGTTTTGGATGAGTTCGCCTACGACCACAGCCCCCGCTGTTTCCGCTAAAGCTCGCAGCTCATCAAGCGCAGCATCAGGTCCATGCAGGCTATTTGGCAGCAGAACAGCTACTAAAACCGCTTTTTCTGCAACAACTCTGATCTGTTCGCGTTGATTCTGTGCCATTATAAGGTCGTAACTCTGTCAAACTTGGTCATAAACGCCTCTTTTGATCGAAGAACCTATTCTAGCGGCTGAGATAACTCAACCCTAATGGGTAAAGCTGCGTATCACACGAAGGAGATTTTACCTCGTAGGGTAAGATATCCAAGATCGAATCATTGCAGGAGGTTTTCTGTGCGGATCAAAAAAACAGTTGGACCAGCATTACTAATTGTCCTATTCGCTGCACTTCTAGTCCAGTTGCCTAAGGCGATCGCAGACCGGAATTCTTCCTATTCGTGGTTTGATCCGATTGTTGATGTAAGACATCTCATTCTCGAACGCTTCTATAAGGCGCCCGATGAAGCTGCGATGCAAAGAGCAATGATCGACGCAATGATCCGCACGCTTGATGATCCGCACACTGTCTTTGTCCCTCCCGCTGATGAACGAGATTTTAATAAGGATCTGCGCGGAACGTATGTGGGAATTGGTGCTGAAGTTAATGTCGTTGAAGGTTTCCTGACTATTTCTACACCTATGGATGATTCGCCATCACTGGAAGCAGGTGTAATGGCTGGTGATGTAGTGCTGGAAATCAACGGCACATCTACCTTTAAAGTACCGATCAACGATTCGATCGACTTGCTCTTGGGTGAAGCTGGCACAACTGTCAATATTAAAGTGCGCCACCTTGGTGGGGAAGAAGAAAATCTAACAATTACGCGAAGAAAAATCGTTGCAAGAACAGTCAAGGGTGTGCGCAGAAAAGGCTTAGCATGGGATTATTGGCTTGATTCGCAAGTAGGTATTGCTTACGTTCGTCTTACTCAATTTACCGATTCTAGTATTGATGAATTAAAAGATGCGTTTCGTCAGATTCAGCGAGGAGATCTTAACGGTTTAGTCTTTGATCTTCGTGATAACCCCGGTGGAGGACTATCTACTGCGATTCAGGTCAGCAATCTATTCCTTACTAAAGGCAAGATAGTTTCTATGCGGGGACGCAAAGGTAAAGATAGTGAAAAATCGTGGTCAGCACAAACTAAGAACACACTACCTGACTTTCCCATGGTTGTACTTCTTAATGGTGGCTCTGCATCAGCTTCAGAAATCGTAGCTGGCGCATTACAAGAAAATGCCAGAGCAAAAGTGCTAGGCGCACGTAGTTTCGGCAAAGGATCCGTGCAAGAAGTACATGAACTGCCTTATCACCGTGGAACTTTAAAAGTAACCGCTGCACGCTACTATCTACCTAGTGGTCGAAACATCGCAAGGGAAAAAGACAGTATCATTTGGGGTGTTGATCCTGATCCTGGTTATGCAGTACCTATGACGGATGAAATTTATGGTACCATGCTTCAGGCTCGACGCGAATACGAGATTATTCGTGAAGAAATTAGCCATGAAGGGCAAGATTGGTCTGATCCGAATTGGATCAAAGAGAACATAAGCGATCTTCAATTAGCTGCTGCATTAGAAGCGATACAAACACGACTAAAAGGTGATGATTGGCCCGTAGTTGGTCAAGACAACCCAGGTATACTGGCGCTGGATAAAGAAAGCACACGCCGGCTTAATGAGCGCGAACGAATTATCAAACGCTTAAAGCAAATTGACGAACGACTCAGTGAGATAAACCAACTTGCTGCTAGGGCTGGCAGGCCCCCACTGCTTCCGCCTGAAATTGAAACCGCAGAAGGGACTATAACTGTCCGCGATAAGCACGGCAACGTAATTGGAACTTACCGCATTGAAGATGGAAATCTCGAACTTGCACTTCAGCAGGTTCATTTAAGCCCTATTGAGAGTATTGCGCAGTAGTGAGCTACGACGGTAACGGACCGATTGTTTTAGGAATTGAAACCAGCTGTGATGAAACTGCAGCTGCGGTTGTGGATACCTGCACACACGTTAAGAGCAATGTTATTGCGACCCAGCACGACCTGCATCGGATATACGCAGGAGTCGTGCCAGAAATCGCCAGCCGTGCACACTTGCAGCGAATTTTACCTGTTGTTCGTGAATCATTAACCGAGGCAGGCGTAACCCTTAGCCAGCTTGATGCAATAGCTGTTACTAATCGCCCGGGTTTGATCGGGTCATTATTAGTTGGTGTTAGTGCAGCAAAAGCCTTGGCGTGGTCGCTTGAAATACCAGTAATAGGTGTAGATCATATTATCGCTCATTTATATGCGGGACTGTTAGATGAAGAACCTGCGGATTTCCCAGCCATTGGTCTAGTAGTATCTGGCGGGCACAGCAGCATATTTCATCTGCAAAGTTCTATTGACTGCGAATTGCTGGGTAAGACAATCGATGATGCTGTGGGAGAGGCATATGACAAAACTGCAACAATACTTGGACTTGGTTATCCAGGCGGACCGGCTCTGGATAAACTCGCCCAACAAGGCGACGATTCCGCACATGACCTGCCCATCGCTCAGCTCGGTCGTGATAGTTTGGATTTTTCGTTTAGTGGATTAAAAACCGCCATGTTGTATGCAGTGCGTGGCCAACCACAAAAACAAGGTAATTCACATGTATTTATGCGCAGCGCAGATGATTTAACCCCGCAACAAATAGCTGACTTTGCTGCATCATTTCAAAGAGCTGCGGTAACCGCACTACTTCGAAAACTAAAAACTGCGTTAGATCGCTATAATGTCAGCACACTACTTGTTGGTGGTGGTGTTAGTGCTAACTCACGATTAAGGAGTGAACTAACGGAGCTAGCTGATAAACGTAATTTGGATTTAAGATTGCCTGAAATGCAGTATTGTATGGATAATGCAGCAATGATTGCCGGCTTAGCGTCAGAGAAATTCAAAGCAAAAGCATTTGATGATTGGTCACTTACTGCTTCGCCGCGGATGCAGCCAACTGTTGCTGGACGGATCGAAGCGTGAGCAAACCAATCCCCATAGTCAAGCCACCCCACCCTGCCACTCTTACTGATGAAGCGTTAAAAAAACAGTGCAGTATTGGCTTTGGCCGGTCATCGGGACCAGGTGGGCAACATCGCAATAAAGTAGAAACAGCAGTCTCTATTACTCATGAGCCAACTGGTATTATTGGCTCAGCATCAGAAAGAAGAAGCCAATCCCAAAATCTACATACCGCTAAAAAACGCTTGCGCATGAAACTTGCGATTAAGAGCCGCACTAAAGTATCTCGCCGCAACTATAAACCCAGCGAACTTTGGGAGATTCGCCGCCAAGGCAACAAACTACCTATCAACCCACAGAACAAGGATTATCCAGCCGTATTGGCTGAAGCTCTTGATGTTCTGTTTGCATACGATGGCGATGTCGCCAAAGCTGCTGGTGCGTTAAGCATTACTATGTCCCAACTTGCCCGATTAATTCGCCATGAAAAGCACGCCTTTGCCCTTGTCAATGAAAAACGTGTTGAATTAGGGCTAAAGCCTTTGAGATAAAGCATGAGTTGATAAAATTGCACTGGATATTTGTCTCACTCACAGAATTCCCTACTATATCGCCATGACAACAGCAATCTCTCACGAACAAATTAAGTCGATAATTGCCGATGAATTGCCAGAACTTCTAGCAATTCGCCATGATTTGCACGCTCATCCTGAACTTGGTTACGAGGAGCGAAGAACAAGCGAAGTTGTTCGCCGCGAATTAACTAATGTTGGTATTGAGTTCGTTAGTGACCTTGCGGGCGGAACTGGTATACTTGGGCATCTGCCTGGTGAAGCTGAAAAAGCCATTGCTTTGCGCGCGGATATGGATGCTTTGCCGATTCTTGAAGAAAGCGATCTTGCATACCGCTCGACAATTGACGGCGTGATGCATGCATGCGGACACGATGGTCATACAACCATGCTGATCGGGGCCGCTCGTGTTTTATCGAAAGTCGCTCAGCAAAACAAACTACCTCGGCCAATCACATTTATATTCCAACCCGCAGAAGAAGGTGGCGCAGGTGGTGAGCGTATGGTGAAAGAGGGTTGTCTTGATGGTTCGTTAATCGGCCCACCTATTGAAAATGCCTTCGGTTTACACGGGTGGCCAAGATTGCAATTGGGTCAAGTAGCTACTCGCCCAGGGGTTCTGCTTGCTGCTGCGGATTCGTTTGAGCTTACTATCCACGGGAAAGGAGCGCATGCAGCTTGGCCACACGGAGGACACGATCCCGTATTAGCTGCTGCTGAAGTTGTTACTGCTTTACAATCTATTGTTTCACGCAACATAGATCCATTTGAATCGGTTGTAATTTCAGTTACACAAATGGAGGCAGGAAGCGCGCATAATATTATTCCAGGTTCTGCGAAGATCTCCGGCACTGTTAGAACATTAACGCCTCAAATGCGCGAATTTGTACAACAACGCATGCAAACTGTTGCAGATGGTATTGCTCAAGCGCATCGATGCAGCGCTGAGCTTGAGTATCATGATGGTTATCCGCCGACGGTAAACGACCCTGATGCGGTTGCAATATTCAGAAATGTAGCAATGGAAGCCATAGGTCAAGATCACGTTCACGAAATGGAACATCCAGTAATGGGCGGCGAAGATTTTGCATTTTACGGCCAGGTCGTCCCCGCATGTTTCTTTGTGCTAGGACTTGTACCTCAAGGTGCTGAAAGTTTCCCTGACCTTCATCAGCCAACGTTTAACTTCAACGATGATGCTCTTGCCTTGGGTATCGAGCTATTTTGCAGACTTGCGTTGCGGGACTAAGACGCAGAGATAGATAAATCAATTACTTAATGAACCTAGTAATTAACTCTTTCTGAACGCGTTACCAGTTTTCACTCATCTGAAATTGGTGCGAGCATATACGAACGGATGATGAATCCCTCATCTGTCGCTTGTACGAACCAAACAGATTGGCCTATATATTTACGAAGAAGATCAATATCGATCGCTTCAATTGCCTCTAAGCCTTCTAATGCTTCAGCTTCAAACTCATCCGCCATTTCCGGATCGAACTCGCGCATCTCAGCAACTTGAGATTGTAAGTTAAATCTAGTAGTCTTGATCATAGCTTCAAGCATATCAATTGTGTTGGAATATCCAGCTGCAACTACAGGATCTTGCGGCAGCACCGCAACAGCATGGCTGTACTGTTCATCAGAATCAAGAGTTGGTAATTCAGCCTCGCCACCGGCGCGCATTGCTTGCTCAACTCCTGCTGCTAAACCTATGAGCACAAACCCGTTACTTACACCAATGGAAAAGTCGGGAGCACCTGGCATCCCCACAGCACCAAACATAGCTCCTGGCAGAGTGAAAATTCGCTGACCCAGGAAATCGCGAGGCTCAAATCCAATCTGCGGACCCATCTCTGCAAGGAAGTTTTCAAACTCCTGGGGCTTGGTGCATTTAACCGCAAAGATCATTGTTTGGCT
Source organism: Planctomycetota bacterium (assembly GCA_022574595.1). GTDB lineage: Bacteria > Planctomycetota > Phycisphaerae > Phycisphaerales > SM1A02 > JACZRS01. The sequence goes on along the minus strand of JACZRS010000003.1, from coordinate 30,562 downwards.
ATCTGCATCAATTGGACGGTCAAGGGTGGTGACGGCATGAATTTCGTTGCCCAACATGCTGGTTACATGGCGCACCATCTCATCAATTTCTTGAATAGTCTCAGGGTCAGCAGGAGCGCCCGGCATCTGAGCCATCATGCCCAATAGCTGCATTACAAAATCTGGCACCTTATCGAATTCGAAATTAAAACGAGAGTAGCTAATAGTATTTTGGCCAACAAAAGGTGGCAATTCGCCATAGGGTGTTTGAGTATCAAACATTGCGGATAGCCCTACCTTGCCATCGGGCATGTATATTGCATATGCACTTTCGATCATGGCCTTGTCGCTATTTAGGCTAAAGCTCCCTCCAACAGCCTGAATATCCCCAATAAACGGCTTAATCATACCCATCACCATGCCAACCATGGGACTATCACCGGCAAGCATTTGCGGAAGATCTCGAATCAGTACGACCACAGTTGCGTCTGCTTCACCAAGCTGAGAATTCACAACTTGATAATCTTCACGATCAACTAGTGAAGGCCCGCCACCGTCTTTGTCATCCTCAAGAGCATCGGTAAGTGTTTCAAGATCCGTGCAAAGCATGAAGACACTACCGTTTTGTACATAGTGAATCTTATCGGGAAGACCCAAATCTGGCATACCACCCATGCCCATGCCGCCCATGCCCATTCCGCCCATCCAATCATCATCAAATTCGTCAGCATCATCCTCTTCATCCTGTATCATAATGAATGTGTATACGCTATGTTCGCCGACTTCCTCGATCTCGTATTCAAAAATATCATCCTCTTCACCCCGAGTAATGGCTGCTTCAATAAGCTCAGCGGTTTTATCCGCATTCTCACCATAATCCATCATCAACATGAATCCCGATGTTGCATCACCGAATTCCTGAGGCGTAAGAGCGAAAATCGATAGCCCTACTCCGCCTTGCGGGAGAGTTAATGTGTCCTTTTCAATGCCAAGCTCTTTGAGTAATTCTTCTATCTCTTCAGTCATTGGCTCAATGTACTGTTTGCGCAGGTTTACTATTTGAGGCGCTTCCCAAAGATCCCAAAGCTTCGATTCCTTGAGCCGATCCATTGAAGCTTGAACATTCTTTACACTCAATATCACTACGCTTTGCTCAGGAGCAAGCTGTTCGATAGTGACATCAGCCGTCGCCATAGCGGTACATAAACCGACGGGAATTGACAAAAGCATTAAATTCTTAAACACAGGATTCTCCTTTGGAGCTTATTTTCCCAGTAATTGCTGGCGATTTCAGCGCTTTTATCGCGCGTAATCCCACGGCATCATACAGTTATTGGGAAGACTCCGTTACGTCTTTTAGCAACTTTGACGTACCAAAGTGCTTGCGAGGTGGGGCTTGATGATAATTATGCCCAGAATTGGGGTTCTCTTTGTCATAAGCAAAGGCTTCGCGGTTGCGAACAAAATCTTTTACATAGCGCGTGGGAATCGCAAAGTTAAGGCCCTGGCCAAACAAAATTCCCATGTTGGTGATGCCGACTACTTCGCCACGTGTATTAAATAGTGGACCACCTGAATTGCCGGGATTGATTGCGGTATCGGTTTGAATGTAGGTTAGGCCATCGAAGCTACGCTGCTTTGTCGAAACCACACCCTGGCTCATGCTACGCTCAAGACCAAGGGGATTGCCAATTGTAAATACCGTTTGACCTACTTCCAACGATTCTTCTACTTCTAAGAGAGCAAAGGCAAACTCTCCATCATCCGGATGTGTGATTTTAATCAGCGCTAAATCAATATGATTGTTAACCGCAATAATCTCGATATCTTCAATTACCTGGCGCTTCTCAGTCCCATCCGGCTGAGTAAACCACACAGTAGCGCGCAAGTTAGTTTCACCTTGTATAACGTGAGCGTTAGTAATCGCATAGCCATGCTTATTAAGAATCACACCTGACCCCAGTCCACTTGGTGTTGAAACTTTTATAACCGCAACACCAACGCGCTTTGCCTGATCCTTAGGACTCAATTGAGGTAAGCGCTCAGCTGTTCCAAATAACGAACCTTGCTGAACTTGAGCGTCGGGCTTTTTATCTTCTGCATCGATTTGCTTAATGTCTTCAACATTAAATTCAAGGACATCACTGCCTACATCCACCCATACTTTTTGGTCATTTCGCTTCAGAATCGTACCCGCAATTGTTGCGCCGCTTTTTAGCGTGACCACATCAGAGGTAGCAGAATTTGCTAATAGCCCAAATGCCAAAGAAAGGGCTACACAAACCGAGGTTGCAACTGTACATTTCATGTTTAATAAATCCTTGGAAAAGCCAGTATATGATGGTGTCGATAATATTAGGGATGCCGATCAATTAATCGACCGGTTTCACCACCATCTTGCGTGCCAAACCACTCTAGGAGCCCCTCATGGCTGTTCGCATTACCACTTTGTTTATACCCTCCCTACTCATGATTACCTCTACAGCCACTTTTGCGCAGGATCCAGACCTGGCAGGCTATTTTGGTTTTGCTCCCCTGGAGGTGGTCAAAGTAGGCAGAAATGCCGGACCGATATACGTTGCTGACATAAATAACGATGGTCTAAACGATCTGATCGTGGTAAATAACCATTCCAGCCGCATCGAACTGCACCTGCAAAAAAAGGATGCTTCACCTGATGATGAAGTTGCTCCAACTACCAAAGTAAACGAATTGCCCGAGCATTGGCGGTTTGAACGCGTAGAAATCACAGTCAGCCATCGTGTCGCTGCGATTGTAATGCATGATTTTGATGAAGATGGCCTGCTAGATCTGATTTATGCAGGTTCGCCATCAGAGATCGTATTCATGCGACAAACTGATGAAGGCGAATTTAAAATCGCGCGCAGACATCGTGTTAAAAGACTAACCGCAACAAGAGACGGTCTTGCAGTTATTAACGTGCTTGGCGATGAAAAGCCCGAGTTGCTCGCACTAGTTGATAGCGATATTTATATTTGGGCCTTTGATAACACAAGCCTGGGCCAGCCTGTTGAACTTACAACCGGAGCTGGCATTGTGGCAATGGCCTTTGAAGATTTTGACGGTAACGGCCAAGTTGATATTCTAGCGGTTACCCCGGATAATCGAGCACCATTGCGCCTTTGGCTTAGTGAGTACGAAAACGGTTCAGCAGTTCTTGGACCTGAAATACGCTTTGAAATGCCCGCACTTGTTGAATTTCATGCGCTGCGTTTACCAAATTCGGACGCTGCCAACATAGCGGTAATCGAACGGATTTCAAAAAGAATAGTCTTTTACGATCTCATTCAAGAAGATATCGAATCAACTGGCGACCAAGATGCATCAATGTTAATACACAACTTCATAGATACTGGCAGCAAGAAACGCCAAGTAGTCGTAATTGATATCGATGGAGATAATTTGCTCGATCTTGTTACGACTGACACAAAGGGCAATGCTCTTGTTGTTTATAAGCAGGCAAAAGGTAAGGGACTTCAGCCTGGCCTGTCGTATCCATGCTATGCGGAGCTTGATTATCTTGCAGCTGGCAATGTGGATGATGATCCATCAGCTGAACTGTTCGTGCTATCAGAAAAAGAAGGGGTGATCGGCTGGTCGGATGTTAAGGACAACTTCGTACCTTATCCGCAGCCGCTTGCAGTTCCTGATGGATATACACCCGTTGCTATGAACTTAGTTGTATTAGAGGGCGGTCCCAAAATAGCCGTGATCGCAAAATCTGGCAGAAAATACACCATTGCATTAGTTGATACTGATGGAAATTCCGAAACCATCGACTTAGGCACGCTTAGTAGATCGCCCCAAACGATTATTTCACTAGATGCAGATCAAGACGGCAGAACTGACTTGCTGGTGTTTACGCGAGATAAGCCCATGACCATGCTCTATGCGGGCGATGATGGCTTTGAGCTAACCGAATCAAAGGATATGGGGCAATACGGGCTAATCAAAGCGGCGACGGCAGACAACACCGCTATCTTTGATATTGATGGCGATGGACATGATGAACTATTGCTTGCAGATAGAAATTATGTAAGAGCAGTTCGCTACGAACCAAATCCCGCAGCAGGAATCAGCCCGGGTTGGCAGGTTGTCAAGCAAATTAATGCGCTGGATAGTTCCGCGAAGTTAGTATCACTTGCAATACTTGAGGATCGAATAGTAGTTGCGGATCAGGAAAACGATCGGTTATTGATACTTGGCAAAGATGAGAATTCGCAAAATGAAGATGCATGGAGTGAAATACGATCAATTGCAGTACATGGCTTTGATTTTCACACAATTTATGCAGGTGCGTTTTCCGGAGATGATAAAGATAATATCCTGGCAGTCGGAAATGATGGATTTGCAGTAATCAGCCTATCAGGAAAACGCAGCGCCCTGCGCGAGTTTGCTTCGTGGCGCACAGATAAAGAACACAGATTGCAGCACGAACTAGCCACCGGCGACATTAACGGCGATGGATTCCTTGACCTGATCTCGCTGGATGCAGGCGAACAGATGTGTGAAATCTTTACGTTTACCGAAGCCAGACGACTGCTCTACGCTACTGGGTTTGCTGTCTTCGAATCAAAGATTTTCTCAGGCGGTGATGTACGCGAATTCCAACCCAGCACAGTCACCATAGCTGACATAACCGGTGACGGCGCCAACGATTTGATTCTGTTAGCCCACGACCGCATACTGATCTACCCCCAGATGACGAAGTAAAGGGGAAACCCAAGCCGGACCTGAGGCTTGGCGAAGGTCCGGGTAGATATGGTACTTACGCAAGATTATGACCCTCAACGTGTACTTACCAATTGAGCAGCAACTGCAAGGATAATGGTAGAGATTCAAATTCATCATTCGCGAACAATCCCCGTAATTGTGCGCAAGTATTTTTCGCAAGTGATCGCCTCTTATCGAGCCATTTCATTGCAGGATGGCCTTCGTATGCCTTGTACGGGTCTAGCCCATCCACTATGTACTGCTTGTACGCTATTCGGCGCTTTTCGAGATCGCGCTTTCGTGGGTGCTCCCACTGATAAACCCCCTTAATAATTTGACGTCTTATTTCCGCCCGCTTTAGGACATAGGCTTCATAGACAGCATTAATACCTTCTCGCTGCTCTTGTGATATTTGAATTGTCTCATCAACTGCACTTACCGCCAAGTCTACAGGAGATGGCAGAAACAAGACCGGATATTCAACTCTGTAAACCTCTTCAACAAAGCTCAGAGCGTACTGACCTGGGAGTACAGACTGGATTCTAGTGACATATTGTTGATTCAGATCGCTGACATTTGCAGCGAGCCCTTCAATCTGCTTTCTTAGTCTAATCGAGCGATCTCTAGATTTCTGTTCATAGCCACCTGGTCCATATGCGATTGTCATGATCTGAGCTTGGAGTGCATCAGCTTCATTTTCCCAACTGCAAAGTACTTCATCGAGCGCCAATACATATTCGCTCAGCAAAGGATCGATTAAATCCAGAACTGTTGGAGTCAAATCAATTAGTTCGATGATTGAAACGAGATCGGTTGAGGATCTAATCAGACCTAACTGTCGAACCTCTGGCAATATTCTGCGGCGACGAGAACTCTGTATCGTAGTGATCCAGATCTCTTGCTGCTTCTTTGTGAGGCATAAACGCACATCATTATCAAACTGCGCATCCAGCTTTTTACACAATGTCTTCCATGCGAATTGCTCATCGTTGTAAGCTAATACCGTGCTCTTTTGTGTCCTCAGAGTGTCAGGGTTAGCAGCTCGATAAGCAGCCCGCTCCGCATCAATCTCCTTAAAACGTAGTTTTACAAAAGCGCTGTGATGGCGATAGTCATTTTGAAATTTGGCGTAAAGAGTATTAAATACAGCTTCATCAGTATCATCTGAAAACGATAGCGAATCCAAACATTGCTGGAATTCAGCTTGTGATATTGAGGATGCCCACTGAGACTCCGGGTAGATGCGTGTCTGAGCAATAACGGGTACTACAAACACAAATGCGAAGATTATTCCTAACATATGTTTCATTGGATTTTCTGCCATTGGCTGTCTGTCAGAATCACTTTTAGCTGTTGGTTAAATTGTTCCTGCAACGCATTCCATTTTTTAATCTTCACATTGAACTCGTCTCTTAGTTGTTCACGTGGATCTTCGATAGTTTCTTTCAAGATGATCCTCCGCACCCACGCTTCAAATGACAATCGGTACATATGCTTTGTCCACATCTGTTCATATTTTGGTTCAAGAGAAGCTTCTGAAATTAGCTCCTTGTTCAAGTAAGAAATTCGCAAATTCGAAAGTGTCTCTTGTTGTGCAATGCTAAGGCTTGGAAGTTTCAGCGCACGCATAATCAGTATATATGGCAAAAGTGCTGAAGAATCATACAGATAACTCGCCAAATATCTGCGGGCTCGAATCTGCAAAAGCAGCGCATCTTGGTCAGAAAGTAATGGCACAACAACATGTGTTGTACTATTGTTAAGAGTTCGGATCTGTGTAAGCAGGTAGTGGATCTCCACAAAGGAATCCGCGACACGAGAGACATGTCCATCAAGATCATCAGGAAGAATCTCTCCCCGAGCAAGTTTTGCTTTCAAATCGCGCAGACCTTGGTTTACCTCCGAGTCGTACCGCCAGCGCACATGGTCCAGTTTTATTAAGAGTCGATCCATTAGCTCTTCATATGATGCTAAATACTCTGCCACGTCCGGCCGACTTCTCCAGTCAGGTACGATCTCCTGCAGAAGCTTGGCAACATCAAAAGCCACTCCGCATGGAGCAGGATTTGGAATTGAACTCTCTTGAAGCATCCGAATACGAAGATGCTTGCGCCGTAAAGACTCGACCGGTTTAATTAAGCTTCTATCGAGTCCAGCAAGTTGTTTGAAATAGTTCCTCTGCAATTGCCGCAAGTCCATCTGTACAGTGATCTCTACCAACCTTTCGTCCTTAATAACCACTGTTTTCAAATCTGGATCGTAACCGCCGTACTGCGCTGGCAAATTTGACCAGATCCATCTCAACATCTGATCACGATATTTCAAGGTGGCTTGCAGATCTTCCTGATAGCTATCGAAGATCACCTTTGCCTTGTTTTTCTGTGCAGAATCTAAGGACAACTGCTGGATATGCTTATTGAAATCGTCGGAGGTAATGCTTGGAAAGTTATTCGATCCAACAGCCGCTGCACAAACCAGCATTACAACCATGAAACTCATGCAAGCAGTCATCATCTGGTTTTTGGGATACCCTGGCATTTGCTCATCACCTCACTTAACTACATACGATACTCGATAGTGTGTGGGTGCAGCGTAATTGCGCTAATCCCGACTGGGGTGGCATTCGTGGCTAAACATGGCAGAGGCAATTTCGGGGGGGAAATCCCTGGGCTTTCATAAAAGCACTCTGACCATTAGAGTTGTAGAGTTTTGGTCACTCTAGTCTTCGACGATGAAGTAGTAGCGGTCAGCGGCAATCTGTTGAAATGAGCCTGTTGTGAGATCGCCATCATCGACCATCGCATCAACCTGTTGCATGAATGCCATGTCGCGGGTCACGCCGCTGCCGTTGAAATGAACGCCAACCGCAGAAGTGATGCCGAAAGAATTCAGCTCGCAGTCCCACACCCCGCCTATGGGTGTACCGCCGATCCATTTCTCCGGCTGTATGTATTGTTCGAAACCGGCTGGCAAGGCTCCAGAACTAGAATCTTCCGGGAACTGGCCAGTATCCAGCTCGAGTCTCATAGCAGCCACGACGAATATCTTGCCGTTGACGAGAAATGTTGCTCTCGCTGCATCGTTACTAGCATTGCTAAACTGTGGAATCACAATGGCGGCAAGTATGCCGAGAATGATCACAACAATGAGAATCTCAATAAGCGTGAATCCTCGCTTGTGTTTTCTTTTATTAGGGTGCTTGTTCATAGCTTTACAAACCGCATTCATGGCCTATTTATACGCTAATTTCTAACTCTCTATATGAATTATTCAATACACCAGGGATACTACTAGTACATTATTGATGCACAACACGATAAATATCTGCCTATTTCGCCTAGAAGTAAAGGGAACCCCATGGTTCGGTTGAAATGAGTCTCTTGTGATGTTTGAACGATAGTTATTATTGGACTCGGCGTGAAGGGCTTACTGCGCATATTAAAACCCAGGGGTGGAAGTACCTGGGTTTTAAGTGATAATATCGGTATTCGGTACAAGGCTTAGTGGTTCTTGCCTTTACCTTTACCCTTTCCTTTACCCCTACCCCTGCCCTTACCTTTACCCTTGCTGGGGTGTTTGGTTGAAACTTCGTAGTGATGTTGATAGGGCTTATCGGTATCGAGTTCAATGGAAATCCGATCGCCGATATTTACCGAGATATTACCCGGCAGGTTAACGCCGAATCTCCAGTTGCTTCCTTCGAGCCAGAAGTACGTTCCACTAGCAGGTGCGTAATAGACCTGCTCATTGGGGTAATAGTGATATTGATGCTTCTTGCGAAAGCCATGTGCAGGCGCATGATCGGGCGGTCCGCCATGGGATTGGTGTGAAGGAGAATTAGATCTATTTGATATGGTAATTCCAGAGCGATGGCAGCCAGTTAGCCAAATAACGATTAATGAACATACAGCAGTTGTTAATAGGATATTCTTCATTTACAAGCTCCCTACGCTAGAGTAAATGGTGAAAAGTAATAGAACAATTATGCAATCGTCTTCTACTTACGCGCTTATGTCAAGTTGAGACTCACCATAGCGGAGTTGATCATACTGAGCGAGGAATTTCTCATAAGCTGCGCCATTTCCGGATGCGGGTGCTGGATCAGGTAATAGTGAACTTGTCTCAACCGCACTCAGTAGATCGCTTAGCGCTTTTGCGAATATATCACTTAGATCTTCAAGAGCTTGTTTTAATGTTGAATCATCGGAAGTAGATAATTGTGCAGTTAATTTAGAATCAACTGTCAATTCTACATTTTCGGTTAGGGCAGCATCTTGCTCGGAACTTCCTAATAGTTCTTCAAGACTGAGAGTCAATTGCTCAAACGCATCTGTGAAAGCGGACTCAATAGAATTAAGATCAAGTTTCTCACTGCTTATCGCATCAGTAACTGCAGTATTTATTGCATCTGTAAACTGAAGCTGTAAATGGTTAATGGGTGATTCATGCGGATCGTCAACAGGCGCTTCATGCAAATCATCGCCTGGAACTGTTGTGAGTGTGTTTTGAACAGCATCGATTACGACATCAACTAAATCTCGTGATCGAGATTGCAATTCATCCTTAGCGGCCAAATCTGCTTGCCGTTCTAGCTGATCATGAAAGTTAATGCGCAGCCGAACATCGGCAACGCCCTTAAAATGGCCAGCTTCCAATAAGCGTAAGACGCCGTGTGCAGATTTCTTTGGCTCTTTAGGTTCTTCCTGCTGAACAGGCGTAATCTGCGCATCAGTCGTTTTTGATTCAGATTTATCAGTTTGAAGTTGAGGCCTGATTAGTGGAAGGCTTGAGCCCGCTGAAATATCGGTATTGATCTGCATAACAATTTGCCCTATTTGGTCTTTATTGGCACAGTTTGGGCGCAAACGGGGCGCGCAAATAACCAAACAAAGTCATCGGGTAATTGACAGGCTTACTTAGTTAAAATCTGCAATCTGCAAGGATTACACTGTTAAGCGACTGGCTGAGGGGTGTTGATCAGCTCCAACGCTGTCCAGGATCGCACATGAGATAAGCCCCTTATACCGCCTGTACTATTCTGTAATCATCACCCCCAGTTGCTAAAAAGAATGAGCAGATCACTCGTCCCGACGGCGCAGTTGCCGTCAAAATCCGCGATGCAATCTTTGCAGTCGGTGCATGGCCCCCACAAGCCGAACAGAATCAGCAGATCCGACGTACTGACATTCCCATCGCCATCGAGGTCGCCGGGGGTAATCATGGGACAATCCGTCCAAAGTGCAATGAAGCCTACAGCCTCTCCGCCAGCCTCGAAGAGACTACCGCCAACATAAAGCGCTGGCGCAGTACCATTATCAAAGGGCGTAATCGCATTCACACTTCCGTTCAACTCATCAGTGACTACGTTCCAACTTGGGCCGCCCGTCCATTGGAAGATAGGTTCCGGGCCGAACCCATTGTTTCCAGTGAGATAAAGCGCAGGACCTTCACCATAATCAAAGATCGCCATCGCTGAGATAATGCCAAAGAAAGCTTTAGGATCTTCGTTGCCAAGGTTCGACCATTGTGATCCATCCCAACGTGCAGCGTTGATGGCTGGTATGCCCCCGGCTTCGAGGAATGTCCCGCCGGCAAACAGCGTCGGGCCGTTGCCATCATTAAAAGACTTCAGTGAAAAAACCCCCTCGTTCACGCCGATCCCGACGAGTGACCATGATTTCCCGTCCCACTGCACAATGCAACACCCGTCTTGAGCCCCAGCAAACCCGAAGATTCCCCCAGCAATGAGTCGCGGTCCTGATCCGTCGTCAAACACTTCAAGGGCGAGGACCATGCCCGATGGTGTATCGAACCCCGCTCCTACCACGGACCACGTCTCACCATCAAACTTCCAGACGCCGCCGGGTTCGGCGCCGATATCCGTCGCCGCGTAGATTGCAGGCCCAGTTCCGTCGTCAAAGATATCCAGATCACGCACCCTGTGGTTCAGCCCATCCCCAAGTGCCGACCAGTCGGTTCCATCCCACTTTGCGACGTTCTTTACGACTGTCTCGCCGGCTTGGATGAAATTTCCACCCACGATCAGCGAATCATGATCGCCATCGTCGATGACGAGCAAAGCGCGTACGCTCACAGCGGCTGGCCCGATCAGACCGCCGGCAACTTCCTGCCAGGTCTTGCCGTCCCAACGCGCCAGCCGTGAAGCGCTGCTGCCACCGGCCGATATGAATAATCCCCCGGCATAGAGCGCTTCGCCGGCGCCGTCGTCATAGGTGGTCAAGGCAAACACCGAAGCATTCATCCCGGGCTGCCCGATGCTCGGATGGACTCCCCCAACGCAGCCGCCCTCATCACCGGCCATGGCCGCGATAGTGACCACCAAGACACCGATCAATCCCGCGATCGGTCGGCCCGTCTTTCGTAGATCATTCCAGATTGCCATCGCTGCTCCTACGCAAGGAAAGCCAAGGGCGTCGTCACCACCACTATCAGGCCAATACGGTCCACAACCCGGTTCGGCTGCACCAATCGTCCCTGCGGATCAACAATCGAATGTCCGCCGCCCCACGATTTCATGCGTTGATCGGAGCGTCCAGGGCAAACAAAGCTGGTGCGCCGCCCCGCTGAACACCCCGAAGCGCTGAAGCCGCGCAGTACATAGCCCCGGGCTTGCCCGGGGTCAGATCATCTTCCATCACCCCCAATTACCGAGCAATGTAAGCAGATCACATACCCCGACAGTGCAGTCGTCATCCAGATCAGCCGGGCAATCATCGCAATCATCACACGACCCCCAATTCCCCAGAAGAATCAGCAGATCCTTCACGCCGACTGTCCCATCCCCATCCAGGTCGCCGGGAACATCTCCCGGGCAATCGATCCAGAAGGTGTAAGCAGATCCGGAATCTACTCCCGGGGCATCGTCTACGCTGGCCCCGACAACGACGTTGCCCGCGTGGAGTGCGACCATACGACCGAAGCCGTCACCGATCGATCCGTCAAATGCCGTCGGGTTGGCCACGAGCGTCCACAGGTCATCGCCTGTATTGTGAAAGATGTACGCTTCCCCGACATTGTTACCTTGGCCGTAGAAGGAGCCGATGAGCGCGATCTCGCCGTCGATGGAGACGGAGCTACCGAACCACTCCTGCGTCGCCGGGTCGTCAGCGATCAACATCTCGACCTCGAGCCAGGCACCCTCTGATCGGCGGACGACATAGGCCGCGCCAAAGTTCAGTGGGTGGTGGAATGGCGAGCCGATCAGCGCCGTGTCGCCTTGAAGGTCGAGAAAACGACCGTAGTGGTAACCCGTGTTCGCATCTGATGCCGTCAGCTTGTCAGTTTGCTGCCACAGATCCTCCGCGTCGCGCTCGAAGACGTAGACCGAGCCGGACGATGAGCCATGATCGTCGTCCTTGTACGCGCCCACGATAATAGTGTCACCGCTCACAGCGACATCGTGCCCGAAATCGTCGTTGGCGGCAGCGTCCGATGCTGTTAGCTTCGCCTCCTGTGTCCAGTTGTTCTTGGCGTCCCGAACGAACACGTATGCGGATCCACTGCTGCTGCCAGCATCGTCATTATTGTGGGCTGAAAGGATGACTGTGTCGCCGTCAAGATCAATGGCCCAACCGGCATGGTCCAGCGCTGCTCCATCATTTGCCAGCAGCTTTGCCTGCTGGACCCAAGTGTCACCTTCCCGAACGAAGACGTAACCGGCACCGGCGTCGAAGCCTCTATCATCGTCGCCGTTGGCGCCGACGACAATCGTGTCTCCGCTCACTGCTACAGAGCGGCCGAATACATCCTCCGAACCGCCGTCCGCGGGAACGATCTTGAAGATCTCGCTCCAAACACCTTCGTTGTCGAGAACGAACACATAGACCGTGCCTGAATTGAAGCCGTGATCATCGTCCCAGATGGCGCCGATGGCCATGACATCGCCGTCGATCGCGCCGGAAAGTCCGAAGACATCGCCTGAGGTGCCGTCTGATGCCACGAGCCTGGGTCCAGCTTCGAATGAGCACTGCGCATCGGCTGCAAACGCAACGAAGCTCGACGTGATGAACGAAAGCAACAAGAGAGCGGGTCGGATCAGCGCGGAGCCGGGAGAGGATGCCCGGATGTATAGGCTTGTCATAACTACCATGATCAGCGCAAGACACTCACCTGTCGCATTATATTGTAAAAGCGTATCTTTTCTTGATTCAACGTGAACTACCGCCAAGAGTTGTACCGGGTTCTATCTCAACTTGTGGAATCGCCTCAGGACCGCCGGCCGAGACCTGCCGAATTGATGTGGGTCATGCGCCACATGGTGCAAACCCGCTGGCCGCTACGCAAAGCCTGGCACGTCCAATCTAGGATGCAAGTCGAATCGTCGTCTTATCTGCCGATCGATTCTCCTAGACCGTTCGTTGCAGCATGCCCATCCAATTCCCCCAGGTAAAACCTTGGAGGTCGTCGTCCGACCAGCCTTGGACGCGCAGGGTTTCGAGCAATGCGCCGTACTTGCGGGGGTGATCCAGATCGACCGGTAGGGCGTTCGCTGGGAAACCGCCATCGGCATCGGAGCCCAGTCCCACACCATTGCGATGTCCCATCAACTCACACACATGCTGGACGTGAGCGACGCAATCGTCGATGGTCGCTCGGCCATCGGGGACGAGGAACTTGGAGAACAGATTCAGGCCGATGACGCCGCCGCGGTCGCCGATCGCTTTGATGTGAGCATCGCGCAGATGGCGTTGGTTGTCGCCGGTGATGGCTCGGCAATTCGAGTGCGTGGCGACGACGGGACCGCGCGCGTGTTCCAACAGCCCATCCAAGGCTTCATCGGCCAGGTGCGAGGCGTCATGAATGATGCCCAAGTCATCGAGCGCGGCGACGAGTTCGATCCCTTGTGCCGTCAACGGCCCGGGCTTGGCGTTCCCTCCGGCATAGCGCGTACCCATCGACCAGGTCAACCCCACCAAACGCAAACCGTAGTCGTACCACTGCTGGGCATGTTGAGGTGATCGAATGGGATCAGCTCCCTCCATCAATAGCACGATCTTGGGTAAAGCCGCGTCGCGCTCAAGATCAGCTCGTCCCCGGACGATGCTCAACTCGCCGGCTTCCTCCAATTGCCGGTACAGCTCGATCTGACAAAGACCGGCCTGCTCGGCGGCGTCCAAATCATCACTGGATGGATACCGGCAGGGATGGTCCCACCCCTCGGCGTCGGCCTCGGGGATTTCTCCCGGGGCAGAGAAGATCGTGGCGAAGACGAGATCGACGCCGGCTTGTCGCAGAGCGGGGAGACTGATACACGCCTGATCAGGGTTCTCGCACGGTGTGCGCAGGTCGCGGCCATCCAAGGCCATGTACGCCAGGTCAAGATGTGCGTCGATCCACGGCATGGGGGCAAGCCTAGGTTCTGTCTGATGGATCAGCAGGTTGCGCTGATCGGTTGGTGGAACGGGCTTCCAGCCCGTCCGTTTCACTGTTGCAGACGGGCAAGATGCCCGTCCCACTATCCATCAGACAGAGCCTAGTGGATTGTGGTTGTCGCTGGCATTGGCGACAATAAGCTGATGGCCGCCGCAATCGATCGGAATGACCAGAAGCTCACCAACGGGGAGGAAGAGTTCATCTCCGAGCCGATCGAGCCGGAGCCGGGGTCGTTTTCGACGGAACTTATGGCCCGTGGTCTGGCGGCGTCGCCCGGCGCGTTCACCTGGCGTGGCCGGCGGTACGAGGTGGTCGAATGTCTGGACCATTTCAAGGAGTCAGCCCCGGAAGGGGGGAAGCCTGGCGGCGAGCGATACCTACGCCGGCAGGTGTTCATCGTGCGGCTGGATACCGGTCAACGAGCGAAGCTATACATCCAGCGGCACGCCCCACGGGGGGCCTCGGGGCGGGTGACGAAGCAGCGGTGGTACCTCTACAGCATTATCAGCAACGCGCAAGGTAAGTAGCGCCAGGACTTTTCGTTGCCTCCACCCCGAGCCGGGGGTACCGTACAGACCTATGCAGGCCCCCCCGATCACGATCGTGGAAGCGCGGGTCGCCGCTGAGGGCCAAGCCGGCTCGACGCGACGGCGGCTGGTGGCGGCAGTAGTCACGCTCGCCGCCGCAACCATCCTCGGCCTCGCTGCGTATCTGGAGCCATCACCCACTGGGCTCGGCACCCACACCCAGTTGCCGGCCATGCCGACCTGTGGCTGGATCGTGACGATGGACTTGCCCTGCCCCACGTGCGGGATGACCACAGCGTTCGCTCATGCCGCCAACGGCAACCTGCTCGCGGCGCTCGGGGCTCAGCCGTTGGGGGCGGTTCTGGCGTTGGCCACGGCCATGACCCTGCTTGTGGCGGGTTACGCAGCGGTCACCGGCTCGCGGGTGGGATCGATCTTCGCCACACTGTGGGGCCGCCGGGCAGCGTGGATTCTTGCGGCAGGCGCGACAGGCGCCTGGGTCTACAAAGTCCTTGTATATAAGGAACTCTTAGGATGACGAGACCACGCTGGGCACTAATAGGACTGATCGCGCTCACCGGCTCATGGCTGGGCGGATGTGAGGCGGCCAGCCTGCTTGGCGGCATGGCCCAGAACTTCGAGTACCAAAAGCAGATCGAAGTCCTTTCCAAGTATGACGGCCTCGAGAACCACTCCGTCGCGGTCCTCGTTCAATGCGACATGGCCACGATGTACGAGCACCCCGATCTGGAACTGGTGATCGCGCTGGGCGTGGCCGGGCGCATCCAGAACGAAGTGCCCGGCGTGAAGGTCGTCGATCCGCGCCGGGTCCATACGTGGAAGTTCCGCACCCCGCAATGGTCGTCCATGTCTTTCGGCGAGATGGCCGATCGGCTCGGTGTCGATCGCTTGGTGCATGTCGATATCTATGAGTACCGGTTGCATCCGCCGGGCAATCGTTTTCTGTGGGACGGCGTGTGTGCGGCAAACGTCGGCATCATCGAGCGCGGCGGCTACGACCCGGACACGTTCGTCGACAGCTTCGACGTCCAAAGTCGGTTTCCCGACCTCGAAGGCGTGGGACGAGATAACGCGAGCCCAGAGCAGATCAGGACCGGTCTGCTCGGCCCGTTCGTGCAGCGGACGGCGTGGTTGTTTCATACCCACCTGGAGCCGAAGTATCCTGATAAGTACAAGCCGCCGCCTCGATAACCGTTTTCCGGTGAGGGCCTTTCCTGGCGAGGGCTGGGGACGCGATGAAGGAGCGTCTATGAACCGCACAATTCAAACTGTCATGACGCTCGCCCTTGTGGTGGCCGTCGGCGCCGCGCTGGGGTCGTGCAATATCGTCGGCCCGGCGGCGTATATCATCGGCGGACAACCCAAGGTCGATGCGCAGTACGCCCTGAGCGATCGCCCCACCGTCGTCTTCGTGGATGATCCCGAGAACATCCTCCCGCATCGGAGCCTGCGCCGGCTCATCGGCGATAAGGTGTCGCAGGAGTTGATGGTGCGGAAACTCGTCACCATCACGATCAGCCCAGCCGACGCCCTGGCGGTGGCGGGCCGCGAGAGGTTTGGCGAGCAGATGCCGATCGACGCCATTGGGCGGGCGGTCGGTGCCGAACAGGTCGTGTTCATCGATATGGTCTCGTTCTCCTTGAGCCCCGACAACGTGACCCCGCGCCCGATGGGCGCGTGCCAGGTCAAAGTGATCGACGTAACGAATCGCGAGCGACTGTTTCCCACCGCGGATGACGGTTTGCGCGGTGCGTCGGGCTACCCCGTGCAGGTCGCGATGCGACCGGTCAGTCTCGAACGCTACCGAACCATTTCCTCGCGTCACCAGATCAACGAGCAGCTTGCCAACGAGATCGCCGATCAAATTACCAAGGTCTTTTATCGCCACGTGCCCCGCGAACTCGGTCGCAATCTGAATCCGCCGCGGTGAGAATCCTGCATCTGATTGATCCGGATCCTTGCCAAGCCGGCGCGTGCGTGCTCGGTCTCGCTGCCGACGCCATCGACCGGCTTGATCGCCACCGCCACGATGTGCTCATCATCGGCGACACGTCGCGCACGAGGCTCGCCGCCCGCTGCGGTATTCGACCGCTCGGCGGCATCCCTGCGGCGTTAGAGCGAACCGCACTGGCGAAGCGCGGGTTGGCGCGATTTCTCCACGCCGATGAGACCGTCAATGGTCCGTACGACTTGATACATGCTTGGACGATGCCCGCGGCGCTCGTGGCCGCCACGGCCAGGCCCTGGCACACCATCATCGCCGGACCGCTCACCAGTCCGCCCGGACCATCCGTGTCCAAGCGCGCGATCATGCGGATCAACCGCTGCGCCGTGCGCGTGCTTGTGGCGACGCCGGCTTTAGAGCGCGACTGGACCGCAGTCGGCGTCGCCCCGCTCTTAGTCACTCCGCAACTTCCGGGGGTTGATCGTCAACGCATTGCGCCGGAGGATCGAGCGATGCTTCGGAGCCGCTGGGGTGCGGACGAGACCACGTTCGTGGTTGGACTTGTCGGCGAACCTCAGTCACGCGTCGACACGCAAACCGCGGTGATGGCCGCCGTTCGCATCATCCACACCGCCCGGGCGGTGAAGCTGATCGTTCACCACGCCGCCGCCTTGCGCCTCGGGGCGACAAAATGGGTCGATCAGTTGGGGATCGGTGATTTGCTCGTGGTCGAGGATGATCTGGCCCAACCGTGGACGGTCGCGCCCGGGCTCGACGCCGCGCTGGTCGTGTCTCGTTCGTCTCGCACCACGCCGCTTCGTCACGCGCCGTGCAGCTTGCTTGCGCCGTTGTGGACGATGGCGGCGGGTGTGCCCATCATCGCCGGCTCCAATCAGACCGTGGCCGATCTTCTTGAGGACGAGCGCAGCGGATTGCTGGTTCAACACGGTGACGTGAACGCGATCGCTCGTGGTATGCTCCGCCTTCATGACGATGTTTCCCTGGCCCATCGACTGGGCAACGCTGGACAACAGCTCGTCACGAGTCGTTTCGACGCCGAGACCTTCGCCAAGTCCCTCGACGACATCTACCGCCAAACCGTCCGTGGCCAGCGCGTGGTTACGAAGGCAGAACCAGCCTGTCCGCCGGCCCAAACCGCTGCAAAAACCGCAGCGGCCGTCACCCATCACTAATCGACGTGCAGTGCGTAGGTCAGGCCTTGGGCCTGACTCGCTTGTGATTAGGCCGGCTCAAACCTGCCCTACACCCTGACCCTCGATCCCACGATGCCATGATGCCATCTTCATAAGACTCACCACTGAGACGCCGAGGCACGGAGAAGAATAAGTATGGAATTGTGAAAGACTGGAGTGGTGACAGAGATCACTGAAAACTAAAAACTGATGCCTTGATCCCTTGATGCCTTGATGCCTTGATGCCTTCTTCACGCACACGGCCCCCAGTTGGCGAGGAGGGCGAGGAGATTGACGATCGGGTCAGTTGCGCGCAGTCTGGATCATGGACTGCAAATCATCTCCGCCAACGCTGCGCAACTAGAATCCCAATCGAATATACAGCAGATAGGATCTTGCTCGCAGACCAACTCGCAGCACTTAGCATCATCACAAAACGGCGTACCGTGGGCTTCGAAGCAGCTCCCGGCGTTCGGGTTTCCACAACCCGAGCAGAGCTTGAGGGCGGCCGCGGCGCAGGCCTCGTCCCACTCGACATCGCAGCACAGTGGATCAATCTCACAGACCGCGTTGCAGCACGACTCGTTGCTACATCCCGGCGTGCCGTTGGCCGAGAAGCACGAACCGGAATTCGCGTCTCCGCATGGGTTTGTCTTCTCGGAGCACGGCCCCCATGCGCCCAGCAGCACGAGCAGATCCTTAACGCCGACGTCGCCGCTGTCGTCGAAGTCGGCGGGACAATCTTCCTTCGGCGGGCACGGCCCCCAGGTACCCAGCAAGAAGAGCAGATCCTTAACGCCAACGTCGCCGCTGGCGTCGAGGTCCCCGGGGCAGCAGTCTCTCGTCCCATCTTGGAACTCGTAGGAACCCATGTCCACGATCGGCGGGTCGCCGTTCCCGGTGTCGTCGATGCAGGGGTCATCAACGAAGCGCGGGTTGCCGTCGAGATCGGTGTCAATACCCTTCGGCACGGCCGTGTTGTCGGCCGCATCGATGCACGATGAACCGGAGCCAAGGCGAAGATTGTCATCCATGGTGCCGGGAATACCGTCTTGACCATTTGGATCGACGAACTGCGGATCGTTGCCGACGTTGCCGTCGCCGCCGAGACTGCCGGTAAGTCCCGCGATGCAGGAATAATTCACAAATACATCCGGGTCGGCGACGCCGATCTGCTGATCCTGCAAATTTCCGCTACCGGTGTTACCCCAGAGAATGCAGTTCGTAATATTCAAGATGCTGTCAAGATTGGTACCGGCCGACTTGTGGCCGGCATAGATAGCGCCGCCTTCAAGGACGGCACTGTTGGCAACAAAGGTCGAGTTCGTGATCGTTACTTCACCGAAATTCGCGATCGCTCCCCCGTGGCCGGAGTGCTTGCCAAAGCCATCTCCGAGGGCTTGGTTGCCGACAAAGAGGCAGTTGGAAAACTCAGCGAAGCCGTTGTTCACGATGGCCCCGCCGCCCGACCCGTTATTTCCAACGAAGATGCAGCTCTCCGCGACTAAAGCAGCTGATTGATTCCCCCCAAAGTTTCCACCAATGAACATGACTCCGCCGCCGGTGGAATTCGCGCCAAGCCGGTTACCTTGGAAGAGGCAATTGACCAGCGTCACGGTGCTTCCAAACACGTTCTGAATCGCCGCTCCGCTGTTGCCCGGCGAAACGATGTTGTCTTGAAAGATGCAGTTCACGAAACTTGAGTCGCTCTGTCTAGACCAAACACCTGCCGCAACACATATTGCCGCATTCGCAAGGAATCGGCACTGCTCGATTGCTAGGGTGGTGTGCGAAAGGAACAGCCCTGCGCCTCGATTGTCAATATTGTTCCCCTGGAGGTTCGCATTTGCACCGGTGATCGTGAATCCGCTCAAGGCCGGCGGTTCGTCCGTATGAATGCTCGTCAAAATGTGAAGCGTGTTCTCCTGGTTGTTCAGGAAATCCGGGCCATCGTTGCCGGCAAGGTCCCCGCTCAGAATTGTCTCGTAAAGATCGACATCGCGCGCATCCGGATCGTCGGCCCCGAGTCCGGCATACCCGCCTTTCAGGGCCACACCGCTGATCAGTTCGAAGGTCGCGTATCGATCACCATTGCCGTTAGGGTTGTTTTCGTATCGATCCGGAAAGTAAATACCTTGACCGACGCGGATCTCCAACACCCCGTTCTTCGGGTTGGAGGCGTAGGCCAGTGCATCCTGAAGGAAGCGGTAGGCTGTGTCCCAGGTCGTGCCGTCTCCGCCCGGTGGGGCGTCGTCATCCACAAAGAGTACCGATCCGGCGTAAACCGCCGCCGTGAGGGTCAGCATCATCACGAACGCAGTTGCCGTGCTGGTCGTGCTGGCCATCGTACACCTCCCTGGCAGCCATCAGAGATCTATTTTCGTCGTGCGGGGAACCGGAACGCGATTCCGCCGACTCGGACGATCGGCCACCAGTAGTAGATATGCCGTTTTGCCGGAAATCTTGCGCGACTTCGCAGATTTTTTTTCAGATGTGAAGGAGGCTCAGCCCAGGGACGCTCGCAGGCGGGGTGTGAAGGTGAGCACGTGTCCAGAAGGAGGCTTCCTCCTGCCAAAGTGGTCGCACAGTGGTGCCCGTCGTCCCGATTGAATCGGGATGGCCGTCCCCGGAGACAGGTACCCCCGTGCAGCCGGTCGAGAACAGTCTACCACAGGCGGGCTGCATCCAAGCGGCGTTTGTGAGATATCAGCCCGGACGCCCGGCGTGGTATCCCGTAGCCGGAGGAGGTGGGCCATGCGATGTCCCCGATTTGCCCTCGTGGCGGTGGGATGCGGATGGCGACGGGGTCGTGGAGCTGGGCGATGGTCATAGATTCGTCGTAAGAATCCGCCAACTGCGGGGGATGAACGGGCCGGCGAGATCGTACTATCCAACGACAGCGTCATGCTTCAATGGTGGAGCGTGCCCCGGTTTCGCGTGAACGGTCTGTTGGGCGTTGAACGTGTCACCAAGGAAAATACGCCGAATGAGAATCCGAAACTCGTCCTTTGGAAAATGTCGGCTATTGCTCGCAAGTATCCGGCGGGCGGCCACCGTTTGAGTTTGACCGGCCTTACACACCACCCAGAAGGAACCTCACGATGCGAAGCAGTCACGTACTTGTTGCCGTCGTAGCCCTTACGCTTTCACTCGGCAGTTTCAGCTACGGGCAGAATGAGACGCCGGACGGCGCCGCGGCCGGCCAGCCACAACGAGAACGCCCCAACCGTCCCCGTCGCGATCAAATCAATCCGAGCACCGACGAGGTCCTGCAAACGATCCGGGCTGCCGTTGGGCCGACCGATGAACAAATGGAGCAGATCGTTGCCCGCTATCGGCAGCTTCGCCGTGACCAGCGCCGCGCGATGCGCGAGATGATGCCTGATATGCGGCGCAGCGGTCAGCAACCTCGTGATCGCGACGGCCGGCAACGTCGCGACCGCCAGCAGAGCCGTCGCGGGATGATGGAGAAAATGCGAGTGGTGCTGAAACCGATCAACGCCCAGTTTCTCGCCGATTCTCGCGCCATCCTGGACGCTACACGACAGGAAGCGTGGGACGGCTGCGCCGTCGGGTTGGATCTGATGCCGCAGCGAGGGCGCGGCGGCCGCGGGGGCCTCGATGCCGCCAAGGGACCCAACGTCGGCGACGAAGCTCCCGATTTTGAGTTGACGGATCTCGATGAGAACACGCTCAGCCTCAGTTCGCTGCGCGGCAAACCGGTGGTGATTGAGTTCGGCAGCTATACCTGTCCAGTCTTTCGGCGAAAAGTTACCGCCCTGGCGGACCTTCGATCCGAATACGGCGACGATGTGCAATGGATCATGATCTATACCCTCGAAGCGCATCCCACGGACGGCCGGGTTGCCCCAGTCAACACCCGGGCCGGCATCGAGATTCCGCAGCACACCTCGTTTGAAAAGCGCCTGGAATGTGCGAAGCTGTGCGCCGAAAAGCTCGACCTCAAACTGCATGTGCTTGTCGACGGCTACCAGAACAAGGTGACAGACGCCTACAGCGGCCGTCCCAACCGAGGCTACGTTCTCGATGCCGAGGGAAAGGTTGTCTCCAAGCAGGTGTGGATCGAGGTCGAGGCTACCCGCAAAGCGCTGGACGCGATCCTGCAGCGCAACGCTTCCGACAAGCCAACGCGCACAACAAAGCCCTCGTAGCGCACAGCTGCGGTGCTCGCGCCTTGTAGCGGCCCGACGCGACGGCGGCACGCTCCGAATATCACTCGTTGCTTGAGGCGGCGACGATCCTGATTGGCAGGACGCTGCGCGTCGGCGCCAGACACACCTTATCCGTGCAGACCTGATAGGTGACCATGAGCTTCGGCTGGCCTTGCACCGGCCCGGACTGCGTGATCCGCACCGGCAACGTCACCCGACCACTGTGTACGCGGAGTTCAAGGTCGCCCAACGGGCCGCGGTACGACTCACCGGCCGGATAGTTCACCTCCACCTCCAGCCCCTGGCCGATCACGCGCACGGTCAACCCGACAAGTTGGGCCAATCCGGGATCGTGCGCGTTCACATGGTAGCCGTCGCTGATCTGGAGCGTCACTTCCACGTCACCTGGTTCTGTTGGGGTGACGCGCACGGTATTCGTGCTCGTCGTGATCGTGACCGGATCGGGCGGCACCGCGGTACGCTGTGATTGGCCCGGAAGGTAGCCAGGATACGCCTCAGCGAAGCGATTGAGCGCCAACACGGCGATCGAACTACCCGTCGGCTGGGTCTTGATCTTGCGGCTTAGGAACCTCAGTGTGGCCGCGGCGTCGTTGAGATATCGTGGATCGCCTGTGAGTTCATAGAGGTCGAGGAGATTATGAATCATGACGGAGTTGCCGCTCGGTACAACGCCGTCGCGCGTGGACTTCGTACGAACGAACAGATCCGCTTGGCCCTGGAGCGTGTCGAAGAAGCCGCCAGAGGAATCGTCCCAGAAACGGCCTCGCGCCGCTTCGGCCAGTTCGATCGCATTTTGCACCAATTGATTGTCGCCCGTCGCCCGATGCAATGCCAGCAATCCGCGGATGAAGAACGCATAGTCCTCAAGGAGGCCGTCTATCCTCGCCGTGCCTGATCGGTACGTGCGCAGCAGTCCGCCGTCGGAGGTACGCATATTCGTGAGGATGAACCGAGCCGCATTGTTGGCCGCCTCGAGATACCGCGGATCATCGAGCACCCGTCCGCCGTCTGCCAGACCCGCGATCATCAATCCGTTCCATGCTGCAAGCGTCTTGTCGTCGGTGATCGGCTGCACACGTGCGTTGCGCGAGGTCAGCATCGCCCGTTGAACCTTCTTGAGACGCGCCTGGTACTCGGGCAACGACATGCCTAGCGACCGCGCCTGGTCGATGGGCTTGGTTGACAGGTACAAAACATTCTTGCGACCGTCCTCGCGATGGTGCGGATCCTGGAAGTTCGGACCGCGATCGAGGCCGTAGACCGCAAGCGCAAAGTCGGTATCGTCGCTGAGTCCGGCCTCGTACAGCGCCGCCCGGAGCTGATCCTTCGTCCAGACGTAGCTGCTGCCTTCGCGCTCGTTGGCTTCTGCGTCCTGAGCGCTGTAGAGTCGGCCTTGCGGGCTCGTCATCTCGCGCAGAACATAGTCCAGGGTTTGGCGCAGCACCTCGGCGTAAAAGGGGTCGCCGGTACGCTGATACGCCTCGGCATAGACGGACGCCAACTGCCCGTTGTCGTAGAGCATCTTCTCGAAGTGCGGCACGAGCCAGCGGGCGTCGGTGCTGTAGCGATGAAAGCCGCCGCCGATCTGGTCGTATATCCCGCCCATGGCCATGCGGTTCAACGTATACAGCAGGGCCTGGCGCATCGAGGGGTCGTCCCAGCCCGCATAGATCAGGAATTGAAGATTGGGCGGGATCGGGAACTTCGGCGCTCCGCGACGAAAGCCGCCGTTCGCTTGGTCGAACCCGGCGAGGAATCTGGCGACGGCGTTGTCCACGTCGCGGCCGTCAATCGACTGTGGCCGCGAAAACGATCCGAGCCGCCGGGTCACGTTGAGCGCGGTCTGATCGGCCTTTTGCAAAAGCTGTGAACGTTGGCTGGTCCATTGGCCCGCGATCTGTCGCAGGATCGCGAGGAAGCGCTGCTTCGGAAAGTAGGTGCCGCCGTAGAATGGCTTGAGCGACTGCGGCTCGAGGAACACTGACATCGGCCAGCCGCCTCGCCCCGCTAGTGTCTGCACCGCCGCCATGTAGATGTCGTCCACATTCGGCCGCTCTTCGCGATCGACCTTGATCGCAATGAAGTGCTGGTTCATGTACGCGGCAACCTGCTCATTCTCGAAGCTCTCGCGCTCCATGACGTGACACCAGTAGCACGTGGAGTAGCCGATGCTCATGAAGATCGGCTTGTCCTCGCGTCGCGCGGCTTCGAACGCCTCAGGTCCCCACGAATACCAGTTCACCGGGTTATGCGCGTGCTGGAGAAGGTACGGACTGGTTTGGTCGATCAGTCGATTGGTGTACTCGTGCTCGCCGCTGGTCGCGTCAACGAGGTTTGGCACGTGCCCGGTTATCAACCGCAGGTCCGACGATCCGTCCGTCAGTTCCGCCTCATTTTGCGCCGACTCGGGCGATCCGTCCGCGACCGGCCCGCCCGCCACCTGTGCATCATCCTCTTGCTGATCACCCCCGCATCCCGAAAGAGAAATCAAAGCCGACGCCCCAATCAGGACGGAGGCGCTGGCCAGAGTGGTTTGGAGTCGGTACGTCATCGTATCATCCCTTTGAACTCAGCTTGCATCCATGCTCGCAGCTCGTGCTCAGCGACTTGCAAGGGTCGGTGCATACCCCATCGTGTCGATCAGGCGCAAGGCGGCCATCGCCGTCCGGCCGACCTTGCTTTGCGGCTGGTTGTCGACGACCTGCTGCAGCGCAGTGGTGCCGGCTTCGCCGTGGGCGAGCAGCCCAGCCGCCACCACGATGCGCTCGTTGCGGCTGATCTGTGGATGGCGCAGCGCATCGAGCAGTGCGGGGATAGCCCGTGCATCGTGAAGTCTCGCCAGCGCGCGCACAGACCAGGTTTCCAGACGGCCTCCCCGACCCGACGTCTCCAGCCGCGCGACGAGGAGAGGGATGGGGTCAGCCCGTTGCATGAGTTCAATCCGCTCAACCGCCCGGCGGGCAATCTCCCCCTCGGCCTCGTCGCGCGGTGACGTAGCGACGGACCGAAGAAACTCCAGCGCGGACGGGTCGCCGATCCTGCCCAGCGCTTCCAGCGCCATGCTGCGTGAAGAGTCTAACCGGCACAGATCGATCAACGCATCGACCGAGCTCGGCGACGCGATCTCACTCAGGGCGAGCGTCGCACAGGCCCGGAGGTCGAGATTACGAGGTTGCTTCGCTGCCGCGACCAACGTCCCAACCCATTGCTCGTCGCCCAATTGTCCCAAGCTGTGGGCGAGTTGGCAGGGACGCAAAGTCCCCGCGTCGGCCATCGCGGCCGCGATGTGTGGACCCGCGTCCCGCACGCCGCGCGATGCCAGCCAATCAGCCGCCCGGACACGCTTCTCGCCATCGGGGCTACGGAGCAAGCCGACATGTCGGTCGATCTCATCCGCGCTAACCCCGACGGACAAGCCGTCAGTCGTGAGACCCCACGATACCAGCGTCGCTGCTATACGGACGCTCGTATCCGGGGCCGCGCGCTTGGTGGCGATAAACTGCCCAAGGGTCATGGCCAAGGAGAACGCTGCCACCAGTCCGAAGAGACCCCAAAGGCCGCTACGCTGTTTATCTGGGCGCTTCCGGTTCAACGAAGACTCCAGTTAGGGTTCACTCTAACACACTCAATCAGAATCGCCAGATCTGAGTCTCTATTCAAGTATATTCGCAGGAAGTCAGGTAGCCTCGCCGTAGATGAGACCCACAGGGCGCTCCTGCAAGCTCCCTGGATCGACGGGACGCGTTGCGATCATGCAAGGGATAGGTCGGCAGCGACGATGCGGGTTATCGAAGAGATGTCTTCAGCACTTGTCGCGATGCAGCGGGTCGAGGAGATCGTGGGCTGCGGAGGACACAGCGGCGCAAAGATTCCAGGGGTCAGGAATCAAGAGTCAGGCGATTCCAACCATCGTGCACTTGAAAATAGCTGACTGGCCGGGGTTTTCACCGAGCCTACCATGTCGTGATCGATCAACGAAGACGGAGGGTGCGTCAATAGGCAAGTCGTCCGCAGAGTTCTCACACCCGAGGTGAGCTAATCATGAGGCTGGGACGCACAAGACAGACCGGCTGGCTATGGATGATGGCGATTTTTACTGGATTCTGGGCGGTATCGTTCGGCATCTTGTGGCTATTCACGATTACTGGTTGGGTAGAGTCCCGTCCATTCGCACCACACCAGGCTAGGGCTAGGATGATCGCAGGGGTGTTGGTCGTGGGAGGGAGCATTCTTTGCTACGCGCTTTCCACGCGTGCGGAGCGGAGAGAACGGGCGGGTCATTGCCCAAACTGTAACTACGACCGTCGTGGCAATTTCTCGCGTGGCTGTCCGGAATGCGGCTGGCGGCGAGGGACGGACGATCGCTAGCGAAACTCGGGACAGTGGGGCTGTGGAAGCGCGTGCTGTTGGCGGCGACGATGCGGGTTATCGAAGAGATGTTGTCAGCACTCGTCACGATGCAGCGGTTCGAGGAGATCGTGGGCTGCGTCATGGTAGAGGCTGCGCAGGAGATCCGGCGGAACGGATTTGCCCACGAGTTGCGGGGCGTCCATCTCGTCATATCGATCAGGATCGACCATCGCTAAGTCGGGGTCAGCGATCGGTGACTCGCCGTCGTAGTCCGTCTCGAAGAGCGTGCGAAAGACCCAGTACCGGCTGGCGTACAAGTCGAACGCCTCGTCGGCCGAGTTGGCGCGAGTGTGGAGTTCGTTTTCCTTTTCACCCGCCTTGATATGTTCGTCGGAGGTCACGATGTCTGAGCCGAACATGATGCGGCCCTGCCATCGCCGAAGGAACGCGACGAGATCATCGCGGCTGTGTTTACTAAGCTCGCGGACCATCCACTTCGCAGCGCTGGTGTCGAGGTAGAGATTGTCGTGCCGCGACAGCAATCCGGACAGGAACTCGAGATCCTCGGGCCAACCGCCCATGTGCGCGGCGATCCACGGCACGGTAAAGCGATCCAACAGCTCCTCGAACGGCTCATACTGCTGCGCCTTTGTCCCATACACGGAGGCGTCGGCGTATTTGGCGGCGAACCACGTATCGGGATCGGCAATGTGCGTCATGAAGATCATGCCGAGGTCCGCCGCCAGCTCCATTGTCTTCAGCCGGGTCGATCCATCCAACCGCAACAGGTCCGGCTCGCCGATCTCTCGACCGAAGTCGATACCGCGCGGGGCGGCCCAGAACTTGACGATCCGCACCCCCAGTTCATGGAAGCGTCTGATGCGCTCTTCGAACCCCAAACCGTGGTGGTGCTTGCGGTCCTCGCCGGTGTAGTTGGGCACGGCGATGAACCGCACCCGCCGGCCGAGGATCTCGCGGACGGCCTCGACCTCCTCCAACTGGGTCATGGAGTAGGTGAGGCTGACGCCGTACAGGTCGGCCACGCGACGGTAGATCTCAGGCGCGGTTTGGCCGTTGATGTGGCTGTGAACGTCTATGATCGGGGCTGTCGGGTCGCCAAGGCAGCGGGCTTGGGCGGCGTAGTCCAATCCAAGGCGGTTGGCCGGATGCGCTGCGATTCCAGTGTCTGCGGTCTTTGGCGGCGGCGATGACATCGGCGGATGATACACGACCAATCCAAGCCGAGGATCGTACTGGCTCACGACTGGCTGGTCGGCATGCGCGGCGGTGAGTTCGTGCTCGATCGGCTGGCGCGGCAGTTCGGCCCGAGCGAGCTGTACACCTTGGTCAGCAACGGCCGGCCGCTCACCGAGGCCATCTCGGCTTGCCGCGTCATTACGTCGCCGCTGCAACGGTTTCCCGGGGCGTCGGGTCGGCTTCGGCGTCAGTACTTGCCATTGATGCCGTGGGCCGTCGGTCGGCTCAAGGTCGCGCCGTGCGACTTGCTCATCTCGACCAGCTCCGCCGTGATGAAGTCGATTCGCCCCCCCAAGGGCACGCCGCACCTGTGCTATTGCCATTCGCCGGCTCGGTACATCTGGGCTCAGACTCAGGCGTACGCCACGGGGTCAGGCGGCCGCTGGCGCGGAATGGGCCTTGGGCTGATCGGGCCGGTCTTTCGACGCTGGGACCGTGCGACGGCTGATCGCGTGACGATGTTCCTGGCCAACAGCCAGCACACGGCCGGGCGAATCCAGCGGTACTTCGGCCGAGAGGCGCAGGTCGTCTATCCGCCGGTGCGAACGGATTGGTTCACCGCTGATCGGCGGGTTCAACGGGAGGACTGGCTGCTGGTGGTATCGGCGTTGGAACCGTACAAGCGGACCGAGCTGGTCGTGCGGGCCGCTTCCCACGCTGGGTTGAAGTTGAAAGTTGCCGGAGACGGATCACAGCGAAAGGCTTTGGCCGCCGCGGCGGGGCCGACCGTTGAGATGCTGGGTCGCGTGGACGACGTGACGCTGCGTGAGCTGTACCGGCGGGCCAAGGCGCTGGTGTTTCCACAAGTCGAGGACTTCGGGCTTATCCCAGTTGAGGCCCAAGCGACGGGATGCCCCGTGATCGCGTTTGCCGGCGGCGGTGCCATGGAGACGGTGACGCCGCAGACCGGGGTTTTCTTTAGGCAACATATGGTGGAGGCGCTGGTCGAGGCGATCGCGGCTTTGGATCAGGCCCACATCGATCCCGTGCAGTGTCGCCGAAACGCCGAGCGCTTCACTGAGCGGGCGTTTGACGAGGCGATCAGCCGGGTGGTGAACAGCCTGGTGGGCTAATAGGCCGGCTCGTGTCGTTCATGCGACCAGATCGCTGTCGCGCAAGAACACGGCCGGTTGCCCTTCGTTGAGCACGCCGCCCTGGCGGACTCGGCCGACGTACAAGGCATGATCCGTCTCCAGGTCGATGTGGCGGACCAGTTCGCAATCCAGATACGCGACCGCTCGCTTGACGATGGGAGCGCCGCTGAGGGCGGTCATCGTGGGGAGGGTGACGAAGGGGTCCTCGAGCGCGTCGGGTGGCGTCGCAAACTTCCGCTGCAAAAACCGGTCATCCTGGGCGATCTGACACAGGGCGAAGCTTCGGCTGTCGCGTATCAGTGGCTCGACGGGCAGTCCCTTGCTCATGGCCACGATCACCATGGGTGGCCGGACCGCGCATTGCTGAACCCACTTGACGAGAACGCCGCTGCGGTGGCCGTCGTAGCTCGTCGTCAGCAGGAACAGGCCGGAGGGAATCTGGCCAAGTGCTCGGGGAAGCTCGCCAATCATCTAGTCTACCCTGCCTGGTGATGGCCCGCCGGGTCTGACGCCAGTGCGCGAATCATGAGCGTCCGGTCCAGCGGGATCGGTCAGAAGTTTGATCGGCTCGGCGGCGGGCAACCATTATCTGCGTTCCGGCTGGCGCGAGCAGTTTTTTTTCGCGGGGGTGAGTTGGCTCAACCAACGCTGTGGCTGTGACTTACCGTGCGCTCCGGGCCGGTGGTGAGGGTGTGACTTGACCGGATTATGAGGAAAAGTGGTGAAGGGTGTTGCAAAGTGGCGAGCGGTGGGTTAAGTTGTGCCACCACCTAGCCGAGGCAGGAATGCGTGCTGTTTACAGGCGAATACGAGTATACGATCGACGCGAAGCAGCGACTGGCGATCCCCGCCGAGATTCGCTCGCGCCTTCACCCCGAACGAGACGGGCTGGCGTTCTACGTCACAGCCGGCCCCAACGATGCACTGTGGCTTTGGCCGGAGCGGACGTTCGAGCGCATGGCCGGGGCGATCGAGGTCTCACTGCTGCCGGCCGAGGAGATGATGGCGTTCGACGAGATCACCTTCCCCAGCGCCCGGCGGCTGGAGATGGACAAGACCGGTCGGGTGCGGCTGCCCCAGGCGATGCTCGACGCAGCGGGGATCGGATCCAAGGTCGTCATCCTGGGTATGCGCGACCATTTGGAGCTGCGGGACCCGGGGCAATGGGAGCGAAGACGGCAGGAGAAGCTGACCGAGAAACCCACGATCTTTCACCGCGCACGGCAAGCCCTCATCGAGCAGCCGCGGCCCGAGCGCGATCCGGGTTCATGAACGGGGCACGACGATCTGCGGCCGGTGCCCGCCCCGGGTGTACTCAGGACCACGCGCACATACGACGGTGGGAGCCGGCCGGCCAAGCACGGAAGCTTGGCCGAAGGACGGAGTCGAGCCGTACTCCCCATGGACCGGCCGTTCGGTCAGGATCGGACCGCAATGTCGGCAACCCATCAACGCACCAGACGTTGTGCCGGCGTTTTCGGCCCGATCTGCCACGGCGGCCCGGTCAGTTTCCGATCAACGTCCCGTCTGGTCAGGGAGGACACGGGACGAATGAGCGCGGCAAGCCGTCAGCGCGGCGAAGAGGCCCGTTGGTCGCGACCGATGGGCGGCACTGGGCCAAGATGCCCTCGCCATCATTCCGTACGTCTCCGGTCCTTGCCCGGGCCGGAGGCCTTTCCTGCCACAAGGCTCTTCTGACTGGTTGTCAGGGTTGAGCCTGTCTGTTCCCTTCCCCCGCTCGCAGCGTGACCCACCACATGCTGCGAGCTTTTCAATGGGCCGGCCAAGACCGTCGCCTCGAGGCGCACCCATAGTCGGTCACACCGGCACCGACGGCGGCGGTGACGCCGGAAGCATCGGGTGACGGAGACGCTAG
>JACZRS010000031.1 GCA_022574595.1 Planctomycetota bacterium | reverse complement strand
ACCTAACCGATCTCGGCGATTGCATCTGGTTTCAAAACTCGGCCGAACACTTCAGGCAGCCCTTTGGTGATGCATGTACAGCAATCCGCCGATCCACTCGCTTCACTCGTAGTACGCCCGCTACATAATGCCCTTTCTCGGACGTACATCACTGGATCATTCAGTGGACGCAAGGCGCTGCGGATGAGCATTTGCACCTTACGAGATAGATCAAGTTTTTAGACAGTACGGGATGTACGCATTAGCTAAGTCTCCATAGGGCAGGGGTTCACGGCCCATTAAGCCCAATTCACTACATGAGGTCGTTTGCCTCAAGCACGGGATCAGTTTCAGTTGGTCACATGGCCAAGTCCAACAATTAACGATTATGGAAATTGATAATTGATGGACGCTGGGGGTTCTCTACTGCTTAATAGGCGTGTGAAATGAATGTGCAATACAACAGGAGACACGACCATGAACGCACGCAGAACTCGCTTTAGAATTGGATTTATTATGATGTTTGCTTGTGCTATGACACTCGCTGGGCGCTCAGCATTTGCTCAGACTTCCATCACTGCAGTAGCTGCGGAGTTGGGTATCACACCACAGTCAGCCGTCATTGCTAATTTAAGCTCAACTCAAGCTTCACAAGTGCTTGCGCATCTTCAAGGAGCTGGTGAATTACGGCAGCTACTTATAGTAAAGCATCAGGCAGTCGATGAAGCAGCTGCAGCTGTTACAGAATTTTCGCAGTTGTTGCTCACAGACTCGGGCAATGAAGAAGTGCTTGGGCAATACGAAACAGCAAAGGAAGTTCTTACCGCTGCCAGGGAACACGTAGTTGAAGTGCAAGTCACTCTATTTGAAATTGCAGTTGTAGGTATTGGAGCTGAGAAAGTAGCAATGATTAATGTCTGCAGGTCAGGAGCACGTTATCGTGTGCAATCTCCACTTCGCGCAAAGCAGCGCACGGTAGCACAGTGGAAAACGATAGAACCTGCTTTGCGGGCTGAAAGTCGAGCAAATCGTCGTGGTGAAGATCTCAATGAAGACATTGCAAACTTACTCGCTCAAGTTCGGGCTGATCAAGAAGTGATCGAAGCGGAGATTCACCTTAATCAGAATCTGGAATTGATGAAGCAGATTTTCGCTCAGTACGATTGATTGTCAGTCTTAGGCACGAAGACATAACGGAGCCATATGGCCGTGGATAGTTGCTGCGCACAACAATGTGCTAAAGGGATATTACCGGTTTTAGCGCTTAGGGTGCTAATAGGTGTTGGTTTAATTATTACACTCCCGGTACAAGCGCTTGCGTTACAAGATTCACTTGTGCGAACTCGGCTGTCGGGGGAAGTTGAGCTTGTGCGCTTGGTGGATCTGTGTGCACAAAGATTACAGATAAAGATTGAGTACGATGTTCGGACGCTGGCTGGGCAGAAGGTTACGCTTCGCCTTGGCGCAAGTGTTACGGATGATGAGCTTTGGGCGTTAACCAATCAATTGCTTACAACCCGCGGGCTGACAAGCGTTCAACCCCCCGGAAGTGAAGCTGTTCTAAGTATAGTCAAGCTTACTGATGCAGCAACACTTGCTCGAATTGAACAAACAATTCCGCCCAATACGTTAGCTGGATTTGTTAGTGTTATTTTGCAGCCGAAGAATCGCCAGGCGGATGATATTATTGCATCACTAAAACCTGTACTCTCAAAAGTTGGCGGATCGATAACAAAGATGGGTGATGATGATCGCATCTTGCTATCAGATGTTCGTCCGCGAATTGATCAAATACTTTGGCTCCTAGAAAAGCTAGATGTTCCGGGGGTTGAGACGATTATCCGTATTATACCGGCTCAGTTCATTAGCGCTACGCAGCTTGCATCATCAGTTACAGCAACTGCAATTGCACGCAATGTAATTGCTACAAAGCCGCTTGTTGGCAAGCTTTCGCCTCAAGCAAATGATAGCGCAGTAGTGCTTGTAGCTCCTGCAACAGAGCTTGAAATTTGGCTTGAATTACTAGAGCAATTTGACCAGCGCCAAGAGGTAGATACACGCAGCTACACGCCTCGCTATTTCTCGCTTGATGAAGTTGCGCAGCTCATTGAACAAACAGCAAAGGATACAAGTCCGCGAGGTTCAGGTGAACAGTGGCGAGTAATTAGTGATGATCTCAGCGGAACTTTGATTGTCACCGCAACGCCAAGTGAGCATAAAAGAATCGAAGAACTAATGAATCGGTTGGATGAAGTGCCGGTTGAAGCTAGGCGACCTGTTCGGACATTTGCTATTCGCAATCGCAGTGTTAGTGAAATTGTTGATGTACTTTCACAGTTAATTGATGCAGGTATACTAGAAGGTGGCGCATTTCAGCCGGGTCTTGATAGAAATTCTGCATCATCACATCAACGTAGTAATCGAGATGCAGGTGAATCAGAAAATTCCTCAACTGGCACGATAGAGCAGATTGATAACGCACCAATTATATCCCGTACATCGCTAATCGAAGGGGAACCATCACTTGTATTAACTTCAGATGAAGGCACCAACTCGATAATCGCAATTGGAGATGCCCGGCGTTTAGATCAGTTAGAACAGCTCATTGGTGAACTTGATGTACGCCAACCGCAAGTGATGATTGAAGTGTTAATTGTTAGCCTTACTGATGGGCAAACATTGGATCTAGGTGTTGAGCTTGAGAAATTGCAGATAAGTGGCAACACACTAATTACTTTATCATCTTTATTTGGTCTCGGTGTTGCAGGAATACCTAGCGCTATAGATGCAATGACTTCCGGGGGTGGATCGGGTTTTTCTGGGACTGTTATTAGTCCCGGCGATTTTCGGGTATTGGTGCGCGCACTTGAAACTTTAAACGAAGGGCGGGCACTAAATATCCCAGTGGTCCTGGTAAACAATAACCAACAGGCAACTCTTGATTCTGTATTGCAAGCACCTTTTCTAAGTGTAAATGCATCAAATACCACCAGTACGACTTCCTTCGGCGGAACGCAGGATGCAGGTACGACCGTAACCATCACACCACAAATTGCTAAGGGCGATCATCTGATACTGGAGTATTCAGTATCGCTAAGCACTTTCGTTGGTGAATCCAGTAGTCCGGGTCTGCCACCACCACGCCAGCAGACCAATTTGCAAAGTGTAGTGACAATCCCCGATGGTTTTACCATAGCAGTTGGTGGTATCGAAATTGTAAACGCTGCCGAGGCTGTCACGCAGATACCGCTACTTAGCAGTATTCCTATCATTGGTGAAGTATTTAAGAATCGCTCAAAGTCATCAAGTCGATCGCGTTTTTATGTTTTCATCCGAGCTAATGTTCTGCGACACGATGGTTTTGAAGATCTTAAATATATAAGTGAACAAGATGTAATTGCTGCTGGCATTGATGATGGTTGGCCTGAGGTTTATCCGAGGGTGATCCACTAATGTCAAAGCCAATTGAAGTCTCCTCAGCTGAATCGCCTATACAGTTAAAACTTCAGGGTTGCGATGAGCAAAAAAGTGAACTGCAACCTGAAGACAAACTAACGCATCTTTTGCACTCCGAATTGGTCAGTAAGCAATTCCTTGAACTCATTCCGCGCGACTTTGCTCGCCAACATCTAATTATCTCTCAAGGCTCAGATAGTGATGTTGAGAGATTAGCCATTGCCGAGTCAAGTGATCCTGCAGCAATATTTAATGTTGGAGTGCGGCTAGGCACCCCTATAGATTCTCAAGTTGCAGATGCTGAAGCCATTGCGATTCTTATAGATGAAGTATATGAGAAGCGCGCCCATGATGGTGAGATACCGGATGATCAAATTAGTTATGAACCTGAAGCTGGTGAAATCGAGAGACTTCTTACAGAGGCTGATCGTGATCTTCTAAGTACCGAAGGTAAGGGACCAATCGTCAAGCTCGTTGATGCACTTTTATTTGAAGCGTTATCTGAAAAAGCCAGTGATGTACATGTTCAGCCACTAGATGATCGTACATTGATCCGCTACAGAATCGATGGCGTTTTACATACCGCACGCGAACTACCCCGACATCGGAAGTTGACCAATGCAGTAATAAGTCGCATTAAAGTTATGGGCAAAATGGATATTGCTGAACGCCGCATCCCTCAAGATGGCAGAGCGACGGTAACCATCGGTAAACGATCCGTTGATTTGCGCATAAGTACGCTTCCGACAAGCTACGGTGAACGAGCAGTGCTGCGCCTGCTTGATAACTCCCAGCAACTTTGTGATTTTGTTGAACTAGGCATGCCTCAGCATGTCGCTCAACCATATCTTGATAGGGCAACGCGAACTAACGGCATCATACTCGTCACCGGCCCCACTGGTTCAGGCAAGACCACCACGCTTTACTCAACTCTGCGCCGCATTGGATCTGAGCAAGTAAACATCATGACCATCGAAGACCCGATCGAGTATGAGCTTTCCACGATCGGATTAGCGCTCAGTCAAGCTCAAGTTAATACGCGCAAAGGCGTCACCTTCGCAAACGGTCTCAGGCATATTCTTCGCCAGGACCCGGATATTATAATGATTGGCGAGATCCGTGATGCTGAGACGGCGCGCATTGCCATTCAAGCTAGTCTTACCGGGCATCTGGTTTTCTCGACACTGCATACCAATGATGCGGTTAGCGCGATGACACGTTTAATTGATTTAGGCATAGAGCCGTATTTGGTAAGTGCCTCACTCAGCGCTGTACTTGCTCAACGACTCGTGAGATTGATT
The DNA here is from genome assembly GCA_022574595.1 of Planctomycetota bacterium. GTDB lineage: Bacteria > Planctomycetota > Phycisphaerae > Phycisphaerales > SM1A02 > JACZRS01. Next base: position 1,093 of record JACZRS010000031.1, on the reverse strand, counting down.
CATGGTGATTGCCAAGGCAATGGCTGTGAGGATTGTCATAAAACTGGTTTACGCGGGCGAACGGGTCTGTTTGAATTGCTGGTTGTAAGCGATTCAATTAGGACTCAAATTAGTAATGGCGCTTCACTTGCAGAATTGCGCGTTGAAGCCAAGGCCAATGGTTTGCATACCTTGCGAGAAGAAGGGCAGCGCTTAGTTGCTAAAGGCCTAACTACACAATCTGAGGCTCAGCGTGTGGTGGAGGGGGCTGAATGACTCTTTGGCGATATAAAGCTGTACCACTACAAGGAGCAAGCGGTAACTCGGCTCAGCAAGGCGAACTTTCTGGAGATAACGCTGCTGAAGTTCGAGCTTCGTTGCGACGCATTGGATTACAAGTGATTGATCTTCGACCAATAAAAAGAATGGGAGATGGAACGGATATAGGGAGTAAGTCAACCTGGCTAATTGAACTAAGAAGTTCGCTAAGAAGCTCGTTAGATAGTTATTTGAGGGGAAGGAGACAGCATGAACGAGCGGAGTTATATGACAGTCTCGCTACAATGCTCGAATCCGGCATGCCTCTACTTGATGTTGTAGGCACGTTGGCAGATTCTACTACCCCCAATCGATCCCCAATTCGATCAATGCTTATATCAGTGCGCGAAAGCCTGCGCGATGGTTCATCATTAGGTAAGGCGATTTCAACTCATCAATCCTGGTTTGATGCTAGTGAAATTGCCATGGTTCAAGCGGCACAGGTTAGTGGGACGCTACCAAGTGTTCTGCGAACACTATCGCAACGTCATGAACGTAGCGGTGAGATTGGTAACAAATTAATCGCAGCTCTTGCTTATCCACTTATCGTAGCAATGGTCGGCCTGGGTGTTGTGATCTTTTTAAGCGTTAAAACCTTACCTGATCTTACTAGTATCCTCATTGATGCAGAGATCGAAGTACCAACATTAACCGCTAGGGTCATGGCATTCGGGCAATTCATAGCTGGTCATTGGATCACTATATTGTTAGTGCTGTTCATCTCAGCATTGGCGATACCTATTACTGCTGCGAGCCTTTCTAAACATAATGTGCAACTGCATCCGCGCTTTAGGAT
>JACZRS010000018.1 GCA_022574595.1 Planctomycetota bacterium | reverse complement strand
CTGTACCGCTATTTTGAGAAGGATGATCATGAAATCTGGCTCCGATGATCGCGACATCACCCCAGATTGAAACCGACCATCCGAAGCGATCCTGACTGTGAGCATCGGAAGCTGTGAGCTTTTGCTCCTGGATCCACAGTCCCAGATCGGGATCGAAACGGAAGATGTAGGCTGAACCAGATTGGCAAGACGAGCCATTGCAATCCTCCGCATCATCATCCGCCCAGGCTCCAATTATGATCACGTTTGGGTCGATAGGATTTATAGCTACGGATAGAGCAAAGTCATCCCAAGAGCTTCCATCGTCTGAAAATATTTTTTGCTCCTGGATCCATTGATTTGTAATGGGATCCTTGCGAAAGATGTAAGCAGCGCCTGCGGAAAAAGGATCAGCATTTGCCTTGTTAGCTCCTACGATGGCCATATCTCCAAGAATTAGAACTGAAGTGCCGAAGTGGTCAAACACAGTCGCATCGGAGGCAGTGAGTTTTTGTAGCTCCTCAGGAAGACACTGAGCTGTAGCGGGCAGAGAAAAAAAGCATGTGCAAGCTAGAAAAGTTGCAGCGAGCCGCCCCGATTCCATCGGGGTCCCCAGGGTGAGTGAGTGAGAAGCGAGGCATGCGCTTAATTTGTGTGACACTCGGGGCAGGGACGCCCCGGCTCGCTTGCGGTTTTGCTTAAGTATTTTGAACATGTTAAATACCTCATCAATCAAATCAAAACCCCTTCCACAGGTCTATACGCCGTTTCTCGCAAAATCTTGCGCGCATTCCTGGTTTTTTTATAAAAAAGGAGCCTCGCCTCCCTGCGAGGCTCCTGGAAGCCAAAAAACGAGCATATAAGCTCTGTGAGTTATCACTCCTGGTTTTGAAGAATCGTCAGTAGCACATAGGTAGATGCGTAGGCTTCCATCTCACCGGCCTGGGCCAGCCACGCCTGATGGGCTGCCAGGGATGGGAATCCCAATTGCTGGACCGCCGCCTGGAGTGAGGACGATCCGCCACCACCGCCTCCAGCTGTCACCGCACAAGTTCCCCAGTTCGCAAACAGAATCAGCTGGTCTTCCGTGTTCACCGTACAGTCCCTGTTCAGGTCGGCAAAGCACGACTCCGGTGGAGCGGGGCATGGCCCCCAGTTAGCGAAAAGGATGAGCAGGTCGCTTGTACCTACGGTTCCATTGCCATCTAAGTCGGCTGGGCAGCATAGCTCCATCGGCACAAGTATTACAGCATGTTCTGTGCTGGGTGGGCCAAACTTTCGCGCCCAGCAGATGATCGAAACTTCATCATTTACATCAAAAGCGCGGCGTATATGCCATTCAGAACAGTCAAGAATTACCTCGGTATTGAGCTCCGTAAACGACCAGTTGTTAATAAGGGGGTCCGAACACTCACCTGCACATTCCCATAGTACTGCTTCATCTAATATAGTGGTAGCACTACGATAACCCGCAGCCGCTATTACTTCTATTGCAGGATCTTTATTATTTATGCGCTGAGCGAAAGAAGAATGAGAACCGGGTATTAACGATCCGATATTCACTGGCGCTGCATTTATATCTGGCCAATATGCAGCCGAATAAGGAAAAAATACAGTGCCAACTATCCCTCCCTGATCACTCATACCTCGAGCTGACCAACCATCATTACCGGCCCCTGCCAAAAGTACTCCTTGTCCAGTACTTGGATCATTCCAGTAATGGCCTTTCGGGTGTGAATCTTCAAAACAAGGAGCAAGATCTTTTATGCCATATCCTACAGCTGTTGTCTCATGACCTGCTCCTCCTGGACCGGTGTTTACATCTGATGCAATAGTGGTTGGGTAACAAGAAGCGCCGGTGTGAATAAGGCGAATTGCGTTGGTTAAGTCTTCTGGCGGGTCTTTAAGCGTTCTCCAGAAACCTCGAGGAATAAGATTGGTAGGATCACCGGTGCATGTACAGTCTTCAAATACGTCTCCCTCTCCGACAATGACAGGTTCAGGAAAGTCATCGTTAATTGCAAATGCTTCGGAGTAGGCGCTGTTGAGCGGGTCGAGTAAGCCGAGGTCAACATGTGGAATGGGCGGTGTTTCTAACGGATCGTATTGGTCAATCCTCCAAACCACAGCGTGCTTATCACCATTGAATGTCGCCCAGCCGACAGCGATATCCGAATCGTTTACATCGTGAGCGACGCTTTCACCACCAGCCTCCAGCCCTGAGAGATCATGCAGATCAAAATTGCCAGCACCTATAATGTTAAGTGAAGATGAGTTTACATTCACAAAGGCATGTCTCTGTCCATTCACCATCTTTGTGAAAACTGCGAGTCCAGTATTATTGATGCCGAACGGCCCTGAAGTTTCTGCAACTTCTCCGATTTCACCAAGGTCGATCATGCGAAAGCAGCGATCCTGAGCTGATGCCACGCTTGCAGATAGTGCAACAACTCCTACGCAGCCTATCTCCAGGAAAGGTGCGCACATTGATCGTTTTCGTTTTCGATTTTTCTTTAACATTGCTTCTGTCTCCTAATAATGAAATTGTGGTTTTGCCTCATATTGCGCAATCTCCTTCACCCGGGAAACACGCTGCACCTGATGACTAGTTACCAATCTTGTTTTCCGGTGCTTGAAGAGTCAGCCGCTTTGTAACAAATTTAAAAGTGCTGTCAAAAAAAATCTTGAAAATTAATATATGTAAGTAATTACATATATAATTCGCCTTAACTATCCAGACAAAAGCCTGGCATTCCAGCAAAAACCCTGGTTTTACCCGCATAATCCAAATCGAAAAACATCAACGCACAATCAAGATGACCACGCAAGCTATGATGGGCTTAGGATATGAAAGCAATACATACGCTAACTCTTGATTGTGGGGCCACGTTGGTGGTGGAGCAGATAGAAGAAGTTGCGTCCGCAGCTATGACCTGGCTATTGCCTGTTGGCTCATCTACTGATGATCAGCAAGGGCAAGGGATATCTACAATCCTTGGAGATCTTATATTTCGAGGTGCGGGCAATCTAAGCTCAAAGCAACATTCTGATGCGCTGGATCGCATTGGAGTACAACGCTCCAGTTCAGTGCTTTCGCAGCATCTTCGAATCGGTTGTGTAGCGCTAGGCGAACGATTGCAAGAAGCTTTGCCGCTGATTACATCAATGATTCGTGAACCTGCGTTTGAAGATGATGCACTACAAGCTGTAAAAAGCTTGTGTCTGCAATCGCTGGATTCACTGGAAGATGAGCCTCAGCGCTTGGTGATGATTCGTCTGCGTGAAGCTCATTTACCTTCGCCCTTTAACCGCCACAGCTATGGTCAGAGAGATGTACTGGAAAACTGCTCAATAGATACTCTGCGAAAAGCCTGGCAAACTCGATGTACTGCTAATGGGACAATTATCTCAGCTGCGGGTGCGGTTGATCCGCAAGCTTTGTGCAAGCAACTAAATGACTTATTAAGTGATTGGTCCGGCAAACTAAATGAACCAGTCAAAGAACAGCAGCCAGCAAGAGGTACCAACCATCTTGAGCAAGATACCGCACAGGTACACATTGGTATTGCTTTTGATGCACCGCGCGAAGCTGATGCAGATTCGATGCTGGAGAGACTGGCAATTGCTGTTCTAAGTGGCGGGTCAAGTGGCAGACTGTTTACAGAAGTAAGGCAAAAAAGATCCTTGTGTTATAGCGTCGGAGCTACTTATAGCGCTGGCCGCGATCGGGGAATGGTTACTGTCTATAGCGGAACAACGCCGCAGCGCGCCCAGGAAACTCTAAAAGTCTGCCAGGATGAAGTTAAGAGGATGGAGCAAGGCGTTGATGCCCATGAGCTAAAGAGAGCTATCACAGGGCTAAAAAGCCAAATAGTTATGCAAGGTGAATCAACCACCGCAAGAGCATCTGCAATCGCTCAAGATTTCTATCGCATCAATCGCGCAAGATCGCTTGATGAGCTTTCGCAAGAAGTAGACCAAATAACCCTTAAAAAGCTAAATTCGTATCTGGCCTCAAGAGACTTTGGTGAATTTACGATCTATACCGTTGGTACTACAGAGCCAGCAGGTGTCGCATGAAGTTTGCGCAACAACCATCATAATTTGATAAAGTCCACACATGGCACTTTTCGCAAAACCACTATCTCCTGGATCACGCGTAAGGGTAACTCAGCAACTACCTCACCGCGATAAAGTTTGGACTAACTCTGTCGAGGGAGAAATCTCTAGATATCAGCAGGCCAAGACCGGCTCGTGGTTTGCTCATTCTAAGGATGATCAACTTTGGATTGATCGCCTTGAACTTCGTTTAGATGATGGCGAAATCGTCGTTCTGAACCTAGATCGTTATAGCGTTATTGAGCAGTTGGATTAGTTTCTTAACCGTCAAACTAGTTCTGCTGTAGCTGAAGATTAGCTTCAAGACGAAGCCCATCTGCCGCAAGGTAATAAGCATTAATCCTGGAATTAGCAGGCAATTCCTTGCCTTGAAGACTTAGTCGAAATAGGTAAGTTTGAGTTACCTCATCATAATATTCCAGGTTAATTTCCAGATCACGCAAATCTCGAGACCAAATAGCAATTGGTTCTTCCGCGTTCTTTGATCCTTTTTCAGCTAAAAGGTCTACGCGGATCTGGCCAACGCCTTTTGTGGTGTGACCATAAGGATCAATAAACTCTATGCGAACTTCGATGACTGGTTCATTGGTTTTTTCATCCATGATGACCTGCGTAAGTGGATGAATTCGAAGCCGAGTAGGCCTAAACGGCCAAGGGCCATCTGTTGGAGTTGTTGCCTCAATAGCCTCATCGCCCACAGTAACGGGAGCGTTTGGTAGTGGCTCTTGCGTGATAATCTGCTCGACGCATCCGTAAAGCCCGATTAGCCCAACCAGCACTATGGCTACAAACCCAAATACAAGCCTGTCAACTCTCTGCATACTTACAAGATACCATATTATAAGCAGATGGCTGCATCAGCTCATCTAGGCAGCATCATTTGATGCCCTTGGCAACATACGCTCAAGCATTGATATCAAGTGTATTTGGCTCTGATGGAGCGTATTTATAGCTTTGGTGTTCTCCTTGACCACATTAAGTAGTGCTTCTAGGTCTCGCTCTGAAGTGACAATCTTGCGATGAGCCTCATCAAGTTGGCGATCACGTACAGCTGCGTGTCTACGCTCAAGAATCCATAGCACGCCGATGAGACCTGCTGCTCCGAACTGAGTGAGGGCTGTCAATGATCCATCCATAGTTTGCTTTTACTTCTCGAAAAAAAGGGATTAGCTGCGCTTTAATGAAACAACGTCAAGATGACGTGTTGCGTCGGCAATACCATCTCCATCAAGATCTATTACAGCCTTGGTTTGCCTGCGCGCTTCAGCAGCAAGGCCAGCATACAAAGTAGCACGTTGTGACAAGGATGAATCTGTTGGAGCTATTGCAGAAGCTGCGGCAAAGGCGCGAGCCAGTGTGCGTAATGCGATCAACGATTCCACTTCCTCAGGATTTAAAATCGCGGTTTCATCCAGAGGTGTAACAGGATCAGATGCGTCAATACCAAAAGCGCCAAGAACCCACGCCTGGACTTCTGCGATCAAGCGAGCAAATGTAAGCACTTCAAGATTCAATGAAGATCCAGTATCAGGTTCAATTTCAGTGTCAGTAGATAATAAACGCGGCTTGGAAACTACTATTTTATTTTGATCTGTTCGGCTTATTACCTCAAGAGCTTCGCCATTTACAACCACAACGTACCCGAATTCAATGCCTGGCGTTTCAAAATCAGAACTAGAGCTAAAAAGCGTACCGCTTGAGACAATGCCGTCTGTCGCAGACAAAACGCTAGTTGCAACACTACTTGCATCAAGAAATAAACTTGGTTCGTGGATCAAGAGATCTCTATCATCAATTAAAGCCATAACACATGCCCTTCTAAATCAAATTCAGTTTTTCGTAAACAAATCGAGGCTAAAACCGGCTGACGACTTTTATATCGCCAGCCGGTGACGGGAGGAGAGAGAGGACTAGACTGCGATCGAAAGACCATCGATCGTTGCATGTGCATTTTCGTTTCGAAATTCCATGGTGTACTCACCTATGACCTGTCCAGTTTCGGCATCGCCGGAACTGGCGAGTGGCTTGAAGTGGAAATGCCGACCAGACAAGGGCAAGACATCAATGCGTGAGCTATCTAGCAACAAGACGGTGTCCTGAGGAACCCACCGGCTCATGATCACACGACACACACCAAAGTCCGACTCGTAAATATCAACAAGCGAACTGAACTTGGTTTCGTGATCGATGAACCTTTGCGTGGAGGAGATGAAGCCGTTGATCCTGCGCTTTTGCAGACCACCACAAAGAATTGTGTCAATTGTGCCGGAGCTTTGATCCCAAATTTCTCGAAGAGCTGCATTAAGCACCGCTTCATTAAGTTCATCATTGCCAGCTCCATCACCAGCAGGAATATCGCCAACATTTGGCTGAAATATATTTGTGGTCATAGATGCAATGATTCCGCGCATGGTTCGTCGAGTAGAGCTATTACCTTCCGGATTACTAGCAGCTGCGTAACCATTGACCACACAGTTTTCCAGATCGCGCAATAATTCACGCAGACGCTCCTGCTTTTGGTAGTCCATTTCATCATCCAGCCCAAGAGCTTGAGCTGCGAGTTGACTACCAGAAACTTCGACTGAAGCGGTGAAAATTTGCGTGTAATTCTGTTTGCGAACTCGGTTTGTAAAACGAGTTGTTGGCGCATCATCACCTTCAAGTGCAGCATTACCCAGGATTGAGATAACGTCGTTATCAGCAAGTGATGACGATGGGCTGCTGCCGTATTGACGAACTACCGTTAGATCATTCGAACTGATGCCAGTAACGAGCATGACCTCGTCTTTGCCTTGAAGTTTGATCTGATCACCGATTTGGAAGCGGTCGCCGTTATCTACAGTGAAAACCGTGTCAGTAGCAGCATCGCCAAACACTGTATCATTTATCGCATCAGTATTCGGCAAAAGCGTGTCCTCCAGCCATTCGTGTACCGTGCTCAGGGCTGGAGCCTGCGCATCACCTATGTGATCCAGCAAAGGAGTTTCATGTGGACTGACAAGACCGATGATGTCGCTGACATCTTCAGCAAGCTCCGGTAATGAAGAGCCAGCAGAGTAAGTTGTTTTACCAATAAATGGCATTATTAATTCTCCAATTAAGTTTGACTTGTTAAGAAAGTTTACTGCCGACGCTACGGCTAAAACGCGTGCAGCTAGACTGCTGCGAGGTCTATTGGGATTGCCTTATTTCTGGCGTCGCAACCGCAAGTAACGCATTAAAGCTGTGCGGCTACCTGTGGAGTGCGCTTCGGTTGCAGCCTGCTCTAATAGCCGAGGCTGTTGCGACTCAAGCGTTTGGCCCTTCGGTCCCAATGAAGCAGCGATCTCTTGCGTCGCTCTAAAAAGTAGTGGCTTACGATTGCGTAGATCCGCAACTGCCTGCTCGATATCAGGCTCCTGCATTTCCGCAAGAGCCAGTTCAGTTAGCAGTCGCGTAGCATCTAAATCAATTGCCTGCGAATCAACCAACAATTCATCTATTAGCTGACGATGCACCATGTCGTTTATTAGTTGCTCATTTTCCTGCAATCGCAGATTTTTTTCCGTTATCTCTTGTTTGAGATCTTCGAGAATTTTTTCCGCAGCTTGAGCGCGCTTGCGATATTTCTTCGCCTCTGAAACCGGAACTAATCGATCATTAGCTTGCGCTTCATTGGCAACGTCTTCAGCTTGCTGCTGGGTAGGGATTGAATCTGCACCTTCGCGCAAATCAGAGTCGGGTGGTGTTATTTTACTATCCTGAGTCATGGTTGTTTCCTTTTACAATGTTTGTTTAGATCAGCTGGCTGATAGCGCCTTGACAGGTTTTTCGTCGGTGTATCCCAGTTCCGCTCTAAGCACATCAAGCGGAACGCCAAGCTGGGATTTTGCTAATGCATCTGCCAAGCGCCTTGATTCATCAATGGGTAACGCATCAGCCCAAACGACCTCGACTTGTCTATCTAATTGATCTGTTGGGAAGATTCCGTACACATTAAGTGCATGTAGGATCAGATCACAGAGCTTTTCGATTCCAGCTCCATATGTCACGCGCTTTCGATTTACCTTGGCGATAGTTCCCATAAGCGAAATTCGAAGTGCGTTTTCTGAGCTTAAATTTCCAACTTTGGCTTTAATGTGTCCCGCTGCTGCGGGGGTTACGCCTGAAGTCTTGTCAAGAGCTTCTCTAAGATCTTCTAGGTGAGCTGTTTCACTGGGACTATCTGCATCGCCACCAAATGCTTCGATCGATGCGTCTAAATTGTCTGTCATCCACATTTGTCCAGGGCCGATGGGCCGATCTGCAAAACCTTCAAGCCCTTTACCTAACCACATGCGGAAGCTTTGCATGGTGACTCTGTTTGCGCGATCCGACAAACGTGTATTTAGTTCATCTTGAAGCGGGATCAGGGGTTCAACATCACTTAGCCCCTCATAGTAAAGAGGCTGACTAAGGTTCTGCACATGTACTACAGGAATTACTCCTAGACGATTTGGTGATTCTGCGACTAGTTCACCATCTTCATAACGCTGAAAATGAGTGGCTGAATAAATCTCCGTAATACTGATCGAAGATCGTTGCAATTGAGATCCGAAGCGCGGAGTAATAGCGCGAGAAAGACGAGTAAGTAAACTGCCGCGCTGAATTTCATTGGTGTATTGCTGATAGTGAATTATGTATGCAACCACTTTGCGATAGTCAGTTTGACTAAGAAGCGCAATCGCCCGGGGCGCCTCTACCGTCTCGATGTGGATATTCGACGCTACCCGCGCAGCAAGATCGATAGTCGATGGGTTAGACGGGACGACCCCGGGCGAATGCGCATTTTTGGATGTGGCCGATGCTTTGAATGATGCAATTTGAGATAGCCCGCTGGTATTAATTAAGAAGTCAACGTGGCCGTAGATTGATCCCAACAGTGCAGCATCTTGCCAAAGAGCAACGCCCTCATTGGCATCGAATATTGATTGGAGAATTGCTTCAATAACATATCGTTTATCAGTGTTACGGGCTTTACTTACAATCTTGGGCGCTTTGGGGAACATGAAGTCCACAAGCGTGTGAATTCGCCAGGCGATGTCGTTTTCAATGACGATTTCGCGTTTGAACCGATCGTCTTGATCACTTAGATGATTATGAACTAATCGTGGTGGTAAACCAACCTGTTGCGCTGGTGCGTTGCTTGATCCGCCTGCACTATCAGGTTCCGCAAGAGCGTTACGGTAATATTTCCATAATCTCTCAAGGCGAGGGAGGGTGATGTTTTCATGCTGCTGGATTAAAAGATCCAGCAGATCATCATGAAGCGAGATTGGTTTGAAAGGGGAAAGTTGGTATCCCACGGTTTGTGTCTCCAAAAAAGTAAGCCGTTTAACCTTGGGCGAAAGGCGCGATTTGCGCGCGCAAATGTGTACGTCTGGCGAAAAAACCTTGCGCATCGCGTGTAAATCGTGAAAAAAAAATGAAAATTTTATCCAAGGGTGGTACGCGTTTGCGCGCGCAAACGTGCGTCTTAAGGCTTTTGATAGCACTTGAGCTAGCTTAGAAAACCGTATAGATCCCCCCTAATTTTCAATTAGAGATTTTTTTTGGAATCACCCACAGATGATGGTTGTTTTATTGTGGTGTTTGCTCTCAAATGGACTATCTAGCCCGATCGCGGTGATCGGCAATAGATTCGATTTCTTGGAGCCTAAAAAGAATGCTCAGAAGTTCCTTAATTGCTTATGTGTTGGTTGCGGCTAATGGCTGTCTTTGCGTAGCCCAATCTGGTCCTGTCAACGGCATGAGGCCCGGTGAAATCCGAACTCATGCAATCACAAACGCAAAAGTCGTAATCGCGCCTGGCAAAAGCATTGAGAATGCTTCTATCATCATCCGCGATGGCATTATTGAAGCGGTTGGGAAGAACCTCACATTGCCGCCTGAAGCGCGTATTTGGCCAGGCGATGGACTTACGGTCTACTGCGGTCTGATTGATGCAGCTGTAATGGTCAGTTTAGATAAACCTCAGACTAGCCCCGGTTCGCATTGGAATTCGCAGATCCACCCCCAATGGAATGTTGCTGAGCAACCTTTGCCCACGTCAGAATTGCGAAAAGAACTTCGCGAGCTTGGTTTTGCGACCGCAGCGGTATATCCCGAGAAGGGAATTTTGCGTGGCACAGGCGTTGTTGTTTGTCTAGCAGAAAAAGACAGCGATACGCTCGCTTATAAATCCCGTGCCATGATGGCCGGTGGTTTTGATCGCGGTAGAGGTGGATACCCCAGTTCACTTATGGGATCAATCGCGCTGCTGCGCCAAACGCTTTACGATACAAAATGGCATGAAACGTCTCTAGCTGTATTTGAGCAATATCCTCAATCAAACGAGCCGCCAATTCGAGCTGATGCGCTTGTTGCTTTGCAAGATGCAGCTAATGCAAAGCAAACGCTTTTGTTTGACGTATCTGATGAGCTAAATGCACTTAGAATCGCCAGGATTGCTAAGGAATTTAATCTCGATATTACTTTGCTCGGTAGTGGTTACGAATTCCGCAGACTCGAGAAAATAGTCAAGCTCGGGTTTCCCATCATTGTGCCTCTTGAATTTCCAGAGAGGCCAGATGTTTCTTCAGTTTCATCCGCATCAAATGTGTCATTGCGACAGCTAATGACGTGGGAGCAAGCGCCAACTAACTTGCATCGATTAGTTGATGCAGGCTCAACTGTTGCGATTACAACACATAGACTCAAGAAGCGAAGCGATTTCCATGAAAATCTTCATAACGCAATCCTCCATGGGCTTACAGAAGATGAGGCGCTCGCTTCATTAACAACGATACCCGCAAAACTGTTGGGGCTTGACAATATCCTGGGGACGATTGAATCAGGTAAGTCTGCCAATCTTGTTGTTGTAGAAGGTTCGTTATTTGAAGAAGAGCCAAAGATCCGCGACGTATGGGTCAACGGCACAAGACATGAGATTTCAAGCGAACCGAAAATCAAAATGGTTGGCCCAGCTAATTTATCAACAAGCTTAGGCATCGAACTCGAACTCAAAATAGATACAACCAAGAAGACCATTAGCATCACACTTGGCGATGAGAAAATCAAAGCTATGCAAGTTGTCGTTAAAAGAGATCAGATTTCGTTTGTAGTTGAAGGCAAAATTTTTGATGTTGATGGTTTCATTCTTCTTAGTGGTGTTATTACGGATGAAACAATTACAGGCAGTGGCATTCTACCTGATGGAGCTGGTTTTGGTTTTACAATTTCACTAAGCGACACGCCAATTGATGATGCGAGTGAAACAGAAGATGAGGACGAGGAAGAAGAAGATGAGTTTCACATGCCGCCTGATGAACTTGTTTTCCCTCTTGGTGCCTTTGGATTTGCCCAGTTGCCAACTAAGCAAAATTTGATTATCACAAATGCAACGATCTGGACTAGTGGACCAAAAAAGATTATCCAGGACAGCGAGATGGAAATCAGGGATGGGAAGATTGTCTACGTTGGTGCGAAGCGCAATAGACATCCCAAGAATGCCCTAGTTATAAACGCAACAGGAAAACACATAACGCCTGGTCTAATTGACTGTCATTCTCATACAGCTATCAGCAGCGGCGTAAATGAAGGCGGCCAAACCAATACCGCGGAAGTGCGCATAGGCGATGTAATCAATCCCGATGACATAAATATCTATCGGCAGTTAGCGGGTGGTCTTACTGCTGCCAATCAACTGCACGGATCTGCAAACCCCATTGGTGGGCAGAATTCTGTCATTAAACTCCGCTGGGGAGCAGATGCAGAAGGCATGAGTATAAAGGATGCGGTTGGGGGTATTAAATTCGCGCTCGGTGAAAATGTAGTTCGAAGACAAACTCGATACCCAAATACACGCATGGGTGTTGAGACTTTCATCCGCGATGCTTTTACCGCAGCCAAGCAATACCAAGCTGATTGGGCGCGTTACAAATCACTAAGCAAGAAGAAGCGTAATCGTACTATGCCTCCTCAGCGTGATCTGGAATTAGACACGCTAGTTGAAGTATTAAACGGCAAGCGCCTCATTCATTGCCACAGCTATCGCCAAGATGAAATTCTTATGCTGATTCGATTGGCGGATGATTTTGGTTTTACGATCGGTACATTTCAGCATGTGCTTGAAGGCTATAAAGTCGCAGATGCAATCGCAGCTCACGGCGCAGGCGCTAGTACCTTCAGTGATTGGTGGGCTTATAAGGTTGAGGTGATGGACGCTATTCCCTATAACGCTGCGATTATGCACGATGTGGGGGTGGTGGTTTCGATTAATTCTGATTCTTCCGAATTAGCGAGAAGAATGAACACTGAAGCAGCAAAGGCTGTGCGTTACGGCGGACTCGATCCGCATGATGCTCTTAATGTTGTAACAATCAATCCTGCAATACAGCTGCGAATAGACCATCGAACCGGATCGCTCGAAGTCGGTAAAGACGCAGATTTTGTCATTTGGTCGCAAGACCCTCTCAGTGTATATGCACGATGCGAACAGACTTGGATCGAAGGTGCAAAATACTTTGACATAGAGCAGGATCGTTTGCTGCGAGAACATGCAATGACTGAGCGACAACGCATTATCCAGAAAATCCTAAAACAAACACAGGGCAAATCCAATAGCTCCGATGAAGAACCTACAACTAAGCCTGAATCAAAAACCGATCCGCCCTGGGCGTATTATTTTGACGATGCTGATCAGCAATATTCATGTACTTCGGAGGATCACTAATGCAGCGTTTATTCTCAATTAGCATGGTTATATCGCTTCTCCTTAGTGCAACTGCTTTTGCACAATCGCGTCAAATCCCAGCAGCCACTCAAGACAAACCAATCATTATCCATTCCGCAACAATTCATACTGTTTCAGGTGAGATGATTGAAGATGATGGCTACGTTTTGTTTGAAAACGGAATCATCTTGCATGTAGGTAAAGGCAAGCTCCCAACAGTGCCGGGTGCTGTGCTGGTAGACGCAAGTGGTCTTCACGTTTACCCCGGCTTGATAGCAACTGATACGTACATGGGTTTAACCGAGACTTCATCAATAGAGGTTACCAACGATCACACCGAGCTTGGGCAAGTTAAGCCAGAGGTTCGAGCAGCGGTTGCGGTGAATCCTGATTCAGCTTTGATTCCGGTTGCGCGCGCAAATGGAATTCTCACCGCAATGGTATTTCCGCGCGGAGGTTTAGTTTCCGGCAGAGGTTCGGTGATGCGGCTCGACGGTTGGACGTGGGAAGATATGACAATTGATCCAGAAGCGGGATTGCTAATCAATTGGCCACGCACTGAACCAGCCAGGCGCTCAAGGTTTAATACCACTAGTGAAAGCGATCAACTCAAACAGATAGAAAAGAATCTAAAACTTATCGAAGATCTGTTTGATGATGCGCTTGCTTATGCATACTCACGTGATGCAGATGCTAAATTGTCTAAGGATCTTCGATACGAAGCAATGCGCTATGTTCTTAAGCGACGCAAACCAGTCTTTGTGCGCGCAAGCTCGATTGGGCAAATTGAATCTGCGGTTGCCTGGGCGGTTAGGCGTAAGCTCAAGATTGTAATTGTTGGTGGTCAAGATGCAGATAGAACTATTCCCTTATTAACAAAGCACAATATCCCTGTGATAATTACGGGTCTTCATCACTTACCCAGCAATCGCCACGACGATTATGATCGGCCGTTTACTTTGCCCGCCAAACTCCACGAAGCTGGGATTAAATTTGCCATAGCGTCCGGCACATCACCTGCACATGAACGCAACTTAAACCACAACGCAGCAACCGCTGTTGCATATGGATTACCAAGGGCCGAAGCTTTGCGCTCCATTACGCTTAATGCAGCTCAAATAATTGGTCTGGGAGGTACACATGGTTCAATTGAGGTCAACAAATACGCAACGCTGATAATCACCGATGGCGATCCATTAGAAATTACAACGGATACGCTTGTAGCCTTCATTGACGGAAAGCGAATTGATCTAGGTAATCGTCACAAGACACTGAACGATAAATACCGTGAAAAATACCGACAGCTTGGGATCATCAAGGATTAGCCACTTCAAGTTGGTAGGAAGTTCACTACGCAGACATACCGAAGGCGCATCCCAAATTAGGGACTCGCTGCCGAAGGCATATCACTATTTGAATTTGAGCTATGTCTAATGAGTTTATTCAGTGAACTCTCTAAAAACGCCATCAATGGCATTATCGAGTTTGCCTGGCGTTTCGTAGTTTCCATCAGTTATTTCCTGACGAATACGATCAACAAGATCTTGGCGAATATCTGGCAATTGCCGCAATCGGTCCAGCAATTTGGCGTGATCTGATAGCTCGACTCGATCCGTCGCCCGATCTGTTCTTGGAGTTCTGCTGTGATAGCCACTAGCAAGCCCATTGTTGATGGGTGGTCGATTGATCGGGCCAACCGATCCGTGGCCAATTGAAGAAATATCGGGCATGTCTAAGTAGCTCCTTGGCGACTTGAAATAGGGTGCCGCCTCATCATTTTTGCCATCATTCCGTGGCTAAAATGAGTGCCTGCGGGGACTCATTGCCACACCTTTTTTATCGTCTGCGAGGTCTAAAATTCTTGAACATTGGGGTTATGCCCAATCTTTGTATAAACGCCTTGCACTTAACGATTTAAGCTATAATAGTAGTTATATGCGCAGTAAAGAAAAGTGGGTATGTTGCCGAAGGAAAACTAACAATGTCAACTCATTTTCATAGAGCCGATAAAAGCCTTTTCTCCTTGCTGATACTGATGATTTTGGCTGTGGTTTTCGTTGCCTGTGGTGAAGGAACAAAAACCAAAAAAGGCTTCGAATCTTCTAGAAATTCTGTTGTAGCCCAAGGTTCGCAAAATATTTCTCCCCAGCAGCAAGCCCAGCAGCAAGACTGGGGAGAAAACTGGAGGCCGATCGACCAGCGTGTTTCTACTATAAGGAGACGTACGCAAGCCGCATCAACCACCGATCCATCCGCAGTAGAGCCAACTACGGTCTGGACTGTAGTTTTAAGAACCTTTACAGCCTCAAACCATCAACGCGCAGCTGCGACAATGGCTGCTCAAATAGCAATGGTAGCTCCGGAACTAACCGCAGTAAGAGTCCACACATCAACAAAGGGGTCAATGGTGGTATTTGGCAGTTTCGACAGTGCTACCGATTCCGATGCCCAGGCAGCTAAAGAACTAGTCCAACAGACAAAGATCCAGGGTCGAATTGCATTTCCCAGGGCGATGCTTCGCCGCTTGCGCACCAACGAAGCATCAACTCTGCACCCGCATAATTTACTTTCGGCACGCAGGGCGCATCCAAAGACCAATCAACTTTATACTTTACAAGTGGCAATGTGGGGTGATTTTGAAAGTGGAAAACTTACACTTAAACATATTCGAAGCAAAGCCCAGACTTATACATCCAAACTAAGAGCCCAGGGATATGAAGCATATTTCTATCATGATGATGATAAGCGTTTAAGCATGGTTACAATAGGAGTTTTCGATCATCGAGTAATTGATCACCAATCAGGAATTCTAAGCAGTGAAGTGCAAGAACTACTTCGAAAGTTCCCGAATCACCTGGTTAACGGCGAAGTGCTTGAAGAGCCAATAGACATGCGCAATATGTCTAAAGGTAAAAAGATCCAAAGCCCTCACTTAGTGGAAATCCCCAAACTCTAATCATGCTTAAAAGCATTATTGGTCGTTTTCTTCCTCTAACGAACCTGTGACACCAAGGGATATCTGAAACGCTAATTGTTCAAGTGCCACTGAAAAGTCAACGCTAGTAATACCTACCGCATCATGTACATCCAATCGGACAGGGGCAAAGTTTAATATGCCTTGCACGCCCGCTTCGATAAGTTGATCTGCGACTTCTTGTGCGACCGGTGCGGGCACAGCCAGGATTCCTATTTTTACGTCGCGCTGCTGAACCAGATCATTTAGGTCGCTCATGGGCCTTACGTGATGACCGGAGATTACCTGCCCAACTACTGAACGATCATTATCGAGTACCGCGACAACCTCAAAGCCCTTTTGGCGAAATCTTTGGTAAGCCATGATGGCCCGACCGATATTCCCAGCTCCGATGACGACAGCGTTCCATTTTCGATCAGTACCCAGAATCCGCCTTAGATTCTCAATCAGCTCCAGGATTCTATATCCAACGCCCGGATACCCAAATTGGCCAAAATATGCCAAATCCTTGCGTACCTGAGCGTCTGTGAGGCTTAGAACATCTCCTAATTGCTTGGAGTTGATGGTTTTTTGATTCTGATTATGCCTGGATTCCAATTCGCGCAGGTACAAGCTGAGGCGTTTTACAGTAGCCCGCGGAATCTTGGATCTAGACGATGTCATAAAAAGCATCTCTCCTAAGAACAATAAATAGTTTACCAGCCTTAGCCGTTGGCATATATAGCTGCGCCGGGGCAATCTTCGCGTAACATATAGCTATATGCATATTCGTGACATTTTCCAAAGAGATTCCACAACGTTTAGCTTCGAGTTCTTTCCACCAAGAACTGATGCGGGTTGGGAATCCTTGTTTATGCGGATAACAGATTTTGAAGAGCTTCAGCCATCCTTCGTATCGGTAACCTATGGAGCAGGCGGTTCAACACGTCAGCAGACACATGATCTAGTAGTTCGGCTTCATGAGAAGACCAAGCTAGACCCTGTTCCTCATCTTACATGCGTTTGTCACAGCCACAACGATATTCAGTTGTTACTTGGGCGGTATGCTGAGGCAAATATCAGTAACATCCTGGCCCTGCATGGCGATGTCCCGCGCGATGCAACAAATTATGATCCATCCAAAGCTGACTTTAAGTACGCAATTGATCTTGTAAAAAGTATTCGCAAGTTTAATGATAAGAACGCTCACCCCCATCCTCAAGGGTTTGGCATAGGAGTAGCGGGTTTTCCGGAAGGCCATCCTGCGACACCACATAGATTTAAAGAATTAGAATTCCTAAAAGCCAAGGTTGATGCCGGCGCGGACTATGTGTGTACACAGATGTTCTTTGATAATAATGATTTTTATGATTGGCGCGAAAGGTGCGATCTTATAGGCATAAACGTGCCGTTATTAGCAGGTATTATGCCTATTACTTCGATTTCGAACATGAATCGTATGGCTGAACTCGCAGCAGGTACGCGCTTTCCTGCCAGGCTCTTAAAGGGTATACAGCGCAGGCAAGATGATGCAGATGCGGTAAGGCAGTTCGGACTGCTTTGGGCAACTCAGCAATGTAGCGATCTACTGGATAACAAAGTAAACGGAATACACTTTTATACTTTAAATCAATCTGACGTTACGAAGCAGATTTATCAAACTTTGGGCGCAAAGGATTCATCAGTTCTTAGGTAGGTAAACAGTGGGGTGAAAAGTCATGGCTCAACGTAGATTTCATTACGAGAAAGCATTTGAATATTACCTGCGCGCAAACCACATCCCCTACGTTGCGGTGGATGAAGCCAAGAAGTCGCTTATCTCAAATGGCAGCGCTCCACTATCACTTAAATCATTTGATTTCGTGGTATACGCAGTAAATCGCAATCTACTTATTGATGTAAAGGGGAGAATGTTTGGATCCGAAAGCGGCAAAGGACGTACCTTTGAGAGTTGGGTTACTCTTGATGATATTGAAGGATTGACCCATTGGCAGGAGCTTTTCGGAGATGGTTTTCAGGCAGTTTTTGTCTTTGCCTATTGCCTCCGCCAGCAGCCCCCGGACGCCCTTTTTGAGGAAGTATTCGCCTTTGGCAGCCGCTGGTATGCACTGAGAGAGGTTTCCCTGGATGCCTATAAAAAAGTTATGAAGCAGCGATCACCCAAATGGAAGACTGTGTACGTGCCCGCAAAGGAATTTAGGCTAATTAGCAGGCCTTTCGTGGCAAGACGGGAAATGACAAAAGAAGATGCTTGCGAGGCCCCTATTGTGGGCATATCCTAAATATGATGAAAATAACCACAAAAATTGTTTCAGCACTGTTCGCGTTAATGGCGATTTTCGCCCCTGTGATATGTTTCGCACAAACAGTACCTGACCCAACACTGCGTCGCAATTCACCTGTGTGGCTTGGTTATATGGTGATGTTCTTTCTAGCAACTTTAGTGATTGCAGTAAGCCTATTGCCATCGAAGCGAAGTCACCAAGATTAACCGAAGACTTGGGGTGGATGGCATTATTGCAACTTGCCGGTGACGCCTGCCGGCTGAAAAAAGAGGAATTATAATTATGCAACTGATGACAAATAAAGCCAAGTTGCCTACGCGTGCTGGCCCCAGCATACGAAGTCTGCTTGTTATCAACGCAGCACTCTTATGTGTATTAGCGCTTGTAACTCTAGCGCCTGCTGTTACTGCACAAAGTAGAGTGCGTGGAGATTATACAATAGTTGGGGGTGGCGCCAACGGCTCTAATAGCTCTTTGGTATATGTTATAGATGCTGTCAATCAAGAAATGATTGTAGCTATGTACGATACATCAAACAAGAAATTGGACGGCATAGGATATCGCAACCTGGCAGGCGACGCTAGAAGTGTATTGCGATCACAAACACCAGGTCGGTAATAAGAGTTCTGATTGGAGTATGATAAAATGACTAATTCTCCTCAACAAATAAATGGTTCAGCTGCGGTACTCTGGGCGTCCGCTTTTATTATCGGGGCCTTGGTAATTATCCAAGCGGGCAAGTTGCCCGGGCAAGCTGCTTTTGCTGAGATGGCTTCTTCTCGCGGTGATTACTCGGTTATGACCACAAACTCAGGACGCGGCGGCGATACCGATCCGGATGAATTGGTGTATGTTATAGATAACCGCGATCAAGTCTTGCTTGTTTATGAAGTAGAAGATGCAAAGCGTGGCGGTGTCTTGCTAAAAGATGGTTGGGATCTCAGCGCTACGTTCAATCGAGCAAGGCAATAAAAAAGCCCAAATAACTAGTACAATAAATTGGCCAAACGTGACTTTCCGCTCGATATTGCTATGCACAGGAGTCGAAATCTGTCGGTTTAGCTATGGCTATAGATCTAGCTAAGCCCACAAGAGTACTAGCAATGACCGTTTGCAAAGTCGACACATCCGATCCTCATCTAGCTCTAAAAAAAGAGTGGCTGCTAACCAATGGACTTGGTGGCTATGCTATGGGAACCGCACTGGGCGCAAACACCAGCAAGTATCACGGATTGCTTATCGCCTCGGTGATGCCGCCAGTTAAGCGCGTGGTTGTTCTACACTCAATCATCGAACAGCTAGTAGTGCAAGGACAAACATTCGATCTATCAACGCAGCAATTTGAAGATGACGATCTGCTGCACCCTGATGGTTGGAAAAAGCTTGTAGAGTTTACTGTAATTAATCAACATACAGTTCAGTGGAAGTGGGATTTTGGTGTAGCTCAAGTAACGCGAAAACTAAAACTAATTCACGGGAAAAACCAAGCACAAATTAATTACGAAATCAATTGCGATGCGAGCGATTTCAAATTTGAGCTTCGGCCGTTCACTCCCATGCGCAACTTTCATGATGTAAAGAGCGATTCAACATGCGCGCCCAATTGTGAAATTACAAATGACGGGCTCTTTGTATCCAATAAGTCAATAAGTGTTAGTTTGCAACACAAAGGCGAGGGCAGTTGGGATATCGATCCTCTTTGGTGGCGCAATCTGCTTTATACAAAAGACCGCAATCGCCATCAGCAATTTGTTGAAGACATTTATTCACCAGGTGTATTGCAGCTTAACTCTCAAACAAAGCTTCAATCACTACAATTAAACGTGCAACTGGATTGCGCTGAAGATTGTGATTTTAATGCTATCAAAACATCTCAATCCATTACAAAACCATTAAAGCTTACTGGAAGCAAATCCGGTGCGCAGCAGTTAGCATTGGCAGCGGATCAATTCATCGTTCATCGAAAACTAGATGATTCTAGTGGATTATCAATTATTGCAGGCTATCCGTGGTTTGCAGATTGGGGGCGTGATGCACTTATTAGCTTGCCCGGGCTGCTGCTAACTCGATCACGCTTTGACGAAGCGCGTATGATCCTCGATACATTCGCAAAGCATTTGCACAAAGGCTTAATCCCAAATCGCTTTGATGATGACACCGGCAAGCCACATTACAACACCGTTGATGCCAGCCTATGGTTTATTAGTGCAGTGGGCGAGTACGCTAACGCTTCAGAAGACCGTGAAATAGACTTCTTGCTTGATGCTTGCAGGAACATTATCAAAGCCTACCGAGCAGGTACGGACTATTCCATTCATCGTTGCTTTGATGGCTTAATTACTGCTGGCAACCCATCAACACAAATTACCTGGATGGACGCAACGAGGGATGGTGTTGTATTTACGCCCAGGTACGGCAAAGCCATTGAAATTAACGCACTATGGTATAGCGCACTACATATCGTAGCTGAACTTACTCACGATGAAGATGAAGCTTGTGAGCTTAGAGAACTTGCGGGGCACGCAGCTCTATCCATGCAAATGAATTTCTGGTGGCCGGAGCAAGATTGTTGTCACGATGTTCTTGTGCCCACAAATGAAGACTGGGTTGGTGATCGAAAACTACGCCCCAATCAAATCTTCGCAGTATCACTACCCCATTCTCCTCTTACACATCTGCAGCAAGAAGCAGTTGTTGACACAGTGAAGAAAAACCTGCTTACTCCCTTCGGCTTGCGTACGCTTAGCCCACAAGATGAAGATTATTGCCCGCGCTATGAAGGAAATATGTATGAGCGTGACAAGGCTTATCATCAGGGAACAGTTTGGCCATGGCTCATTGGGCCTTATTGTGAAGCACTTCTGCGCGTTAACGAATTCAGCGAGGACTCAAAATTACAAGTAACTAAGGTAATTAGTCCACTCATAGCTGAACTTGAATCAGGTTGTCTGGGGCAAATCGCTGAAATATACGATGCGGATCCACCACATCGACCCGCAGGCTGTTCTGCTCAAGCGTGGTCAGTTGCGTCGTTGCTGCGTGTGTTGCATTTGCTTGAAGCACCTTGCAATGTTGCCGCGAACGCTTAGTGATGTTTATGAATCAGCGGTATCGCTTTCTTCTTGTTGAGAAGGATCAGGCGTCCCAAAGATCGCAGTACCAACTCGCACCAAGTTCGAGCCATGTTCAATCGCCACTTCAAAGTCGTTGCTCATACCCATGGATAAAATATCAAAGTGCTCGCCTGCACATCCTGATTTTTTAATTTCATCAAAAAGTTCGTGGCAACGCTCAAAGACCGGCCCCGCATTTTGAGGATCTTCTTCCAATGGGGCCATGCACATTAGACCGCGTGGACAGAGGCTCATCATGGTGTCGATTTGTTCTAAAAGGTGCATAGCCGCTGCGGGTGCTACGCCTGATTTGGTTTTTTCGCCCGAAGTATTTACTTGTAATAGAACTTCAATGGGCTCATCTAGTTTTGCAGCTGCTTGTTGAATTTCCTCGGCAAGGCGAAGCGAGTCCACACTATGGATCAGACGGACTATATTTATTACCTTGCGAACCTTGTTTCGCTGCAAGCCACCAATCATGTGCCAACGAACTTGCTCGGGGATATTCACTTTTCTGCCACTGGTGAGTTGACGATGCCTTGCTAGAAACTCCTCAATCTGAGCTGCACGCTGAATCAGGTTCTGCACTCGGTTCTCACAAAAATCAACGTGACCAAGCTCGATTAGCTCACGAATCTGGTCAATTGAAGCGAATTTGGTTACTACCGAAAGTAATATCCCATCGGGTGATCGGCCGCATCGCTTGGCCGCGGCTGCAATGCGATCTTTTACCGCTTTGTAGCGTTGCTTAAGCGTTTTTTCGCCCTTCATTTCTGCTCTTTCTTGCTGTGCAATTGGCATAGGTATCGAGGATATGCACACTCGGCCTTCGCAACAACTCTATCTAGTTTGACATATGCACCCTATCCCTCGACCGATCTACTAACCTACTACTTATGGCAGACCGTTTAGCATCAACCGCTCCAGTTGTATTAATCATTCGAGATGGTTGGGGACGAAATCCCAACCGAGAACACGACCAGTTCAACGCAGTCCTTCTAGCTAATACACCAGTTGCTGAACAAATGGAAACCCAGTGGCCAACAGCACTTATACAAACTTGTGGCCAACAGGTAGGCCTCCCACCAGGCACCATGGGAAACTCAGAGGTCGGCCATCAGAATATTGGAGCAGGCAGAATCGTCGATCAGGAATTGCTTCGCATTACTCGAACAATCCGAGACGGTTCATTTTTTGCTAACAAAGCACTTTGTGAAACTTTTTCACAGGTAAAAAAAACAGGCGGAAATCTTCACATAATCGGCCTCGTTAGCGATGGCCAGGTCCATAGCGATATCCAGCATCTATTTGCGCTTATCGATATGTCAGTCAAGCAGCAACTACCTGCGGATCGTTTACTAATCCACGCAATAACCGATGGCAGAGACACAGGCCCACAAACCGGCAAAGGATTCTTCAAATCGCTCGAAGAAAAACTAGCTGCGACAGGTGTTGGGCGAATCGCATCAGTGATCGGCAGATACTTTGCTATGGATCGAGATAACCGATGGGATCGTGTCGCAAAAGCGTACAACTGCTTAACCGGTGCTGATCCGACTTGCCCTACCGCATCAACCGCAACTGAAGCGCTTCAGTCGTATTACAATAATCCTACTGAGCCCAACCAAGCTGGTGATGAATTCATTACACCAACATGCATTATTGATCCGCAAATTTCTAAGCCGCTTCCAAGAGTTGCGTTTGGTGATGCGGTGATCTTCTTTAACTTCCGCGGCGATCGACCACGAGAAATTATTAGAGCATTTATGCTAGATGATGCTGCATGGTCGAATGTCCCTAATGGTGGTTTTGATAGAGGCCAACCTTTAAGCAATCTACATTTCTGCGCCATGACGGAATACGAAAAAGGCTTGCCTGTTAGTGACATAGCGTTTTATAAGCCCCCCAAGATGCCCAATATTCTTGGCGAAGTTATAGCAAACACAGGCTTAACACAGTTTCGCTGCGCTGAAACTGAAAAATATCCACACGTTACATTCTTCTTTAACGATTACCGAGAAGAACCTTTTACTGGCGAACACTGGCAGCTTCTTCCCAGCCCCAAAGATGTAACCACATACGACCAGAAGCCACAGATGGCTGCTTATGATGTTACAGATGCTGTGCTTGAAAGACTATCCACAGATGTTTGCGAGCCACTAATAATAGTAAACCTGGCCAACGGCGACATGGTGGGGCATACCGGTAACCAACAAGCAACAATCAAAGCAGTTGAAATTGTAGATGTTTGTGTTGGGAAGATAATTGATGCAACCCTAAAGCGAAACGGCTCACTGATTATTACAGCAGACCATGGCAACGCAGAGCAGATGTATAACCCACAGCATGATTGCCCGCACACATCGCATACGGTTTACGACGTTCCGCTTAGTGTTGTTGGGGAGCAATACAAGGGCAGAACTTTACGAAACGGTGGACGATTGGCGGATATCGCACCAATGATTCTAGAGATGCTGGGGATTGACAGGCCTTCTGAGATGACTGGAGAATCACTATTGCAGTGAGAAAGCAGAGTTAAATGACTTGCTTGACCACAAAAAGCCTGCCGATACACTCTGGATTACTAAAGCCCTGCTAGCTCAACTGGCAGAGCAGCTGACTCTTAATCAGCAGGTTAAAGGTTCGAGTCCTTTGCAGGGCATTATCGCTTGAAGTCGCACCGCTACGCACTTCATCGCTAACCACTCCAAGTTTCAATGGTTTACGTTCGCCTGTCACTAGTTCGGCAGTTTTTCCGTTGCGCACCGACTTGCACCGCATTGCACCGTTTAGCTCTACGCGCGCTGGCCGATGCGCTGGCCGCACTTCTTCTGAGATCGGTTGTTTATCCGTGGTTCCCGTCTTCTGTAGCTCGGAGTCTTCATGCTCATTATTGGGTATTTTGCTGTCAGGTAGATTCTCTAGTGCTGAAGCGAGATCATGCAAACGCACATGCGCGTACCGTCCGATCGTTAGGGTCGGTGTTGAATGTCGCGCGAGTTCCTGGGCTACTTTCACGGACGCGCCGCTGTTCACAACCCTCGTTATGTAAGTGTGTCGTAACGCATGGAAATCTGCAAAACGACCCGCCGCATCTTGATAACAGAGAAAGTCGGATGCCTCTCGCTGCTTTCTGATTGCCTGCGTCTCTGTATTGTCGATCCACGTTGCTCGTGCTGCTTCCATATCCGATCGCATCATCTCCGCCATACCGTCCGGTAGAGTGAACACTGGCTGCCTGGGTGGCATCTCCTTAAGCCACGAACGCAATAGTTCAGCTAGGTCTTTTCGGATAGGTTGTACATCACGCCGCCGACGCTTGCTGTATGCGGCTAATACACCCACTGTTGGCGGGTCGTTGTCAAGTCCAAAGCTCTCTGGTGTTAAGCTGCGCAATTCATTTGCTCGAAAACCCGTTCCGACCGCAACTCGGTACAACATTGCACGATCATCGCCGGATATACATAGCATTGGATCGCTACTCGTTCTGCCAGCCCGCCAACCCCAATTATCACCACTTAACGCAGCGTCGATTAGTAGTGCTAATTCATCTTCAGATAAATCACGGCGCATGCGTCGCGGATCCTTTTCAGCGTTGTACCGTCTGAGATGCGCCAGCTGGTTTCTTGGAATACGGTTGTCTCTTTCAAGCCAGCACCCAAATTGCTTTATTGCCTGCAAGTAAGCATTGCAAGTTCGTAGCGACCGGCCGTAGCTGCGGATTTCGCCGATGGCAATTTGAACAGAGGCTGGTGACAAGTCACTAAGACGCTCTGCACCAATAATTTTAGTTACTTTTCGAGTGTAACTTTGGGTTTGCTTGGCGTGCTTAGAGTCACCGTCTCTAGCCAATAGATCATCATAGAAGTCATCAATGTGCTTTGCTAGCGGTCGTCGCTCTGCTTTTGAGAATCCATCAGCCTTTGTGTCAACAACACCCCTCTTCCGAAGCGCTACCTCTGATTCAAACTTTGCAGCTATTAACTCCGCAGCAGCCTTATCGCTTGTACCCGTTGCTCGATAGCGGCGACGCCCCTGGTCGTCGATGTACGCTACATCGAAGGTTTTTCGCTTAGTAACGATCATCGTTCCAGATGGGTGTTTGCTTCCTCCACCATTGTTCAAAGGCGCATACCGCGTTTTTCCTGTCTTGGGATCTCTCCAAGATGCACACTTCCCTCTTTTTCGCTCAACAATAATTGCGCCTGCCGGTAGCGGTTTGAGTATTGATCTCTTGTAGATGGTTGCCATTTTTTATCTGCCTTAATGCTCTACCTGCTCATCAAAATAAAAAGTTAGAAAACCCGTGAAAGTTTGTGTACGGTTGGCGTGCGGTCTGCATTCTCTGGGGTTCCAGAGAATTGACCCGTCCCCCATCAGCATACAGAATCATATGTATTCTCATCTCAGGACTCAATATCTAAGCGTGCTGCCATCACCTCGGTCAAGTGTTTTCGCATCGCCGTGTCGTTTCTTAAGTTGTTTACTTCCATACCCTTGGTGCAGGGTGTTGACTCTATCAACTCCTTGAGTTCTGCGTCCGGCATCGCATCGAAAAGCTCATCTGCCTCCTGTACACAACGCCTACCAGCCTCTGATTCCTGCTGTTTACGAAAAGAATCAACCTCCTTTGCCTTATCAATCAGATCGTCCATGAGTGACCCAAGGTAAGCGCCAGGGTTGCGTGGCACTTGCATACTGAGCATCGCTAGAGCCTGTCGAGCCATGGCAGGTGTAGTCATAGCGTGGTGCGCGTGCTTATGCGCACGCCCAGGATCTTCGCCCGCATCTTTCAGCATCCGCTTGATCTGATCCGGATCCGTACTGTCTGGCAATTCTTTTCGTAACTCTGATGCTCGTAATTCTAGCTCATCATCATGCAACTCAAATGGTTCTTGCTCTTGGCAATCATGATCACAACCATTAGCTGTTGGAGTAACTGTATCTCCATCAGCGCAAAGATAATCTTCTTGATAGTTGGATGATGATGAAGATATTTGTGTCCGAATCCTAGACGGTTCTGATTCGGATCCTGGCCGGTTAACCGTTTGAAGTTTGGACGGTTTACCATCCGAATCTTGGACGGTTCTTCGTGGCATTCGGTATCTTGGATCCTCGTGTACTGACAAGGTATCCAGCGCGCCAGCCAGGCCTGGAATCCCGAGCTCGTTTGCCTTCCCATTGCCACCGCCTTGCGTCAGTTTCATAACGAATCCTAATCGATAGAACTTCTTCATCATTTCCCAGAACGTGTTGCGGGTACAGTGTGTCCTCAATAGCAGTTTAACGCCACACCAACACCCGCGTGTAGATTCACTGTCGTCTGCTTTAATACTGCATTGGCCGGCAATAATATGAAGCACCCACCATTCAGCATTAGTAAGACTCTCTGCAACGCATTGAACTCGGCTGGCGTAGGCCAGATGGGCATAAATCCAGCTTGGCAAGTGTTTAAAATACGGATGCACAGTAGTTTGAATTTCGGCCTCTACACGCGCCATCATGCTCGTCCTTGATGCTTATGCGATTCGATCCATTCGCGGAGATCGTTCAGATCATAGCGAACCGCGCGGCCGATGCGAACACAAGGGATCTTGCCGCCAGCGGTTAGTGACCACAGCTTGCGAGGACTGAGACTAAGCGCATGTGCTGCAGCGCGTGTGCTGAGTAATAGTTGAACAGGTCGTAATTCACCATGTACTTGGGCGGATGGTTCATTCTGCATTGTGATTGTCCCCCTCTATTTCAAGTTGCCCTGCACTCGATGCCACCCAAACAGTCGCACGCGCTCCAGACTGTGTACTTCTCGTATGGCGGGAGCTGTGTTTTAGTCCCAAATTCACAAGCGATACCCGCCTAGGACGCTCACTGTTGCCAGTGATACTGAGTGCTAGTTGAATTTCCTCATCGGTAGTGCCAGCTTCCCGCTGTTCAATTAGAAACTTCAAGATCCGCCGCTTGAGATGTGGTGCCTTGCTCTTCATTTGCCGCGCAGCTTCACAGCTAGTCGAACTAGATCGAACTGCTGGAGATTCATCAAACAACGTGGCTGCCTTAAGTGATTGATCAGCCATTGGCGACACCATTTCGACAGCGACGTGCATCAATTGCAGCAAGCTCGTGCCGAACCATCGCTATCACATCTGGGTGGTAAAGGCGTAGCGTTCCAGCTCGGGCGGACTCTGTGATATGATGGCGCGTCCGCAGTACATTAAGCACACGGTGAAGCGGCTCTCTAAGAGAGGACGCGATTACGCCAGGCGTGATGAATTGGGGTGGTCGTTTCGTTGATTTCACAGCATGAACTCCATAGATAAAAATACATGTCCTCTACCTATGGGTGCGCATTCGCGTGAACAGTATAAATCAGCGAAAATTTGAGGCTAACTTGGTACTACGAATATTCGCGAACACTACTGCGAACGGTATGAACACTTGTCGTCTCGCTGCTGATCAAGGTGGACTGCGACCAGCTGGGCTCTCTGGTCATCATCCATCTGCAGGAGCTTCTGTCTATCGTTTGGTTCCATGGCCACATTGAGAAGCTCCTTGAATACTTCTTCGATTTCTGCTTTTTGGGTGGGATCAACAGCCGCCTTGTCTTCAATCATGTCGTCAGATAAAGATAACGAAACATGCCGTTTACTTCCGGCCGATTGCTGCTCGTACTCTGCTTTACGAGCCTTGAGGTATGTGGAATTCCCGATCGCTTTCGACAATGTGGAAGCACTGCAACCGATTATTTTAGCTAATACATTAAGTCCAGGATACCCAGATAGCTTCACTCTTTTCTCAGCCTCAGCCTTCGCGCGCTGCCATGTCCATTTGGGCTTAGTTGTTTCGTTCTGATGAGAGTTTTTTTCTGTCTGCTCAAGCGCATCATCACATAGCCTGGCTGCCCCTATTATCTCATTTGTCATTAGTATCTGCTGATTAGCAACACGATCGATGGCTGACTCTGCAGGCCCTTTGCCACGTAGGATCGCTTTGGCCAGCGATCCAAGTGTTGCCACCTTTTTTGATTCAGTGGTTGACAACTTGGTGTCTGTCTTCTCTATGTAGCTACTATGGTCGCCAACTGGATTCATAATCTCTTTTTCAACTATGCCATCTGCAAGTCGTTCAAGCCTAGTCACTTCGCTCATTGCGAATTCCTGTGCTTCATTGGGGTTACGCTTGTCCTCGACACAGAACCACTCACAGCGCACACGCCCAGATTCAGATCCACCGAGGCTGATGAACTGAACTGGACAAAAATCACGATTGACCACCAAGTCATCCCTTCCTAACTCGCCTTCCTCTGTAAGTCTAATTTCCATCACCTCGTACCAGAAGCAATACGAATCGCGTGTTAGCCCATCACTCGACATCCACGCCTTACAGCAACTCAAGACTTCATATCGAAGCACAGGCTTGTACTCCCCAATGACAAGAGCCCTTAGCCGCACGACTTGGGGAAAGTTGTGCATCCAGCCAACCGCCTCAATGCGCGCGTCAACTAAGCCGCCTTTGATCAATCGGTCTAGGGCCTTTTGCTGCGCATCTGATAATGTCCGATGGGCAACCTTGCGCCATTCCGTTGGTAGCGTCGTTAGCATCTGGACTAATGCGGCGTTTCGCACGTCGAGTTGTTTGTCCATAGGTTACCTGCTTATTCTGGGCTGGTTGGGCGGGGAAGCAGGGCAGGAGAGTACCTGCAACCCCCGCCAATCCACTCACGAAAGGCTGAATTGTCACCGAGTATGTGTTTACTTGCGGCTACCTCATCATGGAACAACGCAGCTTCATCGTTCCTTCCATGTTTTGTAGCCCACTCATTGAACTGAATAAAATCTTTTTCTTTCAACCAAGTGTTGAAGCGTTTGAAGAACACTGGATCTTCCTCAGCAGATACTACAACCAATCCACTAACTCTATTGACTGAAATCATCAGCGGATTCCTTTCGCGGAAGACCGCCCCCCTGTGCGTGTACGGTGAACGACATACGTACATTACGGGAATCCCACTGAGTGTCAACGATGCCTATACCTTTGCATTTCGATGCGTGACCGAACGGCCAATCAGACAGCTTTGCCAAATCATGAACAGTAGTCTTTGCTTGATGCTCAGCATCAATAAGTAGCTGCAAGGTATGAATTTGTGTATGTTTACGCTTTGTCACATTAAGTGAGTTAATTTCTATGCGCGTTCGGTCGTTCGGGCTAATTTTTTTAAAAAAACTGCGCGCACACCCTGCGATTTATTCACCCTTGACCGTACCCCCCCCTCTAAAGGACCCCCATTTCTTCCTTGGGGTAGCAACTTGCCCGAATTCAATACGTGCGCAATGTCAGTCAGTCAGTAAAAGTGTAATCTGTGTGTAAAAACGGGGCATGCAATTGCCCGCGCACCCTACACGAGCCAGGAAGGCCCTCAATAAATATTTGCTCAGGTATAGTTACCACACGGTCTACTAGCCAAAATGCCCTTCAAGGGCATGCTAGAGCCCTTTTGGTGCGCCGATCAGTCAGTCAGTAAAAATGTAATCTGTGTATAAAAACGCCGCGATCCTTTCACCGCAGTGCGTTACCTTGCTTTGGAAGGACCCTTTTGTGAGCGCTGCAATAACCCAATTGAAATACTTGATGTTCATTATCTAGCTTCGGTGCAATAGCGTGGGCGGGAGAGATGGATGAATCTATTCGTTGAAAGCACAGTTATAGAATGAGAGCCTCTTGTCATCGCAACATATAGATTCTCTAAGTTCAATTCTACTGCTTAAGCTTCTCTTCCTTCAGCAGAACGATCAACGCTTCCAGTCGATATAAACGCCACCGTACAGCATCCGGGATCATATCCACCATATCTGCCATCTCAGTCGGACACACCATGTTCGACCGCTTGATAAACGCATTACCTGCTGCGCACAAGTACTTATCTAATCGCTTATCAAATAATTTCAGTGCGCATTGCCCTAAACCATCAGCACTGCTCGGCACACGGTCTTTATCTGGAGGCTGAATAATATCCCGCATCGTTGAACTCATCATTCTAAGTTCAGGTAAACAACCTAGCGCTGCCGTAAGATCGTTAATCTCATCTACTATATCAAGCAGTGCCGAACACGGCACACGAACGCTTGGCGTTGAATTCGTCTTTTTCTTTCGTTTTTTCTTTGTCTTGGCCATTGCTTTGCCCCTTGTGATTTTGTGGGATAAACCCCCGCTCTCGGACAAGCGGGGGGCTTCTCTTGTTGGCTGTACTACTAGCTCTTAACTTCAGAGGGGTCTGGGCAAGGGGGATATCGCTTGTTCTGCGATGGCCGGGTCATTGAAGCGGGCATAGGCCAGGACAATTTTCCAATCCAGCACCGGCACAAGTTGACGCATGAGCAGGTTCACCCATCGATGCATGCAACGCGGGTCGGGATACCTTTGTATTAGTGCAGCCATACATTGCTTTAGGCGATCAGGTGTGCAACTTTTAATTGGAAGCAAAGCTGCTCGAAGTAGTGGGTCTACTTCGAATATTGAGTGCCAATAGATGTTGAGGTATTTGCCAACTGATATTGATGCTTGGCGTACGGTCAAACCTGTCAGTTGCTTACATAAAGCTTCACGCCCATCTGAGCGAGCCGTGGCGTCCCCGCCCACGGCCTCACCGGTAGTCATAAAAGCTTGTGTTGAAAGGTTTTGCGCTCCAGGAATCTCCTCGGAAATTCCTGCTGACTGCTGAAAGCTGACGGCTGAACGCTCTCTTGATCCTATACTGGTCATGATCGGACTCCTTCGTGAGTTCGGTCCACGCCCCCGGCTGTTTGCTCAGCGCGGGGGCAATTTACTTGACAGTCGATACGTCATCGTCTGTGATATACTGTCTTGTATATCATATTTGTAGCCTTGTCAAGTCTTTTTTTTTGGTTTGGTCTTTTTTCTCTTTTTTGATCGAAGGAATTTGTTCACCGCTTGGCGCACAAGCTCTGCGGCCGTGATATCAAGTCTTTTTGCTTCATCTTCCAACCGCAGTTTTTCCGCAGCAGTAAGGCGAATAAGCAGTTGTTTATCTCGTCTTGGTGGATCTTCAAACACACTCATATCAGCATTGTAACGCTAACAAAGGAATGGTGATTTTCCGTCCTAATCACAGCAAAATCTCCGTCAAGCCGTCCCGGTTCCATAGGCTGCGTCACAAAAAAGGCGCCCGGAATCCCGCAACGCCGCCAAATCCCAAATGGATAGCTGTACTACAAATTAATTAATCCTGACACATTTTCCGATCCTGACACCTTGTCCTTCCTTGTCCTTCTTGTGGTGTTATGAGGAATAGGTATAATGTCGCGGGAGTTCTGACGTATAGGGAGTACAAAGGATGGCCGGATCAAGAAGACACCACTTCATCGCGCAGTTCTACCTCCGGAATTTCGCAGAGCCACTTTACTCAGATAATATTCAGGTTTATGACCGAACGACTTGCCGCTGGGAGAGACGGACGCCGCGCGGCGTCGCCTGGTTTCCGCATCTGTACGCCATGTTCGACGAACGCGGGGAGCGAACGGACGACTTCGAGGCATTCTTGGGCGAACACGTCGAGAATGCTGCTGCCCCTGCACTCCGGCATGCCGCAGAATTCCCGGATTCTCTGTCACAGAACCACCGAGAGGCCATTGCTCTGTTCATCGGCGTCACCGCGGTGCGGACACCTACCATGATGGACGTCACGCAGGAGGCGTACATCTCCAGCTTGCCAACGCGTGATCTCAAGGATTTGGACGCTCTGGTCAGTCTATGGTGCTCGATCACTGGGCAAAGTTTCCCGGATGGCGATGATGCGCGCCGGAAGTTCCTAATGCCAAGCCTCTTTGGCGCGATTCTTTTATGGGCATACTCGATGCGGGATCGACTGCTCAATTGGAAGTGGACTTTCATCCGGTCGAGCAGTGACAGGCCATTTATCACCAGCGACTGGCCGGTCTTCGCCCAGCATGATGAACCGGCCGAGACTCGATTCGTGAGCTTCCCGATCTCGTCCGAGGTGGCGCTCCTTGTGAATAGCGCTGGCACGGTTCGCCAAGATAGAAACCCGCTTGAGGACGTGCGAGCAATCAATCGCCAGACGATGGATCGGGCTTCCCAGTTCATCGTGTGTCGGCAACAGAGCTTCCCTGGGGAGGAGTGCTTGGCTTATGAGTCAAGGCCTACGCCGACTTGATCTCGCCGCGGCAAGGTGCCGCTCAAATAGAGACTGGAGCCCCGACCCCCAGACAGAATCGCGGATCAACTGCCAGCGCCGGTCTTCCGTCACTCCTGGTGCGGCGGTCCAGCCGGAAACGCCGTAGAGTTCTTCCTCGGCATCGGAAATTGTCAGTCGCATTTCGTCAAAGTTCTCCTTTGTAAACCAGACTTTTTGATCAATAGCGACACTGAATTCGCTGCAACAATCGAAGACAACCTTTAGCACGGTATTGAAATAAGTATGGCATGCGGATAACGCGTCAACGTCCGGCGGTTTGGGTAGTCCTTCGCTTGGAAGTTCATGAGACAAGTCGTAGATTACGCGCATTTTTCCAAGTTCGTCCTGAGCAACTGCACCACCGGATAGCGAGTTGAGACCGACGTGATGGTCGAGACGGCGCGCGTGGTGGAAGTAGCGGCAGACGGGATCGTTGACAAGCTCAAATTGTTCTTGGGCATACCATTCTGCAAAGCCAGGCTCATCGGACATGACTGCCTGAAGTGCGTAGGTGACGCTGCGCACCGACGCAACGAAGGCGCTGAAATAACAACGGGCAGCGAAGAAATCGGTACCGGCTTGGTCAAGTTGACCCAAGAAGAAATCGGCCTCTGCGACTTTTGCTTCAACGAGGGAAAAAGAACGTGCCATCTCACCATACTTTTCTTACTGGGTAAAAGTTGATTGAACGGAATTCTGAATAGCAGGAAACCCAGCTATAGATTATAGCATGCGTTGATCCTCGATTCAGCCGATGGTCAGTCTATTCGAGCCCTGTCCATCCGCCAACCCTATGCTGAGCTGATCCTGCGGGGGATCAAGACTATCGAGTACCGGTCACGGCCGACGCGTGCTTGGAAACGAGTTATGCATCTTGCGAAATGAAATCATCGTCTGATATGTAGATCTGGGCCGAGCGTGAGTCCCTAAAGGGTGTCCTAGGGTAGTAGTCTCAGTCAATTCGAACACGGATAAGCAACGCTCCAACTCTGGAATTGAAAGGCGTAACTCTGGAAATGGAGCTTGTAACTCTGGCGATGGAAGCCCCAACTGTGTAGATGGAACTTCCGGGAGTGAAGTTCGATGGTCTAACTCTGACGAATCGGCTCCGGTTCATCGACTTGTTATCGTCTTTGTGCTATTCCCGAAGACGAAACGGGTTGAAGTTTGTCTTTCTATCGTAGTGGTCAACACCCTCAATCTTCTTAACTTTGGCGACCACCCAATAAGTGACCGGAGTAAACAACGCCTCGACGGCAACCTTAATCAACCACCCTGCCACGATCGCTTGAAGTAGTATTTCGGTCGGCAGAATACCGGACAGCGCAACGACATAAAAGACCGCCGTGTTGAGAAACTGGCCTACAAGGGTTGAGCCAATGGTTCGAACCCAGAGCTTCGAGCCGCCCATATGCACTTTGAGTTTGGCGAGCACGAAGTTGTTGCTGATATCTCCGACGAAGACCGCAAGCCATCCTCCGAGCAGAACGCGCGGGACGATACCAAAGACAGTTGAATATGCTTCTTGTCCCTCGAAAAATGGAGCAGGCGGTACGGCAACCGCAAGTTGATACATTAAGCCTGCGGTTATTGATGCCGCAAGGGTGTACCAAAGAATGCGTCTGGCTGCTGCGTACCCATAAACTTCGGTCACGACATCCGAAATGATGTAGACAAATGGGAAGTAAAGAACGGTCACGGAAACGCCAACACCAAACAGTGAAATGATCTTTCCAGCGGTGGCGTCTGAGATGAGCTGAAACGTGACGTTCAGAGTAAGAAAAAGCGTTAGTAACTTGTAGTTCATTTTAGTTGCTCGGAAGCGTGTTAATTGGTGCTTGCCGGTTTGTGAAGGTCTTTTTCAGCCGAAAACGGCACAACCTTGAGGTCGACGTGAATAAACTCTGGTGCTTGTGCGAGAAGTGCTGAAGCGATCGCCATTGATGTTGTAGTGGTCAATTGCTCGTAAGCATGGGCGATGCCTTCACCTCGTTGATTACCTCGAAAGGCAGCGGTAAGGAGTTCCCCCGATTCCGACGTGAATTGATAGAAAATGTATGGCACGTCCGGCCAATCGTACGTCAGATTTCTGATCTGAACAAGTTCCTCAACATCAAGCTGCTGGTTGGACTCTGCAATGACCTTCTGGGCCAAGGCCTCGAAAATGAGGATATAGCCATTAAGTTCCTTCTCGGCGCGTTTTTTGGATACGAGGAACAAGTATTTTACGCCTTCGCGGAAGTTGTCTTCGACCGCTTCTTGAAGCGTCCCCGACGGGCGCTCAACGCAATCTGCAACTACGATCACCTGCTTGAGGCTGCGGAAATCTCGTTCGATTACGCCCATTCTTCGAACTGGAATAAAACGGGCTATCTTGTCGTGGTTCCAGATCGTATAAATGACGATGCCGATCCCGAGGCAAAATGCCAGTATTGTCAACAAACCCAGCATAGCATTTACTCTTTTTTGACAAACAGCCCGGTGCTGATGCCCATGTAAAACCAATAACCAATGGCAATAAGGCTGCATCCGATCTGCAAAAGAATGTGCTGGGCAAAAGGATCGGGCTGTTTGAGGCCGCCTTGTGACAAGACCGCCGAATAGTAGACGACGGTAAGTAGCAGGACACCACCGCAAACGATGATGGTCACGTTGCAGTCTCGACTGCCGATCTTTAGGGGGTTGGTGTCAAAGAGGGTGATCGCGCTTCCAACTGCCAAAGAAGTGGAGAAAAAGAACAAGCCACCGTCTCCTAGGATTTCCTTAGCGTCGATTGGGCTTCCCATGGTATTAAGGATCATGATGAGGACCCAGAGCTGCAGAAGGCCAAAGCCGATGACTCCCAGCGTGAATGTAATCAGGCGTCCGATTTGCATGATGTGGAGTGCCTATCGCGATAACAGTTGATTGAACAGAATTTCATTGAGCATGGGTCCTAGACTGTAATACGCCGAGTTCTGCAGAGGATACCGGAGGGCTGGGGACCGCCCCCAGCTTGTCGCGATTATACTTTCGATTGCAGACGGTGCATATCCCCTGTATAGGTGACACCTGAATAGGTGACAAGGGAAAACCCTGGGTTTGGCTTAACAAGCCTTGTGTGTGAATCCTATTCATCCATACCATCACTTGAAAACCAGGGTGATGCCTAAATCTCGGTATTATCGGGGTGGAGATATTAGAAGCAAATACATACCCGTACAACGCACCACCACCATACATGTAAGATACACCAGCAGAAGCACCAGCCGTCAGGGTTAAAAGTAGGCTCCTGCAATTTGAATTCACCTTCTTCGTGAGGCTCGACTGTAACTCGTACCGCCTCCGCTATGATTGTGCCTCCAGATTCGGCATAAGCATGCCAGTCACCGTTAACTTTGGCTAGGTATATGTTGTACTTCCCAGGTGGTAGACCAGTCTCATCGCCTTCAAGTTCCGTTTCAAGCTCGCCAACAACGTGACCTTCCTCCAACTCATCTGCTGATTTGAGATGTGTAAGGTTGATTGCTGTGAATTTAGCCTTCTTTCCGTTTATCTCACCCTGTTTGGAGTTATAGCGCTCAAGCTTGACATGTTTTGCTTTTTCCGCAATTTCCTTCCCAGATGGTTTCTCCTTGCGTGCCATGATCGATAATCTCCATTTCTAATAGTTAAGCCGACATTTCCATTTGACGTTTGCCCGGCTATACCGCCGAGCTTTCCGTAGACACGCTAGCATTGCAATGGCTCGGTACGTGAGGGTCAAGACATTTTCCTGTCATCTGTCATATGTAACATATGACATATGACGGAGAAAAAGCCGGGAAAGGTATGGTATTTGCTTAGGTTTGTTGTCCCATTAAGGTGAACATACTCCACAAGATGCGCACCTGTTCCCGATTCCCATACCTACTTGAGTATCCAATTATGAAACAAGCGAGACGCCCGGGCACCTTGCCCCCTTTCACGGTGAGCCGTTTACTCAGGTTATCAGTGAGCCGCAAGCGCTTTCACCCAAGTTACTCGTGAAGGACACGATTCTCTTCTTTGAGGTACTCGATGATTGTCTATTGACACCTCATCCCGCTCAGGCCGCAAATAAGCAAACCGTAAACAGTAAACCTCAAGTCCTGCCAGGAATTTATTCCTGATATTCCTTAATCTTCTGCTCACACAGCCTTCTTGACATGCGCTTTCCTTATTAGAGGGAATGTATGTCCAGTCGGTGAAGCTCATAGCTCATCAGGTCAAGAGATCCAATTCCGACTTCACGATTCCCTTAGCAACCGCCGGATTACCTCGCATAAGAGCCTGGATGAAGGGAGCAAGACATGTCTCGATCTTTAGTAGAGTTAACTCAGAATCATCAGATTGCGCCTGCTCGCTACGCACTCTTTTCAGATGAGGAATGGGCTTTGATTTCTGATTCGCTTAAGCTGTGTCGTCGCGAACTTCAAGTCGTCCAAGGAGTTTTCGCCGATCAGACCGAACAACAAATTGCATCCCACCTGGACATCTCTTACCACACGGTTCATTCGTACCTCATCCGCATTTATCGAAAGCTTGATGTAAACAGTCGCTGTGAGCTGCTCCTTGAAGTCTTTGCAGAATATCGCCGTCAACAGGCTTCACTGTAAATAAGTTATGTGCGTACTCAGATACCAAGCCGTCAAACTTTCGACATATAATCAAGGTTGGAGCTGAAGCTTGTAGTATTGCTCATTAATTGCACCATATGATGGGCGCAATTCAGGGCGCTGAAAATAGCTATGGCTTTCAGGGAAAGGCTGTTCTTTCTTAGCTGGTTTGAGTATTTATTATTTAAAGAATGCTAATTTCACTGCTGGGGAATCCGAAATGTTTACACCCTATTCCATGAGTTTTTTTAGATTCTCGGCAATACGCTCTGCATCCTTGGGTTGATTTAGTATATTTGGTCCATAAATAATCTCTAAATGTTCTGAAATCATAAATCTAAGAGGAGATCCGGGGTGATCTTCTTGAAGTGATTGATCTATGTTAACAAGCGTAGCTTCTATCGAGCGTAGTTCTTGAATAGATAATTTGGAGTCTGCCTGATTTGAATTGCCATCTACCAGCTTCCCAACTTGGACACAAGCCTGCATACCACGTAAATGAGATAACCATGGATCGTCGGGATGGAGAATTGATTGCCATTTCGTAATGTTCTGTTGCAATATGAGTTCCGCTTCTTGATAGGCTTCATCTTTGATTAACCAAAAACCAAGTGCGCTCTCCCACAACATTGTTTTGAAGTAAAACTCTCCACCACTTTCCTTTTCCTTCTCCTTCTCCTTCTTAAGGAGTTTACGCACAACTTTAATACGCATCTCCAATAGATCAAATCTTTCTTGTTCAGGAGAAAATTCTGTCGGCTCATATAACCATTGTGATATCCAAATCGCAGTAAGGGCATGCTCCTCAAAGTTCTGCTCGATTGCTTGTATCATACGGTTAGCAAACAAAGTGAGATTCTTCTTATGCAAAATGCGAAACTCTTCTTCTTGTCTTGCGTATGCCTCTACAAAAGTGGCTCGAATCCCGACAACTGTCCCTGTAGTTGCTAATGCAATTACGAGAAGTAGCATTGCAGCAATCGCTGGCTTTCTCCTTACCCATAGTAACATTCGTCTGGCGATCCCTGGCCTTGTCCATAGAAGCGGCTCCCTACGACTCCATGCATCAAGATCATCTGCAAGTGCAGCCGCTGAGCTATATCTTTCCCCCGGATCCACAGCCATAGCTTTTCGGACAATGGCGTCCAGATCACAATCAGCTTTGTCACATATAGCTATAACTGAAGGCGATTCACTGCGCCCCGTAACTGTATCGTGGATCTTAGCAATTGCTTCCGGTGTTGCCCCGTTGGGAAGTTCATTTGAAAGCATCCAATAGAGGATGCCTCCCAGTGCGTAGATATCAGATGGAATTGTAAGTGATCCCGGCTCCAGGTGAAATTGCTCTGGTGACATGAACGCCAGGTTTCCCATGGGCTCCTGTCCATCGCTTGGCGCTTCGTGTGATATTTCGGGACTATCTATCCGAATTGCCACACCGAAATCAGCGACTTTAGGATCACCATCTGCTGTCATCACGATATTAGTAGGCTTGAGATCGCAATGTACCAGCCCAGCCATGTGTGCCTCATGAACACCTCGAGCTACGCTTGAAGCAATACGAATTACTTCTCGTACAGTGATAGAATCCTTGCAGCGACGAATGTGTTTACCAAGATCTCCTCCCTCCACGTACTCATATACAATGAAATTCTCATCCTCATCAGAAGTACCCCGATCAATGACACGAATAACGTTAGGGTGATCAATACGACGCGCTTTTGTCGCTTCATCAGTTAACTGCTGCCGCATCAAAGATGAACGACCTTCTCCAGGTATAACCTTGATAGAAACAAGTGCAGGATGGTCTTTTTCTGACAGCTGCCGATCTACTGCGAGATAAACTTGGCCGAATGCGCCCTCGCCCAACAACTCCAGCAATTCATAGCGGCGAGTACCGGTGTGAATCACTGTGCCGAAGTTTGATGGCAGTTCCTTTAGAGTTATCTTAGATACTTGCTTCCGAATCGTCATCGTAGACCATACTGCATTGTTGAGCGCTGCAGTCTCGCGAATCGACGATTCAAGCTCTGGGTGTAATTCGACCAGCCTTTCCATGACTCGCTCATCAGTGTGACGAGTCATAGCTAGAGCACGAAGTGTCATATCAATAGCAGCATCCAGAGGATCGGACCTCTCCCGTAAATTCGAGATGGCTGCCATGTACCGTTCTAAGTCAACAGGTCTTGCTAAGCGAATTCGCAGACGACCATCGGCTTCTATCAGATCGGCAAGTTCAGCATCATCATCTAACTTGAAACTCTTAAGAATCTGTGTAAAATCAGGATCGGAACTTGCGTTATTGTATAGCCGTTGCAACTCCACCAATCGTGACAATTCGGGGGTTTTCATTAACTGTTCTCTGGTCGCAGACTTTGTGAAAGTCTAGACCTGATCGTCTGCCAACGTTTTCGTACTGCGGTAGGTGCCATACCGACGTATTCGGCGATTTCATTGAGACTCGACCCAGAGATCCAGAAAGTGAGGATTTGCTTGTTTGTGTCGTCCTTCAATAAACTTATCGCATCCGCTATTTCTATACCCACCCCATCACTTCCGCGTTGATCAGCATTGCGCAACCGTTTCAGCAACATCTGAGAAAAATCGCTGTCTTCTGCCTCAACTTTCTGTAAACGCCTAAATATACGTGATTTATCAATCACTGCATTGTTAGCCATACGCAATACGAGAGCCCAGAGTTGTGCCTCGTTCGTCACTTTGAGTTTCCCTGCTCGAACGTATGAATCCAATCTTCTTCCCACGGTTGAAAGGATATCAAGCGAGTCAAAGACGCGCCGCAT
The DNA here is from genome assembly GCA_022574595.1 of Planctomycetota bacterium. Classification (GTDB taxonomy): domain Bacteria; phylum Planctomycetota; class Phycisphaerae; order Phycisphaerales; family SM1A02; genus JACZRS01. Next base: position 60,436 of record JACZRS010000018.1, on the reverse strand, counting down.
AGCCGGGCTTAGCTTGCCGCGAATTCGTCTCCTGATCTTAGAGCCATAGCGCATGACGAAGATCGCGGCTGCATCTCTATCATCTTCCTGCATTCGAGCTAGAAGTGCCTCGATACTGTCATTCTGACCGCCATTTATTGTGTGTTGTGTTGGGCTTTTGGGTAGATGCTTCTTACGGCCCAGCTGACTGATCTGTCTTTCTGATTGATCAATTCCCATCAACTCATCTCCTTCGTCACTTAGAGCAAAAAGTTTGAGATGGTGCTCACACGAGCGTTCTGAGTCGCGCTTTCTCCTCTAGTGGGCTAGCGATGGGCTAGCACTGTCAGGTGGCACTTGCAAAAACTGGAGGTCATATCGTGATATTTAAGAACTTCAATAATTCTATCAGAGATACTAATTGCGAACACGAAAAAAGCTCAGCAGATTCTATATTATATCCCAAGTTTGTTAGGGGTATGATTTTACATTGTTTTTCAGGGTTTACCCTAGCAACTCGCAAAACAAGCCTTTCTATAGTACTAGTTTTAGCTATTTTGTTTGGAGTATTTGGGTTCAACCCCAACGGAACTATCGCAGCCCAGAACGTAGCAGATAGTTACGTAGCTAAAGGCAATACGGAAATAGCTATTATTGGCCCGACTGCAGATCTTATGGATGACCTCCTCGCTATTCTTCTGCGAATGATACAAGATCTTGAGGATGCGGAAGAAGTGATTGATGGCGGAGCGGGCCCACTTACTGGAGCAGACAAAGCCTTAGTTGTAGGACTTCTTGATCATGTAGAGGAGCACATAGATCAAGTTTTTAATTCGGTCAAAGATCCCAATTTGAGCCCCGTTGATGCTGGATCCATCGATTACTCATTTGGTCCGTACACCCTAGCTGATCATGCTGCTGATTCCGTTGATCTTGCCTTGGACGCTATGAGTGAATTTCTTAGCCAGAATCCTAGTGACGATGTGATTGGTACTAAGCTCAAGACGATCAAAAATCTTCTTTCATCCTACCGCTCGGAAGCGGGCATTTGAGAGCAGCTTCTCATTTGTTGAGGCAGATTTACCATTAAGTGAGGCTTGCTGCACAGTATAGGGAGTTGAGTATGTCGCTTCTGCATTAGTCCTTATGGAAATAAACACTAAAAACTAGTCAACGAATCTGAACAGTTTCATTACAGATTCGTTGACTAGTTTATTGAATAAAATACTGTTGAAATCTTCACATGCCGCAGTTCATTCGAACAATCAATTAGGAATAAGCAGCTTAGAATAAATTGTTTTTTTGACAAAATACAATTTTCTCCTCACACACTAAAAGAACACTGCGCTTCTAGCATAGGGCGTGTTGTTTGCGCTCACTGTAACTTTGTCCATTGGCAATACGCACCTACCACGGCAATATACTTCGAAAGCAGTTCGATCCAGCGGCAGGACGTATATGAACGACGAAAAAGATAGTGTCGAAAAAGCATTGGTTCACGCGTCTACAGCAGATATCCTCTCAGTTTTATCAAACCCGATTCGGCTCGAGATTCTGGCTTCGATCGCTAAAGCGGAAAAATGTGTCTCAGAGATTGCTGATGCACTGGAGCTTGATGCATCGAGCGTAAGTCATTCACTAGGTTTGCTAAGTGATAAAGATCTCGTGAAGCATACACCGCTAAAGAAACAACGAATATACAGGCTCTCAGACGCTGTAATTGCATCAGTCGATGGTACTAAAGTTTGCTTTGATGTTACGACAATGTCAGGAGAAAAGCTTTCATTCGAGACCCACCTACCCTGAGCAGAATCCCAAGCTTCAAGACAGATGCACACAAGATTTCGATCTTGAACCACTAATACAAGTATTTACCTCGCTCGCCGAACTTGCTCAAGAAGTAACTTCAATCGTTATCTGTCATATGTCACATATGACAGATGACTATTTTATCCTTGAAGCTGCGCCTTTCCACGGTATACCCGCTCCTGTGTGAATGCCTTTGTATCAACAACAAACTACAGGAGATAACCGATGCGACCCAAAACAAATCTGATAACAATTCTTGCTTTCTCAGCTGTAACGCTTCTAGGTCAATCCACCACCCTGGCCGATGATTTTGAGTGGATAGCAGATGGACGCGGCGAATGGACAGATGCCGAAAATTGGAAAAAGACTAGTGGTAAAAGTGATCGAACATTCCCCAACCATATTTCGGATAGCGCAACCATCATTGGGCCCGGGCAGTGTGAGATTGTACCGACACCAATTGCTGGCGCCTGTCTCTCAGGCTGCAACCTAACGATCAGGGCTGGCGCCACTCTTAGAGTATCAACCTGCCTAACCATCAAGTGCAAACTCACAATCGAACCAAACGGCACTTTGCTCATCAATTCTAACGCTACAGTCGAACTAACTCGCGATAACGCGAATCATGAGATCGGCGGCTACATCAAGCTTACGGGCTCCGGCGCGACTTTGCTCATCAGCGGCGATGCGACGCTCGATCCCTTCACGCCTCCAGGTCACGACCCACAATCTACGTTTGGCAAAATTCAAGGCCTAAACAACGACGCGTGCATAGCTATCTGTAATGGCAAAACCCTGACTAACAACATCACTATCTGCGGCATGATGACTATCAAATCCACTATTTGTGGTTCCACGACCGCAGGCGGCGAGACTGCTAGCGCTGCTGATAGCAAAGTATCTGAAAATATCAGTGCAGAAAAACTGAAGAAAAAACTACAGAAAAACTACAGAAAAACTACCGTAAAAACTACCGCAAATACTGCCGTAAAAACTGCCGTAAATACTGCACTAAAAACTGAAGTAAACTGTGCACTAAATACTGCACTAAAGTGTTCATACAAACAGACAATGCGCCTAGCGCAGAAGACAACAACTTCATCTGTCATATGTGACATATGACAGATGACATGTTTTGTCTTGATCTGTTCTTGACACTGTATATAAGTGACTTACTTACCGTACCTCTTCCATGAACATGCAGAGGTAACCCGACATAATGAGCTAATAAGAAGGTCAATTCAGTGGAGAATTGAAAGAAAGGAGACTAATCGGCATCGAACACGCCAGTTGGGAGGAAGAAATCCCGTCCTGCCGGACGGGCTCCCCACACCTACCTTCGCATACCGAGTCTTTTCACGATGCGAATCGCGAGCGGCCCCGCGCCTCCTGCACCACCTGGGTACAAGGGCTCACTCAGCGGAAAACCAGACTCGGCCCTTGGAAGTTCTCTAGCACGAGCTTCCTAGGGAGTGGGGAGCAATGGGATTCAGTCACGGGGGGTTTACATTTGGAGGGGTTCATTGTCCGGGGCCAAGTTCCGGGGGAAAACAGGGGGATTTCCGGAGGGGAAACAGGGGGATTCCGGGGGGTCGGGCGATGATGTTCATCGTCTGAATTTGTCTGAAAAGGCCCATCGCAGCCGTGACGTCTAATCATGCGGCTGCGAGGGCGAGTAATCAGGTGCGGTTTCTGTCTTGTTTTCACAATTCAGAACCACACCACAAGAATCAGGAAAGTATATCATGAAACGTACCACATTTTTTAGCAGTTTACTAGTAGCAGCCCTCGGCATCGTTATGGCAACGCCTGCAAGTGCTACGACCTTCACATGGGTCGGCGACTCAACTGCGGATGGTAGCGACTGGCAAGAACCATCCAACTGGAATCTAAACAGTAGTTACCCCCAGTCAGGTGATACAGCGATCATTGTGTCCCCAGCATTTTTAAAACAGGATCCGGTCATCTATCAACAAGCTGAAGCAGTATCTGTTCTCAATATCCAGAATGGCGGCTTGCTAACAGTAACGACTCAGACACTGACGGTTAGCGGCTCAGCTGGCGTTGACATCGACGCAGGTGGGACATTAGACATTGGAGCCAGCGGTGTAGTGATTGTAAGCGGTGGCGGCGGCACTCATCCAATCGGCGGTACACTTAAGCTCTCTAGCAGCACTTCAATACTTAAGGTCAGTGCTGCGACGACCTTTGGGCTCAATGGTGACGATAAGGGCATGGTCTTAGGTCAGCACAATGATGCGAAAATCGATATCGCAGGCGTTACTCTCACCAACAATATCTTTGTAGAAGGCATGATGACTGTGCGAGAAGAATCTGGTGATGCCACATTCCTTAACGGCTCAACTGGTGTCGTGCGGGCAAATGCCGCTGGCACACTGAAATTTGCAAGTGGATTGACACTAGACGACACCTCAGCGTGCAGCCCAAGCTGGGAGGCCATCACTTCCAGTGCCATACTGGAATTCAATGAGGCAGCTACGAGTCTTGTGGGTACTTTCGTACTCGATAACTGTGCCAAGATGCTGTTCAACGCTAACATCACTACTGTTGGTAAACTGGTGGATAGCGCCGCTAGTTCTCCTAAAGGTTTCATTGACATTGAGAATAGTTCCACGTTCGCATTTCGAACTCTATGCGATAGCGGGTCTCCAGTGAGCTATAACAGCGATCAAACACTCGGAAGCTGCCCATAACCATTGGAACGGAACCTATGCTGGCGATTCCAGCATCGAGTAAACTAAATAGAGCCCAGGGAAAACTCTCCTTGGGCTCTTCTGTTTATGAAGTTGTTTAGTTCGCGATTCACCCCCAATGACTTAGAAGGATAAGGAGGTCGATCCTATCAACTCCGTCCAAATCAGCTAGACAGCCGCACAAAAGTTTTCATCCAGGGCATGCGCCCCAATTTGCGAAGAGTTCTAGTAGGTCACTCGTACTGACAGATCCGTCTCCATCCAGGTCGGCGGGGCTCTCTGGGTTGGGTCCCCACGCAGCGAATAACTCAAGAAGGTCGCTCGTACCCACGAAACCATCCCCATCCAGATCAGCAGGGCATGCTTCGCCAACCAATGTGCCTTCGATCTTCATCGCAAGATCCATAGGATCATGAGGAACTCCTGGCGGGAGAGTCCAATCGTTAACGCTATAAGGTCCAGGATAACCGTTACCGTGGTCTTCTCCGCCATTGCGAGAATAAGTATTGTTTCCAAAGTCCCCTGAGGTGCTACCAAATTGACCAAAAAAATCGCCGTTCTCAGTCTCATCGACGGGAGTTATCGAAATCCACCAAGTGCCGGCATCTAAACTAACCGCACCCTTGGGTAAGTTGACGATTAGCCGAAAACTGGGAAATCCCACGACATCATCTAACGGTATTACTGTTATATCTGATGACAAGATTGCAATCGCAGGCGACTCGTTCGGTGTACCGTTGCTGTCCTCAAATAGCTCTACCAGGACACCATGGGCTGGAGGAGTTCCAAAGATTGTGCCAAAGTCTCCAGTGACATTCTCAATCTCGTAGGAACTATCCAGCTCAAAGTCATCGGTTGCTTGCACATCGTTTAAATGGCCGGAAAATGCACTGTTACCTATGAATGTCTGCGCACCTGTATCCCATGTTCCTTTGTCGATCATTGAAGTCGTATCATATAGAACATCACCTTTGACGATTCCAGTTACTGTGGCAGAAGTTACAGCGGCGACAGTGAAGAAGATAAACTTTGTATGGTTTGATACGCGCTCAAACTGTATGCTCTGTGGTTGTGATTTCTTCATTACATTATTTCTCCCCCGCGACCAACGGTCGCGGCTTTACATTTATTTATGAGCTGAACTCTGTGTCTCCGTGGTGAATCTTCATCCCCCTCATCCCCAATTTGCGAAAAGTTCTAGTAGATCACTTGTTCCGACGATGCCATCACCGTCCAGATCAGCAGGACAATCACCTTTTTCCGGTGGCGGACACGGCCCCCAATTAGCAAACAAGATTAGTAAATCGCTAGTACCAACCACACCGTCACCATCCAGGTCAGCAGTATTCGGTAGGATCACCTCTGATATCACCAAGCCGATCGATGGATCATTGGGCCCCGCGAACTCGTTTGTTGTATACACGTACTGACCGTTAGCTGCAATTCTGCTTCTTGTCCCCCCAAGGTACGGCTTGAAATCAAGAAACAGAGGTGAAGCCAGATCGCTGATATCGAACATGTACAAAGCCTGACCGCAACCCCCGACGGGCGAGCAGCCTCGTCCTATTACGTATAAGCTATCCCCTTCAATCGCCACACTATAAGCCTGAGCTAGCTCCACGCCCCCGGGCAATTGAGTTTTTTCGTTGATATGTTCCAGTAACACAGGGTTGGCTGGATCCGTCACATCCTGAACGTACAATCCCGGCGATTCGTCGAAGTCGCCTGGGGTGGCTAAATACAGTATGTTCCCGTCAAGGGCTACATCTGCTACTGATGGTACATCCCCCTGATACAATATTTCTGGACTGCCTGGATCACTGGTTTCTATCGTCACATCGATGCCAAAGTCAGCACCTCCGAAACCAAGGAATGCTGCTCCTGAATTAGACTCAAATTCGATTGTGCTAGCAGCCGGCCAGCCATGGGAGACTCGCCCCAGTTCAAAAATAATTGCCGGGTCGCTTATATTTACGTTAAGAAACACTCCATCGCTGGAGTTGCAGGATGGCCACCGCTCAAATCCGATACACGCCACATCGTTCCACACGCGCACACCGATGAACTTTGATCTTGAAATCTCGGGCTGGGCAAGCTCGCTGATCCGAATGGCGCCCAGGAATGTCGGATTGACAGGATTAGCGACATCGATGACTTCAAGCCCTAAATGCCCCGCTGCTAGGTATATTTTATTATCTTGCAAGTAAATCCCAGCAGCATCTACTCCTAAGGGGTATGAAGTACCCGCACACGCATCAAACGCCTCGACATGCTCAGCCAGGTAAACACTCACCACCTCTGGATGAGCAGCATCTGATACATCCAGCACTGTAAAACCGTGCCATGCATCGGCTACATAAAGAAGATCACCAGACTTTACCATCTGCCGCATTACAGCCGGTGAATGGTAATTACCTAGCCTTAAGGGATTAAATGGGTTAGAAATATCCAGAATAATCAGCCCTTCGCCGCTATCTCGAAGGAAAGCGCGATTGCCCACGATTTCAACACCAACAACGTTGCCATGCGTCTTGAATGTGCTGATGATTGTTGGATTGGTTGGATCCGTTGCGATATCGAAGATGGCCAAGCCTTCAGCTCCAGCCCAAAATTGGGGCTCAAAAGCTGCGTCTGCGACATAGGCCAAGCCCTCGGAAAGAGCGACATCTATGAATTTAGAACTGACGCCGTTTAAGGTGTCGTTGTCGAAAGTACCGAGGATAAGGGGAGAGGCAGGATTAGAAATATCCAGCGTTAGCAGCATCTCCGTACCACTATTTGCATCATATTTACAGAGTGTCCAAACCGCATAGTCACCCTCAACAGCTACGGCATGGGTTCTTCCACCACCGAAATCATTACTTGCGTTAAACTGCACTTCTCCGATCATGGGTGGATTGAGTGGGTCCGCTGCCAGATCAAAAACTCGAAAGGCCACGAAGTGAATAGACGGTTCTCCCACGGCAAGCTCATCGGTTCCTACGTATAGCAAATCGCCTGCAATTGTTATTGCCTTGATACTACTGCCCACCGCAACACCGCCCAGAAAAACAACATTGGCAGGACTTGTGATATCGAATGCTTGAACACCACCTGCTTCTGGTCGCACATAAGCCAAGTTGCCGTATAAATGTACATCTCGTGAGAAGGTGTCTCCTTGCCCTGCCCCTACCAGTTTCGGATCTGTCGGATCGGAAATATCCACTACGGTAAAGCGGTAAGGCTTATTGGCACCCAGGAACGCGTAATCACCGAAAACCGCTACACCCCCAACACCCGAGGGTATATATAAAGACCCAATCTCAACCGGATTCATTTCATCAGTAAGATCTATCACCACCAACCTTCGGCCGATGGCTGCGTATGCTAAATCCCCAACTATCGCTACATCATTGACCGGCCCACCCCAGGCGCTACGAACATTCAGTTGCGGCCCATCAGAATCAATACCATCTGTAACAGTAAATGCTGCTGCAAGCGTATCTGATGCTCCATCAGTCGGACGCGTAACGATCACATCATAATTGCCCAGCGGCGCTACTATAAGGTTCATCATCTCTGGTGTAACCGTCGCCATGGTGCCGGCGAAATTTATCCACGCAAGAGCGCTGAATTCAGCAATCCCATCAACATGTCGAAAAGTAACCGTCGGCCGATTGGTTGCGCTGGGCAATCCTTCTATGAAATCTGAGCCGAAGACCTGAATGTCCGGCTGAGGAACAGAGCCTTGCACTAACTGCGCAGGCGCAATCGAATCGATCACTACAGGAGGAGGACCACCTGCTTTAACGATTCCACTAACACTGCAAACAGCCAACATACCCATCGCCAACGAGAGCCGCCGACAATGCCCGCCCACAAATGAAAGACTCATGCGATGACTCCTTACCCGGATATTTAGTTGTTCGGTATTTGTTAAGGTTATGCCTCGTGCTTTACGAAGCCACCCCGGAATATGGCCGGTGGCATCGCTGCTATCTGACTGGGCATTTACATCGGTTGAGGCTCGGTTAGCGCGCGGACTACTTGAACCATCTCCTGGGGATGAAAGATTATCCCAGCCGAGCTTCACAATACTGCCACCTTCAAGCCCGCAAAAAGAATCTAGCACACGGGCTATTTCAAGAGTATCGGCATGCTTTGCGCAATGCAAACATCTTTCTATGAAATTTCGTATGAAGAGATTTTTAAGTGAAAGAAAAGTCGAGCAAATACCTTGTTCTAATCTCGCCAGCCTAACCAACTTCGCGCATAAACCCCGTATTTGCAGCAGATTACAACCCATCCTATCGAATACATCAAGATTCGAGCATATGTCATGAAGTTTTTTTATTTTTTTAGATTCCACAGGTCTTGAACCTCCCACAATTAATTTTCTGTCGCCATGATCGCTCAGGGGTTACTTAGATCGATGCGAGCAATTTGCCAGCTTGACACCTCCTTCCTAAGAGCGGCAGCACTTAGGGGCTGGCATCAAACTGGCAAATACCCGCTTGGTCAGTTAGTCATTTTCTCATCCAAGCCATAGTAAGTCACTCCAAAAAAGTCTTCATCGCTCCACCTCGATTTGCACTCAGCGCAAAACAAAAATGCGGGGTCCGCTAGTCCGACGGACCAACCGGCTGATCAGGAGTACGAAATCCTGGGGCAGGAGGTCCGTCGGACGAACAGACCCCGCAAGCTAACGAAGATGTTATGCACTCGAAAGCAACGGAGCTGCTCCGCCCGTCGGAACGCCGTAGCCCCATTATCTCCGGCAATGCCGGATTCGTACTTTGATCAGCCACGGCGATTTCAAATAAAGCGAAACCGCATATTTACTTGTCGACGATGATACTACATCCCATGCGCTCTATAAGCAACCCCATTATCCCTTAAAATTGAAAATAATCTCAAAAAGCTCTATTGGGACTCTGTCATCCGAAACAGTTGACTTAGCTCGACCTTTAGGCTCTTTGCTATCCCAGCGATAATATCAAGTGAAGGATTACGCTTTCCTCGCTCGATATCTGAGATATAAGTTCTGTCAAGACTAGCCCTTGCGCCAAGTTCTTCCTGTGAGATATCCAGATCCTTACGTAGTTTGCGCACCGCCCTCCCGAGACGCTTCCTGAGTGCCAGCTGTTTTTTCGGGGGCATACATGCATAGGTAAACCTTTGTCGTCAATGAGTCTATGGACGATAAGTCACATTCCTACAATATTTATGAGGCCAATAGCCAACATGGGGATATGGCACTGAAAAGGCCTATCATCTGGCAATATTCCGGTAGGATTTCCTTCAAAGTATGGAAAAACTAACGCCACAGGCAGCCAAATAAAATCGTTCCTCACGTCTGAACTTATTGTCGCCGGGATGAGATTAGTTGCCAGCTGATTGATGGTGCTGCTATCTCTGTTTCTTGACCTCTTTTTCTAATGCTATCTAGGTGATTATGAACATTAGCCAAGACGCGATAGGATGCTCAGGAACTATTCTGGAGCATCTACTATGCACCAAGCCGTCAAAGAAGCGAGGCCCATATTGCCACCTGCCATCTGGCTTGGGCTAGAGTATGCCGCCATTGAATTAGAGTGGCTCAATGGGGACAGCATTCTCACAGCTATGCTTGCCGCAGCAGGGATCATGTGGCTGTTGTGGGCAGCTATGAAAGCGATAGGGAGAAAATGGCCTGGGTTAGAGCCTTGGTTAATTGTTGGACAAAGATTGAGTCCTCCCACGGAACTTATAGGCTCACATATCGAAGGTAAGACTTTCAGGATAGCTGATCTTGCTGTTAACAACAAGATCTATGAAAAAACATTCGTGAACTGTGTCATTATTGGGCCCGCAGTTTTAGCGGGGGTCGGGTACAACGCTCGCGTGGATTGCATCTACACCGCTAAACCAGATGATACTTGTTGGTTGCTTGATAAAAATCGCGCATGCCCCATTGGGGCAACAGTTACCGATGGCTGCACTTTCAAGCGATGCAGGTTCATAGGAATTGGGTTCGCAGAATCGGCAAAAGAATTGGAAGACACCAAGAAAGAACTTGAACAAGCTGGGTCGTCACGCAACTAGTTCTTTGTATTTGCTACTGCTCTTTTTTCTGATCGTAATCTTAATGTGAACATAATAACCAACCCCGTGTTCGCTGATATATAGAGTTGCCAGGGGATCTCAACCCCCACGGCTATGGAGATCGCAAAGAGCAAAAGTATCGCAGTCATTACGATCAACACGATTGCTGTCGTATCAACGCTCAGTTTGGCAATCCTCCGTATCACCCCAGGCTGATCTATTTGCTTTTGCTCACTCATAGTCCACACCATCACTTTGTGGTAATTCAACCATAGTCGGTGCTCTTTTCTTATGCCTGCCACTCAGGGCCGTTTCTTAATGAACCCACCAAGGCCATTGCTATAAGTATCGGGCAGGTATTGCGCTATGCTTTAGCCATGAGTAAAGTGAGATATTTGTACAAGAAAGCAACAATATGACCTAAATTAACTATTCTTTTTATCTTCGCGCGTAAACCTCGTATTTGCTGTGAAATAAGGGATTTTTGGTCGCTCCATCAAGATTCGAGCATGTGTCCAGTATTCTTTTCTTGTTTTTCACAGGACTTGAACCGGCAGAATTTGCACATTGGCACATCTGATCGGCACGATAATGGATATATTGAGGCGAGACTATGCCAGCTTGACACCTCCTTCCTAAGAGCGACAGGCGCTTAGGGGCCAGTGCCAAACTGGCAAAAACCCACGTTGTCAATTAGTCATTTTCTCATCCAAGCCATAATAAATCACTCCAAAAAGTTTTCGCCTCTCCGCTTCGAATTGCACTCAGCGCAATACAAAAAGCGGTGCCCAATACCCAACGGACGCTACCTGCTTAGGCTTAGCACAGCCTATGGCCCACGTCCGTCGGGTACTGGACCCCGCTTACTCTCTAGTATAGAGGGCGGAGCCATCACACCCGAACGGAATGTTTTGAGCCAAGAATCTCGGCAAAGCCGAGGTGCTAATTTAAGCAGGCAGGACGATTTGAAATAAAGCGAAACTACAACTGAGTGAATCCACTCTCATGTCAAAAACTTCATCTGTCATATTAAACATATGACAGATGACATGATTGGTCTTGAAGTGGTAATTTCTCTGTGTATAAGTATTTCTTCTTACTGCTACTCTTGCCGGAACAGTCAGAAGTAGTCCCGAGAAAGTCAGTTTATGAATTAGCTTCAGGAGGTCGGGCGGTGATGTTCGCCGTCTGAATTTATCAAGAATGCCCATCGCAGCCTTGACGTCGAAATCATACGGTTGCGAAGGGGAGTTACAGATGAGGTCACTACGTTGTTTTAATAACGCAGTAACCCCATCACAAGCAAAAGGAATTGTAAACCATGAAACGTACCACATTTTTTAGCAGTTTGCTTACGACAGTTCTAGGAATTGTTATTGCTAGTCCAGCCAATGCAGGCTGCACCTTCACATGGAAGGCCACTGCAACTACTAGCAACTGGCGTGATACTGGCAACTGGTCATCAGTCGCCTGTGATCATGGCTACCCCGTGTCTGGAGACATCGCGATCATTGTACAGGTTACAACAGGTCTTCCTCCTGTCATTGATGATCAGGATGAAGTAGTTGCTACACTCACAGTCAATAGTGGCGGCGTGCTTACTATCACAGGCCAAATGCTCACCCTGGACGGCACCGCGCAGCACGATATAGATGGGGTTGTGAATCTTGCAAGCGACGCGAGTAATTCTGTTCTCAAGGTCACTGGTGCTGATGTCACGATGGATATCACCGGGCAGATCCTCCTAAAGGCCAGCAAATCCGTACTGGCGTTCACAGCGGATGCCACGGTTGATGGAGATGGCAGTATTGAGGGTCAGCACAATGATGCAAGAATCGAGATTGCTAATTCCATTCTCACAAGCTCGATGCTTATTCAGGGCAAAATGTCTGTAAAGATGGATATAGTCGCCGCATCGGCAGCATTCGTAAACGATGGCACGATCCGAGCCAATCAATCGGGAACTCTCTGCCTTGGAGCAAGCGTTTCTCTCTCCGGTTCAGGAAATTTTGAAATCAGTACCAACAGTAACGCCGTACTAAAGTTCAATGCGGATGCTACCGGCTTGACAGGAAACTTCAGACTTTGCAGGGATGCCAAGATCTTGATAGCTGACGGCGTTGACATATCCACCACTGGATGCCTTGACGAAATTGCAGCAAATGGATTCCTCGATTTTGAGGCTGTTCCAGAAACAGGCTCCTTTGCACACGATGATGATACTTGTTCTGGAGGTAGTGCACAGAGCTATACAGCCGATACTGAATTTACCGGCACATGCAATAGCTAGTATCTAATTGCAACTTCAGCCTTTTTTACAGTATGATAGAATAGATTGCAGATTCCAAGCCCACGGGTTTCCTCTCGTGGGCTTTTCATCATAAAGCTATACTCATTCTTCACCCCACAGCTAGAAAGGTCTGCCAACGCGAAGAAGACGACGTATGTGAGGCATTATGTATGGATAGTAATACTCCAGGCTTGAATTCAGCTAGATAACCACTTTCAAACGCATAGCTTGCAGGTAGTCGAGATATGGAACAAGATGGACGACTTCACTTAGGCAACACTTTCGCCATTTATTTTATAAACAATCAATCTTACTATGCGCTAAGTATAATCTAGCATTGAAGGTTTCAACCCTGAAAAACAACTGACGGTGACAGCAAACGAAGTGGTGGGACCCCTTAATTTTCATACGAATATCCGTTTGAAATCATTCTCTTTGGCTCTCTCATCTGTTATTATTTGAAATGCGGCTTATTGATCGATTTATTGGGTGTTGAATCTGATCTTCTTGTAGACAGATCTAAAGGCTCTAGAATTATGCATGTGGCAATCAATTTGACCGGCACACCTGAAACTGAGCCATTCGAGAAGCAGGCGGCTCTTGTCCTACGGGAGCTTAAGGCATCCCTCTTGGTTCTAATTGGATCCATACCGGGTGCAGGCGAAATAAAAAAGGCTGCTGATCTACAACGGGCATTGCGGATCAGAACAACTTTGGCTTGGCAAGTGTATAAATTCGCTCTCTCGGCCGATCCACTGGCTGAAGGGTGTAACATTCCTGGCGTTGGTGCGTTGAAGCGATTTCTGGATGAAGCAGTTAAGCATGGTGTGCCTACCAACTGCTTAGACAGTTGTCGTTCAGCGATAAGTAGTTTTGAGGAACTCATTGAGACTCATGCAGGAAGCCGGACTGCTTTCGATTCAATGATTGCAAGCCTAACGGCAGATGGATCGGATCAGATAGATGCGCAACAGAAACGTGCGGCCTTCCGAGCTAATAGTCACATTTGGGGTGTGCAAGCCAAAACGCGGTTAGCATGTTATATTTACGACGTAGCGGCAAACGCAACAGACAAAATGGATGTCGCGGTAATTCGTGGTTTAGTGGACCTGCGACGCTTGCGCAGTGGCGCTTCATGGACAATTGCACGTATAGGAATTTCGGATGATGATGGTAAGTCGCGACATCCTGTTATCCGCGAGCCGATAGACCCGCAAGGAGAGATTATAAAAGGAGTGCCTCTCCTGAGAGCATTCTGTAGTGAGCCAATTCCCACTTTTACAAGTATGCCAGCTGCATTTGGAATGACAAACGTGCAGATAGAGGGCGACAGCATTGGAAACCAATCTTCCATAACCTGCATTTTGGGGGATATTTCACGGTGTGCTTTGGCTAGATATCAAGATGAGCATAATCTGCAACAGACTAGCCAAGCGCTAGTTCGAACACCTTGCGAAGTACTCATTCATGATGTACTTGTAGGTAAAGGCATAATGGGCGATATTTCACCTGAACTTGCTATATATGGTGATCACCGCAGTGGTGACGCAATACCTGAGGAACGTGAATGCGATCTACTGCCTATGCGCGAGTCCATCACCTACTTGGGAAAAGGGCCATCCGTCATGCATACCCCGGATATCCCAGGTTATGCTGAAATGATCCAATACACATTCGATAGGCTTGGTAGGGACGGCTCATTATTCGATGTATACAGGTGTAGGGTAGAGTATCCTGTTATGCCATCATCGGTGGTAGTTCGATTCGATCTACCCCAGCGACCTAGTTCAAGCGAAGAATGATTCGACCAAATTTATAGATTAAGTTAGTCTCGGGCAGCAACAGCGGTGTATGTAGTGAAATCAAATCGAAACCGCTTATCCAACAATCCAACATGGTTCAACCCTGCATTAATAGCAATACGTACCAACTGTAATGTGTTATTGGCGCCGAGCTTTCTGCCCAACGACCTACGATGCCAGTCGATTGTCTTCACACTCCGATGTAAACGCTTGGCAATTTCTGGTGGAGACCAACCTTCACCAATACACGCAAGTACTTCAAGTTCCCGCTCCGAGAGAATGGAAAGAGGCCCAAGATCGTTGAACTCTGCGACTACTTTCTGTAGTCCATTATTGTCTTCGAACTTAGATTGCTGATCCAATGCGGTTAATTGGTTACAGATTACGAGAAGCATCGGCATACTGTTTTCAACTGTTCTAATCGGTGAAAAGAGCGTTCTCAAACAAATCCCTTTGACAATTCCAATAAGTACAATCGGTTTGTTTGTCTTATGAACAGTTCTTACATACATCAAGTGTTCATTGGCAACTTTTGGAGGATATACATCCTGCCAAGTTCGCCCCACTAAGTCCTCATTAGATTTGCTCAGGAATTTCTGAGCTACTTCATTTGCGAATAGGAATCGCCCGTCGCAGTCCGAAAGAATCACGACATGATTCGTATGCTGGCTTAATATCTTCCACCAGATATTAGTATCAACTGTTCCTGGCCATGGCACGCTCTTGCCGCTCAGCACACCTGACGAAGTTTCCATAATGAATAAAATCGTCAGATCAGACTGATCCTCCCTAACGTGAACGGTTCATCTGTCATATGTTAAATATGACAGATGAGAAGATTTTATTAAATGCTACCAGCTCTTGGTGCGCCAATTGCTGTGTTCAAGCGTTGAATTCTAATGCTTCAGCTTCTCTTCTTTCAGCAGAACGATCAACGCTTCCAGTCGATATAAACGCCACCTTACAGCATCCGGAATCATATCCACCATATCTGCCATCTCAGTCGGACACACCATGCTCGCCCGCTTGATGAACGCATTACCTGCGGCACACAAATACTTATCTAATCGCTTATCAAATAATTTTAGCGCGCATTGCCCTAAACCATCAGCACTGCTTGGAACACGGTCTTCATCTGGCGGCTGAATAATATCCCGCATGGTTGAACTCATCATTCGCAATTCAGGTAAACAACCCAGCGCTGCGGTAAGATCGTTAATTTCATCTACTATATCTAATAGTGCCGAACACGGCACGCGAACCGTCGGCGTTGATTCAGTTCTTTTCTTTCGTTTTTTCTTTGTCTTGGCCATTACTTTGCCCCTTGTGATGTAAAACACCTGACCCTCACCCAACCCTCTCCCAAAGGGAGAGGGCTTTCTGACTCCCCTCTACCTTTGGGAGAGGGGTTGGGGGTGAGGGTTCTTTATTCTTTGTGTATACCTACGACTTGATGGCTTGTTCTGCGATTGCCGGGTCATTGAAGCGGGCGTAGGCAAGCACAATTTTCCAATCAAGCACCGGCACAAGTTGGCGCATTAACAGATTCACCCATCTATGCATGCCACGCGGATCGGGATACCTTTGTATCAAGGCGGCCATACATTGCTTGAGGCGGTTAGGCGTGCAGTTCTTGATTGGAAGCAAAGCTGCTCTTAGTAGTGGGTCGATTTCGAGCAATGAGTGCCAATAGATGTTGAGGTATTTGCCAACTGATATTGATGCTTGGCGTACAGTAAGACCTGTGAGTTGCTTACACACGGCTTCATTATTGTTCGTAACGTGTTGTGTTGGAAGGTTTTGCACTCCGGAAACTTCCGGGGGAGTGCTTGACGATACAAATGCAGCTACAGTAGTCATGATCGGACTCCTTGCGAGTTCGGTCCACGCCCCCGGCTGTTTTCCCAGCGCGGGGGCAATTTGAATGACGGTTTGCACAATGCTAACCGTTAATGTCAAAGATAGTCTAGAATGCCTTGCTCCTAAAAGGTTTGTGCCTCTTCATTGAGGAAGATTGGGTTGGGTAAAAGTCGGCATTATGCGTATGCTACGTTGCCATTTGGACTCTGTCAATCAATATATTGTCTTTCTCATACAAAATTTTGGTTTAATAAATTATTATGCTCGCAATTAAAATACAAGAGGCCATGAAACAGTACAGACGGAAGACGGGTCAAAAGATGACCTACGAACTCCTGTCAAGATGTATAGGTATTGCTGCCGGAACATTGGCTTCGATGGGATCACGAGTTGGTTACAGCACAAGTACAACCAATATAGAAAAGATCTGCATAGGTCTTGATATCACGCCGGGCGAGCTGCTAGAGATCATTCCTGACCCTCCGGGCAAATCTAAAAAGAAGAAGAAAAAGACAGTGCGGAAAAAGGTGACCAAGAAGCAATAGGGGTGAATTTTTCGGCCACTTTTCACTAGCTCAATAAATCAATGTGACATCTTTTCCGACCCCGGCTTTGCGTAACCAGTGATGGAATGTTGTTGTGCGCAATAAGACACGGGTTTCCGCTCCGCGTGAATCCGAGGCACTGCCTAATCCCAAATGGATAGTTGTATTACAAATTAATTAATCCTGAAACCTTTTTTCGCTCCCTGGTGATGAACGCTCCATGAATGGGAATGGGCGGTCCGACTCTGGAAATAGACACTTAGAAGGGATTTAACCACAGGGGTTAAGGGTGACCCTTCGCTTGACCTATGCTCCTTGATTGTTGGTATATGCTGTACTAAGGTAGATTCTTATCAGGCTGAACAGTCAGTCTGCCGAATCGGAGACCGCAATGGCGAAAAAACGATCTAAGTCAAAAAAGACAACGACTGCAAAGAAGTCGCGTAAGCCCAAGAGTCGCGTCAAGGGTGCGGGAACGACTACAAGGAGGGCGAAGCAAGCATCCTCCTCGACATCGCCTAAGAGACCTCCTGCTGCAAAGTCGGTACCCACTATTCACCGCCTGTACGGCGCCTTAAAAGCCGGCGCCTCTGACGATCAGCTCAACGACCTTGTCCGTGAGTTGATATCCGAGGTCTTGAGGAAGCATCCTGTTGCCGATCAATACAATCTCCTCATCCTATTCGATAAGACGAGGCTAATGCGTACAGATGCAGATCGCATATATCGCTCCATAACTAAGTTCGCTAAGAAAAAGCCAATATTATTAGTCCTTTGTTCATCGGGGGGGGAGATTGATGCGGCCTACTTTATTAGCAAGCTTTGCCGCGAATATGCCGAAGACAAGTTCATTGTAGCTGTTCCTCGCGAAGCGAAGTCAGCTGCTACTCTGATCTGCTGCGGAGCGGATGAGATTCACATGGGCAGTTTAAGCGAGCTCGGCCCGATTGACCCGCAGATCAAAAATCGACCGGCGTTGGCGCTAAAGCAGTCCGTGGAGCACTTGGCCGAACTGACGAAGACATATCCCACGGCTCAGGAGATGTTCGCGACATTCCTCAGCAAGTCCCTCGAGTTGTCGCAGCTTGGCTACTACGAACGCATCGCAGAATCAGCCGTTCAATACGCCGAACGCCTCATAGCGAAGAGGCTGAC
Organism: Planctomycetota bacterium; assembly: GCA_022574595.1. Classification (GTDB taxonomy): domain Bacteria; phylum Planctomycetota; class Phycisphaerae; order Phycisphaerales; family SM1A02; genus JACZRS01. The sequence continues at coordinate 42,219 of JACZRS010000018.1, read as the reverse complement.
CAAACTCAGTAAACCTGCGAATAAAATCGCGCATAACCTAGTGTATGCATATAAAGACCATGGGTTTGTGATCGACGTTGCGGAGGCCGAGACTGTGTTCGATAAATCAATGATCAAACACAATTCATCCGAATACCGACTATCCGATGCGCTGTATGAGCGTCTAAAATTGATCGAGAGATACTTTCGACTCTTCGCGAACAAGGGATTCTACTTTGTTGGATCGCAGGACTCCGATGCAGGCATCTACGATCTCAAATAGGCCGAGCCCTTCTTGCTTCATCCGAAGAACCACAACCCATATTGAACGTGGAGCGCGTACCAACCCCCGATAGCGCTGATGATCCCAATCGTTATTCCCAAGAGCCCATACCACGAGCAGAAGTGATTCCAAACGGTCTTGCGTTCCGGACTTGTGCCGGTCACTTGAATATTGGAACCGGATTCGCTAATTTGCCCTACCGTCGAGTTCTTGATATTGAAGTTGACCATCCGGATTTGCCTTTGTAGGTTTGTGCCGGAACTGTTTAACTGGTCGATGGTGCTGTGGCTGATGTTGAAGACCACAGTCTTGGCGGTTTCCTTTTCGGTTTTTGAGAATGAGTAGCCATCACCAGTCACGCCTGCTGTCTCTAAGTCACACGCCCAGTCCAGTACTCTGTTCTTGACCTGCTCAGGAATCCCCCTGATCCCCGATTCGTTTAGTTGCATCATCAATGTGACTTGCTCAAACAGATCGGGGCGATTAATCGTGAGTTTGCTGCGTATCAAGTCGGCCTTCTCTCTATCAAGAGTTTCATAAAGCTGACCACGTCCTGCGTTGTACGAATCAACCCAATCGGCAATGGTGCTGATAGGGTGGCCGACTGGAATAGTGAGGCCATCGCCAACACCCGGGAGAGGTACGATGCCGCGCATCAGTTGGCCATACCCGGCCGGCAAATTCCCGTTCGTGTTGTAGCAAAACGAAATACTGATATCACGGTAAGAAGGCACTTTGGCCCCATCCGGATATCCATTCTGTTCGTTATTGAGCCATTTAGAGATGTCGTCCCGCCGGAGCTTTGCCGACACGCGCTTAGCTTTCCGCAACAGCGTCTGGACATCATCCCGTTCCGCACTCTCTTGTAGTTCGTTTACTAAGCCCATGCGCAATTCCTCAAGTCAGCGCCCAAAGAAGGATTCACCGCGTAATGTAAATATCATATCCGCATCGAACTCTTGGGACAAAATGGACTGTGGCTGCGAATCGGTCGATGCTGAGGTATGCGAGCCCTGTCCATCCGCAATGATATTAAGCGATTCACGGAACATAGCTACGACTAGCCCGGTTCCTGTCCCCTACACAGGTGACGCCTAACTGGTTGACTAGGGGAAACCCTTGGAAGTGGCGCATACGACGATCATTCCAACCCAAGAGCGCGGCTTCATAGGAGATGTCAGGGTAGAAAAGATGCCAAGATGAATTCTTCCAGCCTTTGCGGTTTGGATAATCATAACGATACCTTTTCTGCCCATCAGTCGATGAGAATCTCAATGCCGTCGAGATTGACTTTGTCAGGAGAGACGGCCTGGCCGTCGATGCCGACGGGCACCAGCTTCATTGAGACCTCTTCCCCCGACGCGCTTTGTTTCACGAGCGTCCTGGAGATGTCGAGCTCGAGGTCGAAGCGTTGGTTGGGGCGTCGCTTCATTTGCATCGCCGGTTCGTCGCCCGCGGTCATCCCGAACATTCCGAGCGACCCGGCGAAGCGCGGGTTGCCCAGCGTAGGCGTTTTCACGGAAGGCTCCGGCTCATTGATGAAGACGCGTATTTCCATCGAGCGAACCGGCATACTGCCGCTCTTCAAGACTAGCTTGGCCGATTTGATATCCATCTTGAACCAATGCGGATCGAGGCGAAATTTGAAGATGTCCCACCAGACGATCGGTGGGAGGAAGTAGCAGAAGGTCGAGTATCTGTACCCCAGCTGATCGGTCGTGGCAAAGTCCGCTCCGGTCTTCCAGTCGGCGCTGTACGGCATGTTGAAAGGCTCTAGCTCAAGCGAGGCCTCGTTGGCTGGCAGAGTACCCGGATGTGTGTTCTGCCATTGGGCCCACACGCGATCAACGTTGGAGTGGTGAAGATAGAAGATGGGGTCGAAGCCGGCGCCGGCAAATGTCATCATCTGACCTCCTACGTTGAGGTGAACGCTGCCGTGCGGTCCGTTGAGCATGTTTTGAAAGCTGCTGAAGCTCGATTGGTTTAAAGCGTTCTGCGCCGCCGTTGCAATGAGGTCGTAGGTTCTCGTATCGACGTCACTGCGTCGGGCGGTCATTCCTCCACCCAAAGAGCTGGGCAGCGGACCGGCGTACAATGGGTTCGGCACTGAGTCCCCGTCGCGGTTGACATAGGTCGAAGTCGCGCAGGCCGAGGGGACGCCGGTGCTTGGCCCGGAGGACCAGTCCCAGAAAGGCAGCGATATGCTGTTGTCGCAACAACATTGAAGGGCTTTCTCGAACACGTCAATGTAGGCGCGGTGCCATGTCAGGAAGCCCGGAGAGCCGTGCTCGCAGTCACTTCCATGCAATCCCCCGATCTTTTCAAAGCTGTTCCCGTCCTCCGCCGGCAATTCGAACATAGCTGCCAAGGCTTCGCGCAGGTCATGGAGTTGATCACTCGTGAGGCAATCGATGTTTCGGCGATAATGAATACCATTCATTTGTCTTCTCCTAAGCTAATGCAAATAGTCCTAGCCGACGTTTCCAATATGACATTCGCACGGCTACATCCACGAGTTCTCTGTAGATGCACTAGCATTGCAATGGTTGGGTACGTGAAGGTCAAGCATAATACCTGTCATCTGTCATATGTTACATATGACAGATGACCGAAAAAGAGCTGGGAACGGTATGGCATTTGCATAGTTTCGTCCCAAACCTACTCCAAGTCCCGGAAATAAGGGATAAGAGATAGGGTATAAGTAAAAGCTATTTGCGAATTGAATCGAGTACATCAAAAAGCCAATTTACAAAATTTGATTTTAACATCTTCTCCCATTATTCGGCCTCAGGGTTTTGCCACCACTTCAATTTACTATCGCTTCGATTTCATTGCTGCTCATGGTTTGTAGATCGTTGGTGACAACAGCGTCCAGGTATTTGGACTCGAGCTTTTTTGGGGCGGATTAGAGGAGATTTTCAGCAGCTTCCAGGGCGAAACCTATCACTGTTTGGTGGGGCTTGGCGTTTAGAGGAAATAAGCTGAATTAAGTCGGGCGTAGGCTCTAATTCTAGATTTAAGGGATTTTTAGTGCGATTAAGCTTGGCATCTAGAACCGCGGTTTTTGGGCGAAAATCGGCGACGGCGGCGGCCATGATTAGGATGTCGCAGCTGGGGAAAGGTTCATTTAATAGGGCCTTGAAGGTCTCTTGCCAGTGTTATTGCATGATCTTAGGCTTTGGCGACCTGTCTTCCGAGATCGTTACTCTTTGATCGATTTTGCGCCAATCGTGTAGATACGGATCTGGTGCATCAGTCTTGTTTCTTCGAAGCAACTTCTACCATCGCAAGAATACCTGCTAAAGCGGTTGGACCGAGATCAACTGGGCAGTTATTCAACCAATGCGATACCCTTTGATCATCTGCAGGTATCGCCTGCGCGCTGGCCGATGCGCTGGCTGCGTTGTTTGTACACTTATTTTCCAGACTCTCTGGCTGACTCTTAATCAGCAGGTTATAGGTTCGAGTCCTATGCAGGGCACTTTCGCATTTGTGAAGTAGTCAGAAGGCTCACGATAACTCTCGAAACTGGCAGAAGATAAGTCAGTTTCGTTTTCTTTTTTGGACTTAACTTTCTCGTCGATTCCAGTCGTTTCGTGCGCCTTCTGCGCCGCATTATGCGCCGCTTTTGAATCGGGCTGTTCATTGTCGATGATGGCCTTAGCGAAATGCTCATCGGTCAGTTGTAGGTAGTGGTTCGTCGCGACCAGTTGACTGTTGCCAAGCCACTTGCAAACAACATGCGATGGGAATTCCTCCGCCAATTCTGTCTGCCGTGTACTGCGAAGATTCTGGAATGTCTTTGGCCATGGCTCCAGTCCTGCCTTGTTGATAATCCTGTGCATCTGTGTCCGTAGATTTGTCCCAATATCACGGTAGCGCGTTATGACATACTTTGTTCCCGGTTCAGCATCCTCGAAAGCTTCCAATAGATGCGGTCGCAACTCGGGGAATAGGGGGATCATCCGGCTCTCGCCGCCTTCGTGATGTTCAGTTTTTGGACTTGGTATTCGTATGCGACTGTGTTCCCAATTAACATCATCCCAGGATAGTGCGAGTACGTCAGAGGTACACCGAAGTCCTCCAAAGCGTGCTAGAGTGAAGATCAATTTCCACTGTACATCAGGACAAGCATCTATCACTTTCTGAGCATCTTCGCGGCTGATGAAGTGGAAACGATCCTGGTTAGTCCGCATAGCAACGCTGATGCCATCAAACGGATTAGTAACGAGTAAACCGTGGCTTTTTGCTGCATTGAAGAATTGTCGAGCTCGTCCAATGGCTCGCCTAATAGTATTCTCGGCCTTCCCTTCGCCGATCAGATGCATGCGGAAATTCTCTGCATCGCCAGGAGTAATGTTGCGCATTGGCAGGTCAGCAGCAAAGAACGATAGTAGATATGTACGCGCCCGATCTAGATTAATCTTAGTTCGAGGTTTGATGTCTTTCCTACCGTCGATATATGTTCGTGTGAATGGCCCAAGCCTTACAGCACCTCGTGCCATAACCAAACCAACATTTGCAAGCTTCCCGTACATAGCATCATCAAGATTAGTAAGCCACCTACTTGTGTCATCAGCAGGTGCATGACAGGTGATACTCGCTGCAACCAAATCCTCAACCTTAACCTTGACTGATTCAGCGTAGCGCAGCGAGGCTTTACCTAGACGAATTGTTTTTCTCTTGCTATCCGCACCGATGAATTGGATGCGCTTGAGCCCATTAGGGTCTTTGCTGATTGATGCCATGATTCAGTGCCTCTTTCTTTTCTTTACTGGTCGAGTCAGTATTTCTAATCCAAGTGCTTTTGCAAGAGTTTCAAGATTGTCCATACTCATGCCGCGTCTGCCGTGTAGGAATTCACAAAGCTGCGCCTGAGATATACCTGTTTCCTGCCACAACTGATAACGAGTCTTTTCACTATCTGAAATGGCTTTGCGTATTGCTTCATAAATGACAGGCATGGTGAATAGTATACCCGATACTTTCTTCATTGCAAAGCATATAGTTCTACATTTCATGGCCCGCCTCAGGTATTTCTTCCATGCCAGACACGTCTGACACTGACAGAATGCTGCATTCTGAGCAAGCATCAGTGTTATTGTCAGTGTCAGTCCTGTCAGGAAACAGCGTAAACAATTTTGACGGACGTCCCCTTCCGCTTTGTTGCGCAGGTCGTAGCTCACCGTAGTCTTTCTCTTCTAGTAACTTGAGCTCCGCTTCTGCATCGGCAGATTTCTGATGAGATCGCATCCTCTGCCAGTCGCGGATGCTTACTGATCCGCCTTTGCTTTCTATCAGTTCGACTAGACGACGGTGTTCTCGGTCGTGTTCATCATCGCCTAGTATCGCGTAGACCCGCTTGGCTTCGTGGGCGAACCATCGCACCAAGACCACTGCGGCCATAATGCTTGCTTCATCGAGTACATCTGCATCAGCTTGTGTTGTATCGCAAGCTGCTACTCGTGTCAGATGAAACACCAGGGCGAATCGTGCCGCGTAACCTTCAAGCTTGGACCACACAGCCGCTTCATCGCCCACCTTGCCCGTTTGCTCAATGGCGTGTTCGTTGACGAATCGTACCCATGCGATCTTCGCCTTAGAACTGAGTCTTACCAGCCGAGGTTCAGGATCACCCTCATCGTTGAAAGCAGAATTCAGAGAATAGAGAGCATCGAACACGTCATCCACATCTGATTCGGTACGTTCGTCTACATCATATTCGGTCCACTTCTTAGCCTTGCGCGGTGGCATGGCGAACAGCAGACGCGCCGCAAGCCCGCTATCCCGATGCTCTTGGCCGAGCGAGCGGCGCAACGTCTCGGGTTGGATACCGCCTGCAATGCTCACTGAAGCGCGGGGGACGTATTCGGTTCCACTTGTCTTTCGATCTACGATAAGCGCTCGACCTCCGAATACTTCCAACCACTTAGCTGCATCGCCACCACCCTTACCACCCGTGTATCGGTCGAAGTTAAACCACCCTGCGAGTTCATCGCGAACCATTAGCATGCCGCGCGGATTCTCTTGTAGTTTTTTAACAAGAGCTTCGGTTGTTGTGTCATCAGTCCAAGTTCGCAAGCAAAGTGGTTGAACGGGAGCTTCGGGTGGATCGCTTGACGCTTTACCACTTGCGGCGTCTTTCTTCCATTTCGCTTTTTCTACTTCCCAGCGGATGTTATCAACTTCCCAAGTCTTCATCGCCTTGGAGTATTCCTTAAATGCTCTGTGTTGTCTTTTGCGAACAGCTCGCAAAGCTAACTCAAGGGCCGGACTCTTGCTAGTTCCTGATTCACCCACAATCGCTGTCCAGATTATTGCTGGTTCTGTCCAAGATCGTTTGAGCTTCAACCGGTGCGTATTGCCGATAGCCGATGCGAGTGCCGAGAGCATTGGGAGCGCAATGTAGGATGCGTCGCAACCGATCGCTTTAGCGCCAGCCGCCACGTAGGATCGGACTGGCTCTGGCAGAACGTCTATTGGGAATGAGTGGAAACGAAGAAAGCGACTCGCTGTGCGTTCTGGTTCGAGCGTTGCAACCAGCGCGGCCAAATCTACGATTTCTCTACATATCGCAACATTATCCTTCGCATCGAATTCCCGTTCTTCGATGAACTCGCATATATCCCCACCTGGCGGAAGGTCAGGCAAATGTAGAATGCGAACCATAGCAGGAGGACTAAGTCGATGCAGTATGCTTACCACAGTATTCGCGTAATGCTCACCGGCTTCGTCTGCATCAGGAAGAATCAATACTTCCTTACCCGCGAGAGGTTGCCAATCTGTTTTTGCAGCACTCTTAGATCCGTGCGCGCTAGTTGTTGCAGCAAGGCCAATCGCAATCGCAGCATCGGCGCACTTCTCACCTTCGAAGATGAATACACGGGATCGATTACTGATTTCAGCCAAGCGATACAGTGGAAGCGGCTTATCATCAGGAGGATCGCCCAATGAATATCCATTTCCATTCTTATGAAAAGGTCTAAATTGCTTGCTACCACCTGGCATATTGAATCGAGCTACATACAAAGCTTCGCTGCCATCAGCGTAGTGGTATGTCCAAGTAGCCACATGATTGCCACCGACCTTCCGAGCAGTTACATCAATCGCATTTTCCAATGTCTGGAAGGTTGTCGATTTGCGCGACTTGGATTTCGAGCGTCTGACTGCTCCATTGTTTCGAGATTCATCTACTAGTCGAAAAACCGTTCCACCATCTGAGTTAGTTTTAAGCTTTCGCCATCCAGCAGGCGCATCAGCTTTCCTCATGCACCGGATTACGCCATCGTCAGACCGACCGCACCAATCAGGCTTACCGCATATATCGCACGGCTTATTCTTATTCACTGAACGCCAGTTTCCGGAGGTCATTGACTGCCCCCTTCTTTGCCAGCATTGCTTACAGATCCGCACTTTGATCGTTCAATAAATGCGCGCAGATCAGCAGGTTCAATTCGTACAGAATTGCCAAATCGGACTGCAGGTAGCTCACCACGATCCACAAGAGTCCAAATCGTGCGGCTAGTTACACCCAACAGCTTGCCAGCTTGTTCATAATTCAACAATTCTTCTATACTTTGATTTCGCTCAAACATAACTGTCCCCATTCCTTCCTGAATTTCTTGCATCAATAGCGTTCAATTCATGCCGAATCAGGGCAACAGCTTCATGGTCATATAGCCGTAGCCGACCTGCACGGGCTGATGGTTTGATGTGACCTCTAGTCTGTAATATGTACTGCACACGATGCAGCGGCACATCCAGATCCGCAGCCAGCACGCCTAGAGTCCTTAGTTTCGCAATTGTTCTGTTTGTCATATATAACGCCTACCTTTCTGGGCTATTAACCCTTCATAGGAAGGCGTTGTGTTCGCGCGATTGTCCCCAAATCACTTCTCTTTGTATTGCTACATAGGTTTTTGCGTTCGCGAACATTCGCGAACTCTATGCAATAATTTGCCATTCGAGGATTAGATGTGCTCACTTAGCAAACTGTCGAATTAGGTACACAATTAGCTTAAGATGATTGTCTTTACTGGCTAGTACCTGGGCTTATATGCACTCAGCGTATTGATAAACATAAAGAAAATCGAAGGCGATTGAGCCCAAACTTATTAAGGATGGTTAGGAATGATTGGTAAGATTCAATGCCTAAAGCTGCCCAATAAGCGACTACTCCGATTGAGAAGCTGCGGTACACAAACATTGCTACACCCTATTTCCTTCAATCGTCTGGCAGTGGGAATGGAGCCTAAACCAACGCTCTACATTCCCTCTAATAAGGTGATTGACCAGCCGCCTCGTACCGATTGTCAGAGGTCGACATATGACACAAACTCCTGATCATCCACAGATATATCACATCACGCCTCTGCGGAACCTGTCTCAGATTGTCCAAGCAGGTTTATTATGGTCAGACGCAAAATTGATAGAGTTGAACGTAGACTGTGATATTGTCGGCATGTCGCACATTAAGCTGCGCCGCCTAAAAGAGATAGAGGTAAACTGCCACGCCGGCACGCATGTTGGCGATTATGTGCCATTCTACTTCTGTCCGCGATCGATCATGCTCTACATCCTTTATATGGGCAACCACCCTGATTTGGATTACAAGGAGGGACAAATGCCTATTGTTCATCTTCAGGCGGACCTGTGTGCGGTTGTGGAATGGGCTGAGCATCAGCAAGAGCGATGGGCATTCAGTGATCATAATGCCTCAACATTTTATGCAACCTTCTATTCCAACTTGGCGCAACTTGATGAAGTGAATTGGGAGGCGGTAGCTCAAAACCAGTGGAGAGCACCAACCGTAAAGGAAGGCAAGCAAGCGGAATTCCTGATGTATGAGTCGTTTCCATGGCAATTGGTTGAAAAGATCGGAGTATATAACTCCCAGATTGAAAAGCAGGTTCGCAAGGTGATAGCGAAGGCCGATCACCAACCGATTGTATCTGTCGAGTCGGCTTGGTACTATTGAGAGGAAGTTAAAGGCAATGATAGAATTACAGCAAGGCGACATCCTGAAGGCGAAGGCCGACGCACTAGTCAACACGGTCAACTGTGTTGGCGTGATGGGACGGGGGATAGCATTGCAGTTCAAGAAGGCGTTTCCAGAAGCGTTTAAAGCATATGAGGCAGCGTGTAAACGAGATGAAGTCAAGCCAGGCAAAGTCCTGACATTTGATCTTAATAAGTTTGAGCAACCACATTTCGTTATTCATTTGCCAACCAAGAAACACTGGCGCGGCAAAAGTAAAATGGAGTATGTGGATGCAGGATTGATTTCACTACTGGCCGAAGTCAAGCGGTTGGGCATCAATTCAATAGCAGTACCGCCGCTGGGTTGTGGACTAGGGGGCTTGAACTGGGAAGATGTGCGTCACCGGATCGAGCGAGCCTTTGAGAATCTGCCGGATGTGCAAGTTCTACTATATGAACCAAAGGGCGCACCCTCGGCAGAGGACATGGCAAAAGAGGAGAAGACTCCAAGTATGACAGAAGGTCGTGCATTGCTTTTGGGATTGATGCGCCGGTACTTGTTAGCAGTAATGGACCCAACAGTGACGCTGATGGAAATTCACAAGTTGATGTACTTCATGCAGGAGTCGGGGCAAAATCTTCGATTGAAATTCACAAAGGGACCGTATGGTCCTTACGGCGAGAATCTGCGGCACGTGCTGACTCATATTGAAGGGCACTTCATCTCCGGTTTTGGTGACGCGGCAGAACAGCCTGAGAAACCCATTGAACCGAAGGCCGAGGCTCTTGCGGCAGCAGAGGATTTCTTGAGCAATCATCCGCAAGTTTACAAGCGGTTTGATCGTGTAGTGAGATTGATAGAGGGCTTCGAGACACCATTTGGCATGGAAGTTCTTTCCACGGTGCATTGGGTGGCAAAGCACGAGGGCGCTACGACTCTAAAGCAAGTGATTGCGAAAACTTACAAATGGAGCAATCGCAAACGAATGTTCAAGCAACAGCACATACGGGTTGCATTGGACACTCTAAGTCGTGAGGGATGGCTGCCCTCAGTTTCAATCGAGGATGTATAAGATGCCAGCTACGGATAATAGCAAGTACGGCATGGAAGTATTAATCGTCTAGTCGCTCGTATCTGAGGCCGACTATAAACATGAGCAAGTCGAAGGCTTTTATCGCGATCACACCATCTAAAAACGCTTCTTCCTCGATGTGTCAACCCGTGCTGCTCTGAGTCGATGGCTGCACGGATTTCAGGGTCTCGAAGATTCCGGCAATGACGTCGCCCTTCCCAGCGAACAGTTCATCAGGTCCACCTACATGTAGGTTACTAAAAGGCGGCTCGTAAAGCGCTGCGGCATCCATCACACCCCTAGCGGTCAGCTGCTCGATTATCATCTCGATGAAGCGGATTTGCGGCGAGGTGAGACTGCGATCCTGCAAATACCCAGAAAACGCATCTTGCACTGCTCCCCGGTCAAGTCCCACAAGGCTGCGCACGAAGTAGTTCAGCGAAGGCGACTCACTGCGCGCCAGCAATCCAGAGAGCAGCGATTCTCCATCCGCTTCTCCAATTTCGACAAGGGTTGATTCCAGCCCTTTCAAATCCGTCTCAGTCAGTGGCTGGTTGGTACGCAGCCGGTGGATCACGATATGGTTAAGATGACTACTCAGGAACTCTTTCACCTTCTTCTCGTACTGCGCGCCAGTCATCTTTGGCATGAACGCAATTTCTTCATCGCGCACCCCAATGACCTCATCCTGAAAATCGGTATACACAATCTTGCGTTTCTTCTTGTCGAGAAACGGCATCAGCCCACGGAGTCGCAAACGCATCTCCTCAAGATCGTTCAGATTGATCCCATCCCAGAAGCTGATTTCCTGTATGGCGGCCAGGTATTCAAGCTGCGCCCTTACTGCCGGGATCGTCGTCTTCTCCTCAAGTAACATTGCAATCTCTACCACGCGCTGGCGGTTAGTCTCTAAAGTCGCCATATCTCCCTCAACAAGTGCCAACTGCATGCGCAATGCAGTGAGGTCGAATAGGCGGCATTCGATGTCGTCAGTGGCAAGCTCACTGGGTAATCCCGCCACTTCACTTTGCAGCGCTTCTTGATCGCCTTCGCTGAGTTGTTCCCAAGCTTTGCGGTTCTGGAATCGTTCAACAGATTCCAAGTGCAAACGCACGATGAAGTTCTCTCGGTTCATTGCCGCGACTTCACTATGCAGACCATCAGTCAACGAGCCTTTCAATTTGGCGTCAGCGTCCAGATCCGGCGTTGCCTGTATATGGCTCAGCAACTGCACGCGGGAACGGAACAGCCTCGTACCAAGTGGCAAACCGCCACCTCGCTCAATCCCATCAGGATTCTCTTTGAAGAAGTCGAAGTTAAAGCAGAAGTCGAAAATACGAAAATCCTGCTTGTCATCTTCTGGGCCGAAGAGGTCTGGGCACAATCGTGTGCCGCGCCCAATCATTTGCCAGAACTTGATCTTCGAGTACACGGGTTTGAAGAAGACAAGATTCGCAACCTCCGGCACATCGATACCCGTGTCGAGCATGTCAACTGAGATCGCAATATGCGGAGCTTTGTTCTTCTGCGAGAAGTCGTCAAGTATGCTCTGGGCATAGGTAGCTTTGTGTGAGATGATCCTGGCGAAGTGCCCAGCGTGCTGCGGGTAGTGGTGATTAAACCGCTCCTCAATAAACTCAGCGTGATCCTGATTGCGCGCAAACAAAATCGTCTTTGCGAGTCGATCGCCGCCTTCAACCTTGTGGCCGTTTTCCATCAGGTGCTGGAGCACCTTGTCTACCGTATCCTTATTGAAGAGCCAAAGGTTTAACGCTGCGGCGTTGACCTTATCCGGCAGGGCGTCCGGGTCCACATCATCGCCCCAATCAAGGTTCTCCCACTGTTCCATCTCTTCATCACTGAGTGAGTTATAATCAATGCCTTCGCGCGGAAACTTCAAATCAACTTGCTGCACGCGCGGAGGAACAAGAAAACTATCAGTAACCGCAGTCACTAGTTCGTAGGCATCCGTCGGCACGCCCTGTGCTAGGTCGAACAAATCATAGGTGTCCCTATCCACCTGCACGCTTGGTGTCGCGGTCAGACCCACAAGCAGTGAGTCGAAGTAGCGGAATATCGCGCCATACCTATTAAAGACCGAGCGATGCGCTTCATCGATGATGACAAGATCGAAGTGCCCGACACTGAAGCGCGCCTCGTTGCCCTTCGTTTCGTCGATCAAGCCCATCATGGTCGGATATGTGCTGACATAGACCCGCCCGGTCTTGTCCTTCTCCGTCACCAAGTTTACCGGGCTGGATTCAGGCAAGTGCGCCTTAAATGCGTTAACAGCCTGATTCACCAGTGATACACGGTCGGCAAGGAACAGCGCCCGCTTCACCCAGCCCGCTCTTTGCAGCAGGTCCACCAATGCAATGGCGGTTCGTGTCTTACCACTGCCGGTCGCCATCACCAACAGCGCCTTGCGGTGCGACTGAGTAAACTGCTCTGCAATACTGCCGATAGCACGCTTCTGGTAGTACCTCCCTGCGATTGCATCCTTGACCTGAGTCACATCCAATTTCGCTCTTGCATCTCTGCGCAAAATCAAAGAAGTCAACTCATCCTTCTTATAGAACCCTGCAACCGTGCGCGGTGGGTAGGCCAGGTCATCCCATATGCGAGTCTTGTAACCATTGGTGTAGAAGATGATCGGGCGTTGGCCGTGCATTGCCTCCAGGCAATCCGCGTAGAGCTTCGCTTGCTGCTGCCCAACTTCCGGGTCGACGGTTGTCCTCTTTGCCTCCACCACTGCAAGGGGCTTACCATCATCACCCCAAAGTACATAGTCCACAAAGCCGATGCCTTCCTTGTTTGGCATGCCCGTTACTTCATATTCACGGTCTTCCTTTTTATCCAAGGGCCAGCCTGCGCGCAAGAGATCAAGGTCAATAATGAGCTTTCGGGTCTTGTCTTCGTTCCAGTCGTGCGTATCGGGGACTGCCTGGTTCTCTGCCTTGATGGCAGCGAGTCGTTCACGCAGTTTTTCTAGTTCGCGTTCAACTTCCTCGCGGGCATCTTCTGCTTCATCCCGCTCTGCTTTAAGGGCTTTCAATTCCTCGACACTGGTGGGCGCAGCATGTGAATTGGCTTTCGGGACTAGTGTTTCGTCGAAGGTCTTCCCTTGCAGGCTCTCTGCGCCCTTGCGCAGGTATGTGCGACCTGCCCAGTAGAGGACATGCGCCAGTTCGCGCAGAACATCCAATGCTTTTTCAGGTGCGGGTGTTTTGTTGCCATGCACCGCAACATTGCCCGCCTTGCGGATGTACTCTGCCTTCTGCCAAACGACCTCGGGTACGATTGCTCGGAAGGCAGGCTCGATAAGGTAGCTATCGAGGTTCTGGACCTTAGGCGGACTCAAGGATTTGTCCACTTTGTAGACTCGCTTGACCAGTCGCTCAAGCGCGTGCCGGGCATGGAAACAGGAGGCCCGCGGATCGCCGTAGACATGCTGCTCCGCATAACTCGCGCTCTCAGCTGCGTGCGGAAACTCCTGCTTCAGGAATGCAAAGTTTGCGGATATTTGCATCACGGCTCAGAGTTCCCCTCGAAATGCGCGGTGTTGGAGTGAGGCGAAGAGTGCATCCAGCTCGGCAAGGTGGGCGAGTTGCTGAGTTTTCTGTTGTTCGACGGTTTCAACGATGAAGGCGAAGCGGCGTTGGAGGTCGAGTGGTGGGACATAGATTGGAAATACTTCCATCTCACCCAGCTGCAAGTCCTTTTGGGCATTTCCCTTAGCCCGACGCTGCGACATCCTCTGAATATAGTCTGTTCGCAAGTAATACAATCCACAGAGGTTATGGATCTGGTCTTCTTTGAAGACAAGCCTAGCTACGTTTTGTGAAAGAGCGATTCTTCCACACTCTTGAAGAATTGCGCTGTGCCCAATTGCGCCAGTCTTGCTGAAAAGAACATCTCCATGTTGCGGTTTGCATTTGGTGCGCAACCTATCGAAGTCGTCGGGTGAGATTTTGTGCGCCGCGTTCAGGTCCACATAGCCTGACTTTATCTGGCTAGCAGAGACCAGTGGCACGCCTGTAGTTTGGTAGGTTGGCCGAACGGTCAAGCCATATGTAATTAGTGACAACACATCACCGAGCCTCTTACTTTTCCACCCCATCGGATTGGCTGCCGGGTCACCGAACATGTTGAGGAAAGTGGCTTGGAGGAGGGTGTCAAGCTGGGCGAGGGACTCGCAGCGTTTGTCCCGCAGCGCATCCGCCGCATCCAGAATCCCCGCAATCCGCTTCTGCTCCGCCAGTGGCGGCAAGAAGATAGATGTATCCTTGATGATTCCCTGGCTAATGTTTGGCTGTCCGCCTCCGACACGCTTACTCAACCATAACGGGACTTTGGATTGCAGCGCATGGAAAAGGTATCTGCGGTCAGCTTTTGTTTCGTCTGGGATAATGTAGCAGACTGCCTGATTAGTAGCTGCTTCAATTCCAAGAATCCCAATTCGGCCAACAGTAGCTCCATACAACGCTACAAGTAATGTATTTGCTGGTAAGAGCTTTGCAGCTGATTCCCTTAATCCCTCTTTCGTGATGGACTCCTCCGTCTCTGTGATTACAGACTCACGCAGCTCTCCTGACTTAACCCATGGTATCGAGCCACCGTAGTAACGAGCCGATTTTGAGCGGGCAGGAGTTCCACCACTGCCTGTTCGACAAAATTTTGCGATTGGGACCTCTTTATTTCCATTTACTGATAACTTCATCCCAACATCCCCTCCAATTCCTTCCTTCCTATTTCAATGTCCTTCTCCAACTCTGCCAGTCGTTTAAGAATTACCTTTGGCGGATCATGTTCAACTGCGTCGTAGACTACTTCCTTATATCGATTAAGTGACAAATCGTAGTCGTTGCCCGCAATCTCAGACTTGGGCACAAGAAAACTTTGGTCCGTGCGTTTACGCTTAGCTTCGCCTTTACGATTCTTCCAGCGCCTTAGAATGTCGGGTAGATCAGTCTTGTCGGGCTGTTCGGTGCGTTTGTCATCAAGCGAGTAGCCATCGGCCTGCATGTCGTAGAACCAGACTTTGTCTGTGCCACCTGAGTTGGTTTTGGTGAATAAGAGAATGGCAGTAGATACACCCGCATAAGGCTTGAACACACCAGAGGGCATGGAGATGACCGCATCAAGTTTCTGATCTTCAACAAGCATTTTGCGCAGAGCTTTATGCGCTTTTGATGAACCAAAAAGCACACCATCTGGCACAATGACCGCAGCCCGGCCACCTATTTGCAAGAGGCGCAGAAACAATGACAGGAAAAGCAGTTCTGTCTTTTTTAGTCTTAACAACTTGCAGCAGATCCTTTGCAGTGGTTTCATAATCAAGGCTGCCCGCAAACGGCGGATTGGCAAGCACGAGCGAGTATTCTTCCTCATCAAGTTCAACTGCTCCAGCCAGTGAATCCTTATAGCGGATATCGGGATTTTCTACGCCGTGCAATAGCATGTTCATACTGCCGATTCGCAGCATTGTGTTGTCGAAATCGTAGCCGTGGAAAGTGTGGTCGTTAAATTTGCGCTTCGCAGCAGCGTTTTTGTAGATGGTATCGCTGTGATGATCTTGAAGGTATTCCGAGGCCGCAATAAGAAAGCCCGCAGTGCCGCATGCGGGGTCGCAAATCACATCCTTTGGTGTGGGGGCAGTCATATCCACCATCAACTTGATGATGTGGCGCGGAGTACGGAACTGACCGTTCTGCCCGGCTGTTGCGATCTTGCCCAGCATGTATTCGTAGAGGTCGCCTTTGGTATCGCTGTCTGACATATCTATGCTGTCAAGTTGATCCACTACATTTGCCAGCACTCGGGCTGTGGGCATCATGAACAGCGCATCCTTCATGTGGTGGGTATAGGTGCTGCCTCCTTCGCCATCGGCATCGCCTTTGGTTCCGAGTGTCTTGATGAAGGGGAAGACTTTATCGCGCACTGTCTCGAACATCTTCTCCGGTGCTGTATCCTTAAAGCGCGACCATCGCATGGCGTTCTGCTTGGAATTGAAGACTGGATCTTCGATAGGTTTCTTAGTGCGGGCAGCTTTTTTCTCTTTGAGCGTATGCAGCTCGTCGAGCCTCTTGATAAACAGCAGGTAAGTTAGCTGCTCGATGACAGAAAGTGGGTTGGAGATACCCCCAGACCACATAGTGTCCCAGATTTTGTCAACTTTAGATTTGAGTTCGCCTGTTATCATTAATTGTTCTTTCTCTTTTCCTTAGCTGGTGAGCCACAAAGTACAGTCTAATGCATCAGGGCTTGCGCCCAAGGATGCGGTCGAAGCGATCAGGGTCTTTTTGGATTAGTTCGACAAGCTCTCGGCGCTGATCGCGATCCATACCATTGAGTTTGGCTCGATCATCGGAATTCGATTCTTGAATGAGCCGTGCGAATACATCATCTATCTCTTTCTCTTCAACTGCAAGGGCGGGGTCCATCTCGCATGTCTGCTTGGAATTGTCTAAATGCACTTGGTTCAAACTGCTGATCTTTGGATTGTGTTTGCGATTCGAGCAGGAATTCTGCCATTCTTGCAAAATTGTCGAGTCTTTGATTGCGCGGCTAACTGTGGACGTGGAGCCGCAGCCGGTGCGCTTCTGCAAGTCGCGAATGTTTGTATACGGTTCACCTTTATCGCACATCTCCAGCAAATGTTGCTGAATATCTCTCATGGTTGCCTTAGTTTTCTTCTTGTTGAGTGTGTTCGTATGAAGATTGATAAGCAATCCATCAATAAACTTCTGCAATAGTACCCCACGCCCTATTGCTGAAATGGCACGGTCGAATTGCACGAGTTCATGTTCTGCCGGATTGTCATTTGGTAGGGGAAAACTACCAAATAAATCCAGCAGCTTTGCAATCTCTTCTGAGGTGCTAGTTCTTGCTTGGTCTGTAAACGTAACATTCCAGATTGAATTCGAAAATTCTTCGACCGTCTGTACCAACAACTTGCCATCTGCGCCGAAACCTAGTTTGTGTAGGTACTCTGAGGCTACCTTAACTTTGCGTTCATCGGGAATCAAACGACGGAGTTTGAAACGTGATTCAGTGGAATCCAATCGATCCTTGCTCCTTTTCTCCAGTGGTTTCTGGATTTCGCGAAGGAGTTGGGCGAGCCGGTTTTTCACACTGTCCTGTTGGTATTGATGCATTTCCATCCATATACTAGTACATCCACGAGATCGACGGACGATCAGAGGAAACTACGGGATCGATTTTTATTATTTATCGAAAGTAGCGATACTAACAAGCCAGCAATACAGATTGTTACCTTTTCCAATAATACTACAGAGTTATTCTCCCAATCCAGTGTTCGATCTAGCCGAGATGTCAAAGAAAACCAAAATAATTGGGCGTGGA
This sequence comes from Planctomycetota bacterium, assembly GCA_022574595.1. GTDB lineage: Bacteria > Planctomycetota > Phycisphaerae > Phycisphaerales > SM1A02 > JACZRS01. Next base: position 24,540 of record JACZRS010000018.1, on the reverse strand, counting down.
TTTTGTGGAACTAAGGAGGCTTCTCGCCACATCCCAGCCACTGCATCCCTGGCAATTAAGATTTTGACAGAAAACGATAGAAACGCAAGGCCGCACCATAATATGCCTTGCGCAACAGCCCTTCTAAGCCCGAAAAAGTGGCCACCACAGGTGATTTAGAAGCGCCGCGAACAATAAATGACGCCCAGCCCGTTTGCATGAATGAAGCCCTGCATTAGCAGCAATTACTACCCCGAAAAAGTGGACAATACCGCACCATTCTGCGCGCCGCGATTGCAAAACGACTCCCAGGCCGCCTTTGGCTCTATAAAGCTACTGGCGCTCCTGAAGTCTGCTTATTTTCGGGTAACTGGCGAGCCAAAGTAATCCATTACTTCAAAGATTCCAGCATGAGCATATATGCGGTCTCGCCGATTTCTGCATCCGATCCGACCCCCTTGGTCGTTTCAAGTTTCGGCGCGCGCCAGACTGCATATATGACACGATTCAGAGGTAGGATTGGACGCTAGCATCATGCAGCCCACAGCGGATTTCCAGAAGGCTTATATACTTTTATTGAAAGGGTAATGTGAAACTTAAGAAAGCTTCACTTGCGTCTTCTGACATCTGGCCGATCAGCCAGCCTAATGGGACTACGATTAGCCATCCGAAAACCAAGAGCGGAGGACTAACTAATGCCGAATATAATAGGGCGCTCAATTAATCCTTACCCTCCCAGCTCTTAGACGACCCTTTACCATACAATAACACCAGCCAACACCCCACGGGATACATGACGACTGATATCGCTACGAAGTGACCAACAAATCTACAGAATTGTAGGAAGCCGCTTGGGCCGTCATAGTGGAGGAAATCGAAATCGAACCACTTAACAACCTTGCAGGCAAACACGAAGTATGCATAGGCAAACACCCACAAGATGCGAACTAGAAACCATCTTCGATACGTTTCCCGACGACGTCTGGTCTTCCACACCAAAGAATCGTGTTCTTTCCGTTGCTCTTCGTTTGTATCTTCAGGGTTCAATGTCTGCCCTCCAACGCATCCCTGTTATATACTCCACCCTGGCAACTAGGATTTTGGCAGAAAGTGATAGAAACGCAAGGCTAAACCAAGTCATACTACGTACAGCAGCCCTTCTAGGGGTGAAAAAGTGGCCACCAAAACGGATTTAGACACGCCGCAACCTTAAAACGACTCCTAGCCCACATTCAGGCTTCGACGCGCAGAAACGTGCGAATACGGACATATTTGAGAGTAGAAACGGACGCTAACAGCAGTAGACATACACAGCCTTATTGGTTTATTCAGAGGCACAACGTACCCAAGGTCGTTTAATTGGCTCAAAGTAAGTAAAGGCATAGCTAGCCCCTGCTTTTTCGCTCCAGAATGTATGCTAGTGGTGGTGTCTAACGTTGCAAGGTAAATGTACTATGTCAATGAATCGGTGCACCACTGTTCGCAAGGTCGGGCGAAAGGACAGAAATAATCAGTACGACTAATAGAATTGCCAAGAAAAATAATACAAACAGAATCACAAATGAGATGGGGCCTTTTGCATATCGGCCTGCTGTTTCCCGTGCTCCTTTGAGCGACCCATAAAGCATAAAACCAAGCCAAATCACTGCCCCAACAACGAAAGGGAAAAGCAGAGTCATCCCTGCTCCTTCAGAGGCAACAAGCAGTGCAGTGATGACTAAAGCAACTACACCAATTCCTACCACTACGGATAGTGTCAGAGATTTTTCATTTGCTTCTTGTCGCTTCTGCTTTGCTACAACGGCTTGCGTGTCTTGAATACGCACAGTGCAGCTTTCACTTGTTGGCCAACTATAGACTTTGCCATCTGCTCGTCCCATTCTAGCAACCGTCTTACAGCTCTTGCACCAGCCTTGGATGACGTATGGTTCGTCCCACCTACTCCATCTTATACGAGTCCAATCAAGTACATGGCCACCTGACGAAGCCAGCTCATCTGCTTTCTTTATAAATTGTTCTTCCCTCTCTCGCCAATCAACAGGGCATGCTTCTTTAAGCTCACCTTCGTATTCCACTTTTGAGTCTGCTATGATACGAGCCCCTCCACTACATGCGATGCACTTAGAGCTAGATGCCGAGTGCACTCTTTTCCAGACTCCAAGTACGTGCCCAAATGACGAAGCAGTTTTGTCTACTTCACTCTCTTTAGAGGTAAGTTCAAAAGAATGATGGGAATCGCATCTCGACCGAATAGCAGGGCCACTTGTGCGAGATTCAATTGGACCGTATACGCCTTTTGATCCGGCAGTGGCATGAACAGTCTTACCACAGCGTTCGCACTCCGACTCAAATGTAGCAGAGGAAAGCACTTGCTCCCAAGATCCCATTACGTGACCTAGCTGTTTGGCACGTTCTTCTACTTCCGACAAGAATTCGGTTAAGGAAATAGTCACTAGGGTGTTTCTCCCAGCACCAATCTGGAATATCAAAGCCAATTATAATGCGTCCCAATCACCATGCACGACATATACGTCAAATACTCTTCGCAGACTTCATAACTTCATGCTACGCCTCAGCTTCACGTCCCCAGCCACATTCCGGGCAGCCGCTCTCGGATGTTCCGCGCAGGTCGTAACCGCATTTGATGCACAGGCCACGTTTGCTGCGGATCATTCGGCGAACGGTGAATGGGCCGAGCGTAAATAGCCAAAGAATCGTGGAGTAGAAGATTGTGTTGATTGCGAAGCCGGGCCAGATTGGACGTAGCAGGAGCCACTCCCAAAAGCCACCAAATGGTAGCCCCGCTTCGAATACGAAATACTTGATGGTATCATTTGCACCGTACCACCACTGCGCCCCTTCAAGCGATAGCAGTGGCCACCCGGCACGTCTAAGGACAACGATACTTTGCGGCATCACATTATAGTAGCGCGCTTCCATTAGTGTTTCGCTAAAACCAAAGTGCCTTGGCCTTTCGTCCCATAGTAGATCCGGAATAGTTAGGATACCGTCTGGCGCATGATCTACCCACCATTGCAGTTGTCTTGGTGTTATTTCTCTTTCGACCTCGCTAATACCGTGATATTTGTAATTACTTGTATACGCACATCCCCACGCAACAGCAACATTAACTATCGCGCCGAGGAGGAGGAACAACACGAGTTTGAACAGCCACCGTTTCATAGCATCATTCTACGCCTCAGCTTCCCGTCCCCAACCACATTCGGAGCAGCCTGCCGAGAAGTCGCCGCGCAGGTCGTAGCCGCACTGCGCACATCCTCCTCGAGATGCCAGAATCTGCCTCCGTACCAAGCCGGGAAGTATAAGCAAACTAGCAATCAAAGTTGAGTAGAATGCAACATTAGCAATGAATGGTCGCCATATCGCATACAATGGTAGGTAGCGAGTATTCGACATCGTAGCCGTAGTGGATGAGCGCCAAACGTGAACCTTAATCGCTCCCTCACTTTTCATCGGAAAGAGTTTTTCACTTGGTGTACGCACCCGTGAAAACAAAGAAGGCCATGGCCACCCATGCGCATACTCATGCCATTCTTCTCCAAGTTCGTAATCCTCGCGAGTAGGTGGAACTCGGGCACGTCCCCAGTTTGGAGCGCGGGCAACTTGAAGAGGAGAAGAGCGACGTTTGCCGAAATCGTCGGACAGGAAAGTATAAAGCATACGAAAGCCTGTTCCCTTCGTATACGAAAAGACCCAACGAGGCGGTATCGGATCTGAGAACTTGAATTGGGCCGGCATGATAATTGAATCACCGCGCGCAACCACAATTCCCCACGCCACAGCAACATTAACAATCGCGCCAAGAAGTAGGAATACTAGTATGGTTCTGAGATGCTTTATCACTTCGGCCCTAAACCCTCAATCGACAGGCAGATAGAATTGCCGCGTTGCCTTGTTCCATAGTGGCGTTCGTTTAATACATCTTCTGGATTAATCTGTAAGTACATGACGATCTCGTCGAATCTATCTATGAAATCATTGATATCGCTGATTGTTCCATCGAAATATGGAGCCAAATTACCATCAACTCCGAATGTGAGAAACCAGCCATAGCCAAATTTTGTGCGGCTTCGAATAAGCACCCCTTCACTCTCAGCGAATTGAGCACCGTCAGGAACATAAAACGATGCGAGCCACTGCTGGTTTATCCGTACATCGATTGAGAAATCTTCAAGCGTAATATCCTTGTTGCCAAGCCAGCCGATGTACTGAACATTTTCATGTTTCCTTAGAACAGCCATCGCCTTATTGTATTCACCGTAATAACCCGATGACAATCCGAGATTAATAAGTCCAAAACGCTCAGCTCCTACCAGGCACATTAAAGCCAGCAAGAAGAGAATCACTGATATGATCGTGTAATTGTGTTTCATCGCTTCATTCTACGCCTCAGCTTCACGTCCCCAGCCACATTCCGGGCATCCTTGTTTAAGATCACCGCGAAGATCGTAGCTGCAATTTGGGCAACATCGCGTGGTATCTGTAGAAATCTTCGAGGGCAGGACAAATTTAGCAATGAGACTGGAAAAGCAAACGCTCACAATCGCGGGTATTGCTGCCAGAAGCGGTCCAGTAAGACCCGTCCGTTTGTAGAAGGTGAAAACTATTACGATCACGAAGCTAGTTGCGTAGACTATTGGGACCGCGATGCGAAGATCTTTCCTGAGAAGACAGGGTACAACCCATGGCACTGTTACCAGCCCTAAAAAGCCACCAATTGATGTGCATAATAGAATCGTGAACAGCGGATCATGGGGGTGCCACCACTGTGTTAGCCACCCGTCCTTTATCCATTGAGTAACCATTGCTGCGCACCCCAGAACTCCCATGCCACCAATTGCGACAAACGATAAGAATAGCTGTCGTGACTTGATGTTCTTCTGGTATCCTCTAGTTCTACGCTGTTTCATCGGACTTGCTTCAACTGCCTTTCTATTCGTTATTTGGAGCGCCAGAGACTTTTGCACACAACGCCGACGCTCAAGACTACCGGATATAATGTCTATGGTGTCAGCGGGTAGTCGTCAACGTCCGTAATTGAATTCTAACTGCTTGATGTCCATAAGAGGATCTGACAGATGACACAGAACAGTGATCCAATCTGTCCCGGATGCGGATACTGTTTGAGGGATCTGCCTGTCCCTGGCTCGTGTCCCGAATGCGGTCTCAGCTACGACAAGGATGTCTTGTCCGCACCAATGCGTGTGCCAAGACTGGGCTGGGCACTGTTACTTATTCCCCTACTCGCGTATATTCTTGTATTGCCCATTCTTATCCGTTTAGGTTTGCTAGGCTATGTCGCAAACCTATTTTTCATTGCTTGGCTTTACCAAGTAAACAAGTGTGTCTCAGCTTGGCGATATGACCTTCGCTTCCACGGGTTCCTTCATGGCGCAAACCGCAAGCCATCGCCGAAGTATCGTGAAAACCTTGAACGTCTGCTTCTCGTATTCGACCTTCTGGCTTTCGTCGGACTGTGGTGGTTCGGCGAAACCCTTTTCGGATCACTCTGAAGCTCCGAAGCACGAGGTAATCCTTGGTATCTAACCATTGGCTGCAGTTGCAGGGCTAACTGCAATACCACACTCCGGACACACTTTATGCTCGACGTGGCGCAGGTCGTAGCCGCAGTTGATGCATCGACCACGCTTGCGGCGGATCATTCTTCGCGCAGTTAACGGGCCTAAGGTTACTAGCAAAAGAACTGCTGTATAAAACAGTGTATTGATCGCAAAGCCGTGCCAGAGCGGGCGGAGAGGCAGCGTCACCATAGCAAAGCTCGACCATGCCGCCGAGCGGTGGCGCCATAGCTCAATTCCCCAGTCAGTTGGATACGGCACGGCGCCATGCCAGTGTTTCTCGTACTTCAGCGCCAGCAGCGGCCATCCCCTTGCTTCCTCAATGACCATTTCTATCTTAGGGAATCTCGCACCGGGGCGTTTCCGAACGCAGCTCCATGTCGGCAACCACTCCGGGATGGGCTGCCGGTATGGATATGAATGGTGGAAGAAATCATCGGCATCTCGAAGCCCCGAGCCAAACATTCCGACCCGCACATGCTCCTCTGTTGTCACAGCCGCAGCAAATATCGACCACACGCCTGGTCGGCGGTACGAGACGAATGACCAGGCAGGAGGATCGGCCGACGAGACGCCCTCGGCCGAGATAGGCGCACCGCTCAGATCGATGAAGACAGCGAGCCCCCACGCCACAACGATGTTTACAATCGCGCCGAGAATTAGGAACAATGCAAGTTTGAACAGGCAACGTTTCATACGATCATTCCGAGGAGAATTACACCGAGGAGTTCAATCTGGCGGCTGATCTGACCGCTCTGCTTCATCTTCAATCGCTTTATCTTCAGTGTCTGTAGTCGGCGGGAAGTATCCATCCGCGTCTACGAGGATGAAACGCCCAAACTGATTTCGTACAGGTAACTCGCTGCTCCAGGCCGCATCGATTGCTACCCGTACCATTTCATCAATCAGGGGTTGAGGTATCCCGTTTCCAAACGCCCAATCCACTTGCTCCTGTCTCAAATCACAGAGAATCATCGGATCGCCGGGCTCACCCCACATTATCCCAGCTTCATCGAATCGCCCCAAGAGTTGAAGCTGCATCGGTGGTGGATCGGTGATCGGATTCGCGTCGTATAGGATGGCAAGAACCATGTCATTATGTCCTGCAATTGGATGGAATACCCCTACGGATGCCTTGCCATCGTACATCTGAGGACCGTTTGGCCCCGCCCTGGTGTAAATCATAGCCCCATGGAATTCTTGCTCACCGCCGCCGAAGACTTCGAAGAAGTTTTTGTACGCGGGCCTCTTCAACTCGTCCGGTGCAACCTTTGCTGGCCGTGCCGGATTCCTACCGCATCCCGCCAGCAAAGCCAACGAGAGCAAGGTTGCCAACCTGAGATAGCTAAGCATAATTGTTTCTCCTAACAAGTACTCATTCGCTTGCGGCGGGCCCGATGGAGAGCCACGTAAGTTGGTCTAGTGCCGCATTCTGGACATTTATCGTGATTCGTACCGCGCAGGTCGTAGCCGCACTTGATGCAGATGCCTCTCTTACGGCGGATGATTCGGCGAACAACAAACGGGCTCGACCACAACATCCACACAATCATGGCATAGAAACCCGTGTTGACCGCAAGACCCCGCCAGAGAGGGCGGATTACCTGTCGTGGGGTCTCTTGACCGCGCCAGAAAACGATTGACATTTCGCTAAAAGGTAAATGCTCATCGTACCAGTAGCCACCAGACCAGAGGATCCGCATTGGCCAGCCATAAGCGCCTTGATAGGTTGCGGCTGGATTGCGATCAGTCTCTCCTTGCTCGTCAAACCAATACGGCAAGCCTTGGGTATCAACAGGTATATTTGGTCGTCGTCCTGGATCTGACGATACTCGGAAAGCTGTAACTGAGGTGAAACTGAACATTTCACGACTGAGGTATGACCAATAAGGGATCTGTTTCGAGGAACGACCGTACCACGCTACTCGACCCGAATTCATAGCGTACTTCCAATTGATCCCTACTTCGACAGCTACAACTTCAAGACAACTGACAACCGCCCCGAGGAGGAGGAAGACTACGAGCTTGAACAAGCGGCGCTTCACTCCTTCGCCCTCGCACAAAGTTCCTTTCCACACTCAGAACACTTTTCATGCTCGACGTTACGCAGGTCATAGCCACATTTAAGACAACATCCTCGCTTGCGGCGGATCATTCGGCGCGCAGTGAAAGGAGCAAGTGTGAGCAACCAAAGAATCGCAGCGTAGAAGACCGTGTTGATTGCGAAACCTGGCCAGATGGGGCGAACTGGTAGAATTCTAGGGAATGGATCATTGTATTGGCGAGTTGACGACAAACCTAAGCCACGCGGGTCGATACCACTTGTGAAATTCCAACCTGACTTAGCAGGCACAGAGAAGTCGAGAAAATATTCGCTCCACATAGACGAACACGGCCAGCCCCATCCCCTCACCTCACGGAATTCGTCGATGCCCCTTGATACCGGTGTTCTCAAACCGGTCCACTTCGGTGTAACTTCAGACGGGCTGGGTGTCGTGATATGGATCGCATCGATGGGGTTGCTGTCACTCTCGGGGTCATAAGCCACAGCATAACCGTAGTATTCATGATATGACGTATAGCAAGTCACACCCATCTGCGTCCAACGGGAGAGAAGCCAGACCCCAGTCGGTTGGCTGTTTTCGTAGGTAATCTCAATTAAATCAGGCCCACTTCCAACAACATTGACTCTGACTGCTATGAGCCACGCCACAGCAACATTAACTACTGCACCAAGAAGGAGGAACAATGCAAGTTTGAACAGGCGACGTTTCATAGCTTCATTCTACGCCTCAGTTTCACGGCCCCAGCCACATTCCGGGCATTGGTTCACTTCATCGCCGAGACCACGAAGCCAATAACCGCAATTGAGGCAAACGTCATAGCCCATCTCCCGCAGTGCCGCAAACGTTGCTCCGCGGGCATACCGCCAGCTCAGTGCTGTGACGATGACCCAACTACCGGCGATCATCAGAGGGAAACGCGCCACGTTTAGAGGGATTACGAGCCCTATCAAGAATAAGAGGAAGATCCATCCAAAGATCAGCGGAAGGCTGATCAAGAATGCGAGCAATTCATTTTTCCACGAGATGGAAACATCTGCATCTTTGACCTTGCGGCGAAAACCACGTCGCTGCTGTGGTGTCAGTTTGATGCCGGGCGGCACATGGTCAAAGATGAGCCAGCGTAGGTTCAACGCTCCCCTCCGCATTCCGGGCACACGTCACCCCCGCCCCCGGAACTTCCACGCAGGTCGTAACCGCACTTAATGCACAAACCTCTTTTACGGCGGATCATTCGGCGTGCAACAAATGGACTTGACCAAAGCAGCCACACAATAACTGCATAAAAGATCGTGTTTATGGCAAAGCCTGGCCAGATGGGGCGTAGAGGAATACAGCCCATGGAACCGCTCGAAGAAATTATTTCTGGTGAGTATATTGCAGCTATCATCGTGTCTATGCGACGGTAGGGTTCATAAATTTGCATTTGGAACTGGCACTCAAGAGTTCGAAACGGTACGCCAAATAGGATGACAGAAAGACCGTAGAGGCTCGGCCGACCCTCAGCGATTGCCTGACCTTCTGGAATGTTACCATTAAAGGTCCCAGTAGTCATGACCCAACCGACGCCCCAACTTCCGGAATGTAGTGATGGCCAATCTGCGGGAACCGATCTCGGCCACGGCATTCCCGGAGCAAGCTTTGAATACTCACCCCTACTATTAGGACCGCTGGAGACCATGGGTGCCCAAAGCGCACACCCGCACGCCACGGCAACATTAACAACCGCACCAAGTGCGAGAATCAATGCGAGTTTGAACAGGCGGCGTTTCACGAGAGTATTCTAAGCTCAGTTTCACATAGCAAGCCTCAACCACTCACAGCATCCATTCTGGCGCGAAAAAGTCCGGCCTAGCTCGCATTTTCTGGCGTCGAGCTGATTAAACGACTCTGAGGCCATCTAAGCTATGCAAATCGCTAAATGTGCAGATAGGTGGGGTGTTTTCGTGGCAATAAGTTCTTCTACGGACACGGCCCCCAGTTGGCGAAGAGGATGAGTAGATCGGCAGTATCGACAGTACCACTTTTGTCGAAGTCAGCTGGTCCTGCTGTACCCCATTGAGCGAAGAGTTCAAGCAGATCAGATGTGTCTACGCTGCCGTTGCCATCGAGGTCGCCCAGGCAGGCTGGATCACAAATGAATTGTTCAACCTGGAAGTCATCGATGCCCGCTTCGGTAATCGAAGAATCAGCATCGGCGGTAGAGAACCGAACCTGAACACTTTGAGATGGTTCTACAAAATCGCTTACAAGAAACTCTGCGATATACCATTCGCTTTCTGGGCCATCGACCGTCTCCGCTATCACCCAATTTGAGCCGTCGTTGGACACTTCTATGGTTAGCGCATCCGGCGTACCACCGATCGTAAAAAACCAGCGTGCGTAGGAGATCATGGCATTCGTGTCTTGCAGATCGAACGATGGCGATATGAGATAGGTTGGTCCGCCATCCACATCATTGGCGTTAACTCCACCACCTGGAGGTCCGTTGTCAGTGACAAATGCCATGACGTTGCCTTCTCCTGGAGTCGCGTCATCTTCCGGTGCAGCCTGTCCAAACCAAAACGTTCCGTTCGGATCTGCCTGTTCCCACTCGCCGGTTACCAATGAAGCATCACTCTCGATCGCCCAGTGAGAAACGTCATCGCCTGATTCGAAATTGTTGAGATAAGTGACTTCTAGTCCATCTGCAACTACAGCAGTATATGACACTGTCGGGGCATCGGGGGGATCAATGCTCAACACCTTTTCTTCGTTCATGGTGGCTGAGAAATAATAATTGATCCTATCGAGACAAGTGCCAGGTGGCAGCGCGGCCTCATAGAGGTTACCCCCTAGATGTTGCATCATGACACTGGTGAAAACATCATCGTTTATTGCGTAATGCAATGCAGGTGTTCCGGATGCAATTGTCCCTCCAATTGGGGTAAGTTGTGCCTGCACTATAAACGGCATGTTTTGAGCCACGAACGTTGGCAAGTCCTGAGGGTAATCGAAGATTATTCCGTAAGGATGTTGAATCCAGATCTCCGTGCTGTTACATCGACCATGAACAATATCGAGCCAACCGTCGCCGTTGAGGTCGAAAATGGCCACATCGTGTCCGCCCCTAAGCAAGTTTTCCGGAATGCCGACCGTCAGATCCTCGGTGGAGAATGGAGGAATGTCGCCACCGAGGTTTCGGAAGATGTGTGTCTTTGCACTACATCCTGAATTATGGACATCGACTCCCGTAATGACGACGTCGTTGAGGCCATCGTTGTTGAGATCGGCGATCACTGAGTTTCCGCCGAATCCTTGGCTAACGTTGGGGAAGTTAATTGTAAGATAGTTTCGCCTGCCGTTAGCGTCGAGTGTGGTGCCAAGCATGTACTCGTCGGCACCGTCTTGTGTGACAACGATATCCAGGATGCCGTCGTTGTTGAGTTCGCCGATCGAAACGTGGTAACCCCCAGCAGTGTTAATCACATCGTATTGGTTAAAGAAGCCCTCGTTTTCCGGGTCGTTGTAAACGATAGCCAAATGGTAGGGTGGATGTAACGCCGTCTGCTTAACTACGTCGTTCACCCCGTCATTATTCATATCTCCGATCGCAGTGGCCGTCCCAAAACTCGAGAAAAGGTAGTTCTCGATTCCGACTACGCCACCATAATCAAACAAACTGCCCATGCGCGTCAAACTCTCATCAAAGAAAATGCCGTTGGCAACATTCACCAACAATTTGTTTTGGTAGTCGTAAGTTTGCCCAGGGACGCCATCATCGTAGTCGGCGAAGTAAAGATCGGGTAGCCCATTGCCTGTAAGATCGCCAGCGGCCATCCCGCAGAAACGCGGTCCCGACGTGGGATGCATTTCCGGAATGCGCGCATCCTGATATTCAAACCCCTGCCAAACGCCGCCTTTGGGCGGGTCGTCCCCAAGATTGATATAAACACGCGGATGTGAGATATGTTTCGCCAAGCCCTCGGTGATTGTCGGCGAGGTGACAATATCCAGCCAGCCGTCATTGTTGACGTCAACCAGAACCACGTCACGATCGTTTGTTGGCGTATTGAAACCCAGATCGCCGAACACATCTGAGGCTGAGGCGAATTCGCTCGTGCGATCAACCAGCACACCGTTTTCGTTGATCAACAAAAGGTTGACCCTTCTGCCCGCTGTGGAGAACGGTTCCTTGCGGACAATGACCAGATCGATATCGCCATCCTTATCTACATCACCCCAGGCGTAGTCCTTCTCCTGGCTGTCGGTTGCGAAGAGGTTGCCGGCGACGACGCTTCGCTGTGATGTCTCGTCAACGAATTTCGCAAACTGCGCCGTCGACGTACGGAACCAACAGGCGATTGTCAATGCCGCAAGTAAGGCAAACTTAATTGTACTCATTATGCTTCTTGACATTTGCTTGGCGCACCAATTCTAAAGTCGTGATGCGTCTAAGGCGATATTCCTCAACTAACCTTCACTCTGCCCCGCTTTCCAATCACCTGCATAACACGCTTGCTCCCTTCTGTCAAGTCATAAACCGATGCTTTTGATCGGAATCGACGGTGCTACGCAGAATTCTACTTCAAAATGCGGGTTTGGAGGCCCGGGCGACAGCTTAGGCAGTGTTGGGGGCCATGCGCTGATTGCATCAACTGCCCTGCAGATTTTGACAACAACTGCAGTGTGGGATTCGCTGATCTATTAATACTTCTAAACAATTGGGGATAGGAAAAGGCATTTGGCATTAGTGAAGAAGGCATCGTGGCATCAAGTGCATTTACCATTAGTTGCTACGGACACGGCCCCCAGTTGGCGAAGAGGATGAGAAGGTCGTTGGTGCCAACAGATCCGCTTTCGTCGAAATCAGCTGGTCCTGCTGTACCCCATTGGGCAAAGAGTTCAAGCAAATCGCTGGTGCCGACAGAGCCACTACCGTCGAGATCCCCGGGGGCACAGCAAATTGGTGTTATTGATGTGGACTGCGAGAGATGAGCCCAACCCAACGCTCAATGGAGCAGCCTCTCCATCGTTGATTGCAATGATGTCTGGTCGACCATCGTTATTCAAATCGCCTGCTAGAACTATCCTTGTCAAATCATTAGTTACTAGCGAGATTATATCAGTGAAGCTGAGCTGCCCGTTGTCAGTAAGTTCATTTCTCTTTAGCCGAACAACACGCTCCCCAAGTTCATTTTCAGCGAGAAGAACATGAAAGCTATTGTCAAAAACAGTCGGAACGACAATACCTGCATTAGGAGCATCGTTGTCTTGAAGATCTGCGCTGAGTATTGTCTCATTGGTCTCGGGATCGCGCTCTTCAAGATTCTCTTCACCACCAACAAATCCACCATAAAGTACCACACCGTTTAGCATTTCATAGGAGGCGTCACGATTATCGCTATCGCGATCAGGCTTGTAAACTCCAGCCGTCACCCATATTTATGTGATGCCGTTCTTCGCGTAACTAGCTAGGTCTATCGCATCTTGTAAATCGTCAAACACGGTCTCCCGACTGGTGCCATCGCCAGGCCTGGCATCGTCATCCACGAATCGAATTGCAGCGCCATGAACCGGTATGGTAAGCACCAGTATTAATCCTATTAGAATCAGAAAACGGATTCTACTCGACTGCACGGCTTTTCCTATCAAACACATCATGGAGTATCGCTCCTCAAGTGAGAGATCGAATAGTGCCCGTCAGCAGGATCATGGCCGCAGGTGTCTCCAACCATTCTAAAGTACTAACCCGGTATCTTGAAGGCTATTCAGCTAAGGAGTGGATTTGAGTGTTATCACTAGCGTTGTGGCCACTTGTATGAGTTTGTCCACTCTTCCGAAGCGTAATCCTCCCTTTTTTTGGAGTGCAATTTTGTAGGGGCTCAAACTCTCATTTGGAATTTCAGAACACGACAAGAAGCCTTTCGGCGGCAATCCCCATAGTCCGGCGAACTGCTCGCGCCTCAATTGGCCTTCCCACTACATAATGCCCCTTACCGGACGAAGGCCACTGGATCATGCTTCGGTAGATACAAAGTCGCGGGCGGCGCTTCGGATGACTATTTAGACCCTACGCGGTGATTGTACCATTGTCTCGAGTACTGAAATCGGCCGAATTTGCACCAATCCACACTATCCCAAACTTCCAACATGCAACGACTTACAGGTCGGCCGAGTTTTTAGACAGTACGGGCAGAGTGCGAAAGCGTCTACCTTCACCAAAACCGAGGGACCAGCCAGTTTGCTTTCAGATTGATTGATAGCCGTATGCAACCGAAGTGCGGACGCAGGTGCGCAGGCTTGGCTAAGGCGTATCGGCTCCCGATCTAGACTTTTCAGTTGACTCTGGCTCTAAATAAGATATAATGATCTAAATATCGTATATCAACCGAGTCGGAGTCCACCAAGGGCCTACCGGCGACTCACTTGAGATGAGAATCAGATGACGCAGCTCTGCAAATCGACCAGATTCCTCGCAGGTATCGATCACTATCCTGCCCTGTGTCTCGCCTGGGGCCCAGGCCGATGTTTTCGAGGCCTTGACCATGCTAGCGCAGATGGACAGATTCTGGCACAAATGTTGTTTTACTCCACAGATGGAAGGCCGTGTTTCTCGCCCGGTTGCGGTCGAGAACTAACACCGGCAAGCAAGAACAACATGATCCGAATCCTCGTTGACAGCCCCGATCAGAACACAGTTGAATTTCTCAGAAAACGACTGAGCGACGCTCGTTTCAAGATAGTCACCGCAAACAAGACGCAGCGATTTTCGGAATTCGCGCATCGAGAGCAACCGCAAATTGCCATCATCGATCGTATTCATGAACGACAGGAAATCGCCCGGCAGCAGATCGCAGCGCTGCAGGAGATGTGCTCCGGTGTGCGCATCATCGCAATCAGTGAACAGCTGTCGTCGGACGATGCGGCGGTTATAGAGCAGGGCGTTTTCTATTACCTCACCCTCCCCATCGGTGACGAGCTGATTCGGGTGATCGAGGCAGGAGCCGCCCGACTCCGTTCGATAAGCAACGAACAGGTAGGACCGTTAGGGGGCGAGTCATGACGGTGACAACGCCTAACATCAACGCGCTTGTCGACGATCGTCCGGAACATTTGGCGCATCACTTCGACAATACCTCGCAACAGTTCGAGGCCGCCAAGTTCGGCATGTGGCTGTTCTTGGCAACGGAGGTTCTGTTGTTCGGCGGGCTGTTCTGTTTGTACGCCGTGTATCGCGCGGGCCATCCGGACATCTTCGCCTATGGAAGTCAATTCCTTGACACGACTTGGGGTGCCATCAACACTTGTGTGCTAATTGTCAGCAGCTTCACGATGGCACTGGCGGTATGGTGCGCTCAGAGAAATTATCGTCGTGGACTGTGCTTGTTCCTTGGCCTCACGTTGCTGTGCGCCATCGACTTCCTCGGAATTAAGTGGATCGAGTACTCACATAAATTCCATGACAACCTTGTATGGGGTGTGCAGTTCTACGAAGGAGATCATGATAGAGACAGTTCATACGATCAAGAATTAAACCCCAGTTCGGTTGGGATTGTATTTCTCGAACCCGGTGATCCTGTCAAGGGCAGCACATTGTACTTGCGATCCTGTATGGCCTGCCATGGTCTGAAAGGCGAAGGATTGCCAGGACTAGGTAAACCCTTGCAAACAAGTGAGTTTGTTGCCAGTCTTGATGATCCCAGCTTCGTTGAGTTCCTGATCGTTGGCCGCTCGCCGAAGGATCCGCTTAACACGACCGGTGCGGCGATGCTTCCACGGGGAGGCAACCCGGCACTGCGTGATCAGGATCTCATGGACATCGTCGTGCATGTGCGTACGCTACAAACGGATGCCCAGGATGAAATCTCGGACGCAGAGGTCGCGGCTGACGGCAAGCTTCTCATTGTTGATGGGCAGGTAATCCTGCCAAGATCAGTCATTGCTCTAGCGCCATCCGGTCCTTCGGGTATTGTGCGGCTTCAAGATGAAGCAAATCGCAAGTACAGCACTATCGAATCTAGCGCTGACTTTGCTTCAACTGAGCCCCTTGAGCGTCCGCCTAACGCACACCTGTTCTTTGGAATCTACTTCGTCATGACGGGGCTTCATGGCTTGCACGTGCTGGCCGGCATCGGCGTCATCACTTGGCTATTGATACGCGCTCTAAAAGGACACTTTGACAACGGCTATTTCACGCCCGTCGATCTGGGTGGGCTTTATTGGCACATCGTAGATGTCATCTGGATCTTCCTTTTTCCCTTGCTTTATCTAATTCGATAGGTGGCTCAACCATGCGACAACAAACAACACAACGGAGTAAAGTCATGAAAAAAGCAAATCATCCAGTAAAAACTTTGGATGAAAAAACAGATTCGCTGAGACTTTGGGATATTAGCGGCGATGAGCCGACGAACATCCACGTCAAAGCACAGCAAAGATCAATCAGATGGGAGTACTTCGTCGCAGTCATTGTTGTGATAATTGCCGTTTCAGTATTCTTTGTGGGCTGTCAGACCAAGGGTCCAATTAC
This sequence comes from Planctomycetota bacterium, assembly GCA_022574595.1. Classification (GTDB taxonomy): domain Bacteria; phylum Planctomycetota; class Phycisphaerae; order Phycisphaerales; family SM1A02; genus JACZRS01. The sequence goes on along the minus strand of JACZRS010000018.1, from coordinate 8,386 downwards.
TTCAGAACCAGCAATGAGTCCCACAGTATCTCCCGGCTCGATGGGGTATGAGCTCTTCCAGGCAAATTGCGCTGCCTGTCATGGGACAAGCGGGCGGGGCGATGGTATCGCGCGAATGGCGCTAGACGTAGCGCCGCGCGATTTCCGCAACGAACCGTTCCGCTACGTCTCAACCTTGGACAGCATCCCAACTCGTGAAGATCTCATACAAACAATCAAACATGGGCGCGTGCATGGGCAGATGCCAGCAGCCCCTTGGCTTTCAGATGAATCCACCAGCATTTTAGTGGACTATGTCCTGGAACTGAATCGGCTTGGTTGGGTTGACAAACTTACACAAGAATTTACTGGCGATGAAGAGATGACATCCCAAGACATCGCGGAAATCGCCTTTGAAAGAGTTACAACCGAAGAACCAATCACCTTGGCCATGCCAGGCCCCCAATTCCGCACAAACTTTACAAGAGGAGAGACGTTGTTTATGGAGAGTTGTACCTCATGTCACGGCCCATCAGGTAAGGGCGATGGACTGGACATGCCACTCGACGATTTGGGGCGACCCATCAAAGTGCGCAATTTGACCAGCGACCCGATCCGTGGTGGATCGGACGTCTTTGAACTGTACAAACGAATCCGTTGCGGCGTTCCCGGTACACCAATGCCAGCGCAACCAGCCTTGACCAATGAACAGGTCTGGCAACTTGTTTTTTACACACGCAGTCTCATGGGGCAACCACAGCCTGGGATCGAACGATAGTTGTTCTTTTCTGCTGACCCCATCGATCAATAGGAGATCACCAATGAACACATTTATACGCATTACAACTTTCGGTCTCTTGAGTCTATTACTTTTCGGAGCAGTGCAGAGTCGAAGTGCACCAGACAAGTACAAGCCTATTGATGTCACCTCTGGCGGAACCATCACTGGTGTCGTGCGCTTCGAAGGCACCCGGCCTAACTTGGAGCAGGTTGATATCAAAACAAAGGAAGACGTCTGTCACAGCGAGCCTGTCTATAGCGAAAATCTCGTCGTCTCCAAGGAGATGAAAGTGCACTGGGCGGTTGTGTCGCTTAAAAACATCAAGACCGGCAAAGCGTTCGAAGAACCCAAAGATCCTAAGGATCGGCCGACATTGGACCAGAAAGGCTGCGTATTCAAACCCCATATCGTTCTGGTTGAACGCGGCAAACCATTGAAGCTGCTCAACAGTGACGGCGTCCTTCACAATGTCCATACCTGGCCCAAGAAGAACCGCTCAAAGAACATCGCCATGCCCGGGCCGGTCAAAGAAATGACTGTCAAGTTCCGGCGTCCGGAGCGGATCCGCGTGAGTTGCGATATCCACCGCTGGATGGAAGCGTGGATCATCGTCACGGAGCATCCTTACTACGCCGTGAGCGATGAAAAGGGCAAGTTCGAACTAACTGACATACCACCGGGCAAGTACACACTTCGAGTTTGGCACGAAACATTGGGCGAGTTTGAGCAGGAAGTCGAGGTTAAAGCCAATGACAAGACTTCGGTAGAGTTCGTGCTCAGTGAAGAAAAACAAGACTAAGGAGCGAATTGATATGAACACAACGCATACTTATATCGCACTTATCAGTCTGGCATTGTGCAGCGGCACAGTGCTAGGCCAGGGACAACCTCCGGGCGAAGCCACGGTATCCCGCGCCGAGCACCAGGCCTTGAAGAAGGACTTTGAAGCACTATGGGCTGAGATGAAAGCAGTACGAGAAGCGCAAGCGGACGCAGAGCGGGCCTTGCTTCAAGATGCTTCCGGGCCTACATGGCCCGAACTTGAGCGGATACGACTCACTCAAGATATGATTGAGCAAATACTCCTCGAAACCAAGTATGGTGAATCAAATTTCCACGTAACGGGCTTTGCCTTTACACGCTTCACGAATCAAGAGGGGGAAGATTCCTCCTTCACCGCCGTTGTAGCACCAATCATCCTGTGGGAGCTGAGCGATCGCTTGCTCTTTGAAGCCGAGCTTGAGTTCGGGCTTGAAACCGAGGATGGCGAAGGTAAGACCGAGGTCGAGCTTGAGTACGCTCATGCCTCCTACATCCTCAATGATTACGTCACGCTCGGTGCCGGCAAGTTTCTCACCCCGTTCGGCATCTTCGGCGAGCGGCTGCATCCGTCCTGGATCAACAAGTTGCCGGACGCACCGATGGCTTTCGGTCATCATGGCGGCCTTGTCCCAATGTCAAGCCTGGGAGCGTATGTTCGAGGCGGATTCCCGATCGCTGACGCCAAGGCCAACTATGCCTTCTACTTATCCAACGGACCGAGCCTAAATATAGAAGGCCACGGTGTGGGAACTCTCAATTTCGAGAACTTTGACGACATCAATAATAACAAAGCGTTTGGTGGGCGTATTGGATTCCTACCCATCCCTGAAGTCGAACTCGGATATTCATTCCAGTTTTCTAATGTAACACCTAGCGGCTTCGATCAGCAGGCTGATGCACTACTCCAATCGATCGACATCAGCTATGTAACTGAAAGCGATCTGTTGGGTGGACTTATCGACGTGCGATTCGAATTGGTGTTCTCAGATGTCGATGATGTTGCATTTGCCGCTGAAGAGGAAGGACACGCAGAAGAAGGTGGGCATATGGAGGAAGAAGAGGAAGAAGGGCTTGAGGAACTGCTGACTTTCAACAACGAGCGAAGTGGTGGCTACTTTCAACTTGCCTATAGACCTACTAAGTCCGACCTGGAATTTCTCCGAAAAATGGAATTCGTTGGCCGGTATGGTTGGCTCGACTTGCCAAGCGGAGCTCCGGAAGCTTTCGATCAGAATCGGTGGACGCTTGGCGTGAACTACTGGCTGGATCCGAGCACGGTTTTCAAACTCGCCTATGAACACACAGAAATTGACGGCGGAGATGACTTCGATGCAATCAAGGCAATGTTCTCTATCGGTTTCTGAAAGGATGACAACAATGACTATGAGATTAAATATTCGCAATTCGATGCAATCACTGTTCTTAATCGGCATCAGTAGTCTGGCACTACACGGATGTAAGACAGAACAGCAAATTGCTGACAGAGAACCTGATACAACCTCCATAGCACAAGTAGGAGAAGGCGTATCACCTATTACCACCGGCGGTGCAAAGTTGTGGGCAGAGAACTGCATTCGGTGCCACAACATCCGAAACCCCGCCTCACTGAGTGATCGGCAGTGGGAGATCGTTCTACATCATATGCGTGTCAGAGCAAATCTCACCGCTGATGAACATCAATCGATTCTTGAATTTCTAAAGGCAGCAAACTGATGCAAACTCTCCTGCTCCGTCACATGCGCTGGCTCTTTACATCCGATGGTGATCGGAAACTCTCGCCAATTGTTATGGCAATTCCGATAGTTGCGATCTTCGGCCTAAACCTCTTCATCTTGGCCTATGCGGTACGAATCAGCCTGCCGGAAACTGCCACTGTCTCGGCAACTCCACAAAGAGTCAGCAACACGGGACTTACCGCGGAGAACACCGCGTTTGCTGCAGATGTGGCAAACCCGGCATTGGATAGTAGATCCAGCGCCGGGGACACCATGGTATTTGACGTTGAGGATGAAGAGTGGGATATGGAGCCACTGCGCGTCGTAAACGTCTTCGATCTACCAACCGCAGAAGAAAGACGTGTGCAATTCATCCGCAATTGTGCAACATGCCATGGATCAGAGGGCCGCGGAGACGGACCTGCCGCGGCGCTATTGTTACCACCACCACGTAACTTCGTTGACAGTCCCTTCCGATATTCCTCGCCTTGGGCGGACCGGGAGCACGTGCTCTCTGATCTTCAACGCACGATCACTGAAGGAGTACCTCGTAGTGCCATGCCCGGATTTGGCGGTGTGTTGACCGAAAGCCAGATTGCAGGCCTCGCGGAGTATGTACATGATGTACGTCAACAAGGAGAGCAACTCGCGTTACCTGAGGAGGGTATTAGCGTAGGCGTAAGGCCGCCTATCACATCCGAGCTTGTAGCGCGCGGCAAGGAGCTGTTCACAACCCTCGCATGCAATACGTGCCACGGCGATTCGGGGCGAGGAGACGGAATGAACGCCGAAGCGCTGGTAGATTTCCAGGGACGTCCCGTGCGACCGGCCGATTTTACGTCTGGTCTATTTAAGACAGGCCAAACGCCTGAAGATTTGTGCAGAACAATCCTTTTCGGAGTTCCTGGCACACCAATGGTCGCTTATGAAGCTGCCGTCACACAAGACAATGACGATGATGAGGAGACCATCAACACGCTTGATGCCTGGGCGTTGGTTGGGTATATCAGAAGCCTTCGATCCGCGCCTCAGCCACCCGGCGAAGCTTCCGGAGCACTAATCGAGATCTACCAAGCTTCAGACGAGCTTATGATGACGGACCCTACCCATATTGCCTGGCTGGGTGTTTGTCCAACACTGGTTACGGTAAAACCCTTGCAACATCGATCGGAAGAGACGACCTCGATTGCCGTGCGCGCAGTTCGTAGCGCTGAGCAAATTGCACTTTGCCTGGAGTGGCAGGACGAGACACTCGATCTGGCTCGTGGCAATGAGGTGTATGCGGACGCTGCTGCTGTGACCTTCGGATTGAGCGACGAGGCTCCGCCGCTTCCGATCGGGTTTGGCTTGGAAGATGATGGGTCGGGAGACTCGGTGAATATCTGGCTCTGGGCGGCGAATCGACAATATGAGGTGACGACGGGACAACCGAGCGCAAAGGTAGCAGCACACAGGCCAGATGGTGATTGGTATTTATTTGTGCCAGGATCAGGCGCAAAGATACCCGATGTTGAGCAGATCGATCAGCCGAATGGTGTAATTGCCAATCGCGCCACGCTCGACGCTAATACACATGGCCTTGGTACAATCGTCATCCAGCCAACCGCCTCACAACAAGCATCGACTACAGCAACCTGGTCGGGTGGTATGTGGCGGATCGTGATCGTTCGATCACTGTCATCAGCGGATGACCAAGACGTGCAGTTCACATCCGCGCAGCGCATTCCAGTTTCGTTCGCTCTCTTCAACGGCTCGAAAGGAGATCACGCAGACGTTAAGCTCGTGTCCGCCTGGCACTGGCTGGAGGTGATGCCGTAGTTGATCGAGCAGTCATGCTGTCTTTCCTACGATCGTTCGAAGGGACATTGTTTCCCCTTGTCCGGAGTCTGGAACTTCTGCTCTTGAAATCCGCATGAAGCAGAAAACATGGAGTTTTTCAGATGCCACTTCCCGGGAGTTGTGTGGTGACCGCGCCGGTCCTGCTCATTGTGCTGCTAATGGCGGCCTGTGCCTCAGAGCAAGGTCCCCGACGGCACAACCTCCCGGCTGCGGTCCTGCATTGACATTGTACGTAGGATCAAAGTTGAACTGTCCGTAGGTCGGTGCTGCCAGCAGTCAGCTGGCGATTACCGTCAGTAATGGGATCAGTGTACGGCGTACTCTAGTAATATTGTGTTGGTTTTGTTTACTGAATTATGCTCTGTTTATGGGATAAATTGCCGGTCTCCACATATGAGGAGACCGGCAAATTCAGGAGAAACTATCACCCCCAATTTGCGAAAAGTATGAGCAGATCGCTAGTGTTTACAACACCATCACCATCAAGATCAGCCGGACAATCGCCTTTTTCCGGGGGTGGGCATGGCCCCCAATTGCTGAATAGGATCAGCAGATCGCTTGTGCTGACAACACCGTCGCCATCTAGATCGCCGGTGACGTTGGCTGGCATGCCAGGATATTTGAGGGTCAGGAAATCTATGAAACCGGAAGGATCTGCCCGCGTTGTCCCGGAAACAATTACGTTTTGGGCCAAATCAAGCGCCAGAGCTTTGCCCATGGCCATTTCGGTGGGAACGTCATACGTTCCTTGATCCATGATCTGGCCGGTGGTGGCGTCATATTGCAAAATGAGCATATCTGCCCAAGATCCAAAGCTGCTGGTCTCGCCGGAAATATAAACGTTATCCGATGCATCAATGTTAATATCGAGCGCAGCGTCGTAATGACCAACGATGCTTTCGCCGTATAGAGTCGTCCAAAGCCGGGCGCCGTCGGAAGCACGGTGACTAATCACTACAGCATTGTCGTTACGGTTACTTTCATCTGTGTCGGGATCTGCTCTACCTGCTAGATAAATATCACCTCGGGAATCGACAGCCAGTGAAGTAACAAAATTCTGGGCTGACGGAGTGTCTAAGACGACCCACAATCGTAAACCGTCGGTATTGCGATACTTGATGGTGGTGATACCATGGATACCGCTTTGAGTTAGTCCAGTTACGTAGACATTGTCGTTTGAATCGATGAGCATGTCGATAGGCGTATCAGTTCCTAAGTGATAACGATTGAGCCAAAGTTGAGAGCCGTCCGAACCTCGGTACTTGATCGTCAAGTAGTCCGGATGCCCGCCCGGGTCATTCGAGCGGCCGGTCACGAAAACATCGCCGTTTGAATCGACCGCGATGTCAACTGGAATGTCGTTACCGAATAGTATCTGGCCAGGTCCGTCATAGGTGGCTGTCCAGAGGACGTTGCCTGCGCTATCCATCTTGTAAGTGTAAAAGTCTTCTTGGTGATCGAATCCCGGGGGCCGGGAAGGGCCGGTGACATAGATGTTACCGACATCGTCTGTGGTGAATGCGGTCGGTGATTCCGGACACTCTCCACCATCGTGCTGGCTAACCCATATAACCGAGCCGTCCGACGCATCATACTTTATGACCAGGAAATCGCATTCGCTATTGCCGAGCACAAGTATGTCGCCTGCGCTATCTATTATGATACCCTTACTGGTATCCATATTCTCAGAGGGACCATCGTAGGTTACGGTCCAGACTTCTGTGCCATCTGGAGCGTATTTCACCGTTTGGATGTCAGTCTTTTGGACCCGCAAGGTGCTGTTGCTGACATACACGGCTCCTTGACTGTCTGTAACCAGGTGTGCTGAAGCCTTATAAGAGAAGTAAAATCCATCTACACCTTCGCGCCTTATGTCCCAGTCTGGAATTAGTTGAGCCGATGCATAAGGGTCTATCACAAATGATATTGCTGCGGAGAATAAAATGAGTCGAAATGTGCTGTAGTTTAACATGTGATTGTGATCCTTCAAAGCGTTTAGTTAGATATCCAAGGGGGCTCCACAGCCGCTTGGGCCAATTAGAACTAGTTACCCCCAAGTTGCGAATAGCACAAGTAAGTCAGAGGTTTCGACCTGTCCATCGTCATCCAGGTCAGCGGGGCTATCACCCTTGACAGAACATGGTCCCCAATTGCTGAACAGAATGAGTAAATCATTCGTGCTGACACTGTCGTCGCCGTCAGGCACGGCTCGAGTACGCCTGGATCATTGGGATCGCGCTGAGATTGAGCGATCGAAAAAGTCAAAGATATGGCAGCGAGACTGCTCACATTGAGAAATGCGAGTAACAATCCAAAGAGTGTGGTAGTTGTTCGGCCACTCACTAAATAATAGGACAATCTGATTCCTCCAAATGAGCTAAAGACGATTGCAAGTCATAAGGGAGATCACGAGCCGCTCATAACTTATAGGCGCCCCGGTGATAAATCAAGATAATAAGACCTAATATTCCGAATTATTATTCATAATTTCCGATCTTTTTATCGCAATAGTGGATATTTCGCCTATAATGCTTGATAAGTCCTCCGAAAAGGACCTGAGCCGAGCGACCAGAAGCTGAACGCTCCACTGTTGGGACCAGTCGATGTATGGACGACAAACCGAATACGCCATTGCTGTTATGAGTCGCCTCGCCGAGGTTTACGACGGAGGGAAGACACGGCTTTCCGCCGCGGACGTCGCTGATTCGCGCGGGCTGCAGCATCCTTTCGTGGCGAAGATCCTCTCGCAGCTCTCACAAGCTGGACTTGTGATCGGATCACGTGGACGGGACGGTGGGGCTGCGCTGGCTCGAGATCCCAAGACAATCAAGCTCTACGACGTGTTTAAACTCTTCGAGCGTACCGATAAAGATGATAACTGCCCATTCGGAGGGGGGCGATGCGGCGTCGGGCAGCCCTGCCCGCTGCACGACAATCTGGTCGCGGTAGAGAAGGCCATGGATCACCTTCTTCATGACACCACGTTTGAAGTATTCCGTATCGCGGCCAAGAAGAGCCGACGGCAATCCGAACCACAAAGTACCCGAAAAAAAACGAGCAAGAGAGAGTCCTATCGAGCCTCGCAAACGACCAAGCCTCGACGGTAGTCTCCGATCTCAACCGCCGGCGACGTCGACCTCAGTTTGATCGAATGGATCTGCGACTCAGCTACTTTCAAACACATGACTTATAGGTAGACCGAGATTTGGAATAAAACGAGATGGGGTCATGGTGTGCGGCTCATGAGGTC
>JACZRS010000030.1 GCA_022574595.1 Planctomycetota bacterium | reverse complement strand
ACTGCAATAAATGCACATGCTTTGGCCCAGTCCCCTGTCCCAACCCTGATCCGTATAACTAAATAAATAATCCAATAATACTTAACCCTTAACCCAAGCCCAGGCACATAGCTGCCCGGGCTTTTTTAATGAGATAAGAAGGCATCAGGAGTCAGGAGTCAGGGAAGAGAAGCAAGGCATTGAGGCATCTAGGTAGCGGAGCTATGAGGGATGAGTCTTGAGTCTTGAGTCTTGAGTCTTGAGTCTTGAGCCCCTGACTCCTGAATCCTGACACCTGACTGGAACGCGCTGGCGGGACGCCAGCCGCTAAACTTTGTATTTATTTCTTCTCTGTGTTTCCGTGACTCCGTGGTGAAAATTCTTCAAAAACGCACATTTGCGCGCGCATACGTGCGTGTCCAACCCCCGGAAAAATGAAAAATTTGAAATTTGTAAAAAATCTTTTCCATACCAGGACGCGACCAATCCCGATCCCGATGGAATCGGGACGGCTTTATGCTCAAGTCGCTTGGAATCCGCCGTGGCGGGACTCATTGCTGAAGTTTATACTTCAGCGGCCAGGCGTTCGGCCTTGGCCTTGGCGTCATCAAGCGTTCCGACGTACATGAATGCGCTTTCTGGAAGATCATCACCTTCGCCATCGGCAAGTCTGTCGAACGAATCGATGGTTTCTTCAAGTGAGGTATAAACGCCGGGGATACCAGTGAACTGCTCGGCAACGAAGAAGGGCTGACTAAAGAAGCGTTCAATCTTCCTTGCACGCGCTACTGCGAGTTTGTCTTCCTCCGCAAGTTCATCTACGCCGAGGATGGCAATGATGTCTTGTAGATCGCGATATCGTTGCAGGATTGCCTGAACCTTACGCGCCACTTTGTAGTGTCTTTCGCCTATGGTTTGTGGCTCGAGGATTCGGGAATTCGAAGCAATCGGATCGACCGCTGGGTAAATACCTTTTTCCGTAATACTTCGTTCCAACACAACAAATGCATCAAGGTGGCTAAACGCAGTTGCCGGTGCAGGATCGGTAAGGTCATCCGCAGGGACGTAAATCGCCTGCACCGAAGTAATCGCACCCTTTGTGGTAGATGTAATTCGCTCTTGCAATTCACCCATTTCTGTAGCAAGGGTTGGCTGATAGCCTACCGCAGATGGCATACGTCCCAGCAAAGCAGAAACTTCCGAACCCGCCTGGGTGAAGCGGAAAATGTTATCAATGAATACCAAGGTTTCTTTGCCGGAGCTATCGCGGAAATGCTCAGCCATGGTTAAGCCTGAAAGCGCGACACGCAAACGTGCACCGGGCGGCTCGTTCATTTGTCCGAACACCATTGCGACCTTGTCGATGACGTGAGCTGTTTTACCATCAGCATCGGTGTATTCCGCTTCCTGCATTTCAAGCCAAAGGTCATTTCCTTCACGTGTTCTTTCACCCACTCCACAGAACACGCTGTAGCCGCCGAACTCACGTGCAACTCGTGCGATCATTTCCTGGATGATGACGGTCTTGCCGACACCCGCACCACCGAAGAGACCAATCTTGCCGCCGCGAACGAATGGGCAAAGCAGGTCAACGACTTTGATGCCGGTCTCAAGCATTTCGGTCTTGGGGTTAAGTTCAGTAAATGCAGGTGGCTTACGATGAATTGGGCTGCGCAAAGTAGTTTTAACTTCGCCGCGCTGATCAATAGGTTCGCCCAGCAGATTGAAGACTCGCCCGAGCACTTCTTCACCAACCGGAACCGTCACAGGCCCACCCGTATCAACACACGCATCACCTCTGCGCAGGCCATCAGTACTGGCAAGCGCAACGCAGCGGATCTGTCCGCCGCCGAGGTGCTTAGCCACCTCGCCTACGAGAGTGGTCTTTTCGCCTTTGATCTCTATCTCGCTTTTTACTGCGTTATAGATTTCCGGCAGAGCATCCTCTGGGAATTGAGCGTCGAAGGTGGATCCGATTACTTGGATAATTGTGCCTGTGCTGGCCATGTCTTAATGTTTCCTAGGTTTATGAGATTTCTCAGCTTTCCCAATCGGGGAGTCGAGCCGCACAGGATAGCTATCTACAGCCCGGTTGCCAAGGTGCTTGGTCTATATATGTATATGATTGGCGGACAGGGCTGGGATGGCTCAGAATGGTGCCTGCTCTGGAAACGTCTACCTCTCAAGGGAGATACCCTATGACCCAACGCGAAATCGCCCGTCTTTGCTGCAAGATTACTGCGATCTATGCACTGATTCGAAGTATTGAGTCGGTGGATGGCATTGTAAGTGTTTTTTATATGTTGCCAGTATTAGCTTACGGCGGCTCGGTAGATATACACTGGAATTTCTATGTCGCAGTTTTCTTAGGAGCACTGCCTCCTGTCGTGCTTGCTGCTGTGGCTATATTCTTTTGGCGCCAATCTGGAATCATCGCTGTGTGGATTACAGGCCAAAATCTCCAAGACGCACCTGATGAAACTGTTCCAATTCACAAACGAGTTGGCGCACAAGAGCTTCAAGTTGTTGCTTTTGCAACAATTGGTTTATGGGCAATAGTAAGTTCGATTTCACGATTCATAAGTTCTGCAACTTGGGGAGCAAGAAATTACTTATCATCCTCAGAGGAAAGCTCACTTTTCATTCTAATTTCACAATTAGCCTCACCATTGATTTTACTTTGCCTCGGCTTCTGGCTTCTCTTTGGTGCGCGAGGAATTGTGCAACTTCTTTACAAACTACGCAACGTCGGCCTGGATGAAAACCAGCGGCCATAATAATGAATGGTATGAAAACTCTTATTCCTAGTGGTAAAGCGAATGTCTTGCGAAAGGTCAATTCATGACTGAATCAAGTTACAGTTTAGATCCGCAAAGCCAACAACAAATGGACGAGAACGCTGAAATGCCGGAGCCGCAATCGACTGATTCAGCGTTTGATCACGACAAGTTTCTGATGCATCAAAAGAGACTTGCAATCTCTGAAAAGTATTATGTTTATGATGAATCAGGCGAATGTGTACTTTTCGTACACCGCGAAGCACATCACCTGCGCACAATTTTAGCAGCTGTTGCTGCCTGCTCTGCGTTTGTAATCGTGGGGGGCATGAGCTTTGGTGTTGTCTATTTAATCACAGGATCAAGTAATACTTTTGGTATTTTGGAAGGTGTACTATCTGCTATATCTGTTCTGCTGGCAGTAGCGGCGTTGATAACCGTGGCTACTGTTCTTTATCCAAAGCGACATATCACATTTTACAGCGATGATTCATGTGGCACTGAATTACTTAAAGTATATCAGGATAAGAAGTGGCAGATACCGATTGCAACCTACACCATTGCCGATGCTGAATTGAACATGCTCGGAGTTTTTCGCAAAAACTATTTATACGATATTTTCCGCAAGCAATGGCAGGTATATGACCCGGACGGGAAGCTGATCTGCATAGCCAAGGAAGATTCTATTCTTAAATCTGCTCTGCGCCGCGTATTGGGGCCAATGTATGGATTGCTTCGCACCAACTTTGTGATTCTTGGTCCGGATGGGACAACTGAGCTGGGAAGATTCAACCGCAAGCTAACACTCTTTGACAAGTACGTTCTCGATATGACTTCCGATGGCGCGCGAACATTAGATCGACGTATCGCAGTAGCTTTAGGCGTTCTTTTAGATACCGGAGAACGACGTTAGGTAATTAGAACATTAACCGCTTACATCGAGCGATCGGCCGACGCTTACTTGTGTGGCGACTTCGATCTTGTCTGCAGCGCGCGAATACATCTGCAGGACATTGCGAACTTTTGCAGGATTCAAGTTACTTGTCGAATTAAAATCAACTGACTCACGCACGTTGCCTGCAATGAGTTGGTCAGCGCCACGCTTAATCTCGGAAGCTTTGGGAACTTCCTTGACAGGTTGCACTTGCCTGACGGCTGGATGTTGCAGGCGCACGTTATACGCTCGCGCTGCTCGACCTATAGCTGTTGGGGGTATATGCATTGAGCCCAAGTGTAGCGTTATTATTGACTGCGGCAAGAAAAGCAATCAAACACATTGCAAAAACTGCTCAAATAAAAGCGTATAAATTGCGCTCTCTTTTATAGCGATGTTGCCTGCAAATCATAAGAAGCCAATTTTTCTAACTGACTCAGTAAGTTAAGCTCACCAATAGCAGAGCGCATTTCCTGTACATCTTGGATTTCTAGCGGGCTATAGATGATGCGCTGCAGCAACAACTCAGCTGCGTATGTGTTTGATCGATCTTTCTGCGCAAGCTTTGCGCGTAATTTACTTAGCTTGGGCAGAAGTTCATCGTACTCCGCAATATTTCTAATACTCTTAATTAAAGTTTGGCTTACCTCAGGTGCTTGGATGAACATCTCAAGGAGCAAAACGGTTTGATCCAGAGCTTCAATCTCATCAAGTGTCAACATAGAGATTGGTGAAATAGATTTTGCTGAGGAGATTGAACTGCGGAGGCTGGCGGGCATCATAGACATGCTGTTTAGTCCAACAAATGATGCACGAGAATTGTTAACTGGATGAATGTTGGTTGATCCTTGAGGCGAATTGTCGGCAAGAGCGATATCATTTTCAGGCGCATCATTTCTTGCGACTGTTGACTTTGGGGATGACAGATTACCACTATTATCAACAACCCAAATAGTTAGCGCCAGCGCCAGCGAAGCAGCTGCCGCCAACCAACCCAGCCAGGTCGTCCAGCGTTGTGGATGATTAGAATTTTCATCCGCGTAAACAGTGCGCGCCAAGACATTGGCCTTAAAACCATCTGGAAGAGTATCAAGGGGTGCAAGATCACCTACGCTTGCTGCAACCATCGCTTCTGCAGCTTCTGCTTCATCAATCAGAGTGCGGCACGACTTACAATCTGCAAGGTGACGCTCAGCCAGGTGACGGGTATCTGATTCAACGCAATCGTCAATTAGGGCTGAGAGTAATGCTTTAATATCTGTGCAATCAAGTGACTTCATAACTATCGTTCCATCTAAAAATTCATGCTCGTTTATATTTACGTATATCAAACACCATCGGATTATCATTTGAATCCGAATCCGCTTGTTTAAGTTCTTGCATCAATGCGCTTCGCGCACGATTAAGTCTGCTCATTACCGTTCCAACCGGCACTCCCAAATGTAGCGCAATTTCATCATAACTAAGTTGCTCATGCGCACGGAGAGTGAGTATGGCTCGTTTTGATTCATCGAGTTTGCCCATGGCATCTTGTACACGTTTTAGACCTTCATCCATTTCGCTTTTAGCACCAGGTTGCTGCGATGTTTGTAAAGCTTTATCAGTTGCATATTCTGGTAAAGGCGATGTACGTTTTGTCCGCTGCAATGCGTTTATTGAAAGGTTGGTTACTACGCGCCTAAGCCAGGATGTATAGGCAACTTCTCCAACTTCCGGCGGTTTTTGCCAAAGCTTAACGAACGCTTCCTGGACAATTTCCTCAGCAACATGGCGATCTCTGCAAATTGAAGCACTAAATGTGATCAAGCGTGGACCGGCTTTATCCATCCATTCCCGGAGTTTCGATTCGGTTATGGGTTGGGTCATTGCTGGGTTCCTAACTAAGGGTATGCGAAGCTATCTATCAAGACGTTTTCTTCACCCTTGCCAGTTTGTAGGACACAACTGCATAAGGAGTATTCCCTCATAGGCGTTTTGTGGTCTTTTATTGTGATTTTTGGACAATTTTTGTGGGCACAAAGTGGCTAATTTCGTGTTTGTGAGCCGAAAAGAGCGGCTTTTTGCTCAGTGGGCCGATACTGGCCGTCGAGCTTTGGATCTATATCAATGATTTGTGGCCACTGTCCATGTTGTGGCAATTCACCCAGCTTTTTGCTGTTTTGAGCCAATTCGCTTGACCACCAAAGATTCTGTTCTATAGCGAAAGTTGTCTGATCAATCTTTGGCGAAAAATATACATATCTCGTTATATCCCCAGGCTCCCACACGACTAGGTTGCCTCCGAAAATTCCACGCTTAGCTACAGCGACAACTCCTACATCGGTTATATGTGTAACGCCAAGGACAGCTGACCGTGGCCGAATAAAAGTGTTATTTCGAATTAGACAATCATCCGCATGAAGCATGGCAATTGTATACGTACCTTTTTTAAATACGCAGTGTTGCAACTGAATATAACGAGCCTCATATTGAGATAAAGCTTTTGCGTTCTCGGGAATGCTTGGGCAGAAGTCATTGCGTCTACTTACAGCACCTAAGGACACTACACCTTCACAATCAACATCAAATTGGCAATTTGTGATGTTAACTCGCGTGCTGCCCGCCCTTACTTGAATAGCATGATATTGGCTGAAGTTTTCAAGTTCGTTGAATTTGCATTTTTCAATAAGAACATTGTGGCTGCCGACTATTTCAATGGCAGATCCGCCCCAACCCTCAAACTCACTTTCAATTATCCGTACATCACGCAGCCCTCTTAGTTCAATGGCGTGGCGTTTTCCCTCAGGCCCAGTTTTTAAGACTGTCACGTTACGGATTAATAAATTGGCATCCCATGCCTGCTGCTGCTGCTGAGTAGACGTTGTAGGATTAAACAATTCAGTAAGATCTGGTACACGGTTATCAACAAGTATCCCCGTCAGAGTCGCACCCGTAATAATGATGTCTTTAATAATAACGTGTTTGGGTTTATGCAGGACGATTCCTCGACGTTTAGCCACGATAGTTGGTGGATGATTAGGATCGAGGCCACGGATTATGATGGGTTTTCCAGGCGCGCCCGTTAGATTGCTAAGCGTGACAGGCCGATGATTACCGGGCATTAGGATGATCTCATCACCCGGCTGCGCACGTATTTCCAGGGTTTGCCACTTGTTACCTGGTGTTACTAAATGCTGAGTGGCAAGGGCTGGCTTTGCAGCCATTAGACAGGTGGCAAGGGCCAATAAAAATCCAATCCAACTAGTCCTAGTCCTTCTCACGCGATCAAGCCTTCCATAGGCGAGGGCAGGGTGACACGCAATAAAGTGGTTCCTACTTCAAGGCGCGCGACAGCCTCTGCAAGTTCAGCAGGCATTAGTGCTGTAGTTCCAATCGGCATTTGCACCTCATAGGAATCGCTAGATGCGTGTGACGGCGCAATTCGACCCCCTCCACTTAGCATCATCCATACGACCGGTAACCCAGAGGTTATCACTGGAAGCATGGCATCGGTCAAAGCTTCAATACGTTCGACCTTGAAAAAGGGCGTTTTTACCAAATCCGTGGTTCGCATACCAGCCGCTTCCATGGTAACTACGGGTGATTCGGGGTCATCTAAAGGTTCTCCAAACGCAATACACTCAAGAGCCTGATCGATATGAAGTTCACGGTCCGTCCGCTGCCAATCGTAAACCCGAAAAGTCGTATCGCTAACAGTTTGGATTTCAGCTACTAGAACTCCCCCACCAAGAGCATGACAAGTACCTGTGGGTAAGTAATGACAATCACCTGCCTTGACTGGGATCGCAATTAAATCATCTACAACACTTCCATCCTGGATGTGCTGAGCGAACTGTTCTTTGGTTATGTTGGGTTTTATGCCTTTGTAAATTACTGATCCAGGCTCAGCTTCAAGAACTATCCAAGCTTCAGCCCATTTCTTGGCTAAAGAACCTAGATCATAAGTGTCATCTATAGAAGCTATAACGTCCTCAGCAATCGCTGAGTGGTCAACTATTTGAGAGTCAAAATAAGTTTTATTA
>JACZRS010000017.1:106042-115330 GCA_022574595.1 Planctomycetota bacterium | reverse complement strand
GCTGTTCGATGAGCGGCTTGTATAAACGTCTAATGTAATCCTTCATTATTGACTATTTTATAGGTTCATGTGTAATTAGTCACGACTATTCTCACGAGGACCTATAATTTAGTCATAATTCCGACCAAAAGATAGGCCCATGTGAGATTAGTCGCGACCATTCTCACATCTATATAGCTAATGGTCATGGGAGCCGTAGAACTTGATCAAGCTCTCGGCCTTCTTGTAATTCGTGTGTTTGAGCATTTCGTAGATGCTTAAGCCCTTCGCATTCATCCCTTGCTGAAAGTAGAGCATCCCCAGCTTAAAGAGCGTATCCTTATCCTGCGGGCGGAGCTTGAGGACGATCTCATATTCGCGGATCTCCTCTTCGGGCATCTGCAGATCATGGTAGGAATAGGCGAGCTGCACATGCACCCATGGATCATCTGGAGCGTAGTCGTTGAGAATCTTAAACTCCTCAATCGCCCGCTGCGCCGTCGTTGGGAAGGAGCTTGAAGAATTGTTGCCCCGTGGATCTGTCAAATAAGTACGCTGAGCCAGATTCAGTACCGTTGTCATCATCCCACCATGCCCCTACGATGGCTGTAGTGTCACTAATCGCTACACAGTAGCCGAATCTATCGCCCTCCTCACCGTCATTTGGAATGATTTTAGTTATCTGCTGACCCGTAGTTGTGTCAAACAAGTAGGCGGAGCCTGAGTACAATCCGTTGTCGTCATCAAAGGGAGCTGCAATGATGGCTATTGTGCCATTGATAGCGACACTTCGGCCGAAGAAGTTTGAATCAGAGCCATCTTTAGGCAGGAGCTTCGCTATCTGTGTGCCCGAAATGGTATCGAAGAGATAAGCCGAACCTGAGTTGAATCCATTGTCGTCGTCACCAGGTGCCCCAACGATGGCTGTGGTTCCGCTTATTGCTACCCGGAAGCCGAAGACATCGCCTTCAGTGCCGTCGTTTGCTAGGAGTTTGTGAAGTTGGTCGCCAAGGTCGGCGGAGGCCGGGGCGGTGCTTAGGATTATTGATGCTGCTGCGGCAAGAACTGGCGTTAGATATCGCATGCTTGTCTCCTTTTTACATGCTTCAGAGAGGACGTCAGGGCTATTCGCCCAGCAAGGCATACTCGCACACTGGTATCTACGCCGTTTTGCGGGAAATCTTGCGCGCTTATGGAATTTTTTTGAAAATAATTGAAATTTCTTGCAGGAATGGCCGCTGGCGCGGTGCTTAGGGTGTTTGGCACACGGTTTCTTCTATGTCCCTCGTAGGGTCAAGCCCTGCGGTTAAACGTGTTAATCACGCTATCTTGATGTTTCGAAGAAGCCCCGGGTGTGTTCACCCGGGGCTAAATGGATTTGGTTGCTTATGGTTTGATACTAATACCCGGACCATCGCAAAGCCTCAGGTCCGGCGTGCCTTCTTTATTCGCACGGCCCCCAATTGGCGAATAGAATCAGCAGATCGCTGGTACCGACGGCTCCACTTCCATCAAAGTCGGCGCTTCCTGCGGTACCCCATTGTGCGAATAGTTCGAGTAGATCGCCTGTGTCAACGGATCCTGAATTGTCGAGATCCCATGGGCAATCGGCACATTGATCGGGAATTCCGTCTTGGTTATCGTCCTTCACGGCCCCTGCTGCGATTTCACACTCATCTGGTATATCGTTATTGTTGCAGTCGCTACTCTCTCCTGAATCGAGATCATCGCTATCAGGTATGCCGTTGGAGTTGCAATCATAATCACCTATGCGCAAATAATAGACATCTTGCTCGCCGTTAAATGTTGCTGCCCACGCTAGATTGGCGCCTACATCATCCGAAACCATGTCGTAATAGTCACCGATTTTATCATGCTGGGGCCACCCAATCCAACTGTCGAAAACCGTGCTCAGTTGGGTGTTCGTTGACCATGTCACGCCTCCATCTGTTGACGATGAATAGAACAACTCCGACAAGTTCGACTGACCGGTGTTATGACGCGTGTCGTTCCAAATTACATCAAGGCGGCCGTTGGGTGCTATGGACATTGTTCCGAACCACTGCCAGGCCCCGTTGTCGACCGGATCGTCATTTACACGAATCGGACTGCTCCAGTTCTTGCCACCGTCTGTGCTGCGCACGAAGTGCACATCCATCGGATCACCACCCGATGGTTCGGGCTCGACGGAACACAGCATGTACACATCGCCCTGCGCGGGTCCTGCAGCATGATTGACTACCACCCATGGCTGGCCTAGCAACCCACCGGGATTAGGGCTGCCCTTAAGGAAATTCTGCACAATTCCGCCCATATTCACAGGCGTTGCGAAGTCGAACTGGGCCGGCAAGTTTTCATCTTGTATCGTGCTGGACTTTATGATCACGAACTGGTTCCCTGAGAGGTATAGTTCACCTGCCGGTCCGACCGCGAGCGTTCCCCACTGGGCATTATCCGGTAATTGAATGCAAGGCAGGAACGTCTGGCCGCCGTCGTAGGAGCGTGTGAACCTTTGTCCACCACAAACGCTGGAGAAAGTCCAACTCGCATAGATATTGCCGTGGCCGATGCCACCGGTGCGATCAATGACCATCCAGTGCTTGTCGCCACCCCAAGCCAACACCGACTCGCCCCACGTCACCCCGCCGTTGACAGATTTGAACATCTGGGAAGTGATCTGGCTACGGATTAAGCTGACGCTGTAGTAGTAGAAGTTTCCCTCAGCGTCGAAGTCGAGCACAGGGTCGCTACGAAAGACGCCCGGCTCCAATACACCAGGGAATGTCCAACTGCGACCGCCGTCGTTGGAGTACCCCCAACCAGCTTGGCGGAATCCATCCTTGACGGTGTCAAACTGGCGCCAACCGATTGCCATACGATTTGGTGCGGTTGGATCAACAGCAATCGACGGTTCGTTGGCAGCATCATTAAGAATATTTTCATTGTCAATATCAATGTTCACCTGCACGCTTATTGCCGAACCAAACGAAGGCAAAGCAGCAGGCGAACTGAAACCCCAACCTGGCAAATAATGGTTGCTGGTTTTCTCGTGAGGTTGAATCGAGTCTGACGGTTCGCTGTCTATCGCCTGATCGCTTACCGCAACTGCTGAACCTTCGCCTGGCAAGAGCTTGATCGCCTGCTCGCCTAGGTAAGAGTAGGCTGGTTTGGTGCTTAGGATTATTGCTGCCGTGGCTAAAATTGGAGTTAGATACCGCATCTCATTCTTTCCAAATGCATTAGAGAGGTCGTTAGGAAACACTATAACACTGGTAGCTACGCCGTTTTGCGGGAAATCTTGCGCGCACTTGGAAGTTTTTTTGAAAATAATATAAATTACTTACAGGAATGGCCGCTGGCGGGGTGCTTAGGGTGTTTTCACACGGTTTCTCTTATAACCCTCGTAGGGTTAAGCCCAACGGCTAAACGTGTTGATGACGATGCCGTTAAGTATCGAAGAAGCCCGGTGTGTTCACCTATAGCTAAATGGTTTAAGGCGCATACCGCATGTCTATATTTCTCTTATTGCAGCCACGCACTCAGAGCCATCTTCTCAGAAAGGCTTTTTATCTGACTGACCTACACCGCCAATAATGGAATACAGCCGCCTGGGGTGTAGTTAGTTACATATTGACCCCCAATAATAAAGTCGTTTGGTAATCCAAGTTCATATTGCCTAGACTCGCTAGCGCTGTTTTACCCACAAAAGAGAATCCAATCCATGCTCCAATGCGCAAAAGTACTGATCGGCATACCGGTTTATAACGAGCAAAGATACGTCAATGATGTATTAAGCAAGGTTCTTCGCTATAGCAATGATGTGCTGGTGATTGATGATGGATCGACTGATGAAACGCCGCTTAGATTGGCCCAGCAATCGGTCGAGGTTATTCGCCATGCAGAAAACCGCGGCTATGGCAGGTCCATGCAGGACATGCTGCGATGGGCCAAGTTCGATGGCTTTGATTGGCTAATAACCATGGATTGCGATGAGCAGCACGAACCGGAAGCAATCCCTGAATTTCTCCAGGAGATTCGTGACAATAAAGCGGATGTGATTTCCGGTAGTCGGTATTTGTCAAATACTCCCCTTGATGATGCACCTCCAAAAGATCGTCGTATTATTAACGCACAGATCACGGATGAAATAAATGCGCGTTTGGATCTCGCTCTAACCGATTCATTTTGTGGCTTCAAAGCTTACCGAATAGAAGCGTGTGAAAAGCTAACCCTTGATGTTGATGGTTATGATTTTCCCATGCAGTTTTGGGTACAAGCTGTAGCCAACGGTTTGCGTATACAGGAAATTCCCGTACGTCTAATTTACAACGATCCAAAGCGCAGCTTTGGCGGGCCACTGGATAATCCTACTAGCCGAATTGATCACTATCGTCGAACCATGCACGAAGAAATTATTCGCTGCTCAACTAATCTGCCAACCGATGCTGTTAAGGGGTTATGCGAAACAACTGTTGGCGCGGTGTGGTGTAAAGCATTGTGTAATCAAGCAACGTGAGCGTAGAACTGACCATCGAGCCGGGGTGTGGTTGCTGGTGTGATTTAGTTAAAGTTGCACCAGAAGGTGCAATAGATAATAAATCACTTGCTCAGTGGCGCCAGCAAACTCGCACCGAGTTAGGTCTCACAACAGATCGGCCCATCATTGGGACCGGGCATCAGACAATGCTTTGGCATCCTGGGATTTTAGTGAAGTTTCTGCTGGTAGATGCCATCGCGTCTGCAAATAATTTGGCCACAGCAAATCTGGTAGTAGATCAACATGTCGGTGCCTTTGGCGAGTTTGAAGTTCCAATACTAATTAAGGATGATTCGCTTGGAGTAACTAGTATTGCCTTGGAAAAACATCGTGAAGATGTGCCTATGGTTCGCAGAAAAGCATTTAAGCCCTTAGAAAATCAGAAAAATTTGCGTTACGCTTTACCAGAAGTGGCTTTAGGTGTTGATCAAATTATAAATGCGGTCAGCCAACATTCCGATGCAGCAAATGCAGCATTGCAGATGGCTGGAGTATTGACGGAACTTATGCAGCCTTGGGCAAAACCTATGCCTCATATTACCGCTAGCGATTTGATGGGTACAACCTTGGCGCGTTCGATACTTGTTGCCATATCAAATGATGCAATGCGTTGTATTGAGATTTATAACGATGCAGTATTAGCGGTTCCTGAAGCTGGGGTTTCGCAATTAGAAATTAGCCAGGATAAAATCGAATTGCCGCTTTGGCGGATTGATGAAGATGATCAGCGAAAACGTGCTTACTTGGCAGATTTACAGGAGTGGCTTGCTTGCGAAGATCCGCAGTTTGATTTGTTGCCACGCGCACTATTTATGACAGCCTTGGTGAGGCTGGGAATGTGCGATTTATTTGTGCATGGTACTGGTGGAGCTATCTACGACCGAGCCATGCAGCTTTGGATTAAAAATTGGTTAGCTCTGGATGTTGCGCCTATTGCGGTTGCTACGGCTACTCTGCGATTACCGCTTGGCAGCCCGCTTGAGCAGAGAATGGATGTTGCTAGTGCGCAGCTTGAAGCACGCAAACTTTGGCATGATCCGCAGCTTCAAAAGAGTAATGGATCGATAAGTTCAGCTAAGCGTGATCTTATTAACAAAATAGAAGCTGCACCCAGAAAATCACCAGAGCGCCTGGAGCTGTTTAACAAACTGCAGGATTACCTGAGTGAGAATAGAAAAGTCAATGCCAAGGAGATAGAAAAATCGCAGCTTAAGGTGGAGCAATCGATAAGGCATCAAGCAGAAGCTCCAATCATTGATCGTAGGAGCTGGGCCTTTCCTCTATATCCTCGCGAGATGATTGATGAGCTTGCAACAGCGGTGCGATATTCCGTAACGGGCGCATGCCCTGAAGCTACTTGCTGTCTGTAGGTGGCTTGGGCAGTAGAACAAGCGTTTTTCGGTCAATGCTTGGAGGAAGACCCAGCAGGCTGATAGCTTCTGTTCGCTCTTTTACGATTACCCCTAAATCCTGTGATACATATAGCGTGGTTGTTGTTACAGCATCTGCAAAGCGCAGGTCGGCTTTGAAAACGATTCTTATACGCTTTGTCAGGATCTCCCCTAATGGCGTACTTAACAGTAGATCGTCAACGTAATGAATTGTAATTACAGCTTTACCTGCTAGACGTTGACGCGCAGGGTTTTTCAGATCTACCACGCGCATTGAAGTTTCGTGTTGCTGCGTTTGGCCTGGCTTAATTGTCTTAGTAATTATTGTTAATGGAGGTTCAAAGAAGCTGATAGCCTGATCGCGGTATGAAATCGCAGCTGTCATTACTATTGAGCCGTTTTCATCTAAACGCCAATATTCGCTTCGGGATTTACCTTGTCCGTTGACCCAGGCGGCTGAATACTTATCGGTGGGTTTGCATGAATGTACGGTCTTATTGCCATTACCTTTACCCTGAGTAATAAGGTAAGTTTTAGCTCTGGATTTAAGTGGGAAGATGGTTTGAGCGTCTAAGGGCTGCTCAGGATCGCTTGTGTTTAGTACGTCAAAGCCGAAGTGTTGCAAATTACCATCATTGAATGATGCGCAGCCACAGATAGTGATAAACGCTACCTGCGCAGCAAATTTACCAAGGTTGATTAACTTGAAAGGCCTTTTGAGTGCCACAGCTTTCGCAATTCCGTTTGATCGATTGATTCAAAGAATATTCCACTGTCGGAGATGCGTCTAATGAGGTTACCCTTGGGATCGATGATTTGTCTTACTGAGGTGAGTTCCTTAGCGGGGCTGGTGGTTAATACCCAATTGCCAGATCCATCATTGGTTGGCTCCCAGGTATTGGTTCGCAGTGGCATGCTCTTTTTTTGGGCATCGTATGAATAAAACGACATCCCCTGTGTAAGAGGTTTATCTCGGGGCAGGAGCGCACCAAGCAGGAATACTTCCGGCTGAGAAAGATACGCAGCATCCGGGAGTGACCATTCCTTGGGCTCTCGTGTCTTGGAGCTTTTATCGCTAGTGATTACAGTCAGTCGGCCAAGCTGCCGTACGCCTGTCTCGCTACTAGAATTAAGCACCTTCTTACCATGCCTTTGTGTAGTAAGTGTTGACCAAGATTCACTTGATCGATCCCAGGCTAACCAGTAATAGCTTTGTATATCGAGGTACCGGTTAGGCTTCTCACCTAGTATTCGAATCTTGACAGTGACCATAAGTCCTTGTTCAGATTCCATTTGCGTGAATTTACGTGTGTTCTTGTTAGGATTTAGTTGGCCTCTCATGCCCTGGTTACACTGTATGGTCATGTACCCTATTTCCTGGTCATCCAGGCGTTTTCCTGTTTGTGACGGTGTGTAGATGCGATAACAGGATTCACGGCCTATCAGCGTCTTTAGTTTAGAAGGCGTGAATGTATTGATGATCGCTCTGCCGCGGGCCAATTTAGCCATTCTCTGTGCGTTTTTCTGATCATTGTCCAGGAGTACGATCGTAGAAAAGCTGGCTTTTAGCTGCCCTTGTAGAAGTGAGAAGCGATCGGGCTTAGT
Organism: Planctomycetota bacterium; assembly: GCA_022574595.1. Classification (GTDB taxonomy): domain Bacteria; phylum Planctomycetota; class Phycisphaerae; order Phycisphaerales; family SM1A02; genus JACZRS01. Next base: position 107,818 of record JACZRS010000017.1, on the reverse strand, counting down.
AACTACAGTAAATACGATAAATGTACTTGGGCTAGTTGGTAGTATGACCCAGCCTTGCACCGTGGCTGATCGGTCAGTGGTGGCTGGTCTTTCTACGAAGAGCTGATGCCCATTCCTGTTGGCGTAGTTTACAGGCTCATTAATAAGTATCTTGGCGTCCGCTACGGCTCTGAGGTATTGCTCTATAAGCCCAGCAGCAGATGGAAACTGCAGTCTTGAATTAAGTGGCTGAATTCTCATACTCCAGGTAGGTTTCTCGCCAACACCATCTGAGATCAGATAGCTAAGCATTCCCGGCCTCTGATCCGAAGTGACCATCGCATCTTTTGGCAGTAGAAGCTGCAATCCAAGCGCGGGAGCGACCATCGAGGATTCTTCCAGTGCGTAGGGATCAGCATTAGCAGGATCCTGGCTTAAGCGTGTTTGGGCTACAGCTTGGCTGCCAAGTAGGGTGGCAATTACTGCTGAGATCGTAATTTGTGCGGTGGGTCGCATGGGGGTTGCTCCGCTCTTGGGTCGATTTAGGCGGTACTAGGCTATTGTAAGGACTCATCCAGTCCAGTTTCAATGCCTATTGGGTATCTACCCTATACAAACAGTCGGCTTAATCAGGGTACGAACCTTGGCTTTGGCGGTTCTACAAATAAGCGGTTGAGTTTCTCTCAATTAGTTGACAAGACGTAATGGCGACGTAATATCACCGGTTTCGCCTATCAGTCATTGTGATTGATTCTTGCGCGGTCACCGCCTCTGGCGGGGGCTGACTGCTGTCTCGTTTGGTGGGTTTTGTCGGTCATGAGTAATAATCGCATCAGAATACGTATGGAAGCATACGATCATCAGGCTCTCGATGCATCGGCGAAAGAGATCGTCGATCACGCTAAACGTACGGGCGCCCGTGTTGCTGGTCCGATTCCTCTGCCAACCAGGCGCGAGATCTATACGGTCAACCGTTCACCATTCATCGACAAGAAGTCTCGTGAACAATTTGAAATCAGGACTCATAAGCGAATCATTGATATTTCTGAGCCTAACGCACGTACGGTTGAGGCTCTGAATCGTTTGGTGGTCCCAGCCGGGGTTTTCGTAAAAATTAAAGCATAGTTTTTTGATGCGGTCCAAATTTTGGCCGCTTGTTTTTTATAGTCTTTTCTTTACTCTTCGGAGCAACTCAAGCCATGCCAGCCGCCATATTGGGGCGAAAACTCGGAATGACTCGTTATTTCAAGGATGATGGAACAAATGTTCCCGTCACCGTGATTGAAGTTGGCCCTTGCGCAGTAACGCAGGTCAAGACCAGCGAGAGCGATGGATACTCAGCTGTTCAGTTAGCCTACGATGACATCAAGCCTCGTCGTAGCACCATGCCGTTAATTGGCCACGACCACAAAGCTGGAATTGCACCCAAGCGAATTCATCGTGAAATGAGATTGGAAGATGACAAGGCTGCGGGTGAATATGAATTAGGACAAACAGTTGACCTGTCTTGCTTTGAAGATGTGTTGTTTGTTGATGTTGTAGGGACTGGGATTGGTAAAGGTTTTCAAGGTGTTGTGAAGCGTTATGGCTTTAAGGGCATGCCCGCTTCACATGGTACTAAGCGTTGTCATCGTCATACCGGTTCGATTAACGGGCATGCAACAAACCTTGGTACAGGCCCCAAGCTAAAAAAGGGCAAACGGATGTGCGGGCACATGGGCGCCAAGCGCGTTACCGAGCGCAGCCTTGAAGTAATTTCTATTGATCCAGAGAAAAACCTCATGATTGTAAAAGGCC
>JACZRS010000017.1:0-106032 GCA_022574595.1 Planctomycetota bacterium | reverse complement strand
ATTCGGCGCTCTCCTTTTGATCATGAACGGTGTGGCAGACCGCGGGTCTGAGTTTTCCTGGCCCGGTGCCCGGACCAGCGCGAGGTTTATTGTTTATTAGTCAAGCAAAGCGTTTGCATAGGAGTAAAGCGAGATTCGCCAAGGCCAGCGGATAACTGCTGGTGATCGTGAAGGCCGCTATAACGGAACCACACGTTCGCGACAGATCGAGTTGAAGATTAGCCGAGTCGCAATCCTGCCCAGCGACAAGCCGAGACAATCGGCCCGCTACGGAGGGTTAGGCGTTAAAGCACGGGATGGCCCGTTAATTAGGTATCTATGATGATCAAACTGCCTGTATATAATAAGAGCGGCAAGCAAGTAGAAACGCTTGACATAGACGAAGCCCTGCTGGGTAATGAGGTAAGGCCTCATCTGCTTAAACAAGCCTACGTCATGTTCCACTCCAACCGACGCCAGGGTTCTGCCCGAACAAGAAGCCGAGGCATGGTGGTAGGCTCAACTCGAAAACTATTTAGACAAAAAGGTACTGGTAACGCACGCATGGGTGCTGTGCGAACCAATATTAGGCGAGGTGGTGGCGTAGCTTTCGCCAAGACCCAAACTCACGAAGATTTCCGCCAAAGCATGCCTAAGAAAATGCGCCGGCTGGCAAACCGCAACGCATTGCTCGCCAAACTTGTTGATAACGAAGTTAAATGCATCGACAAGTTGCAATTCAAAGAGCCAAAGACTCGTGAATTTAAAGCCATCCTCGATGCAGTTGGCGTCAATCGAACTTGCCTGGTTGCGTTGGATTCATCTAATCGTAACGCAGCTCTTTCAGCTAGAAATCTTCCTAATGTAGATACCACCCGAATCGAGCAGATCAATGTCTTTGAACTGCTTAATCATCGGTTTGTTGTGGTTGATAAGGCTTCGCTTGAAGCGTTTATTAACGGCTCAGCCGGTTCCGAGAAGGAGCAGGCGTAATGGAAGCTACAGTAATAATCAAGAGGCCGTTGGTGACTGAAAAGTCTACCTACGCATCCAGTGAACATAATCGCTATTCCTTTGAAGTTGATCCGCGTGCAACCAAGCCGCAGATCCGCCGCGCTATTGAAGAGCTTTATGAAGTGCGCGTGCTGGGTGTTGCGACACAGAATCGTAAAGGTCAGCTGCGACGAAACAAGCACGGTTCCTGGCGTGCTAAGAAAATGAAGCAAGCGATCGTCAAGATCCACCAGGAGGATCGCATCGAGTTGTTCTAAGTCGTTTGAGAGCCTGTTGCTCTTAACCGTTCATGAAAGAATCCCATGGCTATTCGAATTTACAAACCGATTACCAATTCCAGGCGTAACGCTTCGGTAAACCTGCACATTGAGGTTACTAAGAAGACTCCTGAAAAGTCGCTGTTGCGCCCGCTTCATAAAAAAGGCGGAAGAAACAATCAAGGCAAGGTCACTGTGCATGGTCGAGGTGGTGGTCACAAACGTCGCTATCGTTTGATCGATTACCGCAGAAACCTTGATGACCAACCAGCAACGGTTCTTGGCATTGAGTATGACCCGAATCGCACCTGCCACATCTTGCTTTTGCAATATGAGGATGGGACTAAGCGATATATTCTGGCGCCGCAAGGTGTTGTGGATGGCGATGTCCTGATTAGTTCAAGAGTTGCCATTGAGCCTAAACCAGGCAATTGCATGCCTTTGAAGTTCATTCCCACAGGCCTTACCGTTCATAATATCGAGTTTGAACCGGGTAAGGGTGGCGCTCTGTGTCGATCCGCAGGTGCAGGGGCAAAGCTAAGTAACCGTGAAGGACGCTGGGCTACATTGGTCTTACCATCTGGTGAGCTGAGGCAGATTTCTGTTGATTGCCGGGCAACAATTGGCACGCTGGGCAATACGGATCACCAGAATGTTAAGCTCGGAAAAGCGGGACGAAATCGTTGGTTGGGGAAAAAACCCAAAGTTCGCGGCGTTGCCATGGATCACGCTTGCCATCCCTTAGGTGGTGGTGAAGGCAGATCCAAAGGTGGACGTGAGCCGGCAAGCAAGTCCGGCACGAAATCCAAGGGTGGGCGAACCAGAAGGCGAGGCAAATGGACCGACGCTCGTATTCTCCGCAGGCGTAAGTCCAGACGTTACGGACAGTTGAAGATTTAAGTGTATTTTAATGTACTCTACTATTGAGTATTTCTGATTTGAAGACTTTTTATTCCCGAGACGACTATGTCACGATCACTGAAAAAAGGCCCATATGTTGACGAGAAGCTCTACATCAAGGTGCAGAAGCTAAGTGCACAGAATATGCGAACTCCAATTAAAACCTGGGCGCGCTCTTGCACCATCGTTCCTGAATTTGTGGGACATACCTTCCAGGTTCATAACGGCAAAAACTTCATTGACGTTTTTTGCACAGAGGACATGGTCGGCCACAAGCTTGGTGAATTCAGCCTTACCCGAATGTTTCGAGGGCACACCAATAAGAAGGAAGGCATCAGAACTCGTAATTGACCTTTGTAGGATTGATATAGATATGGCTTATAAAGCAATACATAGATTTGCCCGAATCGCACCCCGCAAAGCTCGGTTGATTGCGGATATGATTCGTGGCAACAAGATAGATGAAGCAGTGATCGCGCTTGAGTTTTCCAAGAAGCGGGCTGCGTGGTACTTCAAAGCTGTACTTAAAAGTGCCATTGCCAATGCTGAAGAAATGGACGCAAACGTTCATGATCTTTATATAAGTGAATCTAGAGTTGATGAAGGGCCAACCATGAAGAGATGGCGGCCCAAGGATCGTGGGCGTGCTCACCCGATTCTTAAGCGAACCAGTCACCTCATTTTATCGTTAGATGAAAAGAATTAACCTATGGGACAAAAGACACATCCATTTGGTTTTCGCGTTGGTATCACTGAGGTGCATAAGTCTCGTTGGTATGCGCCTAAAGCTCTTTTTGCTGAATTGCTTGTTGAAGACTATCGCATTCGTGCCTATGTAGACAAGCGACTTAACCGCACACCACCATTTGCTGCGGTGGCGGATATCATCATTGAGCGAACGCGCGAAGAACTTACGATTATCCTCAAGACTGCTCGACCTGGTTTGGTGATCGGACCTAAGGGGCAAGAGATTGATCGACTGACATCCGATTTGCAGGCTCTAACTGGTCGTAAGGTTGCAGTTAAAATTATTGAGATCAAGAATCCCGATACTAATGCCAAGTTGATTGCTGAAGCCGTAGCGGAGCAATTAAAGAAGCGCGCCAACTTCCGTCGCTTAGTTAAACAGCGCTGTGAAGGAGCAATGCAAGCAGGTGCCAAGGGTGCTCGTATTCTGCTATCGGGCCGACTGGGCGGTGCGGAAATGTCTCGTCGATTAGATACGCGTTTGGGTAGTATTCCACTATCAACGCTTCAAGCCAATGTTGATTATGCCTTAGTTCCCAGTCACACTAAGTATGGGACAATTGGGGTTAAGGTGTGGGTGTTTAAGGGAATGTTTACTGACAAGGAAGAGGAACAAGGAGCGTCAAAAGCCGCCGGTGCCCGAGCCCGTGCGCGTGGCCGACACTGATCTTGATATAGATATGGTTTTCCAGGAGTTCGTTTAATGCCTTCAATGCCCAAGAGAATTAAGTTCCGAAAGCAAATGCGTGGCAAGCTAAAGGGTAATGCTACGCGCGGCAACTATGTTGCATTTGGAGAGTTTGGTCTGCAGTCTTTGGGAACCCATTGGGTTACCGCAAGGCAGATCGAGGCTGGTCGAATCGCAGCGCAGCACTTTCTGCGTCGTCAAGGCAAGGTCTTTATTCGAATCTTTCCAGATAAACCAATTTCCAAAAAGCCTTTGGAAACTCGTATGGGTAAAGGTAAAGCTGATACGGATTATTGGGCTGCACGGGTTAAACCCGGAACCATGCTTTATGAAATTGCAGGTGTTCCGGAATTGATTGCTAAGGAAGCCATGGCCCGTATTGCACACAAAATGCCTGTTAGATGTCGTTTGGCCAGGAGACGTTTGGCGGTTTAGATGGATGAATCGTTATTAAGTTATGAAAGCAAAAGAAGTACATAAGCTAACCAGTGAAGAGTTGACCGTGGAAGTCAAAAGGCTTCGTCGAAGGATGTTTGAACTTCGCACGCAAGCTGTCACTGAAAAGATAGAAGATACCTCGCAGTTTAAGAATACGCGCAAGGATATTGCACGTTTGTTGACAGAACAAACCGCAAGGCAAAGCCGGTAATCATTGAAGAAAAGACGTAGGAAATAACGTGGCCCATACTAAACAGATCAACACGACCGAGAAATCCCCCCGAAAGGTGGGTGTTGTCCAATCCGACTGTCGCGACAAGTCGCGCAAAGTCGCGATTCAATATACCATCAAGCATCCCAAGTACGGCAAGTACATTCGTAGGCGTACGGTGCTTCATGTTCACGATGAGAACAACAGTTCCAAAGTCGGTGATCGTGTTGAGATAGCCGAGTGCAGGCGAATTTCCAAAACCAAGTCATGGGTAATAATGAAAGTTCTTTAATTAAGTTGTTTATGAGTTTTAACGCACCGTAAAAGATGCAGCGATGATACAAAAAGAATCAAGATTAATAGTGGCAGACAACAGTGGAGCGAAAGTCGTTTTAACAATCGGCGTTCTGGGTGGATCCACAGCCCGTGGCAAGTACACTCGTAGATCTGCGGGTGTGGGTGACAAGATTGTCTGCACCGTCAAGAAGGCCATTCCAAACGCAGAGATTAAAACTGGTGAAATCGTGCGCGCAGTTATTGTCCGCACCAAGTCGCCTACTCGCCGCGTTGATGGGTCGTACGTTCGTTTTGATTCCAATGCCTGTGTGCTGATTGATGAAGAAGGTAATCCACGTGGCACTCGAATCTTTGGCGCGGTTGCTCGTGAGTTGCGTGAGAAGAATTACATGAAAATTGTTTCACTAGCTTCGGAGGTGGTTTGAAATGCCACGTCATGTAATTAAAGGCGATACGGTGATGATCACCTCAGGTAATGATAAGGGCGCGACTGGCGAAATACTGCGCATCATTACCAAGAAAAATCGTGTGGTTGTTCAAGGTGTAAACATTCGCTCAAAGCACTTAAAGCCATCACAGGCCAGCCCACAAGGTGGGATTGTCAGGCGAGAGATGCCCATCCACATAAGCAATGTCAGTCCTGTGGTTGATGGCAAACCTACGCGAGTTCGTTTTGAGACAAAAAGCGATGGCTCAAAGGTGCGCATTGCTGTCAAAGGCGGTAAAGAGCTTCACACACTCCACGGCGGTTCGGGTTCGGCGAAATCAAGTATAAAAGTAACGGGCAAAAAGTAGTAGTATCAAAGGAACGATTCAATGATCGCTCAAGCAGAAAAAACAGGACTTTACAAACGATATAAAGAAACCGCTCTGCCCGCGGTGCAAAAAGAGTTCAAGTTCAAGAATGTGCATCAACTGCCCAGGCTGGTGAAGGTTGTTGTTAATTCAGGCGTTGGACGCTTTTTGGAAAACCAAAAGCTTAAGCCAGAAATCCGTGATGCAGTTATCGATACTTTCCAGACCATTACCGGGCAAAAACCCATTTTGATCATGGCAAGGAAATCGGTCTCAAACTTTAAAGTAAGAGAAGGCGCTCCTTCAGCTCTGATGGTTACTTTAAGAAAAGAATATATGTGGAATTTCCTTGATCGATTGATCAATCTGGCAATCCCTCGTATTCGCGACTTTAGAGGTCTAAAGGATACTGCCTTTGACAATAAGGGTAGTTATTCCATGGGCTTGACGGAGCAAGCGGTTTGGCCGGAAATTAATATGGCCAAAGTGAGTTTCACGCATGGCATGAATATCAATATCGTATTTGAGAATTCAACGCCTGAGATTAGTAAGTTTCTTCTGGCCGAATTGGGCATGCCCTTCGTTCGCCATGATGAGAGTTCGATGTATTAATTAGCGTCCTTTTGGTGGACGTATAAAGTTTTGTAAGAAAGATCAGGAGCCAATATATGGCTAGCAAACGAGTATTCGCAAAGATGAACAAGGAGCCGAAGTTCTCCACCCGCAAACGAAATCGGTGTCAAATCACCGGTCGAGCGCGAGGTGTATATAGGAAATTCGGAGTAAGTCGTATTGTCCTACGCGAACTAGCACTTCAGGGGATGGTCCCCGGAATGCGCAAGGCCAGTTGGTGAATTTTAAGGAGTTGGGAGCTAAAGGTAATTGCCAAGTTCCCTCGGAGTGAATAATGTCACTGCAAGATCTGACCGCAGACATGCTTACACGAATCCGCAATGCCATTCGCATTAAAGCGGAGAGTGTCAATTGCTTAAACAACAAGCTCAATCGAGGCGTTGCCGATGTGCTGGTCTCAGAGGGCTATGTGAAATCCTTTGATGTGATCGATAACGGCCATCAAGGTATTCTTCGTGTGAATCTTAAATACGGCTCGCGTGGTGAGCAGGTCATCAACTCTATTGACCGCATCTCCAAAGTTGGTTGCCGCGTTTACAGTAAAGTAGATGATCTGCCCAGACCCTTGCAAGGGCTTGGCATTGCCATAGTTTCTACTAGTAAAGGTGTGCTAAGCGACCGTGGTTGTCGCGACCAGAATGTAGGCGGTGAAGTTGTCGCCATTGTTACTTGATTTTCGTTTGTTAGGGCCATGGCCCAATTAATTCAAAGTGATCGTAAAATGTCTCGAGTAGGAAAACAACCAATAACAGTACCTTCCGGAGTGAAGGTGAGTATCGACCCTAAGTCCCGCAAGGTTTCTGTAGAGGGGCCTAAAGGCAAGCTATCGATGACTCATCGCCCTGAAGTTAATGTCAATTGGGACGAAGGCGAAAATCGTATTACATGCTCAATCCCGGCGGACCAGCTTAAGATTCGCCAAATCCGCGCATATTGGGGGTTAACAAGAGCATTGATCGCAAGCATGATCAAAGGTGTTGCCGAGGGCTACACCAAAAAACTCGAGATCATCGGCGTAGGTTGGAACGCCAAGGCAATGGGCAAAGTTATTCAGCTTAATATTGGCTTCTGTCATCCCGTAGATATTCCCGTACCCGAGAGTGTGGAGCTGGTAGTAGAAAAAACCAATATCACCATCTCGGGGCCAGATAAGCAGGTGGTCGGACAATTCGCAGCCTTGATCCGATCCAAGCGTCCGCCTGAGCCATACAACGGCAAAGGGATTAAGTACATAGATGAAATAATCATCCGTAAGCAAGGAAAGGTCTTCGGCGCGTAATAACGCAAGTTTGAAGCAGCAATAGGAATCGTTAGTTATGGAACGAATTAAACTAAAGCGAGTAAGAAGGACAAGGCGAAAAGCTGGATTGCGCAAAGCTCTAATGGGTACTTCAGCGCGACCAAGGCTATCCGTGTTTCGTAGCTTAAATCATATATATGCTCAAATTATTGATGATCTTGAGGGTAAGACTTTGGCCGCAGCATCAACCGCAGAAAAAAAGAACAAGGCTAAGAGCGGCGGAAACTGTGATGCTGCCAAGGCGGTGGGAAAAACTCTAGCGGAAAAAGCCAAGAAGGCTGGGGTTACGCAGGTTATTTTCGATCGTAACGGTTTTTCATACCACGGAAGAATTAAAGCACTAGCGGACGCGGCTCGTGAAGGTGGTTTGAAGTTCTAGGAAGTTTATTTGTAAGACTAGAAAGAAGCATAAAAGGATAACTCGGAAAAGATACCGAAAATCCACATTGACAGGCAATTGACAATGGCAGAAATACTCGACGAATCAGCAGCACTTGAATCCAACACCGTTGGCGTTTATAGAACAGCAGCAACCGTAAAAGGTGGTAGGCGTTTTAGCTTCTCATCCATGGTGGTTGTCGGTAATCGCAAGGGAAGAGTTGGGATTGGCTATGGCAAAGCTAATCAAGTTCCGCCTGCTATTGAGAAAGCCCAAAAAGAAGCACGTCGCAAGATGCGCGAATATCCGTTGCTCGGTAGTACCATCCCACACACAGTGACAGGCAGATTTGGTGCTTGTATAGTTCGCTTGATTCCAGCATCGCCTGGTACAGGTGTTATTGCCGGGGCTGCGGTTCGCGCTCCGCTTGAGATGGTTGGCATTCAAGATATTTTGACCAAATCATACGGCTCAAACAATTCAAAGAATCTCGTAAAAGCCGTCTTAAATGGACTGGAGCAACTTCGTATGAAGGAAACTGTAGCTGCGCTTCGCGGTGTTGAAATTCAAGTTACCGAAGTAGAAGAAGCTTTGGAACGAGGCAAAGCCTTCATGCCCACAAGTGGTTCTGGTGAAAAGGCTGCGGCTCCGGTTAATACGGTTGGCGATGCAAAAAGAGGTGGAGGAAAAGGTAGGCAACGTGGGGGTGGTGGTAGAGGTGGCGGTGGTGGACGTGGTGGAGGTGGCGGCGGCCGCAGCAGGCAAGTACAAGATAGTGCTCCATCTGCGGCTCCAACAACTGCAACATCATCTGCTCCAGCTACTCCATCTGCTCCGGAAGCAGCTCCTCCAACAGCTCCTCCTACAGCACCGTCAGCTGATGCAAAGCCAGATGCACCAGCAGATTCGGGTGGCGCTAGTTAACGGAAACATGGGGAGAGTATGTAATTGATTTGGATTGGGTGATTTAGTTCGATGGTATTTGGAGAGATTTTCATCATGATGATTCATGAGATAACAGAAAAAGTTGGCAAGCACCGCTTACGCAAGCGAATCGGTCGTGGTCACGGTAGTGGGCATGGCAAAACCTCAGGCCGTGGACACAAGGGCGCTGCTTCACGATCTGGTTGGACGAGGCGTCCTGGCTTTGAAGGTGGCCAGATGCCGCTGGTTCGTCGTATGCCTAAGCGTGGTTTTACTAACGTTCAGTTCCGCACTTTATACGCCATAGTAAATGTTCAGACTCTTGAAGAGCGTTGCGAAAAGGGCTCGAAAATTGACGCAGTCACTCTCTTTGAAGCAGGAATTATTCGTGACAAGCTTCCTCTCAAAGTGTTGGGGCATGGCGAATTGACAAAAAAATTCGATATAACTGCTGCAAAGTTCTCTGCTTCTGCAAAGGAAAAGATTGAAGCGGCAGGCGGAACAGTAACTGAAGTTATAAAAAGGAAATGGAGACGAGCAAGGAAGGATTCTGCTTCTACAAAAGCTGCAGCTTCTAAAAAGCATGAAGCATCCACAAAGGAATAAGGTTCTTGGATTATTTGAATTTACTTATAATTTAGTGAAGTCTCAAAATACCGCATGATACAAGCGATCCTTAATATCTTCCGTATCCCTGATCTCCGCAACCGAGTGCTTTTTACGCTTGGGATGTTGTTTATTTATCGTATTGGTTTTTGGATACCCTTGCCCGGCGTGGATCAAAGAGCAGTCGCAGACGCTGCTGTAGAAGCGTCTAAAGGAGCGACAGGGTGGGGGCGATTACTGGAATACGCTTCGATATTCTCAGGCGGATCACTTAGCCAGTCGACAATTTTCGGCCTTGGCATCATGCCTTACATCACAGCTGCAATTATATTCCAATTACTTCAATCAGCTGTCCCAAAATTGCAAGAACTGAAAAAGGAAGGCGCATCGGGCCAACAGAAGATCACCGAATGGACGCGTTACGCAGCAGTGGGTTTGTGCCTCATTCAATCCGTAATGTGGCTGAAGTTTCTCCTGGCTACAGGCCTGGTTGATAGGGCTTTTACCACCAGCCCCCATATCGCTGTATTTTACTTGTCGGGAATTACAGGTCTAACCGCAGGAAGCTTGTTCTTGATGTGGTTGGGCGAACAAATTGATAAGTACGGCATAGGCAACGGAGTATCGTTAATCCTCACTGCAGGTATCATTTCACGTATGCCCGGTGCAGTGGTCTGGGTAGGTAAGAATCTACAACTATCCCAGCAATCTCAAGGAACAGGCATAGGCCTCCTTGGGCTTATCTTTCTAATAGCTGCGTTTGTAATAGTAGTTGCGGGAGCGATTCTCATTACAGTAGCGCAGCGCAGAATTCCTATTCAGCAAGCTAAACATACGCGTGGTAGGAAGATGTATGGCGGGCAGAGGCATTACCTACCTTTGCGTGTGAATCATGCGGGGGTTATGCCGATTATTTTCGCTAGCTCGTTGATGATCTTTCCCTCAGCCATATTTGGCTGGATGAACCAGCAAGCAATTGCTATTGATCCAGAGGGATTTTGGAGTTGGTGGCCTGGCGTTACCAGATTTCTCGCGGGCGCACTTGAAACTGGCTCATACCCATTTGTGGTTTGCCAGATCATTATGATTTACTTTTTCAGTTATTTTTGGACGACCGTTGTCTTTTCTCCTGAAGATATGGCCAGGCAGTTAAGAGACCACGGCAGCTTCATTCCGGGGCTTAGACCTGGCCCGCGTACTGCGGAGTATCTGGAAACCGTGATGGAACGGGTGACTTATGTAGGTGCGGGTTTCTTAGCGGTTATAGCTGTAATCCCCTCAATTGTGGCGCGTCAAATGCAAATTCCGTTTATGGTGGCCAGCTTCCTTGGAGGAACCGGTCTTCTAATTGTGGTTAGCGTTGGGCTGGATCTCATGCAACGGGTTGAGGCGAATCTGCTGATGAGGAACTATTCTGGATTCTTAAAGGGCGGCGATCAAGGGCGCGCACCTCGCTTAAAGAGCGGCAAACGATGATTTGCCCTAAGCGAAATCTTGCCAAGGCCTGTAACGGTAATAAGTTGAGAACCTACTTTGGTTGGTTATACTTCTCGGTTCGCTTTGGTGGGTCTAAAAAATTGATTGGAGCAATAAGATAACGTATGGCTAAAGAGGAAAAAATCTCCCTGGACGGCGAAGTTACCGAGGCATTGCCCGATGCTCGTTTTAAGGTGAGGCTTGAAAACGATCAGGAGATTCTTGCATACGTTAGCGGCCGAATGAGAAAGTTTTTTATTCGAATACTTCCAGGCGACAGAGTGACTATCGAAATGAGTCCATACGACATGACCAAAGGAAGAATCACTTACCGCCACTAAGACCAGATTTTGTTTGATGTAATAATTATGAAAGTTCAAAGCAGTATCAGACGTCGCACAAAGGATTGCCAAATCGTTACCCGAAAAGGCAAGCGCTACGTCATTAACAAGAAAAACCCTCGTCTTAAACAAAGACAAGGCTAAAGCTAAAGCGAAGCTGGATCCTTGACGGGATCGATTGTTATTTAGTTTAGCCAACATTTGGAGATGGACCGTGCCACGTATTGCTGGTGTTGACATTCCGGAAAGAAAAAAGATCCGCTACGCCATGCGCTATGTTCATGGTATCGGGCCCAAGGCTGCCGATGATATTCTTGCCGAAGCAGGTATCGATATAGACAAACGTGCCTCAGAATTAAATGATCAAGAGCTTTCACAAATTGCATCGATCATTGATGCAGGATATATCGTTGAAGGTGCGCTTCGCCGCCAGGTGCAGCAGCATATTCAGCGCTTGAGAGATATTCGTTCTTATAGAGGTGATCGCCACCGTCGAGGCCTACCTGTGCGTGGCCAGAGAACGAAATGTAACGCTAGAACTCGTAAGGGTCGTAAGAAGACGGTTGCAGGTAAGAAGGGTGTCAAGACCCACTAATTCTGTGCTGGTTAAATGTAATTGAAATCGTGAGGTTCCTGCCCTTAATTGGGAGAAGGAACCGCAATAAGCGAAAAGGTTTAATGTCTGATGGCTAAGAAAAAGAAGATCCGCAAGAACGTTATTCGTGGGATTGCCCATATCAAGGCAACATTCAACAACACAATGATCACAATTACAGATGTAAATGGTGAAACATTGTGTTGGGACTCAGCTGGAACCGTTGGTTTTAAGGGTGCACGAAAAGCTACTCCGTTCGCTGCTAGTCGAGCTGCTGAAAAATGTGCAGTCAAGGCCAAGCGAATGGGCATGAGGGAAGTTGAAGTTCATCTAACTGGCCCCGGTTCTGGGCGCGATCCTGCGGTTACCTCACTTCAGGCCAATGGCTTGATTATTTCTGCGGTAGAAGATCACACGCCGATCCCACATAACGGGTGTAGGCCTAAGAAGAGGCGAAGAGTTTGATGCAGTATTGAGGCAGGTTGGTTTCTTGTAAACCATATTTACCCTAAGCTGCTTTTGAGATGTTTATCTCACACGAAAAGAAGGTTCACTCGCGTTGATCAGCAGGACCGAGGTTAGAACCGATACCGTGTGAGTTCCTGGAATTCAGGGCACTGCTGAGCAAATTGGAGTTTGTCATGCATGTTCGATGGCGCGGGCTGGAGTTACCAGCTCAAGTTGAACTAGATCAGCGTTCAGCCAGCGATACCTTTGGGCGATTTACCGTCGAACCTTTTGAAAGAGGATTCGGAACTACTGTTGGTAACAGTCTGAGGAGAATTCTGCTCTCGAGTATCGAAGGGGCAGCAGTTATCAATGCTCGCATCCAAGGTGTGGAGCATGAGTTTTCTACTATGCCCGGCGTGTTGGAAGATGTTGTCGACATCATCCTAAACATTAAGGGGCTAATAATCAGTATGGATTATGAAGGACAAAAGACCATGCGTCTTGCTGCGACTGGTCCGGGTGAAGTTACAGCTGACCTTATCGAAGCTGATACTTCAGTAATGATCCATAATCCAGAACACGTGATTGCAACTTTAACGGAAGAAGTTGATTTCGAAGCGACATTGACGATCGATTCAGGTCGAGGCTATCGACCGGCATCCGATCAATTCGTAAACCGTGATGAGCAGGAAATCGGGATAATCCCGATTGATGCGATCTTCAGCCCGGTGCAGCGCGTTCGCTACCGAGTTGAAAACACACGAATTGGACAGAAAACAAACTACGACAAGCTGATTATGGATATTTGGACCGATGGCACAATTCTGCCTGAGTTAGCGCTGGTTGAATCTGCCAAGATCCTTCGTAAGCATCTTAATCCGTTCGTACAATACTTTGATCTTGGAACGGAACGAATTACTGCTGATATCAGCGACTCATCCAGCGTTGATGAAGAATTGATTCGCAAGCTGAATATGTCTGTAAATGAGCTTGATCTATCCGTTCGAGCTAATAATTGTTTGGAGTCAGCTGAGCTTAGAACCGTTGGTGAATTGGTAGACAAGGCTGAGGCGGAACTGCTTTCTGTACGCAGCTTTGGTAAGACATCATTACGTGAGGTAAAGCGAAAGCTGGAAGAAATGGGGCTGGGATTAGGAAAAGGCCTGCCTGAAGGCTATCAAATAAAATCCGCACCAGCAGCAACAGTACATTCATCGCCTCCGCCAGCGTCAGTATATGAAGAGCCAACAGTAGATGAGACTCCGGTAATGGATTCACCATTTGTCGATTCCCCAGTATTAGAATCGCCTGTAGTGGAGACGCCAGAATTGGAATCAGCAATTGAGGAATCAGCAATTGAGGAATCAGCAATTGAGGAATCAGCAATTGTGGAATCACCAATTGTGGAATCACCAATGGATTCCTCACCGTTTGATAAACCCCAATTAGAAGATTCGCCTGCTATCGAACCGTCTCCTTTTGTGTTGCCTCCTGACCCACCAACCACTAATGAGTAAAGATGCCCCTAAGTGCTGGGATATGTAGATCCTGGCCAGGAGTTTAGATTATGCGTCACCGTATTTCTGGAAAACAACTTTGTCGTGATGGCGAACACCGGCGAGCTATGCTACGCAATCTCGCAGCGGGACTTTTTGAACATGGGCAGATTGAAACCACACTTCCCAAGGCCAAAGCTGTTCAGCCCTTCATCGAAAAGATTATTACCACCGCCAAGAAAGGCACGTTTACAGCAAGACGCCAGATCGTGTCGCGTCTAACAGATCGGTCAATTCATTCCTGGGTTGCGGACCCCAGTGTGCCAGCCTCACGCAAAGATAATGTGTACTTTGACCTGCCCGATCCAAGCGATATCCAATTTAACCGATACGGCGAAGTGAGAAAAGCCCCCAGGCTTGTTCAGCACGTTATGACAAAGATCGCGCCTTTGTTTGCCGATCGAGATGGTGGTTACACTCGAATTATAAAGCTAGGTAAGCATCGACTTGGTGATGGTACTGATCTGGTATTGCTTCAATTAGTGGGCAAAGAAGAAGGTCCTCAAATAGGTGGTGGAACTTCTCGTCGGCGTGAAAAAGCGGACAATCGAACCGCGTTTTATGCGAAATTGCGAAAAGGTGGCACTGCTGAAGAGGCCCAAGATTCTGATTCTGCCACAGCAGTAGCGGAGCCTGTTGAAGAAGCCCCTTCTGTGGAAGATTCTCCAGCGGATGAAGCTGCTGCGGTCACGGCCGATGAATCCCAAGCAGAACCACAGGAGACCAAAGAGGATCAACCCAATGACGAGCCCAAGGATGAGCCAAAGAGCTAGACACCCTTGAGCCTAAGCATCGATTTATCAAGGCCGTCTTAAATGGGCGGCCTTGTTTATTTGCAGCAATAGCCTATTTGTCGATACACTTCGATTTACATGCTTGACCAACTGAACCAAATCCAAAGTCAAGGCCTGGGCGAACTAAGCGCTATTAGCGATGCTGATGCGCTGGAAGCTTGGCGAATAAAATACCTTGGCAGCAAAGGACTGATCAAATCCGCAATGCCGGGTATGAAGAATGTCTCCAAGGAAGATAAACCAGCCGTTGGAAAGCTCTTTAACGAAATTAAGCGCGCACTAGAAACAGCATTTGCTGAAAAGTCAAAGGAAATTGATAGCGGATCAAAAAAAACTACTTCGACTATTGATATTACGGAGCCTGGCTTACCTTGTGGCCAAGGGCGGAGGCATGTACTAAGTCGTACAATTGATGAGATTACTGAAGTCTTTGCGCGCATGGGATTTTCAGTTGTATATGGACCTGAAGTTGAAGATGAATTACATAACTTTGATGCACTGAATATCCCGCGCGATCATCCTGCGCGAGAACCCATTGATAATTTTTATCTGCGTAAGGTGGGAGCAGAATCATCAGATGCGTCTCATGGCAGTGGGCTTATGTTGCGTAGCCAAACTTCAACCGTGCAGATACGCACCATGGAAAATACCGAGCCGCCGATCAAGGTAATCGCAGTCGGCCGTGTGTATAGACCTGATACTCATGACGCTACGCACTTTAGTATGTTCCATCAGGTTGAGGGCTTATACGTTGATAAGAATGTGACAATGGTTGATCTTAAAACCACGTTGATTCAGTTTGCGCGCGCTTATTTCGGGCCTGAAGCTGAGGTTCGAATGCGCCCTAGCTTCTTCCCTTTTACTGAACCATCCGCAGAAGTGGATATGAAAATGAAAGTAAAAGGCAAATGGCAATGGGTTGAACTAGGCGGATGTGGTATGGTTGATCCTAATGTATTTGATGCGGTTGGATACGATCCCGAAATATGGACGGGATTTGCATTTGGATTAGGTATTGAGCGTATAGCCATGCGAAAATATGGAATCGCAGACATTCGTTGGCTGTTTGAAAATGATGCACGGTTCCTAAGGCAGTTTTGATTATATGAATAGATTATCTACAACAAGACAGAATCTTCAATACTACAATTTATTCATGATGAGAATTAATAATGTCAACGGCTGATATATCAAGCGTCCCACCGACAGTTGCAGGCGAGCTTCCTCCTAAACCCATAGTGTGGCCAAAGACTCTTGGGATAATTTGCATAGTTCTTGGCGCACTTGGAATAATTCAGGGTTGTTTTGGGGTTTTATCGATATTCGCTACTGATTGGGTTACAACATTTGTACCTCAACAGCAAGCGGAGATGATGGATTCTGTAGAATCTCTACAGCCGTTGTTGATAATCTCTGGAGTAATTTTCTTCGCTTTGGCAGCCACATTGCTTGCTGCAGGAATAGGCATGGTTTTGCGAAAGTTATGGAGTAGAAAAACAGTTTTGATTTGGTCCGGTACAAAAATGGCTTTCGTAGTAGCTAATAGCATACTTAATTATATGGTGCAAAAAGCTCAGTTTGAAGAGATGCAGGAGATGTTGGCAAGTGATCCAAATGCAGCCGCGGCGATGTCGTTCTTTGGACAACTTATGATGTGGATGGGTATGCTTATGATTGTAATTATGATCATTTGGGGTTGCGCATTACCGGTGTTTACTCTTATTTGGTTCTCACGCAAAAAAGTTAGAATTGAAGTGGCTTCATGGGGTGAGGCTTCACCTGTACCAGCTCCTGTATTATCGACTGTGCCACCGATTGAAGAGACTCAGTCTATAGATCAAGAAGTCGAAAAAAAGTATTGGCGATCAGATTCATCTGATTAATTTGTATAATTTTAGAAAGAAGAATTGGAGAAATACCATGCGTAAATCAGTTTTAATAACAGCTATAGGAGCAGGTGTCATCGCTTCTACAATGCTCAGTGCAACAACGCCCATTGCCTATGCACACTGCCAGGTGCCGTGCGGAATCTATGGGGATTATTCGCGCATTACTGCAATGCTCGAAGACACAACCACAATTGCTAAAGCAATAAATCAAATCAACGATCTATCTGGGAAAAATGATCCGCAAAGTTTCAATCAAGCTACTCGATGGGTTATCAATAAGGAAAGCCACGCACAGAAAATCCAAGATACCATTGCTGAGTATTTTCTAGCGCAGCGCGTCAAGGCTGCTGCTGCGGATAGTGATGCTTACGATGCTTATCTTAAGAAACTAGCAGAGCATCATGCTGTTATAGTTGCAGCGATGAAGGCTAAGCAAACCGTTGATCCAAAGGCTGCGGATACGCTGCGCGATGCAATTAAAACCATTAGTGCCTACTATCCCGAGCATAAGCATTAACCATTAGTATCATAAGTATGAATTTCCTTGAAGAACTAACCTGGCGAGGTTTGTTGCATCAGCGATCTGCGGAGGCGGAGCTGGATAAGCATTTGGCCAAGCCCATGCGCGTTGCTTATGCAGGCTTTGATCCTACCAGTGATTCGCTGCATATTGGCAATCTCATCCCCATAACTTTGTTGAAGCACTTTCAGCGAGCAGGTCATAAACCCATAATACTTATGGGGGGCGGAACCGGCCTTATTGGCGATCCATCTGGCAGAGATGACGAGCGCTCCTTATTAACGCGCGAAGTTGTCGATGCAAATGTCGCCAGTCAGAAGCGCATCATGGAGAAGCTGCTTGATTTTGATCCGGCTTTGCCCAACGCAGCAATTGTTGTAAATAATATTGATTGGCTTGACAAACTTGGGTTTATTGAAATTCTTCGCGGCGTGGGAAAACATTTTTCCATTAACGAAATGATGCAAAGGGAAAGCGTTAAACGCAGATTAGAGCAGCGAGAGTATGGCATGAGCTATACCGAATTCAGCTATATGATCCTGCAAGCGTATGATTTTTTGCATTTACGCAGGGAATTTGATTGTACGGTGCAGCTAGCAGGGTCAGATCAGTATGGCAATATGCTTTCGGGTTTGGATCTAATTAGAAGAGAGTATGGTCAGGATGATGCTCAGGCATTTGCGCTGACCGCGCCGCTTGTAACCCGTTCAGATGGCAAGAAGATGAGCAAGTCTGAGGGAACTGCGCTGTGGCTTTCATCTGATACAGAGCATGCTACGAGTCCGTATGCTTTTTATCAATATTGGCTAAACCTTCCAGATGCGGATGTTGTGCAGTGGCTAAAGTGGTACACACTTTTGGATAGCTCGGAAATCCAGGAGATTGCAAGTAAGCAAGACGCAGCCCCACAGGAGCGAGCTGCGCAGCGAGCTTTAGCAGCAAGTATGACTGAAATGTTGCATAGCAAAGCTCAGCTAAGCAAAGTGCAAAGTGCATCGCAGGCACTATTTAGTGGTGATATCCAATCGCTTGATGAAGATATGCTGTCGCAAGTATTTGCTGATGTACCTCACTCATTGCACAACAAATCGCTACTAGAAGGCGAGGGAGTTTCAGCGGTTGAAGTATTAATAGAAACTTCGCTGGCCAGTTCTAAAAGGGAAGCTAAGGAATTTTTAGGCAATGGTGCGATTTCAATCAATGGCTCAAGAGCGGAAACGGGTCGTATGCTACTTAGAGGTGATCTACTTCATGGGCGCACAATTTTAGTCAGGCGTGGTAAGAAGCTTTGGCATGCAACTCGCTGGGAGTAACTAGACACTTAAATTTACTCGTAATTCTTAGCAGTGTTAATTGCGATATCACGAACAGCATCTCGAAGCTCAGGTGGTTCACGCACGATGGCTTGATCCCCATAACCCAAGATCCACCACTTAATTTCGTCTATGCCGCTTACCGTAAAGCGCAAAATGCAAGATCCATCCGGCTCAAACGAGACCTGCTGTGTTCGATGCCAATGTACTTCAGATACATTTGTAGCGACGCGTGGCGAAAACTCGATAGCGATCTCGTACTTGCGGCTGCCGGGAATGATCCCCCAGGCATCGTCTAAGAATTCCTGCATTGAAAAATGAAATGGCGAGAATGTATCGTTGGTTTGCGTAATTTTCAGGACTCGCGCCAGCTTAAACATTCGCACTTGTTCGTGCAGCTCGCTATAGGCTAACAAGTAACAGGTTCGTTTGTAAAAATGTAGGTGCAAAGGTCGAATATGCGTGATTACTTGTTGCTGCTCATCTACGCCTTGATAAATAAGCTTGCAGATGATTCTTTCTTCTATGCAGTATTGAAGTGTTCGGAAGTGTTTATCATCGCTATAGGCAAAATCTAAACCACCTGGTGCGATAGTTATGCTATTCATTAAATCGCTATAAACTTCACTTGCCTCTTTAGGTAAGTGCGCGATGATTTTGTGCACAGCTTGTGTTGCTTGAGCAAAGAGTGGTTGTGCGGGCATTGCTTCTGCGAGCTTACCTAAAAGCAATAAACCGAGTGCTTCGATGGGGCCGAGATCGAGTGTGGTTTTGAGGGGTTTTTCTTTAAGGCGGTAGCCTTGCCCTGATTTGGATGTGAGGTCTACACCTGCTTGTTGTAGAAGTTTAAGATCTCGAAAAACCGTACGCCGACTAACAGCTAAGCGTTCAGCAATAACATCTGCGGATAAACCTTCTGTCTCGCCTAGCAATTCGATGAATCGGATTAAGCGTGCAACTCGCCCGCCTACGAAATTTGGGCTGGCTGTTGCTTCTTTTGGCTCTTTAGTGGTGTCATCAAGCTGTTTTGACACAGGTAGCTCCGAATCTCTAAGGAGTAACCGTCCTTGGTGAAATGCGAAGATGTATCATCGGCGGCTGCGTTGAGCCTGCGATTGTGATTTTAACCTCGCTGGCACCACCTTCAGGGAGCATGGCAAGAAAGTACGCAGGCTTTGCTTCAGTACCTTGTTCTTTATCAATGCTGGTGATGTGAACGAACGCAAGAACTTTGACTTCGCCGCTGAGTACGCGATCGATAAGTGCCGCATCAGCGATCACGGTAACGTTCTCCAGGAAGCGATCTGCTTCGACTATTTCAACAATGTACTCATCATGATCCTTAAACGGGCCACTGATTTGTACAGGGACTGTTGGAAGTACGATTTCTTTAACATTTGAGCGCACGGAAAACGATACGGCTACTGTGCTGGGTTTAACTTTGACAGATTTCTGGGAGCTAAGCCAATCTGGCAGCAAGAGAGTTGCCGTTAGTTGCGCAGGTTCACCTGGGGCAAGTCGTGTTAACTGAGCAGTATTGATAACTGCTCGAACATTGCCTTCCGCAGCAAACCTTCGCTCGAGATTTTGAGGCATTAGGATTTCAACTTGAGGCGGATCAATTACGATTGCACCTTCTGGTTGTAATCCTCTAAGGTCAGGTTCAATTATCGTAGCTGTTAAAGCGATCAATTTATCAACAGTAATTTCAACTGTAGGTGGGTCTGCTGATACTACTATGACACGAGCTTTATGAAAGTCGGGATGTTCATTTAGTGCTGATACAAGATCTATTGTGTGTGTGCCTGGTTCAGCAATCTCTGATGGCAGCTCTACTCCTACAGTAAGAGTGATCGGAGTTCTAATGCCACCACGACTTGCAGCTTGAAGCGCAAAGCCTGGGCCTTCTATTTCCGCACTAACTACAAATTCTGAAGGTGAGAGCATCAAATTAGATCCCGATGAACTTGCAAGTTGCACCGTGATCTTCATGGATTTGGAATCACGTGTTTCAAGAACCGCCCAAAACCAAATAAGCAGCGCCACAACTGTTACGATCAGATATAGCGGTAGATCACTCTTTCTGATCATTACTAAGTTTCCTTCGCCAGTGCGGTTGGCGGATCATCTTCAGCAGCCTTTTCTTCATGCAAAACCGGAGTCTCATCTTCGCTAGTAGTAGGTTCAGTATCCGCCTCTTGGGTTTGCATTGTACTGGGTTCATCTGGCACTGCTTTAAGCCTAGTGGCAATTAGATCACGTAAATCCTCGTGGCGAATATCCAGATTCATAATGCCGCTTTCTACCAGTGATATCCCACCCGTTTCTTCGCTGACAATTACGACCAGGCAATCGCTATCAAATGTAAGTCCCGCAGCTGCTCGATGACGAGAACCAAGTTCAGGCAGGACCGAGCCTTCTTCTGCAAGTGGGAACTGTACGCATGCTGCTACCACGCGGTCACCTCGAATGACTACACCTAGATCATGCAGCGGACTGTTGGGCCAAAATATTGATTCCAGTAGGCGCGCGCTTACATGAGCGTCCATGCGAACTCCGCCTTCTGCGAGCCCGGCCAAACCTACATTTCTTTCAATTGCTATAAGTGCGCCAAATTGACTTTTACTTAGAAATATCGCAGCTTCACTTACTGCGTCAACTACGCGCGAAACTTGTCTGCGTGAACCGCCTAGCCAACGTGTGTGCCCTAAGCGGATCATGGCTTGGCGCAACTCAGGTTGGAATACCACAATTAGTAGAAGTGCAACTAGGCCTAAGAAGCGCTCATAGATGAATTTTAATCGCCCAAATGCATCGCTTTCCTGGCCCAGCACTTGAATGGCTAAGGTTAAGAGTACTAATAAGATTATGAAGCCTTTGATCACACCTGCGCCGCGCGTTCCTTTTAGGAAGCGCACGACCATGTACACGCACAGCCAGATCACCGCCAATTCCAGGACGATCTCATACCATTCATAGCTACGGAGTATTTTCTGGATCGTAGGGAGCATGAATCCTTCCAATTAGGCACAAAAACATCAGTATATCTATAGAGAGTATATCGGCAGAATCCGCGCCATGAGGTATCCGCAAAACTATGGGTGACGATCAGTGCTAAATGTCCTAAGATCAGGTTGTGTCAAAGTATGGATCAGAGTATCGAGTAGGCCGACCGACCGGTGTTTGTGCAGCTTCAGGGGAGACTTTGCAGCCTGGCGATGAATGTATTGCCACACTTTGCGAGCGAATTGAGGATGAAGGATTTGATCGTCTGGACTACTGCCCCAGGGAATGGGAGTCGGGAACTCGACCGGAGCGACTATTTAGCTATTGGCGAACAACAGTCCCAGCTTCCGATGCCAAGGAGAAGATTCTCGTAGACGACTCGGTGCTGATGGATTTGTTTGAAAGGCTGGGCCAAGACAAGCGTCAGCAGCGAATTGCATTTCGATTTATTCTTGCATTGATATTGATGCGAAAGAGATTGCTGCGTTATGTTCGCAGAGGTGGTGGGGGGGATGAGGGGGATGCAGGGGACAAGGGGGATAACGAAATTTGGTTTATGCGTCCCAAGGGATCGGATCCCGATTCGCCTCTCATTGAGGTGATTAATCCTCAGCTTAGCGAAGAGGATATTCGTGAGCTTTCCGATCAGCTAACTGAAGTTTTACAGGGTGAGATATAACCCATGGCTGCAAGGTTGGCTTTGCTATTTATGCTTGTGCTGCTTTTAATTGCTTGCCAATCCACGCAACCAACTGATCCACAAGATGGGCATATTGCTAATGCGCCTACCTATGAATCGCTAGTAAGTCATCACAATGAGCGCATAAATAAATTCCGGGGGATCAACGCAGGCGGTTCGATCGAAATGCGCTGGACTGATGATGATGGAGATCATTTTGAGACTTGCCTGGCGGAAGTATGGATCAAGCTACCTGGGCAAACAGCAATGAACATTCAAAAGATGGGCGAGCGATTGATGTGGCTGGGCTCTAGTGGTGATGATGCGTGGGTGATGACTTTTGCAAAGGAGGAAAAAGTTCTCTATGTGTATGGCAGTGATGAACACAAGCAAGAGGATTCACCAACGCGACTGCCCATCGAGCCTGGATTGCTGCTGAAAATGCTGGGTTTATCAAAATTAATTATGCCGGGAAACGCTAAATCAAAGCTAGTGGACTTTGATGTTAAGCGTGATGCCTGGATATTGAGCGTTTCGGAGGAGGAGCGATCGCTGCGGCTATTTTTCGATCGAGAAAAGAAATTGCCGATTCGCATCGAGTATCTGACCGCAGAGGGGAAGATACAAATGTATAGCGAACTATTGCTGAGGCGATATGACACTGTGGAGATGGTGGGTTTAGTTCCCGGCACTCAGCCCAGGTTTCCTACGCTTGTAGATATCTATAACACGCAAGGATTGGGGGAGATTAAGCTTGCACTTCGAGAGCCAGTGGATGTAGTAAAGGATCATTTCTTTGATCTGGATTGGATAATTCGTACTTTTAAGCCTGATCGAATTGAGCGAGAAGCCAAGGAACCAGCAACGCCTTAGCGGCATAAGGCTATGATCGAGGCATGGCTCGGCTGCGAATCACCAATCCGAAGATTCTGCTCATTGCAATTGGGCTTGGCAGCTTACTTTTTGTTGGAAGTTTTGCCTTTGCTGATGAGATGGTCAGCGCTTCATGTGCGGATCATTTATGGTTTGTTGTGCCAACGCCTGATGCTGATGCACCACTAATGCTTTATCATCATGCCAGGGAAATGGAAGGGCCTTACTTAAGTCCTGGCCGAACGCTGCCTGAAGCTCCACTAGCCATGGCCGCTTGGGATAATCAGGTTTGGATGATATTTCCAGCTAAACCTGGATCAGATCCGCCTAAACGAGAAACCTTAACCACACAGATCTACTCCAAATCTTCGCTTGGTTTTTACTATTACGATCCACCCGATCAGTTTGGATTAGTCGATTCACTGTCAGGCATGGGGATTCTAGTTGGTTTTGTAGGCACAGCCGATGGCCCGATTGCTCTGAGGATTCCAACGCAACGTGCTGGCATAAAAATAGTTGGACGCGAAGGCTCAACTGCATCCGATCCAGTGCTAAAAGCGCCAGTACTTGAACAACTACATGGACAAAGGTGGGAACAAATATCTTTGCCGAGCGGCTTTTCACCGGGTAGCCAGTGCGCAATGGTTGCAATAGGTAAAGGCTCCACGCAATTGGTGATCCTATCACAGGAGTCATCAAGTCCAGCAAGCGCAATCCTTTATAGGCGAGTTAGGAAAGACCAATGGGTTGAATCTAAGTTCGAGATAAACCTTGGCAATCTAAGGGCAGTAACGACCGTTGACTCCCAAATTGTACTGGCAATGCAAGAAATGCAGGAAAGTGTTCTTAGTTTGTCATATCTAAGGCAGGATTCGTTACTAAGCCTGACAGAATTACCTTTACCTAAAGGTCTCTGGACGCTTGTAGGGATGAGCGATGGTTTGCGATTTATTGAGCAGACAAATCAAACTACCCGAACCATTCGCCATATTGATAGCATTGATGGATCGGTGGGTTTGCCAGTACCAATGCAAAGCCAAAGGCAGTTGGTCATGAGAGCGATCCATATTCCAATAATCTTTGGCCTCGGCGTAACTATCTTGGTAATAGTCATCATCACTCGAGGTGGCGCAAAAACTACGCCTGCCACTTTGCCCGATTCACTAAGAATCTCAGCACCAACAGCAAGACTTGCAGCAGTATTCATTGATTTGCTTGCATCTGTCCTTGTGGTTTCACTTGTATTTCAATACCCGATAAATGAATTTTCCAAATTGCCTGTTTGGACCACAGATATCTTGGATACCATTCCTGTGCTTCTTGTGATTGGTCTGACTTTTATTCATAGCATGATCTGCGAGTCAATTTTCGGCAGAACGCTTGGAAAATCCTTACTTGGCCTGCGAGTTGTTACAGCTCAGGCGGGAGTTCGTGCATCTTTTGCAGCAACATTGGTTCGCAATTTGTTGAAGCTGATTGTGCTCTTAATACCAGTGCTTGTGCTTGTAGGATTGGGTAACCCCCAGGTACAGGGGTTGAGCGATTTAATGGCTAGAACAGTAGTTTGTCAGGACAAGCCTAAGCAGGATGCAGAATCCCCCAAGGACCGATAACTATTGGCCTGGCGCGATTCCCAATGCTGAAGTCTTCTCATACGCAAGGCCGATAATCGATGCGACGGCGAACGGATTCGCCGTTGGTGCGGCTCACCGGGTTGGGTGTCGCAGCTAGATCGACAGCGGCAGTGAGAGGATCTCCGGTGGCCGACGATCAAGATAAGGAGCGCGCTGAACGTGCGCCCCGTGAGGCGGATTCCGCCGACGCAGTGGATTCAAAGGAGCAATCTGATGCTCAATGGTCTGCTTGGGGCAATCTTTGGCAAATACCCGTTCTCTTCATCAGCACAACGCTGATAGTTGCGGGCATATTCTACGCCTCAACTAAAGACCGTGAGAACGACTTCAGAGGCGCGCTAGATCAAGTTGAAAATTTTATTGAAAGTGGCAGGCTTGACCTGGCTGCTTCGCAGCTAAATGACGTAATTAAGCCAAGTCTGCTTTTAGCAACTTCAATGGAGCAAGCGCGTTATTATGTGCTGGTTGGTGACTGGGTCGCGGCCAAGCTCATTGATGAAGGCGTCAATACGCGTGAGAACCATACGAAAATTGTTGAGCAATACTCTAGCGCAACGGAACTAGGCGCAATACTTAGCGCACCACGAATTGAACGATGGGCTATATCCCTACTTGAAATTGGGGATCGTGATGGTGCCCTGAAAAGGCTAGCTGAGATTGAGGGATTGTTGGCTGCGGTGGATGCTGAACCTGAAACAAGGCGAATTCGAAATCGTATTCTACGCCGCCTCGTGGAGCAGAGTCTCAAGCAAGAAGATCTTTCGTACAAGTTGTTAATGGCTCTCCTTGATGACTATCGCGCGGATCAAATGCTAACTATCCCGGATTCTTCCTGGGCAATTGCGCGCCAAGCGGAGCTTCGACTGGAAGCAGGATATGTCCAGCAAGCCATTGATCGGCTCCTCTTGGATATGCGCCGCTTTGAGCTGGATAGTAGTAAAGAAGACATCGTCAATTACGGCGAACTATATACCTTGTTGGGGCGAGGCTATTACGATCTCGGAGAGTATCCAGACGCTGAATTCAATCTACAAAAAGCCCTTAAACAGTTTGTTGGACCTGAACCAGTTCGAGGTAATACTCTTGTACTACTCGGGCAAGTAGATATCGCAAACGGTGAATGGCTCGATGCATTCGGACGCTTTGACGAAGTTGCGCGAGATTATCAAGCTACTAAAAGTTACTTACCTGGTATTTTGGGTCGAGCTGAGGTACATAGCATCCTTGGGGATCACGAAAAGGGACTTGAGGACTATAGTTTGGTGCTCGATCTACTTGCCAGGTCTGGTCCAAGACGAGATGTGAATGCTCCACGTGTATCTCGCAGCCTAACTGACAGGCATGAAACGTC
This sequence comes from Planctomycetota bacterium, assembly GCA_022574595.1. Lineage (GTDB taxonomy): Bacteria > Planctomycetota > Phycisphaerae > Phycisphaerales > SM1A02 > JACZRS01. The sequence continues at coordinate 80,387 of JACZRS010000017.1, read as the reverse complement.
TCTAACAGCTGGCAAATTAGATATTGCTCTTGAATATGTATTACTGGCAGAAAAGCTGTTTGATCCAGGGCTAGTTTCTACCGGAACTCTACTTCGTATTGCCTATACTTCACGCCAGCTTGCGGATGATTTGCTGCGTGCTGCAACAGGCGAAGATAATGTTCAAGTTGCAGCATTGGAAAAAGTAGATCCTGCGATACGCCACAAAGCTATGGAGCATTATCGAAATGCTGCGGATTATTATGTTCGCCGCGCCAGAAGTTTAGCCAGCGCCATCGGCCAGGATGATTCTTGGGCGGATTCACTCTGGATTGCTGCGGATAGTTATGATCTTGCAGGATTTAGCAATCAGGCTGCTTTGCACTTTGAGGAATACATTGCAGGTCGATCAGAAGCTGATCCGCGCAGGCCTGAAGCTTTTTTTCGTTTGGGAAAGTGCGCTCAAGCGGATGGGGATTACGAAATCGCTACCTTGCAGTATGAAACTGTAATAGCAAAGCATCCACGCAGTCAGTTTGCAGCAGCTTCTCATGTTCCTTTGGCTCGATGTTATTTAGCGCGCGACAGAAAGCGTGAAGCGCAGCAGCAATTGGAAATGGTTCTGCAAGGTAATGCATTACTAAACCCAAATGCACCTGAATATAGAGATGCTCTCTTTGAACTTGGCGAGCTATTTTATGATGCACAGGAATACCTGCCAGCCATAGAACGACTTGATAAAGCAAGACAGCGCTATGCGGATGATCCACGCGCCAACGAGATTCTATTTCATCTGGCTGATAGTTATAGATTGCACGCAGAGCAGATCAACGAGAAACTTAAGGATCCTGTGCTTTCCCCCATTGAGCGTGGCGATTTTGTAATTATGCGCAGACGCCAACTTGAAAAAGCCCTGGGGTTTTACTCACAAATGACGCAGCGCGACGACTCAACGGGTCCTTTGCCTGCAGATCGCCTTCAACAACAAGTATTGCGCAGTGCCTATTTGTATCAAGGCCACTGTGCCTTTGATCTTGAAAATTATGAAGAAGCAGTGGGTATGTATAACGCAGCCGCTGCGCGTTTTCCCGAACACCACTCATCAATAACTGCACTGATTCAAATTGTCAATTGCTACTACAAGCTTGGTGATGATAAACGGATGATAAATGCACATAACCGTGCAATTGTAAAGCTAAGTCAATTACCTGATAGTGCATTTGAAGAAGATGACAATCTTATTGATCGTGGTACTTGGGAACTCTGGTTACGAAACATCCCGCTTGGAAATGGATAAGGAAATTTACGACTTAACAAAAATTAAGCTGATATGACTACTGATTCAAACAACTCGACGCATTGCCTGATAACCATGCTCAAGGAGCAGGATTCACTTGCGCATGAGCTTGCGCATTTGTCATCTAAGCAATCTGAGTTGATAGAGACCGGCCAAACTGATGCGCTTCTATCAGTGCTTTCAGTACGTCAGGGAATAATTAATAAATTTGTTGCAAGCCAGGGGAAATTAGCTTCAATGTTAACCGAAGTGCAATCTCCAACAAAAGAAGTATCTGATTCTTTGCGTGCGCAGATTGCCAGCCTGGTTGAGACGATCAACTTAAAACTTGCTGATGTGATGAACAGTGATAAGCAGGATCAGGAACGTTTGCAAGTAGATAAAAGTCGAACCAAAGGTCAATTAGCCCAACTCGATGCGGGCGGCAGAGCACATCGAGCTTATACAAATGGGCCAGAAGCAATCAATCGTTTTGCGGATAGTCAAGGATAATAATGAGTACAGTTACTGCGCGTGACATTTCGATGCCAAGAGAGATGATAGCTGAGGATCTTCGAGATCTGATGCGCTCTGTCAACGATACAACGCAGCGACTTGAACAAACACATGTTGTTTTGCGCAGTGAAGTAGCACAGCTTCAAAGAGAACTTGCCGATGCCAATGCGCAATTAAGAAGGTCGCGAGCACTTGCAGCCCTTGGTGAAATGGCTGCGGGTATAGCGCATGAGATTCGTAATCCACTAGCGTCCATTCAACTTTACGTGCAAATGCTAGGTGAAGATGTAGCTGAGCAGCCTGAGCAAGCCAAGCTATGTAAAAAAATCGCAAATGCTGTAGAAGGTCTCGATGCTATTGTTCGTGATGTACTGCTCTTTGCACGCGACACGAAGATTCGTCCGTGTTTTATTTCCACCAAGGCCATGTTTGATCGAGCGATTGAGCCTTGTACTTCGTTATTAAGGGATGAACGAATCAAACTCTTATGTGATGGCCTGAATGACAGTGATTTCCAGCTATACGCAGATGAAACACTTTTTGTGTTAGCACTGAGTAATGTCATTAGAAACGCAGCCGAAGCAATGCTTGAGGCTGAAGTAGATGAAGGGGAGATTGAATTGAGTGTGTCTAGGCGTCATGACAGACTTTCAAACGGTAATAAGGAGGAAATGGCAGTTTTTTGTATTGAAGATACAGGGCCGGGCATAGATCCCGATGTTGTTAAGCGCATGTTTAATCCGTTTTTCACAACGCGCAAGACCGGCACAGGCTTGGGGCTTGCAATCGTGCATCGAATTGTAGATGCCCATGGGGGAAGAGTAACAGTAACAAATAGGCCTCAAAGAGGCGCAAAGGTTGAATTAGTTTTACCGCTGGGCGCCATTGAGTCTGTGGACTTAAAGCCCACGCATGATCAAATGTGTATTTAGTCAGAAAATTATAGTTTCAATTTATAGGCATCGGAGCAAGGACTATGAGCAGAATACTCGTCGTAGATGACAAAGAGATGATGCGCGATTCAGTAGCAGCAACACTCGCACGCAAAGGGCATAACGTTGTCGCGGCCAGTGGGGGTACTGTTGCCTTAGAAAAATTATCTCAGCGCACATTTGATGCGCTTATTACAGACTTGCAAATGCCTGAAATGGATGGGCTGCAATTGCTAAAAGAAGTTCGTCAAATTGATGAACATCTGCCTGTAATATTCATGACAGCGTATGGAACAGTTGATACTGCTGTATCTGCAATGAAAGATGGCGCGTTCGACTATATCACAAAGCCATTTAGTGGCGACGAAATCCTCGTGGCGATTGATCGTGCAGTGAAGCATGGGAAACTGATAAGAGAAAATCAAATTCTCCGCGCCGCTGCATCACCTGCGGGCAATGAATCAGCAAATGTTTGGCGCAAAATGATTGGCTCAGGCCCAACAATGACCCGCATCAAAGAGAGACTTTTCAAGATTGCAGATAGCCAAGGCACTGTTCTTATAAGTGGAGAATCAGGAACAGGTAAGGAAGTAGCTGCTAGATGTATACATATGCAGAGTCCTCGCGCCAAGATGCCGTTCCTTGCTCTTAATTGTGCTGCGTTATCAACGAGTTTGCTTGAATCGGAATTGTTTGGCCACGAAAAAGGTGCTTTTACTGGTGCGGATAAACTACGCAAGGGTCGATTTGAGCTTGCGGATGGCGGAACTCTGCTGCTCGATGAGATAAGTGAAATTTCGCCAACTACACAGGCCAAGTTACTAAGAGTATTGCAGGAACGAACGTTTGAACGCGTAGGGTCAAGCACAAGCAGAACCGTTGATGTTCGTGTTATTGCAACTACGAATCGAGACTTGCCCGCAGAAGTAGCCAGGAGAACTTTCCGTCAAGATTTATATTTCCGCCTGAATGTATTGCCATTGCGCATGCCCCCACTTCGAGAGATCATTGAAGAGCTTGGGGAACTGGCAGAGAATTTCTTGAAACATCTTAGCACTCGAGAAGGCAAACCGCTTAAGATGCTTGAGCCTGGCGTGTTGCAACTAATGAGTGAATACTCCTGGCCGGGCAATGTGCGGGAACTGCAGAATATCTGCGAACGAGCAACAGTTTTAACCCAAGGCGAAACTATCAAGACATCATTGATCGCGCCTTGGCTAAGCGGAGTTGAAGCTCCGCGCAATCTGCCTGCTTCGATGATTGAAGTGTCACCTTTAAATGATCTAACTTCGCAAACAGGAGATGTTTCTCAGGTATGCCAAGGGATTGTTTGTGATGGACGCTTAACTCTTGATGACATTGAACGCGAAGCTATCATTGCCACACTGAAGGTAAATAACGGCCATCGCCAGCGCAGCGCTACTGCATTAGGTATTGGTGTTCGCACACTTGGTTTGAAATTGAAGAAATGGAAGGATCAGCAGCTTGTCTCTCAATCACTGTAAATTCACGTGCAGAAATTGCGCCAGGCGCAGACATTGTGCGCAATATCTGCGTTAAATATCGCATGATTTTCTGTACGCAATTGGCCTGAGATTTGCAGGTAGTTAAGGATTCATATGCTCAATTGGAGCTCTTCAAGATGATAGATGGATTAAATAATGCGGATGTACTTCCATTATTAGAACGGGTAATGCAATTTGCTGGTCAAAGACATCGTCTGATCGTCAATAACATTGCCAATCTAAATACTCCGGGCTATCGCCCCATGGATGTATCTGTAGAAGCATTTCAGGAGCAATTAGGTGATGCGGTAGATGCCAGGCGCGAGAATCATGGTCCGTTTGGCGGGGCTCTTGAACTTGAAGAATCAAGACAAGTGTCATTTACAAGCAACAGCCTTACTCTCCATCCAGAAGCATCAGCAAACAGCATTTTGTTTCATGATGGAAGTGAAAAGAACATTGAGCGAACTATGCAGGATTTGGTTGAGAACTTTTCAACTTTCCGTTTGGCTGTGGATTTGCTGCGTAACCGTGTACAACTCTTGGAAACCGCAATTCGAGGACGAGTTTGATCCTGAATTTGAGTTTGGAATTTAACTATGTATGGCTCTCTTGATATTTCGACTTCGGCTTTGATCGCTCAACGAACGCGGATGGATGTGATCTCCGCAAATATTGCCAACAAGTCATCGATATTTAATGAAGCTGGCGAATACGAACCTTATAGACGTCGATCTGTCCTGTTTGCTACGGGAGATCCAGATCGTGGTTCGAAGATGGGTGTTCACATAGCAGCGATTGAAATTGACCAAGGGCCTCTAAATAAGAAATATCAGCCGGGTTCGCCTTATGCGGACGATGATGGATATGTCTTGTATCCCAATGTTAATTCAGTTACAGAAACAATGAATGCAATGGAAGCTGCGCGTTCTTATGAAGCAAACATTACCGCTATTGAAGCAACAAAAGCAATGATGAGCGCAGCCTTGCGCCTTCTTGCATAATAATCGTATGTAAATAGAGTGTTATAAACTATTACCTCTTCCCTGACTCCTTACTCCTGACCCCTGACCCCTTTCTTAATTATGAGTGATCCTCTTGGTCTAATTGGTGCTAGTGGCGGACTAAATCGGGACCTTCCCAAGGTGCCTGGCTTGGGCGGGGCTGTTAATCATGAAGGCCCCAGTTTCGCACAAACATTGCAGGAGCAATTGAACACGGTGAATGAGTTAGAACGCGAAGCTCAGGAGGCAATTGAAGATTTGATGCTTCATCGCAGGGATGATGTTGAAAGTGTGTTGAGAGCGACGCAAAAGGCGGAAACCGCTTTTCACCTTTTGCTACAAGTCCGCAACAAAGTGATGGAAGCGTATGATGAATTGAAACAAATCCGCGTTTAGTATTAACAATATAAATTAGCCGGTTGCTGCCTCGGCATGGAAGCTTATGAGGTTAAGGCAACATTACAACGGCATTACGCTTAGTGAAGGGCATGGAGGCCGATCAATGCAGGCGTTGCAACGACTCATAGAAAATATAGCTGTTCAGATGAAGGCATTAAAAGGCACAGCAAGGCTATTAATTGCTGCGCTTATGGTAATTGCGGCTTTGTCGCTTTTTTTAGTAGCGCAGATCACTGGTCAGCCGGGCATGTTACCACTACCTATGGATCTTTCTAATGAAGAAAGTCGAGCTATGGCAATTGCCTATCTCGATTCAGCTAGTATTCCCTATGAACAAAACGGCGGGAGCGTGTTGGTACCTACAGAACAGCGCTATTCGATCGTTGCTAAGCTACTTGATTCTAATGCCATAAGCCCGGACAAGATAGATTTTGATAAACTTATAGGCGAATCCAGTCCTTTTCTTACTCGCGGTCAACACGAAAAACGTTGGCTTACCGCAAAGATGAACGTTCTGAGCGCCATGATTTCCCGTTTTAAGGGGATCGAGCGCGCAACTGTAGTAATCGATAGTGCCGCTAAAGCGGGGCTGGGGCGATCGGTAATGCCTGCGTCTGCATCTGTTACGGTTTCTCCATTTGGAGGTTCACTTTCTCAAAGTCAAGTTGATGCCATAGCCCAGCTTGTCGCAGGATCGCAGTCTGGGCTTAAAGTCCAAAATGTTGCTGTTATTGATGCACGCAACGGCAAAGCTCATCATGTACTTGATGAAGATGAAGCTACTGCGGGTAAGTACCTTAAACAAAAACTTGAACTGGAAAGGGAAGTAAAAGAAACACTGCTCGCCGCAATGGCATACATACCCGGAGTAATTGTCGGAGTTAATGTGATTCCCGATACAAGAAAACAAGTAACACGTCACGATACATTTGAGAACCCTGTTGTTGCTCCAATAAATGAAACTTCGACGGAAATTGATTCGACAGACCAAAGATCCGCAGCAGAACCTGGTGTGCGCTCAAATATTGGAGTTGAAATTGGGCCAATTAACGCCATTGGCTCTAAATTGACTGATTCACGTACGACAAGTAAGACTGAGTCGCGCTTTCCCCAAAAATCTACCTATGAAGAAGATTCCAAGGGATATCCCCTGAAGATCAATACAACTGTCAGCGTTCCGCGTTCATATTTCATTGCTAAATATCAACAAGACCAGGGTGATCCAGAAGCTGTGCCTGATGCTGCAACTTTAGCGACAATCGAGCAAAGCGAACTTGACCGTATTAAATTAGCAATTGAACCCCTAATTGATACGGGGCCATTGGAAAATACAGTTGTTGGGCAGATTGTGGTGAGCAGTTACCCCGACTTTGCGATGCTAGTTGATATGGCTCCTGTCAATATTGAATCAGAAGGTGGTGGTTGGTTCGGTGGTGGTGGAAGCGGCGCTGGGGGAATTATGACCGATGGATTGGTTCGTTATGTTGGGCTTGGTGGTCTTGCATTTATAAGTCTTGCTATGATGTTCCTGATGGTTCGCAAGGCAACTGTGCGTGAAGCACTTCCTTCAGCTGAAGAGATCGCAGGCTTGCCACCTATGTTGGAAACTACGGATTCAGATCTAATTGGTGAAGCGGAAGAGTCTGCTTTAGCGCTTGAGGGCTTGGAGTTGGATGACGCTGAACTAAGACGCCAGCAAGTAACCGAACAGATTAACGAAACAATTAAAAATGACCCAAGTGAGTCGGCAAACCTGGTACGACGATGGGCCAAGGGTGAACATTAGGAGAAAATAGAAGCGCAATGGCCCTTCACGTTCGAAAGCTACCAAAGACTGCTGGGGAATTAGACGGTGTAGTAAAAGCAGCGATTCTGCTCTTATCACTTGATGATGAGATAGCTACCGCTTTACTACAACATTTGCCAACAAACGTAGTTGAAGAAATTACTCGTTCATTGGCATCGCTTGGAGAAGTACCAGCAGATCTTAGCGATGAAGTTATGGAGGAGTTTTATGCGCTTAGAATGGCTAGTCAGTACGCCAAGGAAGGCGGGCTTGATTATGCCAGGATGTTGCTGGAAAAATCGCTCGACCCAAAACTTGCGGATCGAATGATTCAGCAAATACAAACTCAGGTTCAAAGAACGCCCTTTGCTTTCTTACAAAAAGCCGAGAGCGAGAACCTGCTCACTTTCATCCAGGACGAGCACCCGCAAACCATAGCCCTAATTATTAGCCACCTGGCGCATCACAAAGCTTCGGAAATCCTGATGGGTTTGCCTGCGGAAAAGCAAATTGAAGTAGTGCGAAGAGTTGCGCATATGGAGCAAACCAGCCCCGAGGTAATTAGCGAAGTCGAAGCTGGCTTAGAATCGCGTCTTTCTAACATGCTTATGCACTCAATGGAGAAGGTCGGGGGTATAGAAACGGTTGCGGAAGTCTTGAACTTGTGTGATAGATCGACTGAAAAGGCAATTATGGAAGGAGTTGAAGCGGAAGATCCCGATCTGGTTGAAAATATTCGTCGGCTTATGTTCGTCTTCGAGGACATTCTTAAGGTCAACGACAAGGGGATTCAAGCTGTACTCAAAGAAGTTGACAACGATGAACTGTGCCTGGCACTTAAGACAGCTAGTGATGAACTTAAGGAAAAGATCTTTTCGAACATGTCTGCACGAGCTGCGGATCTTATTAAAGAAGACATGGAGTATATGGGGCCGGTTCGACTTAGTGATGTTGAAGCTTCGCAGCAACGTATTGTGGATATTGTAAGGCGGCTAGAGGATGCAGGCGAGATTATTATCTCCGGACGCGGTGAGGATGATGTTGTTGTTTGACCTTTATCATGACAATTGGTGTGCTAAATAATGGCGATAATCAAGAGCAAAAGTGCTGCAGCGCTATTGAACAAATCGTCCATCATTGATTTGGGGGATCTATCACGTCAATCAAACCGTGTGCTTGAAGAAGCACAGAGTAAAGCCGATCTAATAATCAAAGAAGCAGAAGATAAAGCTCAGCAGCTTATTGAGGACGCTTCTGAGAAAGGATATGGAGACGGTAAGGAGCAAGGAATGTTAGCTGGTCGTGAGGAGGGATATGATACAGGGCGCGAGGAAGCTTTGAGCCAATTTGCGCCCCAGCTTGATGGACTTAAACAATCATTCTCTAAGGCGATTGAGGATTGGGAAGAAGAGCGCAAACGATTGTTTCTAGAAGCGCGTGAAGATGTGCTTGAGTTTGCTTTGAATATGGCGAAAAAAATTACGCATAAGGTTGTGCAAACTGATCCATCGGTTGTCCGAGATCAAGTTATCGAGGCCCTGGCGCTACTAGCAGAACCAACATCTGCAATCGTCTCAGTTGCGCCGGAAGATCGGCAGACAGTCGAAACAATGTTGCCTGACATAGTGCAGCAAATTGCAAATTGTACGCATATAGAACTGCAGGATGATCCATCAATAACAAAAGGTGGATGCATAATAAATACAAAACAGGGGAGTATCGACGCAACAATAGAGCGGCAAATCCAACGTATAGTTGAGACCTTGTGCCCTGAAGGTGTTAATGAAAAATCAGATAAAGAATTGAGGGGTAAATGACTGTACTTAGCCCCCAAATTGATACGCTGAAGCGACTTCAAACTCATGAAATCACAGGAACAGTAGTAGCAGTAAAAGGGTTGGGGCTACATATAGCTGATTTGCCTTTACCGGTTGGTGCCTTGGTTCGCCTTGAATCAAAAAGTTATGCAAGAAATAACTTATCACATGCATTGCGCGGAGAAGTAGTTGGCTTTGAAGGGTCAAAGAGCATTGTCATGTTGTTTGGATCTAGTGATGGAGTTTCACCGGGCATGTATGTTCGAGGTGAACAAGCTGCTCAAACCGTTGCAGTAAGCGAATCACTACTTGGCCGTGTTATTAATGGGCTTGGGCGTCCGATTGATGGGAAAAGAATACCATCAGACTGTGTTGGGCGATTGCTGGATCCGCCTCCTACTTGCGCTTTAGCTAGAACCCCAATTACACAACCACTTCCTACAGGATTACGAGCTGTTGATAGCATGCTTACAGTCGGTAAGGGGCAGCGCGTAGGCATTTTCTCAGGCCCCGGCGTAGGAAAATCTACTCTGCTTGCGATGATTGCGCGCAATTCTTCTGCGGATGTAAATGTTCTTGCGCTAGTAGGTGAACGTGGGCGTGAAGTAAGAGAGTTTATTGAGAAATCATTAGGTTCGGAAGGTTTGGCAAAGTCCGTGATAATTGTTGCAACAGGCGATGAATCTCCCTTGCTTCGTGTGCGCGCAGCTATGGTCGCCTGCAGCGTTGCAGAGTATTTCCGCGATGGCGGGGCGGATGTCTTGTTGATGATGGATTCGATTACAAGATTAGCTCAAGCGCAACGTCAAGTCGGTTTAACCGTAGGCGAGCAGCCTGCGACAAAAGGTTATACTCCATCTGTTTTTGCTATGTTGCCCAAGCTACTGGAAAGGGCTGGGACTATTGAATCGGGTGGATCCATCACTGGTTTTTATGCGGTGTTAGTTGAAGGTGATGATCTTACGGAACCAATTTCTGATGCGGCGCGGGGTGTTCTTGATGGTCATATAGTATTATCACGTCGCTTGGCAGGTCGCGGCCATTATCCCGCGATAGACCTACTAGATTCAATATCTAGAGTAGCTGATACCGTATGTGACAAAAATCATAATACTGCTAGACAATTGGTGATGAAGCTTCAAGCAGCTTACGCTGAGGCAGAAGAATTAATAAATATAGGTGCTTATGCCCACGGTTCGAATCCTGATTGTGATGTTGCTATAGCCTTAAAACCAAAGATTGATCAAATGCTCAGACAACAGGTTGATGAAGTAGCAGATTACCCCCAATCCTGCAAGAGACTGATTGAATTGGCAGCTTCAGCTCAAGTAGAGTACGAAAGGCAAGCTGCAGCTAAACAAGGCGGACAAACTGCTGCGCCAATTGCTACAAAATAGTAAATGCAGTGAAATCTGCGGACTAAAATTCCATGGCACGCTTTGTATTTAAACTCGAACCCTTGCTAAAAGCGCGAAGTAGAGTTGAACAAAAGTTTCAATTGGCAGTTGCCCAGATAGAGCGAGAGCGCATAAAGTTAGAAGATAAATTGCGGGTTAAGCAAATTAGCCTTACTGGCGGGAAAGAGGAATTGCGCGATCAATTGTCCGGATCAATCGATGTCAGCTCTTTGCGATATAGAGCTAATATGGCTCAGCAAATTATGCGCGATGCACAAAGAATTGTGCTGGAGCTTGCGGGCGTTCACAACAGGTTATTTGTAGCTAGAGGGAAATTGATCGAAGCAGCTCGCAGTCGCAGAGCTATCGAACTTGTGCGTGAAAAGCGTTACCAACAATATAAAGCCGATGAAGCTAAAGCGGAAATCGCCGCCATGGATGAATTGGCAGTTATCGCAGCTGCGCGCAAGGAGCCTACATTATGAAGAAGTTATGGACTATTATTAGTTTTCTTTCAGTCATTCATTTCCTGGCTTTCATAATGTTCATTGGTTGGCTGTGGCAATCTGATCGGCTCAATAGAGATCGCATAGATGAGGTGCGTGCGCTGTTTTCAATGACGATGCCACAGGCGAAGTTTACTGCTAAGCAAGCAGATATTGATGCGCAGCAGAAGATTAATGAGCAAGATGAGCTTGCAATGCGCGACAATCCGCCGTTTTCCAGTCAGACTTCGCTGGCAATAAATAGAGCGCACAAAACACAATCCGATCAGGCAGCGCGAAATCTGGAAGATACACGTAAATTGAGTTTGCAGATGATTGATAACGAGCGTGAGCTTCTTGATAAGGAAAAAACAGAGTTTGCACAAATGAAAGCGGCTTGGGATAAGGATACAATTGCTGAGCGAAAACGTAAGGCTGATGAACAATTCGCTCAAACAGTAAAAATATATGAGTCACTTTCGCCAAAACAAAGCAAGCAAATGCTTACAAATCTAGTAACAGCCGGCAATATCGATCAGGCAGTTTCATATCTTGACGCCATGAATCCTCGAAATGCAGCCAAGATTCTAAAAGCTTTCAAAACACCTGAGGAAATGATTTTGGCAACGCAATTGCAAGAGAAACTTAGAGTCTTTGGTACAGGTGCTGAGGATTCTGAGAATCTTGACGATGCAAACTCTGCTTCCAATCCATGATCAGTTCCCTATTAAGGCCTCGCCGCAGCGCGATCCTATTCCTGCATTTATAAGAACCACTCAGCCTGCGTCGCAACCGTTTTCGCAAATAATCAAAGATCAGCAGCAAACGAAAACGCGCGATTTACCGCAAGAAACGTATAAAACTCCCACTCCCAGCACAAACGAGTTGCGGGAAACGAATTCAAACTTTGTTAGCCGTCAAAGCAATGATGCGCCGAATCGGTCTGAAAATGGTGGTGAGAAAGAAAAGTTTGCGGACAAGTTAGCAGATAAATCTTCAGCCATCGCGGATGATGCGCGCCACTTTGAATCTGATGAGACAAATGCGCAAGAATATGCAGATACCGCGCAAAGTCGCCCTGCACAGTCTGCCGAGACTGACACTAGCGATGCCCAGGACGTTCTGGTAGAGCCGAATAATAAGCCGAAGGTCGAAGATTCTAATCAGGAATCTAACGATTCTGAAATTGTTATACCGCCAGAGATCTTCGAGCCAGCCATATCATCAGATGAAGTTGTTGTTGAGTCTCCAATTCATGTAAAGCCAACGCACAAAGAGGTAGTTGTTGAGCCTGAAATACCCGTTGATAATGAATCGCAGACATCCTTGCCTGCTGAGCCAGTAAACTCAGCATCTGAACCAGTCAGAGATGAACGCTCATCAGATTCCGGCGATGACCGTACTTCAAAAGTGACCGTAAGGGTTTCTAATCAAAGCCAATCATCATCCCAAACTGTTGTAGTTGAAGATAATGCAAAGACGAATCAAGTACAAGCTCAATCGTCTCAACAATCCTCTGAGGGTAATTCAAGTGATTCAAATCAAGTAGGCGCTAATAGCCCAAACGATAAGCATGAGCCGATCTCTGCGCAGCCACAGGTAAGTCAAGATACTATTATTCCTACAAACGCGCGAACAGAAGATCAACCAGTTCAGACTGATGTTCGGCCAGCTGCACCTTCGAACTCCCAGGCAAATGCGCAGTCCAATACACAGGCAAATGCCCAGGTAAATCAAACTACACAAGTAACGGTTGGCCAAGATCAGCAGCAAGCATCAACAGAAGATAAACCTGCAGGTAAAGGATATTCCGAGCCACGAACTGATGAACCAAAGGTAAAGTCAACGTCCCAACAGCAAGCAAAGACAAACTTGCCGCCAACGCAAGAAACCACATCATCGCGTAGTGCTGCTTCAGCGCGTGCCGCTCAAATTGATGCAGCAATTCGAGTTGAAAACGCCACGGGTCAACCTGTAACAGTTCAGGTGCAAGCCAAGCCAGTGGTTCAAGTGATTCCTGGCAGTGTTTCAGTTACCAACGGTGCAGAAGGACAAACGCTTAACCTGCCTAACTCTAGCGCAGATTCCTTACAAGATCCTGCGCAAGCGCGAATTTTGCGCGGCCTGACCGCAACACTAAATCAGCGCGGCGGTGTTTTGACAATGAGGCTTGATCCTCCTGATTTGGGGCAATTGCGCATACAAATGTCAATTGTGAAAGGCATTGTGACCGCGAATTTCCAAGTCCAAACACCGCAGGCACAAGCATTGCTTGAAAGATCACTTGCAACACTTAGATCTGCTTTACAGGGACAAGGCTTGACAGTGGAGAGACTTACCGTGCAAACAACGCCACAACAAACTAATACTCAAAGCGCACGCCACGAATCTGATCAGCAAGCTTCGCAACAACGGCAGCAACACGATTCCGCTCAAGGCGAATCCAGGGGTCGTCGTGATGAGCAGTCACAAGATTTTATGAGCTACAGATCGCGTTTATTGGCCAACGAACATGCAGTCTTTGATTTGAATCCTCAGCCAGTAGGAGCTGATTGAATATGACACAGATTCCCGCAACAAGTCCGGTTGATTCAGCATTGCAGTCCACATCGGTCAATCGCTTTAGCGATATGTCGTCCGAGGATTTCATTCGAATCATTTTTACAGAGCTAGCCAATCAGGATCCTCTTGCCCCCAACGATTCTGGTGCGCTGCTGCAACAAATAAGCTCTATTAGATCAATTGAATCTGATATGCAGTTAATTGAGCAGCTCAAATCACTGGTTACTGAAAACCAACTGGCAGCAGCGAGCAACTTAATTGGAAAGCACGTAACAGGATTAACAATTAATAGCGATGCAGTTGAAGGTAATGTTGTGTCAATATCTCGTGAAGGCGAGACGATTGCTATCAAACTTGATAACGGATACTCGATTCCGTTTGAGTCTATTGACACTATTTCAGCGGCGGTTCCTAAGCCCACCACTGGAGTGGGAACAAATGCAGGTTGATGATCTTATATGACAGTTGACGCATCACAACTTCTCAGGCAGCTTGAACCGGCAGTAAGGCCGGGCGCTGCACCGGCGCGCTTAGGCAAGCCGCAGACAACACTCGAAAATCAGAGTTTTAACGAATTGCTTTCGTTAGCATCTAAAGGCTCGATTGAGAGTGGCAGGCAGGTTAATTGCGCTTGTGATGTAAACGAACCGCTTGATAGTGAACAGATTGATCGGCTTTCAGTAGCCGCAGATCGCGCAGAAGCTACCGGTGCCCAAAAAGTGTTAATGCTAATGGATGGCCGAGGTTTTGTAATGGATATTGCCAAGCGAACAGTTGAAGCTGAGCTTTCGGTTGAGCATCAAGCTTCAATAATTAAGAATATAGATACCGCAGTTTATGTGCCGGCCGAGGGTGAGCAGCCGCAGTCGATTTTGGGTCCGCCTGGAAATCGAATAGCGCCGCCTGGTGTATTACAACAGCTTGAGCAAACACAACAGCCCCCGCAACCCTCGCAAAAGATCGCATGAATTATTCATCAGTTACCAGAATATGACGGTAACTGATACAAGGAGATTCCCATGGCCTCAAATGTTGCAATGTTTACAGGGTTATCAGGCTTAGCCGCCAATGCGCGCAATCTGGAAGTAATTGGTAATAACATTGCCAACGTCAATACTATTGCGTTCAAGTCCAATCGCATGATATTCTCGCCTACCTTTAGTCGCAACTTCTCGCTTGGTACTTCACCAGGTGATAGTACAGGCGGCACCAACCCGGGACAGATCGGCTTAGGTGTTTCCATTGCCGGTACACAGCGCAACTTTAATAATGGCTCGATCAGCGCAACCGGTGTTGCCACCGATGTGGCAATTGAAGGCGATGGCTTTCTAATCGTGGATAAAGCCGGTGAGCGATTTTTTACGCGGGCAGGTTCTCTGCAACGAAACGCAGTTAACGATCTGGTAACTATCAGCGGTGCTAGAGTCATGGGCTTTGCGGTTGATGAACAGTTTGACATAATTGTTGGCAATCTTGTTCCACTTAACATTCCTGTTGGAACGCTGACTTTGGCAGAATCAACCAAAGAAGTTCGTTTCAATGGTAACGTCAATCCTTCGGGCGTTGTTGCAACTACGGGTTCAGTGCATACATCAAAGGCGTTTTTTACAGATCCAGGACTAGGTGGCGGTACTGAGATGGATGGTACTCTTGATCTGACAAATCCTGCATTTAGTTTGTACGTTGATGATGGTGTGGGCGGCTCTAGTGTTGTTATTGAAGGCGGAGCGCAAGCAATCATCACTGTAAGTGGTGTCGAAAAAGGTGGTAAGGATCTGGGATCACATACCTTCGGGTTCATGACTTCAGCACAAGCAGCAGCAGCGGGTGTTGATGATTTTGGCACAACTATGAACGACTACCTGGTATTCCTCGATCAAGTATTGGGTATCGATGGAACTACTATCAACTCACAAACACTAGGCGGCTCGGTAACGATAAATAATGTTACAGGCCAACTTGTTATCAAAGGTAACGAAGGGACAGTACAAGACCTGGCGTTCGATATCTCAGACCAGGCAGTTACCTACGCGGGTGTGCCGGTTGGTACTCCTCTATCTCAGCCGTTTAGTATGTCAAAGGCCAACGCGGCTG
This sequence comes from Planctomycetota bacterium, assembly GCA_022574595.1. Lineage (GTDB taxonomy): Bacteria > Planctomycetota > Phycisphaerae > Phycisphaerales > SM1A02 > JACZRS01. The sequence goes on along the minus strand of JACZRS010000017.1, from coordinate 64,635 downwards.
ACGGTGAGTCAGTTCGCACTAGTTTTATCGTTTACGACTCATTAGGTACAGCAACCACGGTTGACTTGACGTTTGTACTTCAGGCCACCATCCCGGGATCAGGCTCAATTTGGGAATTCGTAGCGGAGAGTTCGGATAACGATGCATTGGATCGCGTCGTGGGACTTGGGGTTGTAACGTTTGATTCCAGCGGCCGCTTCGTTTCCGCTACCAACCAATCATTCTCATTGGTACGCGGTAATGGTGCGACAAGTCCTTTATCAGTATCAATGAGTTTCGATGATGGAACGGATGCGATTACCGCTTTAACTGATACAACCAGTGTTCTAGCTGCGGTCTTTCAGGATGGTTCACCGATTGGAACACTTAGTGGATTTTCAATTGGTGAAGATGGCACAATTTCGGGTTCATTTACCAACGGCCTGACTCGAAACATTGGCCAACTTGCCCTGGCAAAATTTTCCAACCCGGAAGGTCTGGTGGATTCAGGTAACAATCTGTTTAGGGCTGGCCCAAACTCTGGTACTGCGCTGATTACCAGTCCGCTTGAATTCGGAACGGGACGGCTGATCGGTGGCGCTCTTGAACTATCCAACGTCGATCTTTCGCAGGAATTCATTAATCTGATTCTTGCATCAACGGGCTATTCCGCGTCAAGTAGAATTATCACAACGACTAATGACCTTATTCAGCAGCTACTGGTTCTCGGCCGGTAAATTTTACTTTTCTTTGTTTTTTTCTTACCTAGTGCCTAGTGCCAAGTGCCTTCTTCCATACCGCGTAGGGTCAAGCCCTACGGCTAAACTTGATGTCATGATTCTTGTCACCCGATTAAATGGTAAGCCTATGGTGGTTAATGCGGAACTTATTCGCAGCATCGAGGAAAATCCCGATGCAACAATTACTTTAATCAACGGGGATCACATAATCGTAAAAGAAACCATGAATGAGATAGTGGAACGGGCGATCGAATACGGCCGAAGTATGCGAACACTTATGCCGCCTTCTTAGCTTCGCGCAAAGGCAATGCGCGTCATCATCAATTCCAGTGTTTGGCAAACCAGATCTATTTCGCGATCGGTTATTGTTGAAAAAAATGGTAATGCAATTGTGCGATGGCTTACTGATTCAGCAATTGGGAAATCGCCGGGCTTGTAGCCGAACTGTTGCTGGAAGTATGGTAGCAGAGGAATAGGGGGGAAGTAGTCTGCTGCTCCTACATCGTGGCGGCGCAGGCCTTCGATGATTGTGTTGCGATCATCAGCTGTGAAGCGATCTGACAAGCGAATCACATAAACGAACCAACTCATAAAAGTGTCTGGTTCAATCGTTGGAAGAATAATATCCGTGTTGCCCATAAGCCTGCGTGTGTAAGCTGCTGCGACGCGCTGTCTGGCTTCAATCAGTTCATCCAGGCGTCGCATCTGGGCGCAGCCCAGCGCTGCATGAATTTCGCTTAGGCGGTAGTTGTATCCGAGTCTCTCGTGAGCTAGCCAAGATCCTCCTAATCCGGGTCCATCTTGTGTTGTTGAAGCAGAGCGACCTTGATTACGAAGTGATCTACATCTTTGAGCAATTCGATCATCATCCGTAACTATCATCCCGCCTTCACCGGTTGTGATTTGCTTGTTGGGGTAGAATCCAAATACGCCGACTCTTCCATATCTACCTATTGGCTCATCATTATGTCGCCCGCCCAAGCCTTCGCAGCAATCTTCGACAAGTGGTAATTCGTATTTGCTTGAAATAGCTGCAAGTCGGTCCATCCCCATGGGATTACCAAAGACTTCGACGCCGATAATTGCTTTGGTTTTTTCTGTGATGTGTTTTTCAACATCATTTGGGCGCATATTAAGTGAACGTGGATCACAATCTATAAATACAGGTTTGGCGCCAACGTATAAAATACAGTTGGCGGAGGCAGCGAAGCTAAAGGCTGGGGTTATGACTTCATCACCTTCACCAATACCCAGAGCCAGAAGTGCAAGATGCAAGCCTGCGGTTCCTGAACTAACCCCAACCGCATGTTGACGACCAATTCGCAAAGCAATTAGTCGTTCGAATTCTTCAAGGCGCGGTCCAATACTAAGTCTGCCGCTTCTAAGGGTATCTACTACGCAACGGACTTCAGCCTCTGTTATGTCTGGCTGAGCGAGTGGTATGGAATCAGTCGAGTTATAACTTCGCATAGTTAGTTTACTCAAGTGTAAGCGAAGAAATTAGCGACCACACTTAGGTCAAGAAGCAAACAGCAGGTTGCGCGCATGTGTGCAGTGTAGCGGATCGTAGCCTTGGCAGTATCCTGAAACCGCGCTTTACTAACAAAGCGCCAATTTCAGAGACTATAAAGTACTCTGCATAGCTGTAAGTTGATGCATTAGGCTTTAGAAGCTGAGCGAATGATCTGCTGTTTTAGCTCATCAACAAGTTCAGCTAGTGTTGTCTTGGCTTGTAAGCCTACGCTTGTGAGATCAATACGTTTTTGACCTTTAAGCTGGCTTAAAACCCTTTTGGCAGCTGTATGGACAGTCGAATGATGTCGCCTGCCAAGTTCGTGGGCGATTTCAGGATAGCTGAGTGTAGTCATGGATCGACCAAGATGTGCAACCAGCCCTCTAGCAAGCACAACTCGCTGGTGTCTGCCAGATCCTAAAAGATCTGCACGATTCACTCCTAATCTTTCACATATGACCTCTATAACGGTTGATAGCCTCAGCGGAGTGCTTGGCCGCCAAGCGCTATCACTAAAAAGCTGTTCAATTAGAAGCGTACCAATTTCATTGGAGTCGCCCTGCGATTCACGCAGAGTTCGAATAGCAGCAAGCTTGTTGATGGCGCCTTGGATCTCTCTTACAGAGCTAATACATCGGCTTACGATCGCCTGAGATGCTGCATCAGTGAGAGTCATTCCCCTTGAAGCTGCCAGTCGCTTTGTCAGCTCCAATCTGGTTTGGCGGTCCGGCTGCTGAATTTCCACAACCATTCCCGCTACGAATCTGCTGATAAGTGCGGTGTTAAAGCGCATTTGATGAGGATGTTCATCCGATGCCATTACCACCCTGGATCCAGCAAGATTCATCGCATCAAGGGTATAGAGAAACTCGTTTTGTGTTGCGGTCTTGTTAGAAAGAAAGTGAACATCATCAATAGCCAGCAAATCCAATGAGCGCATACTTTTGCGGAATCGATCCAGCTTATTAGTTCGCACCGCAGTTATGTATTCGTTTGTGAATTGTTCTGCGGTCACATATCGAAACGAGCTAGGCCCTTTGCGACTAGCAAATCTTATAGCACTGCCTTGAAGCAGATGAGTTTTCCCTACGCCACATTCGCCATGAATAAATAGCGGCGAGACCTGTGGTACCGATCGTTCCTCAGCAATGCGTTTTGCTGCGCAGTATGCCAATTCATTGGATGGTCCTACTACGAAATCCTCCAGTCGCTTCCTGGCCGGTCCTCGACTTGCACGCGCAGAGTTGTGGCGAGTTGCAAGCTGTGCTGTGGGTTGTGGTGTCCCCTTGTTTGCGGACTTTATATTGTGTTTAGTGTCCGCCAGCTCAGAGTCTGAACTAAAAATCTGAGAATCAATTTTTTGCTCAACAGTAGCGTTTTGGCCAAGAACGTTGCGCGCAGTTGCCTTAAGATCATTTAAGAAGTGACCTTCAATCCAGTCCGCTACGAACTGATTGCTGGAAGTAACTACCAGGGTTGTTCCATTAGCGTCAAGCTTAGCAGTCTGGCCGAACCACATTTCAAACTTATGTGATCCGATTCTATTTACTAAATCCTGTTTAAGAACATCACTATCTGATTGTGTGCAAACACTTTGGGACACTGCATCATCTCTCTCTGTGGCAATAAGTTCTTGCTTGATCATCGAGCATTGAGATTAAGGTTGTTTGCGCATTTTTACAAGGGCCAAAAAGCATTTCACTAATCAACTTTCACTCAAGTGCAAGCAGCATCAAGGTATGTAACGAAAAAAAAATCTTGTCCACCATGGTGCATGATTTTGTCAGTGTGTCGTGGATAAGCTCTCAAGCGCTGATGGTTATTGCACTTGCTGCGAGCGCGCACTTATAATAGTTGGTCGCAAGAAGTAGACTTGCTCAAGCGATCTTTATTTTCTGGATTCTGTTCGAAGAGATCGTATAAATGCGATGCGTTTGAGTTGGGATTCAAAGCCTTCTGCTTTGTACATATCTAACGCAGGCGTGTTAACATCATCGACGGCTAAGGTCATGGTGCGTGTGCGCTTTGGATCAAGCAAGCGCAGTGCATGTCGAAGTAGTTGTTTACCAAGACTTTTGCCGCGCGCAATCGGCGCTAAGCCGATGTACACAAGTTCTACAGATCTTTGTTTAGGAAATGGATTAAGCAGCACTACTCCAGAAGGTTTCCCATCAAGGCGCAGCAAAGTCCATAGCAAAGGGTCGAATTTGCCGCTTGCCTGATGTCCCGCAAGGATATCATTGGGTTCACGAAGCCCAAACAGTCCCGGACAATCTAAGGTTTGTTCATAACTCGCTAGAACTGCTGCGAGTACATCATCGCGAATCTCATTGCGGTATTGCTCTACGGTCACGCCCTGAGGCCAAATCGGCTCTGGAGGTATTGTGCGTTTGGATATGGGACGCTGCAAGTATGTGAGCGTGGCAAGTTTTTCAAATCCACCCGCCATGGTGGCTTGCTGTTCAAGAGTTTCCTTTGGTTCCAGCAGGATCTGAGCTAAATGTATGTCTATTTTTACAAGCTGCTTAGCCACATAATCCAATAACCCACCAAGCGATATAACATCATCTTGTGAATGGGGATGACTTGCAAAGAGCATGGCTGTTCTACCTGCATTTGGGACCGCAAGAACCGTATGAATGATCTTGCCACGCGCCCCAAGCCTCCCCCACATAGAATCCAGGGTTATTTCGTTGGTCTTGGCATAATGGATAAACCGCTGGGCGTTAGCACGATCATTGATCGATCCGGTGGCAACCAACCTCTCAATAGCCTCTATCTGGTGATTTAGGTCGATCTGGATGATCGAATCGGGCGGCTGGGCATCGTCTGAATGCAACTGGCCTGGGTTAGTTTGCGAAACTGTCATTAAAGTGGACCATTGACCTAAAAGGGTTGTACCTTACAATAGCTTGTAATGTTTACTGTGCGGAGAGGCTCTATGCACCTTTTACGTGATATTCGACTAAGAACCGTTGTTTTGGCTGCGACCAGCCTGACTGTACTTTCCATCGCCACTAGCCTTGTAGCTTATCCAACACCTGCTGCGGTGCCTTACAGATGGGAGCTGGCTTTCGAACCAGGGCCACTTCGCCTATATGTCGATTCAGCTAGTGACTCAGATGTATATTGGTATTTCACCTACAAGATCACCAACCGAACTGGCCGTGATCAGGTTTGGGCACCTAGTTTGACTCTTTTTACGGATGCAGGCGAGATTATGAACTCAGGCCGAGACGTCCCTGCACGAGTGGTTGACGCAATTGATGATCTGTTGGGTAATGAATTGCTTGAAACTCAAAATGAGATAATTGGCGATATCCACCATGGCAAAGAGCACGCCAAAGAGGGAATTGCGGTTTGGCCCGCCAAGAGCACAGATATCAATGAGATTTCGCTATTTGTAGCGGGTATCAGTGGCGAAACCGCTCGAATCACCAATCCTGTAACAAATGAGGATGTGCTGCTCCGCAAAACACTTCAGCGAGACTATCTCATCCGTGGAGATGCTTTGGCACGTGGATCTAAGCCAGCTGAGCTTGTACGCCAGGAGTGGATTCTTAGATAACCCCAGGCTAGACTTTTCGATCCTAAACTGAGGCTGAGCCGTACCTTTTCTACTGATACGTCCCAGCCTTGATTATTCTGGATTTGGAGTACTTCAATGGCCCATAAAAAAGGACAAGGTTCGACCCGCAACGGACGGGATTCCAACCCCCAATACCTTGGAGTCAAGCTTTATGGCGGTGAGATTGCCAAGCATGGCTCAATAATCGTGCGCCAACGTGGTACTCACTTTAAGCCAGGTCACCTCGTAAGACGCGGCAAGGATGACACGCTCTACGCAATCAGTCATGGAACCGTACGTTTTAGAGGTCGCTTCATTGATCTGATCCCTTCCGATCCCGCGGTTCCTGCGTATAACGCTGTTGCAGCCGCTAAGGCAAAGTAATATTCTCCCTCGTCGCATCTAATCGAAGTATTGGCGTACGCTATTCCTCCACTCCTATTCTCTTACCTCATCCCTACTTAACCCATGCTCATTGATCGCGCAAAGATATTCGTAAGATCCGGCAAAGGTGGCAATGGTTGCGTGAGCCTGAGGCATGAAAAATATATCCCCAAAGGTGGACCCGATGGTGGAGATGGCGGCAAAGGTGGCGATGTAATATTACTCGCAGATTCCTCATTAGACACACTATATTCATTGGCGACATCACCACACTTTCGTGCGCGCGGTGGTTTTCAAGGTCAAGGAAAATCAAAGCACGGCGCCAACGGCGTAGATTGTATTGTTCCATTACCAATGGGCACACTAGTATTTGATGATGATACCGGCAAACTGCTAATTGACCTTAGCCAACAAGAACAACGTTTTGTTGTGGCGCGTGGAGGCGAAGGTGGCTTTGGTAACGAACACTTCAAGTCCGCAACAAATCAAACGCCACGCGAAGCTACATCTGGTGAAGATTACCAGGAACTCACTCTTCGCCTTGAGTTGAAACTCATTGCTGATGTTGGATTGGTTGGCAAACCCAATGCGGGTAAATCGACGATGCTTCGTGCGATAAGTAGGGCTACGCCTAAGGTTGCGGATTATCCATTTACAACGCTTTCACCACATTTGGGTATAGCCCAGCTTACTGGGGAACGCAGAATTGTAGTTGCGGATATTCCTGGCTTAATTGAAGGTGCATCTGCGGGTGCTGGTCTTGGCCACGACTTTCTGCGCCATGTTGAACGGACGCGCGTGTTAGTACATTTAGTTGAAGTTCTTCCGGAAGATGGATCTGATCCATGTGAGAATTACCGAACCATTCGTAATGAGTTAGGTGAGTATTCCAGGAATATGCTGGATAAACCTGAGATTGTTGTGCTTAATAAGATCGATCTACTTCCAGATAATGAGAAAAAACAGCGTCTCGAGGAATTATCCCGTAATCTCGAATTGGAGCCACTTGTAGCATCAGGTGGAACCGGTGAAGGACTAACGGAAATTCTAGAATCCTGCTGGCGTGCACTGGACAAAGAGCCAACCACAGGCTGGCGCACCAGTAAATAAGGCGTGGTCACTTCAGTGACCACGTAGGTGTACAAGAAACAAGCACTTCACAAGAAGTGCCTGTATGTATTAAAATCAATTTGAAGCGAACTCGTTATAACCCAATAAGGTTAACAAACTAGCAATGATGCATTAGCCGCCATCACCACCTCTGCCGCCGCGTCTACCTCCACGCTCGCCCCTGCCTTCTCTACTACCTCGACGTTGCATTGCTGCTTTGATTTCCTCTTTATCGATCGTGCCATCCTTGTTTGCATCAAAACGTTCAAGCATTCTGTTGCGTTGTTCTTCAGGAATTGCTTCTAATTCCTTAGCGTCAAGACTGCCATCTTCGTTGGTATCGTATCTAGTGAGCCACTGTGCGCGGCTTCCTCTGCGCCCGCCTGCATCACGTCCTCCTTTAGAATCGCGACCTTTTGCATAATTGATTTTGCAACCATATGACTTTGTCGTATCTGGGGTAACAGTTTCGTTGGCTACGATTAGTTGGATTGCGTTTACTACGTAGTTGGTTGCATCTGAACCTTTCCTTCTTGCTTGGTCATCATCAATTGCGCCCGAGTAGCGCAAGATACCTTTCTTATCAATGACGAACATATGCGGAGTAGTTTTGGCGCCGTACATTCGGCCGACTCTTCCAGAAGTGTCATCAAGCGCAGGTGACTTTATGTCATACTTCTTAAGGTACTCAGCACTTTTAGCGATCTTTGCTCCATCATTGCTGTGAATTGTCAGATGTACGACATCGCCATCTATACCCTTAATGGTCTTGAGCATATCACCGGTGACGCCTGTTTCATTCACTTTAACACAAACAGGGCAAATTGGGCTAATCCATTGAAGGACTACTATCTTTCCTTTGTAATCTGCAAGAGAATAATTCTTGCCACTGGAATCTTTGAGCCTGAAATTGGGCGCGGGTTGCCCGATTTTTGCACTTTTCATTGCTCGCTGCTTTTGTGGTCTTTGGCGTTCTTGTTGCTTACTCTTTTGTTGACGATCGGATTTTTCGCCTACTGTCTGCGCCCAGGTGGTAGTACTCATTGCGGTCAATACCACGACCAGGGAGGCGATCATGAGAGTTTTGGGTTTGAAATTCATTACTTGCTGTCTCCTGAATTAAATTAAGAGGTGCCACGCTAGCTGTGGCTCACGAGGCACTCCTCGCATTTAGTGCATGATAATACCGTCGAGAAGTTCTACGGCTGCTATTGATCGATCATCCCCTAAAGTTGGTTTTTTTGCATCTAGGCTATTTTGGGATGATTTTGTAATTACGAGGCTAAGCTATAGCCAGTAATAATCAAGAAACTACTCGAAACTATTACATATTCCAGCCGAATCAAGCTGTGCTGTCAGCAATGAATTCGTTGCCTGAGCGTCGGAACAAGAGAATGAAATTCGATCTTCAGCCCTGCCTCAGGGGCGAAAAAAGAGCATGGGACGCGTTTGTCGAGAAATTCTCGCCCATGATCTATGCATCGGTAAAGAGGACGCTAAGCAGCTCAGCGGCCAATATCCCGGGCAGAACCCTTGAAGATATAGCCCAAGAGGTGTTTATCAGATTAATTAAGGATGACTATCGATTGCTCAAGCAATTCGATCCCAAACGAGCATCGTTAAGCACTTGGCTGGCGTTAGTAGCTCGAAGTGTCTGCATAGATCAGCTTAGAAAACGTCAAATTGAGACATTTTCTCTGGAAGATAGCGATATCAAGGCCAGTTCAGGCAGATCTGACTCGGTAGCGGCCCAATCAACAAATAGTGAGGCTTTGCCCCTTCATCTACTTACTGCGCGTCAGAGGCTAGTGCTGAACATGTTATTTGAGGAGCAAATGTCAGTTTCACAGGCAGCAATGATCCTCAGCGTAGATGATCAAACTATCAGAAGCACCAAGCATAAAGCCCTTGAGCGTCTCAGATCGCACTTTAGAAGTGATAAAATCAAACAAACAGGCGATAAACGTGGGGATAACACATAAGAAAGCCTCGTATACCAAATTGTTAAAGGATCCATTGTCATGTCAGAGCAAATTCCAAATTCTGATGAGCAGATTTATTGCAGCTACTTGAAGCAGGAAACTGTTGAGAGAGGTGTTTGTCCTGAGCCAACTGATTTGGCAGCCTATCTTGAGAATCAATGCTCACCTGAGCAGCAGCAATCAATAGAAGAACATTTAGCTAGTTGTGCGGTGTGTTTGATCGCTATTTCTGAGACTAGATTTCTAATGGATAGTGATATTGAAGCTGCGCCTAAGCAATTGATTGAAGCCGCCAAGTCGCTTGTCAAGCCCATGCCCATGGAGGCTGGGCATTTGAGTCGAATGCGATTCACGCTTAGGCCACTTGCAGCTGCGGCTGTGCTTGGGATTTGTGCGCTTGGTTACATAACCGGAGTAGGATTCAAAACCAAAGCCATGTCATCAGACCAATTAGCGCATGAAATGTCCTTTGGGGTTTTTGAATCGCTTGAAGATGATGCACAAGAATTAGAGCTTCTTGCACTTTTAATCAAGGAGAATTCACAATGACTCGTTCAATCGTGTGGTTTCTCTTAGTTCTATCACTTTTGTTTAACGTGTTCTTCGTATTTGGATATATGCGGGCCAAAGCAAGTAGCCAATTTCCAAACGGCGACATTACAGAAGCAAACCGTGTTACAGAATTTGTTAGTAACGAGCTGAAGCTCGATGACAAGCAGCGAGAAGTTTTTTCCAAGCTTAGAAGAGAGATGCGCGTCTTTAATGAGAGTATTGCACTTTCGGATCAAGAGTTACTAAATGAGCTTGAAAAGGAAACGCCAGACCTTTCTACAATTCGCCAGATGGTGGTTGAACAAACAGACTTGAACAATCAGCGTCGTGTTGAACGATCACAGCGATTTAATGACTTTCTGCAAACGCTATCTCCCGATCAGTGCAGGCGTCTATCTGATCGTGTTGGTCGTTCTCGTCACGGGCGTGGTCGTTTTCAAAGAATGCTGAAGATGTTCGATGAAAACAAAAATGGCAAATTAGATGAAGATGAAATGGTCAAGGCTAAGGCTGCGCAAAGCGCATGGCGAGAAAAGTGGCAAACGGAAAGGGAAAAGAGGCGTACGGAAATGCGTGAGCAATACGATGCCAACGGTGATGGTGATATTGATCAACAAGAATGGGGATCAATGATTCTTGAACGATACGACGCCAACGGTAATGGGGAGCTTGATAATGTAGAAATAGGAGCCATGAGAGCAATGCGAGAGAATGGTCCAAGACAAAGGCGAAGTCGCCACAAGGAAGATACTGGTTCAGAAGATAATTAGCCCCACTTTAGGAAGAGCACAAACGCTGGAGAATTAATCAAATGAGTACCACTAAATTCAAGGTAAAGCTAAACATTTTTAGATTTGTATGTGCATCGCTCTTCTTGATGCTGATTGCTGCTGGAAGCGCAGAAGCGCAGCGTGGTGGTGGGGGGATGAGAGGCATGATGGGTATGCGCAGCTTTGGGGTTGCGCTTGAACCAGATTTTAACCGCAGAGATATTGCAGTTTTTAATGATGATCTCTCTCTTGATACTAGCCAAAGGATGATCATTGCAACTCTCTTTGCTGAATACGATGAGTCTATGAAAGCTGCTCGTCAAGAATTAACCGACATAATGCAGGAGTTTCGCCCCGAACGTACTCCCGAGCAGGAAGCAGCTCGCCAAGAGGCGCGTGAGAAAATGCGTTCCAATTGGCAATCGCTTCGACAGCAAATGGAAATGGCTCGTGACCCCAATCTTTCCGAGGAAACTCGTCAGGAATTGATGGATGTAGTTCGCAAGCGTTCAGAAGAAATGCGCTCAGAAGCGCGCGGTGCATTTGGCCCGCAAATTGAGCCGGAGCGTCTTGAACAGTTAGCTGAGGACGCAGCCGATCAATACGAAATTTTCCGCAGCGAAAAAAGCCGTCTGCGTGAGCAGTTTGTTGATGATCTGCAATTGCTATTAAATGAAGATCAAAAGCCGCTTTGGCCATCTCTTGATCGCAAGCTTGTAAGGCAAAAGACACTGGGCCAAGGCCAACTGTCCGGCGAAAGTACGGATTTATTTGTTATTGCAAATGAACTAGGCATTGACATTAAAGGTGATGCGGATATCGCAGCCATATTCAGCGAGTATGAAAATACCTTGGATGATGCGCTGAAGGCGCGCAATTCATATACAGAAGAAAACCGAGCGCTTAGGTTTACAGCCATAATGCAGCGCGACAGCAAGCAGTCTTTATCACTTCATGATGGCGAAATGATAAGGCGCAAGACTATTCGAGATGTGAATGAAACCTATGTGGTGTCTGTTTCACAGGTGCTTGAAACTGATTTAAGTCAGGAGTTTGTAAACAACTACCGCAAGAGAGCATATTCACGACTTTATCGAACTACGCCTACTCAACGCCTGTTTGATCAAATAATGAAATTTGAAAGTCTTGATCCTGATGTGGCTGATGCTGTCAATGAGATCCGCGAAACTTACGAAATCGAGCTAACCGTTGCTAATGAACAAATGCTAAATGTGATTAAGATCTATGAACCAAAACAGCGTCGCCGTTGGCTTGAGCGAATGGCCAATTTCCAGCGTGGTTCTGGTGAACGCAATTGGAGTAATTGGCGTAATAGTGGTGATGATCCAATCCGTGAAGGTTACCAGGCACGCGACAAGCTTGATGATAGATACTATGACCAACTTGCTAGTATTCTCACGCCCGATCAAGCTGAGAGCTTGCAAAGTCCACGACAGCAACGCCAAGCGCAAAGGCGCGAACGCTGGCGAGGAGGTCGTGGCGATGGTAATCGTGAACGAGGAAGACAGAACCGTCGCGGCGGAGGAGATCGTGGTGATCGCGGCGGTCGAGGCGGCTTTGATGGAAATGATGCTTACTAACTAGCTTTTAATAAACCTTGGATCCCCCCCAAACATGGAGCCTGGCCAGTAAAACGGCCAGGCTCTGTGTGTTTAACCCCCGACGCCCCTCCCCCGACGCCCATGGATAGCAATCCATGGGGTTCTTCTAACGACACAGCCTCGTATACATCTCATAAAACTCATCAAAGACCGGCCACCACTCTTCTTGAAGGGTGGAGTGCATAATTGAAGGAACCAACTGATCAGTATCCCCAAGAGTAACTTTACGGCCTCCGCCATGATTAGCGATTGCTTCAAACGCTTCACTTGTCAATTGGTTGTGTCTGGCAATCGCTTCATGTCGTTGGCGAGATGCGTAAGGTCTTTCTTGCGGGGATAGCTTCATAGGAATATGAACTACATTAACTATAAGCCCGTTTTCACGACATTCATCCGCAATAACAAGTGTCTTTTTCATATCAGCATCATGCGGCCGTGCATCACCCACAAGAATAATTTGCCTTGTTGCATAGGGATTCCAATCAAGATCTCGGCAGGCGGAAAGACCCTCTAATACCGCTTCGGGAAGATCAGCTCCGCCGGTGATAACAAGATTGAAGAGAAAGTCGCGTATGGGAGCAACTTCATTTGTAAAGCGATGTCCTTCCCAGACAGGTTTGTTGTCATGATCGCGGTAGGCAACAAAGGCTAATCTCATGGTCTTGGATATGTCATTAAGAAATATAATGATTGCATCAACACCTTCGCGAGCTTGATTGATCATGGGGATCATTGATGAGGTGGCATCCATCACGATAACCAGATCAAGGTCGCGCTGCTTTAGTGAATCCATGTAATCGATGAGCTTGGCGAATGTGTCAACATTCATATCCGCTACCAGTGTGGGTAGTTCCAGCTTTGTTTGTGCTTTAAAAATATCTATTGGTGGGAAAATTATTGTTTTTGGCTGAGTATAAAGCCATTGGTTCCACTCACGTGCATTAGAAAACTTGTTGGGCAATCCAAGTAGCGCTGCTAAGCGTTTTGAGACGACGACTGTAACTGTGTCGTTCATGTTTCTGATAAGAGTTATAACTCGCTTTGATGCGCGCTCCTTTAAGGCATCTATTCCAGATGCAGCTGCGATTTCTATGCCCAGCATCATGTCATCGATATTTTTGGTTTTTAGTAATTTCGTTGCCAAGCGATTAATGACTTCGTTATCAATTACTATGCCATGCCTTAATGCGGTTCGTATGACGCGAGCTTCATTTTCATTGGGTGAAAGGTCTGCTTGCGATAGCGTCATGTCTGCACGAAAGGCCTGGCGAATTGCAAAGCAGCGTACCTGCCAGGCGCTATCAGTAATCATTTCGCGTAGCATTTTCTGTACTTCTGCCCCGGAGTATCGCTCGAGCCGAAGAAGCCCAAAAACGCGGATAGGCCAATCTGTTGATTTGAGATACTCCTCCAATTCGGAGCGCTGGCGCGCAGATGTATCCGCCCAGGGAGTTTTGCTATCGGTCCGAACGTCCGAGGTTGGGTGGCTAGTTGTATCCTGAGCCTGTGCGGATGTTGTAGCAACAAGCAAAGCCAGCAATATCAAGGTATATCTGAGCATGGTGATGTATCCACAGTACCATGTAAAAAAGTGACAATCTGTCAAACAAGGACGATTTGAACAACAATAACAGTCAATCAATCCGCATTCTTAACGAATGTTGTTCCAATATCGTAGATCAACAAGCTTAAATTCACTGGAGATTAGCTAATCGCCATGCTTTTGGCGCAGACGAGCACTGGTTCTAAGGATGAGTTGGCAGCGCTCAAATTCATCTAAAACCTCAGCCAGCACCTCACGCACAGGGTTTTCAGGCTTCGGGGCTGTGATGAGAACTCCACCAGGTGCTAGTTGGCTGGCTGCAATGGAGCGGTATCTACTGAGAGTGCGATCTCCAATGACCGCTACGGTTTCGAAGTCCTCAGCCATGAACCAGGTTATTGGAACCCTAAAGCCCGCATTGATCTGAGCTTTGACGACTAGATCCGCAAATTCATCGCACCGCAGCACATAGCGCAGATGGATTTTCTCTGGGTTAGCCTGGGCAATTCGCACCATCGCTGAGCCCTGAAGCGCGCAATCTCCACACCAGGTTCCGGTTAGGCATAACACGTTCATTTCGCGTGTAAACGACTTAACCAGTGCATCTTGCTCAGATGTTAGTTCAAGCAGGCTATATCTATCATCCCAAGGCGGACGATGGCCTTGCGGCTCGCCTAATGCAACGAACCTGTCGTAATCAAGACCTTTGTCAAACGAGGATTTAAGAAGTTCTTTGTTAGCTAACATTTATTTAATCACCATACTTATTTCGCAATCTGCCACTGGTTCGCAGCAAGAGGTGTACTCTTTCAAATTCATCCAGCCAATCCTGCAAAGTAGCAGCCAGCTCATCATCTGCGACCGCCGCTCCAGGCATTGGACATGATGCGCCCAGCGCCTTTGCTGCGATTGCTCGATAGCGCGTTAGGCTGCGATCACCTTTAATTGAGACGATTTCACAGTCCTCAGCCATGAAGATCAGCATAGGTACGCGCTTACCTTGATTTAAAGTAATTTGATCCGCGAGGTCTTCATGTTCATCACGATCAACCCAGCGCAGATCAATAAGAGGATTTGCTTCAGCTATATGTTGAAATAGAGGCCCTTGCTGAGCGCAGTCGCCACACCAAATGCCAGAAACACAAAGAACGTTTAGCTTGCGCGTGAAACCTTTTATGAGTGTTTGCTGCTCATCTGTTAACTTTGTTTGATCGTAAATTTTGTTCCAGTTGGCAGCCTTTTCCGGATTCGTAGCCAGGTATTCGCTGTAGGTTAAAGCGGACTCAAATTTCTTGGTTAGGTATTCAGCTTTCATTTATCGATTAGTTCTTTTATTTATCTTTGGGTTGGATTCACTGGAGACTTGCGTTTGATATTCGCGCAGTTTATCAAATGCTAGCATAGGAGTGAGACTTGTTAGATCAAGCTCACGCAATTGGCCGACTACGGGATGCTCAATGTATTCGCGGAACAGGCTCATTTGGCTCTTAGGCTCAACCACATTTGCTTGAGCATCTGCTGAGAGTATATGTGAAGATTCAGTTTGCACCGCAAGAGTTTCCAATAATTGAGATGCGCGCTTAACAGTTTCCGGGGGCAGGCCCGCTAACTTTGCTACGTGTATTCCATAGCTGCGGTTGGTGCTGCCGGGCAAAATGCGATAGAGGAAAATAATCTCCTCACCCCATTCGCGCACAGATACATGCAGATTGCGTACGTTATCCAAACTATCCGGAAGTGTGGTCAATTCATGATAGTGCGTAGCAAAGAGTGTTCTGCATCCGCGCTTAGCTAAGGTTTCTGCAATGGCCCAGGCAAGTGATAAACCATCGAGGGTGCTAGTTCCTCGACCTATCTCATCAAGAATAACCAGGCTGGTTTTAGTCGCGTGATGCAGTATGTTCGCCGTCTCTATCATTTCAACCATAAAGGTAGAGTGGCCAGCATGTAGTTCATCCGCAGAGCCTATGCGTGTGAAGATGCGATCGGTAATTCCGATGGTTGCTGATTCTGCGGGGACGAAACTACCAGTGTGTGCTAGTAACGCAATTAGAGCGGTTTGCCTTATATATGTACTTTTACCCGCCATGTTGGGGCCGGTTATGAGCGCCAGCGTAGCACTGTCTTGATCGCTGGAATTAAGCACACAATCGTTTGGCACGAAGCGTTCGCCCAGCAATTTGTCGAGAACCGGATGACGTCCTGCAACGATATCTAAAACAGATTCATTTGTGAGTGTAGGGCAAACAAAATTATTATGTACTGCAACAAACCCAAAGCAGCAAAGAGTATCTAATTCAGCAATTATGTCCGCAAACCTGCCTAGCTCCGAAGCGTGCGCTATGGCATCGCTGCAAAGACGATCAAAGAGCAATTGTTCTCGCTCAATTGCGTGCGACTGAGCAGTTAAAACTTTCTCTTCAAATTCTTTAAGCTGAGGAGTTATATAACGCTCAGCGTTTTTTAGAGTTTGCTTACGCGTAAAAGTATCGGGAACCTTACTGGTTTGGCTGTGCGTTACTTCGATGTAGTAACCGAAAACTTTGTTATATCCAACCTTTAATGACGGGATTGCAGTTTGTTCAATAAGATCCTTTTGATAGTTTGTTAGCCAAGCGTTGGCATCTCGCTGCAAGCTTCGTGCTTCATCCAGCTTGGCATCAACTCCATCCTGAAAGAGTCCACCATCTCGCAGATGCGTGGGCGGACTCGCAACACACTTACTGCGTATATTCTCGCTCAGGTTGGCTAAACTCTTATTGAGCATCTCAAGTTCATCGCGGGCTTTAGTAAAAGCTGATCGCTGCTCTAATAGTTCGCTTATAGAAGAAAGTGTTGCAATTGATTCTCCCAGCGCGACAATATCTCTAGGCGTTACTCGCCGCGTGGCGATGCGCCCGACTATTCTCGCAACATCGTTAATAGGAGTGATTTGCCCAGCAAGTTCTCCAGCGAATTTTTGATCTCCGACAAACGTAGCTACAGCTGCTTGTCGTTGATTGATTAAACTTATATCGCGCAAGGGGAAACACAGCCACTGTCGCAATAATCGTTTACCCATTGCGGTCTTACATGATTTGAAAATAGATAGAAGTGAGCCTGCGCTTTCTCCCGTGCGCATTGTGCGCGCTATTTCCAATGTGTTAAGGGTAGTTGCGTCAATGGCCATATATTGATCGCTGCTATCAAGCTTTGGAGGGCGCAGATGTCCAAGACGACTCTTGCCGGGCATGTCGTGCGCAGCCTGGGTTTCCTGCAAGTATCGAAGCAGCGCACCGGCCGGCCCAATCTCAGGCGCATCTTCCGCAATCCCAAAACCACTAAGTGATGCAACTGAGTAATGTTCATAAAGACATTGACGAGCTTCAACAAGACGAAAGGTCCAGGCTGCTCTTGCGGTAAGTGATATTGATGATGCAGCTTGCAGTTTCTGCACGCGTTGCGGGACAGCCCCATCTGCGGTTTCAACATAGAGTAGTTCTTGCGGAGCGATCCGAGCTAGTTCATCAACTACACACTCGCCTTTTAAGTGATGCAGTGAGAATGTGCCGGTGGATAATTCCGCAACCGCCAGCACAGCCTCAGCTTCATCGCCACCTTCTAAAAACTGAATTGCTGCGAGTTGGTTAGCAGCCGATTCATCCAGCAATGCTTCATCAACTAAAGTACCCGGCGTGACAACCCGTGTTACCGCACGATCAACAATGCCCTTGGCTTCCTTGGGGTCTTGTATTTGATCACAAACCGCAACGCGATGACCCGCTTCGATCATTTTCTGCAAATAGCCCTCCACCGCGTGGTAAGGCACACCGGCCATGGGCACCCCTTCTGAGCGCTGGGTTAGGGTGATTCCCAGCACTTGATTTGCAAGCTTGGCATCCTCATAGAACATTTCATAAAAATCGCCCATACGGAAAAAAAGCACACAATCCGGGTGGGATTTCTTAAATCGTACAAATTGCTTCATCGCAGGTGTAAGCCTCGGTTCGGACGAATCGCTCTTTGTAGTGGGAGATTTAGTAATTCCAGGGGCGGTGGTCATAGCGGCGTAGATTGTAGGGAAATGTCAGGCAAATACGGCAATTTCTCAAAAAAATAGCCCATGGCTACGCACATGGGCATAAAAGTGGAGCAGATGAGGCTCGAACTCACAACCTCCTCGTTGCGAACGAGGTGCTCTCCCAATTGAGCTACTGCCCCTTTTTGGGTTTGGGGATAAGTCCCTATAATTATTTATTGTATCGCTGCAAATTAAATATCGTCAATCCATTGCAAAAACTACCGCAATAGTCCTTTTCATTGTTGATCCAGGTCGTTAGATTAGATGGTTCAGCCAAAGAGCTTTATTAAATCTCACGAGGAGGCGAGATAGAAATGATGGTGCAGCAGCTATCAACAGCGCAGAATTCGCATAAAGCTACCGCTTATATTCTTAAAATACTTGCAGACCCTACACGCCTGCGCTTGCTGGAAATTATTCAGCATGGTGAGCATAATGTGACCGCATTGCGCCCAATTCTTTCAATACCTCAACCAGCGGTCAGCCATCACCTTTCCTTGCTTAAAGATGCTGAGCTTATTGTTTCGCGTCGAAATGGGCGAAAGATCTTCTATAGGCTCAACAGCAAGCACGTATGGACGAACCCACAAGATGGGAGTCTTGAGGTTTCTGTCGGCTCGCTTCACCTGCGACTGAGTAAGCTTGCACATAACGGTGAGCTATCTCAGGCGGCAGCAATTCCAGCAGTACAGATCGAGACGAACATGGCAGCCCTGACTGCTATACGCACTTGATAGAGATTTATCCAAATGAGAAAATGAGCGCTTTTATACTTTTTCGTTGGCTGCGGGTAAAGTTAACGTAAATGGATAACCTTGCACTGATTGCTATCTATTGCTTTTTGATTGTCCTTGCGTCCTTGATTGGCGGATGGATTCCGCTGCTGATTAAGCTGACTCATCAAAGGTTAGAGCTCGCAATCAGTTTCGTATCCGGAGCCATGCTGGGCGTGGCGCTGCTGCACCTTCTGCCACACGCTTGGAGTGAACGCGCGCAGTGGATGGACGCAACCAATTCAGGCTCACCACTTACATCCGAAGCGTTTGTACCAATAACAATCTGGGTACTTGCAGGTTTCCTTGCAATGTTCCTGCTTGAGCGATTCTTTTGTTTTCATCATCATGAAGCAGAAGATAAGAGTGGGTGTGATCACGATCATGGACACACTTTGACGTGGGCGGGTGCTGCACTTGGGCTTACCTTACATAGCCTAATTGCAGGAATCGCATTAGGGGCAAGTGTGGTTGCGGAAAAGCATGGACACGATAAAGCAGCGTTCGCAGGCTTTGGTACGTTTTTGATGATCCTATTACATAAGCCCTTCGATTCGCTAACACTCGGAACACTCATGGCCGCTCAAAAAAGATCGCTGAGATTGAGGCATGTAATTAACGGCTCGTTTGGATTAATAGTCCCCTTAGGCGTTGTACTATTTTTCTTAGGAATGGGCGAAGAAAGTCCAGCTCAACAATTGCTAATCAGCCAAGCCCTGGCATTTTCCGCAGGAACTTTCTTGTGTATAGCACTAAGTGACTTACTACCAGAACTTCAATTCCATCAACATGATCGAGTCAAACTGACTGTAGCTTTATTGCTGGGGTTAGCGCTTGCGTGGGGAGTTAGTAAGCTAGAAGCACGAAGTCACGATCAAATACCTCAGCTTACGACTACACATGGTAATTAGTTAAGGGTCTGAAATTTCTGAATAAAGTTACGTATAATGACCCCGCACGTCCTTTCGCCCACAATACGAGGCCAGCAGATCATCCAGGTCGTCAGCACTCGACAAGAACAGTATCGATCCACACAATGGCAGTCTGCTCTAGTGGTTTATCCTATGGTAATTAGGGATTTCCCTCATTAGCGAGAGTGGTGACCTCGAATCTTACAAGTTTGACCACTGATTGCACGCGCATTTTCTGCAGCATCTGCCTACACATTACCGATTAGTGTACTCAGTGTGCGTCGAAGCCATGACTGCTCGGCCAGGCCGGCGCGGCCACCAACCCAAGTTCCCCCTCCGTGCGCCATGGGAGGGGATAACACGAAAGGATCAGAACCATGCCTCGTATCAAGCCAATCAATCCGACGGAGGCGACGGGAAAGACTAGAACGCTCCTTGATGGGGTGCAAAACAAGACAGGCACCATACCCAATGTGTTCCGTACTTTGGCGCATGCGCCAGCGGCGCTTGAAGCCTATTTGAGTTTCGGCCAGGCACTTGACGGCGGCAGCCTCAGCCCTCTATTTCGTGAGCAGATTGCGCTGGCGGTCAGCAATGCCAACGGCTGCCAATACTGCGCTTCAGCCCACACAGCGACAGGAAAGACGCTCGGTCTGGCTCAGATCGAACTAACCGAGAACCTTGTAGGATCTTCAAGCGATCCTAAGGTAGAGGTCGCCCTGCAATTCGCCCGCGCCGTCATCGCCAAGCGTGGTTGGGTGAACGATTCAGAGATCGAGCATGTTCGCGAAGCCGGCTACACCGATGAGGAGATCGTGGAGCTCATTGCCACCATCGCCAGCACCATGTTCACCAACTACTTCAATCACATTGCGGAAACAAAGCTTGACTTCCCGAAAGTGGAGGTTGGCCAGCCCGTTGCGACAATGACATAACTGTGCTCAAAACCGCCTAGTGCTTCGGCCTGTATGGTCCGGGGACATCCGGCCGTAACACAGTCTACTACTGCTGCAGGCATACTCCCGGCTGCTAGACACAGCCGGGAGAATCCTTTTCTCGACGGTGAAGCCTAAGACCAGTGCGGTGCAAGTTAGCAGCATCCTGGAGTGTAGGCATGAGTAGTTCGTTCGATCCCAGCTACGTCACGGCATTTATAGAGGCGACCAAGAAGGTCTTTCAGACAATGCTGGGGCTTGAAGTTACTTTCGGAGCCCCAGTTCCTGGTAAATTGCCGCATTTGGCCAATGAAGTATCCGCCATTATCCGTATGACAGGAGGCGTCAACGGGATAGTTGTGCTGAGCCTCCCGGTAGCAAGTGCGGAAAAAATCGTCAATTCCTTCATTGGGGCTTCGGTCGATAGGAAGAGTGACGACTTCTCCGATGCCGTTGGAGAGCTGGTGAACATGATTTCCGGCAGTGCCAAGGTTAATTTCGCAGATAAACAGGTTAGTCTCAGTCGCCCGTCGGTCATAATGGGCGAAGGGAACACGGTTCAGCAGCCTAGCGGCAGCGTGTGTATTTCGATTCCTTGCCACTCGTCGCATGGCGACTTTGCCGTTGATGTGT
The DNA here is from genome assembly GCA_022574595.1 of Planctomycetota bacterium. Taxonomy (GTDB): domain Bacteria; phylum Planctomycetota; class Phycisphaerae; order Phycisphaerales; family SM1A02; genus JACZRS01. The sequence goes on along the minus strand of JACZRS010000017.1, from coordinate 43,560 downwards.
CTTTCCAGAATGTCTCTGTGTCTCAGACGAATCGGCCGGCAGTCGCATAGTCGTTGTGGCTACAAAGAGTTCGTGCCGTGAGGGTAATGGTGGTTGACGATTCGAAGACGGTGAAGTAGATAAAGATGATTGTCATAACGGATAAGGCCACACATAAACCTGGGCGGGTGCTGCGCTTGGACTTACCCTACATAGCTTAATTGCGGGAATTGCACAGTGCGCTAGTGTTGTAGCAGAACAGCATGGCCAGGATAATGCAGCATTTGTTGGCTCAGCAAGTTTTTAATGATCCTATTGCATAAGCCTTTTGATTCGCTGACGCTTGGCATACTCATGGCCGCCCAAAAAAGATCACTGCGATTAAGGCACGTAATTAACGGCTTGTTCGGTTTGTTCGCCTCTTTAGGTGTTGTCCTATTCTTCTTAGGAATGGGTGAAGAAAGTTCATGTCGATTGCTATTAATTAGCCAAGCCCTGGCGTGGAGTTAGTAAACTCGAATCTCGCAGTCACGATCACTCTCCACCGCAATATACATCGCAAATTATCGAAGATTTTTCTGCTCGCAATATTCACCTGACCGCACACCCCGAATATAATCAATCATGCAGTATCTGCTGTTGATCTTGCGTTTGATCTGGTCGCCAAAATCTTTGGCACAAGTTGCGATACGGACTTCAAATGCATTAGCTATTGTCTTTGGAGCAGTTGTAAGTGCATTTGCTGTCACAGCGATTCTCATGCCAGGCTTTATTAGTGTAGGTGAGCCACATCTAAGATTTTGGTCATATCTTCTTGAGTGCGCAAAAAGAGTTTTTCTGGGCGCCCCATTCATAGTTCTCATTTCTACACCCTTGATCATTTTTTTTGTTGTTATATTCAATGAAATTTATAGCAAGCGCTTGGCAGCAGGATGCCGAACCATTGCGCTTGCACCAACATGCTTCATATTGCCGGTGTTTATCTGGTCAGTGGCTTTCATGTTGGTTTGCGCACAACATAACGATGTTGCGATGTCTAAGACTGTACCACCCTGGGTTTTCTCACCAGTTTTTAGATTTCTCGGATCGCCATGGTGGTTACTCATTATGCTGCTTGGAGGTATAGTTCTTTGCATTGGAGCTGTCCTCGAAGTGAAGCGTACATTTCCCAGGCCTGATTCTCCAAACTGTGTGGAATGTGGGTACTTTCTAAAAGGCCTACCCGAACGACGCTGTCCCGAGTGCGGTAAAGAGTTCTAGCTCAATCCCTCATCCCTCAAGACTCAAGACTCATCTCTCTTCCTCAGCTATGATGCTTGAGAAAATTGCTTTACCACGACGATATTAACCGTTTAGATTCACCCTCTTTATCTTCCCTGACTCCCGCCATAGGCGGATTACAAGCAACCTGACTCCTGAAACCTGACTCCTGAAACCTGACTCCTTTCACCATGCCTGAAACTACTAAAACCAACTATAAAAAAACCCTTAACCTGCCCAAGACCGACTTTCCCATGCGTGCAAATCTCACGCAGAATGAGTCTAAATCGCTTAAGCGTTGGCATAAGATGAAGCTTTATGAGCAGGTTCAAGCTAATCGCCAAGATGCTGAGCCGTTTGTGTTTCATGATGGGCCGCCCTATGCCAATGGCTTGATGCATACTGGGCATTTGCTTAACAAGGTTCTAAAAGATCTTGTGGTGCGCACAAGAATAATGAGTGGTAAGCGTTGTGATTATGTTCCTGGTTGGGACTGCCACGGCTTACCCATCGAACACATGGTCATGGCCGGCCTCGTCGAATCGGGCAAGATCAAAAAGTTAAACGATCTAAGTGAAGATCATCGGCGCATGGCCATCCGCAGAGAGTGCGCCAAGTCCGCAGCTAAGTTTCAAAAACTCCAAACAGAGCAGATGAAGCGTTTGCTCACACTTGCGGACTATGAGCATCCTTATTTAACCATGACGCCTGATTATGAAAAGGCAGTGCTTGAAGTTTTTGCGGAGCTTGTGGAGCAGGATCTGGTTTATCGCGATCTAAAACCGGTGCATTGGTCGATCGCAAACGAGACCGCATTAGCCGAAGCGGAACTTGAATATGAAGATAAAGAAGATACCTCGGTATATGTAGATTTTGAGTTTGCGGACCGGGAAAAAGTAGCTAAGGTATTTGGCGTTGAACTTGATCAAACGCCTTCGCTGATGATCTGGACCACTACGCCTTGGACTTTGCCCGCTAATCTTGCAATTGCGGTGCATGAAAGATTTCGCTACAGCCTGGTCAAGGTGGATGGCAATCTGACGGTGTTGGCATCCGATCTTGTTGAAGCGGTTACTAGTAAAGCTAACGCAGATTCAGTTGAAAAAATAGCGGAAACAGGTGGCCGCGATCTGATTGGCCTGCAATACCAGCATCCATTTTGTGATCGAGTTAGCCCAGTTGTTCAAGCGGACTACGTAACGCTTGAAGATGGTACGGGTTTGGTGCACACAGCCCCAGGCCACGGCTCGGATGATTATCAAACAGGTTTGCGCGAAGGGCTTGATATATATTGCCCGGTCCAAGGTGATGGAACATACGATGATACTGTTCCCCAATGGATAAAAGGCATGTCGATCTGGGACGCTAACCAGAAGATCACGGAGCATCTGCGCAGCAGTGGGCATTTGTTTTACGATCATAAATTCACACATAGCTATCCACACGATTGGCGTTCAAAAACGCCTGTGATATTCCGCGCCACCGAACAATGGTTTATTGGTGTGGATCGGTCTGGCAGTAAGAGTAATAAGAGCCTGCGCGACATGGCAATAAACGCAGCTGAAAATGAAATCAAATTCATCCCACAATGGGGACAAAAGCGCATGCTCGGCATGCTGGAGTCGCGCCCGGATTGGTGCATCTCCAGACAGCGCAGCTGGGGCTTACCTATACCCGCATTTATAAATGAAGATGGCGAAGTTCTTTTAACCGCACAAAGCGTGTTGGCAGTTGCAAAGGTCATAGGCGAAAAAGGCTCGGATGCATGGTTTACTGAAGAGCCTGCAACATTATTAGCAGATTACGATGCTGCAAATGATCCCAAAGCTCCTGATTGGGCGCGCAACTTAAACTATTCACAGCTCAAAAAGGCGTATGATATTTTCGATGTGTGGTTTGAATCGGGTTCATCTTGGAATGCGGTAATGCGTCAGCGTGAGCTTGGTTTTCCCATTGATCTTTATCTGGAAGGCTCGGATCAACATCGAGGTTGGTTCCAGACTTCTTTGCTGCCATCGCTTGGCGTAACGGGTCATTCGCCCTTTAAGACTGTTGTAACGCATGGCTTTACCGTTGATAAAGACGGGAAAAAAATGTCCAAAAGCGTGGGTAACACCATTGATGTTGAGGACTTGTTAAAAGCGCATGGAGCGGATGTGTGCAGGTGGTGGGTGAGTAGTGCAGCTTACGAAAACGATATCAAGATGGATGTGGCATTTTTCGATCAAGCGGGTGAAAGCTATCGCAAAGTTCGTAACACACTGCGATTCCTGCTTAGCAATATAAACGACTTTCAGCCAACAACTGCTGAGTGCAGTGATGGTATGTGTGAAGATCTACAAGCGATAAGTCCAAGTTCAATTGATGCGTATATTCTTGGTGAAGCTGAGAAACTTCAAAGACAAGTCCTGGAGTATTATGAAACTTACGAGTTTCGTAAAGCCCACATAGCCATATATGATTTTTGTAACGATACGCTTTCGGCTTTTTACTGTGCTGCGGTTAAGGATCGACTCTACTGTGATAGAGCTGATTCAGCAAGGCGACGACAGACACAGACGGTAATGTGGGATTTAGTTGATTTATTAAGCAGATTGCTAGCACCGATTCTGCCACACAGCGCAGATGAAGCTTTTAAGTGTTTGCATAAAAGCCAGGCTGATGACGAATCTTGTGTTCATCTAGAACAGTTTCTAGATTTTAAGATGCCGATTCAGCTTGATGAGGCTTGGGCGAGTGTGCTTGAGGTTCGTGAGAAAGCACTAAAAGCCTTAGAAGAAGCGAAAGCTAGAGGCATTGACAATCCGTTGGATGCAGAGATTGTATTGGTTGATAGTGATGGCACGCTTAAGCGTTTTGTTGCTGACCTTGCAGATATGCTGGGCGTGTCGCGCATTAAGTTCGTAGAAACAGGCGAGATATCAGTTAATGATCTGCGTCAAGAGGCTAAGTGCGATCGATGTTGGCAGGCGGTTGTCGATGTTAAACAACGCGCAGATAGTGCAGCATTATGTGATAGGTGTGCGGAAGCTATTGGTTGATTTAGTTTTTGATGCAAATTGTTATTTGTGAAGAACCCTATGGATTGCTATCCATAGGCGTCGGGGGGGAATTATATTTTTATCCATGAGTGTCAATCAGGTTTCTTATTACTGCGATCCCAATAGGCCCACCAGCCGTGGTTTTTCAGTTTGTAATTAATACCGTAGGGGCCTTGGTATTGCACCATTACGTTTAACAATTTAGGATCGGCTGCGAACCAAAAGTGACTTTCGGTTTCCCCGCCATCTTCTGCATGATCGATGCGCAGGTGGTGTGTGTTTAGTTTGCCGTAGGGAACTGTGATTTCTTCCTCACCTAAGTCGGTAATCGTAGCTTTAACCGGCGAAGTTTTAGTTTTCGTATTCTTCCTCTGATCGGGAATTAAGTTTAGTTCAGGTTGCTTAATAAAAATCACACCAAAAGGAAAGTCGCGAAGTGTTAATGAGAGGGCATTGTGAAACGCAATACCTTTTGATGTATCTATTGTTTGTTGGGAGTGGCCGGTGTCTGGGAAGTAGCAGAACTGATCTACTTTCAATTGGTTCTCTTGTGTGGTTATAAAATTCCTAAAGCTTGAGCCACAATCTTCCTGAGAGGATGCAGTGAGTTTGTATGGTTGAAAATTGTCCGTGCGAATGAAACTTGTTGTTAGCATTCGGTATGGATAATTTTCCGTTGGAAATATTTCACTGATATTGTGTTTGAAAACCTCGATTGAATCAGGATCATGCCAATTCATTGCCTTGGTAGTTGTTTTGGGATCCATATGCTGTTTGTTGGTGAAGATTGTTGCTTCATAGTTACGAGTTTTGCCATAGACCACTCGCTGGGCCTCATAGAGCGCCCACTCAGCTTTTCCCGAGTGCCAGGCTGGATCGTTGCGCCAGCTTGCCTGGCTGGATGTTGCTTGAGTTTGCGATAAGAAAATGAACGCAATTACAACTGCAATTGCCAATACGCGGCTATAAGTAATTGCCAAGGGTCGGCATAATGTATGGGTTTTTTTCATTTGATGACCTCCAATAAACTTAGCGTAGTCCCTAATCGTATCTATTGACAAGGATAATGTGAGGATTTTAGCTATAAGCTCAACCTTGGGCTACGATGCATTATTGCAATTAGTACCAGGAGACTTGACTGATGTCTGATGAGCCCACAACAATTGAAACAACTCCAACCGAACCCGCAGCTTCTGAGCAAAGCAAGCCGCAGATCACTTACGACGACTTTTTAAAGCTAGATCTGCGTGTTGCTACCATAACCCATGCAGAGGTTCACCCCAATGCGGATCGTTTGTTGAAGGTGCAGCTAGATGATGGTTCTCTGGCAGGCCGTCAGGTTTGTGCAGGCATCAAGGCTTGGTATGAACCTGAGGAATTAATTGGCAAGCAAGTTGTGATAGTTGCCAACCTCAAGCCGCGCAAGATAAGAGGTGAGATGAGTGAAGGCATGATCCTGGCTGCAAGTAGTAAAGCGCCCGGCGCAGAGGAAAACGCAGTTGAGCAGGAAGATGTCATTGTACTTGGTGTTGATAGGCCAGCCAGGCCCGGCTCAAGTGTGAGCTAAGACAGGATCAACCGTCTACTTATCATCTGTAATTTTGTCATTATCTGGCAATGTATCATCTGGACGAGTCGTTGGTGCGACCGTTAATATTTTGAATTTATACCTGGCGGTCAAGGCCTCTAATGAAAAAGCTTGGGAGATCTGCTCGGTAAGGGTGGGCATGTCGCTATTTTGTTCAAGCACAGAGCTTTGGAATACTCCAAAACGAGCGAGGTTGCTATAAGTTGATTCGGTGAGTGGGGATTGACTTATTAACTGAACAACTAATAACACCAGGCTGTCATCGACCGGTAACACAAACGTTTTCTGATCATCTGATAGTTCATCAAACGCGACATCCATCGGAAAAGCCCTTGCTCGGTCGATGATAGTTTTAATTATATCTTCATTGCTACCTATCTCTGGCAGAATAATATTAGAACCGATACGCAAATTCTGTAGTTGACCAACTACTGTATTGTGCTCAATAGCTACAGCCAATAGTCCTTCATCCCTAGCTAATTGCTCTACCGCATCCTTTGATTGGGCAAGAAGGTCGTATTCTAAAATTCGTCCAAGATCCGCTATGACCGCATCCTTAACTTCATCTAGTGAGTGAGGAGGCCTGGATGGGTCAACAGCGGTAATTCGGAAGAAGTAGACACTGCCATTAAAATCACTTAGAGGTGGCCCGGCAATTTGGCTTTGAATGGGTACAGTCGATTCAGGGTTAAACTCGCGCACAGATGCAACCAGATCGCTCAAAGCCATTGGAATTTCGCCGAACCGCGAGGTGGTTGCCTGGCCTATACCTTTGAGATCCTTAAGTTCTTCAGTCCAAAGCCAACTGCTCCCCGCTGCGTGATAGGCGGGTAACGTTACGCCAAAGTCGTTTTGAATATTCACAGCGAGATCAACAAAGTTCAATCCTTGCCAATCTTCTGGCAGAACAAATGCTCCGTCTTTTTTGTCTAAGCTACTTCGTTGTTTCCTACGCAGTTGGTTATGGCCGAACCTTGAAATCTCCTTTAACTTTGCCTGAGTTAGAGTTAACAGTAAGTCATCATAAACATCCTGAGGAACTTCAGCATTGGCCTGGGGCGAACCAAAGATAAGATATTTCTTAAGCCAATGCTTACGCAGATCAACAGCATTAAGGGCGTCGCTGGCTTTGATCATCTCTGTTACGCTGTCTACGGAAACTTCCAGCCATTCCAATTTGAGTCTGTTTGGAAGCCGATAGCCAAACCCCATATCACCTTCACCAGGTAATTTATCCGCATACTTATCAAGTTGCTCTTGAAGAACAGTATCACTAAATGTTCCAGCCTGCTCAGGCGCAGCTGCTTTGATCATTACCATTTGTGTTAAAACACTGTGATACTTTTCTTTTGCCAAGTGTTTGATTCTACGATCGGAGAGTCGGCCAGATTCTTTTCCCGAAAGAGCAAACGGAGTCCCATCGAGGTGTAGCTGTATTAAGGTGTTGACAGCTGCAAATTTGGCATAAGTTCTGGCAGAAAACCCAGGGTCTGGGTTATTAGTTGGTATTGGCCCCAAGGAGGCTGGCGCAATATTGCCTATGGCTTCTTCTGCTTCTCTAACCAGTAGATACCAATGAACAGCGTCGTCCATTATGCCAAAGGTTCCAACCGATAGTTGATCATTCTGAAGATATTGCAACTCATTTCGAGCTTGATCTAGGACAATGCTTTTAAGGGTTTCTTCACCGTCCGGGCCAACAATAGTCGCCCACTTAAATCCACGATTGGAGCTAGCTTGGCCGATTCGTGTAATCGCATAGGGAACAAGGAATGTAATAAGAAGCAGTGTTCCGAAGACTGCGAGAATGTACTTGTTGTACTTACGTAGAAACCTGAACATGGTTGTTGCTTACCGATAAAATTCGACAATCAAGTTTGTGTTTACGTCGAATGGAATCTCATCAGTTGTAGGTATCGTAAGAATCTTGATCGTAAGCTCCGCAGGGTTGGCTTCGATCCAGCCGGGAACAATATGACCAGCCATGGATTCCATATTGTCGCGGGCTAAGGAATGAATTCGTGATCGGAGTGTGATTACATCTCCAGTCTTTATCGCACAACTTGGTCGATCGGTCTTTCGGCCGTTGAGCAGCACGTGACCATGCGTAACCATTTGTCTTGATGCCCAGATAGTTCTTGTGAAACCAGCTCGCCTGACGACATTGTCTAGTCTTCTCTCAAGTAGCTGGAGCAATACTTCGCCGGTATTTCCCTTGAGGCGAGTTGCTTCCTTAACGTAACGCCTGAACTGCTTTTCCAATACGTTGTAGTGATATCGGAGCTTCTGTTTTTCATTAAGGCGTATGCCGTACTCTCGTAAACGTTTGCCACGATAGCCATGCATACCTGGCGGGGTTAATTGCCTTTTGGCGGTGTGCTTAGGAGTGTCTGAGATGGGCACACCAACACGCCGCGATAGTTTTACTTTGGGTCCGAGATACCGAGCCATAAACAATTAATCCTCAAAAGGCCCTGCTGAGAAACAGGCAATTGCAGCGGGAACGAGCATATCAAATCACGTTAAAGCCCCCAGGTCAAGCAGCTATGTTTCAGGGCCACTTCTGGGGTAGGTTGCAATAGTAAGCTCAATAATCAGTGCAGACTAGGCCGCTGCCTGAGAAGGCCTATTTGAGGTGAATTCAAACAGCGTTGAGGCGAGTTTTTTCCTACCTATTGGCTCAATGCTGAGGTCTGAAAGCCCCTGTTGGCAAACCGTGCGGTGGTGTTCAAGCTCTGCCAGTTGAGTAGCTGTGAGTGAATCATCATGCTCGCCTAGCTGTTGATCGAAGATTTTCACAGCATCTTGAAGCAATAGTCCCAGTTGGCCGGTTCTTGGATCCGCCCCTGCCTGCTTGGGATCGCATTGAGCTAGAAGTAGCCTACCCATCAAGCCACAACACCACGCCTGGGCCATTGCCTGGTTGTCAACAGGGCTTTCTCCCGTGCGAAGCTTCTCAAGAATTCGCTCAGAAAGGCGGTGGCGATTTAGCATAGATGATGCCACCAGCCCAATAGTCAGGGCGGGACACATAAATCCCGGCACTTTTGACAAGCTGGCCATGCGAACTAAAGCTGTCTTAAATGCACCTAGCCAGAGCCAGGCTTGGCCAGCTCTAACTAGCGCCATAGGCGTACTCTTATCAATAGGCTCAAGTATTCTCTTAAGGCGAGGCATGTCGCCGATTTCTTCAAGCACAGCTATAAGTTGGCAAATTGCAGCTTCTCTTTGACTACCCACAGAATTGCCTGCCGCAGCCTCGAAAGTATCCGCAGCCTCCAGTAATCGACCTTCAGCTTTTAGTATTTTCGCTGTTAGAAATAGTGGGCGTGGCGTAATCCTCTCCAGCACCTTCCTGGCTTCTCGCACTTGGCCAGCCTCATTTAATGCATTAGCCAGTAGCTTAAGAGTCTCTCTATCACATAGAGGTCTTGACGATGCACGCATGAAGTATGAAGCAGCTCGCAGTGGCGCATCATTGGCAATTGCTATTTGCCCAGCGAGAACCAGGCTTGCGAAATGCTTTGGACGTTTTAATAGCAAAAGTCTAAGTTCATGCTCGCATTCATCATATTCGCCCTGGGCAAAAAGAACTTGTGCGCGCAGGAGTGTGAGTGATGCTTTTGTAGGTCGTTGCAGCAAGCCTTGAGCGATGACCGCACCAGCCTCATCAAGATCATCTTGGTTAATTAGCTGCTTGATCTTAAGACTTCTTGCACCTGGGCTATCTGGAAGCTGGGCAAATGCCCGATCGATTGCATCATTAGCAACCGAACCTTCTGCATTACGCGCTTCTTGCAGTAAAGTAGCCGCTTGAATGCGATCGATTGTGCCCCAACTTTCAGATGACAAGCGATCTCTGATCACGCAGCTTTCTCCAGTGAAGTATCTAAGCCCAATTTGATAAACGATTCAGCTTCATCTTGAGTGAACTTTCTAGCCATCAACGCCAGCGGCACATACAATGGAAATTCAGCTTGACCTGAAAGAGCCCATCGTCTTGCTGATCGCAAATCGCCTTGAAGTGCATACAACCTGGCTAGCGAGTGTATAGCAGCAGCTCGATCTGAAAATTCAACTAAGGCACGCTCAATAGCGCTGCAAAGCAAACGAACGGTGTGTGGATTATTTTTTTTGTGTTGTGCTTCAACTAAGGGAAGAATTGCAGCTTCAAATGAGATTAATTCCATTGCCAGTGTTGCAACGAGCTTATCTGTTACCTGAGTTTGCGGGGGCATCCCAGTTTGACCAAGTGAACGAAGCATTACATCTGCTATGGGAACGCTCGCTGCTGCTAAAAGGCATTGACGAAGTTGCTGCGCCCAATTCTCAGCTTGTTCTTTGTTGCCACGATGTAGAGAAATAAGGAACAACGTTTCCAGAGTACGTGGATCATCAAGATGCCTAAGGTTCTGGCGCAGAGTTTTTATTGACGCCGGCAAGTCCCCAGCTTTCCAATCTATTAACGCAAGAAGTAGCCGTGCATCCAGTGGAGCGGATGCCTTTTTTGACCATTGGAGTAAGTCAAGATGGGCGTCTGCCTTAGCGCCTAGTAACCATTGGCAAACAGCTCTTAACAGGCGAAGAGAAGCAGGCATTGTGTTACAACTTTCAACAATAGCAAGGGCAGTCTCTGGATCGCCTTGAACTAATTTAAGTCGCGCTAGTTGCTCGGACAGTCTTGCATTGTCCGGCGCAAGTCGACCCGAAGCATCCGCTAATCTTTGAGCTTGTTCCCATTGCCTTAAGGCCATGGCCTGATCAATAGCGTCCGCAAAATTGCGCGCAAGTTGTCGCTGCGAATGATGCTGGGCTGCGGCAGCACTAGAAGGTGCAACTGAAGTTGATCGTCTGCGTAATGAACCTAAAAATGGCGCAAGGAGCTTTGGCATGACCAAAGATAATCGGACCATCATGTGAGCCAGTTAAGCTGAATTAAATCTGCTTTATGTAGCAAATCTAGGTTTTTGTAGAGGCGACTTCATAAGCTCTGCCGGTGGTTCCGGCCCGCCAGTTCAGATAGGATGTATTAAGAACCTTAAAACCGCCCGGGGTCGGGTAATTTCCCGTGAAATACCAGTCCCCGTGATGATTGGGGATGGATTTTCTCAAACCTTCAACAGTTTGATAGATGATTTGTATATCCCCACCCCAGCGCAAGTTTTTCGGCCTAACGAGTTGGGCGATCTTTGCAGATAGCTCATCAAGTGAAAACCCATCATAAATTGCCGCAACTTGATTTACTATTTGCCCCGAAGGTAAGTTTGCTTGCTCTTGGCATTTACTCTGCACCTCATCGAGAATGTGTTCTTGTGATCTTTCTTTTAGCAATGCTACAGCCGCTTCAAAAGCAATGAATCTGCCTAGCTCACTCATGTCTATTCCGTAGCAGTCAGGATACATGATGGGTGGAGCGGAACTAACGAAAATTATGTTCTTAGCTCCTAAACGACTTAGCATGGTGATGATCGATTCTCTTAACGTAGTACCTCGAACTATCGAGTCATCAACAACCACAAGGGTGTCGGTTGGCTTAACTACACCCCGGGTTATGTCGTAGATATGCGCAACTAGATCTCGTCTCGCTGCATCGTGCGTGATGAATGTGCGCAACCTTTGATCTTTTTGAGCAACTCGTTCAGTGCGCAATCGGCCGTTATACAATCGTTCCACATCATCGCGGCTGATCTTCCCTGATTCGATACATTCCCAAAGCTGGTCAATACGTTTTACTCGCGTTATCCGATCCAGTTCAGCGACTAGTCCACGATAAGCTGCATCCGCAGTATTTGGTATGTAACTAAATACTGCATTTTCCACATCGCCATTAAGTGCTTCATAAACTCGAGTGGCAAGATGTGCGCCAAGAGCTTTGCGCTCTCGATAGATTTCCGGATCATTACCCCGACTAAAGTAAACTCGTTCAAACGTACACTGTTTGGGCTCGAGTGGATCAGTAAACGGTACGTGCTTAATCTCGCCATCTCGCTTAATAATAAAAACACGACCGGGTCCGATTGGTTCTACTTTTTCGGTATCAACATCAAATACATTGGCAAGGGCGATGCGCTCCGATGCGATTGCTACGACTTCATCATCGATATAGAAAAAGCCCGGACGTATTCCCGATGGATCTCTAAACGCAAAAGCGTCGCCGTTGCCAATGAGGCCGATGAGTGTGTATCCCCCATCCCAACCTTCCGATGCCTTTTTTAAGATTCGACTCATATCAAGCTGACTTGATACTTCACCAGCCAGGGCCTTCCCATCAAGGCCTTTTAGAGAATCAGGCCCCATGGTTGAGCGAAGATGTTCATGTTCACGATCCAGGCAGTAGCCCAATCGCTCCAGAATGACCTGTGTATCTGAATCGCCAACGGGATTAAGGCCCCATTCCACAAGCTGATTGAACAACTCTGCGGAGTTGGTCATATTGAAATTGCCAGCAATAGCCAGGTTTCTGCTGGCGGTGTTGCTTGAGCGTATATAGGGGTGGCAATTGGTCGCGGAGTTGCCCGAATGGGTTGCATAGCGCAGATGGCCGATCATTACTTCGCCTAGAAACGCACATTTTCGCTTTAGCTCTGCGGTATCTCGCTGGGCTATTCTCTCAGGCCCTTGACGCTTCACATCCTTCATCACAGTATCGAAAACTCGCTCAATCGCGTTGTGTTTCTCTGATCGGATGCGTTTTATGTATTGAGTACCGGGCGGCATTCCGAACTTGACAACAGCCACACCAGCACCATCCTGGCCTCGGTTATGTTGTTTTTCCATAAGCAGATATAGCTTGCGCAGCCCCCACGCAGCGTCCTGGTACTTCTGCTGGTAATACGATAGCGGTTGACGCAATCGCACCAAAGCTAAACCGCACTCGTGCTTGATGTGCTCGCTCATCCCTGCCCAAGGGTAGGCACACCGACGGTTCTCTGCAATGGGCAAATGCACAGGATGCAAAACAATCGAACTATCTTTGTTCAGGCTTCAAGGAAGTTCAGTTGCTGGCCGGGCCTGTGTGATGCTTCGATGATGCGATCACTGGCAGCGATTCGAAGCATTGGCGTAGGCGAGTATTGATTGGTGATGGTCAATCGATCGAGCAGGTTTGGGCATCGATGGGCATACAGCCTCTTTACTAGCTGTGGATCGTTGCAATGCCTTGATAGGTGCAGCAGAACTACATGCTGAAGCTTGCTCTTGCTACTTTTATCCAGTTTAATGACAGCTTCTAGAGACTGCTCATTTGATAAGTGCCCCAGACCACCCATGATGCGCCTCTTGAGGAAGCTTGGGCGATCACTATTTAGCTGCATCTGTCTGTCGTAGTTGGACTCGATCGCTAGTGCATCGAGATTTGTAAAATGAGCGAGCAGCGATGGAGGGACAAGACCCAGATCAGTTGCGAAGCCTAGCTCGGTGCCGCAATGAGAGATCCTGTAACCCATCGTTGCTTTTTCATCGTGAGGTAGAGCAACGCTAGAAACAAATGTCTGCTCACTTAGCTGAAAGTCGTCATTGAATGGCTCGACTGCATTCGCAGGTAGCCCCGCAGCAAAGGCATCAGACAAATGCCTTCGACTGATATGCCAGGTAAATGATCGACATCGTTTAGGACTTACCCAACCTCTATTAAGATGATCCTGATCAAGGTGGGTTATTAAGACATCACTGATTTGTTCGAGCGTTATACCCAGTGGCCCGAGGCGCTTAGCAGTTTCACGTGGTGAAAGACCTGCATCGAGAAGGACAAAACGATCCGCTTGATCGGGATTGTGCAACAAGATAAGTGTGCAGTTTCCAGCTGAACCACTACCTAAAACACAAAGCGATATTGACATCAAGGCCTCCGAATATAAGTAGCTTTCAGCTTTCAGCTATCAGCAAGCAGGGATTGGGAAAGAGTATACATATCTGGCTGACCGCTAACCGCTGATAGCTGAACGCTTCTTCAATCATTTCCTAGAGCTGCTCTACCGTGCGCTGGGCAGCAACCTCGTTGGGATTGTTCGATGAAATTTATGTAGTCGGCAATGATCGGCCGATCTGCCCGCTTTTTCATCTCCTGGACTGCAAACTTCGGTGAGAGACCCTTGCAATACATTACTTTGTAAACCCAGCGAATTTCCTCAATATCCTCATCAGACATACCGCTGCGACGTAGGCCGATCATGTTGATTGAGCCAGCTATATTTTGTCCTGTCAGCATGAAATAGGGCATCAGGTCTTGTTTAAGCATCACGCCACCTGAGAGCATCGTGCCCTTGCCGATTCTACAGAACTGATGAACCATGGTGCCGCCGCCAATAATCGTTTTCTCTCCGACTTGTACGTGACCGCCCAGTAAAACTCCGTTGGCAAATGTGCAGTCATCGCTGATCTGACAATCGTGGCCTACGTGACTTGTGCCCATAAGCAAACAGCGATTACCGATCGTAGTTGGCCCATCGTCCGTAAATGCGCGATGGATGGTCATATGCTCACGAAAGATATTGTCACTGCCAATACAAACGCCCTTACCCGGTTTATCTGGCTCCGCCTGGGCGTGTTGTGGCATGAAACCTAGGCAGACAAAGGGGTATATCACGTTGTTTTCTGCAAGGGTAAGTGGGCCATAGAGATAGACGTTACCCATCAGCTTAGTGCCGCTGCCGATGGTAATTGGGCCGGTCAATACGCAATGCGGTCCTATCTCGACATCATCTGCGAGGTCGATTTCGCCAATCAGGATTGCGCTGGGGTGGATACTGGGCATGGCGCTATGATCGTTGATAAAGGCGCAGTTGTCACCCATGGTTTTTTCAGTGTCGATAAAAGAGGCTTTTATGCCTGGGACTGATCCAAAAACGAAGGAAAATATTGCCCTCGAGGTTCGAGACCTTGGGCGGATGCCTTACGCAGAAGCGTTCGAGCTTCAGCAGCAATTGCAGCAGCAGGTGATAGCTGGCCGCGATAGTGGAGGTATTTCAAAGGGATATTTGCTACTGGTTGAGCATGATCCGCCTGTCATCACCATCAGCAGACGAAAAGGCGCGCGCAAGAATTTGATCGCATCCGATGAGCAGCTTGCTAAAGCTGGTATTGAAATATCTGAAACCAACCGAGGAGGCGATATCACCTACCACGGCCCGGGCCAACTCGTCGCCTATCCCATCCTGGATTTAAACGTGTTGAAATTAAGAATCCACAGCTACATGCGCTTCCTGGAGCAGGTAGTTATAGATACACTAGCGCAATTCGGCATAAAGGGGCAACGAGACAAATGCGCAACCGGCGTTTGGGTGACTTCACCACCCCCGACGCCCACGGATAGCAATACCTCACCCCCCCCGACGCCCACGGATAGCAATACCTCACCCCCCCCGACGCCCACGGATAGCAATCCGTGGGGTTCTTACTCTGCGGTAACTAAGGGTGAACAAAACAATTCCCAGAAAATCTGCGCCATGGGTGTCCGCATCTCCAGATGGGTATCAATGCACGGCCTAGCCCTAAACGTAACAACCAACCTAAACCACTTCAACCTAATAATCCCCTGCGGCCTGGTGGATCGCAAAGTAACCACCATGCAGCATCAGCTCGGCAACAATTGCCCAACAATAAAAGAAGTAAAGCAATCCCTCACCACAAATTTCCACCAAGCGGTCGAATCACTCAAAACGGAGACAAAAGATTGATAAATCATATTGACAATTTATTGGCCCCACCTATTCCTTCTGGTAATTAATCTATGTCAACTAAGAAAACATGTTTTCGCAAAACGATGATCGAGCAGCTTGAACGTTTATCATCTGAGGAGGAACTGAAACGATTCCAAGAGAAGTATCCGTTTGTTGATGCTCATGAAGAAAGTATTGAAGAATGGTTCGACTACCCGATCGAGGAATTGGATATACTTCCTTTCAGAGCCGAATTTACGGAGGAGGAGGTTGTTAGAATTAGGCATTTTATTAAATTCCTGGAACTGGAGGTAGCAGCAGTCAAAGATGACTGGGTTGCAATCCGACGAAATGCTGCCGAGCTGCTGGAGGTACTGCGCAAGACCTAAATGCTAGATTGTGACGTGATCACAACTGAAGTAGAACTCTGGCAAGAGTAATCTGAACTGTTCTGGTCTTGTAGCACAATCATCCCAGCAACGATCTTAATCTTTGCCCCAAACTTACCTTTGTCATTTCTCTTAGTTCGCCTGCGTCGAAGAACATGCCGCCGCAGATTGTGCAGCTTTCGTAGTGGACTTGTTTTTTCTGGGGCGGGCACATGCGGATCATCACTGAATGATCGAGAGGGCATTTGATTTCAGTTATATTATCTTGGCGTTTACCCATTGCAGATGGATTTGTGTCGATTGTCTTGACAGCTTTGGGGTCTGCGAGCAGTTGTTCCTTACTTGTTGCGTTAATCCACAAGCCGCCGCATCTATGACATTGATCGACGTGCAAGTCATCAACGCCGATCGTCTTCATGCGCGAATAACACTTTGGGCATTCGATCAGCCCTTTGTTTCCACACCATCAACATCGGTGGCAACTCGTCGATCCTCATCTATTGTCATAGCTACAGTATCGGTTATTGCCAGCTATTTTACCAAACCATCAATCGCTAACCAGCGACAGCTCCTCTAGAACCGCATCGGTGATGTCCAATTGCTCAGGATAGACCAAAGCTGATCGCTCCCTGATTGCGAGAGTCGCGCGCGCAGGGTTACTAGTTGCGAAGTCATCAGCTGTTGCGACAAATTGATAGACGATATCGATATTTAATCGTTCAGCGACAACCTCAACACCTAAAACCAATTCGCGGAATGCTAATTCGATTTGCGAGGTTTCCAACTGCTCCATTTTTCCTCGGGCTTCGCTTGCCCAGCGTTGGTATTCTTCGCGCATGGCTGTATAGATTTGTTGAATCTCTCGATATTTTGGATCTTCTGGTCGGACGTTTTGGTTTTGCTGGCGATATGCATTGAGGCTTTGTTCAAATTCCTTATTTCGGGCTGTAAATTCTTCATCGAGACTCTTGAGAGGGCCAGCATAGACTTCTGATTCAAGTAGTTGGCCCATAGCTTTATTAGTTGAAACAAAGGCAACGCTATAGGCTTTACTATGCGCATTATCCGACCACGCAAGACGACCTTTGCCATTGTGCAAAACCAATGGCTGATCATCGCCGGTTAAAGTCAGCGCAGAAACTGGGCCAAGGTCTTGCTTAACTATGAATCCTTCTGCAACCGCTTTAGTTGATGTAAGACCTAAAATGGAAGAAAGATTAAATGTCAGCAGAATTGCCAGCACTGCGTAGATTGCGATTCGTTCACGGTTTTTCATGGAAACACCTTCTTATGGTTTCAGATAGATCGTCCTGTGACGGATTAGTTAACATCGAAAAGTAGAGTCTCCTACATAGACAATCCAAGCGGCAAATTCATTCCTGCTCAAGTACAGCTAGAAACGCTTCTTGTGGGATATTCACCGATCCCACGGTTTTCATACGCTTTTTGCCCCTCTTTTGTTTTTCAAGAAGTTTGCGTTTTCGAGATATATCCCCGCCATAGCACTTGGCGGTGACGTTCTTTCGCACGCCCTTGATAGTCTCTCGAGCTATGATTTTGCCGCCGATCGCAGCCTGCAAGGGGATTTCAAATTGATGTCGAGCGATTTGTTTACGCAGCTTCTGCAAAATTAAGCGGCTGCGCTTTTCAGCAATATCCCTGTGACAGATTATACTAAGTGCTTCGACTGGCTGATTGTTTACGAGGATATTGACCTTTACCAACCGGTCAGCACGATAGCCTGTGATTTCATAATCCATCGTGCCGTAGCCACGGGTTATGGATTTTAGCTTGTCATAAAAATCGTAGATGATTTCTGCAAGCGGCAACTCGTAGTCAAGAATCTGTCTGGTTTGGGATATGAATTGCTGGGATTTATAAGTCCCCCTTCGGCCATCACAAAGCTTCATCAGATCGCCGATATTTTCAGTTGGGCAGATGATTTCAAGTTTTACGATTGGTTCTCGAATTGATACTACGTTAGAAAGATCAGGCAAGTCCGCGGGGTTGTGTATCTCAACAAGCGTTCCATCGCGCAGTTCAATCTGATAGCTGACGGTTGGCGCGGTTTGGACAATTTCCACCCCGCCTTCACGTTCCAATCGTTCCTGCACGATCTCCATGTGCAGCAAACCTAAAAATCCGCATCGAAAACCAAACCCCAGCGCTTCAGAATGAATTGGCTCGTAAGTAAAGCTTGCATCATTTAGATGAAGCTTGTTTATTGCATCACGAAGCGTTTCGTAATCACCTTTCTTGCCCGAATCTTCGGTTTGTGTTGCGGGGTAGAACTCGCAAAAAACCACCTGCATAGGTTCTTCATAACCGGGTAAAGCTTCATTTGCCGGATTAGTATCAAGTGTAATCGTGTCTCCAACACGCACATCTTCCAGGGACTTGATCGCAGCAACCATGTAACCGACCTCTGCGTGGCCCAGCGTCTTGGACTTTGTCTGCGTAGGTGTATAGCGGCCAAGTTCGGTAATAGTAAAAGTTCGGCCGGTCCCCATCATCCGCACTTTATCGCCAACCGTTAAAGAACCGTCGAAAATTCTTATATATACCACAACGCCTCGGTAATCATCGTAGTGACTGTCAAAGATCAGCGCTCGCGTTTCTTTTACTTCAGATTTACGAGGTGGCGGGAGTTTTTCGCATATGCAATCGAGCATCTCCATGATCCCCTCGCCGGTCTTTGCTGAACAGTAAATGCAATCGTCTGTTGATAGACCAAGCACCTGCTCGATTTCCATTGCAACATCTTCAGGGCGAGCAGTAGGCAGATCAATCTTATTTATCACAGGAATCAGCTCGAGATCATTATTAATAGCTAAGTAAGCGTTGGCGACGGTCTGAGCTTCTACGCCTTGTGTTGCATCTACTACCAGTAGTGCGCCCTCACAAGCGGTTAAAGCACGTGAGACTTCGTAGGTGAAATCAACGTGGCCGGGCGTGTCTATGAAGTTAAGCTGATAGGTTTCGCCTTTATATTCGTGGGTAACCGTTACAGCGGAAGCCTTGATGGTGATGCCTCGCTCGCGCTCAAGATCCATTGAATCCAGCAATTGCTCCTTGGCATCGCGTTCAGATACCGCCTCGGTCATTTGCAGCAAGCGGTCGGCTAAGGTGCTTTTGCCGTGGTCGATGTGAGCGATGATTGAAAAATTGCGGATGTGCAAGGGTGTCTTGAGTCCTGAGGAGTAAGCGGTGAGTCTTGAGGGTTGAGTCCTGAAGTATGGAAAAGAGTGCATTGTAGCCTTCATATAGCTAAATGCCTCAGCATGGTTATTGATCGGCTGATTGTGATAGTCTCGGTCTATTAAGATCTAGCTTTTAGGTGATCATCTTCATCGAACGCAATACGATCGGTCCCACATTCCGGGCACGCCCGTATGGTTTCATCAAGGCCGCGCAGCCAGTAGCCGCAGCCAAGGCAGACATCGTAACCTTCTAGCCGGATGCGATAATAATGTTCGGTTCGTGAAGTTAATCCGTATATAAAGCAGCCCCAAGACCAAACCACAGCAATATATAGCACAACTAAAGGATACCATGTTACATTATGAGACAAACGAATAAGTTGATTAAACAGGAAGGGCATAAAGGGAGTTGCAATAGCAAAAGGGGCTATCCCAAATGCTATACACAATATTCTGCCTCGCCTTAGCGATTTGGGCATTTTCCATATTGGAATGGGTCGCCATGTGATTTTCTGCCGTTTCCAAAATGATAGCGGCAGCGCAGGGTCAGCGTAATCAAAAAGTAACCATCTTAAGTTCATCAATATTTACTTTCGCATTTATCAGCAATTAGTTCGCGCTGCGAACCACATTCCGGGCATTTCTTTATGGATTCATCAAGGCCGCGAAGCCAGTAACCACAGCCAAGGCAGACATCGTAGCCTTCGAGCCTCATGCGATAATAGCATTCGGGCCGTAGAAACAGACCGCTGACAATACTTATCCATATCCAGGACATAAGAATAAAACCAGCAGACATGGCCGAAAATAACCACATGCTCATTTGATTACTTACAATCAGTTGAATAATCAAATATTGCTTTAGTATTAAGGCGGCAATCATCGGCAAGGCTGCTACTGCTGCGCATAACAATCTTTTGCGCACCATGGAGCGGGGCATTTCTTTGAAAGGAACACGACGCCATTGAATCTTCATTCGTTTGCGAAAAGATAGTTGCAGTGCAGGGTCAGCGTAATCAAAAAGTAACCATCTTAAGTTCATCGCAGTTTGTCCTGGCTGGGTTTCATATCAGATAAAGCCCATGCTCTTTAATATATGCCAGGACTCTCGGATCGAGAGAATCATCAAAGCCTTTTCCAACAATAAACCTTTGCCTTATTTCTGTTGCGCTGATATCAAGTTGGGGCAAATCTGCGATCCATTCTAGCCAATTTGCGAGCAGTTTCGGTGGACACGATTCGGATAGCTGCTGCTCAAACTGTTTAATATCAAGCGGTGGGCGGAGCATTACTACGGGCGTTGCCAATTCAAGAATATGCTCCCAGTCTTTCCACTTTGTAAATTGTAAAGCTTGATCTGAACCTAATAAAAGATAAAACCCAACATCTGTTCCATGCGCTTCGCGCAATTGCTCCAGCGTTTGAACTGCATAGCTAGGCCCAGGCCGATCAAGTTCTAGCGTACAGATTTCTGCTTTGGGTAAATCGCTGATCGCAATTTCCAGCATTGCTAAACGATGTTCCGCAGATGTCGGCGGCGAATCAGCTTTAAGCGGATTTAGCGAAGCCATTACATAAAGAATGCGATCACAATCAAGTTGATCCGCAACCAGCGGCGGCAACTCAGTGTGCGCACGATGCGGTGGATCAAACGTACCGCCAAAGATTAGTAGGGTTGGCATCATGGAAGAAGAAGGCATTAGGCACTAGGCACTGGGCAATAGGTTTAGCCACAGGGCTTGACCCTGTGTGGAACTTAATTGTCACTTACTTTTCATCATAAGTTTAATAATATCAGAAACCGCCTGCATCGCAGTAATACTAGCTGAGCGCATCTTGCGAATATCACCAAGCAGAGCCGGCTTGCGCAGAATGGATGCCACAACAGCGCTGGGCTTTGTGCTTCCTTTAGAATCTACCCATTGATCAATATCCTCGGGCAGCGAATCATCAACACAGTCACTGATGCCGCGCACAATTGCCCAATGGCAAGTATTTACAGAGGCCGCAGCCGCAAAGCCAGCGGATTCAAGATCGACGATATCAGCGCCGCTTCGCTCGGCTAGCGCTCGCTTACCCTCGGGAGTAACAATTACATGCTTAGTTGAAACTATAGTAGCTTGTGAAGCTTTTTCAGATAACTTAAATGTTGGCGTCCAACTATTACCCTGTTCATCAATTACTTTACTTGCGATATGAGCTGTTGATGCAAGCAAGCTATCTCGCAGACCGCCTCCTAATCCTGCAAGGATCAGCAGCGAATTTGTATTGGTTGCACAATTATCTTTAACCCAAATACCCGCAGCATCACCCGGCCCGCAGCATACTATATCGCAGCATTCTTCCAATCCCGCTGCTACTAAAGCGCGTCTTTCAAACTGAAGTGGGCAGAGCAATATTAATTTGCTGAATTCTCGGCTGGTTGCCATATCTAAACACTAGCCGATTTAATGCAGAAACTCTAAGCAGACCTTACCAATCTGCGTGTATAGGTTCAGCGTGCATGAGCTGCAATGGTGAATTTGCCTGAAGATCAGGTAAAGGCAGATCTTCGCCAAAGTAGCGCATGACCTGCTCGCGGGTCATCAAGGTCGCTAGCTCCTGGCCATCTATCCCCCAAACGCTAAATCGTGGTCCGATAGGCGTTGCGAAGATTTCTACGTTGTAAATCGTTCCTTCAATACGTCCAAGCGAAGTCATGCCTGTATATGGACTGGCTGAGTGGCTATCCATATATGGATTGTTCGATTGGCTTAGATCTGAATCTATTTGTGAGAAATCCGCTTGTGAAGGATCAGGCGTAAAGACGCTAGCCATGAACAAAAACCCTATTGACAGGGCAATGGCAGTTAATAATCGAGGTATCAAGTGGCTAAGGCGCTTCATAAAACAAATATCGGCCTATCCGTACGTCGCCAATAGCACGATTGTTTATATCCTCGGGCCTTGGCTGCGATTCCATGCAGCTTGTCCTAGTAGGGGTGCAGGGGCTACTATGGCCGTCAATTGACCCGACCCCATCGTCTAGTCAGGTCCAGGACATCAGGTTTTCATCCTGAAGACAGGGGTTCGAATCCCCTTGGGGTCGCTTTGTTAGGATATTGATAGTGTACTATCGGCTTTGGCGCTAGCGCCAAGGCCGATTTTGTTTGTGGTTTGATTCACCTTCAAATTGCCGAAACTGCGATATGAGTTTTTAGTAGAAATTCTAGCGCTTACAGCAGGTTGATTGCAGCGGCTCTTTACTTCCCAATCAAGATTGGAACTTTTACATCGGTGGTCTTTTCAGTAGCCTGCCCGCCAACAAAGGTTGGCAATATTCGTAAGGCAATGATTGCTTGGTTGTTGTCTCTATCAATGAATATATTCTTAGCGCATCGCCTAATTGCCGAGCGACGATCATCAAATAATCCGTGATTTAACATTGAAGCAAGGCTTGATGTAAAGAGGATAGTTTCTTGAACAAGCTCTTTGATATCAGCTTCTTCCATTATAAATAGATTAAGTGAAGCAAGCTGTGATTCGATGGAGTTGCGCTCGAGGGTTATCTCATCTAATCGTCGATTAGCAATATCTCGATTGGATGCATTGATGTTATCTAGAAGGTTGCGGATATGGTCGTCAATCTTCTCAATCTCAGCTTCACACTTAATCCTGCGTTTAGCAGCATCTTTTTGCAATGAGCCTAGTTGTTTTCGTATGGCCTTTAGTATGAAAGATTCGCCATTAGCTTTGGTGAAGGGCTTATAGAACTTAACAGTTGCTTTAATTACAGCTTCTTCTAGTTGATCCCTATGAATAGCGCCAAGTGTGCAGATAGATCGCCCGCGCCTGATGTAGCCACCACATGCATAATGAAGTGTTTTAACTTTTAGACTGTTGCTGTGACTTGGGTAGCGTGAGTATCCTTCGTACCTGCTCTCACAATGTAAACAAGTACACAATCTTGATAGTAGGAATTGAGCTCGTGAGCCATCTAGCTCACTGGGTTGAGATCGCTGTCCTGCAACTGCGCCTGTTCTGGGATTGATACCCCTCTGCATCCTGGATTCGAGTTTCTCAACTATTCTCTGCTTGGCAGTTTCAAAGAGTCTTCTCTTAACCAATGCAGTGTGAGCATTTGCAATGACAATCCAATCTGATTCATTGTTGAGTTCTAATCTTCTACCAAACTTACCCTTGCGCTCTACAGCTTGGCCATTAACAATGCGAAAGAACCGTGCATCTGTTCTTCGGTTCCAAACCATGTCTCCGCTATAAGCTGGATTGACAAGGATCGCTCGAACCGATGTCTGTGACCACAGGCCACTGTACTGCGAAGCCCAATGTGGCCCTCTGGAGGTAAGTACTCCATCCTTGTTAAGACGCTTTGCAATAGCCATAAAGCCTCTTCGCTCTTTGACATACATTTCAAAGATTCGCTTTATTATCTTAACTCGTGATTCTTCACTTGGAACTAATTTACACCGATCTCTTCTCGATACAGCTATCGATTCACCTCTTGGCAAGGTTCTGATCAGTTTGCATTTGCTATTTAGCATCTGCTTGGAGCCATCTCTCATGTACCGCAGACAGAAAAGAAACTCACCCATCTGGCTTTCATAAGCAAGATCATACCCATAAGGAGGAGCACCACCCATCCACCAACCTCCAGAAGCGCGTTCTGAAGTTCCATTGCCATTTGTTGGCGCACCAACGGATTCAGTTTTACTTAACAATCCTCGAATGACAACCTTCGCAAGATCCTTACTCTCTTCTCTAGCCTGCCACTGCTTGACGGGTCGAATTAAATCATCCGTTCCATCACCATTAAAATTCTCACTAGTATAGATTACCTCGATACCTTGACTGCGCAGAATGTGTCTGTAGTAACCCGCTTCATCATTATCGACTCGGCCGAAGCGCTTCACATCATAAACAACCACGAATCGAAAATCACATGATCGTTTCTTAGCATCTGCAATCATGTCCTGAAACGCGTGGCGTTTTATTGTACTCGTACCACTTATGGCATCATCTACATAGAAACGCAACAACCTTAGTTCATTATCATCAGTGTATTTTTCGATCGCCTTCTTCTGATCGGGAATCGACTGTTCCTGCCGATCAGTCGAGCGGCGTACATAGCCAATGGCACATCGTTCTCGAATTGCCATTCGCTTGCCGCCTCTTGGCGCATTGATAGTGTCTGCTCTCGCCATAGATTGGTCTCCTAAATTCCCTACTTAGGTAGGGGATACACATAGGGGCATAGGGTGCGATGAATATCAAGGCGATAATGAGAGGAATCGTTGGATAAGCTCAGATTCCCGCGTAAAATCTCAATATGTTTGACTTGGTATCGCCGTAGCCACCGGAATTGATCACGATTCGGCAGAAAGAAGCGGATGCGTGGCGGTAGTCATAAGAGGAGGCGAGGTCAGTCACATGTTTATTGTCCGTTTGTGTCCAACGGACTAGACTGCTTCTGTACTAAAGAAGGGAATATGTAATGGACTATGTCTTGTTGGTTGTGGGGCTGATTGTTGGCGTTCTTGCCTCTTGGCTGTTGATGAGAGGAAAGGTTGCGCTCGGCGAATCGATCGGGCTCAAGACTGGCGCGGTTGAGCGAGCTTCGCTCGCGGAAAAACTGAATGCAGCCACTGCCGACATTACGAGGATTACAACCAGCTTGACAGATGCAGAGGGTAAGGTTGAGAATCTGCAGGCCGCATCGGCAGATCTCCGTGAAGAGAGCAGTCAGACAATTGCGACATTAAACACAACGCTGAAGCACGAACGGTCGGAGTGTAAAGAGAAGCTCGAACTTCTCACGGCAGCGCGCGAGGAGTTGACCAATCAATTCAAAACGTTGGCAAGCGAGATCCTCGAGGAGAAGAGCAAAAAGTTTACGGAATTGAACAAGACGAACATTGCGATAATTCTTGATCCGTTGAAAGAGAAGATCAAAGTGTTTCAGGAGAAAGTTGAGGATGTCTATGACAAGGACACCAAGGATCGCACCGCGCTCAAGGAGCAAATCAAGGCACTTACTGAATTGAATACCACATTGAGCGCAGACGCGCAGAATTTAACACTTGCTCTCAAAGGCGATAGCAAAGCTCAAGGCGATTACGGTGAGCTCCTTCTAGCGGATGTCCTTGAACGAGCCGGTCTTTTGGAAGGGCAACACTACGATGTCCAAAAGGCTCATCACATCGATGGAGGTGTTTCGCATGTCATTCCTGATGTAGTTGTTCATCTTCCGGGCGATAGGCACATCGTTGTTGATTCAAAATTCACACTACCAGATTATCACGCTTTTGCATCCGCAAGCGATAAGTCTGACCGAGACGCAGCACTTAAGCGCCATCTGAAAGCAACTAAAGATCATATAAAGGGGCTATCTGAGAAAAACTACCAGAGTCTCTTTGGCCTGAGTTCTCTCGACTTTGTAATTATGTTCGTACCTCTTGAACCTGCCTTCATGATTGCAGTAACCAATGACGCTGAATTGTTTCAGTATGGTTGGGAGAAAAATGTATTGCTTGTCAGCCCTAGCACACTACTCTTTGTCATTCGCACTATTGCGAACCTATGGCGGCAGGAAGATCTGAGCCGGAATGCACAGGAGATTTCGAAGCGAGGTGCCGAGCTATACGACAAGCTGGCAGGATTTGTTAACGATCTGCAGACTGTTGGTAAACGTATCGAGCAGGCGCAGGAAAGCTACGACGATGCGCGCAAGAAACTTAGTCAAGGACGCGGGAATGTTCTGTGGCAGGCCGAGACGCTAAAAGAGCTTGGTGTTAAACACAGCAAATCCCTGCCTTCAACTTGGATCGACTCAGACGGGGAGAGGTCTAAGCTCACTGCTGCAGATGACTCTGACACGACCGGATCAATGATGAGCGCAGGAGACTGAGATTCAATTACAGGCGATGAGGATTGTGGCGGAGAACGCTGCTGAAGGATCAACTGATAGTAATGTGAACCAAAGGGACTCGTGATTAGTGCCACCCAGATTGATCAAACAAATCAGTTACCTCAAAGACCTACCGGTTTTCCCCGATTTTAGCGCGCCTACTGATTTACCACAGTTTCGAAAACACAATCTCATCTATGGCTTCAATGGCTGTGGAAAGACGACGATCGCCCGCGTTCTAGCGAGTTTGGGTTCCGGCGTCAGCCATTCTGGATTGCCAAACGAGGGAACGTTCGAAATCACGCTCACTGATGGTACCAGCATCCACACTAATACAGTTGATCAATCGTTGAGCGATCGCATATTGGTTCTCAGCACCGATTTTGTCGCGGACAATTTTCGATGGACACAAGGGGAGGCAGAACCCATTTATTACTTGGGGCAAGAACAGAAGAATCTTTTCGAAGAGCTCGCGGCTGAGACCGTCAAGGTCGAACAAGTGGGAGTGCGGCTCCGACGAGTCTCGACATTGCAGAGGCAGTTCGCGCAAAGATTCTCACAACACAAGACAGACCGCGCGAGACTAGTCGCCAGCGAGTTGGGGCTAGGGAGGCTGTACGTATCGACACAGCTCGAAGCGGATTACGGCGAATACACGCACAGCAAGGACCACCTTCTCGATGAGGTCGGCTTGAAGGTGCAGCGGGATATTCTGAGACAGGATGAGCCTTTGCCGAAACTCGCGCGCCTGAACAACCAGATTCAAGACATGGATGAATTGATGCGTGATGTCCGCAGTGTGTTAGAGACGACGCTTGGGACGATCTCAATCGAGGCACTTCATGATCACGGTGAGATGTTGCCGTGGATCAAAGAGGGTTTGGAGTATCACAAGACCAATGGCCTGGAAGACTGCCTACTTTGTGGGAATCCGCTGAGTGCAGAGCGAATAGAAGCGCTCGAAGCTGCTATTGACGAGCGTTATGACCAGTTGATTAGCGATATAGCTGGTGCGATGACGACCGCTGAGACGCTACGAGATACTCTTGCGGAAGTGAAGCCCGAGCTCCAGTCGAAGAACGATATCGTAAAGGATCAACAAGCGGCCTACACGACTGCAGTATCTGAACTACAATCAGTGATGCGAGATGGCAAACAGTACGCCGATCGAGCCATCGACCGCCTGAGCAAGAAACAGGAATCGCCGAATGCGAAGGTAGCACCGGGTGCTATGCCGGATGAGTCTTGTTCGAATCAATGGGGCGTGGATTTTATAGATAAAATCAACGCGCTCAACGCAGTGATCGATGCTCACAATAAATCACACGACGAGTTCGAGACCGTCCGCGACATTGCCGGGGAAAAGCTGAAGCAACACTACCTCGCCGACGGCGATGCGGAGTACCGCACACTCGACTTGGGTCTGTCGAAAGCGAATCGCGTAAAGGACAAGCTTCAAGCGCGTAGCGACCAGTTAGCTACTCGTGTTGACGACCTCAAGCAAGGAATGCGGAAGCACCGACCGGCGGCCAAGCGCATTAATGCGATGATACACCGGTACTTAGGGCACAGAGAACTTGAACTCGCGCCCAAGAAGGAGGGATACGAGATTCGTCGTAAGGGTAAGGTCGCCACTGCCCCGCCAAGTGAGGGAGAGAAGACTGCCATCACGCTGTGCTACTTCATGGTCTTGCTTGAGGCAGATGGTAGAAAGCGGGAAGAACTCATCGTAGTCTTGGACGACCCTATTTCCAGCCTGGACACTCGATCGCTGAATTACGCATGCAGTTTGATTCGATCGCTGGAGGATGTGGGACAGTTAATCGTCTTGACCCATAATGTGAATGTGATGAACGAGATCAAGAAATGGCTGAAGCCTCGCACTGAGCAGCGCACGAGTGAAGCACAGGGGAATAGCGGTGCCGCAACAGCGACATTACTCTATATCGATACCATCCAGCCTAATGGAACAGAGACGCGTGAGTCCAGGCTTGTCGAGTTCCCCAAGCACCTTCGGGATTACGAGTCAGAGTACCAATACCTGTTCCACCTGGTGCTTCGATTCCTCCACTCTGAGGAGGATAGAGGAAATTATTTCTTTGTCATGCCAAATGTGGTTAGGAAAGTCTTGGAAGTCTTCCTTGCGTTCAGGTTGCCGGGACCGGACGGGCTTAGCAGCAAAATAAGTAACCTGGCCGGGAGGGCGGATGAAATCGGCATCGATGAGTGTCGCCTTCGTGCACTCGGACGACTCGCACATGTTGAATCCCACGGTGACAACCTAGATGATCTCGTTACATTATCAAGTATGACGATCGAAGAGACCAAGAACGCAGTAGATACATTGCTGGAGTTGATGGAGAAACTCGATCCGGATCACAAGAAACGAATGTGCCGAATCTGTCGCGTGTCCGCCTGACCGTGGCCGTCAGCGAACTCCATCAGTGGTCGGAATCCGCCTATGGCAGGAGTGATGAGGTGTTAGTCTTGAGCGTCGAAGAACGGAAATGGGGTGTCGATTAAGGGAAATGGGGCATTCATTAATGGAAATGGAGCTATTGACTAGAGAAAATTAACATTCAGTTAACAATACGAATCATCCAACTACGCATCAGAATCTTCAATGTATGAATACGGAGTTTCAAACGGCGCAGATGAATTTTGTGATATCAATGTGAAAAGGCTGATTATCTACACGCCATAAGGCAACAGGGAAAGATCAGATTTCAGTTACACTGACCTGCCCATCACGGCATTCTACACGCCCTTGACTGATTGCAAGATCGATTGCATCACCGACTGCCTCTCTTGTGCGAGAGGTTATTCGGTTGAAACCGAAGAGCTTTGCGGTTTCTCTTATCAAATCTTCTCGAGGTAGGCCGAATTGATAGTTTACAACATGGACTACTGCGTTTGCTCGTTCGATCAGGGGGATATGTTCCAGTGATCTGCGGTCATTTTCTTCAGGTCCGGGAATTCGAAAGGTCGTGAATTCGATTGGATCAAACTCCGCTGGCCACAAAACATGATTTTCGTTTTTGATGGGTTGGGACTGAAGAGCCTGAGCAAGAATATCTCTAAAATGATCGCGATATCGCTCGGTTACTCTATTATTACCAAACCATTCAGCGAGTCTGCGAAATGCAAGCTCCTCCAGGATCGGTCCCTCTACCTTTACAATTTCGCCAAGGGCATTTACAGCCTTAGTAGTGGATGAATAATCGAAAATATCGAGTCGATTGAGCCCAGAATGAGTAGGAGTGGCTAGCTTATATTCTGGAGGTCCTGCTGGAATGGCTGATCCTTCAGTGTAAAGGTTGGTCTGCTTATCAACCGGGTCACTTTGGAGTTCAAACTTGGCTTGTTGCGAGTTGGCCCTCTCCTGTACTTCGGGATCTGTTGCTGTTTTAGTTGTTGTCGTTGGAACATTGTGAGTCGCCGGTATGCCGCGCTTCGCATCGTTGATCGCTTGTTCTATAACCGTGATGCAATGATCGGGATTGATCTTCCATTCTGTAGACCATATCCGTTCAATTCGCCATCCAAGACCTTCAAGTACTGATTGCCGTAGACGATCACGATCTCGTGCTGTCTTGGCACTGTGGTAAGCAGCTCCATCACATTCGATGCCGATAATATATCGACCGGGGCGATCCGGATCGCGTACAGAGAGATCGATCCTGTAACCCGCACAACCAACCTGCGTATCTACTTCCCAGCCTCGCTCTGTCAGGGCATTCCAAACAGCACGTTCGAACCCCGACTCGAACTCTCGCACGCCGCTGTAGTCGATGGCTTCAGCGATGGCTTTCAGTCCCCGATCAGCATAATCGAGAAATGTCTTAAAGTGTTTCACTCCAATTGACCGCGTCCGTTTGAGATCGATCTGATCGCTACGCAACGATGAGAATACGATGAGGCGTTTGCGAGCGCGGGTGATCGCGACGTTGAGTCTACGCTCACCACCATCTTTGTTTAGTGGACCGAAGTTCATTGATGGCTTGCCGGTATGATCGGGGCCATATCCAACCGAGAAAATGATTGTGTCTCGTTCATCTCCCTGAACATTCTCAAGGTTTTTGACAAATACCGGTTCGGAAACCTCGTTTGTAAAGAACGATTCAATCTCAGGCATCTCCCTTCGCTTGGCATCAAGCAGATCTTCTATCAGTGATTGCTGTGCCTGATTGAATGTGACTACGCCGATCGAATCAGGTGTATTTGAGCCTTTAAGTCTTAGGACAACTTCCTCAACAACTTTGCTTGCTTCGATACGGTTTGTACGGGAAACGCCTCGGTCGTACACGCCATCGGCAACATGTCGAAACGTAACGCCGAGTTCTGCTGAACGCTTCTCCGGTGATGGGAATGTATGCAATCGGTTCTCATAGTAATGGTGGTTTGAGAAAGCGATCAGGCTTTCATGACGACTACGGTAGTGCCATAGCAGCTGCATGCGCGGGATCCCCGAAGCGTTGCACTCCTTGAGGATGGATTCCATATCGTCTACTGCAAAGTCCTCATCGTTATAGTCATCATCATCGTCGATAGTATTGAAGAAGTTCGTGGGCGGGAGTTGCTTCGAGTCGCCAACGATCACTACTTCGTTGCCACGAGCGATCGCACCGATCGAATCCCACACAGGGATTTGAGATGCTTCATCGAAGATTACCAGATCAAATGGCGGTAGATTTGTATTGAGGTACTGTGCGATCGACAGCGGGCTCATTAAGAAACAGGGTTTCAAGCGAGGCAGTAAATTTGGCATTGCCTCTATCAGGCGTCGCGTAGGAAGGTGGCGTCGTTTCTTTTCAAGTTCTCTCCTAAGGATTCCTAATTCTGATTGTGCGGATGCCTGCGAGGACCGCGCAGGCATTCTTTCGCTGAGCCGAGCCACAACCATCTGGTGAGTTCGATCAATGAGTAACTGATCGATCCTCCGGAATCGCGTTATCATATTGGTGTGCGCACCTGCATTGAATTCACGAATCGCTACAGTCGAATTTGCAATAGCAGTGAACCACTTCTCACCGAAACTACGCTCAAATACATCGTTGAGTTGATCTCGCTTCAATTCGCCACGCTCGTATTGTTCGATGAGATCTGTTAGGCCTTGCTTCGTAGCGGAATCTCGTGCACGTCTCCATGCGCACCAATCATTAAGCTGCGGAATTGAATCGGACCAACGATGCAATACATCATCAACGCGTGAAAGCCATCCTATCTCCAGGCCGGTGCCAAAAGCGTCGTACCCTGTTGTTATTAATAGTTGTTTTAGTTCATTCCATGATTTCATCCACCCGTTCCATGCCTTCACAAGCTCTTTTGCAGATGGAGACACAGCTTTGACTATTGCTGCATCACTTGTAGCGTCTGCAAGTGGTTGGACCAGCGAATTCCCGTTCGGTGTTCGATGAAGCACTTCGGCTGCTTTACGAAAATGCTCGCACCATGCCATTAGTTTTTCAAGCTCATCCCAATTGGCTTCACCATTATTCCAGCGGCGGCCTAGAACACTAACGGCCTCACCTGC
Organism: Planctomycetota bacterium; assembly: GCA_022574595.1. GTDB lineage: Bacteria > Planctomycetota > Phycisphaerae > Phycisphaerales > SM1A02 > JACZRS01. Next base: position 12,010 of record JACZRS010000017.1, on the reverse strand, counting down.
AGATGCAAGCTTTGCGGAAAGTTTCTTGAATTCACGCGCGGTCTCCAAGTCTAATCTGAGTGTATCTAGGTCGGGTACTTTCGCTGTGCAATACGGGCGGAATTTTCGTCGAGCAAAGAAACCAGCGAAAAAGCGGAGTGGTCCTGGCAGTCTGGCCGCACGGTTGACAGCATCAAGATGAATGAGGTGATCGAGATCAAAGTATTCATCACGATACCTGCTTAGCAGGTCATTCCGCTTGGCATCGCGAAGCTTACCTTGTTCAATTAGCTGATGAATATCGGCAATTAGGGCTTCTGCATCAGTCCCAGTCAACAAACGTGCGTCTGGCATTGGACATTTAAGTAGTTGGTTCGCCATGATGGCGAGCACTTGCACAGTATCGCGACCGAACGATGTGGATTCAACTTCTATGATACCAACTGCATCAAGGAAAGAAGACAGATGCTCATCAAGCTGCCTGACGGAATTTGTTGCCTTTAATAGACAATCTCGTACTTCTTCAGGTAATGAAAAGCTCCACTCGGATCGACCTATTCCTCGCAGAGGATTTTCATGTACGGGATCGATAGTCTCAGCTCTTTCCTTGAGCAGTGCTATTTCATGTCGCCAGATTCCGAGTTGCTCCTTTGATATCTCGATCAAATTCTCTATTGGAATCGTAATCCGCGGTCCTTCCCCGAGCAGACTAAGTCGTCCAAGAACTCGAAACAGGCTTTCACCAGTCGCTCTCAGCTCGTGCAGTTCTCGAACATAGGTATTGAGTTGATCCCGCGATAAGCTGAGTTCCTCACAGAGTTGTGCCCACTCTGGCGGTTTGATCATTTTGGAGACGTTGAGCCCTGATTGAAGTTGGGCGAGTACATCCTTCTTGGAAGCTTTTGCTGAGTGTAATTCCAGACAGAACGGGCCTAAACCATCTTCTTCTAGACGATGACGTACAACTGACAGTGCCGCCATTTTCTCCGCGACGAACAGGACGCGCTTTCCACGCGCAAGCGAGTCAGCTATGATATTAGCAATAGTCTGGCTTTTACCGGTACCCGGCGGTCCTTCAAGAACAAACGTTCGCTTATCAGCCGCCGCGCGAATCGCAGCGAGTTGCGTAGCGTCAGCATCCCTTGTGCAATACAGCTCACCGGGTTTAACTTGATCGTCGAGATCTTCGGGCCTCGGAAACGGATCGGAATCAAATTCCTTTTGCTCACGGTCGACGAAATGCTGAACCAAGCGGTTCTGACGCAGCCGATCCATATTCTCTTGAAGATCCCGCCACATCAGGAATTTATTAAACGAGAAGAGCCCGAGGTAGACCGACTCCTCAACTTCCCAGCGAGATGTGTCTCGAATTGCCGCACGAAAGTTGCGAAGAATCAGAGGCACATCAAGGCCATGCTCATCCTCAGGTAGATCATCAAGGCCATCTGTTTCGATACCGAACTCTTTCCGCAATTTTTCCAGCAGCGTGACATTAGGCCGTAAGGGTTCATCGCTGAGTTCGAAATCGTAGCGGTATCCAAAACCTGTTGAGTTGCGAATGAGCTTCACGGGAAGAAGAATTAATGGGGCATAGCGTGGCGTTTCACTTGATTCGCTCTCAAACCATTTGAGCATGCCGATGGCAATATGCAGAAGATTCGCCCCAGTCTCCTCGATACTTGATCGCGAGGTTCGATAAAGCTGTAGCAGCCGTTTCTGAGTCTCGGCGGGCGCCTCTGAGGTGTACACTTGTCGTGCATCGAGTTCCTGTCTTAAATAATCCTCATCTCCATCAGTCTTGGGATAGATGGAAAAGCGTTTTTCATCCGCCAGCATATCCTCCAACAGTGCTACATCGGGCACCATCAAGCGGATAGTTCTGCCAGTTTGTCGGAAGTTTATCAGGCGGTTTCTGAGTGACAGGTCCAGCAGGCGAGTCTTCCAGCGTTCGATACGATCGCTGCCTGTCTCCTCCTCTTGCGATGTGGAATCGATAGTCTCTTTTCTCTCAGCCCGATCAGCCAGCGCAACACGATCCAGCAATGTGTCAGCGGCCTCTAGTTTTGTCCCGGCATCAACAACTTTCAGATCGAGTTCGGTACTCTCAGCATCCGTTCGAAGTGGGAGGGGTCGAACTCCTCGTTTACGACCCGAGAGAATATCAACAGCGCAGAAGCCAGAACCTGGAGTCTGCATCCTCTTTTTAGCGGAGTCAACAGCAGCAGCGAATGTTGCCCCGGACTGTGTCACTAAAGTTGACTCCACGGGCACGATTTCACCGAGCTCTATTAGATTGCGGATACGAGCGGCTTCATCGATTGCAGGCTCGGGGAGGTGCGACTCATGAGTCCACACCGCGGGCATCGCATGACCTTCTAGCATCAATACAAGTGGGTGAAGGCCGACCTGTTCCCATAGACTTGACAGCAAAAGTGATAGATCGAGGCAGCTTCCGAAGTTCTCGCGGCAGATTCGATCCACGAGTCGAACACGCTGTCCCTCGCGATCAAAGCTGGCAGGTAAGCTGATGTAGCCGATTCCGCGAGTTAACACCGCATTGAAGCACGCCTCGGCAATTTGAGCTGCACGCTGTCTATTTCCCGATTGATACCCATCAAGAGAATCCTGCCCATCACTAAGATCACCAAGAGACTTTCTGGCATCCGCCAGCATCTCTGCAACCTTAGGGTGATTCGGCGTAACAAACGCTGCTAGTAATTCTGGGTACAGTCCGACACCGGGCCACTGATCAAACGCAAGAAGCTCGATTGGAAAGTCTTTGCATACCGACCGGCCGTTCGATTCAACCACAATAAGCAGAGCGGTTCTCTCAGCTTCCGTACGAGTCGCCAGACTCCGCGCACTCAGCCTGAGATCATCCGGCTCGATGTTAAAGATGTTTCCAGAATCGATACGATCAATCTGTTGACTCCACGGCGTGCAATCACCGTTCTCAAGCGTAACCTTGATGACGACATTCTCCAACACTGCCTCATCATTATTTGTTAGAGAAATGCGCTCGACGAGTGGCACACCATCTTGTTGCATCGCAAAGTTAACGCGATCGGCGTATTCGACCTCGATCAATAATGGCAGCACCTCCGATTCTTTGCTGTTTACGAAGGTGCGTACATCTGTTTGTGGCTGCTCACCATTCTCAATAGCCATGCGCGATCTCCCGTGGTTCACCTTAGGCTAAACTATACACCCCAATGATATGGCCATATTCTGCCAGATTTGAGGCTCCAGGAGAAGACCGATGTCGGAAACTATCTACGAACTGGGTCTAAAAACGACTATCAGAGAGTATATGATCAATTCTTTACAGGCTAGATAACGACAATGGTCGTCATGTTGTCCTTACTACTCGTGTTGTCCGCTATGTCATCGCAAATCGCTGATGCTACGGCATAACCCACGATTCTTTAGAACCGTCGGGCAGCTATTCAAGATAAGTACTCGTCCTATGATCAGGATTATGTAGTATGTCCCTCAACCGATAGGTTGCAGCTGGGCGGTACTCTTGGATACATCCATTATTTATAACTGGCAGAAGAGTGACCTATGCGAGTTCCTTGAGCCCTCAATTGCCTTGCGATCAATTAAGTGATTGGGAATTCACATGCCGTGTAATTGCCTTGCCAGTTCGAGGTGCCTTGGGTCTTCAAAGAGTCTTATCGTAGGATTAGGGATCCGTACTATTTTATCGCACGAGTTCGATCCGCGCTTGGCAGCGGATAGAGCCATCTCCAGCGCATCGGGTCCATCATCGTGGGCACCCATTGGGAACTGCCTTAACTGATCTACCAAAGTGATGTGTCGGCGCGAGAAGCGAATTGTGCCTGAACTGATATGAGGTTGAAGGCTCTGTATGCGACCCTCTTTATCGCTAGTATTCCTGCGATTATAAACTGGGACATACACCCCTAATTCTCTGCTACGTTTCTTCAGTACATCGCTTAAGAATTCTTGGAATTGGTTTATCTCCATTACGAAGCGTTGGTAACCTCTTAGCCTGTGAAATCTAATTATGTCGTCTATAATCGCATCGGGTTTGCGACGCTTGATGTCAGCATCAATAACATAAAGCATCCCGCTCAAATCGTCACGCAGCAGTGTAATGATCGCGGTATCATCACTACCTTTGCCCTGCTTACCCATGCTTGGATCACAAGCGCCGTAAAAGCTATGCCTGCCGCGCATTGATCCGATGAGTGCCTCGACAGAGCTATATTCATCGTCCCAGAATTGAAAGTCGCTTTCCTGGAAGTAGCAGTCTTCTGGATTGACCGGTTCGTTTTGCTTTTCGCTATCGAATGAAGCGCGACCTTCACTTATGCGCAGCTCCATCAGCGCATAATAATCTTCAAGCTCACCCCACAAGACCTTTGTACCTTTTAGCATTACACGTTTGTTGTTTTTAAAGTACGTCCTGGCAGCTTTTGGTCCTTGAGCTCCTTCAAACTCTTCACGGTGACAATAAATCGATTCCCACTTTGACCACAATTCCGTATGAGATGACCACTTGCATACGGCCTGGAATTTTTTGCCCGTCCAATTGGGACTCTTACTGCGGTCAATCAAATTGGCCAGAAGCGCATCGTAGTGCAAAATCGTACCTACAACGATGAAGTTCGACTGAGATGTACCTACTTTAAGGACGGCTTTGTTGAACCATTGTTCTTTATGCTTACGTTGCTCAGCGGAGCGGACTTCAGTCTCATTCTCAACATCGTCCAGTACAATCAGAGTGGGTCGATGTTGATTATGGCGACGACCACGGATCTGTTTTTCAGCACCTAGAGCTGTGACCTTAACGCCGTTGCGTGTAATAATCTCAGCTTGTCTCCATCGAGGCGCACCAGTTTGAGATCCTAGCGGTTCGCAAACATCAGGAAAATCCTCCAATAATCTAATATTGGATTGTAACTCTCGCTTGATTAGTGATAGGAAGTCGCTCGAAAGATCAAGCGTGTTGCTTATGAGCATAATATACGGTTCAGTGTGGTAACATATACACCACAAGATGTAAGTATGGCTAACGATAGTGGATTTGGCATGACCGCGTGGTGCGGCAATCGCTAAGTGCACTCCTCGCTCTACAGTGGCCTTCTGTAAATCTTCAAAGAGCTGTAGGTGCATAGATGAAGGCGCGTATTTGTAGTGGGCTGGAAGATAAGTCTGAGCAAATTTGAGTATTGATTGTTTACAGGCCTTGCGCCGAAAAGCACTAAGCTGCCGTTGCATTTCTTCCTTGGTGCTGTTATATACTTTGGTCATTGTTAGTCTCTCCTTTGCTGACAAGTTGTTTTTCAATTGCAATGATTTTCTCACTTAATGAACCACGCTCAGCCTGATCTTTAAGTTCAGTGAGTTCCTGTATTAGGGGAAGGTTTTCTTCGTTGGACCCATGAGTGCTGACGATTATTTCCAGCCGCGCCAATTCATCATTCATCTCACCATAGCCCGGCAATGATTCGAACTGGTGTTTCATCTCACCTTGAAACTGCTGAGGAGCAGTGGGGAGGTAGCCCAAAGATTGAAGTCGCTGCACAAGATTGTTATAAATCACCCAGCACGCTTTTTCACCATCAACTCGAACATTGGACGGAGTTTCCTTTTCACGCGTTACCCTTCGAATGCGCTGAATACAGGTGTCGGCTTGATTATGTAATTGGCCAACCATCTGTGCGGCCATCTGTGGATCACTCTCGACTGAGTTGGCCTGTCGAATGGCTGCTTTATCCCGTGCGATTGTCCGATCAGTTACCTGGAGAATCTCAGCGATCTCTGCAACCGTGTACCCATCACCAGCAAGGTGCTCCACACATCGCTTTCGATCTTCAATGGCTAAGCTCTTTGCTTCGATTCCACCCTGCTGTATATCACGTATTACCGATATAACCGATCGATCATCAGTTTTAAGGTTGTTGATATTGTCGGAGCAAGTCATGCCTACTGTCCAACTTTCTTTATTACTTGCTTAGCATCTTGATCTGGAACGCTGTATCGCTCTGCAAGTTCCGGATCAATATTTCTTTTACCAACGAAAGCGATGAATCGTCGAACAATGACATCGCAGTATCTAGGGCTAATCTCGATGGCATTACACCGTCGCCCCAATTGTTCAGCGGCAATGATCTGAGAACCACTTCCTGCAAATGGTTCGTAACACAATTCACCTGCGCGCGTGTGCTGATGAAGAGGTATCCGAAAGACTTCCAGTGGTTTGGAAGTTGGATGTTCAGTAACCTGGCCAATACGGATAGTTGGGATGTGCCAAATAGATGAGGGATAATCTTTGCTTCGCCGAGTAGGTTTGTGTGGCCTTACCCAGCCGAAGAAGCATGGTTCATGCTGCCATGTATACCACGAGCGCGTGAGGATCGGTCGGTCCTTGACCCAGATAATTTGTTGATGTACGAATGCACCGAACTGTTCCCACACTGCTTCCACCATCGCCTGGCGGCGACTGGCATGCCAGCAGTACCAAGCAGCATTTATATCAATCGCCTCATCGATGGCAACGCGTATAAAATTCTCATACAGATCTGAGTTCGCCTCTGCGTCGTCCCAAGTTATGGCATAGCTATTTGACCAATCCTTGTTCTTGATTCGTTCCTTGAGTTTTGATTTGCCAGGATGATTTGTACCATCGTAACCAACCAGATAAGGCGGATCAGTCGCGAACAAAATAGCGCGATCACCTCGCATTAGCCTTTTAACATGTTCAGGGTCTGTGCAGTCACCACAAAGCAGGCGATGCCCCCGGAAACGCGGATCGGAGTCGATTGTACGAAGCTCTATGAGATCACCTTGTTGTGTGACAAGTGGTCGATTGGCTTCAAGTTCCGCCTCGACATCAAAGTTATCTTCCCCATCTACTGCCGAGGGTTGGAGTGATTCGGCGATGAGTGCGTTAACGTCAGTTAGATCAAAGCCGGTCAGTTCAACATCAAAGTCCGGAACCGCAACAAGCTCATCGAGCAATTGAGCTAGCTTCAGGGGGTCCCAGTCGCCTGAGATTCTGTTTAGCGCAATGTTTAGCGCCTTTTCCTTTTCCGGAGGTAGGTCAACAACGCTGACATCAACTTCTATAGCGCCCTGTTCAATAAGTACTTTTAATCGTTGATGACCACCAACGAGATTACCGCTGCGCTTGTTCCAGACTAGTGGTTCAACACAACCGAATTCCTCGATACTTCGGCGCAGTTTGTCGTAGTCGGGATCGCCCGGCTTCAGGTCCTTACGCGGGTTGTAAGGCGCCGGGTTGATTTGATTGGTTGAGATTCGCTTGATTCGCATAAGAGCCTCCTTGCTAGCTAATAAATCAATTACGACTTGGTTCGTGGATCCACGTCCACATAAACGCTGTGTAGCAATTAGATAACACGCACGCGGAGGTTGGAGGAGCTTATATTCGGGCTATGTAGTAAGATGCAGTGCTTTGTTTCACTTTGTAGCGCGCCAGTGCCGCCTTCTTTCCCTATCAGTAGTCATTTTGGCGGCATGCTTGTTGACCCGCGCTTCTAGCCCTACATCATTGACAAGATTGAAGTTGATTGACCAGAGCGTTCCGCATTTGTTTTCGGGCTTCAACTCCCACTCCTTTTGAGCTTTTCCCTTGAAGCTTCGGTAATCCATTTCGAGAGCAAGGCCGAACTGTGCGAGTGACATAAAGGGCGATGAGTGTCGTTTTGATTTGGTGTTGGACGGTTCTGATAGTTTGTTTTTGCTTTGCGATTTGGGTAATTGCTCTGCGACAGTTGGAAAGCGCTTATGCAAATCGTCGAGCAGTGAATTGATCAGCCCAGTTCCGCCATTTGAGATACGCTGTTGATCATTGTTTCGGATTTCTGCTTTGAAAGCATCGTACACCGGTTTCAAGTCCTGACGCTCTTGAAAGTCGACAACTCCATAAGCGCACATTGCCATTTCCCAGATCACATTGGTATTGATGCCGATGCCTCCAGCATTACCTATCTCTTTCGAGATGAATGACCACACACTACCGACACTTCCACGCTCTGCATCGACATTTGCATAAGGTACGACGAAGGCTATATGGTTGAAGTCTTTGTCTACTGGAAGCGTTTTCAAAACTGCCGAAGCAGCCTGTTCAGCGCGGTATGCCCAAACAAGAAGATCGAGGATGCTGCGGCTTTGAACGATGCGCATCGCCCATTCACCAGCGCAGTATTGATAGTGCTTGGCTATTCTCTCCTTGCGTTTGCCAAATATAAGAGATTCAAGTTCACAACTACGTCCCCAAAACTCACGCAACGAAAGAGCCTCACCGTCCAAGTTGAGTGCATAGTGAGCTTTCGACTGCTCTGCTACATTGACCGGCGATGCTACAACCGCAGTGATCATTCCATAAATGAATCCCGCAGGGAGATGGAGCCGGTGGTCACAGACTGAGATGCTTGCTTCGTCAGTAAACTTCAAAGTATTGGGTATCTCAGCTTCATGCAAAAGCCCACAACGAACAACGAAGTACATGATTTGCTCAATTGAACAAAGCCCATCTTTACCAGGCCTCAATCTCCGATGCTGGTAGTTAATGCGCAGACTCTTCGTGATTGCCAAATTATCAAACGCAGTACGTGTGATTAGCGCTAGATTGCAGCTAAGGAATTTCCGGAAGCGTATGTGGTCCTTTTTAATCTGTGGGTATTCCTTACGCACAGTTGCATCTATTGCAATACAGACGGGGATCAGCGCGGCCTCGGGTTTACCCTCGGCCATTCGATCAATTGCTTCCATTACGCGCAGGGCAACTGTCATCCGTAGATTCCTGTGTTGTGTAACATTCGATTAGATGTATGCATCTATTGTATTACTTTGTAGATGACATCGCCAATAACACATCGTGGGGAATGCGTCTTAGCAGATAAAGGCTGGGTCCCATAAGGGGCATTATGTTGTGGGGTACTACGAATGAAGCGAGTGAATCGGCGGATTGCTGAACATGCATCACCAAAGGGCTACCTGAAGTGTTCGGCCGAGTTTTGAAACCAGATGCAATCGCCGAGATCGGTTAGGTGAACTTCTTAGTTCCTATCGTGCGGCCTCTTGATTTCCTCCGCTGAATAATTACACAATACGGGATTTAAGTGAATCGGCAGATCATGTGTCGTACCATGGCGGCGTAACAACTGATGCATGCTTGGAGTTTTTCACTACCTGCTGATTGTCGGGCGGGGCCCAGGGTCGGAGTCCCGAACCGCCGTCCCAGGGTTCAAGGGTCTCCGTGATTCTGCTATCCGTGTCCTCGCTCCCATATACTTGATTCGGATCTAGCCGCCATTCTCTTCCTGGTACGCGCTGCCACATTGCCCAGATTCGGTCCAAATTTGAATGGAGAAGGTATACAAAGGGGTCCTCAAATGCACTATGTTGGGCGCCGATGTTTCCTCCGATGTAGGTGTGAACCGTATTATGATTGCCTTCGAGTGCGATACGAAACAGGCGCCATTGGTCGTCTATCGGGGAGCCAGCCCCAGTGGCAATGATGGCCGCATCCGAGGAGATAGAGGGCGGTCCAGGATTGCCGTTGTTCACGTTGCGCGTAATCGTCGGTGGAAACAAGGCGTTCATCGGTGGACCGGCATTCCCTGTGGCGCTGCCCATGAAGTTTGTCGAAAAGAGGTTCACCATACCACCCTTACCGTCCGGACTGTTACGCGGGTCTGTGGTCCAGTCCCAATAGTGCAAAGATAGGGTTGGGTCGACTTCGCGCAGCAGCGCCTCGAGACGGTTGCACAATTCTCGATGCCATGTCACGAAAGATGCACCGTTATGCACATGTGTCACTTGGTGAATGTCGTCCTGCTTCTTCCACTTGGAAACGCCGTCGGGGTAGTTTCTGTTGTCGAGTTCGAGGATCGCGTCTCTTAGCCGATTCCGTTCCGCTTGTGGGATTGTAGCGACGTTCTTACGGATCCCATGTGCCCCCATTGCGGTGCTCGTAACCATTCCGCTTGTGCTGGGATGGCCCACGGTGACGAGAAATCCCGCGTCTTGGGCCTCCGTCAGCATGTTGGCCATGCTCTTCTTGAATCCGCGCACCCAATCACTGTCAGTGGATTCGAACTTAATGAAAAATATTTCGACTGATTCGCGAGACGGACCGATCAAGAAGCACACCGTGCTTCCCGACCAGCTTACCTGTCGGACCACGCCTGTCGTTGTTGCCATTGCAGAATCCTCAATAAGCCTTCGCGCTATTCGATCGATAAGCCGGTGATGCTCGCACTGCTCGACGCGTGAAAGGCCGACACTTGGCGCCGACTGATAAGAGCCGTTGCAAGGGCATCGACAATACTATTCTTGAACGCACCGGCGTGTTCTGAGTCGCTCGCGCCACGTTGTACTAGAAGCAGTTCGGTGTTGTTCGGACTGGGACCGATTCTGGTGCACGCGAGTGAACTACCATTTCCCGGAAGAATCGTTAGTAGATACACAAAGCCGTTCGTTGTTGCCATGCTTGACTCCTTTACACGATAAGTTCAGCACAAGATCTAGAATGGTTCCTTGACCATGCGGAACTCCCGAGCGAGGTCGCTCGCGTAACCAAGATCACCACGTACGCGAAATCGACCGCGCAGGAATTGACTAAGGGCGTCTGTTTTCCCGTCGAGAATCTCTGTAATCACATCCGCCGAACCAATTAGTTCAATTAAGGGTTGTTCTGTTTGGCGCGGTATCCGATTGACCAATTGAACTGTGCCCTTCTTGCAATCAAGGCAGAAGTTCCCACCGCCGGAACCGTGCAGCCTCAATAGGATTGAGCCTTCCTTTTGAGACTTGGCCCTTTTGAGACGCCTGGCTGCGCGCGCCAGTACGGTTTTCACACGTTCTTTGCTGGACGCTATTCTGGGCGTTCTTTTCTTTGATGGGACTTTTCTTTTCTTTGTCGCCATAGATTTCTCTCCTGAACCAGTTAGCAATGGCCCGTAGCTATAATCTGTACCGAAACGCCCTAAGATGTTTATTTCTCTGACCCTTTTGATAACTGCATTTGACCAACAGCGATTACTTTTACTGGTAAAGATTTAATCTAAACATCTCATGGCGTTCATTCTGTATTACTGACATTCTACTCATTATTACAGACCGGCAATATCCCTTACTCAGGTGACGCCTACACAGGGGACATAACCACGTATTGCCGACGAATAGATTGTGCGTGCCGTGGTTTGTTTGATCATCAATGTTCTTAAAATGGCCGTCTAAAACCTCACTAGTGTTTCAGAATCGTCATTTGTTATTTGAATTAAGTTTCAAGTGACAAGATTCCCGTAAATTTACTTCCATAAGCTGCAATACTGCACTCTTGTTTGTGCAAGCAGTATGCGCGATTTACGTTTCTAGTAGGTCGAAAACCGCTTTAGGAGTGTCTCATGCGAAGTTGGCGTGGAAGAAGAACCCGTCAATGGCCAGCAACTACGGCAGACACCGTACGCATTCTCTCGCGCGGCGAGTGCCTGGACATCATTGCATATTTAGCAAAGGCAGTTCAAAGCGATGTTACATCACTTGCTAATACATTGGAATTACATCTACCTGCAGTTAGTTTAAGTCTCAACCGTCTGCGAAAAGTGGGTTGGGTGCGCTATGAGAAGGATGCCAAGCAGCGTATCTACACTTTGGGTAGGTCTATTGCAGTTGAAAGGTTGGATCAATCGTTGAGGATCAGCATTGAAGCGTGTGACGGCTCCTGTATCACCATTGCTAGATCTCTTGACAGTTGTGGTCATAGTAAAACTGTCAGTAAAACTGACACTAAAACCGTCAGTAAGACTGACACTAAAACCGTCAGTAAAACTGACACTAAAACCGTCAGTAAAACTGACACTAAAACCGTCAGTAAAACTGACACTAAAACTGACAAAACCAATGCATCTATAAAATTAATCAATTCTCTATAAAATTATGAATGTAAACTACTAAGTGCTTATATAATAATGGGAACTATAGATAAGAAGGAGGTGAAGCATAGTCTGTAAGAAATAGGGCGTACAGGGGC
>JACZRS010000026.1 GCA_022574595.1 Planctomycetota bacterium | reverse complement strand
TAACGCTGCACCTCAAATAGATCTTTAACATGTGAGCCATAGGGTTGCTGGCGGAAAATAACTATTGTGCCACTTGGATATGTACGTCCATCTGCTTGGATTGCTGCATCGGTAACGTGAATCTCGACGCCGGATAAAAGCAGAACATCAACTAGCCTTCGAACAGCATCCGGATCACGATTATCGCTTGGAATCAGCCAGGCACGAGGCACACTATGGTTTGCATCATCAATCGCACGCTGCGCTGCTTCAAGAGAATTACTAAGCCAAGTTTGTGGCTCTCGACTTAAACTTCCAAGCAATGATCGGCCAAACGAAAGTTCATAGTCGATAATGTCGCGTAATCTCCACCACCCGCCCGGCCAGGGATTGGGAAATTGATTTGAAGGCACATAACCATCAAGGCCTCTAGGTGCAGATAGTTCACTTAGTGGTATGAAGATTGGTGACGCGATGTTGACTGATGCAGCTTCTGTTAGCAGGCCAATGATGTTGTGGCGCACCGGGACATTGCGATTGCCCCCATTCCACCACATGTCATAAGATACGCCAGTCGATATTCCCGCCAGTCCGTTGCGCGTCATATCAAGAAGCGCTCTGCTGCCCAAAGCATCTATCCCTGAAATAATTGCAGGATCGAGGTTAGGATTAAGTGGATCTCTAAATGGGGGAACGAACATTCTCTCGCGTTTGGAACCTTGCTGATGAACATCCCAGTATATCTGTGGCCTCCACTTTAGGTAAAGAAGCTCCGTAACAATTCGCGTTTCGGTTTGCGTCAACATAAACCAGTCGCGATTATTATCGTGACCAGCGTAATATTGATAAAGCTTCAATAAACTCGATGCTTCGTGCGGCGTACCAACCGTTTCTCGATACCAATTCACTACATGGTCTAGTCCATCGGGGTTGGTTACATAAACCACAACTACTACGTTTTCTCTCGTAGACTTGTATGGTTCATCATTTGAAGTTGCAAGGTCATATATGAACTGCATAGAAAATTGCGAACCGCCGGTTTCGGTTGAGTGCATTTGACAGGACACGAATAGGATTACTTTGCCGTTTTCGACAGCTTCTTTTTGCTGTGCCTGCGACTTTCCGCGTGGATCAGAAAGGATTCTTGAGTATTGTTTTATTTCGTCGAGATTGGCTAAATTGTCCGGGCTAGAGATTATTGCAATTAAGAAGTCTCTGCCTTCGGTCGTTTCGCCAACCTTTAGAGTAGTGACATTTGGACTTTCATTTGCAAGCTTGTGGTAGTAGCTGCTGACTTCATCCCAATCCGCAAGCTGGAAATCTACACCTAACGGCCGACCAAGATGTTCATCAGGAGTGGTAATGTTCTGTGCGTAAGCTAGATTGCTTGCCAGAAATGTGCTGTAAATGGCTACTGATAGATAACGAGATAATCGCATAATGCTTCCTTGACTAAAAACAGATCTAACTAGATGCTAACGGACGAACCATGTTCTTGCGACGGTTTATTGCCAAGAACCTAAAAAGGCGAATTTGGTAAAGGTGGGTAGGATTGCAAACCATGACAGGTCTGAACGAGAACAATAATGTAGTGGCCCCCACACCCATTGCTGCAGTGCTAAGCCTGACGCTGCTAGCCTCGATTGGTACTGGTGTGATTTGGAATGGGGTCCCATTCATCGCCAAGGCGGAATATGGCTACACCCAAACACAAACTCTATTTATGTATTTGGTTATTGGCCTGAGCTATATCAGCGGTGCCTTGACAGCGGCTAGATTCCTGAAATTTATCGAGCGATGGATGAGCGCCCGAACGCTGCTTGTTCTGATACTTATCATTCAATCAATAATTTGCCTAGGTCCACTTGTTGTTGAAGCGGCATGGATCTTGTGGGTAGTCGTGGGAATTACGAGCTTGCTCGCATCATTCTTGTGGCCGATTATTGAAAGCTATCTTACCGCAGGTCGACATGGTCGGGAGATGCGAAGGGCGATCGGCTGGTGGAATGTTGTGTGGACCAGTTCTGTTGCAGCTTCGCTTTGGTTCATGGCTCCATTTCTAAAAGAAGATGCGCTGTTTGCCATAGTTGCGCTTGGTGGGTTCAATGTAGTTGCGCTAGTAACACTGTATTGGTTCAAGCGAAATCCTGTCGTGCATGATAGGGAGATGTCGGAGGAATCAATAACGCCTGAGTATCCGTTCTTGCTGCGCTCTGCACGAATTTTATTGCCTTTAAGTTATGTATTAAATTCTGCACTAGGGCCTTTACTACCTTATCTTCTTAACCGTTTGGAAGTAGATATAATTTGGCAGACGCCGACTGCTGCGACTTGGATGGTGGTTCGTGTTGTTGCAATGGCGTTGATGTGGTGGCTGGGTTTTTGGCACGGGCGCTGGGGGACTTTATTACTAGGTGGAACCTTAATCACCTCTGGCTTTGCGATTATTGTGTTGGCACCAGTGCTAACTATTCTCCTCATTGGGTTTGGTCTCTTTGGAGCGGGAATGGGAGTCATTTATTACACAGCTTTGTATTACGCAATGTCTGTAGGTAAAGCGCAAGTTGATGCCAGCGGAAAGCACGAAAGTTTGATAGGCATGGGATACGCAATTGGGCCTGCTGCGGGTTTGCTTGGGATGCAGCTACCCGGATTGCTGCGAATGGAGTTTGCTGAGGGCTTGGGGATAGTCTATGTGATTTGTGGCCTGGTTCTTTTAGCTGCCATTCCTGCAATTAAACCATATTGGAAGGCCAAGGCGATTAGAAACGAGCTTACTAGTCGGAAATAGAACTCTAATGCAAAATCACTACAATACTCATAATGTCTGTGAATATTGAACATCTTCTTTCAAATGAAGGCGCCATAGCCAAGCGTTTGCCTGGGTACGAACTTCGCCCTCAGCAGATACAAATGGCTAACGCAGTCAATAGCGCACTTTCCAAGAAAGGTAAGCTCCTTGTCGAGGCAGGTACTGGCGTGGGCAAATCCTTTGCCTATCTTATTCCAGCTATTAAAAGAATCGTTGAAAATGAAGAGAGAGTTGTTGTTGTAACCAATACTATCAATCTGCAAGAACAACTAATTGAAAATGACATACCACTTCTAAAAGAAATTATCCCAGGTGAATATAATGCAGTGCTTGTCAAAGGCAGAAGCAATTACGTTTCTTTGAGAAGGCTAAAACAAGCGAGTGATCGACAAGCGCGTTTGTTTGGCGAAAATGCTTCACTACATTCGCTTCACCTAATCGAGGATTGGGCGTATGACACTAAGGATGGTTCTCGCTCAACGCTTCCACAACTTACGCGCCCCGAAGTGTGGGATTACGCTAAATCAGATTCACACAATTGCATGGGACGAAAATGTCCAACTTACAATAAATGCTTTTATCAAGCGGCACGGCGGCGTATGGAAGATGGCGATCTGCTGATTTGTAACCATGCGCTATTCTTTTCGGATCTGGCACTGCGGGCACAGGGTGTGCGATTTCTTCCGCCTTACGATCATGTCATTTTAGATGAAGCGCATAGCGTTGAAGATGTAGCAGCAAATCATTTTGGAATTAGTCTTTCTGAAGCGCGCGTGGGACATCTCCTTAATCTCTTGTATCAGCCCAAGACCAGGAGGGGTTTTCTAGCTTCTATTAAAACTAAAGAGGAATCAACTACGCTGGTTGATGATACTATTGAACTATCACTAAAGTGTCGCGATGAAACGGAAAAGCAATTCGGATCTCTTTGGATTTGGCAACAAACCAAAGCTCCAAAGAACGGCAGAATCCTTGAACCAAACATTGTTGATAATTATCTAAGCAAACCCATGCAAGCTCTCGCATCATCTCTAAAACTGCTGCGTGAGCGCATCGAAAATGAACCCGATCAATTTGAGATTAATAGCTATTTTCAAAGGGCGCAGGATATTGCCAAGGATGTAAAGGTATTGCTCAGCCAGGACAATGAAGATTACGTTTATTGGCTTGAAGCAAGACAAAGACGATCTGGCATGCAACGCAGCGCATCAATATCTCAGCGACCTCGATTAAATTTAGCTTGTATGCCCATCGAAGTTGGGCCTATTATGCGCAAGAGATTGTTTGATCAAGATATAGGTGTAGTGCTGACTTCCGCAACTCTTGCAACTGGCCCTAATGATTTTTCTCATGTAACAACTCGCCTTGGCTGTGAGGGTGCTGAAACGTTACAGCTTGGAAGTCCATTTGATCACGCAAAGCAAATGCGCGTATTTATTGATAGATCAATGCCGCAGCCGAATTCTGCAAAGTATGTTGATGAAATGGTTCCGCGTATTTTGCAACATGTGCAGGAAACGCAAGGTGGAACCTTCGTTTTGTTTACGAGTTTTTCTGCGCTTAATCATGTAGTAGCGAAGCTTCGACCAATACTAACTGAAGAAGGTTATCCTGTACTTGTTCATCAACAAGATGGGCCACGCAGCACTTTGCTAAAGAGGTTTCGTGAAAATGAACGATCCGTGCTTATGGGTACGGTGAGTTTTTGGCAAGGTGTGGATGTGCGCGGCAGAGGCCTGCGTAGTGTGATTATTACTCGATTGCCGTTTGCGGTTCCAGATCGGCCGCTAATTGAAGCTCGCCAGGAGAAGATTACGCAACGTGGTGGCGATCCTTTTATGGAGGATCAGGTTCCAAGTGCGGTGATTCGATTTAAGCAGGGAGTGGGGAGGCTGATCCGATCAACCACGGACAAAGGCAGAATTGTTATTCTCGATCCTCGGATTGTAACCAAGGGCTATGGCAGAAAATTTCTCGCAGCCTTACCTGAAGGCGTGATCGTCGAAGAGCTGGCTTTATTGGATCAATAGCGGCAAAAAACTCTGCGTGTTGATCTTGCTATCATGCCACACTAAATAGCAGTTTTTAACAGTAAATGAGGGTGTTCTTGATGCTAGGTAAAGTTTTCAAAGCGTATGATGTACGCGCAATTTATCCCAAACCGCTAAATGAAAAGCTGGCTTGGCAAATAGGCTACGCAACTGCGAGATATCTCACGGAAAAGGCGGACGAGGCTGGCTATGACGATCCGATGATGCGTCACTTTGTGGTTGGGCGAGATATGAGACTGTCATCACCTTCTCTAGCTGAAGCGCTTAAAAAAGGTATCCGTGATCACGGATCGCACGTAATAGATGTAGGCATGGTTGATACGCCGATGATCTATTTTGCCATCAATCATTTTGCGTGCTGTGGTGGAATTCAAGTAACCGCATCACACAATCCAGCAAACTACAACGGATTTAAAGTGTCTGGCCTTGAAGCCAAGCCGATTGGAATGACCACTGGTCTAGATGAAATTCGGCGATATGCAGCTCTAGTTGATCAAAATAAGGCAACACCTGCAGGAGGTCGAGAAGATATTCGCGATCTATGGGATTCGTATCGCGAACATGTCTTATATTTCTTGCATCCGTCCATAGTTGATGGATCTAAAACTATAAATGTAGTAATCGACGCATCAAACGGTATGGCAGGCACGATGATTCCCAAAGTATTTGGAGGCATAGCAGGCCTGAAGATTACAAAGCTGAATTTCGATAATTCCACAGGCGAATTCGTACACGAACCTAATCCACTTGTTGAATCTAATTTACAGATGCTCCGCGATAAAGTTGTATCGAGTAAGGCTGATCTTGGTATTTGCTTTGATGGCGATGCAGATCGTTGTGTTGTTGTAGATGAAAAAGGACGAACTATTGGATGCGATCTGTTGACTGCGTGGTTGAGCGGTAAATTTCTAGCAGACAATCCCAAGGCTGCAATTGTTTATGATCTAAGGTCCAGCAAATCACTAACTGAAATGATTACAGAAGCGGGGGGAAGGCCTATTAAGTCGCGGGTTGGACACGTATTTATGAAAGAGAAAATGGCGAACCACAAAGCAGTGTTTGGCGGGGAACTATCCGGACACTTTTATTTCCGTGACAATTTCTATGCTGATTCGGGAGCAATAGCCTTTGCATCGGTAGTTAGTGGTTTGGCTATAAATGATCAGCCGTTAAGCGAGTTGATCAAACCGACCAGGCGTTATGCTCAATCAGGTGAAATCAACTTTGAAACCGATGATAAGCAGGCAGCTATCGATGATTTAGTAAATGCTTTCCCTGCGGCTGAGATCGAAGAATTGGACGGTGTAACTCTTAATGTCGGACCTTGGTGGTGTAATGTAAGGCCCAGCAATACTGAACCGTTGCTTCGACTGAATCTCGAAGGTTTAGATGAAGGTACAGTTAATGCCCATGTGGATGAGGTTTCTAAGTACCTGGGCAAGCGAGTTGGGCATTAATGCGATGTCTATTCACCGGCAATAGTGCTTATCAAACCCTGCCAGGGACTTGAAGCTGTTGCGTACATGCGTTTGGCGATTCTGCCAGCTCTGTAACCATGGAAACCTGCCAGACAAGCTGCATTCATTGCCGCCGCCATTCGTACAGGATCTTTGGCATGGGCAATTCCTGTATTAAGTAATACTCCATCGGCTCCCAATTCCATGGCAATTGTTATATCGCTTGGCGTTCCTACACCTGCATCAACAATAACTGGGTAATTGGGGTCGCCTCCGCTTGCAGGATCTTTCAGCATTTCAATCAATATCGCTATTGATGCGGGATTGGATATACCCCGTCCAGAACCTATGGGGCTACCGGCGGGCATAACGCTTGTGGCACCGGCATCTCGCAAGCGCATAGCGGATACGGGATCATCCGTTGAATAACAAAGAACATCAAAGCCTTCGGCTACTAATTCCTTGCAAGCCTCAAGTGTACCAACGGGATCGGGGAGTAAAGTTTTTTTATCACCAAGTACTTCTAGCTTAACCCAATCTTTGCCAGGATTGTTCATCTGCTGAAGTATTTCACGACCAAGCCTGGCGATACGCACGGCATCCTCAGCAGTAAAACAACCCGCAGTATTAGGCAAGATCGTGTAGCGATCAGTGTCAATAAAATCTAAAAGAGATCGACCATCTTTGTCTACAAGTCGTTCGCGCCTGACCGCTACCGTAACAACCTCAGCCCCGGAAGCATCCAGCGCATCTTGCATTATTTCATACGATTCATACTTGCCAGTTCCGACAATGAGTCGGCTATGCAGAGTGTGCGAACCGAGGGTAAGGAAGTCTTTGTTATCTATTTGAAGTTGCTGCATTTTATTGTGGTTCCTTTTCTCACTAGCCTCCACCGACAAGGGTCACAATTTCCACCTGATCGCCATTGCGTATTGTGTGGCTGGTGTGCTGCTTTTTAGGAATTAATTCACGATTGACCTCTACAGCGCAAGGCCGATCCGTCATCTCAAATCGATCAATCAGATCCGAAACAGTACTTGGCTCGTCCAAACTGATGATCTGTCCATTGACGGTGATATTCATAGTATCACATGATATGTAATTGATTGATCCGCTGCTTATGAGGACGAACTAAGGTGAATCACCCTCTTCTGGCGCTGCATGAGGAGATCTATGAATACCCAATCTGGGGCGCGGATCGGTTAAACCCAGATGCGATAGTCCTGCTCTAATGGCGATCCGAGCAAGCCCTACCCTATTCGATTCATCGAGTTTTGCTCCCAATGATCTGCGGTGCCACTCAATTGTCTTGGCGCTGCGGCCTAGCCTTCTGCCTATTTCAGAAATAGACATCCCTTCACCTATAAGGGCAAGCACATCAAATTCTCGCTCTGTCAAGACTGCTAAAGGTCCAAGATCATTACATTCAGCAAATACCAATTCGCAGTCTTGAATCATTTGCAAGTCGGGCATGCGATCAATTGCTGTTAGTGGGCGGCAAATTATCATGACTCTCTTTGTAGTGCCATCACCAGAAATATGAGGCCGAATTAATGCGCAGCGACAAATTCCTCTAATGAGGCCCACTAAAGCAATGGGATTTCCCGTGGTTACAACTTGCTCTGAAATTCTCACGCGCTCATATGCAACATCCTTGGGTAGAAAATCGCTCCATGCTTTATTAACCAATTGAGTTTGATTTCCAGCGAGTACTTCTGTAGCAGTAGCATTTGCAAAGAGTATCTTCCCGCCGACGGTAGCAATAACGACTCCTACTTCAGCATCTTGAGTAAGTGCGTTCCATAAGAGTTGTGGATCGTTTTCAGAGATCCACTGTTTCTCTGTGCCGGTTGGGTTCAATGAAGGCGTGTCTTTTGTATCGTTCATAGTTGCCTGGCGCTTAAGGCCCTATATCGATTCTGTAGTACTTTGCGCCCTAAACTTCCGAGTAACACAGATTAACGAAAATAACTTATGACCACTTTACGCTTGCACTGACGAAATGTCGGGATTAACGAGTTACATCTAGGGGAACCCACGGTTATTACGGTGAAGCCCTTGTTCCTTGTCAATTAGGTCTATTAAACAACTTGGCTATCTACAAGCCATGACAGTACCCATCGGGCAAGGCGTATAATGCAATAAAATCGCATTGTGCCAAGTAGCTGTCACTATTTGTTCATGAAAGTTGCAGTGTAATCTAGAGTAAACTCTGAGGTATAGATTATTTAATTGTTATATTACACGCTTTAAGCGAACACATTGACAAAGCGTGGGGCTGTCAACTGTTTTACAGCACCGGCAGCAATGGTGTAGGGATTGGTGGCTTTAGCCAGAAGTGATGACACGTCCTGCGCAATATCTTCATTAGGATCTTGTGCAGCAGAATCATTTGTGTTTACTTGCTGATTCTTAGTTTCTCGAAGCTCAGCCTGGGCTTGTTGCTCGATTTGAGCAGCCTGTGATGCTATCTGTCTATCAGCTCCAGATGGATCACCCGGGGCGAGTGCTGCTCGTTTGATCTGCTGCATTTTACGAATTGTGGCAGCGGGATCGTCTTTCACAGCAGATAGATCAATGGGAACACTGCCCTCAGTTGCGTAATTATTACCATCAGGCCCACGAGTGTAATCTAGCGAAACCGCGCCCGCATATTGTCCGCCAGCTGCACGATGTGATTGCTCATGAGCCCGAACTTCAGTATCGCGTTGTTGTAACTTGCGAACTTCTTCTTTTTCAGATTCAGTAAGCTGCTTTGCCTGATCCAGGTTTGCATGCTCACGAGCACCAATTGATAACTCAACCGAATCACTTCTTGCAAACAGATTTAGTGGTTTTGGGTTGTTGGTTTGCTCGACGCGCGCAGCAGATCTTGGGGCAAT
This sequence comes from Planctomycetota bacterium, assembly GCA_022574595.1. Taxonomy (GTDB): domain Bacteria; phylum Planctomycetota; class Phycisphaerae; order Phycisphaerales; family SM1A02; genus JACZRS01. The sequence goes on along the minus strand of JACZRS010000026.1, from coordinate 27,138 downwards.
ATTACGAGTAGTAACTGCCACTCCGCCAAGAACTGATAGTACACTGATAGGATCAATCATCGCGCAATACCCACCTGTTGCTCGATCATCTATATCGGAATTCGACGCTACTGTGTCCAGCCCAGCATTACTGTTAAAGGTTATCTGACCTTAGTTTATGCTTACTGACTTAAAAACAGGGGTATGTCCGCATTGCGAAGGCAATGCAGAACGGTATCGCCAAGCAATTGCTTGAGGAGTCTAGCCCTTGATGATGAACCGAGAACGATGAGGTCTGCCTGGATTTGTTTAGCAAAGTCAAGAATCACTACTCGAGGACTTCCTTCAACACGCTCAGTAATAGCGTCAAGCCCATGAGCGCTGCAATATGACTTGGCCTCAGATAATAGCTTCTCCGCTTCATCTGCCTGTTTGTCAAAGCAAACTATTTGGATCTGGACATCAGGCCAAAGACGCATTTGCACAAATCGCTTCATAGCCTTGGCAGACTCCATTGATCCGTTATATGTGATGAGTGCTTTTTTGATTGGACGGTATTCCTTCGCCACAGCAAGGATGGGTCTGATTCCCTTTGATATTAAACGAATTATCTCATCATCCGGGCTGTGAACCACACCATATTCAAACAGGCCACGCAAGCCTGCGATTGTTAGATCATGGTATCGCCACTGGTCAGATAGATGCTCGAAGGGATCACCAGTTTCACGATCAATGCAGTATTTCATTCCTGCATTGGCGCAGCTTTGTTCAAAGTCGCTTATAGCTTTTTCGATATGTTCTTGGGTAATTTGCAGGCGATGCTCAGTAAGTCCAGTCGCAGCTGCTCCGCCACCAATTGGTACCGGACCAACATCAGCGATCCTACTCAGGTCAACATCGGTTACTCCGGTCAATTCCGCTTGATGGATTTTCGCTAACTCAAGCGCATGCTTTATCGCAGAATCTGTAAACGGCGTACCACTTAAGGCAACTAGGATTCTCTTGACCATGAGCAATTTCTCCGCAGGCATTAATACCGCAAGGGTCCGCTCAAGAGAATCTTAGACAGTAATTACTCCTGCACCTACCCGCCACCAATTAAAGATCGAAGCGGTGACCATGGCATGAGGAATAGTAACATGATGACAACGAATATGGGAAGAAGTACCGGTACGCTGTACTTGAACACATAACCAAAGAAGCTGGGCATCTTTAAGCCGGTCTGTTCCGCAATAGCTTTGACCATAAAGTTAGGGCCATTACCGATGTAGGTCATGGCTCCCATGAAGACCGCACCAAGACTGATAGCTACCAGAAAGGATGTCCTTATTGCCCCATTGATGCCATTTACGCCTAGTTCTAGCATCTGTGCACTTTCACCAGGAGGCAGCACTTTTGCGGTTTCAAAGAATACTACATAAGTAGGTGCGTTATCCAGGACACCAGATAACCCACCAGTCGCCCAGAAGAATTTCCAAGGCTCATCTATGCCGAGGCTTGCACCTTGAGCGTTAAGATATTCGATTGCAACCTGCATGGTGATGAATATACCTATGAATAAAGCTGCAACTTCAATAATGGCTGCATAGTTGAACTGATTAAAAGCACGAATACCCTTTGGGGTAACCATTAGTGATATCCCAACCAGTCCGATCATCAGCAATTCGCGCATGAATGGGAAAGGTGTGAAATTGGTATAGGGAATAGTTTTGTTTGGATCGACTACAGCGACACATAAGACTATGCCCCCGAGGATGAGAATGTTAAACCAACCTGTGAGGCGCAATGGTTGTTTTTGTGTTTCATCGAGTGCGATATCTTTTGCAGATTCTTTGCGATACGCAATTGAATCCCAGACATAGTAGACGATCAGGAGCAAGATGCAGCAAACCGCCCAAGGTGCCCACAAACCCATGGTCCACATGAAAGGAACGCCTTTTAAGTAGCCTAAGAATAGTGGGGGGTCGCCGATGGGTAGCAGTGTTCCTCCAACATTGCTCACTAAAAATATAAAGAATACGACTGTGTGAATCACGTGCTTGCGCTCGGAATTGGTTTGCAATAAAGGGCGAATGAGCAGCATGCTGGCGCCGGTGGTACCGACAAAGCTTGCGATTATTGCACCAATTGCCAGGAAAGATGTATTGGTTAATGGATGCGCAGCAAGATCGCCTTTAAGGCAAATGCCGCCACTTATCACATATAGAGCAAACAACAAAACAATGAAAGGGATATACTCCGCGATTATTGCGTGCTCAAGTACGGTTACGATCTTGTTTGCGTTAAAATCAAATGCAAAGAAGTAATATATGAGAGTCAGTCCCGCTAAGCCTATTGATACGCCGAATCTATTTAAGTTGCTCTCCCACCAATGGTGAGTTTTGGGAATAAGTGGCAAGACCGCAATGCATCCGAGTAATGCAACAAACGGCAGAATGCCTAATCCCCACAAAGGAGGAGCATGCTTGTGCGCTTCTACAGCTTCATGACCACCACCATGAGCAAGTGAATTGTAAATAAGTAAGCCTAGAGCGACAATACCGCCAAACATTGCGACCCAGCCAAGAATGCTAACGCGCGAAGATTTTTGATTTATTACAGTATCGTGCATGTCTGCTGTAAAGTGCGTACTCATTGGACCCTCCCCGGGCCAGCAGGCTAAGTTCTACGCCCGAACTGGCCAAAGAAGGCACATCTAGGGGGCATAGGGTACAGAACCAGAAGATTATTGTGACTTTTGGTTCTGCATATTTGCGATATCTGGCTATTTATCTAGAAACCAGCTCAATCAGGGCTATTGAGACCTGATATATGCGGTTGATATCGGCGATCGCCTGGGACGGCTGAACGGTACAATTTTGCCCTAGCGATAACAGAAATAGCGATTTGAGTGCTATTTTCACTTGCTTATAGACCCCTTTATGATGTACAGTCGTAGTTGAAGGCCTTCTCTTGCGGGTAGGGCCGAAGAACGCCAATTTTGCTGCCTCCCGCACTTATTGCAATATAAGCTGTGGCTCGCTCAGTACTTGCATTAAAGGAAATTGGAGTTTTCCAGCAACATTGAGGAGCATTTGACGAAAGCGGTTCCGGGGAACTGTCCTGATTTAGTATGCCCTGATTAATTCACGAACAAAACTGCGATAACACGGAGACATATTGTGATCGCCATCTCAAGCACAAACAAACTTAGTAAATCGCTTGCTGCCATTTCAACGGTCGTAATAGCTTTGGCCAGTTCTCAAGCGCAAGCTGGAAATGCTTCAGAAAATGTCACGCTAATGAGCCATATTTCATTAGGGGAATTTACAACCAATCCAGGCAATGGAAATGATTGCTGGGGTTATGTGTCGCCCTCCGGACGTGAATACGCGCTAATGGGTATAAGCAACGCAATGGTTGTGGTGGAAATCACAGATCCACAGAACCCGGTGATTGTTGAATATATCACTCATTCAAACTCGCTTTGGGGAGATGTAAAGACTTACCAAGATCATTGCTATGTTGTTAACGAAAGCGGGGGTGGCATGGATGTAGTCGATCTTTCAGATGTAGACAATGGAAATGTCACGCTTGTACAACAGGTTACTATTGGTGGGCTATCTTCCAGCCACAATGTGGCCATCGATACAGACAGCGGCTTCTTGTACATCTGTGGAGGAAATATCAACGGCGGCAGGCTTGTAGCTTTTGATTTAACTGATCCTGCCAATCCAACCTTAGCCGGACAAATGCCATCTTCTGATGGTGTTAATGTACATGATGCACAAATTGTTACATATACAGATGGGCCTTATGCAGGATTACAGATCGGTTTCAGTTCAGATGGAGGAGCCGGTTTTAGTATTTATGATGTTACGGATAAGAGCAATATGTTCTTGATCTCTCGTGTTTCATACCCCAACCACTCTTACACACATCAATGCTGGGTTAGTGAGGATAAGCAATATGTGTATCTGAATGATGAGCTTGATGGTATTAATGAAACCGTAATATTCGATGTTTCGGATCTAGCAAATCCAACTGTAGCAGGTTCATATAACTCGGGAGTAGCCTCTACCGATCATAATTTGTATATTAAGGATGGCTTTATTTATGAAGCGGATTACACAGCCGGTTTAAGAATATTTGATGCTGCTGATCCTCTTAATCCGGTTCAGGTGGGTTATTTTGATTCATATATCCCCAACGATGCTTCAAGCTTTAATGGAGCTTGGAGTGTTTATCCATACTTCCCGAGTGGCTTAGTTATTATCAGCGATATTGATGGCGGCTTATACATTGTAAATCCGGTTGCACCGCCGCTTGCATTTAGTTATCCAAGTCCTTTGCCAACACAAATTAGTCCTGATGGTGACAGCTTCATGGTTCAGATAGACGTTGCAAAAGGAAGTGTTTTAGATCCAGGCTCACCGACACTTCATTACAATGACGGTGGTGGTTTTGTCAAAGCTTCAATGTCTGCTCAGGGAGGTGGCCTTTATGAGGCTACATTCGGCACAACAATATGCGGCGAGATGGTTGAGTTTTACGTAAGTGCCCTGACAATGGATGCAGAAGAAGTAACAGATCCATCAACAGCGCCTAATGCAACCTTTGCAACGCTTTCTGCTACCGACATCATTATCGTATTTGAAGATGATTTGGAAGCGGGTGGATCGTGGCTCGTTGGTGACGGCGGTGATAATGCTACAACAGGCATCTGGACTCGAGTAGATCCAAATGGCACCGCAGCTCAGCCGGAGGATGATCACACTATCAATCCCGGCACAAACTGCTTTGTAACTGGTCAGGGAGCGCCTGGAGGCCCGCTTGGCGAAAACGATGTCGATGGCGGGCAAACAACGCTGAGAACCCCGATTATCGATTTATCTGGCTTAGATGATGCAGTAATTAGTTATTGGCGTTGGTATTCAAATAACACAGGCGGCGCTCCAAATGCTGATATCTTTGTCGTTGACATTACCAATAATAACGGTAGCACTTGGACAAACATTGAGACAGTTGGCCCAAGTGGTTCAGAATCAAATGGTGGATGGTTTAAACATTCGTTTAATGTGGCTGACTTCGTCGCACCAACAGGAGATATACGTTTGAGGTTTATTGCTTCAGATTTGGGTGAGGGCTCACTAGTTGAAGCAGCGGTGGATGATTTAAAAGTATTTATCATTCAATGTGATCAAGGAGTGTTTGGCGATCTTGATGGAGATGGTGTTGTCAGTACTGTAGATTTGCTCATATTGTTCGCACAATGGGGGTCATGTGGTGATTGCAATGACTGTCCCGCAGATTTAGATGGCGATTGTGAGGTTAGTACTGCCGATCTACTTTTATTATTCGCCAATTGGGGATAATAATTGTAGCTAACTAAACTGTCTTTAAAATAATGTGTCGCGTGCAATAATAATTGCACGCGATTTTTTAATACTTAATGAAGCGTTGATTGACTACATCAAATAGACCTTGATCGGTGATCTTCAATTCGGGAATCACTGGCAAGGCTAAGAATGACAACATTCCAAATGGGCAGGATAGCTTGCTACCAAGGGTTAAAGCAGCTTTGCGCGCCTCTGTCAGTTGCTTGCACACTGCTTGGGCCGGCTCAGTTGAAAGAAGTCCTGCGACAGGTAGTGCGACTTTGCCTATGATTTGTCCACCTTGTGCTACAACAAATCCGCCTGCCATTTCCTCAAGTGCAACTGCGCAAGCGAGCATGTCAGTGGGGTTGGTTCCCGCAATAATTATATTGTGTGAATCATGTGCGACTGATGAGCCTATCGCTCCATCTGTTATGAAATTAAAACCCTCTACTAGTCCGAGGCCGATGGATCCGGTTGCATTGTGCCGTTCTATATTTGCCAGTAACGCTATGTCTGTATTTTTATCAAAACACCAATAGCCGTTCTTGACATTTACATCACGAGTTTCGTGCCTAGTAACAATCTGATCTGGAATTATGCCAATGACTGGGCAGGTTTGGCTTTGAAGTTTTAGCTTGAAAGAAGATTCATCAAGTTGCGCTAAATGCACAGTATTTTCAAATGGTATTTTGTATGCTGGAGCATCGGCTGTGTATTTCCCATTTCTAGCTACCTCTTTACCCTTATGCATAACTATCGAAACCTCAAACGATTCCAGATCATTTACTATCGCAAGATCAGCACGGTAACTAGGTGCAACTGCGCCTCGATCCTTAAAACCATAGTGCCTTGCCGGAATTAGCGTCGCATGTCGTATGGCTAGTGGGGGGGCAATACCATATTTAACTACTCTTTTAAGCAAACCGTCTATATGGCCATGTTCAATCAAATCATCTAGATGAATATCATCTGTGCATAGACACCAATCGCCCAAGCGATCATCAAGCATGGCAGGAAGAAAGGTGTCTAAATTGCGCGCGATCGAACCCTCTCGTACTTGAAGGAGCAAGCCAAGTTCTGCCTTGGCGATTGCTTCATCAATTGTTGTAGATTCGTGATCTGATCGAATGTTGGCAGCAGCGTATGCAACAAGATCTTGACCAACTAATCCGGGGGCGTGCCCATCTATGATGCAATTATGTGCTAATGCCGCATTGAGTTTATTCAGGACACTTTCATCGCCGTTTATTACACCGGGGAAATTCATCATCTCCGCCAGGCCTAGCACTCTGGGATTTTTCAGCAACTCTTTAATCTCATCAGCTTCAATAATAGCTCCCGCGTGTTCCCAATTCATAGCAGGCACGCAAGAAGGGGCCATATAAAAAATATCAATTGGCAGGTCAGCACTGGCGTTAATCAATAACTCCACACCACGCACACCCATTACATTTGCGATCTCATGCGGATCAGCGATTAGCATGGACGTGCCATGGGGTACAACAATCTTCGCAAGCTCGCCTGGTGTTAACAGCGTGCTTTCAACATGCATGTGCGCATCTATAAGTCCGGGGATAATGAATTTGCCAGTTACATCTATTTCATGCTTTGCTTTGTAATCGTGCAATCCAACGCCTGATATGTAGCCATCCGCTATTACGACATTGCACTGCTGTACGGTTTTTGTAAAAACATTGACGACCTGACCGCCCCTAAGGACAAGATCACCTGGTTCATCGCCTCTAGCGACGGCAATGCGGCGTCTTAAGGTAGGCAAATCACTAGCAATTGATGTCGATGCCAAACACGAGGGTTGGCTATTTCCGTTTATGGTCATTATCAGCTCTCACGCAGGCCTCGATCTTGTTTGATCTTACCCCCATGTAATGTTCTAGCAGGTAACTTGGTCAAACTGAACAGGGATAGTGCGTGACATCTGCGCGTTTGCGATCAAATCCAAGGCAGCATCAAGAAACTCTAGAATTATTAAATTGCCCCTAATGATCCCGCATCTTCTTTTCACACAATGACTTACATCACCAAGCAAGCGGATTTCATAAGAAACTCAATATCTGTACTACCGAGAAAAAGTGCTATTGGGGGGTACTGGCAGGTGATCTGAGCGAATCTGGCATCCGATTGAGCCGATAGTCCAGCAGGAGTTTAACCATGAGACTTAAGTACTTCGTTGCTATCGTTGCCATTACCGCAGGTTTAATCACACCATTAGCTGATGCGCAACAACGCGTTCGATTGATTCCGCGTCATGTTCTTTTTAATAGCCCAAGCAGAGCTAATCCGCTGATTAGCCCCGACGGTACAAAGATCAGCTATCTAGCGCCTCTTCATGGGGTAATGAACATTTGGGTAGCACCGATCAGCGATCCTAGTTCGGCTACTGCAATTACCAAATTTGCCAGCCGCGGCATAAGAACTTATTCATGGACGCACACAAACCATCACATAGTCTACCTGCATGATGAAGCAGCGACTGGCCATCCGGTTGTTTACTCTGTAAACACAAATGATGGCAAGTCGAAAATGCTCACACCATCTTCAGCAACTGCGCCCGATGGTTTTACGCCTTATAAGTTAAGCGCACGCATTCAGCAGATTAGTCACAAATTCCCAGCCGAAGTTCTCGTAGCTCTTAACGATCGCGATCCGGACTATCACGATATATATAGAATTAATGTAGTTACTGGCAAGCGAATCCTGGTTCATGAAAACGAAGACTTTTTTGGATTTGTAACTGATGTAAATTTCAAAGTTCAAATAGCCGCGTGGCTTAACGAAAATGGTGGACACGAATTGTTACTTCCCGTTGAAGATGGTAGCTGGAAGCTGGTTGCTGAGTTGCCAATGGAGGATGTTGTTGTTAGCCAACCTCTTGGTCTTGATGAAACGGGTAATATTCTTTACATGCTAGATAGCCGAGGACGTGATAAAGCTGCGCTTGTTGCTTTTAATCTCCAAACCGGCGAATCTTACACACTTGTTGCAAGTAATAAAGCAGATATTTCAAACGATCTACTCCAGCATCCGACTAAGAACTACCCTCAGGCTATTTCCTCAACACATGCTAGAAAGAAATGGCATTTTCTCGATGACCAAATGCAAGCTGATTTTCACAAGCTTTCTAAAATCGCAGATGGGGAAATGTCAATAGTCAGCCGAACTCTTGATGATCAACAATGGATTGTTTCGTTTGAATTAGATAACAGCCCTATGCGGTATTACCACTACAACCGCAACCACGATCAACTGCGCTTTTTGTTTACAAATAGACCGGAGCTGGACAGTCAGCCCTTAGCGCACATGTCTTCTGCGGTAATTAGAGCTCGTGATGGTAAGGAACTAGTCAGCTACATTACACTTCCAGTTGGCAGTGATCAGGATTTTGATGGATTTCCTGACGAGCCGCTGCCAATGGTTCTTAATGTGCATGGAGGACCATGGTGGCGCGACACTTGGGGATACAACTCGTGGCATCAGTGGCTTGCCAACCGAGGCTATGCTGTACTTAGTGTCAATTACCGTGGCTCTACGGGGTTCGGCAAGAACTTCGTAAATGCAGGGAACGGCCAGTGGGGCGGCAAGATGCAGGATGATCTCGTCGATGCCGTCAACTGGGCGGTACAAAACGGTATAGCCGATGCGGATCGAATAGCGATCATAGGTGGCAGTTATGGTGGTTATGCAGCACTTGCAGGCTTAACTTTCACACCTGAGATATTTGCATGCGGCGCATCGATTGTTGGGCCATCCGATCTCGTTTCTTTCCTTCAAACCATGCCAAATAATTGGGCACCAACAGCTAAGATGTGGTCAGAACGCGTTGGTAATCATCAAACTGAAGAAGGCAGATCATTCTTACAGCAAATATCACCTATTAACTTTGCCCAGCAGATTAAACACCCGCTGATGATCGTTCGTGGCGCACATGACAATCGAGTAGATAGAGCCACATCAGAGCATATTGTAAGTGTAATGCAAAGCAATAACGTGCCTGTTACCTATCTGGTCTATCCCGATGAAGGTCACGGCCTGGATCGACCTCAAAATCAACTGTCATTCTTTGCGATTACCGAAGCATTTCTCGCGCAACATCTAGGGGGACGCTATGAACCAATCAACGATGAACTTGTTGGATCAAGTGTAAGAATTCCAGTTGGAGCAGCGGATGTTCAAGGAGTGCAGAGAGCATTGGCATCTGACTGAGCGCACTACTTATCAGCAATGGAATTATCAACATAATAAGCCCCGCAAGATAATTCGCGGGGTTATTTAATTGCTTGATGAAAGAATATTACTCGCGATCAATTGCTGTAGAAAAGATGTTATCTCTTGTATTTTCGAACTCTATTCCTGTCGCGCTTTGTAATCCAAACTCACCATCGGGTCCAGCAGATACAAAGACAACGGTACGATTCATTGCTGTACCATAAATACCTTCGTTATATGTGCTTACAGTTCCATCTTCATCAATAGGATAAATCACTGGCATATTATCGACTGGAAACGCATCTGGATTCGCAACACGACCGGGATGGGTTGCATAGATTGGCCACCCCCAAGCATCGAGCACTGTTATCCCCCCTGCGAATCCATCCATATCATCTTCATCCATTGGCTTTATCCAAGCAGGGTATTGCCTAAAAACATAGCGGTGAATGAAGTCTGAATCTATTTGCGCAATAATATTCTTTACTTGATCGGGACGATTTATTACCTCAAGTAACTCTGTAATTACAAGCATTTCTGGTGTGAGTGGAAGTGCTCCAATCTTTCCTTGCAAATCATATTTTATACCAATAATAGGATTATCATCCTCACCCCAAGACAGCGGCCGTTCTGCTATTCTCTGCCATTCCTGCATAGCAGTATCAAGCAAGCGCAAGATGTTTTCGGTTTCACGGACTTCGGATTGCTTTCGAATCGCAAGCCCTGCGGATAGAGTTAGTCCCAGCAGCAGTAAAATGATGGCTATTACGACGACTAACTCGATAAGTGTAAATCCACGTAGTCTTGGTGGTTTGGCCTTGCCTTGATAGATCATGATCCGTTCTCCTGAACTTTAGGCTCTTTTTTATCAGATTCCCTACTAGGATCGTAGAACAGATCCAGCAGACTTGGTTCTTGCCAGGGCGTTACCTCATACAAGACCAGCTTGCCCACACGCTTCTCAAACAGCCTCAGAGCGCTTTTCTGGGACAATGAGGGTCTTGCGCCTGCTTCGACACGGTCAATAAGGACGAGCACAGGCTCATCATTTACTGTGCTTAGAAGGCAAATGGTATAGCGAGAAATTGTGAATCTATAGGCCAATCCCACCACTTCTATCCCTTGGGGAGTATCGAATGGGAGGACCAAAGGTTGGTCATATCCATTCTTAAAGACATCAGCGAATTCCGCTTCATCTTCACAGAGCCAAACCTCAACCTGATTGGCTTGGGCCTGGGCGTAAACTGCTTCGATGGACTGCCACTGAAGCCGGTTAATACTAGTGGGTTTAAGCGCATTGAAAGTCAGCCACGACCCGAATATCCCACCTGCGATAGCTGCAGCGGCTGCAAATCTTCGTACTGTAAAGATGCCACTGCCTTTTGTCGATGCCTTAGCATCATGCGGCAAATTCATTTTCGAGTCGCCAAGTATTTCAGCTACATTATCCTTGGATGTTGGAGTGAATAGGCGCCCAAGACCATCATCGATTTTCTGCTGAAGCTCAAGCTCAGCCCGCAGATTCTCATCTTCAGCAAGAATCTTCTGAAATTCCTCTCTCTGCTTTTGCTCCATTTCACCATCGAGATAGGCGTCTAAGAGAGCTTGTGTTTGTTGGTTATCACTACTTGTCATTTACTTTCCTCTACACTAGGTCTTGAAACATGTCGAAAAGTACTACTTAGACGTTCCCGCAACGCCTTTCGCGCTCTATGAACGTGGCTCATTGCTGTCCCCTCTGGAATCTCCAGCACTTGAGATATTTCCCGGTAAGACATATCTCCAACTGTCCGGAGCAAAATACACGCGCGTGGTACATCATCAAGCGCTTGAAGCGCAGCTAATAATTGATCGTCGAAGCTCTCCTTCAAGCCCGACAAATCACCCGTAGTGCAATCGATTACTTCATCATCAGCATTGCTGTAATTTTTTCCAACTGGTTGCTCTATTTTGTAATCATGTATTGACGCAATGGCATTTTGTTTAACACGCCGCCTAGCTGTGTTTAGAGCTGTATAGCGAACGATTTGAGACATCCATGCCTTAAAAGAAGTTTGTGGATCAAAATCGTGTAGTTTCTCCAGCGCTATTAACGCTGATTCTTGAAGCACATCGTCAACCTCATTGCGGCTTCCCAATATTGCTGCACCGACACACCACAACGTCCTCCAGGATTCCTGGAAGCGATCATTGAACTGGGTGCGGGTCAAACAGGCTGACTCGCCCCTTTTAGTGCAAGGCTGGGACGCCTCGGTTCCGGACACATTTAACTCCCTAATTAGGATATGTTCAAAGACGTATGAATACTTGCATTTTTTAACCTTTTATTCATGTATTGGCTTGGCTAACTCGCTGGAGCAGTCTGTTGTGTATGTATTTACGTCTCCCCACAGAGATTTGTGGGGTTTCCGCAAGGTAAAGGCAGGTCATCGACATATCAACATGGAGAACCTTTGTCTTTCTCATAATCACTTAGCTCATTATTAGCTCATAAAAAGTGAAACAACAATGCATCGGCTCTCTAGGGGCGCGAGCCTCATCGCTTTAGAAGGAGCGATTTTACATTTCACCTCACCAACTTGGAAGGAGATACCAATGCCCCCTAGAAATTTTAAGCCAACCAATTGGCAATCAGTGCAGCGCAGAGCAGGGATCGTTACTACGCTTGTTGCTGCGATTGCTATTTGTACCACAGCTTCTGGCGATGTCATTCAACTTGCCTTGACTATCGATGCTTCTCAACCTGTGCCTGCAACAACCTCCTTAGCAACTGGCAGCGGGACAGCAACAATTGATACTGAAACTAATCTCTTTAGCTTTAACTTCAGTTTCCAGGGGCTAGAAGGTAATCAAACCGCAGTGCATTTTCATGGACCAGCCCCGCTGTGCGAAACCGCAAACCCTCTAATTACTCTCCCGCTAGGAAGCCCCGTTAAAGGGCAAGTCAAACTGTCGCCACAGCAGGCATCAGATGTGCTTGCAGGCCTTTGGTACCTAAACATCCATTCAGATTTATTCCCGCCGGGAGAAATTCGTGCACAAGTTGTGCCCGCTCTGCTGGAAGATCCACTACCTCCCATTGAAATTGGATCGGTGCACATCAATTTGGAGGTCGTCGCAACCGGACTCACTGCGCCAAATTGGGGTGCATCTGCCCCGGGAATTACTGATCGCTTATTTGTATGCGACCAAGATGGAATTCTTTGGGACATAGATCTTGAAAGTGGAACCAAGACTGAATTTTTAAACGTCACTGCTCAGATTGTAGTGTTGGGTGTTTTTGGACCTGACTCCTTCGATGAACGTGGTCTGCTTGGCGTGGCTTTTCACCCCGATTATCAAAATAATGGTTTGTTATACACTTATACATCTGAACCCAATAGCGGTCCGGCTGACTTTTCAACTATTCCTGATGGAGAAACCGCGGATCATCAAGCTGTGATAAGAGAATGGGCTGTACCTGAGCCGGGTAATCCCGATTCCGTAGTTGATCCAAATACAACTCGTGTACTGATGCGAATTGATCAGCCACAGTTCAATCACAACGCAGGAGCTGTCAACTTTGGCCCCGATGGAATGCTTTACTTTACACTTGGTGACGGTGGTGGGGCGGATGACCGCGACCATCAGGGCTTTTTAGGTAGTGTTATCTTCGGCCACGGTTGTCGAGGCAATGGCTCTGATCCAACTAACATTCTTGGCACCGTTGTGCGCATAGATCCTCTAGGCAACAATGCAAACAACGGCCAATATGGAATCCCCAAAGATAATCCGTTTGTTGGCGGACCGGAACTAGATGAGATTTATGCCTACGGTTTCCGCAATCCCTTCCGTTTCTCATTCGATTCAGAAACGGGTGATCTATATCTTGCGGATGTGGGTCAACATGACATTGAAGAGGTAAATCTTGTCATTTCAGGCGGCGACTATGGTTGGAACTACAAAGAAGGTACATTTGACTTCATTCCCAACGGTAATTCCAATGGTTACGTGACGGATATCCCCCAAGCCTCTCCAGGCGGTTTTATTGACCCTATCACACAATACGACCACGATGATGGAATTGCCGTAATCGGCGGTTTTGTGTATCGCGGAATTAAAATTCCAGCGCTTACGGGTATGTACGTTTACGGCGACTGGGCCCTTGCGTTTGGCGGTAATAATGGACGTTTATTCTATTACAACGGAAACCAAACCGTTGAGTTTTCATTGATCGATCAGAAAGTACTGGGAATGTCACTGAATGGCTTCGGCCAGGATGCCAATGGTGAAGTATACGTTATGGCAAATTCCACAGGCACACCCTTCGGAGATACTGGTGTTGTATTGCGAATTGTTCCTAAACTAGGCGATCTTGATGCTAGCGGAGTTGTCAGTACAACAGATTTACTGTTGCTGTTTGCCAGTTGGGGTGATATGAACTCAGCTGCTGATTTAAATATGGATGGTACTGTAAGTACGGTAGATTTGCTGATCTTATTCGCCAACTGGGGATAATAATTGGTTCTTAGTATTCAAAGCCGGCAACCCTCCTCGATTCGGCGGGAATATCCCGCCGAATAGCCGGCCTTTTCACCAATAGGTATCGGTGCCTATTAGCACTAAGGCTGTTTATGTATAACACCATTGCGCATCACAAACCACACGTTCTTAAGAGAGCTAATATTTTCTAAGGGATCATTGGCAAGCGCAATGATATCCGCAGCTTTGCCCGCTTCGATGGTGCCGATTTCATTTGCTAAGCCGCAAAGTTCAGCAGCGTTGATAGTTGCGCAAACGATAGCATCCATTTCGCTCATGCCTGCATCGACCATGATTAGAAATTCCTCTGCATTCTGGCCATGCTTGGAAACGCCGGAATCTGTGCCAAAGGCAATGTTTACCCCGCCCTTATATGCTCTGGCAAATGCATCCTTGATTACAGGCCCAACGGCATTGGCTTTGGCGACTATTGCAGGGGGGAAAAAGCCTTTGATTTTCGCAAGTTCAACTACGGTTTTGCCTGCCAATAAAGTTGGTACAAGAAATGCGCCTGTTTGGTTAAACAATCTTATCGATTCATCATCAAGAAAAGAACCATGTTCAATTGAATCTACGCCTGCTCTAAGTGCTGCATTTATGCCATCGGTTCCGTGAGCATGGGCAGCTACTTTTCTGCCAAGCAGATGCGCGGTATCCATTATCGCCTTGAGCTCATCATCGAAGAATTGTTGATCTGTGCCTGCTGCGGTTTGGCTTAATACGCCACCGGTTGCGGTTAGCTTTATTACATCAGCACCACGTTTGACTTGTGATCTAACAGCTTTACGACACTCATCCGGCCCATCTGCAACTCCCTGCATTGCGCCGGGAATGTCAAATAAATCATCACGAAAACCTAGCGTTCCATCGCCGTGGCCTCCTGTTGCTGTAATGGCTTCACCCGCAACAAGTATTCGTGGGCCGGGCACTAAACCGCTATTTATGGCATCGCGAAGAGCAAAGGCAGCATCTCCACCTGAACCAACATTACGTATTGTTGTGAAGCCAGCATCCAGTGTGCGCTTGGCATATACAACACTTTTTATCGCGGCATCGGCATCGGTTTCAGTAACTCGATTTAACCGTGACTGCCGAGACATTTCAAATGTAATATGAGTGTGGCAGTCGATAAGCCCCGGCAATACGAAAGAACGCTTTAGATCAATTATTGTGACCTTGGCATCCTTCTCTGTTTTCAGCGAGCTTAATTTAACATAACCCTTTCGCAATTCCACAATGCGACCATCTTTTACGATTATCGAAACTTTTTCTTGAGGAACTACTCCTGGGATAGCTAATAATGTGCCGCAATGCAGGATAGACCATTGTTCGACTTTGGGCGGCAATTGTTGAGCGTTAAGCGTATTGGTTATTACGCAAGTAAATAATAATGTTAATAGAGTGAATTGTTGCGGGCTTAGTATTAGTGATTTCTTCAATTGAAAGCTCCTGTATTGGGATACACCAATATAGCGGACAGATTTATATTTTGAAGAGTGCTATGTCGCGAAATTACAATCGGTTTAAGTTAATTGCGATTTACTGCCTTCAGCCCACGGGCGCGGCGGTCACGGTCGATTATGCTGTGCAAGGAATCTGCTGCATGATCAAGTAGTTCCGCAAGCGATTCGTCGCGGTTGGGGGAAACCGCTCTAAGTAACATCGCTGTTATTTTGTCTTCAAGATCGCGTTGATACTTCCCTACGGGAACGAACCCGGGCATTTTACCTGTCTCCGGGTTTGGCGTAATTGCAAATGCTAACCAACTTGTTCGATCATACTTTGATGATGATCCAGCTTCACTAAACTCTGGTGAAAGCACAACCGACATCCGAGCAGGGGGCGCTACGCGAAGAGCCTGCCAATACCTCAGCGATTGCTGGCGATTAGTCATCCACTTTATCATTTCCCAGGCTATCTCTTTGTTCTTGCTATGCGAGCTGACAGCCCAAAGAACCGAGCCACTAACTACCGCTGCGGTTTTATTAGATGGTAGGGGGGATATACCAAATTCTAAGTCGGGAAACGCTTGCTCTAAAAAGGGCGCTCGCCAGGAACCGTCGATAAGGATTGCTGTTTGACCTGCACCAAATAATTTGTCAGGTCCAGTTGCGGAATCAACAAGTTCGCCCGCGCGCATTGATGCTCCATGAGGCAATAGATCAACAATTAATTGCAGAGCTTCAACACCAGCCGGTGAATTAATCATGGTCGTTGTTTGTGAGTCATCCCACAATTCACCATCCGCTTGGGCCAAGAAAGCCATAAAAGGCCAGGCCCAAAGCGTGAAATCCACACCATATTGAATGGTTTTTCCTTCACCATCCTTTAGTGACAATTTTGTAGCTGCACCGCGCAGATCTTCCCATGTCCATGTCGAGTTTGGATAACCTATTGTTTCATCAGGGTGGTCAGCGTTATAGCGATCGAACGCCTGGGGGTTATAAAATAATCCCAGCTGCGCATTATCTGATGGCAATGCGTAGTAACTTCCATCGATATCGAGAATGGACCAAATTGCAGGCGTAAAGTCGTTTTGTTCTTCAAGACTTAATCCAACAGCTTCATCATTTATATACTCATCCAGCGGAGCTAATATGCCTTTGGCAACAAGTGCGTGATAGTCTGTTATAGGTACGCGCATGACATCAGCACCTTTACCTATTAAGTGCCATGCGTAGTATTTTTCTGTTACATTGGTGTATTGTTCATACTTAATAGCTATGCCTTCATGCAACTGTTCGAAATCACGGGCAAAGCCATCTTCAAACAGCTTATTTTCAAAGGGCATACCCCAAACAGCCATGCGCAGTTGGTTCGTTGGATCAACATTCGATTCGATTCGAATAAAACATGCAGCGCTTGCGATAATGATGACTGCAATTATCCAGTGACTATTGCGCACGTTTAACCTTTCACACCTGTTAGAGCGAGTCCTTGCATAAACGTTCGTTGGAAGATGAGAAATACACCAACGGTTGGGATTGTGATTATGGTAGCCGCAGCCATCTGGACTGGCCATGATTGAACGTAAAGTCCCGATGATAAGCCGGCAACTGAGAGTGGTAATGTGAATTGCTCTTGTGAGTCAATAACGATTAGAGGCCAAAAGAAATTATTCCAGGAAGCCATGAAAGTAAAAATTGCTAGTGCGCCAACCGCTGGTTTAATGGAAGGCAAAACCACATGCCAGAATAATTCAAAGTTCGTCATGCCATCAAGTTTCCCAGCTTCAAGCAGGCCATCTGAAACTGTCAGGATCGACTGCTTCATATAGAAAATCCCAAAGGCACTTGCAAGAAATGGCACGATCAATGCGTGAAGATGATCTACATAACCCAGCCAGCCGCACAAGATATAAGCGAAGATGAAATACACTTGGTAGGGGAGCATCATTGTCATCAACATGCAGATAAATGTTGCGTTCTTAGCTTTCATGCGCAATTTAGCGAACGCGAAACCAGCCAGTGCGTTATGAAGAACAGATAGAATTGTAACTACAACCGCGACGATTACGCTGTTGAGATAGACTTGGCCCAGCTGAGCATCTTCCCACGCTTGTATGTAGTTGTGCCATTTCCAATCAGTAATTGGGCCTGATGGAAGCAGAGCCATTTGCTGAACATCAATTGCTTCGGTATCGGTCTTTAAGGATGTAACAACCATCCACGCAAACGGCACTAGCATGGTTAGAACCAAAATGTAGATAACCACATGTGAAATCATGCGCCAGGGCAAGGCTGGCTTGGCCCATACGTTGCTCATGCTTCATCCTTTCGTGGTTGGCGCATCCACCAAAGCTGCATTGCGGTAATGACAGCTGTGATAAGCAGTATAAACACTCCGATGGTTGCGGAGTAACCGAGTCGATTTGCGCTAAATTCTCGGTAAAGGTGGGTGTTAAGTACATCAGTCCAGGGTTGTTCCGCTCCTCCGGTCATCACCCAGACAAGGTCAAAGACCTGCAATGACCAGATTGAACTGGTAATTATGAGGAACAATGTCATGTGTCGCACAGCCGGCCAGGATATGCGCCAAGTTGCATGCCAGGAACCTGCACCATCAACACCTGCTGCTTCATATTGAGATTTTGGAACTCGGCTAAGAGCAGCTAGATAAAGCACTACGCCAAATCCAAGATTCCTCCAAACATGTATAAAGCACATCCCCCCAAGTGCCCAGGGACTATCACCAAGCCAGGGCGGAGGCCAATTGCTAAACAAATGATCCAGTCCAACTGACTCCATCGCAAAGTTAAGCAAACCCGAGTGTGGATCAAGCACCCAGCGCCAAATGAAGCCGATTGCTACGATTGAAATGACCATGGGCATAAAGAGCATGGCTTGAGCGATACGCCTTCCAACAAACCATTCGGCGCGCAGAATTGCTGCAAGGATAAATGAAAGTATTACAGTTACAGGTACGGTTGCCAGTGCAAAGATTAAGGTATTGCGCAGTGCAAACCACATTTGTTGATCGTGTCCAATCGCTGCGTAGTAATTTTCTAATCCGATGAATTGCGGCAGTCCGCTACCGCTCCACTCAAAGAAACTAAGGCCCGCCCCAGCGATAGTTGGAAGTAAGGTAAATACGAAAATTACTGCAAGGGGAAACGCAGCAAACGCCCAGCCACTATTTAATGATCGATCTCTCATACGCTTGCGAAAATATCCTCAATTCGGTACACATCTAACCTCACATATATCCAAGATAGCAGAAGCTTGTAACACTTAGGATATGATCCAGGAACTTATGGCTCTAGACCCAGAAAATTCTGCGATGGTTCTCGGTGGCTTCTGGCTTGTGTGCCCTCAACAGGGTAAGGATTCAAGCCAGCCTCCTGTTGATAACTGCAAGGATTGGCAGGAAATCAATCTCCCATGTGCCTGGCAAACTGTCTTAGGTACAGATTTCCATGGAATCGCATGGTTTAAGAAAACTGTGATATTACCCGAGGCTTGGCACAAGCTAGATAGTTCGCAGCGGCTATGGATTCGTTTTCAAGCGGTTGCAACTGATATTGAGGTGTGGATCAATGGTTTATCAATAGGTAAGCACATAGGCGACTATGTGCCATTTCAGTTTGAGATTCCTCAAGCGATTCGTAATGGATCGAGTTTGGAATTACTCCTTCGAGTTGATGAGATAGCTGCGGAGAAAGTTAAGGAAGGCGAACTTCAAACTGGTCACATTACTAAAGGTTTTCATGATGTAATAAGTATGCAACATGGAGGGGTGTGGCAGGATTTATGCTTGCTAAGGACCGGTCCGATCTGCTCTATTTCAAATGGCGTCAAAATAAAAGCGAATCCAACCAATGGAGAAGTGAAATTAGACTTAGAATTAGAATCGCCCAATGAGATAGAGCAAGGTTCGCTTACATTACGGATTCTTGACCATGAAGGTAACAACCTTGTGCAAGTTGAAAGCGATATCCAGGCGACTTCACTTTTCATAGGCGATCCAGTTTTATGGTCGCCTAATAATCCCTATTTGTATACAGCCGAAGTTGATCTACTTCATAACAAGCAAATCAGCGAAACGCATAGAATCAAATTTGGTTTCCGCAGCATCGAAACTCGCGGTTCGCAGATTCTTCTTAATGGTTCTCCGATATTTTTGCGTGGTATTCTTCACTGGGGGCATGAACCAAAGCATATCGCTCCATCACCAACGCCTGCTGAAGTTAGAGATCAATTTCAACATCTGCTGGAGATGGGGTTTAATACGGTTTGTTTATGTATGTGGTATCCGCCTGAGTATTTCTTTGATATCGCAGATGAAATGGGAATGTTAATTTGGCAGGAACATCCGGTTTGGCAATCGCAGATGGGTAGTGAATATCATGCTGAATATAAAAGGTTATTTGAAGCATTCATGCGGATGGACCGCAACCACACATCTGTAATTATTGTAAGCGCAACATGCGAGCATCCTTGCTTTGATAAGAATCTAGCAGACTGGTGGTGGGGGACTGCTAAGAAGAAATTGCCAAATCAACTACATCAAGTTCAAACAGCTAATTTTAAGCTTAGCGATCCAGATCAAACTGATCTGCATGATGAACACACATACGATAACTCAGGCAGATGGGTGTTTTATCTCAAAGACCTACAGCAAACTCTAGCTAAGCTCCCAGAAAAACCATTTGTTATGGGGGAGACGGTTTTATTCACATCCTGGCCTGACACAGAATCAATTACTAAAAGAGTTGCGGGCAAGTTGCCGTGGTGGCAAGCCGGGGGCTTTGAGCATAAACAGGAATTGACTAGCGCTTGGGAAAAGCAGTATGGCAAGGAGGTCATAGAGAGATTTATCCGCCAGGGTGATAGACATCACCTAATAGGCAGAAAATTTCAGATGGAGCAATTTCGTTTCTATCCAAACCATAGCGGATTGGTGATGAATCATTTGCGAGATGTTCCACAACTACAATGTGGCCTGATGGATGATCTTGATCGTTGGCGATTTACCGCAGAAGATTGTCGAGGTTGGCTTTGTGATGTAACTATTTTACTTCATACACCAAATCACCGAAGGGGTTTTTGTTCAGCTAAAGAACAAGTAATTGTTTGCGATATTGCGGTATCAAATTTCAGCAGCAATATAATTGATCAGCCGGTGCTGATAACGATCGAATCAGAAGCAAATTATGTAGCGGAGTTTGATACCAAAGCAATATGTTGCAAGCCGGGTGAGATTATTGCTGAATCGATTCGGTTGCAATTGCCTGATGTAAATAAACCTACTTGTGTGCGCGTAACAGCACGCTTAGAATCTGTAGCGAAGAACCATTGGGATCTTTGGGCTTTTCCTGGTATTGAAGGTCAGAGGCTCAAGAATATTGTGCGTTTAGATGGATTCCCATTTACCGAAAAAGACAATGAACTGGATGAGCTGGAACGAGGCTATAGTCGAGGCTTTGGCTTACGCGCAACAAGTTGGGAGAGTATTCTGCCTGATCCAGCTAGTATAGCGCCTCATTTGCCAGCGTGGAATCATCATGAGCCATTGCCAGGTGATACCCAAGTAGTCCTTACTCATAGATTAACAAATAAGCTATTAACCTTTATGGAGTCAGGCGGCAGAGTAGTTCTGCTGGCATCAAAAGCAGAGGGCGGCATCGGCACACGATATGAATGGCTCTTCGGACAAGTACCTCTAATTATCGAACAAGGTCCAATTGATATTGGTGATAGTGAATGGATCGTTGATCTGCTGGGTTATGATCTTACTCGACGTTATGCACGCATTATTCCAGTCGAGGACTTAGGACTTGTTGACAAAATCGATCCGTTAATACGTCTGGTATATACACATAATCAAACTAAACGCGTGCAATTCTTTGATCAGCTATTTTTGACTAGGGTAGGTAGCGGGTTACTTGTTGTTAGCAGTCTTGACCACACAGAAACAGCGGGACAGTGGCTACTTAAGAAACTGCTATGTCAAGAATTCTCGCAATATGAAAACGCTGCAAGCAGAATAGATCCAGCGCAATTGTCGAAATACATGCTAATTTGATGATGATCCATCTGTATTCTTTTCAATCCGCTTGAATATTTCCTCGACAATTGAAGTTAAGGCTTTATCATTCAGGTTGATACGATCATCAGAAATCTCAATCAATACATTCCCACGCAGCACTCTCAGCGAGACATTCAAGGTTGATGCACCATTGCCATGCTGTACATCAAACGACAGCAATCTGCAAATATCAGCCTTGATACCCTCAAATTCTACAATTGAAAAATTCGATGTGCGATTGTATTCCGCATCTATCATATTATAACTTTGTTGCTGTAACATATCCTCATTGGCTTTTATAAAACGCGGTCCGAACGAATCATTCGTCAGCATCATCACTGATATAGTTACACTCCCGCTTTTACCATATTGGGAAGTAGTTCGTACATACGTTTGTTGCACACTTGATGCAATGTCGTTGCGAACATCACTATCCAGCATTGAATAGAGGGTTCTTAGTTCAATTGATGTATAAGACAGCTCATTTATATTCCAGTTAGCTCTGCCTTTTCCATAAAATGTTTCAATACCATCTAGGATTTCAGACAGATTGATTTCGACCGCCAACTCCGTGCCATAGGTTGATGGTGCACTTATCATTGTTGTTGATGTCGGTGGATTTTCCAGGATTTCCCATACTCGCTCCATTCCTCCCTTTTGGTAGTGGTAGGAAATAAAATCACGGCCACCAAGGTATATTTGCTCCAGGGGTGTTGTCAGCATATCCATTAACTCTTGAAATTCCGGGTCGTCGAATGAAAAAGGATTTGAGGATAGTAATCTCGCAAATGTTTGTGCAGCCTCTTCATATCCAAGCTCCTTAGCAACAAGCTCTTCAATAAAAACAGCATGGCCTTCAATAGTTGCTTGGGCAGCCTGGTTGGAGGAAAACGAAGAATTATAATCGAGATAAGGCTTGAGTCCAACGATTTGATCTTGAAGTGCATGCGTAAGTTCGTGCGCAACAATGAGCATGGTCATCGGTTCTATAAGATCTTCTTCTATGTCCATGATTTCTATAACTGACTGAAGATTAGTCGGTGCCAGGTAAAGTACCTGATCTATTATGCCGTATTTCCCCAATATTGCTGGCGCCAGTAAACGCGCCTGATCTTTAGCAAGCATCAATTCTGTAACGCCGGTATGTTTGTGTTGTTCAGTAATATAATAGTGCATTTGGGGTAATAGGTCTCGAACCAGGGATTCAGCAAGTTGTTTGCGGTTTCCAAGCTGCACTGTGGGACGTTTGATAAACGATCGCTTTGTGACGCGCTCAACTATCGGTAGTAATCGGTCAACCCACTCCTGAGCTTGCTGATCTGTATATGAGGGTTCGCCTTCAGCAAGTAATTTGCGTATCTCTAGGGGAATTTCTACAGGCTCTACATAGCGCTTGTGCCAGGCTTCATCATCGCGGCGAGAATAGGGCTGAGGAAAAGTGACAGCATCAGCATTCTCAGATTTCACAGGGGAACTGGAGTTCTGCTTAATCAGCGAAACAATCACTATGCTTGCAAAAGCTAGAACAAGGAATACCACCATGCCAATTGTTCGTTTCAATGGATTACCCTTTGTGGTCACCACTCTCTGAATCCTAACAATTTATTATAGCGAATCAGATCTCTCATTAGCTAGTATTGCTTCATTAAACTTGGCTATGGCGCTTGATACCAATACGCAACGGAAGCGAGGTCATCGGCAAGAGGCAGATATGTCCCATCTTCCTGCCAGCCCAATGCCTGAACTGTAACTTTAATATCTTGTTTAAAGTGAATCGGATCAGGGATATGCCAGCGGTATAGGGAGTGCAATATTGCTTCGCGTCCATCGGGCATACACTTTTTTATTCCCGCTTGTGGATAGCCAAGGAATGGGCTGCTAAATGTAACTGGTGTTGGATCATCAGGGTCTGGACCTGTGAATCCCCATGCCCCGCCGAAGTAGTCTTCGGTTCCGGTTCCGCAAATGGTTGGCCTATCCTTGGGGTCACCATCTAGAAAGAATTTAACCTCTCCTTCACCCCACCAACCCGCATCGTACTGCTTCCATAACAGGTAAGTTCCAATGTAATGACCTTGCCCTTTGATGGTTTCTAGAATAATGTGCTCGGGACATTGGCGGCTTGTTGTTGATTGATTAGATCGAGCGTGAAAATAACCCGTGTTATCAGTAATCTCACCCAACTCATAGGTGATTTGAAAAAAGAACTCGTTAATTATCTGCGAGCTGTTATTGATAATTTCTAGGCGCATATTCTCATGAAACGGCATGGGCCAATAGCAGTTCATTCCGCCACGCGGATTTACTGCGATGGGTATTGAATTAACCAGCGCCAGGCCATCTAAACCATTTGCGAAGAAATGCCCAAGTGGTGCATCGATTGATGGTTGCTGCGAGTCATCGTAATAGGCCCGCAATGTAATGCTGTTAATAAACTTTGCATCGACAGTACACCAAATATGTTGGATTGTTGCAGGCCCTTTTATTTGAGCAAGAGTTACAGTTTCACCAGTAGCAATATTCTTAAGGCACGGTCGAACCTTCCAGCCTTTTCCAAGTTTGCGAGCCGCATCGGTGCAATGTTCATCCTCACCAGGTATTGCTTGAGCGCCTGCGGCTTTTTCGCCGGTTGGATTTTCCGCAGAAATCGAACGGGTTTGGGCTTGTCTTAGCGTGGCTATGTCAATTAAGGGATTAAAAAGATTGTTCATCCTTGCTCCTGGCTGATTCGATTCTGTTTATAGTTGGATTCTTACTAGAATATTCACTTCTTGCGTAGGTAAGCTATCCTGTTCTGGTTCAATTGTATTTAATGGTGGCACTTAATGGCCCAAATCACCCTCGAATCTATCTCCAAGACATTCCCAGGCAAGGTCCAGGCTGTAAAGGATCTGTCATTAACTATCGCGGACGGCCAATTCGTTGTCTTAGTCGGACCATCTGGATGTGGGAAAACTACAACATTGCGCCTTATTGCTGGTCTGGAAGAATTAACCAGCGGAACTATCCGCATCGGCGAAAAAATAGTAAACAAATTGCACCCTAAAGATCGTGACATTGCAATGGTCTTTCAGGACTATGCGCTTTACCCACACATGACCGTGTTTAAGAATATGGCTTTTGGGCTCAAGATGCGCAAGGTGGCCAAAAAAGAAATTAACCAGCGTGTACATCAGACAGCTCAAATGTTAGGCATCACAGATTTACTTGATCGCAAACCCCACGCCCTATCAGGTGGTCAACAACAGCGAGTAGCGGTTGGTAGGGCAATTGTTAGAAATCCTCAGTGTTTCCTGCTGGATGAACCTTTGAGCAATCTTGATGCCAAGCTTCGCATGCAAATGCGCAGCGAATTAAAATCACTTCATATGCGATTAATGACAACGACTATTTATGTAACTCACGATCAAGAAGAAGCTATGACGCTTGGCGATCAAGTGGTAGTCATGGCTAATGGTGAGGTACAACAAATCGGTAAACCCTTAGAGATATATCAAAGGCCAATAAATAGATTCGTAGCCGGATTTGTGGGTATGCCACCTATGAATTTTCTTGATGGAATAATTGAAAAAGATAATGGGCAGTTATGTTTTTGTGGTAGCAGCAATATTAAACTGCAGCTATCAAAGGAAATGCAGGATGCAGCAGCAAACTATGTAGATAAGCAGGTTGTTGCAGGCATTCGTCCTGAAGCGCTAAACAATAAAAGTAGCACAAATAGCGAAAACTACTTAGCTCTTAAGGTCACGCTCACCGAACCATTAGGTGATCGAACAGATGTGTACTGTAAGACATCTGATGGACAGACGATTATTGCTCGCATAGCAAA
The DNA here is from genome assembly GCA_022574595.1 of Planctomycetota bacterium. Taxonomy (GTDB): domain Bacteria; phylum Planctomycetota; class Phycisphaerae; order Phycisphaerales; family SM1A02; genus JACZRS01. The sequence goes on along the minus strand of JACZRS010000026.1, from coordinate 1,698 downwards.
CGCTGAGAATCTTTCGCCAGGAGTAGATGTGAGATTTGATGTAGAGCCAAGCGCAGTTCATCTCTTTGAATGTGGCGAGTTCGGCAGGCATCTCTTTCATTGTGTTTGATGATACTCTACCGATTCAATGCGCTAGGTATTTCAGAATTGTAATCATATAAAAACCCCCGACCGTAAGGCCGAGGGTGGTTTGGTTTCTAATTCGTAAATCAGGGTAACCTAATTTAATATCTGGATCAGTATCAATATTTCTGATGCAAGGTCAGTTTCCTGGCTCGCAAACTCCAGCGCTTGGTGTGGTTGCGCCGTAGGTGAGAACAAAGATAACCGTGGTTGTTTCACCAGCTCCTAGTGATATGGAGGCTTGTATACCCATTGAAGCATCAGCACCTGCAAGATTACCACATCCATCATCTGGCGCAGCACCACTCTCACCATCAATATCATATCCGACACCAGCAACATAATTTTCATATTCTACCGGCAGGCCGTTGTTCGACCATACTGGATCGGGATCAATACCGAAGTTAAATGGTGGTGCGGGACCAGCACAGTCAAGATCATAGAAGCGCTTAGAGCCAACGTATAAAGCATTTGACTGGTTAGTGCTTGATGCAAGCGTTGCGCCGGGATCTCCGACTTCGCCTTGATAAAGAAAACGATCGCATTTACTGCCACCGTTAGTTCCAGTTCCAACCGTGTCATCTGCAAAGTCATTGCTGCCGTAGAGTATGTCTGCGTCAGTCCATCTGAGGATATTAAAAGTAGCAGCACTGCCGGTGTTAGTAATCTCGTAGCTTACGGTCCAATTTGCGTAAGGCGTACCACCTGCAGTTAGAGAACTCACGACGTTTTGTGTGAGAACAACATCGAGTTCGAGCGCTCCAGATACGCTAAAGTTTGAGACCATTTGATCATCTACACCATCACTGTTCTGATCAGAAAGTACGCTTGGCCCTGTAAAGATTGCAGTCATGGTGCTACCAGAATAGTAGAACAATGTACCTTCGTGCAGCGATAGAGCTACCCTATCGGTTGCGCCAGTGAAAAGCATAGTAGTGTTTGCCCAAGTAGGGTTACCTAAGGGATGGCCAACCGGATTGTAGTGATCAATCCATAAAGGACCACCAGCTGCTTGAGATGCACTAGCGAAACCGTCAACGAATAGGTCAAGGTAGCCATCGACACTGTCATCAGAGCCAGAGGCGATTAACGCAGGAGCGCCAAGGCCAATCGCGCAACCAATTGTATTAATTGCCTCGTCAACACAAATTCCATCCCACTCGGTATCGCAGCAGAATGAGTCAAATATACAAACTTCATTACAGCAGTCAGGATCGTTGCAACCTGGTATACCCGGGGTAGGCACGTTGCAAGGCTCGCCGTCAAATGTACATGCGAAAAAGAGATCAACAGCCACGAGATTAATTAAATAATCAAAGCCGTTACCTGGGCCTGGAATGCATGAATATCCTGTATTGATTGAAGTACCGTCAGGATTGCCAGGCGCAATGTAATATACAATACCATTGGGGTGTTCAGCAATATCAATTATTGCTCTTGCTTGGACAGTATTAGCGATACAATGTGTGTTATTGATATCACCAGCTGAGCCGGTTTGTCCGATGACAGCTACCGCACCACAAAGTGGATCCCCTATAGCAACAATAAATAGTACTACAGCTGCCTCTGAGGAAC
>JACZRS010000029.1 GCA_022574595.1 Planctomycetota bacterium | reverse complement strand
GTAAGTGCCTCACTCAGCGCTGTACTTGCTCAACGACTCGTGAGATTGATTCATGGTGATTGCCAAGGCAATGGCTGTGAGGATTGTCATAAAACTGGTTTACGCGGGCGAACAGGCTTGTTTGAGTTGATGGTTGTAAACGATTCAATTAGGACTCAAATTAGTAATGGCGCTTCACTTGCAGAATTGCGCGTTGAAGCCAAAGCTAGTGGCCTGCATACCTTGCGCGAAGAAGGGCAGCGATTAGTGAGCGAGGGCTTAACAACTCAAGCTGAAGCTCAGCGCGTGGTGGAGGGGGCTGAATGAAGAACTGCGCAGAAAATCTAACACAGAAGATAAGGAGTTTCAAATGAGTAAATCCAAACACACCAAACAGGAATCCCAACCGTTGCCTGCTGATAACATCAAGATACAGAGTCAATCACGACAGGCACAAATTGCAATCTATTTTGTCGTTTTCTTGGCAGGAGTATTTATATCTGTAGCAGCTATGTCATATCTAAAAAGTGATAGCTCTACAGAAATTGCCCAAGGTACTGGAAGTGAAGATGTGCAGGTAACCAATATTGCTCTGATAGAAAACGCTGATCAACGACCTGTGCAGCAATTGGATCAACCACAATCCTTCAGAGACCTATTCGCTCTCGAAGACTTTCAAATTGATCAATGTGACATTGCTTTACTAAACCTTATATGCGCCCAAGGCTTACCTGGTTCTGAAGAACTGGATGTTACCCAAACCATTAAAACACTTGATAAGTGGGCTGAACATGTTAAAGCAGAGACTGCTAAGCATTTATACCGCTTTCAACAGAACCCATCTGAGTACAACAACTCAGAGGCATATTTTAAAACATTAATGCTTATCGTTGTTCTGCAAGATGATCTAAATGTTAAGTATAATGCTGAAAACATACTAGAGCCTGACTTTACTAATTCACAGGATCTATTCATACATGGGATGGTCGGCAGCGAAAACGGCGGAACATGCGTATCAATGCCCACACTATATGTCGCAGTCGGTCAGCGTCTTGGTTATCCCATGAATCTAGTAGTAACCAAAGGTCACGTCTTTGCCCGCTGGGATGATACTGATGATGGCGGCGAGCGATTTAATATAGAAGGTACCAATCGTGGATTAAATACGCCAACAGATGAACACTACAGAAATTGGCCTTACAAACTAACTGATGCGGAACGATCAGATAATTGGTTCCTCAAATCTCTCTCACCAGTCGAAGCTCTAACAGTGTTCTTGTTGCAGCGAGGTCATTGTCTGGAAGACACAAAAAAACTCCATGATGCTCAAGTTGCCTACGCGCTAGCGCACCGTTTAGCACCACAATCAAAGCAGAGTTTGTATTTTCTTGCGCAAGCAGTAGCTAAGGAGATTCCCGGTATTGCGCGCACTCGTGCTGCTGGGCAACGTTCCCGAGGTAATCCAAATTCTCAGCGTGCAGCTAGATCTGAATGGTATGAATCCATGAAAGAACATGAAAGATCTGTCATTAAGCCGGATGTGAATCCAGATTCGCCTTTGCGATCACTCGGCGGCAACCCTCCGGGTTCAAACTAAGATGAATTAACATTGAATTAGATTTCTGAAAAAGAACTTTAACTGTATAATATGAAGGATAAAACAATGAACATTAGTATGACAATTCGACAAACCGTGATCATCACCATTATTTCACTGTTCAGCTTTGTGGGTTTCGCCCAAGCAAACTATAGCCCCGTCCAAGGCAGGTGGTTGGAGAGGGACTTTGTGAGATATCCCGATGGAATGAGTCTTTACGAGTTCGGTCAGTCAAATGGAGTAACAGCATTTGATCCCAATGGATTAGCAAATTGCACAAGTAAAGTAAATAATTGCTTTTCAAAATATCCTAATATAGGTAAACTGTGGCGTGAAATTTCGGCTGAATGCCTAGCTGTGCCTGTCATCAGATGTTGCCCGACTACTAATCCAACAGGTTTCAATACGCCGCCTTTTCCGGGCTGGAATCCTTGCGCAAGAGGTGGTTGTGGCTATAAGCAATTAGGTACCATGAATGTCTGTATCTGCACTACACTTGGTTGCAGGGGACCTTCTTTAGATCCACCACAAGGGTGTGGAGATGATGCATGCAAAACATTGAGACACGAATTAACTCATATATGGCAAGAATGTAAAGGGCCGCCTTTTATACCACAGGCACCGTGGATGGAAATACTCTGTGGCGAAATCGCTGTCAACGGTATGAATTGTGACAAACTTTGTGATTTATATGCTAGACGAATATTTGGGGTATCAAAGAAAACCTGTAAGACAGTATGCAAAATGATCTACCCGTTTTGCATAAAGCACCTTCCGCCTTCTCAAATCCCACCACCTCCAAATCCCGGCGGTGGCGGTGGCGGTGGCGGAGGTAGTGGAACGCCCACACGTTATGAATAATTTTGTAAAACGGTATATATCACTTTCCTGGTTCTTATTGAGATTGGAGTACATCCCAGAACCCAGTTGCGCCACCAATTCCGGGAAGACGTAGCAGGGCTGACGGACCGCAACAATGATTCACCACACTTGTGAGAGCGCCGATAAGAGTTATGTTTAACCCGACTTGAGAATCCTTTTCTATGTGATTAATACATATTTCTAGGCAGTAGAAGCTGACGAAATTGTCGCCAGGAGTTAAAGTGCTTAGAATCGAATCCTTACCGCTTGAAAGAAACCGTTCAAGACTAAGATGGGTAATGTTTGTGAGGATGTGTCATCGACGAACTTTGTTGTATCGAATGGGTAGGTGCGTGATCGGTGCAATAATTCTTAATGCGATAATTGTAGTTGCGATCGCTTGCTTTTCGCCTATCGTTAGTGATAAGGAAAAGGGAATTTCTAAAGCAGCAGTGAGAATATTACAATTGCATAATGAGCAAGCAATGGATTCGTCAGCATTCGTTGAATGGGCAATAGGGTGGAGTAAAACTAGAATTCTGCTGCAAGATTTGGAATTTTACACCTGGGTGCAGACGCTTGTCGAGCAAGGGACATGGGGCACTTTTATTTTTCCTCAATTAGAGGACTGGCGTATGGGCTTCCCATTTTATTGCCAGCGTGGGCATGCTATTTTTCATAGTTCAAGCTGGGTCGAGCAGCAAAGTAGCGTGTCTAATAATGCAAGTAATTATGAAGCAAGAGGACTCTTTGAGATAAGGCCCCCATCGATCTACCAGAACGAGCGAGCTTACTACATTCCTCTCTACCCGATCTGGTGGGGCTGGCTTCTGAATGTTGCAATTTACGCGATGCTTTTGGCGTATGTTACCTCTCAGTACAAACGTAGATGGGGTCGAGCCGCAAGGCGCCGCAAGAAAGGTATCTGCCCACAATGTGCCTACGACCTACGCGGCGACTTCTCAGTCGGCTGTCCCGAATGCGGCTGGGGACGTTGTTCCAAAACAAAGCAAGATAAAGAGAGCACCGAAGGAGGAATTAGAGATGAAGCATGACAAGCAAATCTCTATCTTGTTCATCTTTGATGCTTGCGCTTATCTTGTGATGGGAGTCTCATGACTGTTTGGCGTTACAAGGCAGTTCCTCTGCAAGGAGCAAGTAGTAATTCAGCGCAGCATGGTGAGCTTTCTGGCGATAATGCTGCTGAAGTTCGTGCTTCTCTTAGGCGCATTGGTTTGCAAGTAATCGATCTTCGCCCACTAAAGAGGATGAGAGACGAAACGGATTCAGGGAGTAAGTCCACATGGCTAGTAGAATTGAGAAGTTCGCTCACAAGCTCGCTAAATAGTTACTTGAGGCGAAGGAGACAGCATGAACGAGCGGAGCTATATGACAGTCTTGCTACAATGCTCGAATCCGGCATGCCTCTACTTGATGTTGTAGGCACATTAGCAGATTCTACTACCCGCAATCGATCCCCAATTCGATCAATGCTTATATCAGTGCGCGAGAGGCTGCGCGATGGTTCATCATTAGGTAATGCAGTATCAAATCATCAATCCTGGTTTGATGCTAGTGAAGTTGCAATGGTTCAAGCTGCACAAGTAAGTGGGACGCTGCCTAGCGTCTTGCGAACCTTATCGCAGCGTCATGAGCGTAGCGGTGAGATTGGTAACAAATTAATCGCAGCTCTTGCTTATCCACTTATCGTAGCAATGGTTGGTTTGGGTGTTGTAATCTTTTTAAGCGTTAAGACTTTGCCGGATCTTACTAGTATCCTCACCGATGCTGAGATCGAAATACCAACACTTACCGCAAATGTTATGGTATTCGGGCAATTCGTAGCTGGTCATTGGATCACTATATTGTTAGTGCTGTTCATCTCAGCATTGGCGATACCTATTACTGCTGCGAGCCTTTCTAAACATAATGTGCAACTGCATCCGCGCTTTAGGATGTTATACCCAACAGTATTTCGGCGCATTGCCGTTGCCCGCGTAGCGCTTCAACTTGCTGAACTTCAGCGCAGTGGCGTACCTATGGTCGAAGCACTGCGTGTCATTGCGCCAACTTGTGCCCCCGGAAGTTCGCTACAACGAGTATTATTTACAGCAGCCGATCATGTACAGCGCGGCGACGACTTGGCTGAAGCTCTAAACGACGAGCTATGGTTCGATGCACAATTCCGCTCGCTACTTAAAGTTGGTCAGGCAAGTGGTGAACTGGATCAATTGCTTCAGAGAATCGGTGAACGATACTCGCGCCAAGCCAACCGACTTATAGATAGATTAGCTGCATTACTTGAGCCGTGTGTGATTCTTAGTCTGGCCGTATTTGTTGGGTTGGTTGTTATGGCAGCAATTCTGCCGCTACTGCGATTGCAGGAGGTGTTGTGATGGATAGAAGAAGGCATCAAGGCAGCATGGCATCAAGGCACTTAGGGATGACCTTGGTGGAAGTGCTGGCGGTGGTGGTGATTCTTGGATTGATTGCGGGCACTTTGCTTGTGGGATTCTCAGGCAGCTTTGGTAAAGCCAAGCATGAGCTTGCAAAGAGTGGAATAGGCATAGTAATCACCCAATTGGAAAAGTATCGCTTAGATAAAGGTGTATGGCCAAGTAACGACCAGGGGCTTTCCGTACTTACTGATGGTCAGGCTAAACCTTCGGACTCATACTACCTTAACGCTGGGCAGCTACAGGATCCTTGGAATCGCAACTATCTATATATAACTCCCGGCCCAGATGGCCATCCATACGAGGTGCTTACCTACGGTGCCGATGGCCAACCCAATGGCGAAGCTGAAGATGCGGATATCACATCTGTTAATCTCCGAGGTGATAGGCAATGAACAGTCGGCTCAGATTGAAATCCGGAGTTTATTTCCAAAGGGGCTTCACTCTAATAGAGCTGCTTGCTGTAATCGTTATTGTTTCAATGACGGTAGGTATTGCAACTATTGGATTGGCTGCATCAACTGAAAGTGCTGAGTTTCATGCAACTGTATCGCAGCTTAAAACACTTGATGCTCAAGCGCGCGCGTTCAGCCGCAATCTCGGTTCACTTACAATGCAATTCAATCCGCAGCAGCAAAGTGTAGAAATGTATGTAAATTACAACAATGAGTTACTTAAACAAATTACTTTAGCAAAGCCTATCACCATTCAAATAGTTACAGAACGACAAGTAAACTCCATCACTTTTGATAGTTTCGGGCGAAGTGTTGATTACGATATTCAGATCACTACCAATACCAGATCCATAACATGGCATGTCAATGGATTAACAGGATACATCACGGATGGGAAGGACCAACGATGAACAGAATACGCGGCTTAACACTAATTGAAGTGCTTGCTGCAACAGTTCTGCTATCTATGCTCGCAGCTTCCTGTATTCCACTTTTGCGATTAGCCATGACTGATCTGCGCCATCAAGACGAGTCGTTTGATTTAATTGAACTCTCGCTCTTTGTTGATGAAGTCTTAAGCAAGCCGACTGATTTTAATCTTGATCTGGAAATGATCGCGCAGTCCAGTCAACACACAATAAATTGGCCTGATAGTGCGACAGGCGCATCTATCATAATGCGCCGTTTGGTTAGTGATAATCCTAAGGTCGATCATGCCTGGCTCTGTTTTACTAGTAATGGGCAAAGCGTATTTCGTTGGATTCCAGTTGATAATGAAAACGATCAGGAATCTCAACCATGAAGCGTGGCTTGACCATGATCGAATTGCTTGTCGCGCTGGGCATCTTTAGCGGCGTAATGCTTGGTGTAGTCTCATGGATTCAAACAACGACGCGCACAAGTTCACTAGTCGAACCGCTGCGTTGGCAAGTTGCAGCTGAAGCAGTGCTTCAATTGATTCACGATGATTTAATAATTGGAGATTTTCCAACTGATCGACAGCGTCATCGCCTCAACACACCTCCGCAGGTCAGAGTTAGTGACAATGTGCTTGAGATTCGAACTAGATCACAAGCTCAAGGTCAATCTGCTAGTCCGGCCACCCATCGCTACTTGATAGATCGATTAGCAGGCACACTTATGCGCAGTGCTCAATACCCAAGAGGCAGGCGAGAAAATCGCTTATTGCTCGATAATGTGAGCCAATGGTCATGCACGATTAATGATGAAGCTCAGACTCTTCGTGTGAGCATTACTTCAGAAAATAATCAAATAATTACCAGGAGCTATCGGCTGCCATGAGTCTCAATAGCTCATCAATTTATGCACCCTCTCGGCGCGGAGCAGCACTGCTGGTTGTTCTGGCTGCACTTATCCTGGTAATGACGAGTTCAGTTAGCTTGGTCAATATTGCATCTACCAACAAGATCCATCGCCAATTAGATCAATCTGCCAAACAAGCGGATGATCTTCTTACAGCTTCTAATGACGCAATCTTAAGCTGGCTTAGCAACGAAGCAGATCAAGTGGTGCTTCCCCCGGATTTGCTGGAGCCGCGCGTAGATGTGCTGCATGATGCATGGACTATAAATGATACTAATTACGAACTGCGCATCACGGCCTGGGACCAATGCGGCATGGTGCCGATTGAACTTGCACAGGCCGGTTCACCTATGCGCCTTGCTTTATCAAGAAATGTCATTGCAGCAATTGATAAATTGAAGATCAAACGCAACCAGCAACGGGGGCTCGATCAGTTTACCTTTGAGTATTCCGGGGGTGAGAAGCTGAGAGTTTATCCATTACCCAGCAAGTCGCAACCGTTAGGATTTATCGATCCACTTGACGCATCCGATGCCGAAGGAGGTCTTTCCCAGCTGCGTTATCAAGACCAATATATCCCTACAGCTATCGGTTCTGTAATCGCTACTCACAGTAATAACACAATCAATCTCAATACCGCGCCGCTGAAAGTAATAGAACAAGCGCTTAGATCAGCAGGTCGAGGTGGACTCGAAGTTGTTCTAGCTGCGCGTAATGAAGGCCGTGCAGCAAATCTCGGCGAACTACAAGTAAATCAAAGCTCAAAACCACGGACAATAAGATTAGCTAATTCCAGCAATGCCTGGTCGTTCCGAATAGATATCCGTGTAGATTCACTTAACCGTTCATGGTGGGCTATCTACACAAAAACAAAATCAACCTGGGAGTGTGTACAGAGACTTGCAATCACTGAATGATCCAATTCGATCGATCAAGAGAACAATGAAATTGATCTGGCTGGTTGGCTGTATTGCAATAATTGCGTGCGCCAGCTGGGCGATCCTATTGCAGGATATAATTAGCGTTGATCTCATTACAATTGATCTACGTCAAGCAGCACCATTAGTGGAAAACGATTCTGATCAATCGCTAGATCTAAGTGCGTTCACTGCGAATTTATGGAATCCACCACCTGTTAAGAAAACTTCAACCGCACTAGCTAAAAAAGAACCACCTCGCGCTAAACCATTAAAGTTACAACTCATCGGCATAATAAGCGATGGCAACACCCTTAAAGCAGCGCTTTACGATCCAGATTCAGATCAACTACTAATAGTCGCAAACGGCCAATCCATACTTGGCCACACCATTAGAGACATTACCAAAGACACAGTGCTGCTAAGCGATGGCAGATTCACTCATTACTTGCAACTTGAGGCGGATAAGGGGGATGGCTCGTGATTGCCTCAACAGATCAGCAGCACAAACACCTCAAATGGCCATCTTCACGATTCTATTGGGCAATCCTCGATGCTTCATGTATCAACAATTCGCATATGAGATCTTTGCGCAGAAAATCCCAGCAACTTGGTTATATATTTGAAAGTTATTTGCCTGCAGTAGCTATTGAGGATATCCAGGCTGTTTATAGACCGTTATCAAGTAACGTCAATCATTATGTGGCATGTGGTTTACCTAAAGAACTTCTTGATGATGGGCTTGATCCCAAAGCGATCACATTAACACCAAGTGAACTGCCTTCATTTATAGATCAAGATTGTGATCCATTCCAGCTTAATCTGCTAACAGATGAATATCAGCCCAAGATTTTAAGGCAACTTCATCGACGATCAACGCTGCTTGTTTGCGGCATCATCACCATTTGCACAATACTGCTTATTGTAGGTTTAGAGCGACGCACGAACGCTGCGCTTAAACAAATTGAAACCCTTCACGACTCACAAACTAAACTCTTAGAGCAAGTATTCGATTCAGGATCAAACATTCCGGGGGCACTTCCGGGAGCACTTCGCATCACCGCAGAACTGCGGCGTTTACAACAAACTCGAAGTGGAGATAGAGTCAGTACTGAAATTAATGCATCTTCATTATTACTTGCTAATCTGCTTTCGCTTTGGCCAGGCAATATACATGTGCAAACCGAATCTATATCTATAACGCAAACTTCGATCACCATACGAGCCAAAGTACCAACCATGGCTGATGTCCAGCAATTTGCAGATGCATTAGCGCCCTTGCCCAGTTGGCAATTAAAGCAACCACAATCAAAGGCTAATCATGATCACATCGATGTAACACTCAGCTTTGAATCAGTACAGGAGCAATCAGCTAAATGACAACTAAAAC